>CAJVYC010000006.1 GCA_913009205.1 uncultured Fluviicola sp. | reverse complement strand
TTGTATGCATTGCATGTTTTCCCAATCAGCGAAAAATTAAAAGCGACATATGGAGCGCGCGTTGAAAAAGTAACGAATTGGTATAGGGGGCAGAATAACAATGGAACAGTTTTTTATGACAATGAAATTGTACTAGATGAATGGAATGTATTGCCATCGATTAACTTGGTTTATCAAATGGAGCGAAAATCGGATTCAACCCGTAACAAGCGAACGACAAATTTGAGAGGGGCCTATTTCATGACATTAGCTCGACCTTCGTTTAAGGAAAAGTCAATTGCGCAGATTTACGATCCAATTCAAGGACGTACATTTAATGGAAACATCGATCTTTTACAAACAACAGTGCATAACATTGATGTAAGATGGGAACATTTCTTTGGGAATGTTGAGCTTGTCTCAGCAAGTGCATTTTACAAGCGTTTTAATAACCCAATCGAATTGGTAGCGTTTAATTCAGCACCTAACGAAATCCAACCTTTGAATGCAGGGACGGCGGATGTTTTAGGATTTGAGATTGAATTAAGAAAATCGTTGGTGTTTGATAAAAAGCGTCAGGAAAAAATGGGATTGATCTTAGGAACTAACTTTACTTATGTAAAATCGAGAATTGACATGAGAGAAGTTCAAATCACAACTGGAACGACAACTTTAACTGAAAAGGAAATTAGAGAAGCAAATGCGAGAGAAGATGAAGAAATAGGCAACTTTAGACCAATGAACGGTCAATCTCCTTTCATGGTAAATGCCTTTCTTACTTACAAGGATACTTTAGGTTGGACGGTTAACCTGAGTTACAATGTGCAAGGAAAGAAACTTGCTATTATAGGCATTGGAAGCTTACCTGATGTTTATGAGCAGTCGTTTCATAGCTTATACTTTAAGGCTTCTAAGACCTTTGGAAGTAACGGAAACTGGACAGGAAGTTTAACAGCGAATAATTTACTTATGAGTGTTAGGCAAAAGCATTACGAGTCTTACGGTGCCGAAAGCCAGATTTATGATTATTACAATAGAGGGATGACAATCAGTGGTTCTGTTTCGTACTTAATTGTGGGTAATAAGGATAAGAAAAGTAAAAAGTCCGACAAGAAAAAGAACTAACTATACTAGAATTTACTAACAAAAAAGGACTTCATTTGAAATCTTTTTTTGTTAGTAATAAATCATTGAATTTATATCCAATACCCTTTACCGTTTGTATATAGTTATCTCCTATTTTTTCTCTAAGTTTTCGAATGTGTACATCGATTGTTCTGTTTCCAACCACTATAGCTGTTCCCCAAACCGTATCCAAAATCAAGTCGCGCTCAAAGACGTTTCCAGGTTTAGAAACGAGAAGCGCTAATAATTCGAACTCTTTTCGCGGAAGTTGAATGTCTTTGCCGTTTTGAATAACAACATAGCGTTCTCTGTCTATTATTATACTCGATGTATTGTCAGTCTTCTCTTGACTTCTTGAATCATCTCTTCGAAGTATAGCCTTAATACGACTAATGATAACTTTTGGCTTTATTGGCTTCGTAACATAATCATCTCCTCCGGCATCGAAGCCAGCAATCTGGCTATAATCTTCACTCCGGGCTGTAAGAAAACAGATTCGAATGTTTTCTGTATTGGGTAAAAGCCGAATTTGCTCGCAGACCTCAATTCCATCCATCTCGGGCATCATTACATCCAATACAATTAAATCTGGACTGTGTTTCTCAACCATTTTAATCCCCTCTTTGCCATTTGAAGCTTGCAAAACATTGAACCCTTCTTTGCGCATATTGTAATCAAGAATCTCCCTAATATCATCTTCGTCGTCAATTATGAGAATTGTTTTCATCGATTATTTTGTGTTTTTTGGTTGTGTTAAGATAACAATTTATACCTAATATTGGAATCTCAAATTGTCGACTCTAAACTGAAAAAATGTTTTACTAAACGGTTTAAGTTTCAAGGCCCCTTGTTTTATGGGACTTTGCTGGGGTATTGAAAATTGATTTCTTTTTATGCCGTGCACAAGTCGTAAGTAATTTGTGTAATCATAAAAAGTACCGATTGAAAAAAAAGCAATCATTTGTTATTGCAATGTGAAAAGTTCGTTTAACTTTGGATACGTAGTAGTAGGTTAGGTTGATTAGTGTAACGAGAGTTTGAGACGCCCGTCTTTAGCTCTCGTTCTTTTTTGCACCTATATTTTAAAGAGTAAAAATCCCAATACCGAACCTCCAAGAATAATCCACATCGCATTCAATTTCCATGGACCAAAGGTGAAGAAGCAACTTATTGCTGCGATAACTCCTGTTCTCCATCCAAAGACCGATTCTTGTCCCATTCCAACCAACACGGCCAGCATAATTCCCACGGCGGCTATATTTACAGAATCAAGGAATCCACTTAAGAATTTAGATTGTCTCATTTTTGGAATCAACGGATTCAAAAGCAAAACGAACAAGAACGATGGCAGGAAAATTCCAGCACTCGCTGCTAAGGCTCCTCCAAAACCACCCAGTTGATACCCAATGAATGTCGCGGTTGAAAGAACCGGCCCAGGCGTAAACTGACCTACTGCAATTGCATCCATTAACTCTTGACGCGATAATAGACCTGTTTCGACCAATTCAGCATCTAAATAGGCAAAAAGAACATATCCACTTCCATACAAGATTGCACCGACCTTAAGGAACTTCCAGAAGATCGTTGTTGCCAAAACTTTTGATCCTATAGACGAAGGAACGGCCAAAAGACCAAATGCGAACATTTTTTTTCCATCGCCTTTTGATTTGCTATTTAAGTTATTCTTAAAGTAGAAATAGAAAGCTCCAAGCAGACCTGCGCATAGTAAAACGAGAACTTCGTTTGTATTGGGCATGAGACTCGTAATCACGACTAGTCCTCCTAAAACACCCAACTCCCAACTCTTCAGTGCTTTCTTGCCAAGCTTCAGGATCGCTCCAGCGATCACAGCTAATACTGCAGGTTTAATTCCTGTGATAAAAGGTTTAACGTCAGGTAAAGACCCATATTCAACATACAAGTACGCTAGAAATCCCGTGATTACTACTGCCGGTAAAATGAATGCTATTCCAGCGACGAATAGTCCTGGGATTCCACCACGCTCGTGCCCACTGTGCATGGTCATTTCTGTGGAGTTCGGTCCTGGGATTAAATTCGTAGCTCCAATTAAATCCAAGAAATGTTGTCGGCTCATCCATTTTCTTTTCTGAATGATTTCCTCATCCATCATAGCAATGTGCGCTGCTGGGCCACCGAAAGCGAAACACCCCATTCTAAAAAAAACGAGTGCTATTTCTTTTAAATTTCCTTTCTTTTTTGTCATATTTATTCGCGAAAAAAGGGCCTCGACCTCGGTTTAACCGTGATGAGACCCTTAATATTAATTTATTCTAAATTTTAATCAACGTTTTTATCAGCAACGTGCTCAGAAACATTGATAATGTGATCACCTACTTTTTCAAGTGAAGAGAATACATTGCTATAAAGAAGGGCATTATCCATGTTTTCACCAGTACCCAATTGCATTAAGTGTTCTTTTCTTAAATCATCTCTAAGCTTATTAATCGCTTTCTCTTGTTGGATTGCTTTATCTAAACTAATCGTTCCGTATTCAGAATTAAGGTTGTCATTCATTATTTCGAATGCATCATCAACAGCAGCAATCATTCTGTTCAATCCATTGCGTTGTTCTGGAGTGAAATATGTTTTATCGTTGTCTTTACGTTCAAGAGTTTTACCTATTTGGTAGAAGATATCTCCGATTCGTTCAAGGTCAGTCGTAATATTTAACATTCCTCTCATGCTTGTCGACGCCTCAATGCTCATTTCCAATCGAGCTGTTTTACCAAGGTAATCCGCAATTTCGATTTCAACACGATCTGTAATGTCCTCGTATTTATCAATCTTAGTAAGCATTTTGTTTTTCAATTTACGATCAGAAGAGTTTAAATGAGTTTCAACGAACTTGATCATTTTAGCAGTGATATTACCAAACTTAGCAACCTCTTTCTTAGCCTCTAAAATATTGAGCTCAGCTGTAGAACCTAATGGCCCATCAATGAAATCTAATTTGAATTCCTCGTCAGATTCACCTTTTGATTTAACTGTTTTTTCAGCAATACTCACCAATTGAGGAACGAATCCGATCAATAACAGTACGTTTAATGTATTAAATACTGTGTGGAACAATGCAATTGCTGTTGCTGCTACTGCCGCATCTTTATAAGGATCACCACTTACAAAACCTGCAAGTCCGTCAATGAACCAAGGGAATATTAGAAGCATCCAACCCACACCAATAATATTAAACATCGAGTGTATTCGGGCTGATCGCTTGGCATGAACATTTGCAATTAGTGATGCAAGCTCAGCTGTAATTGTTGTTCCGATATTCTCACCAAGTACCATTGCACAAGCAACTTCGAAAGGAATCGTTCCCGCTGCTACCATTGCAAGCGTTAATGCCATTGCGGCAGATGAAGACTGAATAACTACAGTTACTAAAGCTCCAAGGAAAACAAACATTACAGGACCATACCAAGCATTCTTAAAGTCAATAAAGAATGCTACAATCGGTGAATCTGCATCTAATGAAGGCACGGTGTCTTTTAATGCATCTAACCCCATAAATAAAATACAGAAACCAAAAATAGCCGTTACCCATGCTCTAGCTTTTCCTTTTGAAATAAACAATAATGGAGCGGCCAATGCAATAATCATAAATGCATAGTCAGAAACACTTAATTTAAATCCTAAAACGACAATGATCCAAGCTGTAATAGTTGTTCCAATGTTTGCTCCCATCATAACACCTGCCGATTGGCGAAGTGTCATCAATCCAGCGTTTACGAAACTTACAGTCATTACAGTAGTCACTGATGATGATTGAACTATAGATGTAATTCCAAATCCTGTGAATACACCTTTAAATCTGTTAGAGGTAATTGAACCAAGCATTGAGCGCAATCTTGCCCCTGCTGCCTGTTGCAAGCCTTCACTCATTAATTTCATTCCGAAAATAAAGAAGGCCAATGCTCCAATCAACATTAGAAGCTTAGTAATACCCCAACCACGTTTCGTTTTTGTTTTTGCTTTCTTAGACCAAATCATTTGATCCTTGTCTTCCATTAATTTGGCAGTCTCTCCAAATGGCGCAAATCCGATTTTAAATTGGTACTTGTCGTGACCATTCAAGTTTTCTAATTCGAATTTAGTTTCTCTAATAGAGAATGGTTCTGAATGTTCCCATCCTCCACCTTCAACGCCTTGCTTATCGCGTCTTTTCGCGATGTCGTTCTGATATTGGATAACTACTTGAATGTCTCTGTCTTTTAATTTGGTAGCTATGTCGTAGTCAATACTCCAAGTTAGTTTAGCCAACTCTGGACCGCCTACAGCAGTGAAGTTTTTGAAAAGGTGTAATCCCAAAGAATGAAACTCCTGCGTGGAAGTCCAGTTTCCTTTTGAACCAATTTGCCATTCAAAGAAAACATTTTCCTTTAATTTTAAAAGTTCAAGTGATGTTAAGTCTGATGAAAATGCTTTCGTATAGTTCCATTTGTCCGTTCCTTCAGCACGGTATCGGATTTTAATGTCCTCTCCTGAAACTTCTGATTTCCAGCTAAGTGTTACTGAGCCTTCTTCAATTGCTTCCTTTTTGTCGTCTTTATCGTTCTTAAAGATGGAAGATTTAAATTCACTAAACGATGTATTGTCAACAATGGAGTCTTGCGATAATCCGTTAAACGTAAACGCTAATAGGATGAAGGTTAAAACATGGAGTTTCTTAAACATGTGGTCTTTTGTTTTTTCTATTTATAACACGAAAGTATTTTATTCAAATGAATAAATAACTATTTCCAACATTAAGCTAATGTTAACAAATTCATAAAAGTTAAGCTTACGTTAAGTGATTGTTGTTAATGTTAATTGAGTGTTAAATCTATTCATATTTGTACCAAGTTAAGTACCACAATTTTAAATAAGTAGGTAGATGAAGAAGTCATTATTAGTAGTAGCATTATTGATGCTTTCAGCAGTATCATTCGGACAGGATACAGTAAGCACGAAGTTCGGAAAAGGTTTGTATAACGTAGTATCTAAGGATGGATCTTGGAGTATGAAGTTTGGATTGAGAGTTCAATCTTTATATGCAGGAGAGAATAGAATTAACGACGTAGAAGGTGTTATGCCTGGAACATCTTCGTTCTTAATTCGTAGATCTCGTTTGAAGTTTGGAGGGCATATTTTTTCACCAAAATTGAAATACAAAATTGAATTGGGTCTTTCGAATAAAGATTTGGGGAAGGCAGATGCAACAACAAATCAAGCGCCAAAAATGATATTGGATGCCGTTTTAAAATGGAATTTTTATGAAAATTTTGTTCTCTGGGCGGGTCAAACAAAACTTCCAGGAAACAGAGAGCGTGTTATTTCTTCCGCTAATATGGAATTCGTTGATCGTTCAATGTTAAACTCGTATTTCAATATTGACCGTGATATGGGAATGCAATTGCATCACCGCACTGTTTTGGGAAAAAGCAAGAAATTTACAATTCGCGAAATATTTTCTGTATCTCAAGGTGAAGGAAGAAATTTAGTTCAAAACAATTACGGCGGACTTCAATACACAGGTCGTATAGAGATATTGCCTTTTGGTAAGTTCGCGAGCAAAGGAGACTACATTGGAGGTGACATGAAAAGAGAGGAAACTCCAAAATTATCTTTGGCTGCTACGTATGATTTTAACGACAGAGCTGTTAAGACAAGAAGTAATCAAGGAAGTTATATGGTTGATGATTTTGCAGGGAATACTGATGGTCACTTCAATTCTAACATAACGACGATTTTCGCTGATATGATGTTTAAGTACAAAGGTTTTGCTGTTATGGGGGAATACGCGAATAGAAATGCAGATGTAATCAATCACTTCAGTGCTGATTCAACTTCATCAGCTTCTGTCATGGCAGGTTCTTCATTGAATTTCAGCCTTAGTTATTTAATGAAAAACAACTGGCAAGTTGCTGCAAGATATACGTCTTACACACCGCATCTTGATTACATCGATAATGGTGAACAACGATATACTTTTGGAGTTTCTAAGTACGTAGTGGGTCACTCATTGAAAGTTCAAGCAGATGTAACATATAAAATGGAAGATGATCGAGCAGGAATTCTTACAGATGATAAATTATTGTATCGATTACAAATCGACTTCCATTTCTAGGAATTTGCAGAAAAAAACAATAAAATTGAACCCGTTTTGGCTTAGCCGAAGCGGGTTTTTTTAGTCTTTATCAAATTGTTATAGTCCCATTTCCTGCAAGGTCAGAGATCTTAGGATTTTAAGAATAAAAAAGCCAACTTCAAAAAATGAAATTGGCTTTCTAAAAAGGGTTGTTTTTATTCATTCTTCTTCAGCGGTAGGAAATGAATTCCCTCCATCGTCATTAACTTCAATTTTGTATTCAGCATGAACAAAACGTGCAATTTCCTGCATATATTTGTCAGATGTGAAGCTTGTTTTAACAGAGATTTCTTGGACAATATTGTTTTTATAGATTTCCCATTCAGTTGGTGTTAATACTCCAACTATTGCCCCATCTTTTAAAATGTTCCAACCATTGATTGAATATTTTTTTTCTGCAATTTCGTCATCTCCTATATAGTATTTGGAAGATATGCAAGAAGTTAAAAATGCCGCTCCTAAAAGAGCGTTTAATGTTTTTTTCATGGAGCAAATATAGGTTGAATATCATTTTTCAATGTTTAGTTAATTTTATTTTAAAATTGTCTTTCCGTGAATATTTATAAGAGTGTTCTCATCATTATTTGGTTAATTTTTTGTTAGTTCAAAGCAAAACAAGAAATGAATAGAGATTTCTTAATACATTAGTAGCGTATAGAATTTACTATCCCATGAAAGCGAAAATCTTACTTGTTGAAGATGATACCAGTTTAGGGTTTATCATTTCAGATCAATTGAAATCCGAAGGATATAGCGTTACGTTATGTGCAGACGGAGCGGAAGGTTTTAAGCGCTTCAATGATGATACATTTCACATTTGCATCTTTGATGTCATGATGCCGGAGAAAGATGGCTTTTCATTGGCAAAAGATGTTCGTAAAATTGACGGTACTATTCCAATTCTATTTCTTTCGGCCAAATCCAATGATGAGGACAAAGTAGAAGGGTTTAAATCTGGCGGTGACGATTATTTAACGAAACCATTCAATTCAGAAGAGCTTCAATTGCGCGTTGCGGCGATGCTACGTCGAGTGAATATTAATGCAGACGAAAAAGACGCATCTGAAATTAAAATCGGTGACTATATTTTTGACACGATCAATTTCGAATTAAAACACGCCAATTTTCAAAAGACCTTAACCAAGAAAGAAGCTCAGATTTTAAGTATTCTGTGTCGCTTCATAAATCAAGTCGTTGCGAGAGAAATCGTTTTGACAGGCGTTTGGGGACAGGATGATTATTTCGTTGGCAGAAGCTTGGATGTTTTTATCACAAAACTTCGAAAGTATCTCAAGGAAGACGAACGTATTCAGATAGCAAATATCCATGGAATTGGATTCAAATTAGAAGTTCAAGAATGAAAAAATTGATTTTTACATTTGCCTTATTGATTTCATTTGTTTCAAAAGCAGATCAGTTGGCTTACATTACAAAGACTCAGGCTGAGCAAGCAAAAGAGAAAATTGAAAAAATGGCATCCATTTATTTCTTCTGCGGATGTTGCTCAATGGTAAAGCCCGAAAAAGTGAAAGTTCTTTCTGTAGCAGTTCGTCATACAGGTTATGAGAATTACTATGAGGTTGTTGTTGAATTCAAAAAATCAGACGGCACTGTTGCTTCTGAAGCTGTTGATTTGGCCTATATTTGGGAAAAAAATTGGTTCAAATACAAAACAGTTGGTGCAGTGCTGGAATTAGAACATGATTTCTGTGTCAATCCTAAAAATTGGGACGATCCAGCAAATGCGGAGAAAGATATCTAATGGGTTATATTTTACATTTAGAAACCGCAACAAAAGTATGTTCTGTTGCTGTGTCAAATAATGGCGAACTCTTAGCGATCAAAGAACTTGAAGAAGACGGCTACTCTCACGGTGAGAACCTCACGATTTTTGTTCAAGATGTTATTGCAGCAGCCAATATCGAACTGAAAGATCTTGCAGCAATTTCTGTGGCAAGCGGTCCTGGCTCTTATACAGGGTTGAGAATTGGAGCAGCAACAGCAAAAGGACTTTGTTACGCTTTGAAAATTCCGCTTATCGCAATTGATGCTTTGACATCATTGACAGAACAAGCCAAAAAAACGCACTTAGATACAAATTTATGTGCCTTGATAGATGCACGACGAATGGAAGCATACAACTTATTCGTTAATGAAAGCGCAGTGGCATTAAAAGAAATTACCGCAGACATCATCGATGAAGATTCATACCGCAACTTTGAGCCCTTCGTTTATTTCGGTGACGGGGCGGAAAAATTGATTGAAATTTGGGGAGGACGCAACTGTTCTATTGATAAGACTATTAAGTCTTCGGCAAAAGGGCAAGTACAATTGGCCTATCAAAAATTCCAAGATGAAAATTTCGTAGATGTTGCCTATTGGGAACCATTCTATTTAAAAGATTTTATCCCAGGTGTGAAAAAGAAAACTTAAAGGGGCCTTATTTGTAGCGAAAAGAAAGAGTGATTTATTTTAGGTTAACAAGAATAGGGAGCTTTCAATACAAAATAGATGAGAATAAAAATGGAGAATATCAATTTTGTAACCTCCTTTATTTCTAAAAGAAATAGCCTACTAAATAACTACGAATCGGATGGGTTATTTGATGCCAACAACATCTTAACGGAAGTACGAAAGATTAATGGATCAATTACGTAGATGGTTAACCTATTGTAGGCGAAACTGGACAATAATTTACGCCAACTGAGGATATGTTGTGATTGTAACAACAAGATGGTACAGCGACCCCTCAATTTGTTTTACACCCACGAGCGTTAGCATTAATGAAAATCATTTTGATTGAAATTGGAGTCTATATCCAAGCCCTACTTCAGGAATATTTACAGTGAAATTTGATCTGTAAGGTCCTGAGGTTCAAGTCACAGTGACTGTTGTTACCGGAAGGTTAATTGAAAAAAATAGGTTTGATCAATTGAATTGTTCAAATTATTGGTGTATTTCGTTAATGTTATCGCAAGAGAGCATGTCGGAGCGGTTCGAATGATCAAGCGGTAACTCTATCTAGGCATTTGTAAGGGCAATTTTCGTATTCAAAGCTAGACTTTGAACGCTACTTGTCGGCAAACTTTTCAATATTTCAACAGTAACATTACCAGGCTTAAGAGTCCCATGTTTAACGTTCCATATTTTACCTGTTCCTGTAATTTTTATTGGAAGAATACCCACTCCAGCTTTTGACGCAAGAACAAATGCTCCTTTTTTTAACTCTCCAATAGATCCCGTTTTACTTCTTGTTCCTTCAGGAAAAATTAAGATACTTTTTCCCTCTTTTATTCGTTTCCCAACAGAAGTAAAACTTTCCATGGTTTTATTCTTGTTTTTTCTATCAATGAAGAACATCCCTGTTAGCATCATGTACCATCCTAAAAAAGGAACACTTTTGATTTGCTTTTTTGCCACGAAATAGAGATTGAACGGCAAGACTTTACAAAGAAGTGGGATATCTAAATAAGAAAGATGATTGGAGGCAACAACATATGTTTTCTCTAAATTAATATTATCTAACCCTACTGTCGATATTGATTGAACCCCCGCAAGTTTTAAAACACCTGAAGACCAAAACGTTCTTGCCATTTTCAACGGAATAGACCTGTTAAAAAGAATGAGCATTAGTACCAAGCTTAGGCTGATACAAAATATTGTCCATAGGATCATGAACAAATAACGAAAAAATGAGATCATTTAATGGTTGCTGTTTATAAAGATGAATGCTTTACTTCTTCCAGACTTCTTGCATCTCTAAAGTTTTTCGGGATAGGTCGAAGATCCCAGACCAATCCAACCCAAGACATCATTTTTAAAATATAGAATGTACAATCTATTTCCCACCAATAGAATCCTTGACGGACACTTGATTGATAATAGTGATGATTGTTATGCCACCCTTCACCCATGGTTATAATAGCGAGAAAAAAGTTATTTCTTGATTCATCATTACTCTTATAACGTTTCGAACCAATCATATGGGTCAATGAGTTAATAGTAAAAGTTCCATGCAATAGAATTACCGTACTTGTAAAGAAACCAATAACCAAACTTGACCATCCATGTTGAACAATTCCCGAAACACTTCCTGCATTGAAATAACCGCCAACAAAGAAAACAACAATCATTAAAAATAAGGGCGGAATGAGGTGAGCTTTATTCAACCAAACAAGTTCAGGGAACTTAGAGAAGTCCTTTATTTTGTCGTAATGTGTTTTCTTAAAGTCAGGTCCGATAATCCAACCAATGTGAGAATACCAAAAACCATAAATTCTGTTCGAATGCGGATCCGGTGGAGTATCACTATGCTTGTGATGACCGCGATGTGATGAAGCCCACCACAATGCTCCTTTTTGAAGCGATGTCTGAGCAAAAAACGCAATGATAAATTGAAAAAGGCGTGATGTTTTATAAGTCTTGTGTGCAAAATAACGGTGGTATCCAGCCGTTACGAAAAACATTCTTCCAAAATAGAGAATCAGACAAATCATCCAATCCACAAAAGTTCCTCCAGTCACAAAAATCAACAGTGGACTGAGGTGTATTAAAACAAACCCTATTTCATGTGACCATTGGACTTTACCTCTAATCTCTTTCTCCATTATCAATTTTATTAGGTGACAAAGATACTACCAAATCAATTGAATCAGCCCATAAACAAACGTATAAATATTCATATTATTTATTTAAAAGTCTTAGAGTGATGAATATGTGTGGGGTTATAGAATTGATTTCAAATATTCCACTTCCTTATTCATCTTTAAGGCATTCAAATATACCGATCCAATTATTGCTCCGTCAACAGATTTTTGAATTCAACTGAACCTCTCTCGTTTCGTCTTTTTAAAAGGTTTGAATTTTGCCATCAGTAAAAAATAGCGGCTAAATAGATACTCTTCACTTATGCTTTTGTCTCTCTGCGGTAAAAAAATGTTGTGTTTGGTTTTAATCGAGGATGCATAAAGTCGTGAAAGTTTCATTGGAGCTGTGTTCCGGTGCAAATGAACCCTGTGGCCTTCAGAGCTAGAAGCCGAATGAATTCACTTTTTTTCGAGATGATTAGGATTTGAATTAAATAATGTGAAAGATTTGCATCAATGAAAATACAAATTCAAAATAAATTCATTCTTTGGTGGTCAACTATATTTTACTAGCTGGGAAGAAATTGACATATTTAAAATAAAAGTCTCTCTCGGTTTAACTGAGAGAGACTTTTTTATGCAAAATAAAGGGGGGGTCAGTGAACAATTGAATACCTTTAAAGAACCAATTTAATGCGATTTGAAATTGAATTAAATAATAAAAATTATGAGCTGGTTAGATCTATACGAACGTCCTGTGCAAATTTCAGGGCCGTGCAGTGCAGAAAGTGAAGAGCAGGTTTTACAAACGGCCTTGGACTTAAAAGCAACAGGTAAAATTCATGCATTAAGAGCTGGGATTTGGAAGCCACGTACGCGTCCAAATTCGTTCGAAGGAGTAGGGGAAGTTGGATTGGAATGGCTCGTAAATGCAGGGAAAGAAACGGGCTTGAAAGTAACTACGGAAGTTGCGAACGCAAAACACGTTGAAATGGCATTGAAGGCCGGTGTTGATATCCTGTGGATTGGAGCCAGAACAACTGTAAATCCTTTCACCGTTCAGGAGATTGCGGATGCTATCAGAGGCACAAATATCCCTGTAATGATTAAGAATCCAGTCAATCCGGATTTGTCATTGTGGTTGGGAGCGTTTGAACGATTCGAAACTGCTGGACTAACAGATTTGTCCGGAATTCACAGAGGTTTTTCAGTCTACAATCATCCAAAATATAGAAATGTTCCGAGTTGGGAAATTCCAATTGCCTTGAAAGAACGTAGACCTGAGACAAAAATCATTTGTGATCCAAGTCATATCACTGGAAATCGCGATTTACTTTTGGAAGTAAGTCAAAAAGCGATGGATTTGAATTTTGATGGATTGATGATCGAATCGCATCCAGATCCAGATAACGCATTGTCGGACGCAGCGCAACAAGTTACACCAAAGCGTTGGTCAGAAATGATGGATCAATTGATTTTAAGATCGCACGAAGTATCAATTGACATAGCAGGGAAAATCGATGATATCCGTTCGCGCGTTGGATCTTTGGATGATAGATTGTTTGATTTATTGAGTGAACGAATGCTCTTAAGCGAAGAAGTTGGTCAATTGAAAAGAGAAAATAATATTACGATTCTGCAAGAAGAACATTGGAAAAAAATTATCAATTCTAGATTGGAACACAGCGACGATTACAATTTGACGTCTCAATTTGTGCGGAAAGTAATGGATGCAATTCACCAAGAATCAATTCGACATCAAACGAGAATAATGAATCCTGGAAAGGAGTATTATTAGAAATTTACAAGAGACTATTGATAATTAAGATTAATTATTCTTTTGTTCTGGACATTAAATATTGGATGATCTCATTTTAATATTTCTCCAATACAAGCAATGAGTTGCATCTTGATTATATTGTGTATTAATACGTATTGTATTTTAATCAATTGACTATTAACTTTGACTCAACGGTCAAATAGTTTGTTTAACTCTATATTAAGCCAAGAATGTCAGAAAAAAAAGATGTACAAGCAGTAGGATATATATTAGGAGAGCTCAGTTTTATACTACTCCCTTTTTTGGTAATGACAATCATACCCAGCTTCGCGCAATGCATCTCTTACATCAGCATAACGATGTCTTATTAGGTTTCTCATTCCGTGAAAAACGTGTGGATCTATATATGACCTATAGCTTATAAATGTGTAGCTATTGTCGAGTTGATATTCAAAATCATCGAACTGTGCAAAATGAACAGGATCATTGACTACTTCTTTTCCAATTAATGCAGATAAGGTATTGATCCGTTCTTCCACCCAAAGGCTATCAAAACCATGGTTTAGAACTTCACATAGGGCGTGATGATACTTGTTCGTAATTTCAGGAACGTTCAGCATTTTTGTTGCGTATACAGAGTTTTGATGCTCACTGCAGTCCGACCATGTAACTGGATTTCGAATATTTAAATAATCACCACCGTACCAGTCTTTAATCCAGCTGAGATCGTAATCCCAAGGTATCATAACAAATTTACCCGATTTAGGGTTTTGATATAAGTAATGATTTGATCCTGAAACACAATAATGGTCTCTGTCGCCGACAAAGGTTTGAACAGCCATTTGCCTTATGAAATTATCATAATCGTAAACCTCACTGACTACATCATAAAATAACGAATCCGGCGTTTCATTTGTAATGTTCCAGACATCAATAATGCTCTGATAATTATTTTCGTCTCTTCTTGTTTTCGGCAAAAGTTGCTTTTCTAGATTGGATGGAGTTGGTGCAACCTGAGGGCCGCCTGTCCAACCATTTACATCGTATAAAAATCCGGTAGAATCTGAAGAAAATCTCTGATTGACAAATATTTCGTCTACCTGTTCTACTAGTAGATATAATCCCCTATTTGCACCATTAACAAAGACTTTAGCGTAGGAAGTTCGAGGAGCTTCAATTCCCATACGCATCATTGATTCCAAGGCTAACTTATTGCGCATACAGGTTACATCCAATCTATTGTTATTCAGGCTGAGTTTTTTTAACCCATCAAATTTTTGTCCTAGAATAAATTCATTGAAGTCTATCTTAAAAGAATATTTTCCATTTGCAGGTAGTCCTTTAAAAGTAGATTGGCCTTTATATCGAAGTCCAATTGTGTCAATTGTAAAACTATCAATAACAACAGAAGCTGCTGTATACGTTTTATCAGAGGTGTTATTTTTCAGATCAGACTTGTATACTCTAAAAAGTTCATCATGGAACTCCTCATATTTAATCCTATCCAGAGAATTGATAGATATTGTGTGTATTTTAGAATCATCAAAAATACTGGCTCCAACTTGCCCAATTGTAATTTTACAAAACAGAAATAGTATTGCTAAAGTGTAAAATAGAGATCTCATGTTGGCTTTCTTAAATGTGATTTTGAGCCTTTTGTTATAGGTTTGCAGCTAAATTGTCGTTTTAATTTGACTTTTCAATGTTCCCAGACCTTCGCAAATACATTTTGGGATAGTGTTTTCATTGAGTACTGTTAGTATTCAAGCTAAAAACTACTCAGTAACGTAATCCCAATCTTTAATCGATTCAAACCGCGCCTGAGCTTCCGTATTAGAAGGATGCGTCAATAAAGATTCTACTGAAACTTCAGGAAGTTCGTTTGGAACAAGATCTTCGCGAACATAGATGAAATTGAATCCAAGCTCATTTGCGCCTACCAAACGGTATCCTTTTTTCTTGGCCAATTTCGTCATTGCGACAGGAGAAGCTCCATGATAATCAGGATGTTTTCCAGGATAGAAATAATCAGGATCGTAAGGAACAACGATGTCGTTCATTCCAAATTCGTTGTGCGTTTCAATAATAACCACTTGTGGAGAGACAACTTCAATTGCCTTCCAAACCCAGTAATCATTTCCGTCAATATCGATTGATAAAAGACCGATTTCTCCTTCGAATCCAGCCGATTCGATCAACTCGTTAATGTTCTCAGCGGTAATCATCGCCTCTTTAAATACAGGCGGCACTTTTTTGGCATTTCGGTATTTGTCAAAGAAGTAGGACCCTCTATGAAGTGCATGTGGATTCCCGTCCATGAATAGTCCGTGGAATTCATGATGGTAATACAAATTCGCGGAGTTACTGTTGATGCCATCATCCGATCCAAATTCAATAAACGTTCGATTCGTCATTCCAATTAATGAAAAAACATAAAGAAGCAATCCATCCTCTTCGAATTGAGAAAAGATTTTTAAGCCTGCATCTTGAATGTCTGGGAGGTCATCGGACACCATTTTAGCTTGGTAATATTCAATCAAAGTATGCTGACGAACTCGGATATTGAGTTTCAATCGGTGCCTTACCTTATAAAATTTAAGGTGCTTTTTAAGAATATGCTTGATGCCTGAAATCATGAGGGAGCAAAAGTATGGAATCTAAGTAAATCAATAGGTGGTTTTGAGATCTTATTTGTAACAAATTTTATTGAAGCCGTTAATAGATGAAAACGAACTGATTTTCTTGATATGAAAACTTCTCTACTAATCACCGAGCTTTTCGTGGGCACATTTTTCATAGTTTCTGTTTTGTACTAGAATTGTTCCTCTTTTTCGCCTATATTAATTGTGTATGCATAGCATAACAACTTCTTAACTAAACGTTGATAACTCTCTTTTTATTTCAAATTAAATTCTTGTTACCTACTTGTCGAATTGCAATCTTTGTACTAAACAATGACACATGGAACTTAAAGACACGATAGCGGCAGTAGAAACTTTTCACAAAGCTTTTAAAATAAGCAACAACTATTCGCCAACAGTTGAGCTTACTGAAGCGGATATCATGTTGCGTTTCAAGTTAATGGCGGAAGAGAATGAAGAGTATTTAGAAGCAGCTCAAGCCGGAGATTTAGTGGAAGTAGCCGACGCTTTGGGGGATATGCTTTATATTCTTTGCGGAACGATTTTGAAGCACGGAATGCAGGATAAAATTGTTGAAGTGTTCGAAGAAATTCAACGTTCTAACATGAGTAAATTAGATAAGGATGGTAACCCAATTTACCGAGAAGATGGAAAAGTATTGAAGTCGGATCAGTACTTCAAACCAGATCTTAAAACAATTTTGGAGAAATAGATTTTAATCCATTAAAGGTGAAAAAGTACAACCTCCGTGTTTATGGAATTATTATTAATTCCAATAACGAAGTTCTCGTTTCTGATGAACGACGCTATGGTGTTTCAATGACGAAATTTCCTGGCGGCGGATTGAATTGGGGAGAGGGCCATAAAGAAACTCTCGTTCGTGAGATCAAAGAAGAAATGAACCTCGATGCTGAAATCGGAGAATTCTTTTACGTTAATGATTTCTTTCAATCATCGGCTTATCGGGAAGAAGACCAGTTGTTTTCGTTTTATTATCGGGTTTGGAAAGTTGATTTTGCCGCCATTCCCATTTCGAATCATTCGTATCCATTAACCGAAGAAGGAGAGAAGTTCAGGTGGGTTTCAATTTCAGAATTAAGTGAAGAAATGTTCACCTTTCCTATTGATAAAGTTGTTTCGTTATTAATAGCTAAAACTATCCAACTCTAAACTTTTAACCCCTAACTTCTAATTAATCCTTCAGTTTCGGATTGTCCTTGTGACGCGAATGATCGCGTTTCGTTTTCTTTTCAAGGTTCTTGCGCATCGCTCCTTCAAGATCAATTCCGGTTTGGTTCGCTAAACAGATAAGAACAAACATAACGTCTGCCATTTCATCTCCGAGGTCTTTGCCTTTGTCGCTTTCCTTTTCGCTTTGTTCACCGTATCGACGCGACATGATCCTAGCGACTTCACCGACTTCTTCCATTAATATTGCGGTATTGGTCATTTCGTCGAAGTAGCGCACTCCGTATTCATTGATCCAATCGTCGACGATTTTTTGAGCTTCTTTGATTTCCATTAATTCTTTTTTGAGTTCAATAGAATGTTGAATCCGAGCGAATGAAAGTCAAATTGGTTCGTGAATCCTCTTCCATGTGCATATGCATAATCAATTTGAATGTTGTCTCTGAGAAGGTACATAATTCCGAAATCTACAGAAAGTGAAGTTGTTGGGTCAAACACAGCTGGATAGTAATGGTAGTTTCCAAAGAACTCGCCAAAGATTGATAATTTAGAATTCAGGGAATAACCATAAATCAGTGAATAATTGACATTACTAATGATATCAGGGCTTGAAATTGATAGAGCATAGCTTGGATTGTATCCGAGGTTATATCCGATTGAATGCTTACTACCCAATTGATGACTAAAACTAAAATTCAATGAGGCAGCTCTTGAGTTGGAATTATGACTAGGGATCGTTACGTTAGCTATTGCAGCAATTTTTGTTTTACTTTCTGGGTTTTTAATAAATTGAAATTTAGTTCCTACTTGGAAGGAACCAAAACCATAATTTGTTGATGGATTTGAAAATATGCTGCCGTTGTATTTCCGAACATTGAATGAGTTATTCATTCTTAACTCCCATCTATTAGAAAGGCCTAATCTAAATAAGGCATAAGGCAATGAGATGGTTGTCCAATAATTATTAGAACTTGCACTCATTCCACTTTCAATTTGAAGAGTATTTTTTGGAACGGTTGTGGCACTAGCAGAAACAGAAGGAGCTTCTGTAATTATAGTTTGACTAGTCCCGTTAAATGCGAATGTTAGCAATACAATTGCAGTTAAATGTTTCATCTTATTCTTTATTTTTTGAATCGATCCAAATCGTAATAGGTCCATCGTTGATTAAGCTCACTTTCATATCAGCTCCAAAAATGCCGGTTTCCACTTCATGTTCCGATTTTTTCAATTGTTCAACAAAATATTCATACAAAGGAATTGCGGTCTCAGGTCGTGCTGCTTTTATGTAGCTCGGTCGATTTCCTTTCTTGGTCGATGCGTGCAATGTAAATTGACTTATTACCAAGAATTCTCCTCCAATGTTTGCCGAAGATAGATTCATTTTTCCAGCTTCGTCGCTGAAGATTCGGAGATTTATAATTTTTTGTGAAATCCAATTGACATCGTCTTCTGTGTCGTCATTTTCAATTCCGATAAGCAAAAGCAAACCTCGATTAATGGCTCCATGAACTTTTCCGTCAATTTTAACCGAAGCTTCACTAACACGTTGAACGAGAACTCTCAACCGTAAATATTTTTTCGGTGGATGTCATTTTCATCTTCTTCCATCAATTGAACATAGGTCATGTAGCGACTTTCGTCCAGTTGCTCATTCTCCAACGCCTCTTTTACGGCGCATTTCGGCTCGTTGATATGTTGACAGTTGTTGAACTTGCATTGGTCCATCAACCGTCTCATTTCGGGGAAGTAGTGCGAAATAACCGTCTTGTCCATGCCTATAATTCCAAAAGCGCGAATTCCAGGTGTGTCAATGATATATCCACCGGTCGTCAACTTGTGCATTTCGGCAAACGTGGTTGTGTGCTTTCCTTGCAGATGTGATTCCGAGATTTCACCCGTTCGTATATTCATCTTAGAATCAATCGCGTTTACAAGTGTGCTTTTTCCAACACCACTATGGCCTGAAATCACAACTTGATTGTCTTTAATCTCATTCTTAAGAAAATCAACGTTGTCTTTATTCAACGCTGAAACTTTGTGACACGGATAGCCAATGCCCTCATACATGTAAATCAATGCATCTATATATTCCAAGTCATCTTCGGAATATTGATCAATCTTATTGAATAAAAGCGTTGTTGGAATTCGGAATGATTCTGCTGCGACCAAAAATCGATCGATAAATGCAAGGTGTGTGTCTGGCGAATGTGTGGTAACCAACAAATAAGCACGGTCAATATTTGCCGCAATAATCTGTTTCTGATGACTCAGATTCGTCGATTTTCGAACGATGTAATTCCTTCGATTTTCAAAATCATCAATCACTCGATTTCCTTCTTCATCTTCCTTCTCAGAAAGAATAACGACATCGCCAACGGACACTGGATTCGTTGTTCGGAGTCCATCCAATCGCATTTTTCCGCGGATTCTGCAATTCACAATGCTGCCATCGTTTAATTCAACGATGTACCATTTTCCCGTAGACTTTAATACTTTACCCTTTTCTGACATTGCAGCAAAAATAAGCAGGAAAAACGTGATATCCTTGAATACTTCAATCTTTGAATTCGTAACTATTCACAATTAGAACTGTTATTATTTTGAAAACTTTAAATTCATCAATCAACTAGTCTTCGAATATTCCTTAAATTCGTTCAATCAAATTCTAACACATGTCAATAGAGGTTAAAAATCTATTTAAATATTACGGAAGCCAAGCGGCTGTGAAAGATATTTCTTTCAAGGTGAATAGCGGGGAAATCGTTGGTTTTTTAGGACCAAACGGAGCTGGGAAATCTACGACGATGAAAGTTATTACAGGCTTTATCTCTGCTTCTGGTGGAGAAGTTAAAGTCTGTGGTTTGCCTGTTTCAAGTGATTCATTGGCAACTCGGAAATTGATCGGGTATCTGCCTGAAAATAATCCTTTGTATTTGGATATGTATGTTAAAGAATATTTGACGTTTGTAGGGAAGATTTATAAAGTCGAGAATTTGAAAGAGCGCGTTGCCGAAATGATTAAAAAGGTCGGTCTTGAAGTGGAACAAAACAAAAAGATCGGTCAATTGTCAAAAGGGTACCGTCAACGTGTTGGATTAGCGCAAGCAATCATTCACGATCCTGATGTTTTAATTCTTGATGAGCCTACTTCTGGTTTGGACCCCAATCAATTGGTTGAAATTAGAGAGTTAATCAAGAGCATCGGAAGAGAAAAGACCGTTATGCTTTCAACGCATATTATGCAAGAAGTTGAGGCAATTTGTGATCGAATTGTGATTATAAATAAAGGTGAAATTGTAGCGGATGATAAAGCTGCCGATCTTCAACTCGTCGGGTCAAAACTGACTGTTTATGCAGAGTTTGAAGGAACCGTTTCAAAAAGCTTGTTGAAGAAAATTCCAGGAGTTGGAAAAGTAGAACAAGTGAAAGGTGGATGGCTTCTTGAATCAAAAGAAAATATCGATTTAAGAAAAGCTGTCGCTAAATTTGCCCAAGAAAACGACATCCTTGCAATCACATTGCGAACAGAAGAGAAATCATTAGAGGAAGTATTTAAGAACCTTACGAAGTAGTCAAAATGCCTAAGAATTTTATAGAAGAGTTGCAGTGGAGAGGAATGATCCACGATATAATGCCTGGAACAGAAGAGGCGTTAAACAAGAAAGTATCTTCTGGATACATTGGTTTTGATCCGACTGCGGATTCATTGCACATTGGAAGTTTGGTTCAGATAATGACTCTCGTTCATTTCCAACGTGCAGGACATAAGCCGTACGCGTTGGTTGGTGGAGCTACAGGAATGGTCGGTGATCCTTCTGGAAAATCACAAGAAAGAAATTTATTGGATACTGAAACGCTGGACCATAATGTTGATTGTGTTAAAAAGCAATTGGAGCAGTTTTTGGATTTCGAAAGTGGTGAAAATGCCGCTGAAATGGTCAATAATTACGATTGGTTCAAAGAAATTAATTTCTTGGACTTTATCCGTGATATTGGAAAGCACATGTCTGTGAATTACATGATGGCGAAAGATTCTGTAAAGTCAAGACTGGAAACAGGTATGTCGTTTACTGAGTTTTCGTACCAATTGGTTCAAGGATATGATTTCTACTATTTGAATACGCACAAAAATTGTATTGTTCAATTGGGAGGTTCTGATCAATGGGGAAACATTGTGACGGGAACTGAATTGATTCGTAGAAAGGGTGGGGGAGAAGCATTCGCTGTTACAACTCCATTGATCAAAAAAGCGGACGGAACGAAGTTTGGAAAAACTGAAGGTGGAAACGTTTGGTTGGATGCTGAAAAGACATCGCCTTATGAATTCTACCAATATTGGTTCAATGCTTCTGATGAAGACGTTGAAAAGTATATCAAAATATTTACGCTCAAATCGCAAGAAGAGATAGAAACGCTTATTACTGAGCACAAAGAAGCGGAGTATTTAAGAAAATTACAGAAAGAATTGGCTGCCGATATTACGCGTCGTGTTCATGGTGAAGATGCATTGACGGAAGCTATTGCAGTAACGAACTTGGTTTTCGGAAAGGCGACCAACGAAGAGATAAAGGCATTTAGTGTTCCCGCTTTTGAAGCAATGAAAGGAGCATTCAAATTCGCAACAGTTTCTCGCGCTGACTTGGATGCTGGACTTGGAATCATTGATGCTTTAGGATCAAAAACGGATTTCTTAGCTTCAAATGGTGAAGCAAGACGAGAGTTGAAAGGAAACGCGATTTCTGTGAACAAGGAAAAGGTGAACGATCAATTTATGATTACTTCTGAAGTATTGGTTCATGACAAATACGTGCTTTTGAGCAAGGGTAAAAAGAACAATTATTTGTTGATTGTGGAGTAGCTGGGAGTGGTATGTATATACCAGAACAAACCATGTATAAATATTCATCCGATCTTCTATTGTTCATTTTCATAAATTAAAAGACCTTTTCTTGATAGGTTTGATTCATCAGTTAATTTTGGAGTCGTAATTAAAAAAGAAAAATCATTTCAGCAATATTTTAAATCTTTTAATACCAAAGAGCATAAGATCACTTAAAAAGCATAAGTTGTTTAAGTTTCAAAACAAAAATATTAGTAGAAATCTATTCTTATCTTTACAGCTCATTTCAGCTAAAAAGTCCTAAGTCTTCTTAGCTGAAAACCTTTAATTAATTGAATACAAGAGTACTTAAAAAAAGCAAACTGTAATAACAGTTAAAATTAGGCGAATACGGAAAAGCCATATAATCAGGATTAAAAAAAAAGAAAAAGAATGGAAAATTTAATGAATTTATCACAAATTATTGTTTCAATATCTGTTGTATATGTTTGGACTTTTAGATTTCATAATGTCTTAAAAGAATTCAACCAATTTGGATTGAGCGATTTCACCCGAAATATTGTAGGAACAACAAAAATATCTTTATCAACATTGCTTATTGTGGGTGTTTGGTACCCCTCATTAGTTCTTATTCCATCTATTCTTATGGGGCTATTAATGATAGGAGCTCAATATTTTCATTTCAAAATAAGTAATCCATTTATTAAACATTTACCATCTCTCATTCTTTTGGCCCTTAGTATTTTCATAGCATATTTATCAATTAAATAAATATGAACTTGCTTACAATATGCATTTTAATATCAAGTTTGTCTTTTTTCGCCTATGCCTTTTCCTATTTTAAAGCACCACATATGAAAGATGAATTTGAGAGATTCGGGCTTAAAAAAATAGGATTAACAATCACATTATTAGAGATTATAGGTGCTCTCGGTTTGTTAGTAGGACTTAAAATTTATTTTATTCTAATTATTTCATCTTTTGGACTTGCGTTGCTAATGTTAGCTGGCGTAATTATAAGAATAAAGGTAAAAGATGGCATTTGGATTACTTTACCGGCTTTTTTTTATTTGGTCTTAAATGCATATATTTTTTGTGTTTCAATAAATTTCAAATTTATGTGATGACAGTAAAAAAAAAACAGAAGCTAACGCTTTATATAAAATCATAGCGCTCTTCGGGATGGAACGCTACATATACCAGCCGTTACGAATAATGAAGTGGAGCAATAATTGCTCATAAAAAAATATAAGAACCATTTTATTTTGCTTCATTCTTATTGTTTCAGGAACTTCTTACTCGAAATCTTCGGAAGAAAAAAGAATTTTATTGTACAATTTATTAGTTGATCAATTGGTTTCCCTGCTGGGCATCAAGAATTATTGATTTACTTTAGGAATAACTTTAATTATTCAGACATTGATTCAAATAAATTTGATTTCATTACCATCTACATTATATTCTTTGTTGAAGTAAATGGCCGTATAACCGATATAGAATTATTGAATAGAAATCCAGAAAGCATTTGTAATAAAGGTGCAATTCCATCTAAATCTATGCCGAATTGGAAGCTCGCTTGCGATGGTAAAGGCCTATTAGGATAAAGAGAAAGAATTCTAGTTATTATAGATCCGTGATAAATTTGCTGGTAGTAAGGCCAATTTGTAATGCGGGGTCATACTTCGTTTAATTAATTTTGGTTTGAAAACGTCCTGTCTTTATAACCTAATCCTTCACAACAGGCAAAACTAGCTTGCTATCTCCAAACAATTCATGCACGGCAGATTCAAAATCGGAATCCGTGGCCTCGTAGATATTTTCAACCTGCTTCTGCGGGTTCAAGTCAAATAAAGGAAACATTTAACTATAATATTATCGCTAAAATCCGTATTTTCACAAGAAGACAAATATACATTGCTGATGAAAACTAAACTCATCTCGTTTTTCCGAAAGTCAATTTTGGCTTTTACACTTCTTTTGAGCGCTAACTCATTTGGACAAGGAATTATCCCAACTGTTGGAACCGATTTCTGGATGGGATTTATGAATAATTACTCAGGTTTAAATGCTGAACTTCGCCTATTCATATCGTCTTCTGTGGCAACATCAGGAACTGTTGACATGCCTTTACAGGCCTGGAGTCAGCCGTTTGTGGTTGTTCCGAATGTTGTAACAACTGTTGTTGTTCCTCTTGCAATGGGGCTTCACGTTTTGAACGACGTTGTTGACTTGAGAGGGATTCACATTACAACCCTTGATGATGTAAGTGTCTTCGGTATTAATTTTGCAAATGCAACAGCCGATGCAACGAAAGTTCTACCTGTTAAATCATTGGGAATAGATTACATCGTTACAACATATCAAGGAATTGGATTTAATGGAAATAATTTTAGTTCTGAATGTTTAGTTGTAGCAACCGAAGATGGAACAGAAATTCAAATTACACCAAGTGTTCCAACAGATGGAGGCAACGCGGCCGGTGTGCCATACATTGTTCAATTGGATCAAGGAGAATCCTACCAAATAACAGCAGCGGATAATTTCACCGATTTAACAGGAACGTTTATTGTTGGAACGGCAGCGAGTGGAGAATGTAGACCATTTGCAGTTTTCGGTGGTGTTGAATGCGCGAATATTCCAACAGGTTGTACATATTGTGATCATATATGTGATCAAATGCTACCTTCAGCGAGTTGGGGGAATGAATATTATACTATTCCATTTAATGGCCCAACAAGTTATACCTACTCAGTCGTAGCTAGAAATAACGGGACAAGCGTTTCCGTTAATGGAGGAGCTCCTTTCATTCTTAATACAGGGCAATCTCAAATTTTTAATAACATAAACACTGCGGACCAAATAGTTGGTAGTGGACCAATATCGGTAATACAATTTATGCAAGGAACATCTTGCAGTGGAACAGGTGATCCAGCCATGCTCGTTCTGAATGCTGACGATCAAAGAATTTCAAACGTTACGTTTGGCACTGTTACTTCAGGACTTATTAATTCTCATAACCTGAATCTCGTTGTGGAAACAATCGATGTTGGAACTGTACTATTGGATGGGATTGCCATTCCAGTTGGAGATTTTAATACCTACCCATCGAATCCAGTCAACTCATTTGCGTCAATTGTTATTGCCCAAGGAAGTCATAATTTACAAGCTCCGAATGGATTTAGCGCATATTCGTACGGTTCAGGGAATGCTGAGAGTTATGCTTACTCAGTAGGTTCTTATTCTATTGAACCACCACTATTAGTGGATTCAGCGTTGTGTACAAGTGACACGGTTAATTTATCGCCACCAAGCGCAATGTTTAATCCAGAATGGACGACAATGTCAGATTCAATTACAATAATTGGAACAACAAATACATTGACACTTTACCCACCAATTATAAATGATGTTTACATCATTACTGGGAACTCATTGATATCAGGATGTGAACAAGAGTATGCGTTCAGTGTAGCAGTGCCAAACCCACCAGTTATTGATGCGGTCGCCAGTGATGATACGGTCTGTATGTTTAATAATATCCAAATGGGGGTGAATATTACCACGCCCGGCTCTTGGGAGTATTCTTGGGCACCTGCTTACTATTTCGACAATCCAGATATTCAGTCTCCCATCTTAACCGCTATGGTTAGTGGCTGGTATTATGTAACTGTTTCTTCTATCGGATCTACGTGTAGTTTCTCTACAGATAGTGTCTACGTCCATGTAGATGGTGGTAATATCGCTTCAGTTGTTTTTTCTGCGGTTAACCCTTCAATTTGTCTAGGAGATTCGTCTTTACTTAATTTTGATGTGACCCAAATTGCATATTATGATGATTTTAACGGAGGTATTGATCCAAACATGTGGAACTCAGTTGTTGGATATCAAAATTCAAATATTTGTGGATCGCTTTCAGGAGATGCCTTATTCTTCGATGGAGCGCCAAACAGGATTGCTCAAACCGTCGATATGAATGTTCTGCTTGGGGGAAGCATCGAGTTTAATATTAAGATTGCTGATGGCGTTGCCCCTTGTGATAATGCAAATGCCGGAGAAAATGTTCTATTGCAGTACTCTACAACTGGAGGTGCTCCTTGGATAACGATCTCTACGTTATTCGAATATACATACCCAGTAATTACTGCAGTTTCAGTTCCGATTCCAGCTGGAGCCATGACGGCTTCAACAAGGTTTAGATGGATCCAACCTGTATTCACTGCTGCAGGTGAAGATGTTTGGTTGTTAGAGAATACTTCAATTCAAGTACTTGACAATACTGGTTTTACATTTGATTGGTCTCCAATTACGTCTTTGGATGATCCATTGATTGCTTCACCGATGGCAACGCCGACAGCAAGTACATGGTATGTCGTTGATGTTGCACAAGGTTCTTGTCTTTATTCCGATTCCGTTTTGGTTAACGCAAATGACTTCTTTGTAGATGCAGGACAAGATTCAAATTTATGCACAACAGCTGGGTTTACGCTTAACGGAATTACATTGGCTACAGCTCCTGTTTATACTTGGTCAAATGGGTTGTATTTGGACGACAATACAATTGCAGCACCAACAATTTTGGTTGATTCTACTCTGGAATTTATATTGACCGTAGATAACGGTGTGTGCGCAGTTAGCGATACAGTTTTGATAACGTATGTTTCTTCGGCTGCTATTAATATACCAGCGGACAGTACGATTTGTGCAGGGCAATCAATTGCACTCGATCTTGGATCCTCTTCGAATATTACTTGGAACCCAATTACGGATATTTTAAACCCTACTACTACATTGCCAGTATTTAGCCCGTCTTTCGATACGGATTATCATGTTGATTACATGACTCCCGAGGGATGCTGGTTAAGTGATTCTATGCAAGTTTACGTGACGCAAATTCCAGTTGTTAGTTTAGGAAACGATATATCTGTTTGTCTTGGTTCACCGGTGACAATGGTATCAACGTCAAACGTAGTTGATCCCCAATATATGTGGAGCACAGGTGATACAATACCGGATATTACAGTAACAGCTCAAGGAACATATTGGTTGAGCATTACCACTGCATGTGGAGTTTCTACAGATACATTGGTGATCAGTGATTTCTTAAACTTCGCAAACAGTTTGGGTAATGATACAATGTTGTGTGATGGGTTTACATTGGATTTAGTTCCATTATTACCCGTCGGAGGTGCTGTGCTCTGGTCGGATGGGTCCACCGCTCCAACATATACTATTTCAACATCATCAACAGTGTGGGCTGAAGTAACAGATTCAAATGGATGTGTTGCATTGGATACAATTACGGTAGGTTATCACACGGTAACGGTAATTGATTTAGGTCCAGATCAAGATATTTGTGAATACGACACGATTTCTATTGATGCCACTGTTCCTTTTGGAGACATGTATTTATGGAGTAATGGAGATATAACTGCGGAAACTGAAATTATGGATGACGGAACCTATTTCGTTGAAGTGACTAGCATCTTTGGTTGTTTAAGCACAGATACAGTTATTATTAACGAAATACTCGCACCAGTTCCTCAGATTCTAGGGCCCGCAGAATATTGTACTACAGACACTGTAGTTTATAATCTTAGCCAAGCCTACAATAGTTATTTGTGGATTGGTGGAAGTGATTCAACAAGCACTGCTGCCTGGGGAGGACAAGACCAAGTATTTGTTGAGGTTGTTGGAGCGAATAACTGTATCGGTTATGATACAATTAGTATTCAAATGGTTCCAAATCCATTTATAGATTTACCGGAACAAATATTACTTTGTGATACAGCACTTGTTGAGGTGACGGCATTTATGCCAGGCGCAACGTATCTCTGGGAAACTGGAGAAACAACAGCGTCGATTATTGTTAGTGAAGGAATTTGGTCCCTAGAAGCATTTGCAGCTTGTTCGGCTTATGATTCAATTGAAGTAATTGTCGGAAATGTTGATTTCACACTTGGAAATGACAAACGAATTTGTGACGGTCAAACGATTTTTATTGCGCCAGAGATTAACAACCTAGATTCACTTCATTGGTACGATGGAACACAAGGAAACATCTTTATGTATGCAGATCAATACGATCTCGAAGATACACTAATGATTTCTGCTATGGCATACGGATGTGGGGATACAGGAGATACCGTTTTGATTTATGTGATCGATTGTGATTGTCCGATTTTTGTTCCGAATACATTTACGCCAAATGGTGATGAATACAACCATGCATTCAGAATTGCTCACAATTGTACCTTCGAAGAATTTGAATTTATCATCTACAACAGATGGGGAGAGACGATATTTGAATCCTACGATGATAATTTTGTTTGGGATGGAACCAATGGAATAGGAAAACAGGTTCAAGACGGAACGTATGTTTGGCGAATGAGATATAAAAACGCTTTTGATATTGAAATGACTGATGTTCGAGAGAAAACAGGCCATATTAATGTTATGAGATAAGAAATCTTTAATTAGATTGAAGAAAAAAGATCAATGCCCATTACGGCATTGATCTTTTTTAATTTAGATTAAGAATAATAATTACGAGTTCACCAAATAAAGAATTGCGCAAGGTTGAGCTTGATGAATCAATTTATGAATGGACAATCCGAAAGAAACCAACGGATAATTTGCTAAAATTTTAACGGTAGTCTTTTCGAGATTTACTTCTTTTCAATCCATATTAGTAATCGACTTTCCATAAAAACAATCCATGGGCAGGAACAGAGACCGATGCTGCCTCTCTGTTCATTGCGCTTAAAATTTCTGACATGCTCTCTGCTTTTATTTTTCCGAATCCAACATCCATTAATGTTCCGACGGTTGCCCTCACCATATTCCTTAAAAAACGATCGGAAGAAATCTCAAAATAAATTCCATCTGCTTCTTTCACCCATCCGGCTTTTGTAACGTTGCAGATATTCGTTTTTACATCCGTGTGTAATTTTGAAAAAGAAGTGAAGTCCTTTTTACCTAAGAGCTTTTGGGCGGCTTTGTTCATTTCATCAATATTCAATTCTTGCGGAACGTACCAGCTCAAATTCTTCTTGAATGGATTCTTAGCCTTATGGATGTAATACCTGTATGTTCTTGCTTTAGCACTGAAGCGAGCGTGCAATTCAGAGTTTACCGAATAGATCTTTGAAATCAAAATTGAATCGGGTAGCATTCGGTTCAGTTTGAACGTCATTTTATCCGTATCGGAAATTGTTGGAAGTTCAACGTGGAGGGCAAAATGCTTGGCATGAACTCCGCTGTCGGTTCTTCCGCATCCGACTACTTTGATTTCTTGATTGGACTGTATTTTACTCAGGGAATCCTCAATAACTTGTTGTACAGAAATCTCCTTCGGTTGACGTTGCCATCCAAAATAGTCTGTTCCATTATAGGAGAGTTCAAAAAAGTAACGTTGCATTCATCATTTGTTATATTCAAAAAAAACACCATCAGTCCCGATTGTTATCGAAATTCAGATGATGTTTTAAAATCGTATTAATTTCTTTTATTTTGGAAAAACGTAGGTCGACATATCAACTTCATAAATATCGATACTCGCCTTGCCTCCAGTAATTTCATATCCTGAAACATAAGCTTTCTTCGTTTCCGCAGAATACGTAAAGAACATATCGTCATTCACAGAGTTTATACCGGCTCCCATATTTACAGGCTCGCTCCACGAACCGCCTAAGTTTTTACAAACAAAAACATCGAATCTTCCCAACCCTGGATGGCCTTCAGAGCTAAAGAACAAATATTGTCCATCAGGAGTTACAAAAGGAGTTGTTTCGTGTTTCTTTGTGTTAATGTGCTCTGGAAGTGGTTCTGCCGTTCCCCATTTCTTTCCAATTTTCTCAACATAATAAATATCGCAACCGCTTCTTTCTCCTTTACGATCTGTCATGAAGTACATCGTGTTACCGTCAGCAGTCAAAGTCGCGTTCCCGTCGTAGAAAGAGGTGTTAATTGATTTGTTTTTTATCGTCTTTGGACTGTTCCAAGTTCCCTTGTTGTTCTTTTTAATTTCACAAATATCAGAAACACGAGTTGTTTTCTTAACATCCATCATCGTTGTGTTCCAGGTTATTATCCCTGATAAAGTATCGCTTGAGATATAATGCAATGATTCAAACCCGTCTGAATTCATTTTATCCAGTTGATTCGTAATACCCTCCCATTCTCCAGTAGCGGCATTCCATTCCATTTTATAAATATCTTCGAAGAACAATTGATCATCGGGGTTCAAGCCTCCTCCTGTTGTATTCGATCGTCTTGACGTGAAGTACATTGTCTTACCGCCATTTGTCAATAAGACATTGTAATCATCGAATCCAGAGTTCACATCTCCAGAAAGACGAATTCTTTCAAATGAATTTCCATTTTTCAGAATTTCTTGAGCGAATTTACATTGTTCAATGTTGTGTGCAATTTGTAAATCGAATGATCTTAATTTAGTAAGCTTATCTATGGCAATCTGATAATTTATGATTGCTGTATCAAGATTTCCTAGACGGTGGTAGGTAGATCCTAGTGTATAATAAATTTCATCGGTAACTTTTTCTTTACCAAGATCCATTGCCAAGTTGACATATTTTAATGCCAACCCGTAATTGTTCAATTTGTAATGACATTTACTAATCCAATAAACGGCTCTCCAACTGTATTTATCTTTAACTGATGCTTGTCTGAATTTGATAAGCGCATCTCTTACTTTCCCCGCTCCAAATGACGTTTTTCCCTCTTCAACCATATAAAGTGAAGCCGTTTTGTTAACGATAGAAGAAGTCGAATCTGGAGGAGTACCATTCAATGTTTCCCCATGTGCAAGTGCTATAGAAAAAACAAAACAAAGAGAAAGTACAGCTCTATAAAAATTACTCATATTCAATTAATTAGTTAGGTTTTGATCTGTCAAAGGCAAAAGTTATGCAAAAATAAAGCAAATTCTCTTTATTCCTCATCTTTATAATCTTTCTCTTCTAAAACATCTATTTTTTGCGAGTATTCATTTGTACTTAAGTCAACCAGGTCGTGCATTGCTATAGTTGCAGCAACAATAGCCAATATAGGTGCGGCAGACGCACAAAGCCAGAGGGAAAGGTGTAAAATGAATGTGCCAATTGTTCCCATTGCATCATTGTTAAAGTTAGACCAATCGAATAAGGCGCCTAAATCTACGGGAACGAGTAGCAAAACAGAATAGACTGCACCAATTGCAATTGTCATTCCACGGTGGTCCCTCACAAATGTGATACTTTGGTCCATGTCCAACCTTCTTCTTTCATTAATGTAATCCAAAAATCCAAATCCGTAATAGAAGAATCCGATAGCATACGTAATATAGAAAATTGGCGATTTTGCCGGGTCATCCCATCCAATGTAGGAAACAGACAGTAAGATGATGAGAAAAAGAGTTTCCCACATGATATTTCGAACTACAATTTTCATAGCACGCTTAATATCTTTAACGAGTTGTTTGAACTCCCAGGGGTAGACTCTACCAGTCAAGATCTTCTCCGTCTTCATGCTTAATGCCGACAGAAGTGGCGATAAAATAATAACGACGAGGTATTTTGCAAATTTCATGAGTAAAACCGCTACCGCAATTTCAAACATGATGTAGATCATTGACCAAACGATTTCATTTACGTTGTCTACTTTTGGAATTACATGGTGCTCCATTACCATCTCTCCAAGCTTGTAAATAATCAGCATTAGTGCGGCAGGAATGGCAAGGTACCAATACCACTTGTGTTTGATTATAAACTTGATAGCTTTGATGTAAGCCTTAAATCCAAAAAGAAGATTTTTGAAAAATCGCATGTTCAAAAATAATCAAAGGATTCCATTTCGCGTATTTTCTAAGGTATTTGTATCTTTACATTTGAACAATTATTGATTCCACAAGCTTATACTTATGAATTTCAGCAGCTTAACAGCAATTTCACCTATTGACGGCAGGTACCAAAGAAAGACTAGCGAATTACAACCGTATTTTTCAGAGTTTGGTTTAATCAAATACAGAGTAATTATTGAAGTTGAATACTTCATCGCAATGGTTGAAAGTGGAGTAGACGCTTTGACTGACTTTCCCAAGGATCAATACGGTTCTTTGAGAAATATCTATGAGCAATTCTCTGAAGAGGATGCGTTGTGGATTAAGGATACCGAAAAGGTTACCAATCACGATGTAAAGGCTGTTGAGTATTTTTTAAAAGACAAAATGACACAACTGGGGTTGACCGCTCACTTGGAATTTGTTCACTTTGGATTGACATCTCAAGACATTAACAACACATCGATTCCTCTTTCGTTGAAAGAGGCTATCGAGAAAGAATATTTGCCTTTGTTGGATAAATTGATTGGCCGCTTAAAGGAATTGGCGAGCGATTGGAAAGATATTCCAATGTTGGCTAAAACACACGGTCAACCGGCATCCCCAACGCGATTGGGAAAAGAAATTCAAGTTTTTTCTGAACGTTTAACAATACAAAGAGCGCATTTGGTGAACGTTCCTTACTCTGCTAAATTCGGTGGGGCAACAGGAAACTTTAACGCACATTATGTAGCATTTAAAGAGCACGATTGGATTGGTTTCGCAAATGGATTCGTGAATAACACATTAGGCTTAAGTAGAAGTCAAACTACGACGCAAATTGAGCATTACGACAATATGGCGGCAATGTTCGATGCTTTGAAAAGAATCAACACGATTGTTTTGGATTTAGATAGAGATATGTGGACCTATATTTCAATAGAATATTTCAAGCAAAAATTAAAAGAAGGTGAAATTGGATCTTCGGCAATGCCACACAAGGTGAACCCAATTGATTTTGAAAATTCTGAAGGAAATGTTGGAGTAGCAAATGCTTTGTTTGAGCACCTTTCAGCTAAATTACCTGTTTCAAGATTACAACGTGACCTTACGGATTCAACAGTGCTTAGAACGATAGGAGTACCTTTAGCTCATACGTTTATCGCATTTAAGTCGACTTTAATTGGATTGGACAAATTATTATTGAATCGTGTAGCATTCGATTTGGATTTAGAAAAGAACTGGGCGGTAGTGGCAGAAGCCATTCAAACGGTTTTGAGAAGAGAAGGATTCCCGAAACCTTATGAAGCATTAAAAGGATTGACAAGAAAAAATGAGGCAACAACCAAACAAACGGTCCATTCTTTCGTAGATACATTAGAAGTGTCAGATGATCTTAAAGCAGAATTGAAGTTAATTACTCCTCAAAACTATACCGGAATTCAGCTTGTAAAGTAACCTTGGACCGATTATTGAAATCAGATAAGAAGTGAATTATTTAATCCCATTAGTATTTGTTTTCGTTTCGATGATTACACAAGCGCAATCTCAAGAAGTCGAGTGGGGTGAAATGCAACGCGTTAATGGTCGTCTGATTTATTTGCTGCCAACTGAAAACGGCGAATTCTATGCACTTCGCTGGGCTGGGGGTAGAGTTCTTGGTTCGTACCAAGCTTCTCGCCATCAGGATTTAGAATTGGTTAATAAAGGCAAGATAAAAACATACGCGAATAAAAGTATTGCCACTTTTGAAGGCGCTAGAATAATCGATAATAAATTTGTTGTTTTCCTATCTGATAAATCAGAAGCCAAGAATCGGCTTTACATGCAAGTGTATACAAAAGAGATGATTACTGATAGCCTTCCTGTTGAATTGGCTTCGTATTCGTTAACCAAAGGCGGTCAGCGCGGCTGGTTTGATATTAAAAAATCGTCGAATGGTAAATATCTCGGTATTGTTTGGCAAATCCCTGGAAAACGTGAATCGAGACATACGTACGGCTTCAAAATTTTTGATTCAAATTTAGAATTGGTGAATGATGGCGAATACCCTTTGCCTTTTGAAGCGAAGCTGTCCACAATTCATGAACATCATATTTCGAATAACGGAGAATACTTCTTAGCTGTTACAGAATACGACGAGCCTGAGAAAAAACGCTTTTTTAAGAATAAATTCGACTATAAAGCCCTTCATATTTTTCATATTGCTGAAGATGGATTGCAAGATTTTGAATTGGATTTTGACGGCAAGAGGGTGGACGCAATGGCAATGTCTTCAGATGAGAATGGAATTTTTACAATAACGGGTATTTATGGCGAGAGAGAGGAACGAGCTGTGACTGGAGTTTTTCATCAGAGATTGGATGTAAAAACGAATACGGTCCTTCAAGAAGGATTTGAAGAGTTTGAAGATGAATTTGTAACGCAAGGTTGGTCGGATAAGGAAAAGAGACGTGCAAATCGAAGGGAAGATAATGGAAGGGGTGAGCCTCAGTTGTACAACTATATAATGCGGGATGCAACTTTAAAGGCGGATGGAAGTATCGTTGGAACAATGGAACAATATTACATTCAAATTCGAACAACTTCAGCTGGTGCAGGCGGGCAAACAACACAAACATATTATTATTACTACAACGATATTATCGCCTATAAAATTAATCCCGAAGGCGAATTCGATTGGATAGAAAAAGTACGCAAGTATCAAGTGTCGGCAAATGATGGTGGACCCTATAGTAGTTATGAAAGCTTCATTGATGCGGGTAAAATTTACTTCGTGTTCAATGATAACATAAAGAATTATTCACCGGATGGAAGTTTCTTGGGTGAAGATAGATTGTATACTGCGAATTACGGCAGAAGAAAGAATGTTGTCGCAATTGCAAGTATAGACATAGAAACGGGCGAAAAAGAAAGGGAAACCTTCTTTGATAGGGTGGATGTTGAAGCCTTGGCTGTTCCTAAAATGTTCGATGTTGATTATAAAAACGGTAAAATGTTGATTTATGCGATTTGGGGCAGTAAGGAAAAAATTGGCGTTCTAAAGTTTAAAGATTAATATTTTCCAACTCCTCTTTAATCTTAGTTTTTTCACTTGTTGTGAAGGTATAGCTCCCTAAATATTTAAATTTCTTGGTGATAAATACATCCATAAGATCACTGTTCTTGAAATATTGTCGGCACGTTCTGCAAATAGCTCTATGCGAACGAATAGCAATCTTATCAGATATTGAAATCCGATTGATTTTACCTTGCTCATACAAGCCTGTTATTTCTTGACAGCCTTTCATCTTACATCTCTTTTTCGAAGACAATCGCGCAAAAGCAATTTAGCACGATGTATTATTACCCAGAGGTTTGAAGGTGTTATTTCCAATTCCTTACAAATATCTTCGCTAACCTTTTCATCTAGGTATTTTGATGCAATGACACCTTTCCATTTTTCCGGTAGTTTCCCAATGCATTCGAAAAGGTCATCGTTTGTCTCTTCAAAGATGATTTCGTCCTCAACTGTTTCATTTGTGGTGTTGTCTTTCTTGTCTAGAATCCAATGCTTACCGTAATCATCTTTATCGAAAAAAGAAGAAATAGGATCTGTATACCTTGTTTCAGCTCTTCTCCAATGATCAATGATTTTTCGATTGAGAATACTTGTTAGCCAAGTACGGATGTTACTTCGGTTTTCAAACGTATCAATTTTTATGATCGCAGAAAGAAACGTATCTTGAACCAAATCTTTTGAAAGGTCAATATCGCGAAGTTTAGACATGGCGAAGCTGAGCAAGTAATCACTGTGCTCTTCAACTAATAGTCCGGTATCAACTTGCGCGCGTTTCATTTGTTTTGGGCAAGTTTTTGAAATCGTTTTACAAAGGTTAAAAGTAAGAGCAATAAGGATATAAAACCAAAACTTCTACCTAATACATTTCCATATTTTGTGTAGAAGCTTGTATCCTTATTCAAATTCACAGTTCCTCTAATCACATCTTTTACCCACCAATCTGTCGCCTGAACGATATCTCCTCTTTGGTTTATAATAGACGTTGTACCCGTATTTGCCGAGCGAACAACACATCTTCTGTTCTCGATAGCTCTGAGGCTAGCAAAACTTGCATGTTGCTTATAACCGGGGGTGTTCTTCCACCATCCGTCATTTGTTAAAATACAAATCAATTCTGCGCCTTTATTGCATTGCTGAGACACAAATTCTCCGAATATAGATTCATAACAAATTACTGGTGCCACTTTGAATTTTTTTGTTTCAAATATTTTTGGTTCGTCTTCAACTCCATAACCAACACTAGATCCTCCCATGTCGATTGACCATTCTGCCATAAAGGGGATGTAAGCGACGAATGGAATTTTTTCAACGCCTGGTACCAATTTCGATTTGTGAATGAATTTGGGTGATTCAATAGAATCGATAAGTACAGATGAGTTGTAGCTCTCTTGCCACATGTTAGGTGAAATCTCCGCTGAAACTGACGACCTTTTTTGTTTGAAGAAATCAAAAGTCATTGCGCCCCACAAAAGAACGGCGTCGTTAAGTTCTGATTTGGATTCTATTAGAGTATTAAACGCGGCTTCATTCTGAGGTGATTTAACATAGATGTAAGTTGCCAAAGAAGTTTCTGGAGCAAGAATCAAATCCGTGTTGGAAGTTACTTTCCGCTTTGCTAACGCCACCATGTCTTTCATTTGTTCGTCGACACTTTTACTAAATTTGGACCCGTACGGATTTTCATTCGGCTGTATCGCGACAACTTCTATCGGCCTTTCTTTTTCCGTGTAATTGAAATAGGTAATCAAAGAGATTGCCATTGGCAATAGAAATGCTAGACCTGCCAAATAGAAAAGGGGTGTTTGTATTTTCCATTTTTCTCCTTTCAACAAAACATTTTGATAGGCCCTAAAGAGTAATAGGTTTACGATCAAAACCCAAAATGATCCCCCTAGGACGCCTGTGAATGAATACCATTGAACCCAAGACGGTGTGATGCTAAATACGTTCCCTAAGCTGAGCCACGGCCATGCACTTTCCCAATCATAGTGGAAGTGCTCAAATGCAACCCAGTAGAGCAGAAGGGCTATATAACCTTCTTTGTTCCCTACGTGTTTTTTTGTGAGATGGAAACCGTAAAACACCAAGGCCATTAACAGGCTGTTAAGCAAAAAGGCTAGTATTGAACCTCCTGGACTTGCATTCCAGACCCACCAAGTTGTTCCAATGTTGTAAATGAAAAATGTGATGTATGCATGTAGAAGAACTTTCCTCGACCTGTAATTCTGTTGGGAGACATTTGCTTCCACAAGAAGAATGGGTATCCACGCTATGAACGCAACAAAAGTTAAACTTCCTGTAAAGGGGAATGAAAGGACCATGAGCATTCCGGAGAGGATACTAAATAGGTACCGGTGTTTTCTTTGAAGAGATATCACGGCATAAAAGTAGATGAATTATCAGTTCAAAATTGAGAAAGAGAAGAAATATTATATTTCACTTGATTCAAGTAACTTCTTTAGGTTCTTAAGTCCAACTTCAAGGTCGGGGCCGATTTCACTTTCCATATCCATAAAAAGAAGTATCATGTTCATTGGATATGCTACTTGGCCGTGAAAGTTCCAGGTTACTTTGGTTGAGCTCGGACCCAACGCTTCCGTGCTTATAAAGACATGGGTGTCTGCTTCGAATGGTTCTTTGAAACGAACTTTGAAATCTATCCGTTTACCGTCCTCAATTTCAACTATTTCTATTTCTCCTTTTCCTATATCATCATTGGTGCTATTCCAGGTTGAAACAAATCCAACTTCGCCATCATTTCCTTCGTATGATTTCTTCATTTGAGGATCTGCTTTTTCCCAAGCGCTGTATTCACTTTGATTTTTTAAGTTTTTAATGTACTTAAAAACGTCATCTGAATTTCGCTGGACAATAATGGTTTTCGTTACCGAATATTCATCTTCGACAAACAATCCCATTATTAGAATCAAAGCGACAAGCGCGATAATTAGAAAAATGATTTTCTTTAGTAGCTTCATGGATACTAGTTTTTTTTTAATGCACTAAAAAAGTAAGAGTAAAAAAAAGGCCGACTCAGAATGTCACTCCGAATCGACCAATTTATATTATTCGTCGACTAGTTGAATATTATTGTCATTTCAACACGTCTATTTGTTTGTCTACCTTCTTTGGTATCGTTAGTCGCTTTTGGTTGCGTTTCACCGAAGTAAAGTGCAGATAAGCGCTCTGTAACAATTCCTTGAGAGATCATGAAGTCTCTAACAGCTTCAGAACGTTTCTTAGAAAGAACCAAGTTGTTTTGTTCGTTTCCTACGTTGTCAGTGTGACCTGCAATTTGAAGTTTCCATTCTGGTTTCTTAATTAGAACTTCTGCTAACTCAGTCAATGATGGAAGAGACTCTTGTTTAATTACTGCTTTTCCAGTTTCGAATTCTAAGTTATCAAATGCTGTCTTTAAGATCTCAGCAACTTCTTCCTCAATTTTAGGACATCCTTTGTTTTCAACTGGTCCTGGTGTAGCTGGACAGTCATCGTCTTTGTCGAGAACTCCATCTCCATCAGTATCAGTATAAGGACAACCTTCGTTCGTCTTAGGCCCAGCAATGTAGGGACACTTGTCATCTTTGTCTAATAATCCATCTTGATCAGTATCTGGCCAAGGACAACCGTTGTTTTCTTTTGGTCCGAACTTAGTTGGACATTCATCAATGAAGTCAAACAATCCATCATTATCTGTATCTGGACATCCATTGTTTACTAATGGACCAGGAACTTCTGGACATGCATCGTCAGAATCTTTGATTCCGTCACCATCTGTATCTGGGCAACCATTGAAAGCAGGTAATCCTGGAGTGTCTGGACAATCATCTTTGCTGTCAATAATACTATCGTTATCTCTATCTGGACAACCGTTGAACTTAATATCTCCTGCAACCTCTGGACAAGCATCATCTTTATCCGGAATTCCATCTTTATCTTTATCTGGACATCCGTTGAATTCAGCTAAACCAGCTTCCTGTGGACAGTGATCATCAATATCTTTAATACCATCATGATCTGAATCAGGACAACCGTTGAACTCCCATAAACCCGGCACTACCTCACACTCATCAAGTTCATCAGAAACTTTATCACCATCGATATCGCTTGGATGACCATAAAGAACAGGAATACGCAATCCAGCATATGCTTGAGCACCTCTAATTTTCTTACCGCTTGCGAAAAGAACATTCCAATCGTTCACTCCAATTGTAAGAGGTCCTAATCGAACACCGATTCCAGACTTAAAACCTGAGTACTTGTTCATCATAAATGGAAGGTGAACACCGAACCAGGCGTGATCAAAACTAGGTGTAATAGAAAGTTGATTTGCCGTTCTTACACGGTGTGGATTTTTTCTATTCTGAACATTTATGTTTCCAGTAGCGTTTACATAGAACCATTTATAAATATGGTAATCAAACTGCAAGCTTACAGCAGTAGGCAATTGCATGAAGAATGTATTGTCTGAGTCGCTACCTCCTGAAGTCCAGTTAGGGTCATTGTCAACTAAATCAGTAATAACACTGTCAATGCCAAGAATTCCGTTTCCTACGTTAAATGTATTCAAGTCAAAGAATCCTGAAGTTTGATTCACGCTAAAATCCTGGCTTAATCCACCTTTAGCGAATTTCATCCCTCCAATATCAAGTATTGAAGCGCCCACTCTAATTTTGTACTTGTCTTGGTCTCTTCTCCAGATGTTAGTTTCGCCATCCATATCGTATTTGAAGTCTTTCCAATCAGGACGCCATTCGTAAACAAACCCTAGGTCTAATCCAAGACCAAATTTAGACGTTACTCCAGGTAATTTACCTGCTTCAGAATCTCCATTCAATAAGCCAGTTGAGTGACCGTATGAGAAATCACCTACGAGTTCATTTGTGGAATCACCACTAGAAAGATTATATGATAAGTTTGATGTATGCAAATAAGCAGCAGTATAGCCGGAAAGCCATTTAGCTTTAGCTCCCATTTTTATGAAGTGCTCACCATCGTCTTTTAGAACTTGAGAATAAATTAAACCGTATTCCATCCAAGACATGTGGTTGAAATTTAATAATGTTTCATTAATGTCTTGATTCCAAAGTTGCTCGTAGTCCAATGAATTTTCAGCTAGAAAGGCCAATTTAGGATCAACATCATCAACGTTGGTTATAGATCTGAACTTAACAGCCGCTCCAATCGCAATTTTTCTATTGATATGAAACATAAAGTTCAAAACATCTACTTGAACGTTATTGTAAATCCCAACTGTTTTTACCGAAGTTGGAGAAAAGTTTTTGGTGATGTATCTATCCACAAATGAAGAATCTGGCAGTATCCAATCATTGTCCGGATTATCATAACCAGAGCTATCTGCTTTGAATGATTTAACCCACCATTTAGGCATGTCAACCGTTGTAAATGACCCCGCATTTGTCCAAAGGCCAACATTTACACTTGCCAAGTTTAAATCAAACACGAATCGTCCATCGACGAAGCTGGCGGGATTGACATCAGTCCCCATTACTCCGGCATAGTTACTTGGTGTAATTCCAACATAGTTTTGTGATAGCCCTGTACTATAAAAGCACAGCACAGCAGCGATGGCTGCAAGTAGTTTTAGAGTTTTCATTTGTTAGTTTTAAGTTTCTGGTATTAGTCCTCAAAGTACTGTATGACGAATTGGTCTACGATTGTCGTAATTCGCCATTGGTTATTGGTAGAGCCCAATCGAATTTTTGATTGACCTTCGAGCGATTTATTTACAACCTTTTGTCCGTCCGTACTATACAAATATACATTATTCTCCAAACCATCAATTACGCCGATCAAAGTTTTTCCTGAATCGCCCGTGAATATATGCACATCTTCAACCTCGTTGAAAGGCAGTTTGATTTCACCAAATGGAACTCCTTCCGAATTAATTAATCGAATTATGTTCGCAGATTGCACGATAATTACAGCGTTGGAATTGTCCATTTGAAGGCCTCGAAGTTTTGCTCGACTGTACGTTTCAAAATCTGTTCTGACACCTTTTTGATCGAACTTAACCAATTGATTGTTAGTTGTCCCGAATTGAAAAAGTTGGTTTGGAACTTTCAATGAAAAGGAAACTGCGGAAATTGGAAACTCCCTATGCACTTTTCTTTTTTCGATATCGTACATTTTAAATAAGGAAGAACTGGCAAAACCTGCAAAAAGTCGTCTTTGACTTGACCAAACATCAATTCTTCTTTTGATATCTAATCCTGTAGAAATAATATTTAACTCTCTTCCTTTCGCATCAAATTGAAATACTTTCTGGTTTTCATCGGCAATAAGGAAATATCCTTTTTCTTTCCATCGATAGAATTTAACTTCATTGGTCGCGTCAGATTCTAGTTTAATTGGGAAGCCTGTTTCGTAATGACCTGTCAAGTTCCAAAGATGGATTTCGTCTTTGGTATTCAGTAAAATGAAGTTTTCACCTGTTCCATGCAAATCGATTAATTGGATTTCACCAATGGCTTTGACTTTTATATCTGATTTCCATGCTGTTTTTTTATTTCGAAAACCCAAGACCTCTCCCTTGGTTCCGAGTGCGACAATATTTCCATTTCCAGGAAGTTCAGCAAAGTCAGCGATGTCAAACCCACAACTCATTGAAATTGAGCTTGCTAATTTTGGTTGCGCTACCATTTCAGAAGACCCGGTATGTGTTTCCATCAATCTCCCAGCATAAACCATTTTCGAATAAGAAGCCTCGCTGCTGATCATTCGTTCGGAAACAGCTCTTGGCAATTGACCAAAGATTTTCGCTCGGATTGTTTTGTCTAATGCGATTGTATTTCCCAATCGATAATCAGCGATCACTTGACCGCACAGCGCGGCACTTTCAGAGATTACGACGGCATCCTCCAAATACTTGATTGTGTATGTCGAATTTTGAGAAGGAAAACCTTTGATTAGTTTATCGGAAAAAAGAGACGAGTCTTGAGTCTGGTTTAAATCATTGAGAATTAGAATTGGATCCTGCCCACTGATATAATCTGAAATGATTATAGTTTCTCCTTGATATGTGAGCTTCACGAAGCCGTTTAATAGCCATTTCGACATCGGTCCATTTTTGAAATCTTCATCCAATGTTGCGTAGTAATCTCTTTCAAAAAATTGATACGTATCAAAGTTCCGTGTTGTGATTCCTGCAAATAGAGTTTCATCTCGAACCTGACTTCCTTGCTTAATGTTCGCGTCTTTAGTGATGTAATTTATCTTTCCATCTTTTTTGAAATAGACGTCTGAGTGGTTGTTTATTTTGCCTACTTCTGAAAACCTAAAAATCGCGGCCGAGGCTTTTTTGTCGAAAATGAAGTTGCTTTTCTTTGTGCCTTCGTTGTCGATAGTTGTTTTCCAAAGATAGAGTTTTGTCTTATGGAAACGTCCATTGTAAGCGCCAATCTTGAATTCTTCAGAGCCTAGATTATTCGTTTTTCCTTTGCCGAATAATAAATCGATAGAAGCGACACTCCAGTTTTTGTCCTTCACTAGAAGAAGATGGTCTCTTTTTTGACTGAAGTAACCCCTGTTATAAGCAGAATCATTTAAAGAAGTTATCAAATCATAACTTGGAGCGTCACCAAATTTTTCAAGATCAATGAAATTGACTTCCCAAGGACGCGCCACGATTAGAACTTCACCATCCATACTATTGAATAAAGATTCTGGAGAATAATTATTTTTTTCGCTTGAAATGTCGATTGCCACATAGATGATCCATGAAAGGCTTGCTAAGAAAATGATTGCTAATACAATCCGATTCAACATAGGGGAGTGATTTTGCTTTAAAATTAAGAAGAAAGAGCCAGTGAAAGATGGCCTTAGCGTATAGAAATTAACAACTACTTGTGCACTCTAGAAAAGCGATAATGTATCTTTAGAAAGAAGAGTGAACGTTTTCCTATGATGCATGCAATCGCCATTCTCAAGAATTGCTTTGCGGTGTTTTTTTGTGGGGTACCCTTTGTTTTGTTTCCAGTCGTAAAAAGGAAATTCTTCATGGATATTTTCCATGTACTCATCTCTATAAGTTTTCGCAAGAATTGAAGCCGCAGCAATTGACAAAAATTTTCCATCCCCCTTGATGATGCATTCGTGGGGGATTCCTTCATAAGTTGTGAACCGGTTCCCGTCAATGAGGAGCATTTCAGGTTTTTGGTTCAATTGGGCAACAGCTCTGTGCATGGCAAGAAAGCTCGCGTTTAAAATATTGATTTCGTCAATTTCTTTTTCAGAAACAAAAGCCACAGCAAATGCGAGGGCCTCCTTTTCTATAATCGGACGCAATTTATTACGCTTTGCTTCCGTTAATTTTTTTGAGTCATCAAGGATTTCATTTGAGAAATCTGCTGGTAAAATTACGGCGGCGGCAACAACCGGTCCCGCCAAACAACCACGTCCTGCTTCATCGCATCCAGCCTCAATAAGATTCCTGTTTTTGTATAGTAAAAGTCTTCCCATCGGACGTAAAGTTGGCAAAAAAAGTTGTAGTTTGGCTAATCGGTACAACTATTGCATGATATTTATCGTCATTATTAAAATTGAACAGATGAAAAAAATTATTTCTACATTATTCTTCCTTGTTGGTCTCTTATCATTCAGCTTTTCTCAAGAAGCACATCAAATTGCTACATTTAAAGGAGCGGAAGATTTAGCAGCAAGTAAAACTTCAGGTTTATATGAGTTCACATTGCCATCAACGCTTTCAAAAGAATCGATTGATAAGAGTGCAAGTTATTACAAAAGTATGTTTACTGTTGATTTTGACGAGGCATCTCACAAGGCGACATTGACAATGGTTGATAACACTTTGAAGAACCGTTATGTTATGGTAAGATTGCTTACAGCGTGCAAAGTAACCCACGTAACGGTTGATGATGAAACATTACAATTGTATGATTTTATAGATTCTTACTTAAAGTAGGAATTTCTAAATAAAGAACTAAGTCATTTTGGCTCGGGTTGAATCGAGATAAAGTGGCTTTTTTATGCGATTATCTTTCTAATTGGTCAATCTTCTTGCGATATTTGCAGAATCAAAATACAATCAAATGAATAAAATAGCATTATTACTAGTTGGAGGAATTATCGCATTGTCTTGCGCAGTGTCAACCGTCTCTTCAAACGATAAAGTTAAGCTCGGTAAGAGTTACGGAAAATATAAAGTTGACATCAAGAATGCAATTTCTGTTGCAGACATGGTAAAGACATTTGAAGCTCAATCGGGTGAAATGGAGTTTACAATTGAAGCTGATTTAAGCGAAGTATGTGCAAAGGCAGGTTGTTTTGTGAAAGTTGATAAAGGAAATGGTGAATCGTTTATGGTTCGCTTCAAGGATCATTTTACTATTCCACCTGCAACACCAGTAGGAACAGGAGCGTACATTCACGGAATTGCGTTTTGGGATACGGTTTCAGTTGAATTGCAAAAGCATTTCCTAGAGGACGTGAATGCAAGCGCTGAAGAGATTGCTGCGATTACAGAGCCGAAGCCAGCTTTAGGGTTTACAGGTGATGGGATTGTGTTGAAGAAGTAGTTTTTTTATCAAAAAACGGTTTCGGGTAATAAAAATTGTTTTCTTGAAGAAAGGAATAATGTTTGTTAACACGTAAGTCATCTCTCGAAGTAGAAACCCTAAGGGGTCCAGTTGTGTTAGCAGTGCGTCTATTATTTTAATTCCAGAACTATTATATATACTTCTTCTTTGAATTGAAGCGGAACAATAAGCTTTAATAAGTAATGGAGAAGAAAAAATTCGAATCCCACAATTGAGAAAATAAAAACCTCTAAAAATGGGGGGGAATAAGGGGTAAACAAATATTATTACATTAAAACGGATTCCAATGTGATAATAACATTTATATACGTTAGATCAATCTTATAATATAGATTTGCAATTAGTCTTCTTCGTTTTATTTGTAGTCCTTAATGGCTTCATGTTAAGATAGAACAATTCGTTTTTATCCCTTCTTTTTTTCATCATACCAAACTTTTCCATAAAATCGTCAATATGATTTATTAGACAACCATCAGAGGAAATAGTGAACTCATCACGCTTTAATACAATTCTTCCTATTAGGTAAAAGGGAATTTCAATCGTTACCTACGGTTTTCTATTCTGGTTAATTACCATATCTAAAAACAATACTTATTCGCTTCAATAATTCTCGTCGCTATTAACTGACGTGCTGCCTTCGGGTTAAACGGTTCTGTTTTCGTGAAACGCTTCAGTCCCATCAACATCATTTTTGCTTCGTCACCTTCTGCGAATGAATTGATTGCATCTTTAGCCGCTTTGCTGATTTCATCCGCTACGTCGTAGAAATACGTTTTTACAATCGCGATTTGAGCTTCACACGCTTCTTCCCCTTTAAGCTCGATCATTTGTTGAACTCTTAGCAAAGCTGATTCAGCCAAATACGTATAGATTGAAAGATCGGCAATGTTCATTAGAACTTCTTGTTCTTTTGACAAGGACTGCATTAATTTTTGAACTGCTGATCCAGCAACCATCAGAACGGTTTTCTTGAATCCTTCTAGGTATAATGTTTCATTTCCAAGAATATCTGTTGGTTTATCTCCAAACTCAGGAATACTCATTAATTCTCCGGCAACCGCCATTGCAGGCCCCATCAAATCCAATTCGCCTTTCATAGCGCGTTTCAGAACCATGTCGACAGTTAATAATCTATTGATCTCATTCGTTCCTTCAAATATTCTATTGATTCTAGCATCGCGGTACGCACGTTCAACTGAAGATTCAGCTGAGTAGCCCATTCCACCAAAAATTTGAACTGCTTCATCAACGACGTAGTCAAGAGCTTCAGATCCCGATACTTTCAAGATTGCGCATTCGGGAGCGAATTGCTCAATTCCTTTCAATGTCGCTTCGCCTTTGTCCATTCCAGCAGCAACATAACCTGCAATTGCATCATCAATGTTTTGTCCAGCTCTGTAAATGGCTGATTCATTAACAAATGTTTTGATTGTTTGCTCTGCAAGTTTATATCGGATTGCACCGTATTTAGAGATCTCACGACCAAACTGCAAGCGGTCGTTAGCGTATCTGACAGATTCTGTGATGGCTTGTTTCGCTCCACCCATAACTCCAGCGGCCAATTTAATTCTACCAATGTTCAATATGTTCAGGGCGATCTTAAATCCGTTCTCTCTTTCTGAAAGCAAGTTTTCAACTGGAACTTTAACATCGTTGAAGAAAACTTGTCTTGTAGAAGATCCTTTGATCCCCATTTTCTTTTCTTCTGGATTCAACGTGATTCCCTCCGAATCCGCTTCGATTAAGAATGCGGTTAGTTTATCATCGTCATCGATTTTTGCAAATACCGTGAATAGGTTTGCGAAACCAGCGTTCGTAATCCACATTTTTTGACCGTTGACAACATAATGTTTTCCATCTTCGGTAAGCACTGCTTTTGTTTTTCCTGAATTGGCATCTGATCCAGAACCAGGCTCAGTTAAACAATAAGACGCTTTCCATTCGCCTGAAGCGAGTTTTGGAATGTATTTTTTCTTTTGATCTTCTGTTCCGTAGTAGAGCAGAGGTAAAGTACCAATTCCTGTGTGAGCACCATAAGCCACGGAAAATGAATAGCCACTTGCGAGGTATTCGGTTGCCAATAGTGAAGTCTTAAAATCCACACCCATCCCGCCTAAGTCTTCAGGAACTGACATTCCTAATAGACCAAGCGCGCCTGCTTTTTCAACTAGCGATGGCATCAATCCTTCTTCCATTGAGTCAATACGATCCATATGTGGAAGTATTTCAGTATCAATGAAATCATGGCACATGTCCGCAATCATTAGTTGTTCTTCTGTCCAGTTTTCTGGAATAAATATATCAGCTGGGGATGTTTTACGAATTAAAAATTCCCCTCCTTTAATTGGCTTTTCGTTTTCAGACATTTGTAAATATTTTGGTACTATGTCATAAATATAGTAAAATAACATTGCTATGCACGCATAATAGAAAATAAATTTAGTAGTTGTATTTTGTGAAAGCAAATGAATGAAATACGATTGAGATATTTACTAGGAGTTTTGTTATTTGTTTTGACAAATAACATATCTGCTCAAGACACTATTAATGATCGGGTTAATGGTGTTAGCTTGGTTTCAGAACGCTTTCTTTTGGACTCGATTCATCTTCCCCCAATTTTAAGGATTAGAGCAAATTACGCTGCGGTTATTCCTTATTGTTTCATGCCTTATAACGATTCTGGGACCGTTTTCTATGAAGATAATAATCAGTGGGAAGGGGAAGGATTGAATGGAACGCGGGTTGCAATTCAAGAATTGCATAAGCAAGGAGTGAAGACAATGATCAAGCCCCAAATTTGGGTGGCAAATGGTGTTTTTACTGGTAAAATTGAAATGAAATCTGAAGAGGAACGGGTGAAGTTTGAAAAAGATTATGGTGCTTATATCATCGCCTTTGCAAGGGTTGCAGCGGAAGAGAATTCTGCAGTGTATTGTATTGGAACCGAAATGCAGCTGGTTGTGAAAAGTCGACCTCAGCTGTTTTTGCGCTTGATAAGGCAGGTGCGTGAAGTTTATAAGGGTAAATTGACATATGCTGAAAACTGGGACTGCTTTGAAAATGTGAAATTTTGGGGGAAGCTTGATTACATTGGAATTGATGCCTACTTCCCTATTAGTAAGGCTGGTATTCCGAAGAAAAAAGACTTGGATATGGGTTGGTCGAAGTACATTCCCGTTTTTGATTCGTTGAGTTCAGTAGTCGATCGGAAAATAATATTCACGGAATACGGCTATCGAAGTATTCGAAAGTGTGCAGCAACTCCCTGGAATTATAGTGTCACCAAAAAGGAAAAAATTGATCAGCGCAGTCAAGTTCGCGCATTAACAGCAATCTATGATAATATTTGGGATCAGGATTTTTTCGCAGGTGGCTTTCTATGGAAGTGGTATCCAAACCATCAATACGCTGGAGGGAAGCACAATTCTATGTTTACGGTGCAGAATAAGCTAGCAGAAAAAACGGTTCGTGCTCAGTATACAAAGTTCAGTAAGAAATGAGAGGGTTACATTGACACCTCAATCTTCAACTTTTTACCTTTGATCCTTTCTGATCGTATCAGACTCAAAACATTTTTCACCTTTGATTTCTTCACAGCAACATACGATGTATGATCAAGAACAGTGATTAATCCAATTTCGCCTTTCCCCAATTGCCCTTTTTTCGATAAAAATCCAACGAGATCAATCTTGTTCACTTTTTCTTTTTTTCCAGCACTGAAATACAATGTTTCCCATTCAGGAGTTGTGTCCAAGTATTCTCCAGGTCGGAAGGAATCAGTGGGGTCTTCCAAATATTCTGGCAATTGTGTTTCTGGTCCAATGAACAAGTAAGAGGAGCCGTCTTCTGACATTCTCGCCGTTCTTCCTTTGCGGTGAACAAATGCATCTAGGCTATTTGGGTATTGATAATGAACAACGTGTTTGATTTCTGGAATGTCCAATCCACGAGCGCCAAGATCTGTACAAACTAAGGTGTTGTAACTTCCATTTCGGAATTTTATTAACGCGCGTTCTCGTTCCCCTTGATCCAAACCTCCGTGGTAACCGATGCTATAAATTCGTTCGCCATTTAAGCGCTTAACAACATCCTCAACAACTTCTCTGTAATTACAAAATACAATTGATTTCTCGATTCCAAAACTGCAAACTGTTTCTACAAGCGCATTGAATACGCTTCTTTTGTATTGAACTCCGAATTCTTCAATATTGATGAGATCATCTTCAATAAGGTTGTCAAGAACGTGGGGAGAATCAAAATTTAGATAGTCAGGAATGTCTTCGGGTTTCGTTGCTGATGCGAGAAGTATGTTTTCTACTTTACTAAATTCACGAGTGATTTTACCCATCTCGTAATCAAATCCCATTTCAAGGCATTTATCAAATTCATCGATGACCAAAGCTTCGCAATCGATAAGATTAACGTTCCCTCTTTCGATGTGATCTAGCAAACGACCCGGTGTGGCAATAACCAATTCTGGAATTGCTTTTAGACTGTTTGATTCGTCTTTTACAGAGTGACCACCATAACAAAGTGTGGCTTTCAAACCACTTTTCAATGACCTAAATACCTGATCAATTTGTTGGGTTAATTCTCTGGTGGGAGCAATAATTACGGCTTGAATACAATCTTGATCTTCCCTTATTCTCGATATTACGGAGAGTAGAAAGGCAATTGTTTTTCCAGATCCTGTCTTAGAAAGCAAAATTAATTCTGAATTCTCTTGGTAGGCCTCAATGCACTTCTTTTGAATCGGAAGTAGCTCTTGGTGCCCAGCGTTTTTTATTAAATGTTCGATTTTCACGTTGCGAAGTTACAACATCTCGATCACTCCTGCGGCACCTTGTCCAGTTCCAATGCACATTGTCACAACTCCGTATTTTTCGTCGCGCTTTTTCAGTTCGTTCATTATCTGAACTGTCAATTTAGCTCCTGTACATCCTAGTGGGTGGCCTAGGGCAATTGCTCCTCCGTTAACGTTGATTATATCAGGGTTCAATCCAGTTTCTCTAATCACAGCCAAAGATTGTGAAGCAAATGCTTCGTTCAATTCAACCAAAGAAATATCATTTTGCTTTAATCCGGCAGCAGCTATGGCCTTTGGAATAGCATCAATTGGTCCAACACCCATAATTTTTGGTTCAACGCCAACAACACTGTAAGAAGCCAGTCTTGCAATAGGTTCCAGTCCAAGTTCATTCACCATATCTTCAGACATTACAAGACAAAATGCTGCGCCGTCAGATGTTTGCGATGAATTACCAGCAGTAACTGAACCGCCATTTGCGAAGACAGGTCTCAATCGCGAAAGTCCTTCTAAGTTACTTGATCGAGGACCTTCATCTGTATCAACGGTGTAGATTTTTTCTTGACGCTTTTCGTTTTCATCAAGGAAAATGTGTTTCACATCAATAGGCACGATATCGTCTTCGAATCGACCGGATTTAATTGCAGCGATTGCTTTTTCATGCGATTGCAAAGCGAATGCATCTTGATCTTCTCTGCTCACTTTAAAATCTTTCGCAACAGCTTCGGCTGTCAATCCCATTCCCCAATACCAATTCGGGTTCTTCTTTCCAACTGCTGGATTTGGAACAATTCTCCATCCTCCCATCGCCATTACTGACATGGATTCAACACCTCCCGCAATAATGCAATTGGCCATTCCAGCTTCAATTTTCGCTGTTGCAATTGCGATCGTTTCCAATCCGGAGGAACAATATCGATTGACAGTCATTCCTGGAACTTTAACAGTGTCCAATCCCATCAATGAAATCATTCTCCCAATATTTAATCCCTGTTCCGCTTCTGGAGTTGCGTTTCCAACGATTACATCATCAATGCGTTCTTTGTCCAATTGCGGAACTTTTGACATGATATGTTTTACAACATTTGCTGCAAGATCGTCAGGTCTGTAGAATCTAAATCCACCTTTGCCCGCTTTTCCAACAGCAGTGCGATATCCAGTTACTATATATGCTCTTCCCATTTTATTAATTTTTTTTTAAAAGAATTTAGCCGTTAGACGATCATTTTAAACTCTTAACCCCTAACTAATAATTCATAATTGTGAATTTCTAATTCCTTAATATTTTCCCTTTCTTAACGATACTTTCCAAGCGCTCAAGTGTTTTCTTTTCTTGACACAATTCAAGGAATGCTTTCCGTTCCAGATCCAAAACATATTGTTCTGAAACCGTTTCGTTTTGAGATAAATCTCCTCCACATAGAACGAATCCTAACTTCTCAGAAATCAAAAGATCGTGTTCTGACATATAATTTCCAGAGAACATTGTATTTGCTCCAACATAAACGATTCCGAGTCCTTCTTGTCCCATTAAGGTGATGTTCTTTTCTCGTTTTGGAGCAACATATCCTTTATTGGCCATTTTTAAACAAGATTCTTTTGCTCGTGTAAGCTGGTATTCGCGGCTTACAACTATTTCGTCAATTCCTTCTCTTAAATAACCAAGGTCGAAAGCTTCATAAGCCGAAGTCGATACTTTTGCTTGACCAATTGTCAAAAAGCGTTCTCTCATTCGGTTGATTTTGATATCGCCAGCAACGTATTCATCAGACAAGCGTTTTGCGAATTCTTTTGTTCCGCCGCCGCCAGGAATCAGCCCAACACCAAATTCAACAAGTCCCATATACAATTCAGCGTGTGCGACTACTTTATCGGCATGAAGTGAAATTTCGCAACCTCCTCCAAGAGCCATATTATGCGGCGCGACAACTACTGGAATGTTTGAGTAGCGCACCCTCATCATTGTCTCTTGGAACGTTTTTATGGCAAAGTTCAATTCGTCATAATCCTGTTCGATTGCCATCATGAAGATCATTCCAACATTTGCTCCGGCAGAGAAATTCTGTCCAGTGTTTGAAATTACAAGTCCTTTGTATTCTGTTTCAGCAAGTGTCAGGGCTTTTTGGATGCCTTCAATTACACCGCCTCCAATGGTATTCATTTTGGTGTGAAACTCAAGGTTCAGAATTCCATCTCCGATATCAACTATTGTTGTGTCAGAATTCCCCCAAACTTTGTTTTCACTTCGAAGTACTTCTAGTGAAACGATTTCCTCTCCGCCTGGAATTGGAATGTACGCTTTGCAAGAGACGTTGTAAAAATATTTAACACCCTTTTCAGTCTTGTAGAATGATTTAATTCCAGTTTCTTTCATTTCAGAAACCCAAGCTGCGGCCTTCTTATTCTCTCCGTCAATCATTTTAAGTCCTTGATCCAACCCCAAGATGTCCCAAGTTTCAAAAGGTCCAAGTTCCCATCCGAAACCAGCTTTTAAGGCGTCGTCTATTTTATAGAGGTCATCAGTGATTTCTGGAAGGCGGTTCGACACGTAAGCGAAAAGGCCACCGAACAATTTCCGGTAAAATTCTCCCGCTTTGTCCATTCCCATGAAAAGCATTTTGGTTCTTGTCTTAAGATCATCAATTGGTTTGGCCATGTCCAGCGTAGGGAATTTAACCCTTGCTTTTTTACGGTACTCCAGCGTATTTAAGTCCAAAGTCAGAATTTCACTTTTGCCATTTTCATCCTTGACTTTTTTATAAAACCCTTGGTTTGTTTTTGATCCAAGCCATCCATTCTCGACCATTTTTGAAATATAGTCGGGCAATTTGAAAAGTTCTTTTTCTTCGTCGTCTGGACAATTGTCTTCTAGTCCATTGGCTACATGAACCAAAGTATCTAATCCAACAACATCACATGTCCTGAACGTTGCCGATTTTGGCCGGCCTAAAATTGGCCCTGAAAGTTTATCAACTTCTTCGACAGTCAATCCCATTTCTTCTACGGCATGGAACAATGACATGATTGAATACACGCCAACGCGATTGGCGATGAATGCCGGAGTATCTTTACAAAATACTGTTTTCTTTCCAAGAAAACGTTGTCCATAATCCATCAAGAAATCGATTACTTCTGAATCGGTTTCCTCCGAAGGAATAATTTCTAGTAGTTGCAAATAACGCGGTGGATTGAAAAAGTGAGATCCACAGAAATGCTTTTTGAAATCATTACTTCTGCCTTCAAGCATTAAGTTGATTGGGATTCCAGAGGTGTTGGTCGTGATTAGCGTTCCCGGTGTTCTATGTTTTTCAATGTTTTCGAAAACTTGTTGTTTGATGTCCAAGCGTTCAATAACAACTTCGATAATCCAATCACAATCTTTTATTCTCGCCAAATCGTCCGTTAGATTCCCCGTTCTAATTCGAGAAGCGAATGATTTTCTATAAATAGGAGAGGGGTTGGAATTTAGAGAAGAAGTTAGTGCTTCATTTACAATTCGATTTTTGAATTGATCAGAGTCGATACTAACTTCTTTCTTCTTCTCAGGGCCGTTTAGTTCGCTAGGAACGATATCTAGCAATTCAACTTCGCATCCTATATTTGCGAAATGACAGGCAATTCTTGAACCCATTACTCCAGATCCTATAATTGCTACTTTGCGAATATGTCTATTCATGTTGTTAGTTTATTTTACTCTTAAGCTTAGTAAGTTATAAAAATCCTCTGATGATCCTTGTTTTCAAAGCTCACTTAATCAAAAATAGTAAAATAATTAATGCTATGCATGCATAATTAAATAATAATCATGATAAATAGTGAAATTCAACTGGACACAAAGTTAAATCTGGCGATTCGTAAATGATAATAATGGATAGGGGGTTTGGATGTTTCGTCCAATTTAGAAGTTGCTCAATTCTCTATCAATAGACATGTCTAGGCGTTCTGCAACCTCGTAGAAAGTTTTGAGTTTTCCTTTGGGAATGCTTGAAACGATTCTGTCATTAAAGTTAAGAACTACCTGACGGGCAATTCTTCGTTTCTCAAGACCGTCTTTTGTTAAAAAAACAAGAACCTTTCGTTTGTCCTCAGTATCAACTTCTCTGTAGATTAATCCTTTTTCTTCCATTGTCTTTAAGGTTCTAGAAAGACTCGTTGGCTCCATTCCCATTTTAGGACCAAGTTGAGTGCTAGGAGTACCTTCTTGGTCAACATTCAGTAGAATAAAACCGACGGAAATACTAACGCCATAATCGTTGGCTTTTTGATTGTACATTCTCGACATCTTATGCCATAAATGACGAATCACGACATCCACCATGTAGACTTTTTCTTCTTTTTTAGACATTGGATTATTGATTAATTAGGTTCAGAACAATGGTTAATGTAAAATAAATGTACGATTATTTTGGTTCAGACTTTTGATGTCGGGATTGGAACTTTTCCAATTGTTCAAAATAGATTTAGGGTTGAAGTTACCATTCTTTTTGAGAGATATTAACTGTTCCCTTGAATTTAGCAACTAGTTTGTTCTCTTGATTTTTTATATTTACAGAGTAAATTCCGATTGTTTTTCCTCTATGAATTTCCTCACATTCAATTGTCAAGACATCGTCTACGAACACGGGTCGGATGTGTGAAATTGAAGTCTCAATACTGACACATTGATGTCCATAAGCATTAGAGCTAAATGCTAAAGCCGAGTCTGATAAGGAATACGTAATTCCGCCGTGTGCAATTTCAAAACCATTCAGCATATCTTTATGAATCGTTGATTGAAGCTTGCAATTCCCTTTGTCGATTGATAGAATAGAAACATTCATCCATTGACTGAACAGATCATTTTCCATCATCAAATCAACAATTTCTTTAGGCGTTTTCATCTTTGATTGCTCTGTTCATTAACGTGATCATCGCAGAAGTAACAATAAACAGTTGCGTCGCAGTGTCGTCATCCAAAGAGGTTCCGTCTTCGTCTTTCGTTGTGATTTCCAACATCATGAAGCGAATCAGTTCTGGTTGATCTGTAAAATCAGTAATGAGATCTTCTTGGTCCTTGTCAAAGTACTCATCTAACATTTGAAAAAAAGGCTCTTCAAAAACCTCGATATCTTCATCACTAATTTGTTTCAGCTGTGCTTGCTCTTGCGCAAACGTTTCCGAAATAAGACAGTAGTAGTAAATAAGCAATCCTTCCAATTGATCATTTTTATACTCTACTGCCGCTGACATTACATATCCAAGTAATGTCTGTTGGGCTAACGCGTATGTTTCAGCTAGTTTTTCAAGGCCCTCGTCGTTTAAGTTGTCGACTTTATTGATTGCTCTTTCTATGCTTTCTACGGAGATATGCTTCATGTCAATTGTTTGGTTTTGAGGCAAAGGTAGTAGTATTTTAAAAACCACTTGCGTATTTATTTCATGAAGCCTTAACAACTTCATTATCTTTGGAAGGATTTTAGATAGAATAGTAGACCAAAACAAAGAATATGAAGCATTTAAAAATAGTATTTATAGCATTATTGTCGTTCAGTTCTCTCGGGCAAAGCGGACCGATGAATAAAATTGTGCCGAAGAGAGCTCAGATGAAAAAGGAATTGAGTTTGGCTGAAGCGGTGAGTCAACAGTATAGGTCACTTCGTCCAGATAGATTGAATCAGTTTGGATGGATTCCTGGTGGAGATAGTTACACCTACGTTACCAGTAATTACCAAACGCTAATGACGTCTTCAGTTAAGGACACCGAAGTTCATATAATGCTGACAATTCAGGAATTGAATACGGCTTTGAAATCAGAACTCACTAGTTTTTACGGATTGAAATGGATCGGTGAAACGAAATTCATGATCAGTGACGGAAAGAATTTTTACGTTTACGATGTTGATTCTAAAACAGGAGAGCTAGTTCGTCAAGCTCCTGAAAAATCAGAGATTACTAAGTTTCATTCTGAATCTTACAACTTAGCATACACAATTGAGAATAATATTCATGTAGTTGCAAAAGGGGGGGAAGTGAATAAAGTGACAATGCACACAGACAAAAATATTGTTACCGGTCAAGCGATTGCAAGAAGTGAGTTTGGAATTACGGAAGGCCTGTTTTGGTCTCCTTCTGGTCAATTATTGGCTTTCTATGAAAAGGATGAGTCAAAGGTTAGTGATTATCCACTGATGGACAATAGTACAACTCCAGGAACTTTAAAGTCTATAAAATATCCAATGGCGGGTGGTGGAAGTGAAACAGCGAGAGTAGGGATATACAACATTAACTCGAGTGAATTGCTTTACATTACTACAAGAAATGGTAAAGAAAATTATTTGACAAATGTTTCTTGGACGCCAGACAATCAATTCGTTGTTGTTGCTGAGGTGAACAGAGATCAAGATCATATGTGGCTGAATGTTTTCAGTGCGAAAAACGGAAAATTTGTAAAAACGTTGTTTGAAGAAACGAGTAAGACGTGGGTTGAGCCTGAACATCCAGCTTTCTTTCCATTGGAAGGATCAAACAATTTTGTTTGGGTTTCAGAGAGAAATGGATACAACAACTTGTATTATTATGATTTTGACGGAAACCTAATTCAGCAGTTAACGGATCATAAATTCGTTGTAAAGGACATCATGGAATATAAGAACAAGCAAGTTTATTATACGACAACAGGAGAGACTCCGACACAATCGCATGTTTATTCTGTAAGTCTTACAGGGAAGGGGAAGATTTTGACGAGAGCGAATGGATCGCATTCAGTTCAAATTTCAGATGATGGAAAATTCTTTCACGATAATTTCTCGAGCCACACGGTAGCGAATAACGATTGGATCATTGACGTTAAAGGAAAGATTGTTTCTATTAAAATGGAAAGCCCAGATAAATTGAGAAATTACATAATTGGTACCGCTGAAATTTCAACAATTGATGCGAAGGACGGAACGAAATTATACACACGTTTGATCAAGCCAAGTAATTTTGACCCAACGAAGAAGTATCCGGTTTTGGTTTACGTTTATGGAGGCCCTCATGCGCAATTAGTAACTGATTCTTGGTTGGACGGTGCAAGCCTTTGGATGTATTGGATGGCAGAACAAGGATATCTTATTTATACAGTTGATAATCGCGGATCAGCGGAAAGAGGCGTTTCTTTTGAATCGCAAATTCACCGTCAATTGGGAACCGTAGAAATGGAAGATCAAATGACAGGAGTAGACTACTTGAAATCCTTACCTTATGTTGATGCATCAAGATTGGCGGTTCACGGTTGGTCGTTCGGTGGTTTCATGACGACATCTTTAATGTTACGTCAACCAGGAACTTTCAATGCTGGAGTAGCGGGAGGTCCAGTAACGGATTGGAAATATTACGAAATAATGTACGGTGAACGTTACATGGATACGCCGGATCAAAATCCAAAAGGATATGAAAAAGCATCTTTAATGACGCACGCCGCCAACTTAGAAGGTGAATTATTGTTGATTCATGGTACGGTAGACCCTACGGTTGTAATGCAACACAGTCTTTCATTGGTTAACAAGTTTGTTGATCTAGGGATTCAAGTGGATTTCTTTCCTTATCCAATGCACGAGCACAATGTGAGAGGGAAAGACAGAATTCACTTAATGACTAAAGTTTTGGATTACGTGATCGAGAACAATAAGTAGAATGATAAAAAAAAACCCGCTTCCATGGCTGGAGCGGCTTTTTTGTATTCAATTATCCCGTTAGGAATTTCTATCAGAGCATCTATTTCGCTTGCTGATAGTACTGATATGGTAACGATTCCTGCAGCGTAGTTTTGTGGTTTTATCTCGGATGAAGTGTGAAAAAGTTTCAGTTTTGATAATTTGGAATTGACAAGAGTAGTTTTACAGTTGCTCATTTAAAATAATTACACCTTTTTGCAAATGTGAAATAATCAGCCAGTATCAAGGTTAGAAGTACCTAATTGTCCTATCGATTCCGTATATTTGATCTCCAAAAAATGGAACGGCAGATGGGAGAAATCACCGAAAAAAAGAATACCAAAGCAATGAAAACATCTAAGGAAACGCTATTCGAAGCCTTTAAATTGATGTGTACTGCGAAGACACTCGCAGAAAAGTATGAGGACAACAAGGAGGTAACTTCTAAGTATGTTCATGCTACTTCTAGAGGTCACGAAGCGATTCAACTTGCGTGCGGAATGCAACTTAAACCTCAAGATTGGGTTGCGCCTTATTACCGCGATGATAGTATTCTTCTCGGAATTGGAATTACTCCCTATGAACTGATGTTGCAGGTTTTCGCTAAGAAAGACGATCCTTTTTCTGGAGGAAGAACGTATTATTGCCATCCCTCTTTGAAAAGAGATGACATGCCTAAAATTCCACATCAATCTTCTGCAACAGGAATGCAGGCAATTCCAACAACAGGTGTTGCGATGGGAATTCAATACAAAGAAAAGCAGGGTTTAGCTGAAGATTTCGGAGGCGAAGACCCAGTTGTGGTTTGTTCTCTAGGAGATGCTTCTTGTACGGAAGGTGAAGTTTCTGAAGCGTTCCAAATGGCAGCGTTGAAACAATACCCAATCGTTTATCTGGTGCAAGATAACGATTGGGATATCTCTGCAAATGCAGAAGAAACAAGAGCTCAAGATATTACACAATACGCGAAGGGATTCAATGGAATAGAAGTGCGTACAATAGACGGAAGTGATTTTGAAGAATCATTTCAAACAATGAAAGAGGTTTTCGAAATCGTTCGCGCGGAAAGAAGACCGTTCATCGTTCACGCTAAAGTTCCTTTACTTGGTCATCATACTTCTGGTGTTCGCAAAGAATGGTACCGGGATGATTTGAAAGAGTCCGCAGCACGTGATCCATATCCAAAATTGAAAGAATTACTTCGAGAAGCGGGCATTGAAGAAGCTGACATTATTAATGTCGAAGCGGATACTAAGAAGTTCGTTGATGAAGAATACGACAAAGCATTAAACGCCGAAGATCCAGTTCCAGAATCAATCACCGATTTTATTTTTGCGCCAACTCCAATTACGGAAGAGACAGGAGAAAGAGAACCAAAAGGGAAGAAGAAAACTGTAATGGTGGATTCAGCCTTGTTTGCTGTGCGTGAATTAATGGATAAACATCCTGAGGCGTTGTTGTACGGTCAAGATGTTGGTGGACGTTTAGGAGGAGTTTTTAGAGAAGCAGCAACTTTAGCGCAACAATTTGGCGATGACAGAGTATTCAATACGCCAATTCAAGAAGCATTTATTATTGGTTCTACAGTAGGAATGTCAGCCGTAGGATTGAAGCCATTCGTAGAAGTTCAATTCGCAGATTATATTTGGCCTGGCCTCAATCAACTGTTTACGGAGGTGAGCAGATCTTATTATTTATCAAACGGGAAATGGCCCGTAAGCTGTGTAATCCGCGTTCCAATTGGAGCTTACGGTTCTGGTGGACCTTACCACTCGTCAAGTGTGGAATCTATTTTGACAAATATTAGAGGAATTAAAGTGGCGTACCCATCAACAGGAGCTGATTTAAAAGGATTGATTAAAGCCGCATTTTACGATCCGAATCCAGTTGTTCTTTTGGAGCATAAAGGATTGTATTGGTCTAAAATTGAAGGAACAGAAGGAGCAATGTCGATTGAGCCGGATGAAGATTATATAATTCCATTTGGTAAGGCTAGAGTGGTTCAGGAGGCAGCTCAAGATAAAATTGACACAAGTGAATCTTGTGTTGTGATTACCTATGGTCGCGGCATTTACTGGACGATCGAAGCGTGTAAAGGAATTGAAGATCAAGTTGAAATCATTGATTTAAGAACATTGAATCCATTGGATTTTGATAAGATTAACGAAGTTTCGAAGAAACACAGCAAAGTGATGTTGGTTACTGAAGAGTCTGTTGAGGCTTCGTTTACTTTAGGATTGGCTGGTAGAATTCAGCGCGATAATTTCGAATACTTAGACGCGCCTGTTTCAATTGTTGGGTCGGTTGATACACCGGCAATTCCTTTGAATTCAATTCTAGAAGCGACGTTGTTAACAAATGCTGCGAAAGTAAAAACGGAGCTTGAAAAATTGCTTAATTATTAGAATTCATCAACTTGGTTAGCGTAAAAAGTTGCCAGTAAAAGTTTGTTGAGTTTTTATCCTTTAAGGCCGATAGATTTAGTAATTCGTTATGTTCCCAGCCTTTCACAATAGATTGCAATTCGTTTGAGAATTCGAAATCATTCATTGAAATTCCTTTTTTCTTCTCAAGTAGAAACGCTGGAATAAGTCCCTTAATTTTTTGCTTGTTGTGAATGCGCCTAATACTTTTTGAATCCTCAACAACTTCATTCCAATTTGGATTGCTCACGTTTTCTAAGTTTCCAGGAAACTGCTTGTACAAATATTTATAAAGCATTCCGTATTCCTTCGACCGTTGAGGCATTGCTAAACACAAGCGGATTAATTTTGGATTATAATATGGAGTTGAGCTCCATGTATATTGTCGGTTACGATCCTCTCCTTCCAAGGCCCAATTAATTCCGGCTTCTCGAATCAGGAAAAAAGTATACTTGTCATTATAGCTTGCAAATGGATATTCTTTCAAGGTCTTAATTAACTTTTCCTTTAAGACACTTGGGTTGATATTTGCCATCGCAGCTGCCGTTTCAATACTGCAAAAAGCATTGTAGCGTAGGATATATCCTATAAGACTTTTCATTGAGCTTAAGTTCTTTAACGGATAGAGATCTACAAACCATTTTCCGCCTCCATCACCTGTGATAGTGCTGATATTGCGCTCTTTGTGCAGTTTGTAATACGGAAGAACGTAGCTCATTGAAAGGTAGTTTAATCCCTGTTTGAACGCTAAAAGTTCGTCAGCATCCTCCAGTTTTGTCTTTCCAATTTGAATGACCTCATGTTGATCTTTTGTTCCCAATTGATCAATGATTTGCTTTGATGAAACGTAATCTGGCTTGTCGACTCCATTTGTTCTGTTGTAAGTTATAAATGGAACTTTACTGTCAATATCCTTAATTGCTGCAGCAATCAATCGAGAGTCCAATCCGCCACTTAAGGACAAGGTTGGGTTTTCCATTTTGTCCAATCGCGATTTTAACGATTCTTCAAAGACATCCTTGATTTCATCTTTCAGTTCATCTAAGTGGTAATCACCGCTAACTGTGTTCAAGTCGAAGAAGCTCCCTCCGGATGGCTTGTTTTCGTCCAAATTATATGTCATGATCGAGTGGGGTGGAAGCTTCAAGACTTTCTTCCACATTGTATCTTGCCCAAGCGTTAATCCAAGAAGGATCGACATTCCCAGAACTTCTGAGTCGTATTCTAGTTCAATATTTTGAGTGATGTACGAAATATTTCTTGTTATGATGAATTGACCGTCCGATGACCAATAATAAACCGGAAGTCTTCCCCATGAATCGTTGATCACAAGGCATCTGTTTTCTTCTTTGTCAATGACGATCAGAACGAATTCGCCGTCCCAGTCTGCGATCATAGTTGCTATTTCCCTCTCATTATTTGATTTTACAAATTCCAAAAGCTTCGGCAGTTCCTCTTTGACTTCGAGGTTGTAAATCATTCCTTCCACGCAAACTTTAAAGCGGTCGTCAATAGATATAAATTCTGAATGATAATTCTTTGGGGTCTGCGAATTCAAAACGATTGCGTCGTCAGAATAATAATCCGTGACTTTTAATCCATCATGATTGTAAGAGCCATCTTCTTTGGAAAATGTAGCTTTTGAACGAAGGTTAAATCCGGGCATTAAATTTTGTTTGGTTAGCAACGAGAAACGTAAAAATAGTCAAAACAATATTGAATCTTCCATGAAATTTCCAAGAGTCCGATGAAAGGATTCAGAATGATAAGAACATCTTTTTGGAGTGATTCTATACCCAGTAAATAGCTTTGTGAATTTTAGGGATGTTTCCCTGTAATCCAAACCCCTTGAAATATGGGTTAATGCTATGAACATTTTGAGGCGCATAACATTTACGAGAGCGCCAATTGTTGGGGATCTTATGGCCTATCTTTACTAGGTAAAATGTTCAAATGAGACTGAATCGATTATATACAGTAAAAGAAATTGCAGCATTAATTGGCTGCTCATTCGTTGGCGATGAGAATCACAAAGTCAATGGTATCAATGAAATACATAAGGTTGTTGATGGTGATTTAGTGTTTGTAGATCACCCGAAATATTATGATAAAGCGCTTTCTAGTGCGGCGACAACAATCTTGATTGACAAGGAGGTTGAATGTCCAGAAGGAAAGGCTTTGATCATCTCTAAAACACCTTTTGATGATTTTAATAAGCTCACAAGGCATTTTTCTCCCTACGTTCCGCAATCTGTTTCAATTGCTGAAAACATTACTATAGAACCATCTGCGATTATATATCCGAATGTTTTCATTGGGCACGGAGCGAAGATTGGAAAGAACGTTATTGTTTATCCTGGAGCGGTAATTGGAGATAATTGCATTTTAGAAGATGATGTAATTGTCGGTCCAAATACTGTGATTGGGCATTACGCCTTTTATTACAAAAAGAAAGATACAGGCTTTGATCGCATGCATACAGTTGGAGCGGTTCACCTAAAAAAGAGAGTTGAAATAGGTGCTCTTTGCACTATTGATGCAGGAGTTTCCGCAATGACGGAAATAGGTGAAGGCACGAAGATCGATAATCAGGTCCACATTGGACATGATACTGTGGTTGGAAAGAATTGCCTTATGGCCGCAAATGTTGGAATTGCTGGATGTGTTGTTCTTAAAGACAACGTTACGCTTTGGGGGCAAGTCGGTTGCGCTCCAGATGTGGTCATTGGAGAAGGAGTTACTGTTTATGCGCAGTCTGGAATTGGTAAAAATCTCCAAGCAGGAAAAACGTATTTCGGAAGTCCTTGCGTTGATTCAAAAGTGAAATTTAAAGAAATGGCAGCATTAAGAAAGTTGCCAGAAATTCTCGAGAACTTATAAAATGAGAGAAGAAGTAGTTAGAAGTTTAGAAAGTCAAATTGAGCTTAAAGATTTTAAGTTGAATTCGCTATTGGACATAACTACGGCTGTAAATTTGAACAAAGATGTTGCTGAATTGACACGATTGTTTGAGTTTATCGTAAGAGAGCAACTCGGTTACGACAAGTTTGTGTTTTTTAATAAACAAGATGCTTGGACGTGCTTATTAAGGGTTGGGTACAAAGGAAAAGTAAATAACATAGACGTTGACAGAGAATTGGGTCGCTTCCTTGAAATCACAGAAATAGAGTCCTCTCAGTCGGATTTATTAATGGACTTTGATGTTATTGTTCCTGTTTCGCATAAAGGCCGCTCATTGGCTTATATTCTAATTGCTGGAATAGAACGAAAAGGGAATATTGCGAAGACGCTCAACTATATGAGTTTTATTCAAACCCTGGCAAATATCATTGTTGTGGCTATCGAGAACAAGCGAATGGCTCAAGTTGATATTAAGCAAGAACGTCTTAAAAAGGAATTGGAGGTCGCTTCTGTAATGCAGAAAATGCTTTTCCCTGCTGACTTGCCGACAAATAATAAAATGGATATTTCAGCGATGTATAAGCCGCGTCACGAAGTAGGTGGAGACTATTATGATTTCATTCCTCTTGGCGACGACCAATACATTATTTGCATTGCTGATGTTTCTGGGAAAGGCGTTTCGGCCGCGATGTTAATGGCAAATTTCCAAGCCACATTGCGCGCTTTGTTTCAATACAAGAAATTCGAAATGCAATCTCTTATGGAGGAGCTCAATGAAAAGGTAATGAGCAGCGCGAAAGGTGAAAAATTCATCACATTCTTCGTTGCGCATTACGACGCTGTGAGTCGCAAAATGAGTTACGTCAACGCAGGACACAATCATCCATTTTTAACGAATGGTAAAACGGTCAAAGATCTCGATCAAGGAACGATTGGCTTGGGAATGTTGGATGAACTTCCGTTTATAAATATAGGTGAAGTAGTCCTAAGTCCGAACACAACAATGGTTCTCTATACTGACGGTGTTGTAGAACTTGAAAACGAATCGGAAGAGTTTTTCGGGTCAGAACGCCTCGTTAAATTGGTCAATAATTATTATCCATTGGGAATGAATGACATGAACAGTCTTATCTTTTCTAAGTTGGATGAATGGAAAGGAAAACTAGATCTTGTTGATGATACGGCTATTTTTAGTTGCCGGTTTTTTTAAGATGGGTTATTCGAACGGTTTGCTGTTGGATTCGCTTCGCTTTTTTGAATTTCCGATTTGACAACTCTTCGAACTATCGAATCTAACGCATCAAATACATCTTACCGAAGTCCTTCTTGAAATACTGATCAGCGCCAGAAGCTCTATGCTCTATGCTTTCACCATTTATAAGAGCTTTAACTCGGTATAAATAAACGCCATTCGCAAGTGGATCGCCAAATTCGTCCGTTCCATCCCAAGCGTACTCAGTGATGTTTCTTCCGATTTGAATTAATCCCAGTTGGTCTTCAGTTATTTCTCTCACTACTCGTCCTGTAACGGTCATGATTTGAATTATAATATCGTCAGGAACATCTGATCCCGTCAATGTAAACACAAAGCGCGTACTCGTGCTGAATGGATTTGGATAATTCATCATTGCCGTGATTGTCGACTCATGAATAATCTCGAAAGTAACTTTGTATTCAATTTCACCAGAAACATTGCCACTTCGATCTGCTCCTTGAACAAATAGAGTGTAGGTCCCATCCAATGTGAATTCTGCCGGCCAAATAATTTTAAAACGTTTGTTTTGAGATGTTGCAGGAACCCATTGCATAACTGTATTTCCAATAGCATCATCGAAAGGGATTCTTTTCTGAAGTCCATTTGGATCTGTTAAGTAAATCCCAAATAGCGTCGTGTCTGAAATGTTATCCATAATAAGGAAGTCATTGTCATCTTTCAGTGTAATCAACAATTCACTGTTCGGGTCAATAATATCGCCGTTTAGAATGTGATTTCCATTAAATGTAACATCCAGGATTGGGTTTTCGTCATCTGGTTTAACAAAGAATGGAATTTGGAGTAAATTATTGAAATGTTGCTGTTCAGGTTGATCTGTGATGTATAAACTTCCATTCACATAAGGATTTACTTCCATCCAGAGCGAATTAATTCCACCGAGCCCGACTGTACTGAAGGTCATTGTGTCTCTAAGCACTTGTCCAGCTTTCAATGAATCTTGACGCGGATAAGCAATAAATTGCTTCGTATTGTTCTTGTCTTCCACCCAATAGGAAATCAAAAGCGAATCCATGTCAATGGTATATATGTTTTTAACGTCAACGGCAAATTGAACATCCTCACCTTCTTGTAATGTATCATTTGGAAGTGTCCAAGTGTATTGACTTGTTCCGTCAATCGCAGCCTCAGGAAGAGGAGTAAAAAGTACATGCCAACGATCTACTTGGGCTGGAGTTAAATTAACAGGATCGCGGTATGTAGCTTTCAAATTAATGTAAGGATACAAAGAGGCGTCTATTATTGGGTTGAGGTTGATAATAGAGTCATTCAAACTGAATAAGGTATCAATTGAAATTTGCTCAACGCCAAAGATGTTAAAAGCTTTTATAGTTAGTGCTGTCGAGTCAAAAGTGATAGCTTCATCAGGGTCTTGCTTCCAGTGTATTGATCCCCAGTTAGAAGCAGGTCCGATTGTAGTGGACGTCTCTAATCCTGTGTTATCACCAACCATGTTCGCTACTATGCTTGTTTCACCATTCATACTCGTAGCAACATTTTCAATGGAACTGGAGGGGTATCCTTTTTTAACATACATGGCAAAGGCGTGGTTGGGTCGGCCTGCATAGATACTATCGCTTCCCAATGCCGCAAATGTATTATACATGTTTACGGAGTCAAGTGCGTCCCATAAGTCATATCGAGCCCCCATTGGAGAGTAGATTAGCATATGCTGCCCGTTTGGAACTGAATCCAATACCATGTTTTGGAAGGCCGCTAATTGAGCTGGATCACTTTGTAAAAAGGTAAAATACTTCCATACATATGTATTGTTATTGTTGTTGTTTCCAAATTGATTATTGGGATTGTAGATCACGTTAAATGGTCCTGTGGTATCAGCTAAATAAGTCCCCCAAGGTTCTAATGTTACTGAATCAAGAACTGCAACCAATAACTTGTGACTTAAACCTGCACCAATACCATATGTTATTAGGTTTCCATCTATTGAATATCGATTGTAATAAATTTGAATAGTTCCATCGAATCCATTTACAACACACTCCAATTGTTTCGTGTTTGGCGCGAACTCTCTACGTCGCGCCAGTCTATCGTAATCAATATTGAAAAAACCATTCTTCTTGAATTGATAGAAGTGGTCTTGTCCCCAGCCTGTTTTCCCTTTTATGTATTGGAATGATGATTCTTGCCAAACATCATCTCCAACAATTGAAGTTCTCCAAAAGTATACGGTGCTGTCTTCACAAACCAAAGGCTTACTTAGTCCAGTTGTAACACTATTCCAATCCATTGGGTCGACTTCTTTAACTCCACCTAGACTAGATTGAATAGAGTAACGGTATTCGCCACTTTGAGGAACTGTTCCTTCAAAATCAACAGTGTCAATTTCAAAACGGTAGGTATTGAAGTCGCCAATAGGATTGACTGTTGATGCCTTCACAGTGACTAAGCTATCTGGGACAACTGCAAATTCATAGGGTACGACGGGGACAATTCCATCAATGTTAATGAAAAGACTCGTTAATACTTGATTGTTACCAATCTCATCATACTGCTCTGGAACAGTAGATGGAATGTCAACTGTGATGTTAAAGTTGTTGATTCCAACAGCGATATTGGGTTGCAATGGCATTTTTAACGTCACTGTTTTTGTATAATCAAGTCCTAAAACGGGGATGATGTAAATTGAATCTATAGCGCTGTTTGGGATATTTCGTTCCACTACAACATAGAAAGTATCTGCAATGGACTGGCCTAAATTTTTAAGATCAATTTCGACTGTAATAGAGTCAACAGTTAAATTGAAGTCTGTTGGCGAGAACGATATATTTTGAGGGGTCATTTCAATCTCTGGAGCTAAATGCGGATTTATTTTCAACATTGGATCGCCATTTAACACCATTTGCATGCAGGTCGTTTCTAGTGTAAGAGAGTTGAATGTTTGCATCGACTCAATATTGGACTTCATCAATTGGCCCAGAGTAGAGCCGTATTCCGTATTACTTAGTTTCGTGTAAAAATTTTGACAGTAGTCATTGAGTGTGTTTGCAAATCCAAGTCCAACGGAAGCGATGTAGGCAATTGCACCATAGTTAGCAACTTGTACAAATTCCTCTGATTTTGAGTTTGTAGCTTGAAAAATATTCCCATTGTAGCAGGAGTTAACAAGCATCACGGGATATTTCCCTTGATTATCCCAATTAGCAGCATCGTCCAGATTAATTTCAAATCCACTATTTGTTCCTGATGCGTGACCGAAGTAACTCATTAAACTAACTCCTTCAGAAATTCGATCGGTGACACCTGACAAAATTGTCGGATCTAATGGGTTTGAACTTGATTTGTAAACGCGCATTACATCAGCTCCAAAAAAGCTTGTAGCTATTTTCGACTCCATGCTGTTCATGTTTGACTGGAATAGTTGGTGTTCAGTCGCATTAGAGCCTCCAGCGAAATGAATTACATGTTTCTGCCAATCTTTAGTTGCAGAGTTATAAACAGACATTGGATCCTGTTCCGCCTCGTATTCGATAACTTTGTTTAAATAATCTTGTAATTCAACGCTGTCTCTTGCTGAAATCCTGCCTGTTGGCATCAGTGGAGACCACATTGTACCGCCAGAGACTAAACTCGCCGTGATAGCAACATCACTAGATGGCTGTCCAAATGAAGGAATTAATTGCATTCCGAAACGTGCGGCATTTTGCCTCGTTCCAGGACCGTCGGAAGTTGTGAGGTTGAAGGTCGATTCTCGCAGGCCTTTTCCCATTAAAAACAATCCAACTGGTTTTGCTGTTGAATTGTCGTAAACGAAATCTACAAATCGGCGTACACCGTTTGTGTGCTTTTGAACTCCCCCTCCAAATTGTAAATACAATTCTTCGACGTTCCCCATTAATACGTTATAACTTCCTCCTAATGGGCTGGTTCTGTGTACTTCGTATTGCTCAGAAGGACCTTGCAATAATGGGTGGTAAATTAAAATAAGCGCACCTTCTAAGTTTGCGGTTGAGAAATCTGTGAAACTACCGTTTTCGTTTACGGCAGTTAATGGTCCAACATTTAGGATCATTGATGAGTCCTTGTAAATCACCGATTGGCTTGCACCATTTCCACTATTTGGAATTAGAACAGAATGAAATCCACCGTTGGGAACAAAAGGAACAATTCGAGGTGTATCACCATGAACAAGCATTAAAGGTTGGTTGTAACCCGCAGACACAATGTCCAATCTGATTTTTCCTTGAGGGTCATTAAGAACTTCAAAATCTAAAGAGCTGCTGCCATTAAAATTTAATGCTCTTGGATATTCTATTGAAAAATATTGTGGAGATTGAAAATCCGTAAGTGCATTCAGGTCGCCAATTATTTGGTATTGAACGGTGGTGTTTCCGTTTGATAAAAGGGTTGGATTAAAACTAGCATAAGCTCTATTTTGCTTGTATCCCTTCCAAGTAGTGTCCTGAAGAATTGTATTTGAAACGCCAATAACCCAACTTGAGTGGTGATTATCGCCACCAGGTATTGATGTGCTCGCATCAGAAACAGAAACCGAGCGTCCAGTAAAAACAGCATTTGGTGCACCCGATCCTGAATAGGGAGAGGGGGTAATTGCAGTTAAATAACTAATATGTCCTCCGGATGCTCCATTGTTTTTGCTTTTCCCCCAACCTTCACCTGCGGTATAGAAGGAGCTTGAAGCATTCGATATTTTGACGCCTTCGAAATATTCTTGAAACAAAGAAGTCTCGTGTTTTTCGATTATAAAATCAGATACGGAAGAAAAAGTACCAAAATTCACATCTGATTCAACTACGTATCTTGAGTTATTCGTACTCGAATTCCAAGTGAAGAAATACAACAAAGTATCATTGTAAAGACTGTATCCAGGGTTTCCTATGTGATTTGGGTCTGCGAATATGGTAGAATCCAGCCATCCGTCATTGCGTTCGGCATAAAACAAGACGTAATCACCTGGGTCAATAGAATTATCACCACCATCGGCCACATGGATTGGAATTTCCTTTTCCTTCCCGACAATTTGAATATTATCTGATTGAAACGATGAAAGTGGAATTCCAGATGCATTTAATGTCGCATAATCCAGTTTGTAAATTCCAGTTTCGTGGATTTGAAATGTATAATAAGATTGATTATAAGCGATCCACTCGTTCCCATAGCTCTGTGCGTTCGTTATAAACGACGAAAAGAGCAGAAGAAGTAGAGCTGTGTATTGTCCTGTTTTCATTTAGTTGTAGCAAGTCCATCGGGCTTATTAAGTTTTATTCTTAGCGAAACGATATGTGAATAAAGTGACACTGAAGCGTCGCCGATATCTGTAAACGCGTAGTCAAGGTAGAAGTTTTTTATATTTAATCCTATTCCAATGTTTGGTTGTATGTTAAGTGATTCAGAATCATCGAAATTTTTAACGAATTGCATGTTCGAAACACCTGCTCTCAATTGAACATAATTTTTAAAGCCAATTTCAACTCCAACATGAGGATCAAAGGAAAAGAGGTCTGTTTTTAAGACAGTATTACGTCGACCATCAGTTGTGATATCAATGTCAATTTCACTTGAAGCGTAAATTCCTTTTTTTCCGAGATCAAACTTTCTGTAACCTGCAAGAATAATTCTTGGCAAAGTCAATTCGAGTCCGTTTTCTGGAAGTGCATTTCCAGTATTTAAAAATACCTCTTGTGTTTCGCTGTCCAAAGTAAATACCCAAGCATTAAATGTTGAGGTTACATCCCTTAACATCAAACCGAATTTCCATTTGTTCTTCGTTTCATACTGAGCTCCGGCATCAATTCCGAATCCCCATGATTTCGCGAAACTCCCAATCTTTCTATGGATAACTTTGAAAGTCCCACCTACGCTCAGTCCTTTAATGGGGAGTTTTCTAGCGTATGAAAACAAAAATCCGTAATCAGCTGCTGTAAAAGATGTTATTCTATCGTAATCGATGTTTCCATTGTTATCGATTAATTGAGTTGTGTTTGGAATGTCGTCTACCGCGAAACGAATAGCTGTAAATCCAATGGTGCTTTTTTCATCAATAGAATGTGCGAGTCCTAAATAATCGTATTTCGCAATTCCCGCAAAGTATTCTGAGTGCATCAATCCGACTTCTAGCCATTTATCAACATGTGTCAATCCTGCTGGATTCCAATAGCCAGAATTCACGCCGTTTGTCTGGGCAACAACAGCATTGGCTTGACCTAATGCTTCTGCACCTACTCCAATGGAGAGGAATTCATTTGAATATTTTGGAGCGATTGTATTTGTTAATCCTGGATCTGATTGCGCTGAACTAAGCTGCACAGAACATAATAGTGAACATATAATAACTAAACCTTTGGCTTTCATCAATTGTAGATTTTTATATGTCATTAACAGTATTTTCACTAAAAAATTGTATTCTTTGTAATGTAGGTCAATTATTAGATGGATATTAGACGTCTTCAGTTGATTTTTTTAAACAAATTTAATATTTTATAGTATCCAATGTTTAATATAGCCAATTTCTTTACTGCAGCTAATATGCTGTCTGGTATTGTAGCCATTCTTTTAGCTATAATGGGACGGATAGATTTAGCTCCTTTTGCGATTTTTGCTGGTGCAATTTTCGATTTTCTTGATGGGTTTATAGCCAGACTTATAGGGTCCGATGGGGAACTGGGAAAACAAATGGATTCATTGGCTGATATGGTGACTTTTGGAATCGCGCCAGGAATTATTATGATGGTAATAATGTCAATGGATGTTCGTGATTTTATTAACAATCATCATTATGAAGTGATCAATTATAACATGGACGCATTCTTATGGGATATATTCGAAGGTCATCAGTTGTTTGCGCTTCCGTTTTTCGCGTTATTTATTCCGTTTTTTGCCATGTTTAGGTTAGCGAAATTCAATGTCGATAAAAGACAAACAAACAGTTTTATTGGATTGCCAACTCCTGCGCTTACCCTGTTTTTCATGACGTTCCCATTGGTTCTGTGCTATTCTGATGTTACGTATACCCCAGCAATGCAAATGCTTTACGACCCCTTCAACCTATCCATTCTGATTGTCATCATGAGTTTGCTTATGGTTGTGCCCCTTCCAATGTTCGCATTAAAGTTTAAATCCTTTGGGTGGAAAACGAATGAAATCAGATATTTATTTTTGTTAATAAGTACTGTATTAATTTTGATTTTCCAGACTTGGTCTATTGCATTAATTGTAAGTTTGTATCTGATTTTATCGTTAGTAGGAATCATATTTTTAAAAAAGAAGAAGGATGAGATTTAAGGCCGAAATAGACGTGATGCCATTGGATGCATTGTTAGACCCTCAAGGAAAAGCAGTGACTAGTAGTATGAAGAATATAGGTTTGGATTCTATTGAAAGTGTTCGAATTGGTAGACACGTTAGATTATTTGTTGAAGCGGGTAATCAAGAAGCAGCCGATCAAATGGTAGATCAGGCATGTAAGAAATTGTTGGCCAACCAAATCATGGAGAGTTACACCTACTCTTTAGAGGAAGCATAAATTCTTTCCCCAGAAAAATTACATTTTTTTTTGGAATTAAGATTGAATATTTACGCTATACATTCGTATATTACGTGTATCTCCTAAATTACGGTTTATGTCTGAAGAAATGAACTCCCCAAAAAAAAGTAACGGTGCCTTTATTGCCATCGTTATTATGCTGTTAATAATGTTGGGTATTATGGGCTACATGTGGTCCTCCAAGAATACTGCTTTGAACGAAACTGAATTAGATAATACAAAGCTCACTCAAGACATGAAAGTCATGAATGAAATGCTGAAGGAGTATGTCGGTGATATGTCGAACGATCTTCGCGAGGATTTCGTAACCATGCTTAGAACCTATGACGAGCTTAAGAAGAACGGCACTCCAGAACAAAATGCAGCAATTGATTCTCAAAAAAAAGCCATAGAGCTTTTGATGGCAGATCTTGATGCAAGCCAAAAATCGGGGAGAATTAATGCTTCTATTGTTGCACGACAAAAAACCGAGATTGCTGGGTTAAGAGATATTATGAGAGGTTATGTTTATGAAATTGACTCTTTACATACCTTGAATTACGGTTTAAGAAATGATCTTGATGAAACTACTCAGACTTTAGGTTATACTGCAGCGTCTCGAGATTCTGCAGCTCAATTAGCGGATGATCGCTTTGTGAAAATTAAAGAAGGTCAAAAGTTAAATGCCTATTCTATAAAATCCGTTGGTTTGAAGCAAAAACTGAACAACGAGATGGGTGAAGAGTCTAGAGCTAGAAAGGTCGTTCAAATTCGTTCTGAATTCACAATTGGCAAAAACCCAATTACGGATGGAGGAAACAAAATCGTTTATATGAGTGTAATCGATCCATCTGGAAAAACACTTCAAACGTCTTCAAGTAATGTCACCACTTTGGAGACTGGTCAAGTGGCATTTTCAGACAAGAAATCGATCAATTATCAAAATCAAAGTATTGATGTCGCTGTCTATTATAGTTTAAAGGGCAAAGAATTATCAAAAGGGAATTATAAAGTTAAACTGTACTGTCAAGGTCAACTGATTGGAACAGACAGCTTTACTCTTAAATAAAGGTTAGATGACAAATATATTTATAGCGAATCTGGATTGGAGTATTACTTCAGATGACTTGATGTCAACATTTTCAACATTTGGGAAAGTAGGTTACGCACATGTGGTTTATGAAAAGGATACGAAGCGTTCTCGTGGATACGGTTATGTAGAAATGGTTGATGCTGATGATGCAATTAGTGCAATTCAAGCTTTGAATGGAATGGAAATTAATGGCCGAGCAATTGATGTTAAAATTGCCTCTGCCAAGGACAACCGTCAAAAAAAGTAACTCACCTAAAACAATATTTTTTATGTCTGACGCTATTCACCAAGGACATGTTGAAGTCTCTATCAACGAGAAAGGAATTGCAACGCTTGAATTTGGTCACCCATTGAGTAATTCACTACCGGGTAAAATTCTACAAAAACTTGCGGATACAATTACAAAAATTGGACAGGATGATAACGTGAAAGTTATTGTTTTGAAATCATCAGGTGAAAGAGCTTTTTGCGCTGGTGCTAGTTTCGATGAGTTGATTTCAATTCAAGATTTCCCATCAGGGAAGAAGTTCTTTTCTGGTTTCGCAAATGTGATTAACGCATGCCGGAAATGTCCAAAATTAATCATCGGACGTGTTCATGGAAAAGCTGTTGGAGGCGGAGTGGGTGTAGCGTCTGCAGTAGATTATTGTTTTGCAACAAAATTTGCTGATGTTAAGCTTTCAGAGCTTGCGGTTGGAATTGGTCCATTTGTAGTTGGCCCTGCTGTTCAACGTAAAGTTGGAATGTCTGCCATGAGTCAATTGGCAATTAATGCTACTGAATGGATGCCTGCTTCATGGGCGAGAGAAAAAGGGTTGTATACTGAAATTTATGATTCTGTATCAGAAATGGATGATGCAATTGAGATCTTGGCGAATAAACTTTCAACATCGAATCCTCAAGCAATGGAGCTTCTTAAAAATATTTTCTGGGAAGGAACTGAGAATTGGGACTCGCTTCTTTCTGAAAGAGCAAAAATGAGTGGGAAATTGGTTTTGTCTGAGTTTACTGTAAATGCCATTAATGCATTCAAAAAGAAGTAGCAGGAATTCAATTTTTCTTGTTTGTCACCTTTAATATTTTGCTTAGTTGTGTCTTTCGACCTAAGAAATAACTATCTCAATTTATAGCTAGTGTCTTTCGGTGGCCTGTTTTATAGAAATTGAAAGTACATCCAGTTCGATTCACGATTTAACTGTTTTTTATTTCCGTATTTCAAGAAATTCAGAATGGAGATGATTACAGCTTTTTAAGCTGTAATGACGGTGTATTCACCAGAAACATGTGTGTACTCATTGTGTTGAAATCGCATCGCTCCTTTTCATATTATTGTGTAATTAATTCCTATTTTTTTGAAATTTTCAGGTCATAATTTACAATGTTTAGCATTAGATTTTCCTATCTTTGCCTAGGATTAAAAAAACTTCAAATAATAAACCTTAATCTTTTTCACTAAAGGTTTGTTAATAAATGTAGAAATCATATCTTTGCACCCCCCAATTTAGGGGAATTGTCTTATTTTTAAAATACAATATTGTGGATACATTAAGTTACAAAACCGTTTCCGCTAACAAGGAAACCGCTAATAAAAAGTGGTTTGTAGTGGATGCTGAAGGCCAGACTTTAGGTCGTTTAGCGAGTAAGGTGGCGAAGGTAGTTCGTGGTAAGCACAAACCAAACTTCACGCCTCATGCTGACTGTGGTGATAACGTTATCGTTATTAATGCAGAAAAAGTGGCATTTTCAGGTACAAAGCTTGTTAACAAAACGTACATCCGTCACACGGGTTACCCAGGTGGACAGCGTCAAACAACAGCGGAACAGATGTTAGCAAAACATCCTGAAAGATTAATCGAAAAAGCTGTAAAGGGAATGCTCCCTAAAGGTACGCTTGGACGGAGATTATTTACTAATCTGAAAGTTTACAAAGGCGCTGAGCACGGACAAGAAGCTCAAAAACCTGAAGTATTAAACTTAGATACATTTAAATAGCAGCATGGAAATAATTAACACATTAGGAAGAAGAAAAACGTCTGTTGCCAGAGTTTACATGTCAAAAGGTAAAGGAAAGGTAACGATCAATAAAAGAGATTATACGGAATTTTTTCCTGTATCTGTTCTTCAATCTAAAATTCACCAACCATTTGAATTGACTAATACAGTTGGTCAGTATGATGTAACAGTAAATGTTGCAGGTGGAGGAATCAATGGTCAAGTTGAAGCAATCCGTTTAGGGATTTCAAGAGCATTGGTGAAAATAGATGAAGAGAACAAGACTTTATTGAAAGCAGAAGGATTGATGACACGTGACCCTAGAATGGTGGAGCGTAAAAAGCCAGGGCAACCAAAGGCTCGTAAGAAATTCCAATTCTCGAAACGTTAAAAAATATTTGTTCTCTGTGGTTTCGATTATATCGGAAGTTTCAAGAGAACTTTTTGACGATTGTTTAGTATCTAAGTCTGCGAGCACTGCGAAAGCCCCTCTTGGATTGATTGCTAAAGGAACGTAAACAATTAAAAAAGAAAAAATGTCAAAAGTTAAATTTGAAGATTTATTAGAAGCAGGTGTTCACTTCGGACACCTAAGAAGAAAATGGAACCCAGCAATGGCGCCGTATATCTTTGAGGAAAAAAAAGGTATCCACATTATTGACCTTAATAAGACAATTGCTCATCTCGATCAATCGGCTGCTGCTCTTAAGCAAATTGCTAAGTCTGGGAAGAAAATTTTATTCGTTGCAACTAAAAAACAAGCGAAAGATATTATCGCTGATAAGGTGGCAGAACTTAACATGCCTTTCGTAACTGAACGTTGGTCAGGTGGAATGTTAACGAACTTCCAAACAACACGTAAATCCATCCGTAAGATGACTTCTATTGATAAGATGAAGACTGACGGAACTTGGGAAACATTGAACAAGAGAGAACGTTTGTTTAAAACACGTCAACGTGAAAAACTAGAAAAGAATTTTGGTTCTATTGCAGATATGACTCGTCAGCCTGCAGCTATTTTTATCGTTGATATCTTAAAAGAGCATATCGCTCTTTCTGAAGCTAAAAGATTGAACATCCCTACATTTGGAATGGTAGATACGAACTCTAACCCTAAATTGGTTGATTTCCCTATCCCTTCAAATGATGATGCTACTAAATCAATTACCATTATTATGGATGAGATTTGTGGAGCAATTAAAGAAGGATTGTCTGAGCGTAAGAACGATAAAGACATGGCAGCTAAAGATTCTGCAGCAAAAGCTGAGAAGAAAGAAGCTGAGAAGAAAGAAGCAGCGAAAGTTGCAGCAGCTCCAGCAGAAGCAGCACCTGCTGCACGCGCAGTAGTTGAAGCTCCAGCAACAGAAAAGCCAAAAACTGAAGAAGCAGCTAAACCTGCAGCTAAGAAAGCAGCAGCGAAAAAGCCAGCAGCTAAGAAGAAAGCAGTAGCACCTGTAGTTGAAGAAACTCCAGTGACTGAAGCTCCAGCAGCTGAAGTAAAAAATAAAGAGGCTAAGTAATTAGTCGACTGAAGAAAAAAATAGAATTATTAATATTTAAAACTTATATCCATGGCAATTACAGCTGCAGATGTAAATAAATTAAGAAAGCAAACGGGAGCAGGCATGATGGATTGCAAAAAAGCTCTTGTTGAAACAGACGGTGATTTCGAAGCAGCAGTTGATGTTCTTCGTAAGAAAGGTCAAAAAGTTGCTGCTAAAAGAGGGGACAATGAAACTAAAGAAGGTTTGATTTACGCTCAATCAACTTCTGATGGTAGATCAGGTGTTGTATTGGCATTAAGCTGTGAGACTGATTTTGTTGCAAAGAACTCTGATTTTCAAGCTTTTGTTCAATCATTAGTTGATATCGCTATCAACAAAATGCCGGATAGCATTGATGAGTTGACAGCATTGGCTTACAACGAAAAACTTTCTATCTCTGAGAAATTGATAGAACAGATTGGTGTTATCGGTGAGAAGTTGGTGATCTCTGGTTACGAGAAAATCAATGCTGAATGTGTTGTCGGTTACAATCACCCAGGAAATCAATTGGCGACTATAGTAGGATTGACTAATAGTTCGGAGGCTGCTTCTGATGCAGGGAAACAAGTTGCAATGCAAGTTGCTGCAATGAATCCTCTCGCGTTAAGCAAAGAAGGTATCGACGAATCGACTATCGCAAGAGAACTTGAAGTTGGAAAAGATTTAGCTATTCAAGAAGGGAAACCTGCTGAAATGGCGGATAAAATTGCTCAAGGACGTTTAGGTAAATTCTTCAAAGAAAACACTTTGTTGAGCCAGCCATTCGTTAGAGATAACAAACAAAATGTAGAGCAGTTCCTTAACGGTGCTGAGTCTGGTTTAACTGTTACAGAATTCAAACGTTTAGCTTTATCTTAAGATAAATTGAAATTATTTAAAAAACCCTGGCACCTTTTGGTGTCAGGGTTTTTTGTTATATTATAATTTATGAAATTACTACTCTTTTTGTCTGTAGCCATATTGATAACATCCTGCGGGCCTTCACGCTTTATAGAGCCTCTAGAGAAAGATCAACTTGCCGTTGGTGTTAGTTTAGGAGGGCCGTTCATTGACTTTGCAGGAACTCCTATTCCAGTGCCTTTGACACAATTGGAAGTTGGGTACGGTTTGAGAGACGATTTAACGCTCCACGGCGGTCTTCACACGACAGCCTTATTCTTTGGTAACGCTCAAATCGATGTCGGTGTGACTTATCTTACTCCTAAATTGAAAGGGAAATGGACACCACATATATCTGTTGCACCTTCAGTCAATTTTATCTATGACTTCAACGATCGCAAAGCAAAATTGTGGCCGATATTGGATGTTAACGCTTATTACAATTATGGTAAACGGAGGAACTACTTTTATTTTGGAATCAATAACTACTTTGATTTTGCTGGTATTGAAACGCAAGGACGTAATCGTTACATTTTGCTTAGCCCTCAGGTTGGACACGTATTTAAAGGAAAGGAACGTGGATGGGAATTGTTTACTGAGATCAAATTCATAGCTCCCTATTTGAATAGTGCATCGCCATTTGTTCCGTATAAAGGAATAACTGGAGAAAACGGTGCGACCGGGTTCTATTTTGGATTCAGAAAAATGTTAAACACTAAAAAGAAAGAATCATGAAAAATGCACTTTTAATTCTTGTCTTGGTATCAGTTTCTTTCGGATGTAAGAAAGTCGTTTTAGATGGATTGGCATTTCCAGGCACCAAATTGGAAGCTTATGAGTTTGAAAACTATTCAGGCGAAGTAGAAATCCCTCAAGCTATGCTTGCCGATGCATCAAACTACACCTTGGTTGAAATGAACTCAATGGATCAAGCTACAGGAGAAGTTTATAAAATTTATGGGCTTTATATCGGCGACATAGCAACAATTTCTTCAGATACTGTTTTGCTTTATTTGCACGGTCAGTCTTTGCATATGGACAATTACTTTTCACGCGCGTCATTACTGGCCAATGTTGGAGGTAAATACAATTATGGAGTTTTCATGTTTGATTATAGAGGATATGGAATGTCAGAAGGCAGTTCATCTGAAGCTGGATTGAGTGAAGATGCGGATGCAGCCATCGATTGGTTGATCGGTCAAGGGGCTGATGCGGATAAAACGATGTACTACGGATACAGCCTTGGAGCGATCCCTGGTATTGAAAGAGCTGCGTACCGATCGGATTTCAAACCGGCAAAGCTGATGATTGAGGCACCCTTGGCTTCGGTTCAGCATTTGGTGAATGGTTCAACTGTAATTAATGTTCAAGCTGAATTTGTAACGGATTTAAAATTTGAGAATTCCGAGAACATTAAAGGCGTAGTTGCACCATTATTATGGCTTCATGGTAAGGAAGATACTTATGTTTCAATTGACAACGGAGAACTGATTTATGCAAATTATGGAGGAACAGAAAGTACCGCAATCCGGGTTGAAGGATCGGATCATTCGGAGGTTCCTGTTAAACTTGGTTTAGAATCTTACTTAGGGCATTTGTTGAATTTCATTCGGAACTAATTGGCCTTGATTTTCTGGTGATCGAATTCAATCGTTAATAAGTTTAGCTTATTGAATCTTTTATTGCTTGAATCTTCGAATTCGGAATGGTATATTTGCTAGGTTTCAAAAATCTAAAAATGAAGTACAAACGTATACTCCTGAAATTAAGCGGAGAGTCTTTGATGGGAGATAAGGCATTCGGGATTGACAACAATAGACTCTCTATTTATGCGGAGCAGATCAAAGAGATTCGCGCAGCAGGAGTTCAAGTTGCAATCGTAATTGGAGGAGGGAATATTTTTAGAGGCGTGCAAGCCGAAGAGGGTGGAATGGACCGAACGCATGGTGATTACATGGGAATGTTGGCAACAATGATTAATTCAATGGCACTTCAGGCAGCATTGGAATCGGTTGGCGTTCAAACTCGATTGCAATCTGCAATTGAAATGAAGGAGATTTCAGAACCTTTCGTTCGTAGAAAAGCAGTGCGTCATCTTGAAAAAGGACGTGTTGTGATTTTTGGAGCAGGAACTGGAAACCCATTTTTTACAACGGATTCTGCAGCGTCGCTTAGAGCAATTGAGGTGAATGCTGAGGTCATTTTAAAAGGAACCCGTGTTGATGGAATTTATACTGCTGACCCGGAAAAGAATCCTGACGCCACGAAATATGATTCGATTTCTTTTGATGATGTTTACCGTAAAGGATTGAATGTAATGGACATGACAGCCTTTACCCTTTGTAAAGAAAACAATTTACCAATCATCGTTTTTGATATGGATACTCCTGGAAATCTAATTAAGGTTCTTAATGGAGAAGAAGTTGGAACGATAGTTAGAAACTAAAAATTAGAAACATGGTTGAAGATTTAAATATGATCTATGATGAGTTGAAGTCGGCTAATGGAAAGACTATCGAACACTTAGAGACTGCATTATTGAAAATAAGAGCCGGAAAGGCATCACCTGCAATGTTGCATGGAGTAATGGTTGATTATTATGGTTCGCCAACACCACTTCAACAAGTTGCAAACGTAAATACTTTGGATGGACGTACACTTACCGTTCAGCCTTGGGAGAAACCAATGTTGATGGAAGTAATGAGAGGGATCGTAAATGCGAACCTTGGATTGGCTCCGCAGGACAATGGTGAGATGTTGATTATATCTGTACCTAGTCTGACAGAAGATAGACGGAAAGATCTCGTTAAAAAGGCGAAAGCGGAAGCTGAACATGCTAAAGTTGGAATGAGAAACAATAGAAAAGATGCGATCGATATGATTAAATCTTTAAAAGATGACGGTTTATCAGAAGATTTGCAAAAAGATGCTGAAGGAGAAGTTCAAACAATTACGAATACAAGTTCTAAAAAAATTGATGATTTGTTAATAGTTAAAGAGAAGGACATTATGACGATCTAATTTTCGTTAAACGATAATTATATGAATCCTCTTCGAGACAATCGGGGAGGATTTTTTCGTTAAAGTAGATTAATTAAGAACTGAAGATGGATCCATTTTTCTACTTTGATACTATGACTATTATTAAACTGTTCGCAGCGATTGGAATTCTAGCAATGGCGCTATACGAATGCTTTCCAAAAGTACCTACCCACATGGTGAATACTTGATTACATTTTGATACCTAAAGATCCTTTCGAATTGATACGTATAAATAAATATTGATTTCGTGGGAATATATAATCGATTAATATTTCGTTTACAGCTCCAGTCATATGAACTCCTGATGTTATCTCTCCGTTTAAGCTTGACCCCAAGGATTCTCTTAAATCATCGAGGTATGGTTTCAAATCCATCGATGATGATTCGCGAATCAAATTCGTGACTTTCTTATCAAATAACCATTTTGCAGATTTCAGAAGGACACTTTTTGTTTTAATGTCAAACTCCAAATCAGGAAATGAAATGTGTTGTTTTTCTGAATCAAAAATAGGTGTTCCAGTTAAATAAAGCGTACCATTTTTACTTCCGCTGAAGTTTACTTTTATTGTCAGCTTTGCCCCTGAAGCTCCATGCACTTTTATGGAGTCGAATATTACCTCTTTACCTTTGACATCTAATTTTGTACCATTTATATTTTTTGTTAGAATGGAGCTCAGTGAATCGTACTCAGCCAAAATGTCCATATGAACATCAAAACCTTCCTGTTCAATATGGTTTGACAAATTCGGCAATGGCTTAGGTGTGTAGGTAATTGTATCCAAGAATATTTTTGGATACGCCTTTAAGTAAGCATTAAAATAAGCCGTGTCTCCTTGGTATTTTATATCTCCAATTGAAACTCTTGACGCCCTCATGTACATGAATCCATAACCTTCAAGATCCACAGGAGCACTTATTGCGTTCCAAGTAGCTTCCATTTCAGGTTTTAAGTTTATCGAGGAGATTTCCTTGTCAATGTCCCTTTCAACAGAAGTCATCGCTTTTTTCACTTCCTTTTCTAAAGTTCTAGTGGCGTTAAAATTGAAAAGCGTCATTTTACAAGGAGATAACGCTTTAACCTTGGTAAGAGTCGTTTCGGACTTTAATTTATAGTCCTTCGTGATTCCAATTTTACTTTTGTAGGCCACATGCATTTTTCGCATCGGTTCGTCAACGCCGCAAGAAGTATAAATACGAGGTGTCAGGCAATTTCCTTGATCCAACAATAGGTAAGTGCATTCCAAACAATAATTAAGTTTGACCCAATATTTTCCGGAGCAGTCAAATTGAATCGACTCTCCGATACCGTTGAATTGAATTGGTTTACGCTCAAACTTATATTGGTAGCTAACCCCTTCACATTGCTTTTTACTTCCTCTGAAATACTTAGGAACTGCCTTGTTCGTTTGTTCAAAATATGGCGTAAGGTTAATTTTAATTGGAATTTTAATCAGCGAAACAGGTTGATTTGGAACAGCCTCTTTTTGAATAATAATTTCGGGGGCTTGAGGTTTTATGCTTCCACAGCTAACTAAAAGGGCTCCGAGATAAATACACACTAAGATTTTAAAGGTTTTCATAGAATTGGTTTATTCACTTCGCTTTATTATTATTTTGTTATAATTACGGAAATGAATTTACTAATACCAATTTATTTTATCACTTTGTAGGAATGGAAAATTTCTTTTTAACTTTTGGAATTGGTTGGGTAACAAGTAAAATCATCCCTTTTTTGCTGATGTTGATACTCGGTATTGGACTCTATTTCATAGTTTTGAAGATTTTGAAAAACAAATGGATGCGATTATCATCCTTGGTTTTAATCGTGCTTCCCACTTTAACTTACTTGGTTTTTAACCCAATTTATCAAGGTGATTTTACAGATAATTATAGAACTGAAAAAATAACGAGCCGTTTATATGAATTGGAAGATGAAAGACTTACCATTCTTGTTTTGCCGGGCTGTCCATACTGCGAAGAAGCTATCGAACAGATGAATTCATTGAGAGCACGCATTGGCTCTGAACAAGAAATAGATATAATTGTATGCACAGCTGATAAGAATGATTTGAAGTTTTATAAGAAGAAATCGAAGGGGCAAATGAATGTCAAAATATCTAAAAATACTAGAGCGTTGTCTGAATTGGCGGAGAGAGAATTTCCTTCATTTGTTTTTAGAAAGAAAGGGAAACGTTCGCGCGTTTGGTCCAATTTTCAATTCGGTGCTTTTGCAAAAGATTGGGTGGAAGAACATTACGAATGAGTCGGTATTGCTACCCATAACTTTGTTCGTCTTGTTTTAAACCAATAACTATTCTTGTTTGCATAAATATTTGCAGTTCAGCTAGACTTTTTTTGTTTCCGTAACTTTGCTGAATGTTATTCAATATAAAATTATTTATTTTAGAACAAACAGGAGCCATTGATATTCTTGAATGTGAAGTTGTTCAAGAGGTATGGAGCGGATTTGGGCAAGTTTTAAGAGTGAAATTGGAAGGAGCTCCTTTTTATAAGTCTGTTGTCGTTAAAAATATTATTCTATCTAATGAAATCAATCAACCTAGAGGTTGGAATACTGATGTCTCGAGACAGCGAAAGTTGATTTCCTATAAAGTTGAACATGCTTGGTATGAAAATTATGCTGGAAAATGCTTAGAAAATTGTAGAGTCCCAAAATTTTACGGTTGTCTAATTGATGAAGCCAATCAAATACTTCTTTTGGAGGACTTAAATGCAAACGGTTATCCAATTCGGGAAAATCATTTGAATAAAAAAGAAGCTAAGCTTTGTCTTTCATGGCTTGCAAATTTTCATGCAACATTTATAAATCAAACTCCAGAAGATCTTTGGCCGATAGGATCTTATTGGCATCTTGGAACAAGAAAAGAGGAATTTCAGGCGATGGCTGATGGACCAATTAAGGATAGTGCATCAAAAATAGATGACGTACTAAACACCTGTAAATACCAAACCATCATTCACGGAGACGCTAAGGTTGCAAATTTTTGTTTTTCTGAAGACGGAACCAAAGTTGCCGCTCTCGATTTTCAATACGCAGGGGGAGGTTGTGGAATGAAGGATATCGCCTATTTTTTAGGAAGTTGTCTAAATGAATCACAATGTGAGATTTGGGAAGAAGAATTATTGGATTCATATTTTATCTCTCTGAAATCAGCGGTCAATAGTAAAGGGGTAGATATTGATTTTTTTGAATTAGAAAATGAATGGCGGTTACTTTTTCCAATAGCTTGGGCAGACTTTTCGAGGTTCCTTCTTGGGTGGATGCCAAAACATAGTAAACTGAATTCATATAGTGATGAAATTATTAACCGTGCCTTGACATTAATTGAAATGTGACAGTCAATCACCACTTATTTTTCGTTAATTAACTTGCTCGAAGCAAGAATAAATGCACTTTATAAAGTCCGAATGAGGGGTTGTTATAACTCTTATTTCTACAAAATACGGCGTTTAGAAACACTTTTACTGTATCCGAATCCAACTGCAAACGGAATGTTCTCGATTAATATCGAAGGAGCAATTAAAGAAATTGAGCTTATTGACATGATGGGAAGAATTGTTTAAGTTGAAATAAACTTAACAGATAAGAGCGTTGATGCTTCTAAATGAGAACCTGGAAAATACATTGTTCAGATTAAAAGTGATGAGGATCGTATCTTAAAAGGAACAATTGTTATTCAATAATTGATACTTTGCAATTTATAAAGAGAGAAAAGAGATTTCATTTGAAGTTCCTTTTCTCTTTTAAAGATTACTTATCCAGCATCCCTTCATACGCTTCCTGAATCTTCAGAAACTTCTCTTCAGCCATTTTCTGCTGCGCCTCAGATGCATTTGCAAAAACATCGGGGTGGTGTTGTTTTACCAATGAACGGTACGACTTTTTAATCTCATCGATACTTGCATTTTTTGAAATGTTCAGAATTTCGTGGAAGTGATTTGAGTTCTTAGCCCGTGAGCTTCGCTTGCGGTCTTCCCATTTTTCTTTTGCTTCGCTTTCATGAGAATCATTGAATGTTTGGTAAATCGCAATTATTCGATGCAGGTTTGCTTTTGGCAATCTCAATTTCTCATTGATCAACTGCAGGAACTTTATTTCTTTTTGACTTAGCGATCCATCCAACATAGCGAGTCCTGTGAGGAAGTAAATCACTTGTGATCGTTCTCCTTCAGATTTCAAGTTTGCGTTCAACCAATCACACGCAGTGTCAATTTGAAGCGGATGACGCATTGAAAAGAGCAAAGAGTCTCCAAAATTGTAATTGGCTGACTTGAAATAACGATTGAAGTAGGAGTTTATAAATGCTATTTTCCCCTTGGAACGTTGATAATCGATTAGAATTAATAATGATCCAATCGCCAAGTAAGCTTCCAATAAATTGTCTTGATTAAATTTAAGAGAGGCAGGAAAAATTCCCTGTCGCCAAGATCGAGCGTGTCTCGTTTTATAAAAATAGAGTGCGACACCTGCTGTGAAGGGTAAAAAAAATAAAAGTGCGACAATCCATCCAGGGATATATCCCAAAATGTCCATTGTAGAAAGATTAATGCTTTCAATCATGTGCTCAAAGTAATAAAAAGCGATAGCTTTTGAAAGAGAAGAAACGAATGTTTATGATCGGGAATCGGCATCAGTAATAGGGGGAAATGAATGGCTAGGACCAATCTGGATTCAGTCGAGTGAACGATTGACTTGTCCTGTGGCACCAAACGAAGCGCTTAATATGTTGAGTGTTATAAATATTATATTTGAGTTTCTTCTTCAGTTTAATACTTCTGACAAGAGAAGGAAACAGGTTAGTTGAAGGTTCTTAATTTCTCACGGTTACAAATATGAACTTATTTCGTAAATGCATAAAATGAAAACAATTTTGAGGTTAAATTTGTTTATTATCTTTAGGCTCTATGCGTAAGAAGCTACATGATATTATTTTTGGAATTAACTCGAAAGCAGGTAGGGCTTTTGATATAATTCTGTTGATTTTCATAATTACATCTGTATTCATTGTGATGTTTGAAAGTGTGCCCGAATGGATTAGGGAATACGAATCTCAATTGTTCTATTTGGATTGGATTTTTACGATCATTTTCACGATTGAGTACCTCATCAGAATCTGGATTTCAGAAAAGCCACTTAAGTACATTTTTAGTTGGTGGGGAATCATTGATTTGGTATCGATAATTCCTACGTTTTTAGAAATTTTTGTTTCAGGGTATACAGCCATTAGGGCGGTCAGAGCATTACGTTTATTAAGGATATTTAGAATTCTTAAATTGCCCCGTTTCACATCAGAATCACAAGCTCTTGCTCATTCATTAAAAGCCAGTTATTATAAGATAATGGTGTTCCTTTTCTTCGTTATCATGATGATGGTTGTTGCAGGTACATTGATGTATGTTATCGAAAGCGGAGAACATGGATTTGAAAGTATTCCTGCCAGTATTTATTGGGCAATTGTTACAACGACAACTGTCGGTTATGGCGACTTGGTTCCAACCACAGATTTGGGTAAAATGCTATCATCTGTTATGATGATTTTAGGTTACGTAATAATCGCGGTTCCTACGGGATTGATTTCAGTTGAAATGTCTAGATATAAAGCAGATGGTAAAGATGATAATTTGTGCAATAATTGTAAAAATAATAATCCATTCGGATCAGGTTATTGCAATCAATGCGGGAATGAAATGATTAACGGATAAGTGATTCTTTTAATCTTCAGCTAACGCTTTTTGGAAGAACGTGTAAAAAGTTCCTTTGTCTGTTTTTTCCAAAGTGCGTTCTCCTTCCAATTGTTCCGTCATGGTATCTATAAGTTCCAATCCGAAAGATTTTTGAGTGTCCGCCTTCCTCCATAATATTCATTAAAGAAGTATAGTTGTCGTTGTAAAAATTGGCAATAGAAAGGAGAGATAGAAGAATACAAAGGGCCAGACACAAGTTCCACGTAAGGTTAAACCTTATGACTTCATATTGATCTGTGCATTCAGTGGTTGGTGGCTTAAAGTAATTCATTCATTATAAAGCGAATTAAAATAAATGCGTAAAAAAGCTCCCTACTTTTCAGTAAAGAGCTCATTTATATAGTGTCGCTCTATTTATCCGAAATACATCGGGAAAATAGAAACGGAAAAAGAATCTCAGTTGAACCGAGATTCTTTATACTCTTTATCGAAGACTCAAACGATCGGAAAAACGAATCGGGTATAAGCCCTGTCGAAGCTACATCATCCCAGGCATTCCTCCAGGCATTCCACCATCCATGGCCGAAGATTCATTAATTGGTTCATCTGTAATTACAACTTCTGTCGTTAATAACATTGAAGCGATAGAGGCCGCATTTTCAATTGCAATTCGTGTTACTTTTGTCGGATCAACAACACCTGCAGAATACAAGTTATCATAAGTCTCTGTTCTTGCGTTGTATCCGAAGTCGTCTTTTCCTTCTTTCACCTTCTGAACGATTACTGCTCCTTCACCACCGCAATTGGCAATGATTTGACGTAATGGCTCTTCAACCGCTCTATGAACAATTGCGATTCCAGTAGTTTCGTCCTCATTTGCTCCTTTAACCTCATCCATACTTTCCAATGCACGAATAAGTGCAATTCCACCTCCAGGAACAATTCCTTCCTGCACAGCTGCTCTAGTTGCTGCTAAGGCATCATCAACTCTATCTTTTTTCTCTTTCATTTCAACTTCTGTTGGAGCACCAACATAAAGAACAGCAACACCACCAGCTAATTTAGCCAAACGCTCTTGCATTTTTTCTTTATCGTAATCCGAAGTCGTAGATTCTATTTGCGCTTTGATTTGTCCAACACGCGACTTAATAGCATCTTTATCACCAGACCCATTGATGATTGTCGTGTTGTCTTTGTCGATCTCAATTTTCTCAGCAGACCCTAACATGTCCAAAGTTGCAGTTTCCAACGACAAACCTCTTTCTTCCGAAATAACTTGTCCTCCTGTAAGGATAGCGATATCCTCTAACATTGCTTTTCTTCTATCACCAAATCCAGGCGCCTTAACAGCACAGATTTTCAGTGATCCTCTAATTCTGTTTACAACCAATGTTGCCAAAGCTTCACCGTCAACATCTTCAGAAATAATCAATAATGGTTTTCCTGTTTGAGCAACAGGCTCAAGAACTGGAAGTAATTCCTTCATATTCGAAATCTTCTTGTCGTAGATTAAAATCATTGGGTTTTCCATTTCAGTGATCATCTTCTCAGTGTTCGTAACGAAATATGGAGAAAGGTAACCTCTATCGAATTGCATTCCTTCAACAGTTTTAACATCTGTCTCAGTTCCTTTTGCTTCTTCAACTGTAATGACACCATCGTTTCCAACAACGCTCATTGCCTGAGCAATTAAAGCACCAATAGTTTCATCATTGTTTGCTGAAATCGTCGCGATCTGCTTGATTTTATCATTGTCAGATCCAACTTCCTTTGACATCTTTTTCAAGTTCTTAACCACGTGTGCAACCGCTTTATCTATTCCACGTTTCAAGTCCATTGGATTTGCTCCAGCAGCAACGTTTTTCAAGCCAGCACTAATAATTGCTTGAGCCAAAACCGTAGCTGTTGTCGTTCCATCACCAGCAATGTCCGCTGTTTTTGATGCAACTTCTTTTACCATTTGAGCGCCCATATTCTCAACAGGATCTTTCAACTCAATTTCTTTTGCAACAGTAACACCATCTTTTGTAATGTGAGGTGCTCCAAACTTTCTTCCAACAACAACATTTCTTCCCTTAGGTCCCAATGTTACTTTAACTGCATTTGCAAGTGCATCAACACCTCTTTTCAAGGCGTCTCTAGCTTCTACATCGAAAAATATTTCTTTTGCCATTTTAAATTCTATTTAAATAATTTGATTTCTTGTCGATTAAAAGATTCCGTATACATCAGCTTCACGCATAATCAAATATGCCATGCCCTCAAGCCTAATCTCTGTTCCTGAATACTGTCCGTATAAAACTTCATCACCAACTTTTACCGTCATTGGCTCGTCTGGTTTGCCCGTTCCAATTGCAATGACCTTACCCTTTAAAGGTTTCTCTTTTGCTGAATCTGGAATGATAATTCCGCTTGCTGTTTTTTGCTCAGCTGCAACTGGTTCGATAAGAACTCTATCTGCCAATGGTTTGAATGAAATTGCCATATTTTAGTGTTTATTACGTTTTATTTGTCTTTTTTCATTAGCCCCAATTTTATGCCACTTAATAGAGTCGGACAAAATGTAAGTTTTAAGCAAAAAAAATGTCAGTATGGTGACATACTGACATTTTAAATATTTAAAAAGAACCTGCCTCTGTTATTGAGGTGGTGTTCCACCGCCATCTGTAGGAGGTCCTTGCTCTGTTGGTGTTTCTACTGTTGGTGTAATAACGTCTGATTTTGACATCAATGTTAAAACAATACTTCCAATGCCTACAATAGCTGCAAGTCCCCAAGTCGCCTTGTCTATAAAATCATTTGTTTTCTGAACACCTCCCAATTGCTGAGCTGCACCGAAATCAGAACTCAATCCTCCTCCTTTTGGGTTTTGAATGTATACCACGAAAACCAGTAAAATACTTGCCAAAAGAATAATTCCTGTAATAATTGCCATCTATCTATGTATTAATTTTTTTTTCTAAATCCTCAATAAGGTTTGCAAAGAAAATCTTTTTTTCTGGAAATGCCAAGCTTAATTGCTTATAAGCTGAAATTGCTTGTGGATAATTCCCTTGCATGATGTATATTTTCGCCAAAGTTTCACTTACAGGAAGTTCGCTTTCCTCTAGGCTCTTCTTAGCTTTCTTGGCAGGTGAGAAGAATTCAGTCTTCGGTTTTTCTACTTCACCAAATAATTCACTTGATGGATCAAATTCAGAAAAATCTTCTACAACTGCATTTATTGCTTCTTTGTCCGAGGTGTCACGCTCTATATAGTTATTATTGGAATGAAGCCAGTCTGTAAAGCTCGAGGACTCTTGCTTGTCCTTAGCCTTATTTTCTTCCTTTTTCGAATCTTTAGCCCTACGAACGTCTTTTGATTCTTCAGAATCTACTTTTGTTTGGTCGTCTGAGGATTTCCTGTCATATGTCAACGATTTTTCTTCTTCATCCGTTAAATCGTCAAGACGATAATTTGCTGCGTATGCATTATGAAGAATGGATTCTTCCAAATTATCCTGCGGTTCGATTTTCGTTTCTTCAACAATTAGTTCAGTTTCAATTTCTGTTGCTAAAGGTTCGATTTGAGGTTCGAAGACGATTGCTTCATATTCAGAATCTGTCTTGGCAACGATAGGATTGTTTTCTAAAACCGGTTTTATTTCTTCATCTATGAATCTCCCATCAAAAGCTTTCACCTTTAATTCTTCAGTGGACTCCATTGGAGATGATATTTTAATGATTTTATTATCAGGAGTGATGTCGATTTCAGTTTCCTGAACAACTTCAGCTGCCAGTTCTATTGTTTTTGAAGGTATTTTCAACGATTCAATCTGATCATGTTCTTGAATCAATTCATACAATTGAACGCGATCAGAAATTCGATAAGAATGCCGACTGAGTTCTTCTTCAAATCTTGGATCTCCAGCCTTACTCAATGCTTTGAGGTAGAGAATCGAAAACAATTGGGTATAGGGATATTTCGTTGACAATTCCTGCAGTGTCGATAAATCTTCAGGAACCACAAGATTTGGGTTCTGAATTCGACTCGATATTTCTACAACGCTCAACATTACCAGTTCGACATCAATTTATTAATCACATCTTGAACAATTTGCTCGTTTACTTCAGCCAATAATTCGGTTTCAACAACGCCAATATCAGTACTTACATCGTAATCTACAAACCGAGTGCTCGTCAATGACATTTGATTTTCTTCTGGCTTAGAAATGAAAATTTCAAATTTAACCGAAATGGACAATCTATTCTGCGCTGAGACATCACCCTCCTGCAAAGCTACGGGGGAAATTGTGTAAATCATAACTGTTGCGGTAACATTTAATTCCGCTGAATCAGCATCGTTATTTATGAGAAGTCGTGAGTTGTTTTGAATTCCGTCTCGAACGGATTCTGAAAGTGAGGCGGAATAGCTCAAAGGAGTATTTGCCGCATTGTTTTCAAATGAAGTAACGAAGAATGTTTTCCACTCAGGAGGCATAGAACCATCCACAAATGAAACACTGGTTGGCCAGCAGCTGGTCAAAAGGAAAAATAGAGATATGGTTAAAAGTAGTCTCACTAATCGTTCAAATTATATTCTTTAATTTTTCTATACAATGTTCGCTCACTGATGCCCAATTCGGAGGCCGCGTATTTTCTCTTTCCTTTATGCTTTGTCAAGGCCTTTTTAATCAATTCTCGTTCCGTATCTTCCAATGAAAGTGATTCTTCTACTTCCTCATGAACTTCATAAGAATCATTGTTTTCCGATTGCTTCGGGTGAACAAAAACAGATTCGTCAGATTTACTCGGAGGAAGGAAGCGCGTTGGAGTCGGTTTAGGTTCATTAACATCATCATAAAAACGATTAACGAGGTTGGTTTGATCACTGCTAAGCGATTTACTTTCATCCTTCGATAAAATCTCTACAACTAGTTTTTTTAAGTCGGTTAAATCCTTTTTCATGTCGAATAAGAACTTATACATCAATTCTCTTTCATTAATGCTATCCTTCGTTTCTCCAATTCGAGCAGGAGAATTATCCTTTTCCGGCGGCAAATATTCTTGAAGTAAGACAACATCAATCTCACGTTTTGTTTGAATAACGGAAATTTGTTCAACCATATTCTTCAATTGACGTATATTTCCTGGCCAAGAATAACTATTTAACAATTGAACGCTGGCTTCTGTTAATTTGATCCCAGGCATTCTATATTTATCAGCAAAATCACTTGAAAATTTCCGAAACAACAAATGAATGTCATCTTGTCTATTTCTCAATGCTGGTAAAGGAATAGGAACGGTGCTTAATCTATAAAACAGATCTTCTCTAAATTTACTATTTGTAATTGCTGACTGCATATTTTCATTCGTTGCAGCAACAACTCTTACGTTTGTCTTAATGACCTTCGAAGATCCAACTCGAATGAACTCTCCTGTTTCCAATACACGAAGAAGTCGAACTTGAGTTTGCATCGGTAACTCAGCAACTTCATCAAGGAAAATCGTTCCTCCATCTGCAACTTCAAAATACCCTTTTCTACTCCCACTTGCACCTGTAAAAGATCCTTTTTCGTGTCCGAATAATTCTGAATCAATTGTCCCTTCTGGAATAGCTCCACAGTTGACAGCAATATATTCGCCGTGTTTTCTAGAGCTCAATTGATGAATTACCTGTGGGATAATTTCTTTTCCGGTACCACTTTCTCCAGTTACGAGAACCGAAATATCAGTAGGAGCAACTTGTATGGCAACTTCAAGCGCCCGATTCAATAAAGAAGAATTCCCAATAATTCCAAATCTCTGTTTAACCTGTTGAACTTCCATCAATCCTTACTTAGAAGGTTTTAGTACTTCAACAACTTCTCCTTGAAGTGTTGCAGCTGTGCATGTTTTTATCTTCACCAAAACGTATTCGTTTTTACCAAAATTGCCTTTCGGAAAAATTACTGTTGTGTTTTGATCGTTTCTTCCAGCAAAATCTTCATCAGATCTTTTCGAAACGCCTTCAACCAAAACTTTGTGAATTTGGCCAATTTGTTTCTGGTTAACCGCTAAAGAATTTTCCTGTTGGATATTAATTATCTCCGTTAGACGAGCCGATTTAACCTTTTCGGGAACATTGTCTTCGAATCTTCTTTCCGCCAGTGTCTTAGGTCGCTCAGAATACTTGTACATGTAAGCGAAATCCCATTTAACTTCTCTCATTATCGAAAGTGTATCTTGAAATTCTTCTTCCGTTTCATCACAAAATCCAGTAATAATATCCGTCGAAATCGAGCAGTTTGGAATAATCCGATTGATTGAAGCAATTCGCTCCAAATACCATTCTCGCGTATATCCGCGGTTCATTCGTTTCAACACTTCCGTGTTTCCAGATTGAATTGGCAAGTGAATGTAATTACAAATATTTTCGTGCTTATTGATCACATTTAATACTTCGTCCGTCATGTCTTTCGGATGAGAAGTTGAGAATCGAATTCTTAAATCTGGAGAGATAGAAGCCACTGATTCCATAAGTTGAGCAAAATTAGTTGTAGGCTTTGTTTCGTCTTTTATTTCTCCTTTCGAAGTCATGTTCCACCGGTAAGAATCTACATTTTGCCCCAACAGAGTAACTTCTCTATATCCCTGTTCGAAAAGAGTTACGCACTCGCCATGAATCGTTTCTGGATCTCTTGATCGTTCTCTTCCTCTTGTGAACGGAACAACGCAAAATGAGCACATGTTATCGCAACCTCTCGTAATTGATACAAAACTTGAAACTCCTTTTGTGTCTAGGCGAATGGGAGTAATGTCCGCGTAAGTTTCATCACGTGAGAGTAAAACGTTAACCGCTTTCTGTCCGCCTTCAACTTCCATTATCAATCCAGGCAAATCTCTATATGCATCTGGACCCGCAACTAAATCGACAAGTTTTTCTTCCTCAAGGAGATTTTTCTTGAGCCGTTCAGCCATGCATCCCAAAATTCCAACAACCAATGCAGGCTGTCTTTGTTTTCGTTTTTTGAAATTTGTGAGTCTTTTCCGAACTCTTGATTCCGCATTCTCACGAATTGAACATGTGTTGATTAAAACAACATCTGCTTCTTCTACATCGCTAGTTGTGGTGTATCCATTCTGACTCATGATTGAGGCCACAACTTCACTGTCAGCGAAATTCATAGCGCAGCCATAGCTTTCGACATACAACTTTTTTGTATTCTTCGAATCCTCCGAAACAATCAATGTTGCTTCCCCTTGTCGACTTTCGTCGATCTCTTTCTCAAGATTAACTCCTTCTTTCATTCTTTTAAATCAGTCTACAAAGCTACACAAAAATCAAAAAGGTGCCAAAATGGCAGGATTTAATTTATGTTAAAATCTTCCAATCTACCTTTAACCTACGGTTAAAGAATATCTATTCCTAATAGTTCTGAAACATTTTGTTCGTTATTTACGTTGTGTATTGAAATTAAAACATCTTAATTTGCAAAATCTTTTCGAGCGAGAATTGAATTACGCATCTAATAAACTTTTATAACGTATGGCTAATAATCTAGTTATTGTAGAGTCACCTGCTAAGGCAAAAACCATTGAAGGGTATCTTGGAAAAGATTTCATTGTTAAGTCGAGCTTTGGACATGTTAGAGATTTAGCCAAAAAAGAAGCGATAGATGTTGATAACGATTTCAAACCGAAGTACGAGGTGTCCGCAGACAAGAAACAAGTCGTAGCAGATTTGCAGAAAATTGTAAAGAATGTTGAAACTGTATGGCTCGCAACGGATGAGGACCGCGAAGGAGAAGCTATTTCATGGCACTTATACGAAACGTTAGGCCTTGAGAAAAAGGTAACGAAAAGAATCGCATTTAACGAGATTACGAAAACGGCAATCTTAAAGGCTATTGAAAATCCAAGAGAAATTAACAAGGAATTAGTCGATGCACAGCAAGCGCGCAGAATACTAGATAGATTGGTAGGTTTTGAATTGTCTCCAGTTCTTTGGAGAAAAGTTCGACCTAGTTTATCTGCAGGAAGGGTTCAGTCCGTAGCAGTTAAATTAATCGTAGAGAAAGAAAAAGAAATTCAGAAATTTACCGGCGAGACATTCTATAAAGTGAATGGAGTATTTTCAACTGAAAAGGGGAGAATACGTGCAGATGTTTCCAGACAATTAAAATCGGAAGAAGATGTAACGGCGTTATTGGATTCTTGTAAATCGGTAAACTTTAAAGTTGATGCAGTTACAATGAAGCCAGCAACTAAAAAACCAGCCGCGCCATTTACAACATCAACTTTACAGCAAGAAGCCAGCTTGAAATTGGGATTCTCAGTTTCAAGAACCATGTCTGTAGCACAACGTTTGTATGAATCAGGGCATATCACATATATGAGAACCGATTCTGTGAATCTTTCAGATACTGCCTTGAATGCAGCGAAAGCTGAAATTGAGAAGGCTTATGGGTCTGAGTTTTCAAACACAACGAAATATACAACGAAGAATGCGGGAGCTCAAGAGGCTCACGAAGCAATTCGACCAACGAGTTTCTCAGCACATAAAGTAACCGCCGAATCAGATCAAGAAAGATTGTACGATCTTATTTGGAAGCGTGCAATATCATCGCAAATGTCAGATGCCAAATTAGAGCGAACAACAATCAAGTTAGGCGCAGATGGAGTTGCTGATACTTTTCAAGCGAAGGGTGAGGTTATCAAATTTGAAGGTTTTTTAAAGGTATATCTTGAAAGTACAATCGGAGACGATGATGATGACGACAGCTTCCAATCAGGATTGTTGCCAGCAGTTGTTCAAGGTGATTTGGTTGATCAAGATGAAATCAAAGCGACTCAGAGATTTTCAAGACCCCCAGCGAGATACGTTGAGGCTGCATTGGTAAAGAAATTGGAAAGTCTTGGAATTGGCAGACCATCAACATATGCTCCAACAATTACAACGATCCAAAAAAGAGGATATGTTGAAAAACCAGAAAAAGATGGTGTTGAAAGAAAATACAACCAATGGACTTTAGTGAACGGTTCTGTCGATAAAAAAGAACTTTCTGAAATTACTGGTAAGGAGAAAAATAAATTAGCACCAACAGATATCGGAGTTGTAGTTACGGATTTCTTGTCTGAGCATTTCGGTCAGATTATGGATTATAACTTCACCGCTCAGGTTGAGAAGGAGTTTGATGAGATTGCAAAAGGGATGATGCAATGGACCAGCATGTTGAAAGAGTTTTATACACCTTTCCATAACAGCGTTGAAGATACATTGGAAAATTCTGAAAGAGCAACCGGAGAAAGAGAAATTGGAATTCACCCTGAATCGAAAAGAAGAATAATTGCAAGAATTGGAAAATTCGGACCAATGATTCAAGTTGGTGACGAACAAGTTGATGGAGAAAAACCACAATTTGCATCGTTGAGAGTAGGGCAGTCGATTAATTCTATCACTTTAGACGAAGCGCTTGAACTGTTCCAATTCCCAAAAAATCTTGGTGAATTTGAATCTTTAGAAGTGGTTGTTGCTCTTGGAAGATTTGGACCGTATGTTAAACACAACGAAGTCTTTGTTTCTATTCCAAAAGGAGAGGACATTGGTGGTGTCGATTTGACAAGAGCGATCGAATTGATAAAAGAAAAGCAAGAAGCTGATGCGCCTATTGCTGAGTATGAAGAATTGCCAGTTCAGAAAGGGACGGGTAGATTCGGACCTTTCATCAAATGGAATGAAATGTTCATCAATGTCAATAAAAAATACGATTTCGATAATTTATCTCAAGAAGATGTTGTTGAATTGATTGAAACTAAAAAGCAGAAAGAGATTGATAAAATGATCCACAATTGGAAAGATGAAGGGATTTCTGTTCAGAAAGCACGTTGGGGGCGATTCAATATCGTTAAAGGAAAAATGAAAATCGAACTACCTAAAACGTTCGACGCTGAGTCTTTAACACTTGAGAAAGTGCTTGAGATGATTGAGGCAAAAAAACCTACAAAGAAAAAAGCAACGAAGAAAAAGGCTGTGAAGAAAAAGGTGGCTAAGAAAAAGTAATAGAAGTTTTCAACTTTCCTGCCTGTAAAGATTTTTCAGAATGAGATAATCTGCTGTTCAATTTCATCTAATTTTGATTAAAGTCAAGATTGCATGAAAGACATTTCTATTTATTTCAAACCGATTTCCGATATCTCCGACGCCACTGGAGCCCTAATTATTGACACTCATATTCATAACGAGGATGGTTTTCCAGAGCTTAAAGATCCTGGAATTGCTATTATTTATGTTCCTGAAAACCGGAGAAGCGAATCGGGACTGACCGGAAGTAATGAAAGTTTTAGAGAAGAATTTTACACTTTTAGCCCTGGAGATAAGTGGAATTTCTCAATTTATGATTTAGGTACAATTGCTCCAGGAGAATCTGTTGAAGATACATATTTCGCACTTTCACAAGTTGTAGGTGAATTGGTAAAAGCCAATATTACTCCTGTAATTATTGGAGGAAGTCAAGATTTAATTATATCTAGTTACAAAGGTTTTGAGAGTCTTGAACAAATGATTAATATTTGTTCAGTTGATAGCTCACTAGATGTTGGAGAGCCCAGCGATGAGGTTAAATCGAATGGATACGTAAGTCACCTTTTGATGCAGCGACCTTGTTATTTGTTTAATTATGCAAACATAGGCATGCAGCGCTTAATGGTTCCAGCAAGAGAAGTTGATTTATTCGATAAATTATTCTTTGACATTTGTCGATTGGGTGCATTCAATTCAGATTTTAGAATTGCTGAGCCTTATCTAAGAAATTCAGACTTGTTATCTGTTGATTTTAAGAGTATAAAAAACGCTGATTCGGATAGTCTACGGTATAAAAACACAAACGGATTTAAATCGGATCAGATATGCCAAATTATGAAGTATGCCGGGATGAGTGATAAAATGTCCTGCGTGAATATATTGGACGTTGACCCCAAACAATCGCGATCAGCTTCGAACTTATTGGCACAAATGATTTGGTACTTCGCCGATGGTATGGCTCAAAGAGTGGGGGATTTCCCTATCGGTAATAAGTTGAATTATAAAAAGTTTCACGTTGGATTGGAAGACTTTGAGGAAGATTTGGTGTTTTACAAAAGCGATAAGTCAGCTCGCTGGTGGCTAGAAGTGTCCTACCCAGCAGGTGAGGGGGCTAAATACGACAGGCATCACTTAGTTCCATGCAATCAATCTGATTATGATAATGCTTTGAAAAACAAGATTCCTAATTTGTGGTGGAAAACCCTGCAAAAACTTACCTAGCCAAAGTAAGAATGTTAATTAGTTAGCGGCTTGACGGGTTGATTCATTAATTTTTGAACAATGACGTTAAAAAGTTCTTCGTTTCAATAATAATAGTTATTTTAGGCGCTTGAATGGGGGAAGTGTGCTTTCTTTTAAAGTCCCGCCAATCCCGAGAAAACAAAGTTATTTATGAAAAGAAGGCTACTTGTTTTATCTTTAATTGCCTGTACAGTAGGTGTTAATGCTACTGCGCAGCAAGACAGAGCGATGACTCACTTCATGTATGAGAAGATGAGCGTAAATCCTGGTGCAACGGGGACTAATTTTCTAGATGGTTTCTGTGGGACTTCAATTTACAGGAATCAATGGGATAAAGTTAACGGTGCCCCGAACTCAGTAGTGCTGAACGTAGAGGGTAATATTGATAGGTATATGACCAACACTGGAGTAGGTATTGCATTTTATCACGATGCTATTGCTTACACACGACAAAATACTGCTGTAATCAACTTCGCACATCACTTTCAATTAGGCAATATTGGTCAATTAGGTGTTGGAGTTGGTATAGGTATTACAAGTTTGGGGATGAATCCAGAATGGGTTCCGCCAACTTCTAATCCTGATAATTCACTTCCTGAAGCTTTTTCTCAAACTAAGTTTGATGCAAATTTCGGTTTGTACTTCAAGGCGAATGCTGGTTACTATATTGGATTATCTTCAACACACATCCCAGGACCAACTTTTGATGATGCTACTTCAACTGCGCCAACTGGGTTGAATTCAGCGAGACATTATTATTTAATGGGTGGTCACACAATTAGAAACGTTTCTCAACCAGGAGATGATTTAGAAATGAATCTTTTTGTTAGAAGTGATCTTGTTAAAACATCATTTGATTTGAATGCTAGATATTTCTGGCAGAATAAATTGTATGGAGGACTTACGTATAGAATGTCTGACGCTATCGGTATAATGGCAGGTGCAAATGTTAGTGAGCTATTAGATTGGTCTGGTACAGACTTATCTACAAGAGCAGCTCGTCCTGCGCAATTTACAGTAGGATATTCTTATGATGTTTCAGTGAACAAGCTTTCAAGTATTTCAACCGGTTCGCATGAGATGTTCGTGAAGTATTGTTATTTCTTACCGCCAATTCCGATTTCAAAATCGAAGCATCCTAGATGGCTATAGAATAATTTGTAAAATAAAATGTAACCAAATCAGTGAATGTTCCGTTATATCGAAACACATAGATCCTGTAATTCGTTAATAAAGATATCCGGAAGATTAAAAAGAGGTAGAATGAAAAAACTTTTGTTATATACTATAGTTGCTGCGACGTTAGCTTCGTGTAGTACAAGGTCAGGACATTTGGAAGGTGCATATGGAAGAACACCATACCATCCAGAAGTTCCTTTAGGAATGATATATATCCCTGCTGGTGGTTTCACTATGGGGCAAAATGATGGCGACGTTCCTTTCCTTCATCAAACCAGAGCGAAGACTGTTTCGGTTCAGGCATTTTACATGGACCAGACAGAAATTTCGAACAATGAGTACCGCCAATTCGTTAATTGGGTTCGCGACTCCATTGCTAGAGAAAAAATCTACATCGGTTTGGAAGAAGATGAAGATGCAAGTCGATGGATTGATTATTCTGAGTATTACTTCAGCGAAGGTGACTTGGAGTATGTTGAGTTTGAAGAATCTGATAGATACATCAATCGTGAAAATTTTAGCCTAAATTGGGACCGTAGATTTTACTATGGAGATCCTGAATTAGTGCCTCTTTTGGCGGATATGTATTATCCACAACCAGAGAGATTCTACAAGCGGAGAGAATTCGATACGCGTAAATTGGTTTTCACTTACTATTGGATTGATTATGTTGAAGCGGCAAAAAGAGGTCGTATTAATATAACACCTAATGCATTCGATAAAGATGGTGTTAAGTTGGTTCCGGAGCATAGAGAGTTAGATACTCCTCCTCATCCATTTACTGAAGAGCCTCAAGGGCAAGATTTGAATTTGTCGCAAGGTGTTCCTGGTGAAGGATCAATTAACAAGAAAGGTCAAAGTAATGCAATACGTGGACATGCAAACCGTCAGCGTTTCATTATTGATGAGAAAATAAACGTTTACCCGGATACATTATGTTGGGTGCGTGATTTCACTTACTCATTCCATGATCCAATGACTAACATGTATTTCTGGCATCCAGCATACGATAACTATCCAGTTGTAGGTGTGACTTGGACGCAAGCAAAAGCTTTCTCAATTTGGAGAACTCAATTATTGAATACATGGCTAGTTGAAATGGGAGATTTATTTGTGAATGATTTCCGTTTGCCAACTGAAGCAGAATGGGAAAGAGCTTCAAGAGGTGACTTGGAATTGTCTCAATATCCTTGGGGTGGACCTTACATTAGAAATGAGTCAGGTTGTTTCCTTGGAAACTTTAAACCAATGAGAGGTAGGTATTTTGAAGATGGTGGTTTCCACTCAGTGAAAGTATATTCTTACAACCCAAATGGATGGGGTCTTTATTGTATGGCTGGAAATGTGTCTGAGTGGTGTGAAACTGCTTTCGACGAGTCAATGTATGAATTCTCTCATGATTTGAATACTGATTATAGATACAATGCAATGGATTGGGATCCACCATCAATGAAACGTAAGGTTTTAAGAGGGGGTTCTTGGAAAGATATTGGATATTACTTGAGAAACTCAACTCGAACATTCGAGTATCAAGACACAGCCAAGTCATACATTGGTTATAGAAATGTAATGACACACCTGGGACGTGGAGGTCGTGACTTCACTAAAGAAGGTGGAGAAGAAATTCGAAGCGATATTCAACTTCGCTAGAATAAGTAAAACAACAAACTAAGTAGTAAATTTTTTTAAACCAAAAAAAACAAGGAGAACTATGAAACCAGGAAGTAAAGCATGGAAAAATTTTATGGCGAAGCTGTATGGAATTGGAGCAGCAATCGTTATTATGGGAGCATTATTTAAAATTATGCACTGGCCTTTCGCAGGTCCAATGCTTGTAGTAGGTCTTAGTACTGAGGCAGTAATTTTCTTTTTCTCCGCATTCGAACCAATTCACGAAGATCCAAATTGGGAATTAGTATATCCAGAATTGGCTTTAGGTCATTCTGATGATTTAGATCACGATAATCTTCCTGCAGGAGGTCGTGGTGGAAATAGTATCACTGACCAATTAGACAAAATGTTGGAAGAAGCAAAAATCGATGGTGAATTGTTAGAACGTCTTGGTGACGGAATGAGACACTTAGGAGAGAACGCTGCACAATTAAAAGGTGTAACGTCTGCTGTTGCTGCAACTGATTCTTACGTTGATAGTTTACAAGCTGCATCTGACAAAGTATCTTCGTTATCTGAAGCTTATGAAAGAGCGTCTGTTTCTATCTCAGGAATGACTTCTTCTCAAGCAGAAGGTGATTCATTCGGTGAGCAAATGCAGAAAGTTTCTAAAAACCTTTCAGCATTGAACAATGTTTACGAATTGCAATTGAAAGGATCTTCAGCTCATTTGGAAGCAACAGAGAAATTCCAAGTACAAGTAACTGATATGATGGGTAATCTTGCTGCGTCTGCTGAGGATACACGTCGGTACAAGGAAAACATGTCTATGTTGTCTAAGAACTTGACGGATCTTAATTCTGTATACGGAAATATGTTACAAGCTATGACAATTACTAAATAGGTTCGCCCTATTAATTAATTGCATTAAATGAATTGTTAACCAATTAAAATTTAATTATCATGGCAGGAGGAAAAGAAACCCCTAGACAGAAGATGATCGGTATGATGTACCTTGTACTCACCGCTCTACTAGCACTTAACGTATCTAAATCTATTCTTGATGCATTCGTTGCTATCGAGGAAAACACGCAGCTTGGTAATATCGCTCAGGTAGAGCGAGGTGATGGGTTTGTTATAGCTGTAAGAGGCGAGAAAGGTGCTCTTCAAGCTACTGACCCAAAAGGGAACGCGGCTAAGATCAAAAGTATTGATGAGGCCCTTACTCAAATGGATCAAATCAATAAGATTACCGGTGTAATGATCAAAAAGATTGATGATATCAAAATCGATATCATGAAGAAATCAGGTGAAAGTGTTGATACTTACAAAAACAATGATGAAGAGTCAATAATGTGGGTAAAGTATGATGGTAGCAAAGAAAATCAATGCCGCCCTACACGTATGCATTTAATGGCCGTTCAGGCAAAGGATCAGTATGATATTCCAATGCACGAAATTATTGGAGAGGATATTACTAAGCCAACAGGTTCTGGAATCAATCTTTGGAAGGACCTTATTGCATACCGTACTGAACTAATGAACCTAGCAGGTACATACAAATGGGGAGGTAAGCAATTTAAAGTTGATGTTAAAAGCATAAACAAATACAAGGACAACAAAGAGCTATCCAAAATGATTATGGATATGGTAGACGGTGATGATGTTAATCCCGACGATAAAGAAGGATTGGCAGTTATTTACAACCGTTTAACCAAAAGTGAGAGAAAAGACGTTCACGATGTAAAAAACGTTCATTGGATTGGAATGACATTTGATCATTCACCTTTAGTAGCTGCGCTTGCGTCACTTTCATCAATGCAACAAGATATTTTATCTGCGAGAGCGGAAGCTCTTTATTTGTGGAAACAAAAAATATCTACAGGTGAGTACTCGTTCGATAAAATTATGCCATTGGCATACGGACCTGGATCTGTAAGAGGTGGAGAAGATTTTACACTTGATGTAATGATGGCCGCTTTCGATTCTCAAAATGAACCAGTTGTAGTTGTTACCGAAGGAGGTGGAGAAGCTAAAACTACTTATAAAGATGGTGTCGGAAGCGTAACACTTAGAGCCGGTGGTTCTAGTATGTTATTGAAAGGAACCGTTACAATTAAGAACAAGCAAGGAGCTGAAAAAACACGTGATTGGGAATATGAAGTTCCTGTGATTACACCAAATGGCGCCATTGAATTGACAGATTTGAATGTTCTTTATAGAGGGTATCCTAATAAAGTTGAGATTTCAGGTTCTGGATATGATGAGATTTCTTTAGGTGCTTCGGGAGCTTCTTACGTTAAATCAGGTAAAGGTTACATCGTTAGCCCTGGTAGAGGTAGAGAAGCTACATTAAGTGTTACTGGTAGAAACAAAGATGGAACTTCGAAAGTATTAAAGAAGTCTCCGTTTAGAGTTAGTAATCTTCCAGATCCAACTTTATATTGGGGGGCTGCGAAAAGTGGAGCGAAAGGATCAAGGAGTTCTCGTTTACTTCAAGCGAAATTCCCTCCTGAGATTCCTTTGAAAGCTGATTTTAAATTGGTTAGTTGGACATGTTATGCACCTGGATTGAAAGGTGCACCGCCAACTGGTAGTGGTGGAAGTATCGCAGGAGCTGGTCCGCTTATCAATGCATTGAAACCAGGTTCTGGAATTAGCTTTACTTGTAAGGTTAGAGGTCCCGACGGAATCACTAGACAAATTGGTGGAGGCTGGTCTCTGTAACTATTATTGGTTAATCCCGTTATAGTTTTGTATACCCTTAAAAATGAATAATATGAAAAATGTATTGATTGCTTGTTTGGTCCTCGTTGGATTATCGGCTAATGCCCAAAATGAAGAAATTAACGGAGGTCCCGTAAATGTGCCTTCTGATGGTATTATTGATGGGGTATTTATTCAGGAGCACATTCCTACAAAGCGTATGATCCCTTACGAACATGTTCGTGAAGCTGATGCGATTTGGAGTAGAAGAGTGTGGGAATCAATTGATTTGCGTGAAAAAATTAACCACAATCTATATTACCCACTTGATGATATGCAGGGGGGGATTTGGACGCGTAACGCGACTAGATGGAGTCTTTGGACTGTAATCAGAACACACGTGTTAAATGGTGACTTGACGGTTTTTTCTCCTTACAATCCGATTTTATTTGGTTCTGGAGCTAGTGATGGTGATCAATTGAAATACCCTATCAAACCACAACCAGGATTGAACTTTTTTACCGATAGTATTTACAGAAAAGAGTTGACAAATTTTTATTTGGCAAAATTAGGAAAGCCGGGTACAACACCGCTAATTAATGAAGATCCTAATTCAGATGACTTTGGTGAGCCTCTGATAATAATTGATGAAAATGGATTTGAGTCATACGTTTATGATGCACCAGATACTACATGGACAATGTCAAAAGATATTGTACAATATCGATTAAAGGAAGATTGGTTCTTTGACAAGGAAAGGTCTGTACTTGACGTACGAATTATTGCAATGGCTCCGGTAAGATACTCAATAATCAAAGATCCAAATGGAAGAACTCAAAATAATGGCCTAGAGGAAATGTTTTGGTTATATTTCCCTCACTGTAGATTCGTTTTCAATAACTATTTTGTATACAATGCCAAAAACGACGCTCAATGGATGAGTTTTGATGATGTATTCTGGAAACGCAGATTCAATGCTGTAGCGTATAAACAAAGTAATACTTTTGATAGAGATATTGAAACATATCGTTCGGGTGTTGATGCTTTGTATGAGTCAGACCGTATTAAAAACGAAATTCGAAATATTGAGCATGACGTTTGGTCGTTCTAATTAAAAGAGAACTTTATAAAATCCCTCTTGGTTTATCCAAGAGGGATTTTTTTTGGATTGAACTTTTAGATGAAACGATTTTGACGCAATGCGCTAAGAATACGATGCCCTTCAAACCTAAAAGTAATATTTATGAAAAAAGTAGTAATGGCATCTCTCATGCTGTTTAGTTTTTCAGTGAATGCACAACATGGACCTCTAGGCGTGCCTTCCCCAGGAATAATTAATGGAATTGCCATTTGCATCCATATCCCCACAAAAAGAATGCTACCCTCTCCTAGCGTTGGTGAACGAGATGTAATGTTGAGTGAAAGAGTTTGGTTCTTCATTGACCTTTGAGATGGAGTTTATGGACCATTCAAGAAGTGGAAATAATTAAAGAGGAAATAAGAGGAATTGAGCATGATGTTTGGCCTTTCTAGAAAATAAATGAAGATTTTAAGCTCGCTATCAAACCCTTTGATAGCGGGATTTTTGTTTGAGTATAATCCTATTTGCCACAATTGATTAATAATTTCTCTGTTACTTTCTTTTTCGAATCCCATTCCATTCATGTAACCAATAAAAACTATAATCATGGCAGGAGGGAAAGAAACACCAAGACAGAAAATGATAGGGATGATGTACCTAGTTTTAACAGCTTTGCTTGCATTAAATGTTTCCAAATCAATTTTGGATGCATTCGTTGCAATTGAAGAGAATATGCAAAAGGCAAATTTGACAGAGTTATTCAGAGGAGATGAGAAAAAGTCAGAGTTGAAAGAAACTGCATCCGACGATTCAAATCCAGAGCGAGCAAGAAAGGCAGAAATTTTATTGGAAGCAGTTGAAAAAATTGATGCAATTACAGCTCGACGAATTAAAGAAATTGACGACTTGAAATTTCAAATTCTTGAGTCTTGTGGCGAAGATATGAGTACTGTGAGTCATTCAGGAAATATTGTAAGAGAGAAATATAACAAGGATCAAAACCCATTGAAACCAGTTCGGATGAATTTATCTTGGGTGAATGGAAAGGACAAGTACGATGATCCAATGCGTATTATGTTGGGTGACGCGACAGATATCAAAAATCCAAAAGGTAAAGGATTGAAATTGTGGAATTCATTAAATAAATTCAGAGGACAGATAACAGAACTAGTTGCTTCGACTCATGTATACACGAATAAAAGTGGGAAAGTTGTGACAGATACTAAATTCTCATTCAAAGCACCCCGTATTAATAAATTTAAAGATCAAGAGGATCTGAATGAGCAGATTAAAAAATCAATGGGCGAACAAAATGTACATATGGATGATAGGGATGCGATTTTAGAGATTTACAGAGGTTTGACGAAAGAAGAACGATTGGATGTTGATGAAATGAAAGGTGTTCATTGGATAGGAAAAACGTTCGATCATTCGCCATCCGTAGCAGCAGTTGCATCACTTTCATCGCTACAGAAGGATATCTTAGCGGCTAGAGCAACTGCGATTGCTACAATTAGAAGTAGGGTTGGCGGTGGAGAATTTTCGTTTAACAAGATTATTCCATTGGCTTATGGTCCAGAAGTTGTAAACGCAAATGAAGACTTTACAGTGGAAGTTTTAATGGCCGCTTACGACAGCGACAAAAAACCTGAAGTGATTTATAACGGTCAGACAGTTGATGATGTTCGCGACGGTAAAGGATTTATAAAATTAAAAGGAACAGGATCATCAATGGAGTTAAGTGGAACAGTCTCCATAATAAATAAAACAGGCGCAAAAAAAACAATGCCTTGGAGGAAGACAGTAACTGTTATGAAACCACAAGGTTCTATCGAGATGCCTCAATTCAATATTCTGTACAGAGGTTATAATAATCAGGTAAATGCTACGGCTTCTGGATATGTGACTACTGTTTTAACTCCATCGAATGCTACTTTGACACGATCAGGTGAAGGATATTTTGTTCGTCCGGGAAGTGGAAGATCGGCAACGCTTACTGTTTCAGGTCGCACAGCAGATGGACGAACAGTTCAATTGAAAAAGGTTCAATACAAAGTTGTTAATTTGCCAGATCCAACGTTGTATCTTGGTTCAGCCAAAGACGGTGGAAGAGTTCGATCGTCTAGACTTCTACAAGCAAAATTACCACCTGAAATTCCATTAAACGCGAAGTATGATGTTCTAAGTTGGTCGTGCAGTACGTCATCAATGAGAGGAGCAGCAATCAAAGGTACTGGTGGGAATATCGCAGGTGCTGGAGTTCTTATCAATGCGGCGCAATCAGGAACAATTATCACCTTTATCGTTAAGGTTAAAGGCCCTGATGGAATTGTAAGGACTACAACAGGTAGTTGGGCAAAGAGTTAAATGATGAATTTTATAAATAAATCCTTCTTGATTATTTCAAGAAGGATTTTTTATTTATTACAACTATCTTTGCGCCATGATTAATTTAGAACAAGTTGGTGTACACCTTCCACAGGGATACCTTTTTAAAGATATTAGCCTTCAAATTAACGATGGCGATAAAATAGGATTGGTTGGAAAGAACGGAGCGGGTAAGTCAACAATGCTAAAATTAATCTCTGGGCAAAGTCAACCTTCGGAGGGAAAGATGCATAAACCAAAGGACTGTACGATTGGTTATTTGACTCAAGATATTAAAATTGACACGACGCAAACCGTTTTCGATTACCTTCTCAATTCAAATGTTTTGTTAAAAACACTTAATGCAAGAATTGAAGAAATTAACCTTCTTTTGGTTGAACGTTCAGATTATGAGTCCGATTCTTATATGGCTATGCTTGATGAATTGAACGATTTGAACCATGAATTCTCATTGAATGAAGGATTCTTATGGGAGGAGAAGATTACAACTACTTTAGTTGGGTTAGGGTTTGCTGAAAATGAATTAAACAATAGTTTGTCTACTTTTTCTGGAGGATGGAAAATGAGAGCTGAACTTGCCAAAATTTTGGTGAATAGTCCAGATGTTGTTTTACTCGATGAGCCAACAAACCACCTGGATATAATATCGATTAACTGGTTGGAAAATTATTTAAAGGTCTATCCTGGAAGCGTTATCGTTATTTCTCACGATAGATTATTTCTTGACAATGTGACGAAAAGAACTTTAGAGATTGCCAAGGGTAAAATTCTTGATTTTGCCTGCGCATATTCCAAATACAAGCTGCTTAGGGCAGAGGAAATCGAACGATTGGTAGGCGCGAAAAAGCAACAAGAGAAGGATATCAAACACACTGAAGAACTTATAAATAAGTTCAGAGCTAAAAAGAATAAGGCTGCTTTTGCGCAATCACTGATAAAGAAATTAGAGAAAACCGAGATCATAGAAGTTGAGAATGACACCGTAGCAAATATGAAAATTGCTTTTCCATTAAGCGTTCAGCCCGGAAAGTGGGTTTTGGAAATGGAAAACATGGGGAAATCATTCGGGGACAAGAACCTTTTTAAAGGAGTAAACTTAACGGTCGGTAGAGGAGAGAAAATTGCACTTCTAGGAGCAAATGGCACAGGTAAATCCACACTATTGAAACGTGTGATGAATGATCTCGATGGCGAAGGAACTGTCGAATATGGTCACAATGTAAATATTACTTATTTCGCTCAAAATCAGGCTGAATCGCTGGATACTTCGTTAACGGTATTGGAAACTGTTGATCAAACGGCAAAAGGAGAAATTCGCAAAAGCCTACGAAGTGTATTGGGGGCTTTTTTGTTTAAAGGAGAAGACGCAGACAAGAAAGTATCTATACTGTCAGGAGGAGAAAGAACAAGGTTGGCACTTTGTCAATTGCTATTAAGCCCTTCGAATTTCTTAATCTTGGATGAGCCTACGAATCACCTTGACATTCAAAGTAAAGAGGTTTTAAAACAGGCACTTAAAACATATGAAGGAACATTTATTGTTGTTTCGCACGATAGAGAATTCTTGGATGGATTGACGAATAGAATTTGGGAAATCGAAGACCAGCAATTGAAAGTGCATCACTATGGCGTTAAAGATTTTTTAAGTCGAAAAACGGCAAGTTCTGAGAAAAAGATAAATGTGACCTCAGTCAAAAAAGAAGTTGTTGTCGAAACGAATGAATCTGAGCAAAAGCTTACTTATCAGGAGGAAAAGGACAGAAAACGACTTAAGAACAAATTACAGAATCAGGTAAATAAATCAGAGCAAAAAATAGATGAATTGGAATCTAATATTGCTGAACAAGATTTGATAATTGCTGATTTGAATTATGATGACAAGGCGAAAGCTGAATCGATTCTTAGCGCTTATAATACTTTAAAAGCGAAACTTGATGAGCAAATGTCACTTTGGGAAGAGGGAACTGAAGGGTTAATGGAAATGGAAGGATAAAATTTAACGCATTTTCTGAGCTTTCTTTTTTTGGCGTTTCTTGTTCTTTTTTATAGACTTCTTTACCGATTTCGATTGCATGCTCCAATAGTGTTTGTAGGCCAGCTTATTTCTCTTTTTGGCTGCTTTATCTGATTTCTTTTTCGCCTTTGCGAGTTGTTTTTGAATATCCTCCGAGGAGCCTGTTATTGGCTTCATATTACCGCAGCCTGAATTGATTGTCACAATCAACAATAAAAGTATGCCGATAATCGTTCTAATCTTCATAACTTTGATATCATCATTCCTAAAACGTAATGAAAGTACGATTTATTTTAATGTTTGCCGTTGGGTTCTTGCTAACCGCTTGTCCTCAAAATACTGCGCATCCCGTGCCTAACATTCCGTTTGATGTTTCAATTAATATAACGCTTCCGTCTTATTCAAGTTTACAAGGAGTCAGTGGATTTGCTTATGTTAACGGAGGATCAAGAGGGATTATCGTTTACCGCAGAGGGATTAGCGATTTTATTGCTTTCGATAGACATTCACCAGCTGACATTGCTGGAGATTGCCCACAACCATTAATTCAAGACGCTGGAAACTTCTTAATGCTGAATGACACGTGTAATAGTGCTCAGTTTTCATTGTATGACGGTTCCCCGATTTCAGGTTCCAATTTTGGATTGAGACAATATGTGGTTACTTGGGACGGAAATCAGACGCTTCGAATTTACAATTAGGAAGGTAAATTTTCTAGAAGTCACACCCTCTCCTGTATCAAAAACACTCTGGTTTCGATGTCACTTGTTGGTTCTCTATCAAAAGCGATCACTTTTTCTTATTTTTGCCTAAAATTTTCTGATGAACGATATAAAGGTTATAATTATTGACCGAGAAGGCGCAAGCCATGCACTCATGGCTCCAACGGATATGAATATGAATATCATGGAGGTTTGTAAGGCATACGAATTACCTGTTTTAGGCGAATGTGGCGGGATGGCCATGTGTGCTACGTGTCAATGTTATCTGGAATCAGACACTGCATTGCCAGAACAAAGTGATGATGAGCTGGATATGCTTGATCAAGCTTTTCACGTTGAGGACAACAGTCGATTAGGATGTCAAATCCATATCACTGAGGAAATCGATGGGATAGTTCTTCGTTTGGCACCAGAAGAATAATCTAAAGTGCAAAAGGCATTCCTAAGTTTAATGATATTGCGGAAAACAACCTTTTTATTCTAGATGCATCGTACGCTTGTGATCTCGTGAAATATCTGGGCTCATTGAACGAGTTTTGTAAGTATATACCGTAATTAAAATTGTATCCTAGTCGCTCGAAGGAAAGAAAAGATCAATTGATTAAGACTCAACCTTTCAATTCAATTGGGATCAGGCAAACAGGAATAGGTTCAATCTTATGCTTATTAGCTGCATGGAGCCGCGTATAAATTTTCAATACCTCAGATTGCCTTTCATTTAGTTCACCTTCGTCACCCTCAAAACTCATTGCCCATTCTAACTCTTGATAACTCGCTCCAATTTGATCTTCGTCACTTCGGCCGTCTTCCCAGAGTCCGTCAGTTGGTTTAGCAGAAATTATTTCGTCAATGACACCAACCTCTTTTGAAACAGTCCAAACTTCCGTTTTATTTAAGTCTGCAATAGGACTAAGGTCAACGCCTCCGTCACCATATTTAGTAAAGAAACCAATTCCGAAATCTTCAACTTTATTCCCTGTTCCCGCAACCAAACATTGATAGGCTTGTCCGAGAGAATAAAGTGTTGTCATTCTCAATCGCGCTCTAGAGTTGGCCATTGCCAAATGATGTTCCTTAAGATCGAACGGCATTTTAGATACGAACTCTTCAAATGTTGATGTCAAATCGATATCGAAATATTCAACATTATCGAATCGTTTTTTAAGATTTTCGATATGGTTCATAGCTCTTGAATATTCAGCTGATGTTTGTCGAATGGGCATGCTTAATACGATTGTCTTTTTGCCTGTCATTGCGCATAAAGTCGACGTTAAAGCCGAGTCTACACCACCGGAAATTCCGATTATAAAACCGGACAGCTCAGCTTTATCGCAATAATTGCTTAGCCAGGCTGTAATATGCTGTGCTACTTGTTGTGTCTTCAAAAAACTCATTTTAGAAAAGGATGGAAACTTTAAATCTCAATTGATTATGCGTTGCGCCGTTAGAAAAATAATCATTTTCCGTTCCTGTGTCATCTTTTTGGTGTAAAAACTGTTTATCTTGATTGTTACCAGCAGTTCGATCCCAATACAACGGAGTAATTCCAAAATAGAATCCCATTTCAGCAACTAACGAAGTCGTTCCGCTGAAATTCCATTCAGCTCCACCTGCAAATCCACCAACAGTTTTAATAAAAATCAATTCTGAAGCTGCTGACATGTTTTCGTTGTTACGAGAGGTGCCAGATGTCAGCACAGGATTGTCACCAATAGCGTATTCAAAACCTGTATCCGTAATTTTATTTGAACCTAAGATACTTGTTCTCAATCCGAATTTCCCAAAGTATCTGAAGTAGCCAATGAATTTCGTTCTAAAGATGAACATCGTTGGTATACTTATATAAATAGGCTTTTGTTTTCTTGTTTGAAGTTCGTATAATACATCTGAAGCTTCAAGGTCAACCTGTCTAACAATATCTTTATCTCTGAAGTGATAATAGACTGCATTTCCAGAAGGTCTGTATTTAAATGTTTCAAAATCAATTTCAATTCCAGTAGTAATACCAATTGCATCGTTAAATGAAAAATTCATATTTGCACCTATCGTGACATCAGAACCTATACCATCAGCGACTAATTTGTTTGTTGACATTTTCATGAAGTTCATTCCAGTTCCAAACACTAGACCAGCTTGGAATTTTTTATCAGCTGCTTCTTGAGCGAATATAGACGTTGAAAGCGCAATAATCGAAAGGCTCTGTAATAATCGTTTCATAGTGCAAATTTTAAAACATTGATTAGGCTAAAATCACTCTGTTTTGAGTACTTTTGAGCTACGAAAATAGTTAATTATAATGACTCTAAAAAACCTTTTTTCCCTTCTGATTCTCTCATTTATATTCCTCGGATGTTCATCTGACCCTTTGGATGTCGATGCGTCTGATGTTGACTTAACTATTAATTTCCGAAAAGTACACTCTAAATTGTACCATGCCGATTCGATGGAACTAATTAAAGTGCATTCTAAATACAAAAAGGAAATTACTGAAATCTATAATTATTACTTGGGCCGTTGCATGGAGTTTACGGAAGATATGCCAGACTCATCTTTCGCAAAACAAATGATTTTTTTACAAAGCGATCCGATTATGAAGGATTTTGAGATTGCGATTGAAAAGAAATTTCATAGTTTGAATAGTGTCGAAGCGAAAATAGTTGACGGGTTTAAACATTTAAAGTACCATTTGCCAAGAGCGAAAATGCCATCAGATATTATTTTCATCAATTCAAGATTTCAATCCAATGTTTTTTGTTCGGAAAAGGAAATTTCAATTGGCCTTGAGCGCTATTTGGGCGGTAATTCAACTGTGATTCAAAAGTATTTGGACCCAAGGGAGTTTTACAATTGGATCAAAGAAGGGATGGATGCTAGATTCATAGAGCGCGACGCACTTGCTGGATGGATTAGCACGCATGTTGTTGAAAATAAGGAAGGAAACTTAGCGGAGCGAATGATTTTCTGGGGAAAGGTTCTCTATTTTACGAAAGCGGCTTTCCCCGAAATGGAAGAGCATTTAATTATGCGTTACAAGAAAAGTGGATGGGATTGGGCAGTCGGGAATGAACGCGATTTTTGGGAGTATTTGGTAAAGGAAAAAGCCTTGTTTTCTTCTGATGAGTTACAGATTGCAAATATGATAAAAGATGGGCCAACAACATCGGGATTGCCTGAAAAAGGAGGGCCGGATAGGATGGGCCAATTCATTGGTTACCGCATGGTAAGGCATTATATGGAAGAAAAAGAGATAGAAGTTGGCAAATTGGCTAAAGTGCCATACAATAGCATATTACAAGAATATAAAATAGAAGATTAGATGGAAGATAAAGTTGTAAAGACATCGAAAGTGACCATTGATGTAGGATTGAATGCAAATAATTTACCCGTGCAAATGAAATGGACCGCTCCAGATGGATCGGTTCAGGATGCACCAGCCAAAGCAATGCTTCTTTCATTGTGGGATGGTGAGGAAAACAACACAATGAAGATTGATTTATGGACAAAAGATATGTCTGTAGAAGAAATGAAACAATTCTTTCATCAAACGCTTTTAACATTATCGGATTCCTTCGAGAAGGCAACAGGTGAGCAAAAAATATGTGAAGATCTTCGCGATTTCTGTTACCATTTCGCCGATAAAATGAATATTCTTCCAGAAAGATAAATTATACCTTTTCAATTAATATAGAGGATATGGCTGAAGGTAATCTTAGAAAAATGCGAGTTTCGTTAGACGATCAAGTCCAATACCGGTTGATGCTTTCTGAAGAGTTGAATATGAACGACTTTATCGGGAAAGAAATTAATTTGGAATGGAACGGAGTCATTAATTGCACGAACTGCGGCAAGAAAACCAAATCGTCTTTCGGTCAAGGATTTTGTTGGACTTGTTTTTCTACTGCTCCTGAATCTGCTGAATGTATTCTTCGTCCAGAATTATGCCGCGCTCATTTGGGCGAAGGAAGAGATCCTGAATGGGAAGAAAAGCACCATAATAAACCACATATTGTTTACTTGGCGGCTTCTAGTGCTGTAAAAGTTGGGATTACTCGATTGGATCAAGTTCCAACAAGATGGATCGATCAAGGCGCGTCGTCAGCCATTATTTTAGCGGAAGTCCCCAACAGGTATGAAGCAGGACGATTGGAGGTAGCGCTGAAAGAATTTTTTACGGACAAGACGCAATGGCAAAAGATGTTGAAGAATGACATTGATGAGTCAATTGATTTGGAAGATGAAAAATGGTCGATTGAAGATCAGTTGCCATCTGATATTATGGAGTTCTTTTCTGAAAATGATGAGATTATTGAATTGAATTATCCCGTGAATGTCTATCCTGAAAAGGTTAAAAGTCAATCGTTTGAAAAAACGCCGTCTATATCTGGAGTTTTAGCTGGAATTAAAGGTCAATACTTAATCTTCGATGACGGAAGGGTTTTAAATATTAGAAAACACACTGGTTTTTATGTTGAAATTAGCTAGTCTTATCGCACTTTTTTATTGGTGAATTCGGCACTGGATATTGAGGTTCCAATGTTGTCTGAATTGAAAATAAAATATATAAATTCTGGAGTTGAAATTGAATCCGATCTTTTTGAAAAGGCCTACTTAGTTGACCTGAACGGAAAAGTGATGATCAATTTCGATGCGGACAATGAATTCACTATTGATGCTTCGAAGTTCGAAGATGGAATGTATTTATTTAATCAAGGACGGAAGACAATCCGACTTAAGTTATAAGAATGGGAAAGGACAAATTAAGAAGGTTTGCAGCGGTCAAGGAATTCGATAATTTTTTCGAGCCTATATTAAAAGAACCGTTTGATTTAAAGGGTAAATGGAACAAAGATCATTTTAAAAATGACAATCCAATCGTGCTTGAACTCGGCTGCGGTAAGGGGGAATATTCCGTTGGCTTGGGAAAGCACTTTCCAGATAAGAATTTTATTGGAGTTGATATCAAGGGGGCACGGATGTTTATTGGAGCTGAAGAAGCATTAAACGATGGAATGAAAAACGTCGCCTTTTTAAGAACTCGAATCGATTTTATAACGGATTATTTTGAAGAAGGAGAAGTAGATGAAATTTGGTTAACTTTTTCAGATCCTCAACCTAAAAAACCGAGAAAGAGATTGAGTTCATCTTTGTTCATTGAGCGTTACCGTAAAATATTGAAGCAAGGAGGAATTGTGCACATGAAGACGGATAGCGATTTGCTTTTTGAATACACGGAAGAGCAAATTAAGGAGCACAACTACGATTGCCTCGAATTAACTTGGGATTTGTACGGAGAACTTCCTGAAAATATTGATCCAGTTACAAGAGAGATTTTTCATATCAAAACGCACTACGAAGTTTTATTTACGGGACGAGGAGCGACGATTAAATATACGAAGTTTAAGATTCATTAATTCGTTCTTGGATACTGTTACTTAATTCGATTTGAGACTTAGAAACTAGATCTTTCTACGCCACTCTCAACTTCGCCAATTTCGATTTAGAGAATTGAGCTCTAGCATATTCTGCTGTAACTCTGAATTCCGTCTCTTCTTTTGATGGAAGGTCGTACATCGCTTCGTTAAGGATTGCCTCACAGATAGATCTTAATCCACGAGCTCCTAATGCGAATTCAATAGCCTTTTCAACTACAAAATCAAAAACGTCTTTATCAAATTTCAAATCAATTCCATCGATTTCAAACAAACGAACATACTGCTTAACCAAAGCGTTTTTAGGCTCGGTAAGAATACGTTTCAAGCTTTCAGGGCTTAGAGGCTCCAGGTAGGTAAGCACAGGGAAACGTCCAATAAGTTCAGGGATAATTCCAAATGTTTTTATATCTGTTGGATTAACATATTTCAAAAGAGAATCTGTATCAACTCTTTCCTCAACAGAAGTCGAAAATCCAATTGTTTGGCGATTAACTCTATTCGCTATAATTTTTTCAATTCCGTCAAATGCACCTCCACATACAAAAAGGATGTCTTTGGTGTCAATTTGAATCATTTTTTGCTCTGGGTGCTTTCTACCTCCTTGAGGTGGGACATTAACCGTAGCTCCTTCTAGAAGCTTCAATAATGCTTGTTGAACACCTTCACCAGAAACATCTCTTGTTATGGAAGGGTTGTCACTTTTACGTGCAATTTTATCAATCTCATCAACGAAAACAATTCCTTGTTGAGCCGCTTCAACATTGTAATCAGCAGATTGCAATAAACGCGATAAGATGCTTTCAACATCTTCACCTACATATCCTGCTTCAGTTAAAACAGTAGCATCCGCAATACAAAAAGGCACATTAAGCATTTTTGCAATGGTCTTTGCTAAAAGTGTTTTTCCTGTTCCAGTACGACCAACTAATACAACATTCGATTTTTCAATCTCCACTTCGTCTTTCGTCTCCGGTTGGTTCAATCGTTTATAGTGATTGTAAACAGCAACAGAAAGCACTTTTTTAGCATCATCTTGACCGATAACGTACTCATCCAGTTTGGCTTTGATCTCTTTCGGCTTGTAGACATTCACAATTCGTTCTCCTGAATCGCTTTTAGCGCCTAGATCTTCCTCTTTAATGATTGTATGGGCTTGCGACACACAACTTTCACAAATGTGACCAGTAACTCCAGCAATTAGCATTCCTACTTCTGCTCGTGGTCTTCCACAAAATGAACAACCTGCTTCTTTTTTCGACATAACTTTTTTCGTCAAAAAAGCCCCTCCAATTTCGTCTCAGTTTAACCGAGGCGAGACGAGATGGGCTTTTAATTTTTTTTCAAAGATAAACTATTTAGGGTTGCGAAGCAAAATTTCGTCAACCATACCGTAATCTTTCGCTTCTGGAGCTGTCATCCAATAATCTCTATCAGAATCAGCCCATACTTTATCGTAATCTTGTTTTGAATGTGTAGCGATAATATCATACAATTCTTTCTTCAACTTTTGAATCTCTCTTGCTGTGATTTCAATATCAGATGCCTGACCTTGAGCTCCACCTAATGGTTGGTGAATCATTACTCGTGAGTGTTTCAATGCTGAACGCTTGCCTTCAGCTCCAGCGCACAATAATACAGCTCCCATTGATGCAGCCATTCCTGTACAGATTGTCGCTACATCAGGATTGATATATTGCATTGTATCGTAAATTCCTAATCCAGCGTAAACTGAACCTCCTGGAGAATTCAAATAGATTTGAATATCTTTTTTCTGATCTGCCGATTCTAAGAACAATAATTGCGCATTGATAATATTTGCAACTTGATCATTAATTCCAGTTCCTAAGAATATAATTCTATCCATCATTAATCGTGAGAACACATCCATTTGAGTCATATTCATTTGACGTTCCTCAATAATATAAGGTGTCACAGATGATTCAATGTATGAGTCCACGTGCATGCTACTAAGACCTACGTGCTTAGTCGCGTATTTTCTAAATTCGTTACCGTCGAACATATTTGATTTTATTTGTATTGTTATAACGTTAAAGCTATAAACAATGTTGGGATTGGCAATCAAAAATAAATCAAAAAAAGGTTAATTTCAGTTGAGCGGTTTCTAGTTCGTATATTTGATAGAAATGAGCCCGTCAGAAGTCAAAAATCAACGCATTCTTATTTCTCCACTTAATTGGGGGTTTGGCCATGTTTCACGTTGTATTGGACTCATTCATCAACTTAATGAACAAGACAATTTTGTTGTTTTGGCGTGTGATAAAGATCAGCGAGTGATTTTCTTGGAATATTTCCCCGATTTAGAATATGTGAACCACGAAGGATATCCTTTCGATTTTAAGGGGAAGGGTAAATTTGGAAATGAGTTGGTCAGTGTAATTTTACCACTTAGAGAACGATTGAAAAAAGAAAGAATCGAAACTGAAAAATTGGTCGAAAAATTCAATATTGATCTTGTGATTGCAGACCATCGATATGGATTTGTCTCAACTCAAGTTCCATCGATTTTTATTACACATCAATACGAACTTCCGGTTAAATGGTATGAAATCGCGGTGCGGAAAGTCCACGGGCAATTGATGAAACAATTCAATGAAATTTGGATTATGGATTACGAAGATTCTAGATTAGCTGGTGATTTAAGTGTCGCTTCTAGTGACATCAGACGGACGTATATTGGTCCTTATTCCCGATTTTCACAGTATGAAGTTCCGAAGGAAAAAACGATTGAAAAGGTTATTATTATTAGTGGGCCGACAATTTATGGACAGCAATTATTAGATGAACAATTGAATAATTTAGTGTCAAAATCTGTAGCTGTAATTGCTTCTCCTGAAATAAAAATTCGTGATGGAATTAAGACGTTATCAAAGAGTTGGAAAGAACAAGATGTGGCTATTCTGAGCGCTTCTCATATTATTTCACGATCTGGTTATTCAACAATAATGGACTTAGAATTACTAAAAACGCCAGCCACATTGTTTCCTACAAAGGGCCAGCGAGAACAAGAGTATTTATACGATTTACACTTTGGAATAAAGGATTATCTCGAATGAAATTTTTCAATTTATCTTTGTTTCCTTTGTATTCGATAGCGTCTACAACTAAGTCATAGTTCGATTTATCCGTTGTTTGACTGTGCAAGTCTTTCGTTTTTCAATTTAAACATGATTCTGCCATCATGAAAGTCCGAATCAATAGTTTTCGCATTGACAAATTGCCCCATAGCAATCATCAAAAAAAAGTATTAATCTTCGAAGTTCAATTAACCCTAATGGAGTACCTTTTTAGAGGTCCCATTGCTGAATACATGAATTTGAAGGCCTTTGTATTCATAAGTAACAGGTTGTCCTAGTATATTATAAATACCAATAAGCTCTATGTCAGAAACAATGCTATTGTCTATGGTAACCGATTTGTAATGTCTCTTCTCAGTTCCATCAAGATCGTACTGACTCAATCTATAATAGTTCATCACTTCTTCGAAACCAATATCGACTGTGCTGTATTTCGATGTTGTTTCAGAGTTGCCCACAGATTTGATAGTTTGAACTTCAATCCAAGACTTACCGTCAATGCTTCTGTCAATCACGAAATAGTCTGAATTCTTTTCAGTTGCAGTTTCCCAAATGATTTTATTGCCATAAGGTTCGTTCCAACCTTCAAAAAGAGTGATTTCAACGGGCAAGGTTGTAAAAGGGCAATTCTCTGTTTGAGAATCTCTCATTTCTAAAAGCCATGCTTGATTTAAAGCGTTATTGGCTAAACCAGCCGTTTGATTTGTTACATTAGCTGCTCCTGATGTCCAATTTGAAATATCAAAAAAGTCACCGTTAGTAAACCATCCAGCCATAGCACTTCCGCTTCCGGTGAATAATTTAAGATTATTAGGGCCGCCAGAAATTTCGCTGCCACCATACGAAACACCTTGGTAGTAGGTTCCGTCTGGTTGACGCACCTGAATTGCATCACCGCTATTACGAAGACTTAAAGCTCCCCAACCAGAAAGTGGGGATACAGTATATGTACACGGTGTATATAATGAATCTGGAGCAGCAGCTATTGGCATCGATAGGCATCTTTCAAAAAGAGCATTATTATGTGGGACAACGTATAAAGAATCATTATTGGCATCAGTTGGGTCATCTGCCGGAAGGTCCGTATTGGGATCATTTGCGTTGTAAATCAAGATTAAAGAACCAACAGGGATTGAAGCCCACTGAGCAACAAATGCGAATCTAAAGTGACCTGGTGCAATACCAGATGCTGTTCCAGAATAACTTGCTGGTGTAGTAAAGGTCCCGTTGTTGTCGTCGAGTATATAACCTCGAATATCTACAAGTTCTCCACATTGACCTGCAACTACGAATTCATAGTATTCTTGAGATCCCGCTGGGCCGTTTGACCATTCATTTATTATTAGTCCTGCTGGTAATGTTGGGCCACATGTTCCTGTTTGGGTAATCGTAAATACTGCGCTACTCGATCCTGTCGTAACTGGGTTGTCTGATATTACTCGAATGAGGTATCCTGATCCAGATGCTGTTCCAGCCGGGATGGTGATGTTTATTGTTCCTGAATTGGCCGTCGATGCTAAAGTCCCTATTGAAGTTGGGCTTGCAAAACTTCCTGCGGCGTCCGATAGTTGTGCCGTGTAAATATTTCCTCCAATGAATGTTCCTGTTGAAGTGAAATTAATTGTTCCTGCATCTGCCGTTCCTGCGCAATCCACAGTGAAAGGATTACCTGTAATTACGCCAGTTAATATAGAAGATGATGGTGCTCCACATCCTGTCCCAAAGATCCTGATATTGTCGAGATTAATATCTTCTGATCCAGCGTTCAACTGAAATTCAATTCTAATATCGATAAGTGCTCCGCTACCAGCGATGCTTCCAATAATGTTTTGAAATGTTGGTGAAAGTATTAAACCATCACCGACTCCATTAAAGTCAGTATCAACTTGAGCTACAGTGTTATATGTAGCTCCATTATTCTCAAACCAAATTAAATTTGACCATGTACCTGAGTTATCTATGTCATAAAGAATATGGACATAGTCTACATTGTCCCATTTTGAAGTGTTAAAAGTTGCTGCCAAAATTTCGAGAGAAAGCCCCGTGCAATTACTTATATCAATATCGTCAAAATCTAGAGTGCCATTGGCACCTGCAATCGCGGGGCATCCTGCAGCGTCTATATCTTGTGCTGCAAAGTAGAATGAACCCTGAGGACTAGTTGGGTCATCATTTGTGTTTGATCCATCAGTTCTGATGAAATAATCATCTGAACCATCAGTACATTCAGCATCACTTGTCGTGTATCCGCCTGCAGTCTCAAAATCGTGCGTCCAAGTTTGCGAATACGACGAGAATTGAAATAGAGCAAAAATGAAAATGATGATTAGTCTTAACATGGGATTGTAGTTATCAAGCGTTGTATGCCGTGTTAGTTGATTGCATCAAAATTAAGTCATTTATGTGGCAATTCAAAAATTACAGGGCGTAGTTATGAACAGGCGAAAAGGCTTAATTTATAGATAATACTTGGGAAGAGGTGGTAAAACCGTTAAGTAGTGAAGCTATGTACTCATAGGAAGGCAGAATGGGTGTTAATAAGTTTGGTGGTTATTGTAAATAATGATAATTCCTTAATATTGAAAAAGGATCGACACAAAAAAAGGCCCTTCGGATAAACCGAAGGGCCTTTTAAGAATTGAATTCCGTACTATTTAGCTATTGCTGTGAAAGAAGCATTTTCCATATACTTGATGAATTCTCTATCTTTCGCTGCTTTTGCTTTGTAAGCTCCATCTTTTGAGATAGCACTCTTAAGATTGCTAACTACATCTGCAAGTTTATCTTGACGTGCAGCTGCTACAGCTTTTAAGTAGTAACCTTGACCAGTTTCAGCGTCATCAGACCCATCAACTGTCCCAGCAGTAATAGAAGCAGAACCATTAAGTAATTGTGCCAATCCTTTGTTGAAAGAAGCATCAGATCCTAATTGAGTAACAGCGTCTCCGTAGTTACCATTTTGGATAGAGATAATTCCTTTGTTATAATCAACTTCAGAACCTGCACCACCTGCTTGGCCTAATAATTTAGATGCTTTCGTACGATCACCTTCAACACCAGCAACAGCACCTAAGTTGTTTTTAGAGATTGGGTTATCTTTAACACCGTTTGCTTTTTCAAATTTTGCTTTTGCATCAGAAACTTTATTCATCATATACAATACAGCTCCTACGTTATTAGAAGTTCTGTAATCTTTTGGGAATCTTGTTTCAGCAATTTTGTAAACTCTTAATTTCTCATTCAAATCTGTATACAAAGTAGCACAGAACAATAACTCTTCTAAGTTCAATGTGTCTGGGTTAGATACTGAATTAGCTTTCATCTCTTCATCAGAGAATCCTGTTAAGTCATAGTTTGTTGTGATCTCAGCACGACGTAACTTAGGAAAAATGTTTTTGTCTAAGTAAGTAAATGACTTGCCTAAATCTCTCATTTTTTCTTCTCTAGTAGCCGGATTCGATTCAGTTTGAAGGATTCTAAGAACCAATTGCTTATCGCTTTCGTTCATTTTAGTATCTGCAGTCAATTCTCTCTCGAAACCTGCGAAATCTTCACCACTTCCACTTGGAGCATACATTCCTTCAGTTTGAGCAGTTTCGTTTTCAGATTTTTTAGCGATTTTCATTGCTGCTGCAATTGCAGATGCAGCACGATCACCAGACAATCCATCATTCTTATCAACTTCACCCTCTGGAGATGCATAACCAACAACGTTGATCTTAGTCAATTCTACTTTTGGATTTGCTTGAGCTTCAATTAAGAATTCTCCATATGCTTTAACGTCGTCATCTTTTAACTCAGAACTTTTAACTGCATCACGACCTTTATCGTAATTGATAACAGTTAATGTAGATTCTTGTGTTACTCTTCTAAATTCATCTTTAGCGATAACAACTTTAAAATCTTTATCAACTAAGTAAGGTGTAATGATAGTTGCGTCAGCGATTTTTGTAGCCTCGATTTCACCTTTCTCTTTTTCACCTTTATAAATCTTACCAGTAACCATAAAGTCAGCAGCTTCCATATCTGGAGTGTACGCTACCATATCTTTATATGTAACTTTTCCACCAGCCTTATACTGAATAGCTTCACCGTTTCCAGTTGCTTTTTCACCTTGAACTCTAAGTGGCTTGAGTGCAGTTGATCCGATCATAGGAACGATTTCTGCTGCAGCTTTTTTGTTGATTCCTTTTTCTGGGAAAGTAATATCAACTTGTACACGAACTGAATCACCGTGCATCTCTAACGGATTAGTAGTTGATACGTATGTTACGTCCTTTAGAAGGCTACATCCAGTAGCTAAACTTCCTGCGATAGCTAAAAATGCAACAACTTTGATGGTTTGTTTTTTCATAGTAAATAATAAAATTCTTATTTCAACTGCAATAATAGTAATTATTTTGATAACAAAATGCCCTTGCAGCTATTGTTTGGTGTTATTTAATGGCCATATAATTGAATAGTCGATTGATCAATACACTCGGTCAATAATTGCTTAATCCTTTTACCTTGAACTGGATCGTAGATATTGGCTGCAATTTGAGCTAAAGGTTTAAGTACGAACATTCTCTGGTTATATCGCTCATGAGGTATTGTTAATTCTTCTGTTGCCATTATTTTGTTATCGTATAGTATTATATCAATGTCGATCAACCTTGATTGGTAAACACCATTTGCAGACTTTTTTTTTCGACCCAAATTAAATTCAATACTTTTTAATTTTTCGATCAATTCAAGCGGCGGTAATTCCGTTCGAATAGAGATGCATAAGTTGAGGAAATCAGTTTCAGCTGAAAAGCCAACAGGTTCTGTTGTATAAATACTCGATTTTGCGATTAATGGTCCTGCTTCACTTTGGATCAATTCAATCGAGTCATCTATGTTTTTGATGCGATCTCCGAGATTGGTTCCAATTGATAAGTATGCTATTGATTCCATTTGAACGTTTCCAATAGTTGGTTCAAATCCTTTCTCAAGTAGTCAAGCGTAGGTATCAATGAATCGTAATTCGGACTCATGTTAAATAGAACTTCGCCATAAACAAATCGATCTGTACTGTCTGTAAGGTAGAATTGGAATGGCGTTGCAACGTCTCCTTTCAGCTGGAAAATGATTCCGTAAACATCATCTTTTTCACGGATTATCAATTGATCATTTACATCAATGGCCATTCCTTTGTGACGATCTATTTCATCATTAGCATTGTTTACATAATAAGAAAGGGGCTCTACCATGTCCCAATATCGAAAATAAATGGTTCCATTTAGCGGGCCAAGTTTAATTTCTCGATAACACATGTTTTGTTTGTTTCCTGAAGGATTTTCGACAGTGTAAATTGATGCTAAATCATAGCTGTATTGACACGAGTCTACATAGCTGATATATGTATGATCGGGAAGTTCAAGCCTTAAATAAGCTGGTGGTTTTGGAATGTTAATATCCTCTTCACATGAAGAAAGTACTATAAACGACACTAAAATAACTCCTAATTTCCAATTCATAGTCTTATCTTATTAATCTTCTTTCCCAATTTTAACAGCTTTAATCATCTTGATTCTCTTTTTGTCACTGGATTCAACGATTAATTTGAAGTTTCCAATAACAAGAGATTCCTCGGGTTCTAAAATTCTCCCTGCTATTTCAACGGCTAATCCTCCAATAGTATCAGCTGCTTGGGTATCAATTTCTAATTCTTCTTCATCAATATCCATCACTTTATAAAAGTCAACCAGTGAAGTCTTGCCTTCGAAGAGGTATGTGGATTCGTTTATTTTTGTGTAAACTATTTCGTCGTCATCGAATTCATCGGTAATATCTCCTACAATTTCTTCAAGGACGTCCTCCAAAGTCACAATTCCGCTGGTTCCTCCGTATTCGTCAACAACCATGGCAATATGAACCTTCTTTTCTTGAAAATCTTTTAGTAAATCGTCAATCTTTCTATTTTCTGTTACGAAGAACGGTTTTCGAATCAGTTCTTGCCAATTGAATTTATCTTTTGAGCTCAGGTGGGGCAGAAGATCCTTAATAAAAAGAATTCCTATTATCTTATCAAAGTTATCTTCATAAACAGGAATTCGCGAATGGCCACAATCAAGAATTTTTTCTAAAACCGTATCGAATGTATCTTGAGATTCAAGTGAATAGACATCCACACGAGATTTCATGATTTGTCGAACCTCAGTGCTTCCAAATTTGACAATGCCCTCAAGAATTTTGTGGTCATCGTCAGAAGTGCTTGTTTCTTTAGTTAAGGCCAATGCTTGTTCAAGTTCACCTGTCGATAAATCAACTTTTCCGCGCTTTCCTCTTTTTTGAATGAAACTTGTTCCTAAAACGAGTCCTGATCTAATCCAGGAAATTGGAGGGGTTTTATTTAAATAATAGAGTGGCTTACTCATCATTTTAGTAAAAAACAAGGCTCTTTTGGTTGCGTATATTTTAGGGATAACCTCGCCAATCAATAATAAAACAAGGGTAATTGATGCGAATTCAATTAAGAACTGAGTCGTTCCACTTAATTCAGAGCCTTCAAAGGCTTGAGTCAATACAGCACTCGATACAATTACAATAGCGACATTGACAAAGTTATTTGCAATAAGAATCGTTGCTAAAAGTTCTTTAGGTTTCTTTAAAAGGTCTGTAACTGTTTTTGCACTTTTACCGGAATCGGCTTTAAGGTCTTCTTTATCAATTGGAGTAAGCGAAAAGAATGCAGCTTCTGATCCTGATATCAGGGCAGATGATATTAGTAAACATAAAAGTATGAGAATAGATGCGAAATCTCCAAATGAATTAAATCCCGCTTGTGATATATTTCCGAAAGTTTCAAAATTTGAGGGGTCGTCCATTTAATAGTTACTTAAAACGGTAAATCGTCTTTATCATTTTTAATGATGTCATCGACCTTTGACGGAGTGTCTGGTGTTCCAGCTGAATTGTAAGGGTCTTTTTGAGTGCCAGGAGCTTTTTGCCCAGGACTAGACAACATTGTCATTTCATCGGCTATAACTTCAGTAGAATATCTTGTGATCCCTTCTTTGTCTTGCCAAGAACGTTTTTTAAGCTTTCCTTCGACATAAACTTTATGTCCTTTTTTGACATATTTCTCAACAACTTCAGCAAGGCCTCTCCAAACAACTATATCGTGCCAATCCGTATTTTCTACTTTTTGTCCCGTATTCTTATCCATATATGTTTCTGATGTAGCGATAGAAAAGTTAGCCACTACAGCGCCATTTTCTAAATGACGAACTTCAGGGTCTTTCCCAAGGTTTCCAATTAAGATTACTTTATTGACTGATCCTGCCATGTTTATTGTTGTATTTCTAGATTAAAAGTACGAAATCTTGAATTGAATTGTGGATTGATAATTAATAATTGTGAATTGGATATCAAAATTCTCTTCAAGTTGTTGATTAATTGCTCCTGCGAGCGTTGATTTTTTTCTTCAACAAGCTGATCATTTATAATCATCAATTTTCCTCAAGATATCGATCAATGATTCGAGGGAGCGGATAATCTTGAATATCCTCCATCTTTATTTTGATCCACGATTCATTTATGGAATTGGGCATGCGGTCAAAATGATGGAAAACGGCATGGATGTTTTGATGGCTCAGTTTGTGAATTATTTCAGAAGACTGTTTCGATTGACGACTCCATTGTTTTTTAGTCGACTCAATCGCATTCGATTCAATTTCTAACAAAGGAAACTGAAACATGTTTTGCCAAATTCCTTTTTCTGTTCTTTGTTCAATATAAGTTTCTCCATTGTCGTCGTATAGAAAGAAGTGAAAGTAGCGATCACGTACTTTTGTCTTCTTTGATTTTACCGGTCTTAATTCGATTGTCTTGTTCACTCTCGCAAGGCACAAGTCGACCAATGGGCATTCTTCACATTTTGGATTTTTCGGCATGCAAATGAGTGATCCAACCTCCATGATGGCTTGATTGTGAATATCGGGTGCTTCTTCTGGAATTAATTCATCCGCTACAATTTGAAATTCCTTTTGTCCTTTTGAACTGTCAATGGGTGTGTCTATATCAAACACTCTACTCAGCAATCGATATACATTTCCGTCAACGACCGCTTTCTGTTCTTTAAAAGCAAATGAGCTTATGGCCGCTGCCGTATAAGTGCCAACTCCTTTAAGCTTCAATATTTCATTAAACGTGTTTGGAAATTCTCCGTTAAGTTCATCTCTGACCAATTTGGCTGAATAGTGCAAATTTCTCGCTCGACTATAATATCCCAATCCTTGCCAATCATTTAAGATTTGTTGTTCTTCCGCATTGGCTAAGTCAATGATTGTCGGGTAGTTTGATGTAAACTTCTCGTAATAAGCCGTACCTTGATCGACTCTTGTCTGTTGCATGATAATTTCTGAAAGCCAAATGAAATATGGATCATTAGTCTGTCTCCATGGTAGAATTCTAGAGTTTTGTCTATACCAATGGGCTATTAGTGGGGAAAAATTGTGCATTAAGGGAAAATCGAAAAATTATTCGCTCAAAAGTAAGTAATAAACAAAAGAGAACTTTAATTTTGCCTTCGAAAGTCAACATTTAAACATCAAAAAATCAATAAGATATGACAAAAGCGGATATAGTTGCAGATATTGCTGAAGAAACAGGGTTGGAGAGAGTAGAGGCGTTAAAGGCCGTTGAGGCGTTTATGAATTCAGTGAAGTCTTCATTGTCAAAAGGTCAAAATGTGTACTTAAGAGGTTTCGGAAGTTTTGTCGTTAAAGAAAGAGCTGAAAAAACGGGAAGAAATATCTCAAAAAACACTGCGATTATCATTCCTGCTCACAATATTCCCTCGTTTAAGCCAGCGAAAACATTTGTTGAAGAGGTTAAGACGAACGTAACTTTAAAATAATTAAGTAGTTTGAGCCAATAGAACGCCAAAATTCAATTGGTTTTGTTACTTTTGCACTCTTGCTGTATGGTGAGAGTGTTTTTTTTCTCTTAACCGGAGGGGAATAACTAAATAAGAATTTTAACAAGAAAATATATAGAATTATGCCAAGTGGTAAAAAAAGAAAAAGACATAAAATGTCTACGCATAAGCGTAAAAAGAGACTTAGAAAAAACCGTCACAAGAAGAAGAAGTAATTTTTCTTGAACACTTTTGAAGCTTAGCAGGTAGAGTACCTGCTGAGTTTTTCTATTTATTAATATAATTAGGCTTTCGTGAGTTTAGAACTAGTAGTCGATACCCATAAAAAAGGTGTCAGGCTTGCTTTGCTCGATGACGGAAAGCTTATTGAGTTGCATGAAGAGGAGAGCGGAAAGGCTGAATTTGCTGTAGGAGATATTTATCTCGGTAAAGTCAGAAAAGTCGTTCCAAGCCTAAATGCATCGTTTGTGGATGTTGGTTATGATAAGGATGCATTTTTGCATTATCTTGATCTTGGACCTCAATTCAATTCGCAAAATAAGTTTTCGCGTGATACATTGCGTGGCAAGCAGAACGTAGCCGATCTTCTGTATTTCAAAGGGGAAAAAGACATACCAAAGGATGGAAAGATTAGTCAAATCATTTCTTCTTCGGCCCCAATTTTAGTACAAGTAGCAAAAGAACCAATCTCATCTAAAGGACCGAGGTTGAGTGCTGAAATAACCCTAGCAGGCAGGTATCTTGTTTTAGTGCCTTTTTCGAATAAAGTATCCATATCCCAAAAGATTAAGGATAACGATGAAAGAGCAAGACTGAAAGAAGTTATGAATAGTATTAAACCGAAAAATTTCGGAGTTATTATTCGCACTGTCGCAGAAGGAAAGAAGATCGAACTGCTCGACCAAGATTTGAAGAATCTGGCGAGTAAGTGGAAAAAAATGCATGATAATCTTATTGGGGCTAAACCTCCTTACAGAGTACTGGGCGAAATTGATAAAACGTCGTCTTTACTTAGAGATTTATTGAATGCGAACTTTACTAATATTCATGTCAACGATGGTGACCTTACTTCTAATTTAAAGGAGTACGTATCTGGAATTGCTCCTGGAAGAGAAAAGATTATCCGTCATTACGATGGGAAATTGGACATTTTCGAGAAGTTTGGCGTGAACAAGCAAATCAAATCATTGTTTGGTAAGAAGGTTCCTTTACCTAGTGGAGGATACTTGATCATTGAGCACACTGAGGCGATGCACGTTGTAGATGTCAACAGTGGAAACCGCAAAGGTGCCGACGGACAAGAAAACAATGCGCTTTCAACAAACATTGAGGCTGCGCATGAAATTTCACGTGTTCTTCAATTGAGAGATATGGGTGGTATCATCTGTATTGACTTTATTGATATGCATGAACGTGCTAACAATAAGGCTTTGTTTGAAGCGGTAAAGAAATCAATGTCGAACGATAGAGCAAAGCACAATATACTTCCTCCGTCTAAATTTGGAGTTGTAGAAATTACACGTCAGCGTGTCCGTCCTGAAACGGATATTACAACATCAGAAAAATGTCCGACATGTAATGGTACTGGTGAAGTTCAAGCATCTATTCTTTTTGCAGAAGAGATTGAGAACAACCTCGAGTACTTAATGACTAAGAAAAAAGAAAAGAGTGTTTCATTGTTGGTTCATCCATATTTAGAATCACACTTTAAGAAAGGCTTAATGTCTCGTCAAATGAAGTGGTTCTTTAAATATAAGAAGTGGATTCCAGTAAGAGGAAGCTCAGCAAATCATTTGTTGCAATATTCATTTGTCAACGATAAACAAGACGAGATTACGGTCTGATGTTATCAGAGCGCAAATACTCTTTCCTCGAAGCAAAAACAAAGCTCGAAGCCTTATGTGCTTATCAAGAGCGATGTTCATCAGAGCTAGAGACAAAATTATACCAGTGGCGGTTCGATCAGGAAGATATGGACCGCCTTTTGGCCCACCTCATTTCCAATAATTTCCTGAATGAAGAGCGATTTACTGAAGCATTCGTATCTGGAAAAATCAATATCAAGAAGTGGGGAAAAATCAAGATCTGCCAACATTTAAAGCAAAAGCGAATTTCTAAATATTCTATGGATAAAGGAATTTCCTCAATTGATCCAGAGGTTTATATTTCGAACCTAACGGAATTGGCGGAGCGTAAATACCTTTCCTTAGCAAGCGAAAAGGATTCTTATGCTAAGAAGGTTAAGGTGTATCGATTTTTAGCTTCTAAAGGCTATGAAACGGATTTAATCAAGGATGTTGTTGATCCTTTGTTCATCGATTAGATTAACTTTCTATTGACAATTCGCATTGTTCAATTGTTGAACCTCATCTCCATACTGTTCAGTATACTTTAAATTAATGGTAATTTTGAGAACTCGTTATATGCTTTTTTTATTCTTTTCGTACGCAAGTGAATTAAGGCTCTAAGCTTATAAGCAAAAGAATTGGCAGGATAAATTTCAATGAATTTATTGATTTCTTTCATTGCGTCCTTTAACCTACAAAGTTTATATAAATTGTAACTTCTGTTGCTGAAACCCGAAGGTTCTTCGGGATCGAGTTCAAGAACTTTATTGTAATATTTTATGGCCTCATCATAATGCCCAATTTCCTGATATTTATACCCGATATTGGCATAAGGAGTTCTAAAAGCGGGATCAATCTCTACGGCCTTTAGAAGGTGTTTTAAAGTTTCGTCTTCTCTTCCAACTTCATCACTCCCCACTCTCACTCCGAAACAAGAATCTTCTTCTGCTCCAGAATCGTATCTCCGAGGTAATCCTTATAACTTACTCTAAAGAAGTAAATTCCAGAAGCCAAATCCAAATTGAACTGCGCGTAGGATTCATCTATGATTGATTTTGACTCAACTATTTTGCCGAAAAGATCATGAATTGAGATTTCTAATTCTTCAAAAATTTCCACATTGAATTTAATTGTGACACTACCACCTTCAATAGCTGGATTTGGGTAAACATCAAATGTGTTTCCAGTGGAAACTTGAAAAACGGGCTCGTTAAATTCTAGTAAGTGCAAACCTGTATGTCGGTCTGAAACGAGTAACCTGCCGGAAGGGAAATCTGTATAAATTCCCCAAGCTCCCTGCATTTTAAACAAGGGTTCGTCAATTGGATACGTATCGTAATAGGCAATCTCAGAAGGGATTGGAGCTCTTAAATCGAAGATTCTTAAACCTTCATTGTAATACGCAACGTAGACGAATTCATTTGAAATTACAATATTATGAGGGACGCTCCCATTTTCATAATTCGTTCCAAACCGCTTGCTTATTGTTGCGTTGTGGTTCGCGTCAACGGTACACAATTTCAAACGCGTTCCACTTGATTCGTCTCCAAAGACATATTTGGTTCCATCCGGACTTAACCAACCTTGGTGGTTGTATCCTTGATCTTGATAAAAGCTCGTGTTCTGGATGAAAATAGGCGCGGTTGGAATAGAAAAATCGTACACCCTGAATCCGTCGGTTCCGCAATTTAAGTAAGCAATATTATCTCGAACATAAGCGTCGTGAACTTCCGGAATGTCGGTTGGTCCTTCGTATACCAAAACAGGAAGTTCTGGATCTGCCAATGAAAACACTTGCATTGAAATCAAGGATTGCAGAAATCCACCACTGCTTGGCTGAATGGAACATGCATACATTAAAGCATTGTCTTCATCGATAAATAAGTTATGAACGCGTGCAAAGCTCGAATCGTTTTCCATGACAACGTGCAAGGAATCAGGTAGATAAGATAAATCAATTATCTGAAGACTACTCATTCCTTCGTCGCAAACAACGTAAGCGTAATTCAAATATGTTTTGATGTCGCGGTGAATAACCATTGTCGAAGTAAAATTTCCTTCCAAGAAATCGATGTATTCAAATTGACTCGTTTCAGAAATTTTAAATGCGTGTGTTCCTTCGGTTGACCCTGCTAAGGCATATTCCTGACCGTTTTGAGTATAGCCCCAACAATCGTTGTAACGCACGTCTGTGGTGTTGTGCAACAGTGTGTCCTCGTACCATATATCGAGTAAATTCACGTTAAATGAACCCTGTCCAAAGGCAAGTGTTGGAAAAACAAGAAATAGAAGTCTCCACATTGAATTGTAAATATTGTTAATGTAAAGATAAAACAATGCTTTCAATCGTTCGGGTTTAAGCTGCGATTGCGCAGAATTACTTATTTTAGGGGCTACCTTAAATAGTAAAGTGTCAGATTCAGTAATAATCATACCCACATTCAATGAAATAGATAATGTCGAACGCATGACGCGCAAGGTTTTGTCATTGGAGAAAGAGTTTGATATTCTGTATGTTGACGATTCTTCTCCTGACGGAACAGCAGATGTTATTTGCGAGTTGCAGAAGGAATTTCCCGGTCGGATTCATCTTGAAGTTCGAAAAGGAAAATTAGGATTGGGAACAGCTTACATTCACGGATTTAAATGTTCAATTGAAAAAGAGTACGAATTCATTTTTGAAATGGATTGCGATTTCTCCCACAACCCTGATGATTTGATTCGATTGTATAAAGCGTGCAAAGAAGATGGGGCAGATGTAAGTATCGGTTCTCGTTATATCAAAGGCGGCAAGATTTCTAACTGGCCGCTTAAACGGATCTTGATGTCTTATTTCGCAAGTGTGTATGTGCGAATGATCTTGTTTATTGGAATTAAAGATACGACCGCTGGATTTAAGTGTTACAGAAGAAAAGTATTGGAGAAAATCAATTTGGATGGAGTAACGTTTAAAGGATACGCTTTCCAGATTTGCATGAAGTATGCAGCGATCAAGCACGGTTATAAGGTGAAGGAAGTTCCAATTACGTTCATGGATCGTGTATTGGGAGAGTCAAAAATGAGTACAGGAATTTTTAAAGAAGCATTTTTCGGAGTTTGGAAAATGCGCGGAATGGATTTATGAGTACAATTATTTTACGTGGCGGAGTTATCATCAACGAAGGATCCAGAATTGAAGCGGATCTTTTAATCAAGGATGGTAGAATAGAGAAAATTTCGAAATCGATTTCTGTAGAAGGAAATGCAGAAGAAGTTCACCTAAATGGGAAACTGATCTTACCGGGCTGGATTGACGATCAAGTACATTTTCGCGAACCGGGATTAACGCACAAAGGAAATATTCAAACCGAGTCTAGAGCTGCAGTTGCAGGAGGGATTACTTCATATATGGAGCAGCCAAATACAAAGCCTGCCGCAACGACAATAGAAGAGTTAGAAAAGAAATACGATCGCGCCAGCGAAGTTTCAATTGCGAATTATAGCTTTAATATGGGAGCGACCAATGACAACTTGGAAGAGTTGAAAAAGGTGAGCAAAACTGATGTGGCTGGAATAAAAATATTTATGGGATCTTCAACAGGGAATATGCTTGTTGATCAGCAGAAGACCTTGGAAGGCATTTTTCAATTGGACCATCAATTGATTACGCATTGCGAAGATGAAGGAACAATTCGCACAAATCTAGAGAAAGCTAAATTGAAATACGGTGAGGATATTCCAATGAGTATGCACCCTGTAATTCGCAGTGAAGAGGCTTGTTATTTAAGTTCATCTGCTGCAGTAGAACTTGCGAAAAAGAATGGAAGTAGATTGCACGTGTTTCATATTAGTACGGCTAAAGAATTAGAGCTGTTTGATAATTCAATTCCTTTAGAACAAAAGAAAATTACGGCCGAAGCTTGTATCCACCACTTGTGGTTCAGTGAAGAACAATATACTGAAAAGGGATCGCTTATTAAGTGGAACCCTGCGGTAAAGAAAGCAACTGATCGAGATGCAATTTTCCAAGCGGTTTTGGACAATAAGATTGACGTTATTGCAACGGATCATGCACCGCACACTCTTGAAGAAAAGAATAATAAATATTTGACAGCTCCATCTGGAGGTCCTTTAGTTCAGCATGCTTTATTGGCACTACTTGAAAAGGTTGAGGAAGGAAAGATATCAATTGAGCGTGTTGTTGAAAAAATTGCACATGCTCCAGCAATTCTTTTTAATGTCGTTGAGCGAGGTTTCATTCGCGAAGGTTATTTTGCAGATTTAGTAATTGTCAATCCGAATTCTAAATACGGAGTTACAAAAGAGAATATCATGTACAAATGCGGATGGTCGCCATTCGAAGGTGTGGAGTTCTCAAATTCAATTCATTCAACCTATGTAAACGGCCGTAAGGTATATGATCGAGGGAATATTATCGAAGCAGGAAACGGAAGTAGATTGATCTTCAATAGATGATCCGAGTTTTCATCATAGCGCTCCTTTTTCTTGCTTCCTGTTCTGATGGAGTTCCTAGAGTTGAAAAGCCAGAGGATTTAATCCCACGAAAAAAAATGGTTCCACTTCTCACTGAAATGGTGAAATTGGAAGCTTATATAACGGATGAGTTTGGGAACATCACGAAATACCATAAAGTAATGGTGAAAACTGGCGACTCATTGCTAAACGCCAAAGGCTATACGATAGACCAATTTGAAGGCTCTATGGATTATTATGGTTCCCGTCAGGAGGAAATGATGTCGATTTATCGAGATGTTCTTGAGGACTTGAATAAAGACCTCGGAGAACTTCAGAGAAATTAAGAAGGAGCTCCGATTTTACTTCCTTATTCTTAGGACGCAACAGAATAATTGTACAAAAGTAGCTATCAAAAAACGCGAAATGGATGTTTTACATGATCAATAAGCTTTTTTTGGCTTGCCGATATTCAGTAAACTCCATCCGGATCCATCATAGAGTGATTGTGTTTCAATAACGAAAGGTATTTTCCTATATTTAAACGTCATTTCACCATCACATTGTTTTATTTCGCCTTTAATTCTGATTTTTGAAGTGAACTTCACGTATTCAATTTGTGTCCATTCAATTCCGAGCTTTTTTCCCTTTTTACCGATTTTTTTGAAGCCCTCATCCAGATCTTCATCATATTCTTCTTTGTCTTGAGCAAGAAAAAAATCGGACATTTCTTCTGACATTCCTAGACTTTTGTTTTTCGCCATTGCATGAATATCTTCAATCGTTAGAAAGTGCTGTCGGAATTGAGCTTTTGTCATCTCATCCATATCTTCTAGTACGGCAAAGACTTGTGGTCCTATGTCCTCGGGCTTATCTACAGTTTTAAGTTCTCCACCGCAAGAGGCGAAAAGGAACACAACAGATAGAACGGCGAATGATTGAATCAAAATTTTCATACCCTAAATTAATTAATAATTATCAATTTTTCACTTGTACCAATAACCCGCCAACTCTTTCTCGCTAAAAGTCAACTCCAATCCCAGAACCATTCTATTTACAAAGTTGAAATAAGAAAAAAAGGCTATCCCCATATCAATAGAAGTTTCATAGATTTAAAAAATGCTAGAAAATTTGCTAGAGATATAGAGATTCAAAAAGTTATTAATTTCTTTAAAACATTATTCAACACAATAATCGAAAGTTTGAATGATATTTACAATTTTAAAATCAAAGAAAAAGTTATAAAAAACATTTTTTTAAAAACAGCTTATGTTTCTGTCGCATTAATGTTAGTTTTTTCTGGTTTTCATATAAAAAAAATCATAACTGATGCAGATTTAGTAAAAATATCTTTAGAGATTAAATCCAATAAAAAAATAAACGATAAAGAAACCAAAAAAAAAGTTGTTAACAAAAAAAATAATATAAAAAAAAACAATCCTAAAGAAATAGTAAAATTACCTGAGAATAAAAAAAATCCTTCTTCAGATAACGATTATAACTTAAATACACAGACGGTATTAAATCTATTTGATGATTTAGAATATGATTTAGACTACGTAAGAAATAAAAAAAAAGTAAAACCTATATATTTTACAAGACTGCCGAAGGATTTAGATACCATTAAAAGTGTTAAGGAAAAAAAAGAAACTTTCTTACAAATTTTGTTGCCTTTAATTGTTGCGGAGAATGAAAAAATTATAGAGGACCGAGAACACTTGTCAAAAATATTAAAAGGCAATGAAACAGAAGAAAGTAAAATTTGGTTAAATAAGAAATATAAAAAATACAAAGTGTCAGGTAGGAATATTAACGATTTAATTGAAAAAATTGATATTATTCCAACTTCTATTGCGCTGGCGCAAGCAGCAAAGGAAAGTGGTTGGGGAACTTCAAGGTTTGCCTTGGAAGGAAATGCAATATATGGCCAATGGACCTGGAATGGAGATGGTATAGAACCACTAGAAAAAACTAAAGACCAAAGCCATAAAATCCTTAAGTTTCCTTTATTAAGAGCTT
>CAJVYC010000005.1 GCA_913009205.1 uncultured Fluviicola sp. | reverse complement strand
GATGTGCTTCCCATGATAATTCCAACTTGTGTCATCTGATTTATTTTTTAACAAAGATAGTTAAATCGATTGTTCGATTATTAGATCGCTGCGCTTTTCGATTATTCGATTTGATTAATCCTAGAACTATAAAACTATAAAATTTAAACTTCCGTCAACACCTCTTCTCTTTCAATACTCTCGTCTCCCCAGTTTTCCAATTCTGATTCAGTCCACAATTCTGGGAAGAAAATTCGTCTTTGGTACTTTGGATGCATGTATTTTTGCCATTCGCTTCCGCCTGTCGCTTCAACACTAGTTTCTCCGCTGTTGAGGTATTTTCTAGCTGCATTTAAGTGATGCATAACCCAACTCACGTTAACGGTGTGATCATAATGACGCATCGCATTGACAAGGTTGATATCATTGCGCTCGCTTTCTGGAAGTGATTTGAATTTTGTCCAAAGATTCGTTGTGTTGTAAACCTTCATGAAGCCAATAAATTCATCCTTGTATTTGTCTTCAAAGTTGGTCATTAACTTCGTCTTTTTCCCCGTTGAATGATCAATTCCAGCCACTTGCCAGTATAAATTATCAAAGGCATGAGAATAAGGTGTATCCCGGTTGATGGTCTTCCTAAAACGAAAATCTATCAAGTTGATTAATTCTGTAGAAGCGAATTCAATTTTTCTGTATTGCGCACTTTGGAATCCGCTTGCAGGAGTTAATGTGTCTCTGAATTTCATGTATTGATCAACATCCATTCCATCACCCATAATGGTAAAGGAGTTCGAAAGCATGTCAAAATAACGACTTACTCTGTATAGGTGCTTCGCAAATTTTTCTGTTGAAATGTTCTCGATTTCTGAAATTTGTTCAATTTCCCAAAGAATCATTTTAAACAATAGTTCATTGATTTGATGGTACATAATAAAAACCATCTCATCTTTCAATGTTGTTTTTTGAGCCTGTAAGCCAAGAAGTGCCTCTACTTGAATATAGTCCCAATATTTTGTTGGCTCGGCGTAAAGCAAGCCTGTTAAGTGCACATCCGCATTTTGGCCCATGGCAGCGTACTTCTCATCAATCGCTTTCAATAATTCTTTTCTAGTCATGATCTTTAGATATACGTCAAAAATAGGTATTTCTTATGGGCGGCATTATGACTGAGGTCATTTATAACACATTCATAATTATAACGTGCCTCTTTTCGCTTGTTCTCTTTCAATTGATTCAAACAGAGCTTTAAAGTTACCCGCACCAAATCCACGTGCACCCATTCTTTGTATAATCTCAAAGAATAAGGTTGGACGATCTTCAAGTGGTTTCGTGAAAATTTGCAGAAGGTATCCTTCCTCATCAGCATCAATCATAATACCCAAAGCTTTAAGATTTTCGATATCTTCCTTTAATTCATGATTGTGATCCATTAAACGCTGCGGAACAGCATTGTAATAAGCGTCTGGCGGTGTGCTTAAAAATTCAATCCCTCTACTTCTCATTTCAGTAATAGTTGAAATAATGTCGTTGGTAGCAACTGCGATGTGTTGCACACCAGGTCCTTCGTAGAAATCAAGATATTCCTCAATTTGAGATTTCTTTTTTCCTTCCGCAGGCTCGTTAATTGGAAATTTAATACGTCCATTTCCATTACTCATTACCTTACTCATAAGAGCCGAGTAATCCGTGTGGATTTCTTTGTCATCAAAGGAAAGGAAGTTCTCAAATCCCATTACATCTTCATACCATTTTACCCAAATATCCATTTCATTCCAGCCCACGTTACCTACCATGTGGTCAATATATTTCAAACCAACAGGCTCTGGATTGTAATCCGACTCCCATTTTTCGAAACCAGGCAAGAAAGTTCCCTTGTAATTTTTGCGTTCAACAAACATGTGAACCGTTTCACCATATGTATAAATTCCGGCACGTACAACTTCACCAAACTCATCTTTCTCAACTATAGGATCCATGTATGACTTTGCCCCGCGTTTCGTTGTTTCCTCATGCGCACTTCGAGCGTCTTCTACCCAAAGAGCGACAACCTTTACACCATCCCCGTGTTTTACGATATGATCGTTGATTGGTGATTTAGAATTCAATGGAGTCGTCAAAATCAATTTGATCTTGTCTTGAGTAAGAACATAGGAAACTGAATCAGTAGATCCTGTTTCTAGTCCTCGATAGGCATGCGACTGAAATCCAAATGTTGTTTTATAAAAGTGTGCTGCTTGTTTCGCGTTGCCGACGTAAAACTCGACATAATCAGTGCCTAGTAATGGCAAGAAGTCTTGAGCTCCTGCAAATATTTTCTCCAGTCCGTAGTCTACGTTTTCTATTTCTTTTGCCATAATTGCTCGTTATTAATGAAGCCAAGATTGGTAATAATCTTCAACTTCTAATTCTAGTGCTTGTTTCGTTAATTTCAGTGGTTTAAATGTGTCTACCATCACCGCTAACTCTTGCGTTTCTTTCTTTCCGATACTTCTTTCGTAAGCTCCAGGGTGAGGCCCGTGAACCAATCCAGCAGGATGCAAAGTGATCTGCCCTCTTTCAATGTTGTTTCTGCTCATAAAATCACCGTCTACGTAGTACAAAACTTCATCAGAATCAATATTACTGTGATTGTATGGTGAAGGAATTGATTCCGGATGATAATCGTATAAACGCGGAACGAATGAACAAATAACGAAAGCGCTGGTTTCGAAAGTTTGATGAATTGGAGGAGGCAAATGAACTCTTCCCGTGATCGGTTCAAAATCATGAATAGAAAATGCATATGGATAGTTGAATCCGTCCCAACCAACGACATCAAAAGGATGCGAAGCGTAATTGTATGAATATAAAATGCCTTCTTTTTTTGTTTTAATTAAGAAATCACCTGTTTCTGCGTGTGTTTCCAATTCATAAGGCGGTCTAAAATCGCGTTCACAATAAGGAGAATGCTCAAGTAATTGACCAAACCAATTTCTGTATCGCTTTGGAGTGAAAATAGGATGAGCAGACTCAACAATAAACAACCTGTTGATCTCAGTATCAAAATCAACTTGGTAAATAATTCCTCTTGGAATTACAAGGTAGTCACCGTACTTAAAATCAATGTTTCCCAGTTGTGTTCTCAGTTTACCCGTTCCTTCGTGGATAAAGATCACCTCGTCACAATCAGCATTTTTATAAAAGTAATCTCTCAGAGATTTTTTTGGAGCCGCCAATGAAATAGTACAATCACTATTCGTTAGCATCGGCACTCTACTTTTGATGAAATCGTCTTCAGGTGCTACTTTATATCCCATAAAGCTTCGCATTTGAAGTTGTTTTTCAATTGCAATTTCAGGATTTAAATCTACTGACTCTACAAAGTTCTTGACAATTGTAGGCGGCTCTAAATGGTACAATAGGCAGGACATTCCATCAAATCCAATTGTTCCAAACAATTGCTCGTGATGAATACTTCCATCTTCTTTGCGGAAAACAGTATGTCTTTTGTGAGGGAAATTACCCAGTTTATGATAAAATGGCATGTTCTTTTTTTAAATGAATCGCATTAAATAGTTCTTAACATAATAGATAGTGCATTATCACTCGGGATTACGCTTTTTTAAGAAATTTAGATGCAATTTTAATTCAATCCACATAAGTTTAAAGTTAGCTAATCCGACGAAATTACATCCATTGGAGAGAACAAAAAATGACAATTGTCATTAATTGAATTTAAATCCCTTTTTTTTTGATTCGTATCTAGGATATCTGTCAAATATTAATTCTATTTGCTCAACAATACATATTATGAGCAGCAAGATTTTAGTAATTGGAGCAGGAGGGCAAATCGGAACGGAATTGGTTTTATCTCTTCGTAAGTTAAAAGGTGATCAGAATGTAATTGCATCTGATTTGAAAGATGAATGCCCCGAGTCACTCAAAAACGGACCTTATGTAAAGTTGGATGTTTTGGACCGAGAGATGATGCGGTCTTATATTATATCAGAAGGTATTGATGAAGTTTATTTATTAGCAGCTTTGTTAAGTGCAACCGCTGAGAAAAATCCAGATTTTGCATGGAAATTAAACATGGAAGGACTTTTCACAATTTTAGATTTAGCAAAAGAGAAACACCTAAAAAAGATTTTTTGGCCAAGTTCAATTGCTGTATTCGGACCATCGACGCCAAAAGTCAATACGCCGCAAAGAACCATTATGGAGCCATCAACTGTATATGGAATTTCGAAACAGGCTGGAGAAAGATGGTGTGAGTATTACCACAATAACTTCGATGTAGATGTGAGAAGTATACGCTATCCTGGTCTAATATCCTATACAAGTCTTCCCGGTGGTGGAACTACTGATTACGCCGTTGATATTTTCTATCAAGCACAATTGGGAAATAGTTACTCTTGCTTTTTAAGTGAAAACACTTCCTTGCCAATGATGTATATGGAGGATGCGATTCGAGCAACGATTGAATTAATGGAGTCCGATGCAGATAAAATCAAAATCCGATCGGCGTATAATCTCGCTGGAATTAGTTTTACGCCAGCAGAGATTGCCGCAGAGATTCAGAAGTCAAAACCTGATTTTCAAATAACCTATGCTCCCGATTTTAGGCAGAAAATTGCAGACTCATGGCCAGGCTCAATTGATGATTCTGAAGCCAATGCTGATTGGGGGTGGAAAGAGAAATATGATTTGCAAGGAATGGTTGATATCATGCTGCAAAACATTGATATATTCTTGCTTTCGGAAGGGTAGGTGCTGCTTTTTAGTATGTTAGAACTATAAACAAATGTGATTTTTTGTCGAAGAAAAATGGTAGTTGGCCGAATAATTTGATGATTGCTTTGAATGAGGACACTGTATTCGTATATTAGTGAGGTACTGTTAATACTCTTACATAACTAAAAATTACTTCAAGATGACTAGAAGAGCGACACTATTGTTTGTTTTTATTGGCATTTTCGCAATGCCTCTACTCGCAGGTGATGATCAAAGGGGAGATATAAATAAAACCGGACCCGATGGAAAGAAGCAAGGTAAATGGGTTTACCTTGGAAAAGATCGACCAGAAGAGGGATACCCAGCAGAAGGAAAAATCGAAGAAGGACCATACAAAGACGATAGAAAAGAAGGAACTTGGATTCGTTATTACAATGATGGAGTAACGCCTAAGTTAAAGGGGGAATACCACAATAACCGGCCAAGCGGATCTTACGAGAAGACTTATGCAGATGGAACTTTAAGAGAAGAAGGAACATTTAGCCACAATAAGTACCGTGGAAATCTCAAAAGATACTATGAAAACGGTGTTATTGAGCAAGAATTAAATTATAACCCTGATGGTCAAGAAGAAGGTGTTCAAAAGTATTTCCATCCAAATGGTCAAGAAGAATTTGTTTACAACTCTTTAGGCGGTGTTCCAAGTGGAACGGCAACAAGGTACTGGCCTAACGGTGATGTCAAAGAAGTGATAACATACGGAGAAGGCGGGCAAGTTGTAGATAAAATTCAAACCGAAATGGTTAGTCCTCAGATTAAAGTTGTTGACCCTGGGTTTGTTAGAGAACCAGCACCATCTGTTGGAGCAGCAAGAACAAAAGGAGAAGCATTTAAAGCAAACGGATACAACAAAGTGTACAATGAGAACGATGAAATTTGGCAAGATGGAGAGTTCAGAAATCGTTCACTTTGGAACGGTAAAGTTTATGACTACGACTCTGACGGAATTCTTCTGAAAGTAAGAGTATTCAAAAACGGGTATTACCACTCAGACGGGCAATTATAATTAAAATTATATAGAAAACGTGCCCCCTTTCGTCTCGGTTTATCCGATACGAAAGGGGCTTTTTTTGTCCTTCACATCTTTCATTATATTTGTATTCTAACTAAATCTCCCCAAATGGCTAAAACAAATGGTGTATTAAATAGTGCGCCTCCTGATTTTACTCAATCACCTCGAATTGACAAAATAGGGGTAGAAGAAAGAGTCTCTCGATTTCAAAAACGAAGCATCAAGAATGAAATGAAAATGCAAGGCTTGAAAATGACTTTGAGTATGATCGATCTGACGACACTAGAGGGGAAGGACACACCTGGTAAAATTAAACAGATTTGCTATAAAGCCGCGCATTTGCATGATATTCACCCAGGTCTTCCTGCTGTCGCTGCGGTATGTGTATACCCGACAATGGTAGCTCTTGCTAAGAAAGAATTGGAAGGGACAGGAATTAATGTTGCTTCTGTGTCAACGGCTTTCCCAAGCGGGCAAGCTCCTTTGGAAATGAAGTTGGCCGACACTAAATTCGCCGTCGATTCTGGAGCAGATGAAATTGACATGGTTATTTCTCGGGGCAAATACCTTTCTGGTGAGTACAACTTTGTTTTCGATGAAATTGCAGCAATTAAAGAAATATGTGGCGAAGCGAGATTGAAAGTTATTCTTGAAACAGGAGAATTAGTGACCTTAGATAATGTAAGAAGAGCTAGTGATATAGCAATGTATGCTGGTGCCGATTTTATTAAGACATCTACGGGGAAAATCCAACCTGCAGCGACAATGCAAGTTACCTATACCATGTTAGAAGCAATCCGTGATTTTAAGCTTAAGACTGGAATTCAGGTAGGAATGAAACCTGCTGGTGGAATTTCAAATTCAAAATTAGCATTGCATAATTTAATTATGGTCAAAGAAGTGCTTGGTGGAGAATGGTTGACCAACGAATGGTTTAGATTCGGAGCAAGCAGCTTGGCGAATGACGTTTTGATGCAAATAATGAAAGCCGAAACAGGTGTGTATCAATCATCAGATTATTTTTCAATCGATTAATTATGAAAGAACCTAAAAACAAAAAGGCAGTTGAATGGGATTACGTTCCCGCGCCTGAAAGTACTGGTCACATTAATTTAAAAAATAGATACGATCTATTTATTGGTGGAAAATGGGTAAAACCAAATTCTGGGAAGTATTTTGATACAATTAATCCTGCGAATAAAAAGAAATTGGCCGAAGTTGCAAACGCAGATGAAAAAGATGTTGACAAGGCTGTAAAGGCGGCTCGAAAGGCATATGATACAGTTTGGTCTAAAATTTCCGCTGCTGAACGCGCAAAATATATTTATCGCATTGCTCGCTTAATGCAAGAGCGCGCAAGAGAATTCGCTGTTATTGAATCTCTTGACGCAGGAAAGGTTATTCGAGAATCGAGAGATGTCGATGTTCCCTTGGCTTGTAATCATTTTTTCTATTACGCCGGATGGGCAGATAAATTGGAGTATGCATTTCCAAACAGAAAAGTAGAATCTTTGGGCGTTGCAGGACAAATCATACCATGGAACTTTCCATTGTTAATGGCAGCTTGGAAGATTGCTCCGGCTCTTGCTGCTGGAAACACCGTGGTTCTTAAGCCAGCCGAAACAACACCTTTAACTGCATTGAAATTGGCGGAGCTTATTAAGGATTCAGGCTTGCCAGATGGGGTTGTGAATATAATTACCGGACACGGTGATACCGGAGCGGCAATCGTAAACCACAAGGATATCGATAAAATTGCTTTTACTGGCTCCACGGCGGTTGGTAAGTTGATTCAAAAATCGATTTCTGGAACAAATAAGAGAGCAACACTCGAATTGGGTGGTAAGTCAGCGAATATTATTCTGGATGATGCGCCACTTGATCAAGCTGTAGAGGGCATTGTGAATGGAATATTCTTTAATCAAGGCCACGTTTGTTGCGCAGGTTCAAGATTATTTGTTCAAGAGTCCGTTGCTGAACAGGTTATTGAAAAGTTAAAGCATAGAATGAAATCTCTGGTTATTGGTGATCCACTGGATAAGAACACTGATGTTGGAGCAATTAATTCAAAGGAACAATTATCAGTTATTGATAGTTACATAAAAATTGGTCAAGAGGAAGGTGCGACTATGTATCAAAGCGAATGTAGCTTGCCCAAGGGTGGATATTACTGCAAACCGACCTTGTTTACTGATGTTGCTCAGTCGAGTAGATTGGTTCAAGAGGAAATTTTTGGGCCTGTTTTGACCGTTCAAACATTTAGAACTGTTGACGAGGTGATTCAAAAGGCGAATAACACACCCTATGGCCTTGCTGCAGGTGTTTGGTCGGATAAAGGATCAAGGATATTCAATGTAACATCAAAGCTAAGGGCGGGTGTTATTTGGGCCAACACATATAACAAATTTGATCCTACTTCGCCTTTCGGAGGATATAAAGAAAGTGGTTTTGGAAGAGAGGGTGGATTACACGGGTTAGAAGCTTACGTTAAATTAAACTAAGATGGATAGATTGAAAGTTTTAAAAACATATAAGATTTACATCGGAGGGAAGTTTCCTCGCACCGAATCAGGAAGGTTCTATACACCAAAGAATTACAAAGGTGAATTGATAGGGAATATCTGTCTTTCATCTAGAAAAGATGTTAGGAATGCTGTTGTCGCAGCAAGAAAGGCGTTTGGAGTTTGGTCTGAGCGGGCGGCATTTAACCGAGGGCAGATTTTATATCGAATTGCGGAAATGTTAGAAGGTCGGAAATCTCAATTCATTGAGGAGATTGTGTTTCAAGGAGCCACAAAAGCTAAAGCTCAGGCTGAAGTTGAATTGGCCATTGATCGATTGATTTATTATTCTGGATGGTGCGATAAGTTCAGTCAAATTCAAGGATCTATAAATCCAGTTGCCTCTTCGCATTTTAACTTTTCGGTAAGTGAGCCAATGGGTGTTGTTGGGATTTTAGCTGATGAATCTACTTCATTGATTGGGCTTGTGTCTTCTATAGCTCCAGTTATTGCAAGCGGTAATTCATGCGTTGTTCTAGCGTCTGAAAGCTTGCCTTTAGCGGCCGTTACTTTTTCTGAGGTATTGAACTCCTCAGATGTACCTGGAGGTGTGATAAATATTCTAACAGGGAATCATTCTGAAATGATGAAACCAATGGCTTCTCACATGGATGTTAATGCAATCGTTTATTCAGGTAGCGATGCTGAATTGATTGCGTCGCTAAGAGAAACATCGGTTCTTAATTTAAAACGAATTCGAACGTATTCAAATGATTGGATGAAAGCAGAAAGCCAAGGAATGCATTTTATTACGGATTGCACAGAGATTAAAACGACATGGCATCCCATTGAAAATATTGGTGGAGCGACGTCATCGTATTAATTCTATTTCACATCAAAAAATCCCTCGCAGCATTGCTAAGAGGGATTTTTTGATTCAGACGAATGTGGTTTTTTATTCCAAGATGAATACAATTGGAAGTCTGCAGCGTGTTCGAACACGCCTACCTGCTGCTTCTCCTGGTGTCCATTTTGGTATTACACGTTGCGCTTCACGATCCAATTATTTGCTCGCACTTTTCGTTACTTTCACTCCTGTAATTGAACCGTCTGCTTCAACAATAAGGGAAAGGAAAACACGTCCTTAATCTTCAATTTGAATTGATACTTCTGGATACTCCACATTTGCAAAAATCCATTTTTGAAGTTCAGTTGCACCGCCAGGGAACATCGCCTCAATATTTCGGAAGTCAATAGGTTCTGGCACAATAACTGGTGGGTCCGGATTTACTTTAGGTGGGTTTGGAGGGGTAAGTTTAATAACGGTCTTTGGTGGGTCCGTTTTTGGCGGAACGATAATTATTTTTCGTGTGAGTGGATGTTTGACTTCAGGCTCAACCATAGTTTCTGGTTCTTTAACTGGAGTTTCTTTTAGAATATATTCAATTTCAGTAGAATTTGCTTGTGATACAGTAAAAGGTCTGCCTTCAAACTTGTTTGATACGTAAATGATGCTAAAACAAGACCGCCAGCGAAAAGGAAGGCTATAAGCGCAATCGAGAACCGTAGATTTTCATTTTTAGCTTTATTGTTTTTTCCCCCCATAACATTCGTAATATTAATTATTCATTTGAACAATGCGAATGCTGCCATCAATGTACCAAAAAGAAAAAGCCCCATTTGGACTGGTCCAAATGGGGCTTTTAAAGTTATTATTTTCTTTATTGGAGTGTAAATACTATAGGTAAACGACAACGCGTTCTAACCTTTTTACCGCTAGCTTCACCAGCACTCCATTTTGGCATCTTTCGAACAACTCTTTTTGCCTCTCTGTCTAATTCTCTAGTGACACCTCTTTCAACCACAATATTCGTAATTTTTCCGTCAGGTTCAACTACGAAAGAAAGGAATACTCTTCCTTGGTCTTCCATTTCAATTGAAGTTTCAGGATATTGTACGTTTGCACTTATCCATTTCTGTAACTCAGCAGCTCCACCTGGGAAACCTGCCTCAACATCTGGGAAATCAATAATCTCAGCTTCTGTAATTGGAGCATCAACAATTGCTGGAGGTTTTGGTGGTGGCGGTGTTACAGCTGCAACGATTTCGTCAGGTTTGTTTTCTTCCACAATACTCGTCTCCGTTGGAGGGGGAGTAGCTTGTACTTCTGGCGGCTCTTCTTGTTCAGGAGTTTCGGGTTCTTCCTCAATTACAAGTATGTCATTATTTACGGCGCTTTCCGCATTTTGACTTAACTCATCTTCCACAGTAACAACCTTAAATGTGAATGAGGCCAAAACAATACCAGATACAAACAAAAGTCCCATAAGCCGAATTGGTACTCTTAAGTTCTCATTATTGGCTGCGTTATTTTTCTTTAATTCCATACTTTACTCAATTGTATGCGTAAATATATTAATTATTGTTTACAAATCTTGTGCCATTCAATCAATAACATTGCTGATACAGTATCTTAAAAGTTAATATTCCTAAAGCAGCACCGACAATATCGAAGAGTAAATTCCACAAGCTAAACATAGAGTTTATCCCTACAAGAAATACAATTAATTCAGTAATTAACGCCAAGATAAGCGCTGATCCAAAGACTAGTTTAACTGCTTTGCTTCGAATCGAAGCGTGCTTTAATTGTTTCTTTAATGCTCCAATCCAAATGTGTACAAACCCTAAAAACATTATTCCATGCAAAATTGATCTTGATGGAATAGTTCCAAAATAAGTATGTGGCGGATAGCTTTGCGGTGCCAAGAAAAGCAGCCCCATTACTAAAACCCACAGAACGCCTGGGATAAAATGTCGAAGACTCATTGAGAGTATTTCTACTTACCTAAAAGCTCAGTGTACTGATCAGCACTAAGAAGCGCTTCAGCTTGAGAAGCATCGGACATTGTTATTTTTACCATCCAGCCCTCACCGTAAGGATCCGAGTTAACCGTTTCTGGTGAACCTTCTAAAGCGTCATTAAAGCTCGTAATCTCTCCAGAAACTGGCATAAATAAATCTGAAACTGTTTTAACAGCTTCAATTGATCCAAAAACCTCTTCATTAGCAAGAGTTTCTCCTTCTGTTTCAATTTCAACGTAAACAATGTCTCCTAATTCACTTTGTGCGAACTCTGTAATACCAACTTTAGCGACGTCTCCATCAATGCGAACCCATTCGTGGTCCTTCGTATACTTAAGATCTTGTGGAATATTCATTTCAATAGATTTTGAGACGCAAATGTATAATTATTCTTAAACTCAAGATAGTTGCAAGGCATTAAGTTCTGAACAAATCTTATCATCTTTTTAACTAATTTTGGTCAATATGATAAATCAGGACCATCTTAAAGAGCTTCGAACAAGAATTGACGCGATTGGCGAGTATCTCAAAATCAATGAGAAACGACTTCAATTGACGGAAGACGAATTGAAAACGCAGGACCCTGATTTTTGGAATGATCCAAAGAAAGCTGAGATTAAAATGAAATCCATCCGTGGATTAAAATTTTGGGTTAACGCATTTGATGCTTTAATCTCTGATCATGGAGATGTCGAAGTGATATTGGAATTTGTTAAGGAGGGCGAGGGAAGCGAAGAAGAGCTGGAAGAATTGTATAATAAAACACGAACCGATGTAGAGGAATTGGAGTTGAAAAACATGCTTTCCGGTGAAGAAGATATTTTGAGCGCTGTGCTTCAGATTACTGCGGGAGCAGGTGGGACGGAGAGTTGTGATTGGGCATCTATGCTGATGCGAATGTATACAATGTGGGCTCAGAAGAATGGGTATACCTTAAAAGAACTTAACCATCAAGATGGCGATGTTGCGGGAATTAAAACTGTGACACTGGAAATCACAGGTGATTTTGCATTTGGTTATCTAAAAGGAGAGAATGGAGTTCACCGTTTGGTGAGAATTTCTCCATTTGACTCGAATGCTAAACGACACACCTCTTTTGCTTCAGTTTACGTGTATCCTTTGGTAGACGAATCAATCGAGATTCATGTAAACCCTGCTGATCTTACTTGGGAAACTTTTAGGTCTGGTGGCGCTGGTGGTCAAAATGTAAATAAGGTAGAAACAGCTGTAAGGCTGCGTCATGCGCCTACTGGGATAATAATTGAAAATTCAGAAGGGCGCTCTCAACTTGGAAATAAAGAAAAGGCGATGCAATTGCTGAAATCTCAGTTGTATGAATTGGAATACCGCGCTCGAATGGAGGCTCGGGAAGAAATTGAGGCGAGTAAGAAGAAAATTGAGTGGGGATCTCAAATAAGGAATTATGTCATGCAGCCTTATAAATTGGTGAAGGATGTAAGAACGGCTCATGAGACTGGAAACGTTGATGCCGTTATGAATGGTGATCTCAATGGTTTCCTGAAAGCCTTCTTGATGACCTACGGCAATTGATTTGAAACCAAATTATTGAAGTTTAAAAGCCTTACAAGAAATTATGTCTGATTATATAGTCTATCACAACCCTCGGTGCTCGAAAAGTAGAATGGCGCTTGCGTACTTGGAAGATGAGCATAAGAAGTATCAGGTAATTGAATATTTAAAGAAAAGCTCGACGAAATCAGACTTGGAGAATGTTCTGGTCAAACTTGGAATTCCTGCAGAAGAACTTGTTCGTAAAGGAGAGCCAGATTTTAGGGAACATTTTAAAGGGAAAATATTGAGTGAGCCAGAATGGATCAGTGTAATGCTGAAATACCCGAAACTGATTGAAAGACCGATTGTTATACTTGGTGATAAAGCTGTCGTTGCCAGACCGGTCGAAAAAATAGATGAATTAAATTAGTGATGTTGGTATATTAATTGAGTGGTTATTACACAAATTGATCAGTTATTGCGCACTGTGTTATTTAAACCAGTATATTTGCTCCCGCGCAGACGCACTATTACGCATTTTAATGAAGGTAAATTCAATATATCTAGAGTCAGACTCTACTTTTTCAAATTACATTACTGATTGGGCAAATACGGCCGGAGTGACTGTTGTTGACTATGATCATAAAGCAGAAGAATTGCCTGAAGGATTGTTATTGATCAATGCGAATCAAAATCTTGAAAGAGATCATGTAGATATTTATGATCTGTTCGATAAAAAACACATTCCAACACAAAAAATAGATATTAATGGTACACTTCAAGTGGCTGTTTCCAATTTAGAAATGTGGTTGAACAATTTCAAATGCAAGCATATTTTAATTCTTGGATCTGAATCTCTTATTAAGAACGACAACTTGGATCGCTTCTTCAATAGAATTTCTAAGTAATTATTTCATTGCCATTTTAGGATCTTTAGAATCTTCAAACTCCTTACCATTAGCTTCCCAAAGTTCAATTTTGTCTCCCTCATGGTCCTCAATGTGTAGAAATTTATCGTAACCGTAACTTTCAATCTCGTCCATAATTTTTACCTTTGACTCAATAAGTTGATTCTTGAAATCATCCATGTTATCAACGTGGAAGTTTAACATTGATTGTTGATTTGAAGCCCCGAAATAATCAGTTGAATCTTCAAAATTTTCGAGTTGTAAATATCTCTTTTTTGGATTTGTGTCGCCGTTGAGCTCGAATAGTACGCCATAATCATTAGTTGTAAAGCCTAAAACTGACGAATACCATTCACGAATTTTACTTGAATCTTTGAACTTTATAAAATTCCCTCCAATTCCAATTACCTGTGCTATTATGTTGTTTTTTAATAAGCTACACTATTTTTAATGGGATTTTAAGCTTCGATTAAATCATCTATTTGCAGTTCATTTCTATAGATATCCTCTAAAACTTCACGTTTTCTAATTAAATGAGCCTTCCCCTGGTGCCAAAGAACTTCAGCAGGTCGAAGTCGTGAATTGTACTGATTACTCATACTAAAACCGTATGCTCCTGCATTTGAAATTGAAAGGAAGTCTCTTTCTCGAACTTCATTCAGCAACCGGTCAAAACCGAATGTGTCGCTTTCACAGATATTGCCAACAATTGAATACAGTTTTTTCTCTCCGTCTGGGTTTGAGATGTTATCAATTTGGTGGTAGGCTTTGTAGAACATTGGTCTGAGTAAATGATTTTGTCCACTATTTACACCAACGAAAACGGTTGAAGTTGTTTGTTTTACAACATTCGTTTCAACGAGAAACTTGCCGCAATCACTAACAATATATTTTCCAGGTTCAAACCATAATTCTAGTTCTCTTCCATACCCTTTGCAAAAGTCTTTGAAGGAATTCACGATTTTGCTTCCAATTTTATCCACATCTGTAACCATATCACCTTCTTTATATCCAACTTTGAATCCGCTTCCGAAATCCATGAATTGAAGATTAGGAAAGTACTCAGCAGCGTGATACAATAGATCCGCTCCTCTGAGAAAGACATCAGCGTCAATTATATCACTTCCGGTATGCATGTGAAGCCCCATGATATTCATGTTGTAATTTTCTGCAATTCGAACAACGTGGCGTAATTGATGGATTGATATTCCAAATTTAGAATCAATATGACCTACTGAGATGTTTGAATTTCCACCGGCCATTATGTGCGGGTTAATTCTCACGCAAACACCAACCGAATCTCTATAATGATTACCAAATTTTTCTAGCATGTTGAGATTATCTAGATTGATGTGAACACCTAGATCAACTGCGGCTTGAATTTCAGAAAACGAAACACAATTCGGGGTATACATTATTTTTTCTTTAGAATAACCCGCACGTAGACCCAATTGTACTTCTTCAATTGAGACAGCATCAAGACCAGCTCCTTGTTGTTTAAGAAGACGAAGAATATTCGTATTACTCAAAGCCTTTATTGCATAGTGGAGCTTAACATCCAATGGTTTAAAAGCATTGTGCAAGTTTTGGTATTGTTTTATCATTACATTTGAATCGTATATATACGTTGGCGTTCCAAATTCTTCTGCTACCTCAATTAATTCTGCGTTTGTCATTCCTGTATAAATTAATCTGCAAAATTACAAACAAATTTAAAATAACAATATGTTGTAAATAAAATAAAACGTTAAATAATTAACTTAAGTTGTGGTGATCAAATTTTTGACTCGATTGTGCAGATTGGAAATATGCGCAAGGACTCTTATATGTATGAAGTTGCAGTGAGAAATAATAGAGATGTTCCAATAAAGATTGAAGTTTTTGACCAAGTGCCTATTTACAAATAGTAACGACCTTTCTGTAACCGCTGATGAATTTGTCAGGATCGGAAAAGAATATAGAGACAGGAGAAGTTGTTTGGAATATGAGTGCTCCAGCTGGAGTTCAAAGTAAACAGCTTGGGTATACTGTGAAGTATCTAAAAAACATGAATGTTTCCGTTTCAAGATATAGATGTAGAGAAAGATATAAATTGTAATAATTGTTTAACAAGAATGGTGTATTTAAAAATTGCATCATTCTTGTACAATTTTCTTTTTAAATTTGCGTTCAACGATTGAAATGAAAATGTCAAGAAAATTTATAGCACTTGTTCTGTTCTTTTTTATATGGCAATCTGCCGTTCAAGCACAGTATAGAACTAATGCATCTAGATCCGAAATAGGGTTTATGTTAGGAGGGTCTTATTACATTGGTGACCTTAATCCATTCATGCCGTATAGAAACACTAATTTGGCTGGTGGTCTTGTTTATCGATACAACATTCACTCTCGATTGAGTTTCAGAGCAAACTTGACGTATGGTAAATTAGAAGGATACGATTCGGATTCAAAAGAAGCTCTTTTGGTTGATAGAAACTTAAGTTTTCATACGAACATATTTGAGTTGGGTGCTGGAATAGAATTTAACTATTTTCCATTTCAGCTTGGGCATGACCGATACAAAGGAACAGCCTATGTCTTAACGGAAATTGCTTTGTTTCGGATGAATCCTAAAACAATTGCCAATGACGGAGGTGAAATTGATTTACAGCCACTGGGTACAGAAGGGCAAGGATCATCTTTGAACTCAAAATCGTATGGATTGACACAATTAGTAATTCCGATAGGTCTTGGCGCTAAAGTCTCATTGGGTAAAAAGGCATCGATAAACTTTGAAGTAGGCCTCCGAAAAACATTCACTGATTACATTGATGATATTGGGTCAGGCTCTTATGTTGATCCAACTCTTTTAGCCGCTGAAAACGGTCCGTTATCAGCAGAACTTTCAAACCGCTCATTGTCCGGTTCTCGTTTTGGTCGTCGTGGAAATGCATCAACTAATGATTGGTATGTTTTCTCTGGTGTGATGTTTACGTTTAGACTGGGATCGCCGGTTAGATGTAATCCACAGTGGAAGTAGAATTCGCCTCCATTATTGTAATTTTTCGAACATGAACTCATTGGATAAATTAAAACATCTCAGATTGAAGCTACCTAATGCTTTAATTCAAGTAGGAAGTTAAGTTTCCGTGAATGTCGCTTATATTTCAATTCAATTTCCCATTCTAAACGAAAAGCTCCATTATCAAGGGTGCCTCGGAAATGAAATCTCAACCGATTACGGATACAAGGCAATGGAACTATGTGCTTGAAATGTTCTGGCTCAAGTTGATCAGAAAATTGGATTTGATAGAATTGTTGGCTTAAACCATATAGACGCCTATTTTCAATCGATAGAAGACTGGGACGAGTCGCCAACTGTCGTAAATTGAGTTTCAGATCTATTCGTAAAAGTATTAAATGATAAAGGACAGTATTCAACGGCTATTTTCGCTGTGAAGAAGCTTCCGCGTAATTTTAGTGTTGGTTTAACTGCCTGTTTCACAACTAGTTATTAGCAAACACTCGCGTTTCAAGGAAAGGTTTTGTTTCGGGTTGTTGGGTTTCGTCCTTCATAACTAAAAAGATTTAAGTCAGAAGTTTAAACCTAGAATTGGAAATAACTAGTTGAACAAAAAAAGCCGCTCTCAGTTGAACTGATAGCGGCTTAATCAAATTATAATTTAAATACTAGTGATCGTGATTGTGTCCATCATGATTGTGCCCGCTATGATCCGCTGGTTCAGGTGGCGGCAGAATTGACTCATCCACTGGTTTCAGAGTTTGAGGAGGTGTAATATTCAATACTTCTGTATCGAAAATTAAATCAGAGAAAGGTGGGATTGCTCCTCTTCTTCCTTGTGGTCCATACGCTAAGTGAAACGGTAAGAAAAATTTCGCTTTTCCTCCTTTACCTAACATTGCCAATCCTTCTTCCCAACCTGGAACCATACCTTGAACTTTGTATTCAAAATCCATTGGTTTTCCTGGTGAGTCTTTCGTAGAGAAGAATTTAGATCCATCTTTACGGAAATTACCTGTACAGTGAACTGACATTTTAGAACCTTTAACAGGCTTTGCACCTTCTCCAATATTGTCAATAACATATACTAAACCAGATGCTGTTTGCTTTGCATTTGGGAAGTCCTTTTTAATCTCAGTTACAAAGAATGCGTTAAATTCTTCCGTTGACATTGCAGAGCATTTCGCGATATATGCTTTTTCTTCGGCTACTTTAATCGCTCCTGCTAACTTATCTTCAATTGCCTTGTTCTCTTGTGTCAATTTGTCAATTGAAGCTTTCAATGGTTTTATCTCAGCTGCAATCTTTGTTTTCTTTTTATCCTTAGTCGTCGCGTCAAGTTTTGTTTGAAGACTTGCCATTTCATCTTCTTGAATAGCAATCATTTTATTGTTAGTTACTAAAAGTCCTTTTTGACCTTCTGGAGTTAATTCGAAACTTTTTTGCTTGTAAACCAAGGTAGCATTAAAAGACTTGGCTGCCTTACCTTGTCTAATGATTTCAACAGTAATCATTTCATCACCTTGTTCAATTTTGTTAATGACATTTTGACCATCGATAACATGTCCAAATACAGTGTGCAATCCATCCAAATGTGGAGTCGCTTTATGCGTAATAAAGAATTGACTTCCGTTTGTTTGTCCTGTATTCGAATACGCTTCCTTTGAACCTTGAGGATCTGAATTTGCCATTGAAAGAATTCCAGGTCCGGTGTGTTTTAAATCTGCTCTCGTTTCGTCAAATATTCTGTGGTCAGGTCCGCCAGAACCATTTCCTAGTGGGTCTCCACCTTGAATCATGAAGTTTTTAATAACACGGTGAAATTTGACACCATTGTAAAAAGGAGTCGTGTATTTATTTGTGTCAACCATGAAATCTCCAGTAGTAAGTCCAACGAAATTTGCAACCGTCATCGGTGTTTTTTCGAATTCAAGCTTGCACATAATAACACCTTTAGTCGTTGTTATTTTAGCATACATACCGTCAGCCATTTTGGCTTTCTTTTCTTTCTTCGGTTTTTTTCCTTCTAAATCACCAGCGAATACTGATCCTATGAGGGTTATTGATAATAGTGTTAAAAGTAATTTGTTCATTTTTTCAGTTTATTAATTTTGATAATATAAGTTTCGTTAAATGGTGCCCCAAAAATACGGATTTATTCAGAGATGTACTATTCTCAAATTGAATATGTAACGACTTCAAATGATAATGCAAAAGTACTGCCGAAGCGAAAAAGAGCTCTAATTTCTTTTGTCAATTCCCCATAACATTTTGTTACGGATTGTATCCAAAAAGTTATTGTCTTTAAATTTAATTACGTTAATCATGTAATTTGCTTTTGAGATCGAGAGCTCTTCTTCATTTTTAATAGGAACCGATTTCCCATCGATACTCATTAAATATGTTCTATTTCTTCCCTCTATGCTCAACCTAATCGGCATATGATCAGGAATAACTATTGGCCTTACATTGAGGTTGTGCGGTGCAATTGGAGTTAGTATGTGAACTTCACATCCTGGTGTAATAATTGGCCCGCCACAGCTTAGGCTATATCCTGTCGAACCGGAAGGAGTTGCCACGATTAAACCATCTGCCCAATAAGAGTTCAAGTATTTACCTTCCAATGACGCGTGAACAGTAATCATTGAGGAGCTATCTTTCTTCTGCAGAGTGATCTCGTTCAAGGCAAAATTGTCTTCTCCGAAGTAATTTTGAGCCGTTTCAACCTTTATAAGTGATCTTTTCTGATGCTCGAAGTTCTTTGTGTAAACCATTTCCATGGCTTCTTCTAAATTTTCTTTGGAGATATTGGCAAGGAAACCCAATCGGCCAGTATTGATTCCCATAACAGGAACTTTAGAGTCGCGAATGAATTTTACATTTTCAATAAAAGTTCCATCACCACCAATACTAAAACTTAGGTCGATACCAGATTTAAAGTCTTTGTGGGAGTGAAATTCATCCGTGCTTTTTGAAATACCGGCTTTTTTGACCAGCAACTTCTTTAGGTTGGATTCAACAACAGGATTCCATCCGTAGTCCTTTAAAATCCCTAAGAATCGGTTGTAATATTCTAAATTTTGCTTGGTTACCTTTCGGCCGAAAACAGCTACATTCATCTCTATAGATTCAAATAATTCATCAACGAATCATAACGAAATTGCATGTCATCATTTTCGTTACTCTTTTGGAAAGACGCTTTTATAATATAATCATACCGTTCAAATGTACGAATGATTCTATCCAACTCTATTTTATTCAGCTTCAAAGTCAATTCAATGTTTGTTGAATCAGGAGAAGACATGATGTATGAGCTCAAAATTCGTGCGTCATTACTTTCAACGATTTGGGCAATTTCCGACATTGAATAATCTGATCGCGCCATTTCGAGAACTAAGATGCCGCCATTTTCCTTAATACTTCCCGTGTTTGCAATTAAGGTCATCAGGTGATGAACAGTCGTGCATCCTAGGTAATTTTCATCATCATTTAAAATTGGAATCAAACTCAATTTGAATTCGGCTATTTTAGAAAGTACTTGGTAAATATGATCCCCAGCATTTACATAGGGTCGCGGCAAGTGTTGAAAAAGCTCGTCCAATGGTTTGTTTAAATCCATTTTATTGAGAACTTCTGTTTCCGAAATAACGCCAACAAAATTCCCGTCTTTTAAAACAGGCAGGTGCGACACTTTAAATTCGTCCATCCAGTTTAAGGCCCGTTCTCCCGTATCATTATGCGTTAATGGCGGAATATCCTCTGTTATTAGGCTTAATGCTCTCATTGTCTATACTAATGTACTATAATTACTGAGTAAGTTTGTACTTTTACTTCGACAAAAATCATACCGATGAAGACCAAATTAAGCGTTAACGTAAATAAAATAGCGACTATTCGAAATGCAAGAGGTAGTATCACACCAAACGTTGTACAAGTAGCTATTGATTGTGAGCGTTTTGGAGCAAATGGAATTACTGTTCATCCTCGTCCAGATGAGCGACATATAACAAGACAAGATGTCATTGATTTGGCGCAAGTTGTCACGACAGAATTCAACATTGAAGGATATCCGGATGACAGATTCATGGATTTATTGAATGAAGTTAAACCCGCACAAGCAACTTTGGTTCCAGATCCACCTCATGTTTTGACTTCAAATGCAGGTTGGGATACAAAGAAAAATTTGGATTTTCTTACGGATTTATCGGCTCAATTTCGAGATCTAGGAATTCGATCTTCGATTTTTGTGGATACCGATCTGCAAAACATCGAATATGCTGCTAAAAGTGGTGTTGATAGAATTGAATTATATACCGGTCCTTTTGCTGAAAATTATACAAAAGATCCTGAAGCGGCGATTAAGAATTATGTTACAGCTTCAAACCTGGCTACTGAGTTAGGACTTGGAATAAATGCAGGTCATGATTTAAGTCTTGACAACCTTCGCTTCTTTGATGAGAAAATTGTTGGTCTGATGGAGGTTTCTATTGGGCACGCGTTGATCTCAGACGCTTTGTATTATGGATTGGAAAATACGATTCAGATGTATAAGAGGTTGTTGGTTTAACAATCTTCTAATGCGAAAATATTCTGCCACTCATGGTAGCGATTTTCACGCGAATTGAATTTAATCTTACCATCTCAGATTGCATATCCTTTAGATCTTCATCACTAAGTTCGCTTTCTTGTGTCGTCATTCTTGTAATAATTCTGTCAATTCTTTGCTGCACTTTGGAGCTTTTAAATGTGAAGATTGAACTCATAACAGCATGATGCAGTTTGTCTTCTTCTGTTGCCGTATGCACGTTGTATTTTGTAACCCACTTTGTACTTAGTTCATAATCGTTCATTTCAATTTCAGTAACGAAACCAACAATTTCTTGATCTTCAAGACGCTGGAAGTAAGATGTTTTAAGGAATGTGTTTTCAGATAGAGCATCCGATATAATTCCATACATTTTATTTAAAAGAGGTGTTTCAAAAACCAATTCATCAACGTGTAATTCGTGACAAATCAATTCAGCGATACTCGTTTCAATATCCTCTTCTTCGCCTTTTTCGTTGAGTTGTTTTGTAATAATCGCAAGTGGGCCATATTTAACGAGTATCCGCATAAGGTCAAATTCATTGAAGTCATCCTTTTTGGTGTCAACAACCAATTCTTCTTCCTCCATCGGGCTAGGCTCATGTGCATAAGGATCGAATGAACCATCGGCCTCTGGAGATGTTTGCTGTGGTTTGTTTGGAGCGATTTTCTTACGGAGAGAATCCCTTTGATTTTTTATAGCTGCATCGCTTCGGTCTTTGGAAACCTCTGCCCAAATGATTTCTTCTTTAATATTGAAACGCTTCGCAACTTCTGGTACAAAAACACTTCTTGTAATTTGGTCTGGTATTAAAGAAACACTGTGCGAAATGTCTTTGATTAATTGCGCTTTCTTGATTGGGTCACTGCCTTCAGTTTCAAGCAGTACATCCACCTTGAAGGAAATGAAATCTTGTTGTTTTTCTGCAATAAAGGTTTCCAATTCTGAGGTGCTCGATTTCTTTGCAAACGAATCAGGATCTTCCCCATCTGGAAACAATACAACCTTCACATTCAGCCCTTCTTCAAGGATCAAATCAATCCCACGGAAGGATGCTTTAATTCCCGGGGCATCACCATCATAAAGAACAGTTATGTTTTTCGTATAGCGTTTCACCAAACGAATTTGATCTCGAGTCAACGAAGTTCCGGAAGATGAGACAACATTTTTCACACCTGCTTGATACATGCTAATCACATCTGTGTAGCCTTCACACAAGTAGCAATTATCGTATTTAATGATGTCGCTCTTTGCAAAATGAAGCCCATAAAGGATCGCACTTTTGTTGTAGATTAAACTCTCTGGGGAATTAAAATACTTAGCAATTTTTTTATCTGATTGAAGTGTTCTACCTCCAAAACCTAGGACTCGTCCGGAAACACTGTGAATTGGAAACATTACCCTTCCTCTAAAGAAATCGAACGAACGATCATCTTTTGTTTTGGAAAGGCCAACCTTTTCTAAATATTCGAGTTTGTAGCCTTTCTTGAGAGCCGCAGCGGTAAAATCATCGCCTTTATTGATTGAATACCCCAGTTGGAACAATTCAATAATCTCGGGTCTAAATCCACGTTCGGTGAAGTAGGAGAGGCCTATTTTTTTTCCTTCGTCTGAATTATGAAGTCGATCAACAAATTCACTTCTGGCAAAGTCATTAATAACATGCAGGCTTTCTCTTTCGGAAATAGCTGCAAGCTCCTCTGGAGTTGCAGGCTTATCCTCTGGAATTTGAACTCCGTATTTATCCGCTAACCATCGCAATGCTTCTGGATAAGAATAATGTTCCTTTTCCATAAGAAAGGTGACTACCGATCCTCCTTTACCCGTTGAGAAACATTTAAAGATTTGTTTTGCAGGCGAGACTACGAATGAAGCTGTTTTTTCATCTGTAAATGGACTTAGTCCTTTCAGGTTCGACCCGGCACGTTTTAAACTGACAAAATCACCAATTACCTCCTCAATACGAGAAGTTTGCATGATGTCGTCGACAATATGTGGTGGGATCATAGCCATTATTTACCGTCGCTAAAATCTGTTTCTCCAATGAAAACACCATCTTCATCGTAATTTTTCCAGATTCCAATTTTTTTATCTTCAGACATTTCACCATGGTAGTACAACGTTCCATTTTCATGTTTCACAATCATGTGGCCGTGCTTTTTGCCATGGCTATACATTGTCGTTGAAAGTTCTTTTCCATCAGGACTGAAATACGACCATTTGCCGTTGCGTCTTTTTTGATCGTCTTGAAGTCCCTGAAATTTAATCTGTTTTTTTCCTGGATAGTATTGCGTAAAGGTGTGCCCTTTAATGTCAACTAATTCTTCTAGAGTCTCTACTGTTGGAGCTTCTGTTGCTGTGGTAGTTGAGTTGTTTTCCTTAGTAGGATTTTTAGTCGGTTCATCAGTCGTTTTTTCTGAACAAGCAGTAACTATTATTACAAGCGTAAGTAATTGTAAATATTTCATTTTATTTCTTTCTTTTAGTAGTGTATTCAATCAAGCCTAAAATTGACTTTTTCGCATCTGAATCTGGAAGATTCTCAATCAAGTCAACAGCCAAGTCTTTGAAGTCAAGCATCTTCTTGTGGGTGTAATCGATACCTCCATATTCAATGACGAGTTCAACAGCTCTTCTAACTTTCTTAGGATTTTCGTTATGGTTTTTAACGATAGTAATGAGTTCCTTTCTTATTTCTGGTGTGCTATTGTTTAGCGCAAAGATCAAAGGAAGCGTCATTTTTCTTTCGCGAATATCGAGGCCAGTTGGTTTGCCAATTTCACCGGGTTCACCATAATCGAAAATGTCATCTTTCAATTGAAATGCGATTCCGATATATTCTCCGAACAAACGCATTTTCTCAGTTTCGTCAAAACGTTCCACACTGATTGCACCTGCTTCGCAACAAGTTGAGATTAAGGATGCTGTTTTTTGGCGAATCACTTCAAAATAGATCTCTTCGGTAATGTCTAATTTTCGGGCTTTTTCCAATTGAAGAAGTTCACCTTCCGACATTTCACGAACGGCTCTGGCAACAACTTCAAGAAGTTTCGTATTGTTGTTCTCGATTGAAAGGAGTAGAACTTTGGAAAGCATATAGTCACCAACCAAAACTGCAATTTTATTTTTCCAGAGTGCATTCACAGAAAAGAACCCTCTTCTCTCATTCGCGTCATCTACAACGTCGTCATGGACAAGCGTAGCGGTATGAAGAAGTTCAACTAGAGTAGCTGCATCATAAGTTTTGTCATTAATTTTCCCTAACATTTTGGCTGTGAGAAAAATAAACATTGGTCGCATTTGTTTTCCCTTTCTTCGAATGATGTAGTGAGTAACTTTATCCAATAGCGGAACCTTTGACTTCATACTTGCTCTAAAACGCCCTTCGAATTCAGACATTTCAGATGATATTGGCTCCATTATTTCCTTGACAGACATCATAAGTACAAATATAAGAGTTACGAAGCCGAATCCATTCAAAACTTAAGAGTAAAAGCTTCAAATAGTTTGATGTGCCGATGGCTTCATAGATTGAACGAAAGTTTAGGGTAAGAAAAAGTCCCGTTTCGGTTTAACCGAAACGGGACTTTGATATATCGAATTCAATAACTAGTTGTTAACGACTTGAATAAATCCATGTCCTTCAAGAGAATCCACAGTTTCATCAACACCAGTAACAACATACTTATAGAAATATGTTCCTTCTTGAACCTTATTTCCACTTGGAGCAGTTCCATTCCAAACTGGGTTTAAACCTTGTTGATCAAAAACAACATTACCCCATCTGTTAAGAATTACAAGGTGAACATTTATTGCATTTGTAACTTCTAAGGAATAAACATCATTAATCTCATCCCCGTTTGGAGTGAAAACGTTCGGTGCAATAACTGTTGGTATTGGAAAGATACAAGAACCATCATCAATCGTTGCAATAGAGTTATAGTTAGTTGCTGAAGGATCTGTACACCCACAAGGCTCCACAATAATTGATGCATACGCCGTATCAGAACAATCTCCCGGTGCAAACGCAATCAACATAACATTCGATGAAGACGTGAATGTGTGAGAAGGATTTACATCGTTAGAGTTCGCAGAGAAATCTCCCCAAACCCAAGTGTATGCATCCGTATTTTGACTTGTATTCGTGAAGTCTATAACTAACGGAGAACAGCCTTGGGCGACTATTGGTGAAAACTCAGCAATTGGTGGGTTTTCAACATCAACATAAACACTATCAGATGCTTCACAAACATCATCCGATACTGTGAAGTAATACCATCCTGGTGAAAGAATCTGAGGAGTTGAAGTACCATCTATAGAAAATGTACCACTAGTTCCAGGTCCAGACCAATTGTAAAGCGGTTGACCCAGCACATTTGTTATTCCAGAAATAACTGCCGAAGCAGCTCCATCAAAGTCACAAGCACTTGCAGGGTATGACAGAACAGTATCAATTGCGAGGGTTTGGTTGACAAGCATCATAACGGTGTCTTCATATACATAGCCACAGCCATCCGTTATTTCTACGGTATATGTGATTAAATCTTGTTGATTTCCGTTGGTTCCAAATAAAGTTGGATTAATTGTATCACCGTTTGACCATAAGACGTCCCAAGGAGCTATTGCATTTGCGAAGTTAACTACCTCAGCAGGTAAAGAATCCGTTGGACAATAAGCGTATAAAGTATCCACCAAATCCCAAGTTAATGTTGGTTGCAATACAGTAATGTTGATTGTATCTGAAGAACACATGTAGTTTCCAAGTGTATCATAAACATCCGCTACGAATGATGTATCACTTAATGGTGTTACCCAGAAAGCGTTATCATTAGTCAAGCCACCATCCCAAGTAATTAAGGCTGTATTACATGGCCCACCGAAAATCTCAATGTTATCAAGTCCCCAGTTATCACAACAAGTTCCAGATGAGTTAATTTGCGTCCATTGGAACATAGTATTCGTAGTGAAAGCTCCTACAGGGATTGGAACACTAAAGCTATTCCAAGTTGTATAAATAGTTGGACCACTCGCTACAGATCCAGAAGTTCCTGGCATAGCTGGAAGTGTAAATCCACCCGGGCTGTAATAGATAATATCAATCCAGGTTAATCCACCATCAGTACTATACTGAAGAGATACGCCTTCATTTGCGAGGTCAGGCCCTTCACATGGAGAGGCTCCACCTTGTTGAGAGAATACCATATCGAAGTTCAAGAAGCCACCACATGTTACATCAAACCCAGGCGAACCTACTGTTGGAACACCACTTCCAGAGGTAGATGCCCAATAATAAGGAGTTCCGTTTATTCCAGCTCCACATGGATTTCCCCATGCTGAACCACCTGTTGCAGCCCATCCGGGAGGTAAAGCTCCTAAGTCAAAGTCGAAATCTTGTCCAGAAGCAACAATTGCTGCATATCCAACAACTCCTACTGAATCACCAGGGCATATAGTTGTGTCTTGTGGAGACACGTTTACGATACATACTTGAGATTGCCCAGTAAAAGGCAGCATAAATACGAATAGAATAGGTAAAAATAAATATCTCATAGTTACTTAATATTAAGGACATCGATATTAATTGATTCTAGTGTTCCAGAATCCAATTGATAAGGGTTATTAATTAATAATGCTAGTTCACTAATTTTCATTGTTGACTCTCCTTCAACTATCGTAGAAGCAGGAATTGCTAAAGTGTGTTTTGTTTCTCTTGTGTCTCCACAACCGTAACATCTGTTATCAAAAATTATTTGAAAATTGAACTCGACACTTTTCTCAATAGTGTTTGTGTTTACTATGCGAATAAACGCATACGTGAATGCATCAGCTGCACCAACATCGCACTTTTCTTCTTTGAGATAAACTTCTACTCCATCTTTAGTAGTAAGTAATGACCAGTCATCTGATAATTTGTCTGCCGTGATTGCGTTTTGGGAGACCCCATTGAACGACATCATGGCAGTGAATATCAAGAAGATAGATTTAATAATTAGGCTTTGTTTCATAGTGTGTGTATATATTTACTAAGGTCAAGACGACAAATTTCGTCCAAAGGATGCACAAAGGTCGTTTTTATTTGCAATTTAATTGCATTTTCTATTTTTGAATTTTACAAAACGACTAATTATTAACGATTTAAAGGCGGATTGAATTGAATCATAACATGGACTGTGAAAGCATTGGGATTATTTATAATTAAGATTTCAAGATGCGATCTTCTTTTTTAATGGCATTATTTTTATTTGCCAATTGACCGCAAGCAGCATCAATATCTTTACCTCGACTTCTTCGAATATTGACGATGAGGTTTCTCTTTTCTAAATAGGCAGCGAATGCATCCACTTTTGCAATAGATGTCTGTTGGAATTCACCGTCATCAATAGGGTTGTATTCAATGATATTGATTTTACATGGAACACATTTCGAAAATTCTGCCAATTCTTGAGCATCTTCAAGTGCATCGTTGAAGTCCTTAAAAATAATATACTCGAACGTGATTCTCGACCCCGTTTTTTCATGGAAATAGACCAGTGCTTCTCTCAATGATTCAAGGTTATTCGAATCATTAATGTCCATAATGTGGCTTCTCTTCTTGTCATTTGCTGCGTGAAGAGATAAAGCCAAATTGAATTTCACATCATCGTCACCTAATTTTCTAATCATTTTGGCTATTCCGGCAGTCGAAATAGTAATTCTTTTTGGAGAGATCCCAAGCCCTTCTTCTGAAGTTAACAATTCAGTAGATTTTAGCATGTTGTTGTAGTTCAACAATGGCTCACCCATACCCATATATACAATATTGGAAAGTGTTGTTTGGTATCTTGAACTTGCTTGGTCTCTTAAATAAGCGACTTGATCAACCATTTCTCCTGCGGAAAGGTTTTTCATGAGCTTTAATTTACCTGTTGCACAAAATTTACAAGCGAGGCTGCATCCAACTTGAGATGAAATACAAGCGGTCATTCTTTTGGAGGTTGGAATTAAAACGCCTTCAATAATGCGACCGTCAATTGTGTTAAACGCACATTTGATGGTTTTATCAGAACTAATTTGTTGGTCTTGTAATTCAAGATGATCAATATGGAAATTCGCTTCCAGTTTATTCCTCAACGATTTAGACAGGCTCGTCATTTGTTCAAATGAACAGGCGTCCTTTTGCCACAGCCATTCAAAAACTTGCTTTGCTCTGAACGATTGTTCAGATAAATCCGTCATTACGGTTTTGAGGCCGTTTAAATCTAGGGTTCGAATATTTTGCTTTTCCTTCATTGAGGGTGCAAAGATAGGTGATTTGCTTAGATAAAGTCTACGTCTTCTTTATTTACTAAATAAGTTTGTCCACTGGAAGTTTCAATTTTAATCATTGAATCTTTATGGTTTCTAATTTTCTTTACGCGTGTCCCTACCTTTAACAAGACTTGGTCTTTGTCACGAGTAACGACATCATTGTCCTGAAGTGTTGGGATAGTTGTCTTGGTAACCAAAGCGAAATTGTGATTATTCTCATAATCATAAGCGCTTGATGCCACGTAAATTACAAAAAGCATAATTGATAGAGAAAAAATAGCACTAACAAGGAAGATTCGTTTTTTTGAGAGGTCTTTGGCTTTTAGAAAAAAGAAAAATAAGAGCGCAACAAGAAATGATACAAAGAGACTGATGTATGCCCAGTTATTCGATTTCATTCCATACAAAGCCCTTTCGAAATGGCTCAATTGTGATCTCCATTCTTGTCCATTATCGAGTTCAAGATAATTATGTTCAATATTTTCAATCGCTTCAGGATTGTTAGGGTTGATTTTCAGAACTTTTTCAAAGGCCCAAATCGCTTTTCCATATTTCTTTTGAGCGTTGTAACTAAGACCTAGGTTGAAATAAGCAGCTATGTTATTGGGATTGTGTTTTAAGTCTTTTTTAAAAGATTGAATAGCTTCATCATATTTTTTCGCTTTAAAAGCTTTTACGCCCTCCGAGTGTAAATCAACAGATTCGCCAGCAAAAGAGCCAATCGCAAGGAGGAATGAAACAATCGATATGCAGCACTTAGCTATCATTTAAGGTACTTCATTTTGTTAATGACCTTCTTCAATTCCTGCAAAACATCATGTCTTGATGCATTCGTAGAAGAGAATCCGTATTTTGATTGCTCACAATTTGTGAAAATCGCGTGTACCTTTTCATTCATTTCTGAATCTCCAGTTTGTTCAATGAATGCGCTGATGTCAGCTTTATTGATTCGGCGGTCCTCTTCAAATTTCATTTCTATTTCAAAGGCCTTGCGAAGTGCATTTTCAATTTCAGAATAGTAATCACTATCGGATCCTTCATCAAATAGAGCTTTTGCTGAAGTCAAGCGTTCTTTAAGTGCTCTATCATTAGCGGCTTTTTTACGTTTGGCAATCACTTTTTCTTCGGATTTATCTTTCCGCCTTCCGAATAAGATAAAGAAGAAGCTGGCAAGAATAGGAGCTCCGATTCCTCCCCAATACCCTGGAGTTCCAAAAAAGGAGTCTAGGATAACGATTTCTTTTTCTTCTTTTATTTTCGATGTACTGATAACCAACTCAGTGTCTTTATTTGCATTTATCTCAGAGTCTTCAACTATGTAATTTTTGTCTCTTTCAATATTTATTAAAATTTCGTCTGTTGAAACTTGAACGTATTTTTCTTGAATGGGATCAAAGAATGAAATCTTAGAAGCGGGTAACGAAATATTCCCCGATTTTTTAACTTCTATGTTGAATTCATAAATGATTTCGCCCTCTGTTCCTTGCATCCCAAAAGAATAGTTCTTTGCGATAACGGGGTCTCCATAAACAGTAAATCCTCTTGGAAGGTTCAACGATGGATCAAGAATATTTTGAAGATTTCCAATACCTGCAATGGTTATTGTCATTTTGAGGACTTCACCTTGTTTTATTGATTGAGCATCAATTTTTCGTTCAATGGTGAAATCACCAACACCACCAATGAAATCGGCGGGAGGGCTGGATGGAAGCGGTAAGATGTCTATCATGAATCCATTTGAAATCAAAGGAAAATTTTGATACCCTTGATGCAAATTCATAGTAAAGGGCTCAATTTGGAACTTCCCAATTCCAGAAGGAAAAATCACATTCTTGTCATAAGGGAATGAGTAGTATTCTACTCCTTTGTATTTTTCGATCGATTTCTTAAAACTTGATGTATTCCCGATTGGATGCTTGATTGTCGTTCCTGGAACTACATAGCTTTTGTACGTGCCCACATGACTTGGGTTGTATTTCGCAAAAACCTTAGCGGTCACTAGTAGTGGTTCACCTTCATAGATGGTTTTCTTGTTTGCCTGAATTAAACCGAAAGCAGGATCTGTTAACTGCTGTGCACTGACCTCTCCATTGCTCATTGGGACCTTGTTGCCAACTTCAATCGTAACAGAATTTGATGGATATGATTTACTGCCATTTGTGATATAGGCAGGTCCAATTTTGTATTTCCCCGCTTTTGTAATGATTCCCGTAAATGAAAAGAAGTATATCATTTCAACGTTTCCAGTTGAATAATCTATTTTGCTTGAACTTCCTTGATTGATATTGTAGTCTTGTATAAATGAAGCGGGAACATCTTCAAAGTCCAGTTGGCCTTGAACGGTTGATGTAACCATAATACTAAATGTTTCTCCCACCTCCATACTTGTTGGATTGATTGTGAGTTCAACCTTTTTTTGTGCATACGCACACATGAAGGTTAAAACGGAGAATATGGTTAATAATCGACTTAGCATTTACCAGTCTTTTCCAGATCGCGGAGTGAAACCAGCAACGCCATTTCCGGCCATTCTTCCTTTGGTCTCAGCTTCTTTTTTCATTAATTCATCGAGCATACGGTCAACAGTTTTATTTGGGAGTTGACTTTTATTCTGATTTTTAGACTTGTTTCCTTGGCCTTTCTTATCGCCTTCGGGTTTTTTCTCACTAGGCTTTTTATTTCCTTTTTTATCGTTGCCGTCTTTAGGATTCTTCTTGTTACCTTCTTTTTTTTCGTCTGATTTAGGCTTTTCCTTCTCGCCCTTTTTCTTCTTTTTCTCGTCCTGATTTTTTTGACTTTTTTCCTCTTCCTTTTTCTTCTTTTTCAACTTTCTAGTTGCTTCGGAAAGGTTATACCTTGTTTTCTCGTCCTCCGGATTGAGTCTAAGAGCATCTTTATAAGCTTCAACTGCACCTTCATAATTTTTGGCTCTCATCCGAGCGTTTCCAATATTATGGATGTTCTTCGCTCTGTTTTTGTTAGAGCGTTTATTCGCACTGTTTTGTTGAAATACATTCTCTGCAGTTTCGTAATCGCCAGATTTGTAGGCCGATTGCCCAATTTCATCTGATAAATTGACGTCCTCAGGAGCTTTCTTTTGCGCGGACTTATAATACTTTAGCGCCTTTTCGTAATTCTCGTTCTTGTACTCTCTCCTAGCCAATTCTAAGGAATCACGCCATTCTTGGGAGAATGATACTCCCGTGCTAAGCAAAAATCCGATTATAAAAATGGCTTTCATTTCTTTTGAATTAGTTTGTCAAGTACATCAACATATTTTTTTGACCATAACAAATACGCTAACCAAAAGACCAATGAAATCAACAAGGGCACTTGATAACGTTCCTGTTTTATATTAAACTCTAAATTATCAATTTTTGTTCGTTTCATCCGGTTAATTTGTGTTAATAAAGCTGAAAGATTTGGGAATTCACTAGAACTCAAAGATGCCTTCCCTCCTCCTTTTGACGCTATTTTTCGGATAAATGATTCATTCAATTTCGACAAAACTGCTTTGCCAGTTGCTGTCTTTTTATAACCTAATTCTGGTCTGCCTGGCTGTTTAGGTATCAATCCACCGCGTTTTGTTCCGATTCCAAGAACGCTCAATTGCACTTTGGACTTGCGGATTTCTACGAGAACTTTATCTGGACTCTTTTCATGATTTTCACCATCTGTTAATATGATGATTCCTTTGCCGGTTCTCTCTTTCGAGAACATTTTCAACGAAATTTCTAGAGCGGCATCAATGTTCGTTCCTTGGTTAGAAATCATTGCTGTTTCAATATCGGTCACAAACATTTTTGCTGCAGAATAATCTCTAGTGACAGGGAGCTGCACAAAAGTATTGTTTGCGAAAAGACAAATTCCAATGCGCTCGCCATGAAGATTATTGATCAATTGTACGATCGCCCTTTTTGAAATCTCAAGACGCGACATATCTGGTGAAATGTCTTTTGTATTCATCGAGTTAGAAATATCCAAACAAATAACCAATTCGAGATCTTCCACGGTTCCTGCGGCTTTCTTTTTGCCAAAAACGGGTTGGGCAAGAGCGATTATTAAGAAGATTATTGCGTTTCGAAACAAGAAATAGCGTAGAAAGCTGTTCATATTGGAAACAGGCTTCAAGTAGGATTGAGCAACACGCTGCGGTAAATTTTCCGAACTTAGATTGTTGCGGTATGTATTGTATAGAAAGGCTCCAATAATGGGGATAAGTGCACCTAGAATCCAAAAGGTATCAGGGGATTTGTACAACAAACGTTCTGCATTCGATCCGATTTCCGATTTTGATTCTATTATTAGCCCAAGCGAGTTGGTGATTAGGAGATAAAGCCCCCAAAAGATTGCTTCCCAAACGACAATGGCAAGGACAAGAAACTTGGTGTTGTATGAATAACTCTTCTTACTCATTGGTTCTAAATAACATGTACCTTGAGCACCAAGTAAGCACGGTTAATACTATAGCCCATTTCAAAAAAGCTTGTGGGTTTGGCGGCGGCTCAGATTTAAATTGCTGATCTTCTATTTTTCGTTTTTCAAGTTTTTCTATTTCCTTATAAATGTTTTTGAGGCTTTCTTCGTTGGTTGCCCGGAAGTATTTACCATGTGTTTTGTAGGCTATTTTTCTTAATATTTCTTCATCTATTTGAGTCTCCATCGTTGTTCGGTAGGGCCCAAATTGTGAGTTGATGACTGTTGTTGCTTGTCCATTGCTTCCAACTCCAATCGTATAAACTCGAATGTTTTTTGATTTGGCCAATTCTGCAGCAATAAGTGGGTCCAAGTCAGTGCCATTGTCCATTCCGTCGGTTAATAAAATGATCACTTTAGATTTGATACTGTCATTTCTCAGTCGGGTGACTGCAGTTCCGAGTCCAACTCCAATAGCTGTTCCGCCCATCATTCGGTCGCCGTTCATTGCGTCGACCTGCTTTTTTAAAACCTCATAGTCTAAGGTGGGGGGGCAGGCGGTATAGGCTTCTCCAGCGTAGGCCACCAATCCAATTCTATCTCCTTTTCGACCATCGATAAATTCTTTTGCGACGCGCTTTGAAGCCTCCAAACGATTGGGTTCAAAATCTTCTGCTAGCATTGATCCCGAGACGTCCATTGTTATTATAATGTCGATTCCGTTTTTATAATTCGTTTGTGAATCATCATACATTGCCCAATGGAATGGCTTTGCCATAGCAAATATTAAAAGTACTGCTACTAATCCGTAAACGACCAAAATCAATTCTCTCAAACGAATAATCCAGCTAGAGCTAAGTTGCCGCTGCGTTTCTATACTTCCAGTATATTTAAATTCGCCTCCGCGTCTCTTTTCCCGTCTAAAAATCAAAAATAGAACAACAGGAACGACTATGAGCAACCAAAGCCAATTCGGTGCAAAGAATTCATATTCCCAAAACAGTATGTTCCAGCTATTCGACACTATCAAAATCTAATGGACTTGTTTCTGCTACTATTTGCCGCGCCAATGTTGACACTCTTAATATTGAAATTACTTCCGGTTTTGATTTGGCGAACTTCACCATATCCGATTCAGAAAGAATTCTACCGACATTTTCTACTGTATCTTCGTCAAGGCCTTTCTGCGTCAACAATAACTTCGCTTCGTATGTTGTTTTCTCAAGAAGCGTGATGCTATATCTAGCCGTTAAATATGATCTTAGTATATATGAAAGCTCTACAAAATGTTCTTTCAACTTCTCTTTTTCCCACAATTTTTCATTGTCGATGGCGTCAATTGCCAAAAGCGTTCTTTCTTTCAATGACATTGCCTTAAACAAAGGTTCAGGCATTTCGTTCCGCTTTCCTCTTTTGACAAGGAAGTAGATCGGGATGATTAGAACAATGATTAACCACCACCAGTTATTCCCCAAGAATTCAGAAAATGAAAAGGGTTCTGCAGGAATTTCGGTGAAACTTTCATTAATATCATAAATATCTAATCCGTTGACTTGCTTTGTGTAGTCGGCATAAATAACAATGTCTTGAAATTTATAAGACGAGTCGTCGATGCTAATATGAGGTGCAGTTAAAATGAACGTTCCACTGTCCCAAATGGTAACGGTATATCTTCCAGTCCACTGTTTATCGTTGTTCCTTAATTTTGTTGTGTCAGTAAATGCTTTTGTAATTTCAAATTTCGCATCCCTTTTGGTCAATGTTCCACCTCCTGATGTATTTCCAATGATATTGTCATGCTCTTCTTCAAAATCAATCGTCCCGTTTTTGTCGAGTGTAACGCTATAGGTTAACATAATTGGTTCTCCAATGAGGATCTTTTTCACCGAAACATTCGAGGATAGTTTTTGACTAACTCCTGAAAAGCTGATTAGTAAGAACGCTATGTAGATCCACTTTGTCATTATCTCCTTTGGAAAAGTTTTACAAGTGGTTTAATAAAATCTTCGGACGTGGAAATCGTTGCGAAATCGACTCCAGATTTTTGAAAGTCATCGAACAATTCGTTCTGTGCTTTGTTAAAGTTAGATGTGTGAGCATCTTTAGCTTGTTGGCTACCAGAATTCACCCAAGTCGTTTCTTCTGTTTCAGAATTATAAAGTTGGATCACTCCAACATTCGGAAGATGGCGTTCGGCCTCATCTAGCAAGTGAATGGCTACCATATCATGTCTTCTTTTGGAAACTTTTAAACCTTCAATGAAATTGTTGTCATCCATGAAATCACTAATGACAAAAGCAATCGTTCGTTTCTTTTGCGTATTTCTGAAAAATTTAAGCGCTTCGTCAAGGTTCGTTCCTTTGCTTTCAGGTTTGAGTTCGATAAGTTCTCTTAAAATGATCAATGCATGCTTTTTTCCTTTTGAAGGAGCAATGTATTTTTCAATTTTATCGGAAACGAAAATGGCTCCGACTTTATCGTTGTTGCTCAATGCTGAAAATGAAAGTACAGCGGCTAATTCCAGCGCAAGGTCTTTTTTTGTTTTTTCAGTCGATCCAAAATCCCCTGACCCGGAAACATCAATGATGAGCATTACGGTCAATTCTCGTTCCTCGTCAAAAACCTTCACATACGGTTCGTTGAATCTTGCGGTAACGTTCCAATCAATGGTTCTAACCTCGTCTCCAAAATGGTAATCTCGAACTTCACTGAACGCCATTCCACGACCTTTAAAGGCAGAATGATACTCACCAGAAAAAATATGCTTGGTGAGTCCTTTGGCTTTTATTTCCAAACGACGGACTTTTTTCAGAAGTTCTTTGGTGTCCATTTACGAAGCTTATGGTACTTCAATTTTGTTTACAATTTTTGTCACGATGTCACCCTCAGTGATGTTTTCTGCTTCCGCTTCATAGGTTAAGCCCATTCTGTGGCGCATTACATCGGGCGCAATCGCACGAATATCTTCTGGAATCACAAATGCTCTGCCTTGTAAAAAGGCAAATGCTTTCGCTGCAATAGCCAAGTTGATACTTGCTCTCGGCGAACATCCAACAGAGATCAGGGGAGCTAAACTCTCCAATCCATATTTTTCTGGTGTTCTTGTAGCGAAAACAATATCAACGATATATTGTTCGATTTTTTCATCCAAATAAACCTTTTTCACAAGTTCGCGGCAACGCTCGACATCTTTTGTTGCGATGACTTTACCGGCTTTTGCGATTCCGCCAGGGCGAACATTTGATCGTATAATTTGTCTTTCTTCTTCTTTGTTTGGGTATTCTAAAAATACTTTCAGCATAAATCGATCGACTTGTGCTTCAGGCAACGTATATGTTCCTTCTTGTTCAATTGGATTTTGCGTCGCAAGAACAAGAAAAGGTTTTGGAAGATCAAACGTGGTATCTCCAATTGTAATCTGTCTTTCTTCCATGGCCTCTAAAAGTGCACTTTGAACTTTCGCTGGCGCACGATTGATCTCATCTGCTAAAATAAAATTTGAGAAAATAGGACCTTTCTTAACGCTAAAACTTTCTGATTTCTGACTGTAAATCAATGTTCCAGTAACATCGGCAGGAAGTAAATCTGGTGTGAATTGAATTCTATTGAAATCAACGTCAATGGCATCCGCAAGCGTTTTAATCGCTAATGTCTTTGCAAGACCTGGAACTCCTTCAAGAAGCACGTGCCCATCTGCCAATAATGCAATGAGCAATCGATCCATCATGTATTTTTGACCAACAATTACTTTCGAAATTTCTGCTCGAAGCATGCTGATAATTTGAGTCTCTTTGGCGATGTTTTCGCTTAAAATCCTCATCGAATCTGCTGGATTTACAGGGTTGTTCTGGTTTTCAATCATATTCAGTTTTATAGAAAATACAAGTTTATAAAGATAAGTCGCTCGAACTTGATATTGCTGTTAAATATTGTTAACATTGTTTATTGAATTGTTGATAAACAAAGGGATGGAAGAAAGAACTTGCCAAGAATGTAGCCAGCGGCTTTCGGGTCGCAGAGATCAGAAGTTTTGTTCAGATTATTGTCGAAACACGTACAATAATCGACTGAATGAAGATTCCACGAAATACATTCGAAGAATTAACAATATTCTAAGAAAAAACCGTCGTATTCTTTCTGAATTAAATCCAGACGGAAAGAAAACCGTAGATGGAATCACTTTGGCAGAAGAAGGATTTAATTTCCATTATTATACGAATGTGTATACAACAAAAACGGGTTCAACTTATTTTTTCTGCTACGAACAAGGGTACTTAAAGATGGAAAACGATAAGTATATGTTGGTTTTGAAGCAAGATTATGTGAAATGATTTCGGCAATTTTAAAAAAAAAAGAAAATCTCAACATGATTAGAAATCTAATCCTTATAACAATAGTACTTCTCCCTTTGTCATTATTTGCTCAATTAACACAAACGATTCGAGGGAACGTTATTGATAGGTATTCCGAACAATTTATTCCTGGAGCACGAGTATATGTATTTGGAGAAGGTGATTCACTCAAACAAATCGCAGATTTAGATGGGGTTTTCCGTTTCGAAAATGTAAAAGTGGGGAGGTACACTGTAATTTCTGCAATGAGCGGCTATGAGGAAGTAGTATTGACCAATCTTGAATTGATTTCAACAAAGGAAATGGTCTTGGAACTCAAAATTACGGAGAAGGTTCAAAATGTAAATGAAGTCACCGTAAAAGCGAAAGAAGAGGGTGAAATCGTAAATAAACTCGCAACGGTAAGTGCTCGGTCATTCTCTGTTGAAGAGAGCCAACGGTATGCCGGAAGTTTTAACGATGTGGCCCGAATGGCACAGAATTTTGCTGGAGTTCAAGGAGCTGATGATTCAAGAAATGACATTGTAATTCGTGGGAATTCACCAACGGGAGTATTGTTTAGAATGGAAGGAATGGATATTCCTAACCCGAATCACTTTGCGCGTTTTGGAACTACAGGTGGACCTGTTTCGATGTTGAATAATAATATTTTGGCCAATTCAGATTTCTTTACGGGGGCCTTTCCAGCAGAATACGGAAATGCACTTGCCGGTGTATTTGATTTGAAAATTCGAAATGGAAACAATGAAAAATTTGAATTCATGGGACAAATTGGTTTCAATGGATTGGAAGGAATGGCGGAGGGGCCTATTTCAAAGGAAAAAGGATCATCGTTTTTAGTGAATTACCGGTATTCGACGCTTCAATTATTTACAGTCTTAGGTTTGGATTTTGGAACTTCAGCAACGCCCAAATATCAGGATGGAACATTTAAATTACGTTTTCCAGATAAGAAGGGAGTTACGCAGGTTTTCGGATTGGGCGGGACGAGTAAAGTCAACATAATAACACCACCAGATTCTGATGCTAATGAAATTTTCGGGTTTACTGGAACGGATATTCGTTTCAAAACAAGTACGGGAATGGTTGGAATTACGAGAAAACAGAGAATCAATTCCAATTCATTTTTTGAAGTTATGGCCGGTGTTCAAGCTGCGTACAATCTAACTCAATTTGATACCTTGGGTGCGGGTGGTGGTAATCCTTTTACGACTTTTATGGCCAATTCAACAATTGGTAAACAAACCACGTCGTTTAATTATCAAAATAAAATTTCGAGCCGCCACTTGATAAAGACAGGGATTACGAACGATATTTACTTCCTCGATTTAAAAGATTCAACATTTATAAACGATAGTGTCGGCTTTAATTCTAACCGAGACTTTGATGGAGCTACCGCTTTGATTCGACCTCATTTTCAACACAGGTTTCGAATAACTGAAGATCTAACACTTGTTTCTGGAGTTTATGCACAGTTCTTGACCTTAGGAAATCAATTGGCGATCGAACCAAGAGTTGGGTTGAATTATTCATTGAAGAAACGACAACGAATCTCTGTCGGTTATGGAATGCACAGTCAAATGGCGCCAATTGAACTCTATTATGAACAAATTCAGCTTACCGATGGATCGTATATAACGCCTAAAAAAGATATTGGATTTACGCGAAGTCAACACCTGATTGCAGGGTATCAAAAGCGATTTAAATACGGGATTCAATTAAAAACAGAGATCTATGGGCAGTACTTGACCAACGTTCCTGTTGAGTCAAAAAGCAGCTCATATTCTTTGTTGAACTTCGGGGCATCTTTCAATACAGGAACTCCTGATTATTTAGTGAATGAAGGAAAAGGATACAATTATGGAGTTGAATTGACATTGGAGAAATTCTTAGATAAGGGATTTTATTTCTTGGTGACAGGATCATTGTTTGAATCAAAATACCAAGGAAGTGATAAGGTATGGAGAAATACAGCCTTCAATAGTAATCATACCTTGAATGTTTTGGGCGGGTATGAAATCCGATTTAACGCCAAAAAAACCGACGCAAAATATATATCTGCTTTGTCGTTTGATTTAAAATTTGTTTGGAATGGAGGAGGGCGTTATACGCCCGTTCTTTTTGACGAAAGCATCGCAGCGGGACAGGAAGTACTCGATTTTAACAATACGTTTGCCTCTGGGTATGCGGATTACTTAAAAGGAAATGCGCGAACAGCGTTTAAATTGATTGGGAAAAAGACGACGCAAGAATGGGTGATTGATATTCAGAACTTTACCGATCGCGACAATATTTTTTACCAAGAATTTGATGTGAAAACAGGAGGGCTGAGAACTACGTTTCAAAACGGATTGCTTTGGGTGTTCCAGTATCGAATTACTTTTTAGAAGAAGGGTTCCATTTTTTTTGAATTCCTTCATAGAGAAAAATAACAGAAAGGATTAGCGTCATTCCGTAGATCACATCCTCCATTGGGATTGTGTGAATTCTAAAGCCAGAATTTTCTAAATTGTTGTACCAAACAACAGGTGCTTTTGTTGCTGCTCCCGTTAAAACTCCATTCATAAGTAGGAATGGAATCATAGAAAAAAGAAAGGTGATTCCCACGTATTGAACGCTCTTTTGACGAAACATCCAAAAAAAGATAACCAAAATACCGATTGTTGAATTTATTGATGTGTACAATCCTATTGGGTTTTGAAAAAGTAAAAAGTTAGCATAGAGCAGCAAAGTAATTTGCATAACAACATCGAGCTTTCGGCTGTTCCAATTTCTTAAATAGTATTTACAGCATTCATAAATGAAGGTGCATGAGAAGGGAACAACGATAAAAAAGAGGACTTCTTCAATGGGTAAATTACCGACACTTATTCCAGAAATGTAGTCGCTGTTGAATCCCCAAACGCCATGAAGTGTAAAGAAATAATCCCAGATTAGAAATGGGATTGCGACGATCAATGAAGCCGTGAAAACAGCTTTCCATTTACTGAAATATTGAACCCTAGATTCAAAGCTCAAAGCGAGTGGTCCCAAAATGGTAGCTGTATCAAGAAGTAGGTAGGTCCATTTCATTCTTTATAGAATTTCCTTGGAATATAAAGCATTCCGAAACTTTCACCGTCTTCTTTAAAAGGTTTCTCATGGTGAACTCTGTGTGCCCTTCTGACTGCCTTGAAATAGCGGTTTTGAATCTTGTCAAACCAGTTGAACCGTCGGTGAATTAAAATGTCATGAACTAAAAAATAGGCAATTCCATACGCAGCAATTCCAAATCCAATTCCAGTCAAACCATGCGCCCCTTTCATCATTCCAAACATGATCGAAAGCAAAGAAGGAATGGCAAAAATCAAAAAGAACAAATCATTTTTCTGGAAAACGCTTCCTGTCGGTTGATGGTGGTCTTTATGAACCGACCAAAGAAAACCATGCATAACGTATTTATGTGCTAACCAAGCACATCCCTCCATTAACAAAAAAGCCGCAACAAATCCAATTCCCAATATCATAGAAGGTTTAAAATTATAAAAAAGTTCGTCCAAATAATATAAATTATAATCCCAGTTTTATTAATTTCTTTGTTGCGGTAAAGATACATGGTCGAGAACAAGAAACTAAATCCGAACCAACACAAATAATTGTAGAATGGAATGGTTCCATCAGTCCAAGTCCAGAAGTTGTAGCTAATTGCGACAGGCTCAATGATAAAATCAAGCAATGTACACAATGCCGCTGCCAAAAGCGCTTGGAGGATTAATGGTTTTTTGATGAAATACTTTATAATGGAACTTGAAGCGGCAACAATGATGACCCAATTGAGTCCAATAATTAGAGGTACGTCGAGGAATTTAAAGCCTAATGCTGTGTCATAACTGTATTCACCAAAGAAGAAACCCGTTTTTATTCCAATCAATTCAATGCTATAGCCAAGAACAAAAATCGAAGACAGAATGGCAGCCTTTCTAAGTTTTATTCCTTCGTCGATCATCAAAGCAGCTCCTGAAATTAAAAGCGTTATGTAAGACAATCGAGAAGCATTTGGATCTGTCGCAAATAGAATCAAGCCTACCACATGAAATATAATAAGTACAATAAGGTTGTATTTCGTTCTTGGTTTCATGTTATTAAATTAGCAACAATTTTCGCAGATCGCAGCACAAGTGGAATTCCACCGCCCGGATGAACGGCCCCTCCACAAAAGTACAAATTATCGTATTTCTTAATCTTATTCGGATGGCGCTTCAATGCAGAATCAAATTTATTGGAGGCAGCTCCGTATAAAGCGCCTTGATAAGAGCCCGTTAATGATTCAATTGATGCCTTGTCCCAATAATTTTCCGTCACAATGTGATTGCGAATATCTATTTTGAATTGTTCCTGAATTTTATCAATAATGTATTGCTTCATCTTTTCCATGTAAACGTCATCTGTCGTGTCAATTGAAGATGTATTGATCATCACAAACAAGTTTTGACCATTTTCAGCCGCGTCATTTGGATTTAAAAGTGAGCTTATATGAATGTAAACGGTTGGTTCAAGACTGTTTTTCTGTTCCTTGAAGATTGTATTGAATTCTTCTTGGTAATCCTTGCTGAATAGGATGTTGTGCAATCCAAGTTCAGGAATTTTGGTGTCGATTCCCCAATAGAAAACCAATCCAGAAGTACTTCTTTCTTCCTTTTTGTATTTTATAGAGAGAGGAGGGTCCTTCAATACATAATCGTAGAATGAGATGGGATCAATAGCGCAAATAACCAGTTTGCTTGACCCGGAGATATTATCGTCGATTCTATATGTATATTCAGATAGCTCCCTTTTAACTTCGACTAACACTTCGAAGCTGAACTCTATATTTTCTTCAAGAGCTAATTTGTATAATCCATCAATAATGGATCGCATTCCATTTTTTGGAAAATAAGTACCGTCGTTCAATTCTAAATTCGGAATCATACTGTACAACCCACTCATTTGATATGGGTTGGAGCCGTTGTATGTCCCAAATCTATTGAATATCAATTGCATCTTGTCGGATTCGAATTTAGATGCGTTGTGACTATTAAGGCTTCTAAACATAGTGCGTGAAAGCAAAAATGGATAGTGTTTTATAAATTTTGGGTGTAAAAATTTAAGAAGAGAAGGAATCGAATCATTTAAAAATAATGCTCCGAGGTTTTCATAGTTCTTTTTAGAATTTGAAATATAGCTTTCGTAATTTTCTGCTTCATCTGCAGATATTGCTTCCTTGATTTCTTCCTTTGTGTTTTGCAGGTTGCTACTTAGCGTAATTCTCGAATTATCGTTAAAAAAGTAACGGCATGATTCTGAATGCTTGACAAATTCAAAATAGTCACTCGGGTTCTTTCCGTACAATTCGAAAAGCTCGTTAATGTTTTCCGGTTCGGTAAGCAATGACGGTCCTTGGTCCCAACGAAACCCTTGAGAATGCAATTCCGAGAGTTTGCCACCTGGCTTGTCGTTTTTTTCGAGGACAAGAACACGAAGTCCTTTCTTGTTCAGTCTCAAGGCACAAGCTATACCTGCCAACCCGGCACCGACGATTATTGCATCATATTTCTTTTGGGTCGTCAATTTAGCGCTGTATAAAAATGGTTACAAGAGGTTCATGGAATTGCGAACGAGGCATTTGCAAAATATAACGACCTTGATTGAATCGGGAACTCTGACTCTGGCATTGAGCAAATCTTGTGGTTGTTTCTCTTTTATTTCAATCAACAGTTTGACATAATAACGGTAACTAATATAAACACCAAGTCGCGCTGATTTTGGGAGCATTTTAATTCCAATCAAAGCTTCGTTGAATTCTTCTTGAATTTCATTTTCAATATCAATCTTCGTCTGTTTTGTGATATTATTGACATCCAGCCCTGGGAAGTAAATCCGTCCAAGATCATTGACATCATCGTTTAAATCTCTTAAAAAGTTAATCTTTTGAAAAGCAGAACCTAATTTTATGGCATATGGTTTCAGTTTTGCATATTCCTCCTCATTACCATGAACGAAGACTTTAAGGCACATTAACCCAACGACTTCAGCCGATCCAAGAATGTATTCTTCATAAGATTCTTGTGTATAATTAACTGGGTTCAGATCCATTTCCATGCTTTTTAAGAACTGTATAATGAGTTCATGGTCAATGTTATATTTGTTGACTGTGAGCTGGAATGCATTTAAAATTGGGTTCACGGAAATTCCACGTTCAATCGCAAGGAAAGTCGCAACTGAAAACTCGTTTAACAAGACTGTTTTGTTAAAGTCATGGAATGAATCTACAATTTCATCGGCAACACGGACAAAACCATAAATGCTATGTATGTCGGAGCGAATTCTTTTATCAAGTCTGTTAACGCCTGCATAGAAGGAAGTGCTGTACTTTCTTGTCACTTCTTTCGAAGCTAACAAGCTGTATTCGTCGTATAAGTTTTTCACGATTTCATGATTTGTTTAGCAGCAATTTTACCTGAGATTAAGGCAGGAGGAATGCCTGGACCAGGTACTGTTAATTGTCCACAGTAATACAAGTTTTTCAACTTGGATTTCATTTTAGGTTTAAGATTAGCCGTTTGTTTTAGGGTGTTAGCAAGACCATAAGCATTGCCTTTAAATGAATTGTATTCCGACTTAAAGTCAGAAATGCAAAATGATCTTTTGTAGACAATGCTCTCTGAAATGTCCACGCCTGTTCTTAGCTTTAATCGGTCAATCATCAGTTGAAAATATTCTTCTCTAATTTGGTCATTGTCTTGTATACCCGTTGCAATTGGCATTAGGAAGAACAAGTTTTCATGTCCTTCTGGTGCAACTCTGGGATCTGTTTTACTTGGAGCACAAACATAGAATAATGGTTTTTTAGGCCATTGCGGGTCTTTGTATATTTCCTCTCCGTGATCGTTAAGATCTTCATCAAAGAATAAATTGTGGTGCTCTAGTTTTTCTATTTTTTTATCAATTCCAATATAAAAAATCAATGAGCTTGGTGCCATTTTTCGTTTATCCCAATACGATTCAGAGTATTTTCTATATTTCGCTGGAAGTAGCTTCTGTTCTGTAAAGTGATAATCCGCACCGGAAATGACAAAATCAAAATGATGTTCAATGCCGTCAGCTGTTATTCCGTCGACCTGATCATTTTTCGACAAAATCCCTTGGACACTGCTATTTAGGTTGATTTGCACTCCGTTTTGAACTGCGATTTTTCCCAAAGCAGCGGCCAAGTCGTTCATTCCGCCTTTAGGATACCATGTACCTAACGACAAGTCGGCGTAATTCATTAATGTATAAAGAGAAGGAATATTCTTCGGCATTTCCCCTAGGAATAGTACAGGGAAATTTAGAATACTTCTAGCTTTCTTCGATTCAAAACGTCGGGAAACATCCGAGTTGACTGATTTTAAAACATCCAATTTGAAGCTGTTTTTTACAACTTCCCATTTTATAAGTTCACCTATACTAAGTCCTGGATTCTCAAGAAGTTTTATTGAAATGTCGTATTTCGTCTTCGCATCCGTCAAAAACAAATTTAGTTTCTTCGCTCCATCTGTTTCTAAAGAATCGAATAAAGCGTCAAGGTCCTTTTGATTTGAAGGTATTTTCGAAGAAGTCGCATCGTCCCAAAAAACTTGATAGCTCGTTTTTAGGCGGTCCAACGTAAAATAATCGGTTCGTTTTTCACCTAAGTCGGTGAAAAGGCCGTCAATAAGTTCTGGCATCCAATACCAAGATGGTCCCATGTCAAATTTGAAACCATTGGCTTCAAATGTTTGAGAACGACCTCCAACCATCGAGTTTTTTTCAAACATCGTTACATTGAATCCGTTTTTTGAAAGATAGCATGCCGCATAAAGGCTCGAGAGTCCAGCGCCAATTATGCCGATATTTTTTTTTGTGTTGCTCAATTTTAGATCTTAAAAAGTTTAACGAAATCTTCGTAGTTGATAATTGAATTCATTTGAGGGTAGAGCTCATCCTTATTCTTTATTGGTTTCGTTGTACTCAAACACAGCTTTTTTTCAGGAATTATTTCTAATAGAGAATCCAAATTCCTGTGGAAACGATCACCAGTAACGTGGATAATCATTGATGTAAAAACGAGGTCTGGGTTTTTTTGAATAATCGCCAATCGCAAATCTTCGGTCGGGACGTTCGCTCCTAGATAAATACTATCCCAACCAAAAGACTTTAGAAAATAATTGTAAAAAAGAATCGGGATTTCATGATGTTCTCCCTTGGTTAGAAAAATCAAAACGCTTTTGTTCAGTTGCTTCTCAGCTTTTACTTCGTTTGTTTTTACTATTATGAATTTTCTTAGTGTGTTTGAAAAAAGATGTTCATGACTAATATTTAATGTGCTCAATTGCCAAAGCTCACCCATTCGGATTAGAAGTGGTGTAATGGTTTCTTTATACAATCTTAAGATGCCTTTTTCTTGATACCCTTTCTCTAAAATTCTCTCTATTTCGCTTGTTTCGAGTTTGATAATGCTTTGAATTAAAGCATTAATTTCCTTTGATTCAGATGCGTTTTTATCCTCTAAAAGGTTATTTGCTTTTGTTTTTATTTCATCATCTTTAAGGGAAGCAATTTTTGAAATCTTGAATCCCCCTTTGTTCAATAAATTTATGTTGAGAATCTTTTTTAAGTCATCATTATTATAGTAGCGAATGTTTGTTTCAGTTCGCCTCGGTTCAAGGATTTGATACCTTTTTTCCCATATCCGAAGTGTGTGAGCCTTTATTCCAGTTATGTTCTCCAGATCTTTTATACTGTATTTTGTTTCCATGAGCTCTATTAAAGATACTGATTATGTTTAATCTTTATATAAAATAACTAAACAAAAATAATCAAATTTGTTAGACATGAGAAATTAGAATGATAATTTAGTGAGTACACTGTATATTATAGGGGTGAGAATAATCTGAAACATAATGATAGACTTCGGATAGTGTGGTGTTGATTTTAATTGTTGAATTGGGAAATTAGTCAAGAAGCTCTTTTAGAGATTTTAAACCCGGACGTATAAAGAAGACTTATGTTTAGAATTTTCTTGAGGTCATCTTCACTGTAATATCGAGTATTACTATTCGTTCTTTTGCGTACCAAAAGGACATAGCGCTTTTACTATATTCGAATGGTGTGAGCTTTAATCTGCGTAAAGTTTTGAAGATCTTTTATACTGTACCTTAAATTTCCCAATGGTTAGTCTCTTTGCAATAAAATCAAATGTAGGCGATTTATGTGAAATTTGTACGCGTTTGTGAAGTAAGTGTAAATCTAAATTGTATTCTATGCTCCTTTTTTCACTTTAAACTCAACAATTATTCCAAGAGAAGGTTGTAAAATTCCAGAAGTATTTGCGATCGTTTTTAGCAAATAACGTGAACTATCATTCGGATCTTCAATCGGGTTTCCGCTTGCATCTTTTTGGAGAAGTACAACTGGAGCAGTTGTTGCCTTGTTGTTATAAATGTTTTGAATGTCCAAATACACATTCAAAGAAAGTTTCTTAAAATTGAATTTCTTGTCAACGCGAACATTTAATTGGTGGTATGAGCTTCCTCGTTCAGAATTTAACAAAGAGTAATCAAGCACGGCAGAATTCTGAATATCCCAAACGTGTTTTAAAGATGAGGTTTCTAAATCTGCTGGCGTAAAAGGAGCTCCTCCAGAAAATGACCATCTAAAACCAACTTCCCAATTCTTTTTGAAGCGCTTACCACCAGTTATTGAAACAATATTCTTACTGTCCCAAGTACTTGGTACGAAGACGTCGTCTTTCGATTTAAATTCGGAAATCACAAAGGTGTAAGCAACAAGGCAATAGAAGCCTTTGATTAATTTTTGTTGGTAAAGAAATTCAGCTCCGTATGCGCGTCCTGTTGATGTTGAAGACACCTCTTCGTTTCCAACGATTCCAAAATCGGCACCTAAATTGGCTAGTGAAATTGAATCATTCACGGAGAATGGATAGCGGTTGTATTTCTTGAAGAATCCTTCTAATGAAATTTTCGACTTGAAATTTGTAATAAAGGAAGATCCTACTGTGAAATGATCTGCTTGGATATATTTCAACCCATTTTCTTTGTTTTTTAAAGTACCATTGGCATCTCTAAATCCTAGAATTGTATAAGATGGAAGTTGATTGTAACGAGCCATGGTTCCGCTAATTGATAATTGATCGGAAAGAGCATAGTTCAATGAAAGTGAAGGCGAAATTTGATCCAACGGATTCAGCATGGATTCAGAGTAGCTGCTAATATCCGATCTCAATCCGATGCTTACGTCTAAATTATCGTTTAAATAAGATTTACTAACTTGAGCAAAAATTGAACCTTTGTGTAGGTCTAAGTTTGAATTGTTATCTATCGTAGTTGGAATTCCTCCAGCGATAAACTGCCGAAACGTTGCTGCCTGAAACTTTGCGAATTCGTATCCAAATCCAGCAAGAACCTTATAGCCATTTTTTCGCCATGTATGCTCGAAACGAACTTTGTTTTCTGCTTCAGTCGATGAATAATTAAGCAACAGGTTTTCTGGAGTTTCAACGTTCTCGAAATATTTTTGCGAAATGTTCTTCAACATGTTTCGGCTGACAATTACACGTTGATTACTGTTTTCGCTGTAATGAACATAATTCACTCCAATCGTATAATTCCATTGGTCTTGAGTTGGAATATTGTTCAATGAAAATTGATTCAATTCAAATTGCTGAGGATCTGTGACGCCGTCATTGGCTGATTCATTCAAAACAAAATCATCCAGAGCACCTAAGCCAATAATGCTGATTTTGTTTTTTCGGTTGATGTCATAATTCACCTTGAATTGAGCATCGTTGTAAGTTGGAAGAAATGGTAATTTTAAAGCTGCGAAGAGAAGTTGTAAATACGAGCGACGTGCTGAGAAAATGAAACTTGCTTTTTTCCCCAAGGGACCATCGAGTGTTAAGGCAAGGTCACTTGAGCCCACAGCTATATTTGCAACAAGGTTTTCTTTGTTTCCTTCTTTTTGCTTAAAAGAGATGGCAGAACTTAGTCCATTGGCAAAATTCGCAGGAAAGGCTCCCGCATAAAAATCAATGGCTCGAATGAAGTTAATGTTCAATAATCCAACGGGTCCGCCACTACTGCCTTGCGTTGCAAAGTGGTTGATGTTCGGTACTTCAATCCCATCCAGGTAAAATTTATTCTCACCTGGTGATCCACCTCGAATGATAATATCATTTCTAAAAGAAGCAGGTGATGCAACACCGGGTAAAGCTTGAAGAACTTTACTGGCATCTCTATTGGCTCCAGGTAATCTTTCAATTTCCGTTGCGTTCAATGTTTTTAAAGAATTTGGAGATTCTTTTGGTTTTCTAAATGGCTTTGCAACGACTTTAACTTCACCTTTCTCTAGAATAAATTCCTCAAGTGCAAAGTTTAATTCGGCTGTTCGTGAAACAGTAACTGTGATATCTGCTAAAATGAATTCGTTAAATCCTACTGAAGAGGCTGTAATGGAATAAACACCTGGTTCAATGCCATCAATTTTGTAGTATCCCAAGGAGTCCGTAAAAGCTCCTTTAGGCAGACCCACTATCTTAACTTTTGCAAATTCAACGGGTTGGTTGTTAATTGAGTTAATTATTATTCCCGAAATACTTGACGTTTGTGCATTTGTAATCAGATGTGAAACAAGCAAGAATGTTAATAGAAAGTACTTCATTATTAAATGTTATATGACACAATGTAGAGATTTAATGACGATGCAATTATTATCCATGAAAGATATGGAAAAATGTATAGAACTCTGTATCGTTTATAATCTGCGTAGAAGAGAAGGAATAGAATTATTACAAACGTTAAAGATGAGATTATGATTAAACCGAGAATAGGAGATTGAAAATGGAAAAAGGCGACATTCCAACTTATGTTTAGAATCCATTGAATACTAAAAAGACTTAGAACTTTACGTCGATTGTATTTCGAATTGTACAGTCCTGTCATGAAGAAGGTAAAGCAGATCATTACTGCAGTCCAAGCAAAGCCAAATACCCAACCCGGTGGTGTCCATGGTGCTTGGTTCAAATTGGCATACCATTCAGACGAAACTCCAGGACCGGTTAGTAAACCTCCAATAAGTAATGCTCCAAAGTTGAGGATTAGGAAAGTTAAAAAGGATTTTATTTTACTCATTTTATGGTTTTCTAGTAAATGTTAAAGCCCCGAAGAACGAATTCCCCGAGGCCTTTAACTTAGCTACTACCACTATAGCTTTATAAATCTCGCTCTAAAAATTCCCGTTTCGTTTGTGATATTAATAAAGTAATTACCGTTTTTCAATTCTGAAACATTCACGATTCCATTTTCAGTTGAACCTCTAAGAACAGTTTGTCCATATGCATTCATTACTGTATAATCATTTACATCAAAGTTGTTGATTTTCAGTTGTTGAGTTGCTGGGTTTGGAGAAACATTAATCATTGTTACCCCTGCTTCTTCGATATCCGCTGTACCTGGAACTAAAACTGCATCGATAATGTGCACGACTCCGTTGTCAGCGGTGTTATCAGCACCTGTAACGTTTGAAGTGTTAATCATAGTTCCCATAGTCAAGTCTACATATATGTCTAGACCGTTTAAAGTTGGCACTGGACCGTTAGCTAGATCACCTGATAAAACTGTCCCCGCAACAACGTGGTACAATAAAATGTCTGTCAAGTTAGGTAGCGCTAAAAGACCAGCTATGTCTGTGTTCAATGCTGTTGCTAAATTGTCAAATGCTACATCTGTAGGTGCAAAAACCGTTAATGAAGCAAGAGGATCAGTAAGGGCAGGTAGTAGTTCCTCTTGGATAACAGCTGTTGTTAAATAAGTGAAGCCATTATCAATTGCAACATCAACAACTGTTTCGAAAGGCAATAGTACAGCATCTAATGAATGAACGATACCGTTGTCTGTTGATAAATCAGCACCATTAACCATTGCTTGGTTTGCATAAACAAAACCCGTTGACGTCTTAGTCATTTTGATTGTATTTGCAACGTTAAGTGGATCAACGATAGCTCCGTTTGTTACAGAAGCTGCATCTACAGTAATCCCTAAGACATGGTACAATAAAACGTCTGTCAAGTTAGGTAGTGCCAAAATACCGGCTATGTCTGTGTTCAATGCTGTTGCTAAATTGTCAAATGCATCATTGTCTGGAGCAAAAACAGTTAATGTTGCCGACGGATCTTGGAGAGCTCCTTGTAACATTTGTTGATCAATTGCTGCCTTAAGGGATGTATGGTTTGCACTTGTTGCAATAACATCGTCATAAACATTTGTTTGAGCTACTGCGAGTAATGAAGTAAAGGCTAAACTCATTGTCAGAGTGGCCTTTCTTAAGTTTGTAATTGTAAATCCTTTTTTCATAAGTTCTAATTAATTTTAATTTTGTTTAACTTTTTTTATTTTATGTTCCACAAATGTACGCAGTAATGTTTAAGTAATGCAATAAAAAGTTAAACAAAATTTAAATTTAAGAGTGAAATTATCTTAATCAACTAATAATGAGATAATTATAAAATGTTAAAAATACTTATTCACCACGGAACGATGAACAAAGGCATAAAAAAATAGAGAATTAATGAATTATGAATGTATTTGATACGACTAAAAAGCCCACATCGGAATTAACTTTGTGTTTTTGCGCGGAGCCTTAAATCTCACCGATTCGGAACATCGATACCAGAAGTATATAGTGCATTTTAAATCAATGACTTATGAAGTACAGTAATATTATACTGCACGCTAAGGTATGATTTCAAAGTCAACATGAAAGTGATCGTCGTGTAAATCATTGATTACAGGCTCTAAGTTGCGCGTGATGTAAGGGCTGTTCGCAGCAAAGAATTGCCAATTAGTTGTGGCGAACAATTCATCTCTTAAGTTTGTATTGAAAATTACCTTGGTTATTGTTAAACCTAATTTTTCAGCTTCAATGTGCATTTGATTGATTTCGTTGGCAACCATTTCGAAATCAATAGAAATTGCGGTGTCATTAATATACTGCCCTTCTTTATTGAATTCGAGTAAATAATGCATAGCCCCAAGATCATCTAAACCATAATATGGTTTACCTCCTTTTTGAAGTGGCATCATCATGTCTACGCTCATTCCGTTTTGATGTGTTCGATGGGGAAACATTTTACCTCCATGCTCATTGGAAAATTCCATAATACTGAACTTACGCTTTTCACCATTCAATTCGAAGGTTTTGAAAGTATTGATGACGGTTTGTGCAACTAATTTGTGCGTAAAAGCGCGGCCTGACAAATAACTTGCTGTATCGAAATACATAAAGTTTGAGCCAGAAAAAGGGATGAGTGTTCCGTTTTGAAGACTTCCTCTGCTTACAGAACCAATGGATTTAGTTTTCAACGAATCTTGAAAATTATTTAAGTAATAACGATCAACGACTGAAGCTTCTGGTGAGGGTTCAGGACCTGTTTGGACTTGGACGCTAACAACGGTCTTATCCAATTGGCTAGAGCACGAAGTGATAAATAAGAAAAGTGTTAGAAAGGCTATTATAGAGGGCATGTTTAGTTTTCGCTTCATTTTGCAATTATCATACCCAATTGAAATATTTTATTTCCCGTTGTTGATGGCTTTGTTTTTATCCGTTTCTGCTAGAATAATTTCCAACCCAAAATTAGAACTAAGTTTCTCTCTTAAAATATTCCAAATCACTTTAGCGATATTTTCAGCTGGTGGGTTGAATCCTTTAAATTCAATACGCAAATTACCAAGCAAAATGTGATTAAAAGTAGTTTTTTTTCAACGTTGAATAGACTCTGGTTTGCCCATGAAAAATAGACAAATTCCGTGACAAAACTGGCAATAAAACGCAACTCTTATGCAATCACAACAATCTTCTCCTTAATATAATCAGCAATGCGCTTGGCTTTCTCCATGGAAGAAGCCGCAATAGTCACATGTCCCATTTTTCGGTTGGGCTTGGTTTGCTCCTTACCATAGATGTGTATGTGAACTCCTGGTTGCCCAACTAAATCAGTCATTCCTTTGTAGATTGCTTTGCCCGTGTGGCCTTCGCTTCCGATCAAATTTATCATGACACCAAAGCAGGTTCTTTCAGTTGATCCAAGCGGCATATTTAATACAGATCGCATGTGTTGTTCAAACTGAGAAGTAACATTGCACTCGATTGTATGGTGTCCGCTGTTATGAGGTCTTGGTGCAACTTCATTAACCAATATTTCACCGTCTTTATTTAGAAACAATTCAACAGCTAATATTCCCACCAATTCTAATTTATTGATAACATCAATGGCAATTGCGTTGGCTTTTTTTTCAATTTCTAAAGAAATGTTGGCTGGAGAAAACAAATAGGAAACTAAGTTTGCTTCGTTGAATTCACATTCGACAGCAGGGTAAACTGCGGTTTGTCCATTTTCGTTTCTAGAAACAATGACCGAAAGTTCTTTTTCAAAAGGAATCAAATCCTCAATAATTGAAGCTTTCGAGAAAGTCGATTCTAAATCCGTTTTGGATTTAATAATGGCAACTCCCTTTCCGTCGTATCCGCCTGTACGCAATTTGTGAACGAATGGGATTTTGCTTTCTAATTCCTTTAAATCTGCATTCGCCTCAATCATTTCGAAATCGGAAGTTGGAATATTATTCTCTTTATAAAACGTCTTTTGAAGCCCTTTATCTTTGATGATTTCTAAAATATGGGGTTGTGGAAAAACTTTTATTCCCGTTTTTTCAAGATCGTAAAGCGCTTTCACATTTACATTTTCAATCTCAACGGTAATCACATCCATATTTTTTCCGAAGGCCATAACGTCATCATAGTTAGTGATGTCGCCCTTCGTGAAAGTCGTTGCTATGTTTGCACTTGGAGCATTGTCATCATTCTCCATGATATGTACATGGATATCATAGCTGATCGCTTCTTGAATAAACATTCGTCCGAGTTGTCCACCGCCAAGGATACCGAGGCGATGCGAGGTGCCAATTAGGTCTTTTTCCATGGTACAAAGATAATGTCTATTCGGAAGAAAATCGTAACTTTGCTCTTCAAAAATGACATATTTGTGATACAAGTTTTAGACAAGTCATTCGACATTTTCATCCCAAAAGATGAAATAGAGCGCAAAGTACAAGCGTTGGCAAGTACTATTAACACCGATTATAAGGGCAAAAAAGTTGTCTTTGTGGCAGTGCTTAACGGTGCGTTCATGTTTTCATCAGACCTTCTTAAGAATATTGATTTAGAATGTGAAATTACTTTCGTTAAAATGAGTTCTTATCAAGGTACCCAGACAACGGGAAAGGTGGAAGAGCTTATTGGTCTTACTACAGATGTTGAGGGTAAGGAGCTCATTATTATTGAAGATATTGTAGATACGGGATACACAATAGACAAAATAATTTCTTTACTAAACGGAAAGAACCCTAAGTCAGTCAAAATCTGCACGCTGCTTTACAAGCCAGATGCGTTTAAAGGGAAATCGGAACCAGAGTACGTTGGTTTTTCAATTCCTAATGCATTTGTTGTTGGCTATGGGCTAGATTATGATCAAAAAGGACGTAATCTAGATGCGTTGTATAAAATTAGAGAATCGAAACAATAAATTGTATGTTGAACATTGTATTATTTGGACCTCCGGGAGCTGGAAAAGGAACTCAGTCAGAAAGATTAAAAGATAAATATGGTCTTATCCACATTTCAACGGGTGATGTCTTTAGAGCACTAGACCCTGAATCAGACTTAGCGAAATTGGCTAAAAGTTATTCTGATAAAGGAAACTTAGTTCCTGATGAAATAACGATAAAAATCTTAGAATCTGAAGTTTCGAAATTTCCAGACGCGAAAGGGGTTATTTATGATGGTTTTCCAAGGACAACTGCTCAAGCTGAAGCTTTGGATGCCTTTTTAGCGATAAAAGGAACGAGCGTAACTGCTATGTTATCTCTTGTTGTCTCAGAAGAAGAATTGAAAGCAAGACTGATTGCGCGTGCTGAAGTATCAGGTAGAAAAGACGACGCTGATCCCGCAATTATTCAAAATAGAATTGAGACATATAAGAAGACAACTGCTCCTGTTGCTGGTTTTTATAAAGTACAAGGTAAGTTGAGTGAAATTGATGGAGTAGGATCAATTCAAGATATTACTGAACGTTTATTCTCTGCAGTCGATTCTTTATAATTGACGTTATCCGAGAATCAAATTTAGAACACTTTAAAAGAAAATAGATGGCCTCGGATAACTTTGTAGATTACGTGAAAATTCATTGTGCCTCTGGTAACGGTGGCGGAGGGTCTGCACATTTTCGTAGAGAAAAATACATTCCCAAAGGGGGGCCTGATGGTGGTGATGGTGGTCGAGGTGGTCACATCTATTTGAAAGGAAACAAACAACTTTGGACTTTACTGCATCTTAAATTTTCCAAGCACATCAAATCCGGGCATGGTGCTTACGGTTCTGGGAATTTAAAAACAGGTGCTGAAGGAACAGATGTTTATATTGAAGTTCCTTTGGGAACAATTGCACGCGATCCAGAAACTGGTGAAGCTCTTTTTGAGATCTCTGAGGACGGACAAGAAGAAATCATTCAACGAGGTGGTCGAGGAGGATTAGGAAACAATCATTTCAAATCATCTACAAATCAAACACCTCGTTTCGGTCAACCAGGAGAAGAGGGAAGACAAGGTTGGAAAACGTTAGAGCTGAAATTATTGGCAGATGTTGGATTGGTAGGATTTCCGAATGCTGGAAAAAGTACTTTGCTTTCTGTTTTATCCGCTGCGAAACCTGAAATCGCCGATTACCCATTTACGACACTAAAGCCAAATCTTGGGATCGTAAAATACCGTGACTTACGTTCGTATGTTATGGCTGATATTCCTGGGATTATCGAAAATGCGCATAAAGGAAAAGGTCTAGGATTGAGATTCTTAAGACACATTGAAAGGAACTCATTACTACTGTTCATGGTGCCTGCCGATAGCGACGATATTGCCAAAGAATATAAGATTCTATACAACGAACTGAAACAGTACAATCCAGAATTATTACATAAGGATTTTCTTTTGGCCGTCACAAAATGCGATATGCTTGATGACGAATTGATAGCTGAAATTGAACCAACTTTACCAGAAAATGTTCCGCATGTATTCATTTCATCTGTTGCCCAAATGGGATTGGTTGAGCTGAATGATTTGATTTGGAAAACATTAAATGATGATTGATTATTTAGAATCAATTGATCGATCTATAGTTTTGGCCATTAATGGATGGCACTCTCCCATAATGGATGAAATAATGTGGGCCACATCAGGGAAAACGATATGGATTCCCTTGTATGTCCTGTTAATCATGCTTTATTACCGCAGAGAAACGTTTAAAAAAACATTGGTTTTCTTGCTTTCTGCCATTTTGGTAGTTGGTCTTGCTGATTTAATATCGGCCAAGTTGATAAAAGAATTGGTTATGCGAGCGCGGCCGTCTCATAACTTGTTACTTACCGATAAGTTGCATTTCTACCGCTTTGTAAATGGCGATTATTACAAAGGTGGTGAGTATGGATTTGTTTCTTCTCATGCTGCCAATTTTTTCGGGTTGTTCACTTTTGTTTCGCTTGTTCTGCGATACTATTACAAGAAGGTTACTTTAATCTTAATGATTGTTGCAACGCTCGTTTGCTTTAGTCGAATATACCTTGGTGTTCACTATTTATCAGACATCATTTTCGGAGGATTGCTCGGTGCCTTAATCGCTTATCTCGTCTACCGCTTCATATTTATTGCTATTATTAAGAAAGAATTCATCAAGCAATGACCTACTTTTTTGTGTTTCTCGGAGGTGGATTGGGCAGCTTAGCCCGGTTTTTAGTCAGTAAGTTTTCAGGGCAAATCTTTACAACGAATTTCCCGATGGGAACTTTCATTTCCAACATGATGGCATGTGCTTTATTGGCCGTATTTGTGGTTTTGTTTACAAGTAAGTCTGCTGAGTATCCTTGGATTCAACCCCTGCTAATTGTAGGGTTCTGCGGAGGTTTTAGCACCTTTAGTACATTCGGAAATGAGACATTTCAATTGATGGATTCAGGCAATCACTTGTTGGCCATTTTTAACGTTGTAATCTCTGTTTTTGTCGGAATTGGATTAATCTATTTAATCCGTTTGAAATCTTAAGTTTGCGATTCGATCACTTTAATAATTCTTGATTCTAGATCATCTCGCTTTTTAATAAACTTAGAAAGATCCGCTTTCTGAATAGCACCTTTCGTTTTGTAGGTTTTAAGATTGATGAACCATACATAAGCTATGCCCCCATAAATCCCAATCAAGAAGTAGTATGCGATTGCCAAAATCCAACTTTCATAAACAAAGGAATAGAACAAGAAAATGACTGGGATGTTAATGAGTCCAATCGAAATTTTCCCCATTATTAATTTTACTGAACTCCAGAACACTTTCCGTTTAAAAGACTTCTCAGCAAATCCTTTAGAGAGTTTGTATGGAATGAGACAATGAGCAGCACCGATGAGCATAATTGGGAAAAGAAGAATGAGTAGCAATAGTTCTTTTGTCCGCCCACCGTTTGGATTTTCCTTTTTCCAGAAGACATATTTATCCTCAATTCTCATTCGTTTCAATAGAGAAAAATAACTTTCAGAATCAGATTTCAGTTCGCCTAACTTCTCATCGGTTTCAAGGTCTTTTGTGTTCAGCCAATTGGCCAACTGTTTTGAGTAATTCCATCGTTCGGTCATTGATAACTCTGGATCGTAGGATTCATTGTTCATTCCCTTACGTGTAATACGCATAATGTTTTCATGGAATGGAGCCGCATCTTTTTTCTCCACATGTGTTATTTGTTCACGCATCAATTTTTCCAGAATCTCTGTTATGTCATTGATGGCCTTCATCGGATTCTCAAGATAAAGCTCTTTCCAATCGTTAAGACAAATACGTTCTGAATTCGAGATCAAAAGACCACTTCTCATTTTCCTTGGATCCGTATAATTACACCCTATTCCAACCATGTAAACTTCCTTTTTCCAGTCCATGTTTTCCAGAGTTGTAAATCCAATTTTTACAGCTCCCTTTTTAACTGGTTTTAGCCTGCGAATAAAAACATCATCAGTAAATCCTTCTCCGAAAATCAACAAGTTTCTACCTTGAGAAAGAATTTTTGAACATTTTCTGAAAACTTTCTCATTCTTGTCTTTTGTATCCCCACCATCTTGTTGCCGATAGATGGGCAGCATGTGACAGGCCCAGAGAAAAGGCCTGGAAATGGCCGTAAACACATCCGATCGGGTCATGAAGAAAACAACCGGCATCTGAAGTCCAGCAATAACCAATGGATCTAAAAATGATGCAGGGTGGTTACTGACGTAAATAGTTCTGCCTAAAAATTTAGCACGGCTATTTACCCTTTCTCTATTGCGGAAGAATATTCTGAAAGCATATTTCAGAGACAAAAACAATATTAAGTATAGAATCCGCATTGGAGTTTTTTTTAGTTAGCGAGTAAAATAATAATTGAGCGATTATTCCTCAGTTTTCTGGTCTTTAATTTTTAATTCTTTTTTTGAAGTTCTAATGTTTCCTATATAGAATCTCAATTGAATTTTATGCGTAGAATTCCCCACAAGTTGAATGGCTTCGATGCCTTGTTCATACCCGAAAGCCAATATCGAAAGAAGTTGCATTCAAAAGTGCAGGTAATGCAATCGATACTGAGGTCCAAGTAGGAGAAATTGAAAAAGGAGTTCCAACTGCTATTCATGATATACATCCGTTTGTTGAGTAGACCAATTCCGCAATGGCTTCTGTCATTGCACCATCAATTCGATAATCGAATGAAGCACTTAACAAGGATAGGTAGCCCGCATCAACATTTATTGAGCTAATAGCTTCATAGATTCCTGACGGCGCATCGGCGTAAGCGAACTGTTCTGTTCCGGTTGTTCCACATCCGAGAATTGCACCTCCAGATTGAGTCCAGGAAGCTGAACCGGATTCAAAATCGTCGGAGAAAAACGAAGTTTGAGCAATTAAACTGCCTGAAAGAAGCAGTCCAATTGCAAAAGTGAGTGATTTTATCATGAGTAAAAGTAACGTATTGCTTCCGACAAATATAACCGAAACATTTAGCTTAAAAAACTGAGAGAGAATTGATATTGAGTAGTTAACATCAATATTGCTAATAACTTTTCTGAAAGTGCACTCCGAATTAGGCGGAGATGATCTACTTTAGTTAAAATAGTAAGCAATTTAAAGATGAAAAACGTTGGTGTCATTTGTGGAGGATTTTCCTCAGAATTCGAGATTTCTGTAAAGAGTGCAAAGAACATTCAGCAGAATTTCCCAGAGGCGTATAATGCCTATTTGATTTACCTTCAAAAGGACGGCTGGTTTGTTGAATTGGATGGAACGAAGGTTGAATTGAATCCAGTTGATTTTACGTTTAATAATGGGACGAATAAAATTGACGTTGCCATCGTTTATATTCACGGCGACCCCGGAGAAAACGGGAAGATTCAGGCATATCTTGAAATGATAAATATTCCTTATGTGAATTCAGGGCCACTTGCATCGCAGCTTTCGTTTGACAAATGGTATTGTAATAAATTTTTGGAAGGGTTTGGATACAAAGTAGCAAAGTCAGTGTATTTGACCTCAGCCAATCAAAGTCTTGATTCAGATGCGATAATCGCTGAATTGGGCTTGCCGATCTTTGTGAAGCCCTGCGACGGAGGTTCTAGCTATGGAATTGCAAAGGTTAAAGAGAAAGATCAATTACAAAACGCAGTTGATGCAGCTTTTGCTGAAGGTAGAACAGTGATTATAGAAGCTTTTTTAGATGGAACTGAAGTAACCTGTGGATTGTACAGAGATCAAAGCGGAGTTTGCTCATTGCCATTGACTGAAATCGTTTCAGAGAATGACTTTTTTGACTTTGCAGCAAAGTACCAAGGCTTGTCTCAAGAGATTACACCAGCGAGAATTGATAACGACTTGACTGTGGAAATTCAGAAGATTTCAAAAGAAATTTACCAGTTGCTAAATTTAAGATCTTTGGCTCGAATTGATTTTATGATTGTTGGAAACATACCTTTCGTAATTGAGGTAAACACAACTCCTGGTTTCTCAAACGAGAGCATTGTTCCAAAAATGATCGCTGCAGAAGGAATCTCTACGAAAGATTTCTGGACTCGAATTATGAAAGCCGAACTGGCCTAATAATTCGCCATCGCGTTCAATAGTGATTCAATTCTAACTTTTAATGTTCTAGATGAACAGGTATTGTTGTTCACGATAATTGCAAATGCCAATTTCTTGTCCGATCTTGTTGTGACATACCCAGCATAACTTTTAATTCGAGTCATAGAACCACTTTTCGCAACAACCCTATTTTGTCCCGCTTGTCCTTTGCAAACATTTCTCAATGTTCCGCTAACTCCTGCTATGGGAAGTGAAGCTTTAAAATCGGCCGCATATTTACTTTTATGCATGTAGGACAATAACTGCGTAAAATGATGCGATGAAATGGCATTGTTTCGCGACAAACCGCTTCCATCGTTGATTTGTAATCCAGAAGTATTCATCTTGCCTGCCCAATGCTTTGCCAAAACATTTAATCCAGAGGTTGTGCTTCCATCTCCGGTTTTTTCATACCCAATCATGTTAATCATGTGCTCTGCAAAAAGATTCACACTTCGATAATTCGTTTCTTTAATCATTACCGAAAGTGGCTTTCCCTTTGTCGAATGCAACAAAGTTCTCTTCTCATAATCTGAAGAAGTACTTTTAATGTCTTTATCTCGGGCCGTACTAGGCAATTCATAAATTTTGATGCCATTATCGACAATTGTTTTATTGAATTCATAGGCGAATTGCATTTCAGGGTCTGACAAACTTCCTTTTACCAAAAAGCTTGATTGGTTAATCGGTAACGTTCCGGATCCAAAATAGTCGTCTGAATATGGCGCGCCAAATAGATAAGCGTTGTCTCCACTCTTTTTAGATGATAACACATAATTGTGAAATGTCATTCCGGGAACATACGGTTCGATGGATTTAATTGTTGTTGATTTTCCAGCAACAGAAAAGGTCGAAAAAGTATAGCGCAATAAATTGTCATAAATTGTCAAACCTGAAGGTGATGCACCATAATAGTTCCCCATGTCTGACCAGCTCCAACCCCCAGGAGCACCTTCGTAGCCAAATTCGGAAGCATCGGCAATTACACCTCCACTAATTTCTTTGATTCCAGCTTCCTTTATTGCATCGATCCAATTCGTGAAAAAATCAAGTTGATGCCCTTCTTTATTGAAGTACTTGCTGCCAATAGATGCATCACCACCACCTCTAATCCAAACATTTCCATTTAGCACACCGTTCGAATCAATTTCTCCGTCAATATAAACGCGCGTTTCTGATTTGTGTTCTGGGCCTAGAATATCCAAAGCGGTTCCTGTGGAAAATAGTTTGACTGTCGATGCGGTGGTTAAAGTACGCCCAGGATTGTACTTCGCAACAACGCTGCCGTCCGAAAGATCAATTACTTGAATGCTAATTGAAGCATGTTCCATCCCGGCCTTTACAGCAAAGGAGTTGACTGCCGATTCAACATTGTTCTGAGAAAAGACAAAGGGTGTAAGAAATAGAAAATTTAGAAGGATGGAACTTAGGATTTTCATTGCGCTTTTTTTATTAAATGTCTTAAGAATGTTCAATGAATGTGCCAAAAGGTTAAAAACTTTTAAACAAATGTTCACGGAAATAGAACTCTTGACGTAAGTTTGCGTTATATATATCCAGTGAAAAAAATTAAAATTTTAAGGATTATCAACCGTTTTAATATCGGTGGTCCAACGTACAACGCTACTTTTCTAACTAAATTTTTAGGAGATGAGTATGAAACCAAATTAGTTGGTGGCTTGCCTGATGTCGGGGAATCTGATTCACTGTACATTTTAGAGAAATACGATGTCGAGCCCATTTTAATGGAAGAAATGGTTCGGTTACCGAGTGTTTCTAGCGATAGAAAAGCGTATTTAAAGCTAAAAGAGATAATTAAAGAATACCAGCCAGACATTGTTCATACGCATGCTTCAAAGGCTGGAGCATTGGGTAGAAAAGCGGCTAGAGCATGTAATGTCCCTATCGTGATTCACACATTTCATGGACATGTTTTTCACTCGTATTTTGGAAAAGTAAAGACAAACCTTTTTAAGGCAATTGAAAGAAATCTCGCCAAGAAATCCGATGCGATTGTAGCAATTTCGAATATTCAGAAAGAAGAATTGGTGAAAACGCATAAAATTTGCAAAGCAGATAAAATGCATGTAATTCCGTTAGGATTTGATCTTGAACCATTTCACCAAAAACGAATAAATTCAAGAACATCCGAACGGGAAAAGTGGAAGTTAGCAGAAGACGAAGTTGCGATTGCCATTGTTGGGCGTTTGGCTCCTGTAAAGAACCACAGTTTCTTTTTTGATGTGATTACTGAAGTGTTGAGTAAAACCACGAAATCAGTAAAAGTATTCGTAGTCGGGGATGGCGCAGAACGTGAAAAGATAGTGCGAAGAGCCAAAGAAATTAATAAATCGCATGACAATCGCATAACGTTAACGTCTTGGATCTCGGATATTGGAGAGTTTAATTCTGCTATGGATATTGTGTGTTTGACTTCGAATAATGAAGGAACACCAGTGAGTCTGATTGAAGCTCAAGCAGGAGGGATTCCGGTCATATCAACAGATGTGGGGGGTGTTAGAGACATTGTTCTGAATGGCGACACAGGTTTTGTTGTGGCCGTAAATGATCAGGAATCCTATGTCAATTGTATGTTGGAATTGATTGAAGATGAAAATAAACGTGAAAAAATGTCACAAAATGGATGGACCTTCGTACAAGATAAATTCCATTATAAGACTTTAGCGCGAAATATGGATATTTTGTACAAAGACTTGTTAGAAAAGAAAAGATAATGATCAAACGAAGATTATGGTTTATTGTTACTGTCATGATTCTGATTATTCCGGGGTGTGGGGTAAATAGTAATCTAATGTGGAAGTCGGAAAAAGGAGTAGAGGTTAACTCTGAAGACATTCCCTTAAATCCCGAAGAAGAATACAAGCTTTCAGTAGATGATAAGATCACATTTAGAATGACCACGAATAATGGAGCGATCCTCATTGAAACGATGAGTGGATTGACGACGGAACGATTAATTCAAAGCGCTCCTGTTGAATATTTAATTCGTAAAGACAGTACTGTTGAACTTCCAAAACTAGGAAAAATTGTAGCTGCAGGCTTGTCAATAGAGGACTTCGAAGATACCCTGATTTCTCAATATTCGAGAGAGTATCAAGAGCCATTTATTCAGGTAAGTATTACAAATCAAAGAGTTATCGTTTTTCCAGGAAATGGTTCTGATGCGAAGGTTATACCGCTGTTGAATGCTAATACGACACTAATGGAGGTTATTGCTCAAGCTGGTGGTATTACGGATAGAGGGAAGTCAAACACGGTTAAGTTGATGCGAAGAGCAAACGGAGAGCGTAAAGTTTATGTGATGGATTTATCGGTTATGTCGGGGTTAAAGTTTGCAGATATGGTTGTTCAAGCGAATGATTACATTTATGTCGAGCCAACTCCAGATATTTCCAAAGAACTAGCTGAAGATATTGTTCCAATAACATCGATTATATCAACCGCACTTTTAATATTATCAGTAATTCAATTATTTCAATAGGTGAGTTCTAAGAATAGTTTCATAATAAATAAATCCTACGATCCTCTTATCTTAAGAACGATTTTAAGACGCTTTTGGTGGTGGCCTCTAACGTTCATTTTTATTTTTGGATTGTTCGCCTTTTTGTATTTGAGGTATACGAAATCTGAGTATCAATCGACAATGGTGATTCAATTGTCCGATAAGGATAATGCAAAAGACGTTCTAGAATTTGAAAATCTTAACTCTCAGGATAATGATATCTCAGAAGTTGTCGAACTCTTGCGATCTGAGCTCTTGTTTGAAAGAGCTGTGAGCACGGTTAATTTAAATGTGAGCTTATTTTCCAGAGGTAAGGTTCTGACAGAAGAGAAATACCTTTCGAGTATCTTCAATGTTCAGCCGTATCATTTATATGATTCATCGCTGATCAGTTTAGAAATTGGAGTGGAGTATTCAGATGATATTCTTACGTTGTCGTATCCTCTAAATGGAAAAACAAAGAAGCTCAAAGGGAAATTAGATACGCATCTCATTAATGAAGAGATGGATATTGTCGTTAAATCTAGTAACTCAAGTGTGTTCAGAAAATCATCGAGGCAAAACGAATTGTTTTTCACCTTTAATAGCGTTAAGTCTGTTTCTAAAAGACTAATTAATGGTCTTGAAATAACCGCTTTAGATGTTAATGCAAAAACGATTGGGATCACGTTTAAGGGGTATAATCCGCAACTCTGTCATGATATGACACTCGCTTTGGCCAATTCATTTACTTCTTATGATGAAGAGATTAAGCGCCAAGGTTCGGAGAATGTTTTGAATTTCATTGACGAACAACTGGATTCGCTAGAGAGTGAATTAAAGTCGTCAAAAGACAGCTTATCAATTTTCCAGAGAAAGGCTCAGATGCCTGATCCAGAAATGATTGGAACATCAATTTCTGATAATGTTTCGACACTTCAAGATCAATTGTTTATCGTTGAAGAAGAGCTCAACGCCCTAATGGTTGCAGGTAAAATGCTTCAGAAAAATCCAAATAGATTAGAAGTTTACCGAATGTTGCCAGAGATGTTAGGAAGGTCTTATGAGCAGTCCTTGGTCAAACATTTGAATGAGTTACACAACCAACTTGAAGCCAGGGAAGACTTGCTTTTTAGTGTGACCCAAGAGAATGAAGAAGTATTGAAATTAACGCGGAAAATCAAGTCTAAAATAGAAATGATTCAGCGAAGTATTGACGCCATCGATTTTCGACTGCATTCCAACGCAGGACTTTTGCAATCAAAAATTAATTCTCTTCAATCTGAGATTTTTGATCTTCCGGAGAAGAAAATGGAATTCAATAGATTAAAAGGCATTCAGGATTTAAATGAGAAGTACTTTTCGCTTCTTACTGAGAAGAAAGTGCTTTATGCAATTTCCGATGCTGGTTACGCATCAGCGAATAGAGTCTTGAAGCAGCCTGCCGTAAATTATGAACCGGTCGCTCCCAATAAGAATTTCATTTATGGTTCGTTCATTTTCTTTGGACTAATATTAGGATTTGGGATCATGTTCCTAAAATACCTGACATTCAACCAGATTAATCTTCTTGAAGATTTGGCAAACATTCTTCCAGAAAAAGCCTCAATATTGGGTGGTGTGCCTTTGTTTAAATATGCAATGGAATATTCTCAAGTAGTTGTTGCTGAAGCTCCGAAGTCAATGATGGCGGAAGCAATGAGAAAGATTCGAACAAATTTGAGTTACGTTCATCCTAATTATAAAACCATTGCCATTTCATCATCAATATCCGGCGAAGGTAAAACATTTGTTGCCCTGAACTTGGGAGGGATTATCGCCATGTCTGGGAAGAAAACGATTCTTCTAGATTTGGATTTAAGAAAACCAAAAGTTCACCTCGGGTTTGACGCTGATAACGCTCACGGCATGAGTTCACTTATCGTAGGACATTCAACATTTGATGAGTGCATTAAAAAATCTAAAATTCCAGATTTAGATTTCATTACAGCGGGTCCAACTCCACCGAACCCTTCGGAGTTAATATTGAGCCAAGGATATCAAGTTATTATCGACGAATTGAAAGAACGATACGATGTTGTGATAATAGATAATCCACCTGTAGGGCTTGTTTCCGATGGTGTTAAAAACCTTACTGAAGCCGATATTCCGATTTACGTGTTTAAGGCACAATATTCGAAACGTAATTTTGCCAGTCGTATTCAGGAACTTTTTGAGGTTCAACAGTTGAAATCATTGAATGTTATTTTGAATGGTGTTCAAACAAGTAGAGGTTCTATTTACGGGTATGGTTATGGATACGGTTACGGCTATGGATACGGTAACGGTTACCTAGATGATGAACCTGAGAAATTTAAGGAGGCGGCTCGTGCTAAAAAATGGTACCGCCGAATCTTTAAGTCCAAGAAAAAGAATTGATCCAATTGAGTAGATTTACTCCAAAATAGATTTCTTCTGTCCAATTAAATTACCTATATTTATTAACCACTATAACTTTTAAAGATTGCTAATTAAATTGCTACAAATTTTTGGGTTCGGATTGGGCGGAATACTTGTTGCAATCATTAGCAATGTTGTACTTCTCAGGTTTTCAAGATCTTTAGGAATTCGCAATAAGAATGACATTCTTATTCGTTGGAGTAATGAATCAAAACCTTCTTTGGGTGGCGTAGGTTTCTTCGTTGTTTTCGTCTTCGCAGCAGTTGCATATTCCATTATTTTCATTGATGAACCCGACGTGTTTCGAAACAAGCAATTCGTAGGGTTATTCGCAGCAGGTTCTATCGCCTTTCTCATGGGGTTGGCCGATGATGCTTATAACACACGGCCTTTAATTAAACTATTTGCTCAGATCTTGTGCGGATTGATGTTCGTTTGGACAGGATCACATATTGACCTTTTTCATTCTTACTTCTTCGATTCAATAATAACCGTAATTTGGGTTGTCATCGTAATGAACTCTCTGAATATGTTGGACAACATGGACGGCATAACAGGAACAACGGTATTCTTCATATTGTCCTCTTGTCTATTGTCATGTTGGCTAATTGGAGGGTTTAATACGAACCTTTGGAGCCTCATGAATATCGCAGTCATTGGGGCTGTCTTAGGGTTTTTAACTATGAATGTTAATCCTTCCAAACTCTTTATGGGAGACGCCGGATCCCAGTTTATCGGACTCTTCGTAGCGTATTATGGAATGGAATACCTTTGGAATATTCCAGTGGATTGGAATTTGAAAATGGGATCAGAAATTCCATCTTGGGTGGGACTGTGTATTGCACTTGTAGCATTCACGCCAACTGCAGTAGATACACTAACAGTGGTTATTAATCGATTGAAAAAAGGTCAATCTCCAATGATTGGAGGAAAGGACCACACAACACATCACCTTGTTTATTCTGGATTGACGGACATTAAAGTGTGGTATGTATTCATGATTATTGGCATGATATCTAGTCTTCTGGCAGTTGTAATGGTAAATCTTGTTAAATCAGAAATGGCTGTTCCAATACTGTTTTTCGTTGCATACTTCGTTTTCGTGTTCATTATCCTCTACCGCAACACGATTAAATATAAAGCACCTGAGAAATAAATAGTTCTTATTTCTTATTTTTGTGTATGCCTAAATTTAGTCCATTAATTTTCTTTATTTCATCTCTATTTTTTGCTATTTCTTGCAGCTCATCGAAAGAAGAAAAACCAGAACCAAAAGTTGTTAATACAGAGTCAGATGAATCGTTTTCAATGCCTAATCTTCCATCTGAAATGGAATTTGGTGGACAGAAAATCAAAATCGATAATTTTGACATCCAAGAGCGATTGGATAAAGAACTAATTGTAAATACATTTTACCACAGTTCAACGATTCAGTCTTTCAAAAGAGCAAATCGCTTTTTCCCAACTATTGAAAGAATCATGAAAGAAGAAGGCATTCCAGATGATTTTAAATATTTGTGTTTGATTGAAAGCGGATTGACGCAAGCTGTTAGTCCTTCAGGAGCGAAAGGGTTTTGGCAATTTATGCCAGCAACTGGAAAAGAATATGATTTAAGAATCGATTCTGAAGTGGACGAAAGATTGGACGTTGAGAAAAGCACCAGAGCAGCTTGTCAATACCTCAAAGATGCCAATTCAAAATTTAACGATTGGTTGTTGACATCTGCTGCTTATAACCGAGGCGTTGGAGGTATCACGAAAGATTTAGAGCGACAAAGAGTTGATGATTACTTTGATCTCCATTTGAGCAATGAAACAAGCCGATATATGTTTAGAATTTTAGCGCTTAAGTTGATTTTTGAAAATGCGGAAGATTACGGATTCTATAAAGACAATATGTCGCTTTATGATCCTATTCAAACGCGTTCGATTGGAGTAGAAGAGTCAATTGATAACTTAATGTCCTGGGCGGTCGAAAACGGTTCGAATTACCACATGCTGAAGATTTTGAATCCTTGGATTAGATCTGATAAGCTGACTTTTAAAAGTGCATCATATACCATTTTATTACCTCTACAGTGAGCAAAAAAGACTACATAGAAATTTACGGTGCGCGTGAGCACAACCTGAAGAATATTGATTTGAAAATTCCTCGAAATGAGCTTGTTGTTTTCACGGGCTTGAGTGGAAGTGGAAAGTCGTCATTGGCCTTTGATACGATATTCGCGGAAGGTCAAAGAAGATACATTGAAACATTCTCGGCTTATGCACGTCAATTTTTGGGTGGATTAGAAAGACCGGATGTCGATAAAATTGAAGGACTGAGTCCCGTGATTTCCATTGAACAAAAAACCGTTTCAAGATCACCGCGTTCTACAGTTGGAACAATCACTGAGATTTATGATTTTATGCGTTTACTTTTCGCACGTGTGAGTACGGCATATTCTTATGTGACCAATGAGAAAATGGTGAAGTACTCCGACGATCAAATCGTTGATCTAATCCTTGATAATTACAAGGGTAAAAAAGTAATCGTTCTTGCGCCAAAAATTAAAGGTCGGAAGGGACATTACCGTGAATTGTTCGAACAAATTACCAAAATGGGTTTCACAAAAGTGAGAGTCGATGGTGAACTGAAAGACATCACCAAAGGAATGAAGTTGGACCGTTACAAAATTCACGATGTGGATATTGTAATTGATCGCTTGGAAATTGGAAAGAAGGACAAGCAACGTATTTATGATGATGTTGTCACGGCGATGAAGCACGGAACGAAGTCGATGATGATAATGGATTATGAAACAGGAGATGTTCGTCATTTCAGTCGATCATTGATGTGTCCAACAAGTGGAATTAGTTATCCTGAACCAGAACCAAATTTATTTTCGTTCAACTCGCCTTATGGTGCATGTAAACGGTGCAGCGGACTTGGTGAAGTGACGGAGGTAGACATCGATAAAATTATTCCAAACCGCGAAAAAACGATTAAAGCAGGAGGAATTATTCCACTCGGAGAATTCAAACGCAAGTGGATTTTTGATAAATTAGATTCCTACTTGAGACAAGAAGGGCATTCATTGACAACGAAGATTTCAGAACTTAGTGATGAAGCACTAAACGTCGTTCTTTATGGAAATGAAGACATCATTCGGTCCGGAAAAGATAAGTCGGTGATTTTTGAGGGAGTCATTAATTTCATTACCCGCCATTCCGAAGAAAGTTCGGCTCCAATTCAACGTTGGGCGCAGACCTTTATGAATAAAAAAATCTGTGGAACATGCAAAGGAACGCGGATTAAGAAAGAAGCACATTATTTTAAAATAGGAGGGAAGAACATTGGCGAATTGGCGCAAATGGACATTTCGGATGTCTCTGTGTGGTTCAAATCAATTGAAAGTCAATTATCAGCTAAGGAAAAAGTAATCGGGGTAGAGATTTTGAAAGAGATCAATAACAGATTGGATTTCATTGTTGAGGTGGGTTTGACCTATTTATCGTTGCATCGATCGGCCAAAACCTTGTCTGGCGGTGAAGCACAACGAATTCGCCTGGCGACTCAAATCGGAAGTGAATTAATGAATGTTTTATACGTTTTGGATGAGCCTTCAATTGGCTTGCACCAGCGTGATAATTCAAGATTGATAACTTCTTTAAAGCGATTAAGAGATACTGGAAATTCAGTAATCGTTGTTGAGCACGATAAGGAAATGATAGAAGCGGCAGACTTTGTTGTGGACATCGGACCTGGCGCTGGAGTTTATGGTGGAGATATAGTGAACGCTGGCCCGATTAAAGAATTTCTAGTCAAAGATTCTTTAACGAATCAATACTTGACAGGTAAGAAGAAAATTGAAACCCCTTCGAAACGCCGAAAAGGAAATGGAAAGAAATTGCAGCTAAAAGGTGTGACTGGAAGAAACCTTCAAAACGTAAACCTGTCAATTCCATTGGGTACTTTCACATGCGTAACTGGCGTTTCTGGTAGTGGAAAATCTACTTTGATAAATCAGACTTTGTATCCAATTTTATTGGCTGAAATTTACAACGGTGTTAAGAAACCATTGCCATACAAGTCAATCTCTGGAATGGAGCACTTGGATAAAGTCATTGAAATTGATCAAAGTCCAATTGGAAGAACACCTCGTTCAAATCCAGCAACGTATACAAAGATGTTTGACGAAATTCGTTCATTATTTGCCAGTTTGCCAGAAGCTCAAATCCGAGGTTATAAACCTGGACGGTTCTCTTTCAATGTTGTTGGAGGAAGGTGCGAAACCTGCAGAGGCGGTGGTATGAAAGTTATCGAAATGAACTTCTTACCAGATGTTTATGTAGAATGTGAAACGTGCAACGGAAAGCGCTACAACAGAGAGACTTTAGAAGTTCGTTTCAAAGGAAAATCAATTAGTGATGTTCTCAATTTAACAATTGACGATGCTTCCGTTTTCTTTGAAAGTATTCCTAAAATAAATAGAATCCTGGCAACTTTGGTTTCCGTTGGTATGGGCTATGTTAAACTTGGACAACCCTCTACAACTGTTTCGGGAGGTGAGGCGCAACGCATTAAATTATCGACAGAACTCTCGAAAAAGAGCACAGGAAATACCATGTTCATCCTGGACGAGCCTTCAACAGGTTTGCATTTTGAGGACATTAAAATGTTGTTGCAAGTACTACAGCGTTTGGTGGATGAAGGAAACACGGTTTTGGTAATCGAGCACAATTTGGACATTGTTAAAGTAGCTGATTATATCGTTGACATCGGCCCGGAAGGCGGTAAGGGTGGCGGCGCAATTATTTGTTCGGACACTCCTGAAAAGATCGTTAAGAATTTCGCAAACAAATCACATACTGCGCGCTACTTGAAAGACGAACTGAACTAAACTTAACATAAGGTAGTTTATTTTTCTTTCCCTGTTGCGGCAAAAGCCCAAGAAACAAAAACTTCAATTGACTTTAATTTTAATCCAGGTTATTCTGATGTTCATTACATTACTTGGTTATCCGTGAGCGAGGATTATAAAGATTCGATCAATGCATTGGAAAGTGGAGTTTTTACATTTTCAGGACACCTCTTATTTCGGCATCAACTGACTGAGCGCCTTGAACTTTCTTGGGGTATTGGATACCCAGATTTAGGATATAACTCGAAGGCTGAAATAGTCATTCTACCAAATGGAACCCCAGAGTTTTTAAACATGACCTTTCGACAAGGGTTCTGCAATTTCCAGTAAGCTTAAACGTCAATATTATCGGCGGACTGTATGTTGCGGATGGAATTATTGCCAACATTGATTGGTGCGAAGTACCGGCAGGAGATGACAGATTTGACGATCATCGATTCAGATTTTACAGGAGGAGATCATCGAAATCTGAAAACGTTTCAATTGAGCTCTGCATTTGGAATCGGATATAAAATGAAATTGACGGAACAATGGGGGTATGTATGTTGAACCTTCGTTTTTCTATTGCTTTACGCCACAACAGTCGAATGAACCGTTTGATAGATCTTCTTGGAGAGTTGGGGCGAATATTGGCTTTGTACATCGGTTTTAGAATCCAATACAAAAAAATAAAGTCTAATAATCAGGAGCCTGAATAGCACTTCCAACAGGCTTGTCAAATACCATAGGAGGGTCATATGCAAGCGGCCTAATGACCGGCCCAAAAGAATACTCACCTTTACTTATCGGTTGTAATTCCTCCAAATACTTTTCAATTCTGGGAAGTCTCTCTTTAATCCAATCTTTCATTAATTGAACTTCCTTTTCAAAATCCTTACCCTTAAAATAACCGATATCATCCAGAGGCCAGCGTACTTCATTGGCTTTGATTTCTGGTCTTAAATTTCCAGTGTTTTCATCAATCATTTCATGAATATGTTTCACTGAAAGGATTCCACTTTCAACGAGTTTTTTGAACTTCTTAGGAAGCTTTTCCGCATAATCATCAGGATTCAATTCAACCAAACGTTCAAAGAGTTTATGACTTTGGATATCACAAATGTCTTCCGTAATTGGTTCGCCATCGCCTTCACGACCAAAGCTATGATCAAAATCCCACGGGCAATACAAGTAAGGGCTTGTAGCGTTTCGTTTAAAGAAGTAATTGTTTTTTTTGATGCCATCGCCGTTGTTTGTTATAAGAAGCAGCAAGTGCCAATCCATTATGTTGTCGATAGAAAAATACTCAGTAAACACCTTGTTTTTAAAATCTTCATCCGACGAATTATGAATGAATTTCGTCAATTTATGAATATCGTTTTTCTTGTTCGAATCTGAGATTTCGGGATAGCGTTGGTTGTAATACGCCCGCTTGATTAATTTCTTCTTTGCTTTTTGAGAATACATTGCATAGCGCTCATCAACCTCACTGTAGTGCGCAAAATTCTTGTAATTAGAAGCATGTTCGCTCGGTGGAAAATGAAGTGGTGGCTCTTTAAATAAAACGGCTTTCGGATCTTTTAAATCCAATCCCAATCGGAATTCATCAACGCCTTCAACGATAGAGTAAATTCCTTTGTAATTTTCATTTTCATAAAGAACGACGTAATCTACTTTCGGGGCGTAATTCTCTTCTGAGAACGATCGAAACAATTCATAACTAATTTTATTTCGCATGAACGTTTTGTCGATGTAATCTGCGTTGAGTTTCCAATAAATATTTTTGTCCATCCCGGCGAATGACTTGGGCTCATCCAGTTTTAGCGTAAAGCATTTCTTGGGATATTGAAAACTCGAATTTCCTCGGTATTTCAGTTGAGGTGTCAGGTCATAAATGACTTTACCGTTCTCATCGAAGAATTTCATTTCGCAATCGTTGTAATCACCCAAACCCAGATGGTCTGCGTAATAATCGATTTCGATAACGGACAGAGAATGCTCCTTTTTCTCTTCACAAGAGTTGAGTCCAAGTGCCAAAATGCAAATTACAAAAAGCGATATTTTATGAAATTTCTTAATCACCGAATTAGTGTTACTATTTTAAAGATAGAGATTTCTAAATCGTAAGTTAAGAAGCGCGTATTAATTCTTGATTAATATTTCTTAAACAAGATGGACGCGATATGCCCACCAAACCCGAAAGTATTGCTCATCGCATATGTCATTTCTTTCTTCTTACCTGTTCCTAAAGGGAAGTCAAAATGATCCGCAAACTCAGGCTCGATTTCGTTTGTGTTAATCGTTGGAGGAACAATTCCTTCTCTCAACGCCATGATGCTTGCGATTCCTTCAACAGCTCCGGCAGCACCCAATAAGTGTCCTGTCATCGATTTCGTTCCAGAAACGGCAAGTGATTTACGCTTACCGAAAACGCGTTCTGCTGCTTTCAATTCTGAATTGTCACCTTGCGGAGTAGAAGTTGCGTGCATGTTTACATAATCAACGTCATCTGCAGAAATCCCTGCCTCGCGAAGTGCTTCGTTCATCCCTAGAACAGCTCCGTCACCATCAGGATGTGTTCCTGTCAAGTGGTAAGCATCAGCTGCCATTCCACCTCCGACAATTTCTCCGTAGATTGTTGCTCCACGTTTCTTAGCGTGTTCGTATTCTTCAAAGATAAGTGCTCCAGCTCCTTCTCCCATTACAAATCCATCTCTGGATACATCGAATGGTCTTGATGCTGTTTCCGCGGAATCATTTCTCAAAGACAATGCTCTTGCCGATGCAAATCCTCCCATGGCTGCTTCGTTAATAGCTGCTTCTGATCCTCCAGTTACAATCATGTCTGCTTTATCCCACTTGATGTAGTTGAAAGCTTCAATCATCGCTGTATTCGAGGTTGCACAGGCTGATACCGGACAGAAGTTCACACCTCTTAATCCATACTTGATTGAAATCAATCCAGATGCAATGTCGACTAGTATTCTTGGAATAAAGAATGGTGAAAAGCGGGGTGTTCCATCTCCTTCACAATATTCTTTCATCTGATTTTGGAACGTTTGGATTCCTCCATTTCCAGATCCCCAGATAACACCAATTCTATCTTTATTTAATGGCTCTAAATCAATATTTCCATGATTCAATGCTTGGTCAACCGTGTACAACGCATATTGCGAAAACGGATCGTATTTTCTTAATTCTTTAACGTGGAAATGTTCTTTTGGATCAAACCCCTTCAATTCACACGCAATTTTCGATCTGAATTTTTCAGTATCAAAATAAGTGATTTCAGATGCTCCACTTTTCCCTGCTTTTAGATTGGTCCAAAAGTCTTCTAGATTATTTCCGATTGGCGTTAGTGCTCCAATGCCGGTTACAACAACTCGTCTCATATGTTTCGATCGTTAGATAGTTCGAATTTCCGATCATTCGAAAGATCCGATGATCAAGAAATAGAATAATCAATTATAAAAATCCTAATTCTAATTGTGCCTCTTCGCTCATCATGTCCTTGTCCCAAGGTGGATCAAAAACGATGTTCACTTTCGCCGTTTTGAATAAATCGTGGCTTGCTACTTTGTCTTCAACCTCTTTCGGCATTGATTCCGCAACTGGGCAGTTTGGTGACGTTAATGTCATTTGAATAACAACATGATTCTCCTTGTCAATATTTACCTCGTAAATCAATCCCAATTCGAAAATATCTACTGGAATTTCAGGGTCATATATTGTTTTCAATATTTCAATAACCTTATTTTCTAATTCAACCATTGCAACACTCATTATACAGACTTTAAGGCGTTAATTTTCATTTTCTTAATCATACTCGCCAACCCATTTGATCGTGTTGGTGAAAGGTGCTCGTGCAATCCAATTTCAGTAATAAATCTTAAATCGGCTGTTGCGACTGTTTTCGGAGCTTCGTTATCAAAAACCCGAACCAACAAACCGATAATCCCTTTCGTGATAATCGCATCTGAATCCGCAGTAAAACGCATTTTGTCACCTTCAATCTCAGTATCCAACCAAACTCGGGATTGGCAACCTTCTATTAGACGATCTTCTGTCTTCTTACTTTCCTCAATTTTTGGCAAATCTTTTCCAAGTTCGATAATGTATTCGTACTTATCCATCCAGTCATCGAAGATGGAAAATTCGTCTATTATATCTTGCTGTTTTTCTTCTAACGTCATCTTTTATCTTCAAATTTCTTTACCTAATTGCAATTCTAAAATTTCGAATGATCAAACAATCGAATTTTCGGCCTTTAGTTATAATAACATCTTCACGCTTCGTTTCAAAGCGGTAATAAAAATATCTATTTCCTCCTTGGTATTGTAAAAAGCGAAAGAAGCTCTCACCGTTCCAGGGATTTCGAAAAAGTCCATCAGTGGTTGTGTACAATGATGTCCCGTCCGAACTGCAATTCCTTGTTTGTCGAGGAGTGTTCCAATATCAAAAGGATGTGTTCCTTCGACAACAAATGAAACAACACTTGTCTTTTTCTTCGCTGTCCCAATAATTCGAACAGCTTCTATTTTTTTAATTTCTGTCTCAGCATATTCAACCAACTCTTGCTCATAAGCTTCAAGTTCGTCTATATCAAATGAAGACAAATAATCAATCGCTGTTCCCAAGCAGATTCCTCCCGAAATGTTTGGTGTTCCTGCTTCGAATTTATGCGGCAGTTCGTTGTACGTTGTTTTTTCAAATGTCACTTTAGCGATCATGTCGCCACCACCTTGATAAGGAGGCATTGCATTTAAAATGTCTTTCTTTCCATAAAGAATTCCAACTCCAGTTGGGCCGAAAACTTTATGTCCTGAAAAAGTATAGAAGTCGCAATCCAATGCTTGCATATCAACTTTCATGTGCTGAATACTTTGCGCTCCATCCAATAGAACTTTTGCACCAACCGCATGAGCAGCTGTTATAATTTCTTCAACTGGATTTATTGTTCCAAGTGTATTTGAAATGTGCGTTACTGAAACCAATTTCGTTTTTTCAGAAAGAAAAGAATGGAACTCATCCATTTTCAGTTCACCCTCTTGGGTTATTGGAATCACACGTAAAACACATCCTTTTCGCTCGCAAAGCATTTGCCAGGGAACGATATTGGAATGATGCTCCATAGCCGAAATGATAACCTCATCTCCAGCATTTAGCATTTCTCCAAATGAAAAAGCGACAAGGTTAATCCCGTCCGTTGTTCCTTTTGTAAATAGAACTTCTTCTTCAAATTCCGCGTTGATGTATTTCTGAATCGTCTTTCTAGCTTCCTCGTATTGAGTAGTTGCCAATTGACTCAGATAGTGTACACCACGATGAATGTTGGAATTGTCTTTTGAATAATAAGTACTAATCGCATCAATTACCGATTGCGGCTTCTGCGAAGTTGCTCCATTATCGAAATAAATTAAATCTTTCCCATAAACCTGTTGGCTCAATGCCGGAAAATCCTTTCTTATTTTATGCATATCGAATTCAGCCATATTCTAATACCATTAAATGATGATGCAAAGATATCAAATCTTCTTTGGAAAGGTTCTAAACAATAAAATATCGTCTATTCGAAAAGAACATTTAATTGACGAACAATACTACCATCTTCGAATTGAATAAAATAAATTTCATTAACAGGTGCTTTGTTCAGTTTACGTCCCATTATGTCAAAGTATCCCGTTATTTCCTTTGGAGTTAAATTCGCCTCTCCGATTCCAACTTCAGAGCAAGAAGTAAGGTCCGTTAAGGTTGCGGTGAATGACCCTAACATTCCAATGCCTTGGTCGACCCAGCATTGGTATGTTCCTGGTTGATCAATCAGAATTGTAGCAGTTGTTTCTCCAGTTGACCACAAATACGCGTTATGGGTTCCTGAAAGTGATAATTCTAGTTCGCTTCCAATAGTCTGACAGTCAATTTCTGGACGTGTTGGTAAACTCGGTAAATCTTGAAAAAATGCACGATAAGTAACAACCGTATCTTTCATGAAAAAATCCGCAGCAATGTCTCCTTGAGGATCGTAAAGTGTTACGCTTGGCGAAGGGCGTTTAGTATTACCCCAACCAACGAGTCTATATTCGTTGTCTAAAACGCGGTAACTTCCTAGTGATCGTGCGGCGAAATCAAATGTGTAATTGGATTCATTTACTGCAGTTGCTGTGAAGTTTACGGTGTCAAGTTCATATTCAACTCCGCGAGCGTCAGAGTTTGTTGGGAAGTTGTTGTCTAAAATTGAAATGTTTCCATTGTCAAGAATTCTGGCGTCGTGCTGTCCAGTATATCCAGGATCGTTAGTAAATGTAAAGTCCGAAGTATTGCCACCGAGTTTCCAGATTACATTTCCAGTTGTATGATCAATTTTAACAACCAAATTAGCCCCCCGCATTGAAAGAATTAAATTGTCGTCTATATCACGTTCAATCGAATTTGCGTGCATGTAATCAAAGGAGCTTGTGTTGATGAAAAGTCCAGGGCCATGGAGTTCAGGTCCTAAATAGTCCAATGAACTCCATTCAAAAACCAAAGTACCTGCAGGATTAAACTCTTGAACAATCATAGATACTACTGTCGTATTTGCCGAACCGAAAACCCCATTGATTAAAGTTGATGAAAGGTCCATTACAGAGTCCTTGGTGGCCAAAATGCATCTGTTTCCGTTTGGGAAAACTTGAAACTCATGAATGTCGCCTGCAGCGCCATTGACTGAAGAAATTGAATCAACAATATTAAATGCATTGTCCATTCTATAATGAAAAATACCTGAGTTGTTCTCATCTCTTCGCGTAAAAATGTATTGATCACTTGACGGATGGTATTTAAAATCAAATTGTTTTTTAGAATATTCAGACCACCATGCGATATATCCATCCTCGTCGATAATATAGAGCAGAGTGGGGAATGTATTCGTGTTTTGACCTGAAAATGTGAAAGGCGCAAATAAATAATACTTGTTTTGCATTATCATATCAAAACGCTGAAATTCGTATTGCCCGATTGCGGTAGGTGCAGGTCGATTAAATGTTTGACTATTGGCTGATGTATGAATTGCAATAATCAATAAGAGTCCGAAAAGTTGTTTCATGATTACTTTCTTAAATACATTAAAAATTCGCGATTTCCGTCTCCACCTAAAATTGGCGAGCTAATATGTTCTTGATAAATGAGGTTGTTCAACTTTCCCCATTTCTTAACATTCTCAATCACGTCTTTGAATAGTTTTGTGTCCTTTACAATGCCACCTTTTCCAACATTGTTCTTTCCTACTTCAAACTGAGGTTTTACCAAGACCACAATCCAGCCGCCTTCTTTTATGAAAGAATGAATGAAAGGCAGAATTTTTTCAAGTGATATAAAAGAAACATCTATCACACATCCATCAATTGGGTCTTGGATCAATTTCGGCGACAATTCGCGAACGTGTGTTTTCTCTAAATTGACGGTTTTGTCATTGTCTTTGATTTTTTCGTGTAATTGCGCTGTTCCAACATCGACACAATAAACCTTCGAAGCTTTACGATCCAAAAGAACTTGAGTGAACCCACCGGTTGAAGCACCGATATCCATGAAAATTCCGTTTTCAATTTCTGGATTCCATTCGTTTAGTGCTTCAATTAATTTCAGTGCACCACGAGATACCCAAGGAATTTCTTCCTCAACCATTTCAATAATACAATCCACAGGAACTTTCTTTCCTGATTTCGTAATTAATTTACCGTCTACTTTTACACCAACTTCTCTAATGATCTTCTCAGCACGTGTTCGTGTTGTGACTAGTTTTCGTTGAATGAGAATTTTATCAAGGCGTTCTTCCATAGTTGCAAAGATCGTAAAAACGAATTATCGGACGATCGAATTATCGGTAATTCGAATACACATAGTATATTTGCACAAAACATTGAAGTTGAAAACAATTTACATCACACGTAGGGAAACCTTCAATGCCGCGCACAAGTTACATAATGAACACTGGTCAGACGAAAAGAACTGGGAAGTATTCGGAAAATGCAGCAATGCGAATTGGCATGGACATAATTTTTCCATTTGGGTTACTGTTAAAGGGGAGCCATTAAAAGATACTGGATTTGTAATGAATCTAAAAGATCTTAGTCAAATTATTAAAGATTTAGTTATTGAACCTTTGGATCACAAAAATTTGAATCTAGACGTTCCGTTTTTAAAAGGTATTTTACCTTCCACGGAGAATTTAGCTATTGAAATTTGGAAGCTTATCGAAGAGCCGATAAAAGAAAAAGGAGGTGCATTGGCAAAAATCAAGTTGGTTGAAACAGAAAATAATTTCGTAGAGTACTACGGAGGGAATCAGCCGTTTTAATTTAGATTTTTTAACACGGTAAGTTCAATTCAAGTTCTTATCTTTAATAGTGAATTAGAAGATGGAAGACAAAAAGTACGACGAGAAAAAAACCGAGATGCTTTCGGTGCACTATGAAGAAGTGTTAAAAATATTAGGCGAAGACGTTAATCGCGAAGGTTTGCTAAAAACACCAGAACGTGTAGCGAAAGCAATGCAGTTTTTAACAAGCGGAAATGATGTAAATCCAGATGATATAATGTCTCAAGCAATTTTTCATGAGGAGTACTCAGAAATGGTTATTGTGAAGGATATTGAAGTTTATTCGCTTTGTGAACATCACATGTTGCCTTTCTTTGGAAAAGCGCATATTGCTTACATTCCGAATGGGAAGATTGTCGGATTGAGCAAAATCCCAAGAGTTGTTGATGCGTATTCAAGGAGACTCCAAGTTCAAGAAAGGTTGACCTTAGAAATTCGCGATTGTATTGAAAGAACATTAGGACCTGAAGGCGTTGCTGTTGTCATCGAAGCGTCTCACATGTGCATGCAAATGCGCGGTGTGCAAAAACAAAACTCAGTTACGACAACAAGTTCGTTTAAGGGACTTTTCCTTACAAATGATTCAACAAGAAAAGAGTTTATAAATTTAGTACAAGCAAAACTACATTAAGATGAATTCGATATTAGATTCAAATCAAGAGTACACAAAAGAAGTCACGAGAGACTTTTTTAAGAGCGTTTATATGTATATGTTTATGGCATTGGCTGTGTCGGGTATTGTGGCCTATATGGCTGGAACGCCAGAGTTTTTCGTTAAACATTTTGTATCCGCAGATGGACTTGGTGTTAATGCACTTTTTTGGGTAGTAGCGCTTGCTCCTTTGGGCTTGGGGGTTCTGATGCAAATGGCTTACAGAAGACTTTCTTACGGTATTTTATTGGCTCTGTATATTACCTATTCTGTTTTAATGGGATTGAGTTTAAGCACGGTGCTTTTATTCTATTCTGGTCAATCGATAGCACTTACATTCTTTGTAGCAGCGGGAGCATTTGGTGGAATGGCTGTTTTAGGATTTACGACAAAAACAGATTTAACCAAGTTTGGAAGCCTATTGTACATGGCGTTCATCGGAATTTTTATTGCAGGAATTGCGAACATCTGGATCGGAAGCACTGCATTGGATTTCGGAATAGCAGTTATTGGAGTTTTTGTCTTCACAGGATTGACAGCTTTTTATATGCAGACCTTGAAAAGAGCATCTCAGGACAATGCAATAACAGGTGTTGAAAGAGACAAACTGGCGCTTGTTGGTGGATTGATTCTCTACATTTTATTCGTCAATCTATTTATGTCTTTGCTTCGTTTAATGGGGAGTGATTAATAATTCAGGCTTGATTATAAGCGCTTTAGGTTATTTATAAAGACATTGCGAAGAAAGAAGTTTGACCTGGCCAAGGCACATTTTTCAGACCATTCATTGAATGCTTAATCCAGTTATCGTAGATTCTATTGCAGGATGTTAAGGGGGAACATACGCTTTGTGCATATTCACTGGGTCATCCCTGTTCAAAATCTCTTTAAAAGATTGAAAGGTGCCGAATTCCGTATGCTTAGCTTGGATCAAAAGTTTTTTGAGAGTTCGTGTTTGTTCCGATTCTGCAATCGATTTTTTGGCGAGCTTGACGCTTTCTGCTTTAAACCGCCTGATAAGTCCGTGGCTGAATTCATTACTTCTAGTTTCATATTGAGTGCAATTATAAATCTTAAATCCAAATGATAAAGTTGTTTAGGTGTTATCAAATTGTATGGAGAAATTATCAATAGATTAAGTTCAAGTTTCTCCCCTTATTTTAGATAATTTTCTAACTTTGAAAAAGAATTTAAAACAAATATTATGTCGGATAATTTTTTTGAAGAATCAACAGTTGCAGTAGGAACTATCATTACGATTGTACTTTTAGCTATTATTGTTTCAGTCTTGATCTGGGGTTAATCCAAGTTTAGACATTGAAAAGATTGTCCTGTCTTGGTGTTCCCTTGACAGGATTTTTTTTGCAAAAAAAAAAGCATTTATGCCCTTTAACTCGATTTTCGCGTGGATCATAAAAAAACGAATGCATCAGATTGATCTGTTCCGCAAGTACCCAGCAGAAGTACAAAATGATGTTTTTGAAAAGTTAGTTAGCCAAGGAGCACAGACTGTTTACGGTCGTAAATTCGATTTAGACAAAGTTTCCTCCTATCAAGAATTTAAGAATGCTGTTCCGTTAACTGATTATGAAGAATTAAAACCCTGGATCGATCGTGTTATGGCAGGTGAACAAGGTTTACTTTGGCCATCTGAGACGAAATGGTTCGCCAAGTCATCAGGAACGACCTCATCCAAGAGTAAATTAATTCCAGTCACCAAAGAGTCTCTAGAAGGTTGCCATTACAAAGGCGGAAAGGATCTTCTGGCCTTGTACCACAATAACCATGAAAACCGTAAATTATTTACTGGAAAACATTTAATTATCGGCGGAAGTGCAGAAATCAATGTGAATCCATTGTCTCATGATTCTTATTCGGGCGATTTGTCCGCTATAATTGTGAAAAACCTTCCGTGGTGGGCAGAAATTCGTAGGACTCCTGCAAAGGAAATCGCGCTGCTAACGGAATGGGAAGATAAGATTGAACGAATGGCGCGGTCAACGATTAAAGAAGACGTAAAGATCATCGCTGGAGTTCCGAGTTGGACAATGGTTCTTTCCAATAGAATTCTTGATATCACTGGAAAATCGAATCTGAAAGAAGTTTGGCCGAACCTTGAAATGTTTATGCATGGAGGTGTCAATTTTGAACCGTACCGCGAGCAATTTAAAAAGTTAATTCCGGATGATTCCATGAATTACGTGGAAACATACAACGCTTCTGAAGGCTTTTTTGGAATTCAAGATTTAGTCGATGTCGATCACATGCTTCTGATGTTGGACTATGGAATTTTCTTTGAATTTATTCCAATGAGCGAGTTCAACGGCAAGGAATCTAAAACAGTGCTTTCTATTGAAGACGTTGAATTAAACGTGAATTATGCATTGGTCATTTCTACAAATGGAGGGCTTTGGCGCTACATCATTGGAGATACTTTAAGATTCACGTGTATTCTGCCATTCCGATTTAAAATAACGGGGCGCGTTAAGAGTTTTATTAACACGTTCGGTGAAGAATTAATCGTTGAGAATGCTGAATTGGCCATCGCTGAAGCGTGTGGAAAAACAAATGCTCAAATCCGAGAATTTACAGTCGGTCCCGTTTATATGGATAATAGGGAAAAAGGCGCGCATGAATGGGCAATTGAATTTGTGCAATACCCTGATGAAATGGATCGTTTTAACTTGGTTCTCGATGAGAAATTGAGGGAGATCAATTCTGATTACGATGCGAAGCGATACCACGATCTCATTTTGGAAAAACCAATAATAAAAGCAGTTCCGAGAGAAACATTCGACGGATGGTTAAAACAAAATGGTAAATTAGGTGGACAGAACAAAATTCCACGTTTGGCAAACGATCGAATCGTTTTGGAACAAATCTTGCAAATTGCAGAAGGAAGTAAATTGACGAATGAAGTTTAACAGTGCATTTCTAGTAATTATATTCTTTAGCGGACTGAGCAGTTTTGCTCAAGATGCAACGGTGTATGGTTATCTTAATGGCGACACTGCACAAACGCCAATTGATAGTCTGAATTACTTGTGGAAGAAATCGATTGTTTACTCGTTGGACTCAAACGAACTTTGGGTTGCTGATAGGATTGGGAATATATACACTTCATCAAATGGAGTCCTTAGTAAGTATGATACGACCGGTGTTCTTAAGTTTTCTCAAAGTGTTAAGTCTATGGGGGAAACAAAACAAATGTTGCCAGTTAACTCGATGAAGTTGATTCATTTCTCTGAAGAGCAACAGACCCTTTGTTATTTTGATAATACCTTGACGCGGTACAATGATTGTTTAGAATTATCCCAAATGGATATTGTTAATGCCTCCTTCGTCTCTTATTCGGGGCGTTCGGATATGGTTTGGGTATACGACGATGTAAATTCGAAATTGGTTCTTCTTTCATTAAGTGGAAATCAACAGAACAATCAGAAAATTGAAAATTTAAATGGAATTTTGGATGTGACTAACATCGTTCAGATTATTGAGTTAGAGAATAAACTATACATTGTCGACAATGAAAAAGGGGTTTACATTTTTGACCTTTATGGTTCATTAATTGAATATAGGGAAGAAAAGGGATTAAAATGTATCTATGTTAAGGATGGCTTAATGATTATGTTAGTAGAAGGTAGTTTAAAGATAGAAAACATGAAACTCAATGAATCCTATACATTTCCCCTGCCAGTTAAGGAAGTAGAGTTTTTTCAACCTGCTGGTGAACATTTCTTTTTTAGAACTTCTCAACATGTTAATAAATTCCTCCTTCAAATCGCAAAATAATCCTTGGTTCTTTAATCTAATATGGTAATTTAGTGAGTCCAAAAAAGATTCAAAAATGCATATTGCTGTAGCAGGAAACATCGGTTCAGGTAAAACAACATTAACAACGGAATTGGCGAAACATTTCGGGTGGGAAACCCACTTTGAAGATGTCGAGCAAAATCCTTATTTGAATGACTTCTATGAAGACATGCAAAGATGGTCGTTTAACCTTCAGATTTATTATTTGAATAGCCGTTTTACGCAAATTCAGGAAATTCAAAAAACCAAGAATACAGTAATTCAAGATCGTACGATTTATGAAGATGCATTCATTTTCGCACCCAACCTGCATTCTATGGGCTTAATGACGACTCGTGATTTTGAAAATTACTTTTCGCTGTTCAACCTAATGGATTCATTTGTATCTTCTCCAGACTTATTGGTTTATTTGAGGGCTAGTGTTCCGACATTGGTAAATCAAATTCAAAAAAGAGGGCGTGATTACGAAGAAAGTATTCGTTTGGATTATTTGAAACGCTTGAATGAAAGATACGAAGCATGGATCTCAACTTACGATAAAGGGAAATTATTGATCATTGATGTGGACAATAATAACTTCCCAGAAAACCCTGAAGATTTAGGGAAGATTATCAATGCAATAGATGCCGAAATCAACGGTTTATTCTAATAAATTTTAGATATGATTATTGTAACTGGAGCAGCTGGATTTATCGGTAGCTGTCTTGTAGGTCACCTAAATAAGGCAGGGCATGAAAATATTGTCGTAGTCGACGATTTCTCAAAAACAGAAAAGGATCAAAACCTTTTAGGAAAAGCGATCACTGCGAAAGTTGGTCGTGATGGGTTTATGAAATGGCTGGAGGACTTCGGTTCTGAAGTGGATTTTATCTACCACATCGGTGCAAGAACGGACACAACTGAATTTGACGTTTCTATTTTTGACGAACTGAATTTGAATTACTCAAAGGACATCTGGAACTTATGTGTTAAATACAAGATCCCTTTTGTATATGCCAGCTCTGCAGCGACTTACGGCTTGGGAGAACACGGTTACAAAGACAGCCACGATATCATCTCAAAACTGAAGCCTTTGAACCCTTACGGTGATTCAAAAAATGACTTTGACAAATGGATTTTGACGCAAACTGAATTTCCTCCGTTCTGGGCCGGATTGAAGTTTTTCAACGTTTATGGACCGAATGAATACCACAAAGGACGGATGGCGTCTGTCATAATGCATGCTTTCAATCAAATTGGAAAGACAGGAGGAATGAAATTGTTTAGATCGCACAATCCAGATTATACGGATGGTGGTCAATTGCGTGATTTCGTTTATGTGAAAGATGTTGTTGAGGTATGCCACTATTTAATGGCTTCAAGCCCAGCTTCTGGAATTTACAACCTTGGTTCTGGAACAGCCCGAACCTTCCTTGACTTAACAAAGAATACATTTATGGCGATGGGAGCGGAAGAGAATATTTCTTTCATCGATACACCAGAAGATATTCGCGATAAATACCAATACTTCACTGAAGCCGATATGACGAAACTTGTTGAGTCAGGTTTTGATAAAGGCTTTAGAACGCTTGAAGAAGGAGTTGCTGATTATGTTGAGAATTATTTGACTGGGAAGAAGTATTATTAAAAACAGATTCTACAGGGGAGATAGAACTGTTTAGTGGAGTTTTGATTGGGGAATTTAATGAGTTCAGCTTTTTCACTGATAGTGTTACTCTTTCAGTAAATAAGAAAACTTCTCAGCGATAGACGATGCCTTTAAATCCTCTATTGTATCCACATCATTCAATTCTTCAAGTAATTCACAAGAATAGCCCCGTTCCTTCAATTCCGTTTTGGTCACGTCCAACAGCGATTCAGTGCTCCAAGCTTTATCAATAAAAATTTCTGGAATCATTTGATTCATACCGATCAAATAGTATCCTCCGTCTTCTGAAGGCCCGAAAACAGTGTCATTCGACTCAAGTACTTTTAATCCTCTAGTTATTATTTCAGATGTTAAGTCAGGCAGATCAGAGCCAATTCCAATCACTCTTTTGTAGCCCAATTTAAAACTCGCATCAAATGCATTCATCATTCGTTCACCCAAGCCAATTCCAACTTGAACGTATTTTTGATTGTTAGGCCAGAGTGCTTTAAGAATAACATCGGAGAAGTGAACATGCACATCACAATGCTCCATTTTTAGAGATTCACGTTCTGTGATTTCAACCAAATGGGCGTAAACGTTGAAAGCTTCAGCGTCACCAACTGTTTTGGCTAAACGCGTTTTAACTTTTCCAAGAACAATGTTCTTTGCAAATACGATTAATAAATTTTCTGAATGCATTAATAAATCGTTACTCCGTTTATAACCCACTTACCCCATTCTTTCGAATAGCCATGAATGAAAGCTGTGTCTTTTCCCTGATCGTTGACCATTGGATATCCGCTATTGGCCCAGTGAAAGAAGCCACCATATATGTTCTTTACATTCGTATATCCAGCTTCAGAAAGCTTTTTTGCAATGGTTTGACTTCGTGATCCAATACTGCAGTACACAATTATTTCAGCTGACTTTGAAATGTTAGAAACGGAAGTGATTTTGAAATCATCATAACCAACACATTGTGCACCGTCGATATGACTCACGTTAAACTCATCACTCTCGCGAGTGTCTAGGAAAAATACTTTTTCAACATTCATCTTTTTTGCTGCAGCAGCAATTGAAATCGTTTCTGTGTCGTCATAATACGATTCGAGTAACTTAATATACTCTGGTGATTGTCCAATGGACTGGAAGCTAATAAAGAGAAAAGAGAGGATTAGATATTTCATTTTCCTAAGATGATTTTAGTTTTCTTACGCACATTTCGTTACAATATTTTCTATTGGCAAATCAAAGTATCCAAAGATGGTGAAAATCCTGCCCAAATACCCAAAGCTCCATTACTTAAATTGTTTGGGATGTTGGTAGGCGTTGCAAAAAGATTCTCAGCCGTTTGAAGCTGAATGTATTTTTTTTATAGAATTCATATGCCGTATTGTCTATTTTGGAAAGCTTAATTCCAACAGTATCTCCCATCTCATAAAATCCTCTGAACTCATCAGGAGTGGAACCATGAGCAAATCGATTTTCGTAACAGAAATTGAAAGTTAGACCGTCAAAGAAGGTGTCGTCAAAAGCGGGCGAAAAAGTCGGCTCGAATCCAGTATCTGCCAAGTTTGTGTTTCCGTTGCCGTAACCAATGATATTGGCTTCCCAGAAATAGCCATCAAATTGATTTGACGGATCCGTTAGAGCGCGCCAAGAGTAACCGTGATTTGGCGTTCCGGGCTCTGGCAACCAATAGCTAGTTACCGGAGGGATAGGAGCTAAGATTGAGGTTTTACTCGTGTATGTTTCCCCTTCATTTGTTATTGACAAAGCATACGTTTTTCCAACTTCGCCCATGGAGATTATTGATATAAAAAGAAAAATTAGTAGTGAGACTATTTTGATTTCGAGAGTCTTTTTACAAAAATGATGATTTTCTATTGAATTTCAGAATGGTATAGGGTAATTAACAATCTAGACCTTTGGATCGCTTCGCTTTATTAATTTTTAGAAGTTAGAAGTTAGAAGTTAGAAGTTGGAAGTTGGAAGTTGGAATCTGTTTCAATGAAAAGGTGAACGAGTCTAATATTTACAATCTTCTCAATCTAAATACTACCTCTCTCCATATTACCGCTCTAAATCTCAAAAATCCAACAATCGAATCATCCAATTTCATTACTTTCGTGATAACAATAGAATACAAGAAAAAATGAAGGTTTCATACAATTGGTTAAAGCAATATGTCGATACGGATTTGTCACTTGAAAAAATGGGTGAGATTCTAACGAATACTGGGCTAGAAGTGGAGGGGATTCACAAAATAGAAGCAGTAAAAGGTGGACTTGAAGGCGTTTTTATCGGGGAGGTTTTATCGATTGAGAAACATCCAGATGCGGACCGATTGAACGTAACAACTATTTCGATTGGAGGCGAACCACTTCAAATTGTTTGCGGGGCGTCAAATCTTGCTCTGGGAATTAAAGTTGTCGTTGCGACCGTTGGATGTACTTTATATCCTTCTCCAGAAGAAGCGTTCAAGATTAAGAAATCCAAAATTAGAGGTGTTGAATCGGCAGGAATGCTTTGCGCTGAAGATGAATTGGGACTTGGAAAAGGACACGATGGAATTATGGTTCTGGACAGTGAAGTTAAAGTTGGAATAAAAGCCGCTTCGTACTTTGAATTGGAAAATGATTTTGAAATCGAGATTGGATTAACGCCAAACCGTTCAGATGCACTAGGACATATTGGTGTTGCCCGCGATTTGGTTGCTTATTTGAATGTACATGATAAGGCTGGAAAGCAATTGATGTTTCCATCTGTAGATGCGTTCAAGGTTCAATCAAATGATTTAAAAATAGACGTTAGCGTTGAAGATAGTGAGCTTTGCCCAAGATATATGGGAACTACAATCAAAAGTATTAAAGTGGAAGCTTCACCGGCTTGGTTGCAAAAGCGATTGAGAGCGATTGGGCTTTCACCAATCAATAATGTAGTAGATGTTACAAACTTTGTGATGCATGAGGTAGGAGCGCCATTGCACGCATTTGATGTAGCGAAATTGAATGGAAAAATTGTTGTAAAAACAGCAAATGACGGAGATAAATTCAAAACACTTGATGATGTAGAGCGCGATCTTGCATCAACAAATTTGATGATTACAAACGGAGAAGAAAATCTATGTATTGCTGGAGTATTGGGTGGAGCAGATTCCGGAATTAAAGATGAAACTACAAATGTATTCTTGGAAGCAGCTTATTTCAATCCAGTTTGTATTCGTAAAACCGCAAAGATGCATGGCTTGAATACCGATGCTTCGTTTCGTTTTGAAAGAAGTGTTGATCCGAACATTATTGATTATGCTTTGAAACGTGCAGCTCTTTTAATTCAAGAAGTTGCGGGAGGAACGATTGCAATGGATATCGTTGACACCAACTCTAAGCCTGTAGAAAATAAGAAAGTTGAATTTAGCTATACAAGATGTAATAAATTGATTGGGACTGAGGTTTCAAAAGAAATGGTAAATGAGATCTTATCCAATTTGGATTTGATTATCGTTTCGGATAACGGCGATACGGTTACAATTGAAGTTCCCACTTATCGGGTAGATGTTACCCGTGAAGCTGATGTTATCGAAGAAGTATTACGGATTTATGGGTTCAATAATGTTCCTGTTCCGCAGAAATTAAATTCATCTATTTCGCATTTCGCGAAGCCAGATGTTGAGAAAGTTCAAAATGTGATTTCAGAAATTTTGGTAGGAATGGGATGCATCGAAGCATTGAACAATTCACTGACAAAATCAGAATATTCAAAAAAAATAGGAGGTGATGTAGTCTTGCCTGAGCGTAATGTGGAGATGTTAAATCCATTGAGTCTGGATTTAGATGTGATGCGTCAGTCGCTTATTTTTAATGCATTGGAAATGGTGGCGCGCAATCAAAACCGTCAAAACCCTGATTTGAAATTGTACGAATTTGGAAAGACATACCATAAATTTGATTCGGGGTATAAAGAAAACAGAAGATTAGTAATTGCACTTTCTGGATCTAAGGAAAAGGAAAGCTGGAACTCGAATAAAGACAATGTATCTTTTTACACGGTTAAAGGAATGGCTCTTAATGTATTTAAAAGACTGGGGTTAGCTGCTATGCTTAAGGAGAAAGCAATTAAGAGTTCTTTGCTACAAGACGGTGTTCAATTGTACGTTTTGAAAAATAAAGTAGGTGAAATTGGATGGGCTTCGGACAAAATGAAGAAGCATTTCGGAATTAAGAACGATGTGTTTATCGCTGATTTAGATTGGGATATGATTATCGATAGCTTGAAGTTCTCAAAGATTAAATTCAGTGAACTTCCAAAAACATTCGCTGTTCGTCGTGATTTTTCTTTGTTATTAGACGTGAACGTGAACTTCTCAGAAATTGAGGAAATCGCGCGCGGTTGTGACAAGAAAATCTTAAAAGAAGTTGGACTGTTTGATGTGTATGAAGGAAAGAATTTAGAAGCAGGTAAGAAATCTTATGCGGTTTCTTTTAAATTCCAAGACGCAGAACAAACATTGAAAGACAATCAAGTTGACGCGATTATGGAGAAGATTAGAACTTCTTTGGAAAGCAAACTTGGTGCTCAATTGAGATAATATATAGGATGAATAAGAATTCTAAATTAGTAATCACTGGGATCGGAACGGACGTTGGGAAAACCGTTGTAAGTTCTATTATCGCAGAAGCTTTAAAAGCGTCTTACTGGAAACCAATTCAAGCAGGGGATTTGGACAATTCGGATTCAATCAAGGTCGATCGTTTTACAGATAACGTGACGGTTTTACCTGAAGCTTTTCGATTATCAGAGCCAATGTCACCGCATGCTGCTGCTGAGATTGATGGAGTTGAAATAGCTAAAGATGATTTGGATATCCCTGAAGTCGAAGGTAATCTAATTATTGAAGGAGCAGGAGGGATTATGGTTCCTGTCAATTCAAATGGACTTACTTTCGCAGATATTATTGAATGCTGGAACTTGCCTACAATTGTCGTTTCTAGGCATTACTTGGGAAGCATCAACCATACTTTGCTGACTCTAGAGGTGCTTCAAAGCCGGGGGGTTATTATTGAAGGACTCGTTTTTGTTGGGGCTGAAAATAAAGCTACTGAAGAGATTATATTAAAATCGACGGGGGTAAAGTTTTTGGCACGAATCCCAATGGCAAAAGAATTGAATAAGACCTTTGTATTGGAACAAGCTGAATCAATTATATCTCTTTTGTAATTAATTGGAATTGATTTCTACTGAACAAAGTTTAAACCTGCTTTTTTTTAAATATCTAACAGACACTCTTCGTATACTTTTTCAAAAAGTTCAGGCCCCAAAGTTTTATGTAATTCCATCTCCTTGTGGTATGCAATTCGTGAAAGTTCATTCTCAGTCATTTTAAGTAGTATTTAGGTTTACTTATTAAGTAAGAAAAATTTATCCCACAATTTTTCGAATGTAAAAAATAGTGCCAATACAATGTTAATCCTTGTGCCTTTTGTACCTCCGCGGTTAAAAAGCAAATACAGCTAAGAAAAAAATCAACTCAACTCCATAGAACTTTTAACTTTGCACCATGAGCGAACTTACCCAGAAAGACAAAGCCCACGTTTGGCATCCATTCACTCAGCACCACACCGCTGGCACGCCGCTTGAGATTGTCAAAGCCAAGGGCATTTACCTAACCGATTCTGAAGGGAAAGAATATATTGACGCGAACTCATCTTGGTGGGTAAATACGCACGGTCACGCCCATCCGCATATAGGTGAAGCAATCAATAATCAATTTAAAACGATTGATCATATTGTATTTGCAGGAGTGACACACCCGAAGGCAGTTGAACTCGCAGTGCGAACTGTCGGCTATATGCCAGAAAATTTAACTAAAGTATTTTTCTCGGATAATGGATCAACAGCTGTTGAGATTGCAATGAAAATGGTGATTCAATATTGGCACAATAAAGGAGAAGGGAAACAACGTTTTTTAGCAATGCAAGGCTCGTATCATGGCGACACGTTCGGTGCAATGTCTGTTGGACAAAGAGGGTATTTCAATGCTCCATTTGAACCCTTATTCTTCGACTCCGATTACATTGATTTCCCAAACGGTAATAACGAAGATTCAATTCTAGAGCAAGCTGAATCTCTTTTTGCCTCAGGAGAATTTGCGGGAATGATTATTGAACCATTGGTGCAAGGAGCTGCAGGAATGCGAATGTATTCACCCCAATTCCTAGATCAACTGAGTACTTTGGCGCACCAGCACAATGTCCTTATCATCTTTGATGAGGTAATGACGGGTTACGGAAGAACGGGAAAATTATTCGCTATGGATCATTGTTCAGTAAAACCAGACTTAATAACACTTTCGAAGGGCTTAACGGCAGGAGTGATGGCGCTTGGATTAACCGTTGCTTCAGATGAAATCTACAACGCGTTTTTAGGAGACGAAACAACCAAAGCACTCTTACACGGGCATTCGTTTACTGCAAATCCGATCGCGTGTGCAGTTGCATGTGCAAATTTAGACCTCTTTGAACGGAAAGAAACATGGGAGACAATAGAGTCAATTGGGAATTGGAATGCTGAATTCGCATTTGAACTTGGTGAATTGGGTTGTGTTGAAAATATCAGGCAACAAGGAACCATTTTGGCTTTTGAAATAAAAACGGGTGAGGGGAATACGTATTTTTCAGACATAAAAATGCAAGCTTACAATCACTTTTTGAAAGATGGAATCCTGCTGAGACCTCTAGGAAATGTGATTTTTGTGAATCCGCCTTATTGTATAGCAAAGGATGAATACCAAAAAATTGAAACCTCAATTCTCGACTTCCTAACTCAAGGCACTAAATAACTTCCCAACTTAAAATTTCAACTTCTGTTATTTTATTGTTAATTCCAATCGGCTTATAATTATACACGCGCACAGTGCGTTCTAATTGTATAAACCAGATAAAACCAAAAACCAGTAAAAAAAAAGCCATTAATGGCGCTCTTTGTAGCGTTCTTTATTTCCGGCTTCGTAGGAGCGACAGGAATTAAATTTGAAAAATTATTTCGATGAAAATGTCGAAGAATAAAGAAACTCGAGCGGTTTGTTTATTGATAAACCGCTCTTAATTAATCTTTAATCGATTGCTGTTTCTCGGATTGCTTCAAGAATGATGCCTGCGGCAGTTCTCATTTCTACCTCAGTAATATTCAAAGGAGGAGACAATCTAAAGCTATATGGATGGGATAAGAACCAAAAGCTAATCAAGCCTTTATCCAAACATCTTTTTACAACTTTTTCTACGCGTTCGAACGATTCCATGTCAAAAGCGTACATCATTCCAATTCGACGGATTTCAAGAATTTCAGGTTCGTTAGAAAGTAGACCTTCCAGCAATTTCCCCAATCGTTCAACTTCCGAGAAATCAATTTCATCGGTCATGACTTGCAAGCAAGCGTCGGCAGCAGCGCAAATAACAGGATGGCCTCCAAACGTTGTGATATGACCAAGCATAGGATTGTATGTGAATTCTTTCAACTTACTTGTAGACGAAACAAGTGTTCCGATTGGCATCCCTCCGCCTAGCGCTTTACCAAGCGTTAATAGGTCTGGAACAACATTGAAATGCTCAAAAGCAAATAGTTTCCCCGTTCGACCAATACCGCATTGAATTTCATCGAAGATTAATTGTGCTCCCGTTTCCGAACATTTAGCTCTCAAGGCCATCATAAAGTCTTTGGACGGAATTCGAACGCCAGCATCTCCTTGCACGGTTTCTATTATTACTCCAGCGGTTTTGTTTGTAATTTGATCCAAGTCTGAAATTGAATTGTAATTCAAAAAACGAACATCAGGCAACAAAGGTCGAAATGCTTCTTTCTTCATTTCGTTTCCAGAAACACTTAGAGAACCGTGCGTGCTTCCATGGTAAGAGCCTCTAAACGAAATGAGTTCAGTTCTTCCAGTTAGGCGTTTTGCAAGTTTTAGAGCTGCCTCGTTGGCTTCTGTTCCTGAGTTTACAGTATAAACGCAATCTAGTGATTCGGGAAGTAATGCCGTAAGTCGTTTGGCAAAATTGAGTTGAGCATCTTGAACAAATTCACCGTAAACCATAACATGAAGGTGGCGGTCAACTTGGGTTTTGATCGCATCTTTCACCAGCGGATGATTGTGGCCAATATTGTTTACTGCAACACCAGCAATCATATCCAAAAAAGACTTTCCGGCTTTATCGTAGATGTAAATGCCTTCCGCATTCTCAACTTCTATGAGGTATGGAAACGGGTTTGTTTGTCCCTGAAATGATAAAAAGTCTTCTTTGTTACTCATCGATTTGTTCTGCTCCTTGGGCTGTTTTGTTCTCTTTTCCCGCCTTTAACAGGTTTTCTAGCTTCCTGATTAGGTCGGACCTGTGACCAATCGTTCAATTACTTTTTCCGCTGCAGCAACAACATTTGCCGTATCGATTCCGTATTTCTTCATCAATTCATCCGGTGTTCCACTTTCTCCGAACGTATCGTTTACGCCAACGTATTCTTGTGGAACTGGATTTGATCTCGAAAGTAATTGTGCAATTGAATCACCCAAGCCTCCATTAATCATGTGTTCCTCAGCAGAAACAACACATCTAGTCTTCGCTACAGAGTCTAAGACAGCTTTGTTGTCAAAAGGTTTAATCGTATGCATATTTATTACTTCAGCAGAGATTCCTTTTTTGGCCAATTCTTGAGCCGCTTCGATTGATTTCCAAACCAAATGTCCACAAGCGATGATAGTTACATCTGTTCCTTCGATTATTGTATCCGCTTTCCCAATTTGGAAATCAGCATCTGGTTTCACGAAAATTGGAACTGATGGTCTACCAAAACGCAAGTAAACAGGCCCTTCAAGATCTGCGATTGCAATTGTTGCTTGCTTCGTTTGGTTAAAATCACAAGGAACAATAACCGTCATGTTTGGAAGCATTTTCATCATTCCAATGTCTTCTAAAACTTGATGTGTCGCGCCATCTTCACCTAAAGTAAGGCCCGCATGTGAAGCACATATTTTTACATTTTTTTGAGAATATGCAATCGATTGACGAATTTGATCATAAACCCGACTTGTTGAAAAATTGGCGAATGTTCCAGTGTATGGAATTTTCCCTCCAATCGTCATTCCTGCTGCGATTCCCATCATGTTGGCTTCAGCAATTCCAATTTGAAAAAAGCGCTCAGGGAATTCGTCTTCAAATGCATTCATCTTTAAAGATCCAGTAAGATCAGCACAAAGTGCTACAACATCTTTATTTCGTTTTCCTATTTCTAGAAGTCCTTCACCAAAGCCAGATCTTGTGTCTTTCTTTCCCAACACTTCGATTTCAATAGTTTCTGTCATAATTGTATAGATGTAGTTTTATTCGAATTTATTCTAAAGTTCTTCTCTAAGGTGTACTCAGATTTTTTTAGATTTTTCTGGCGGTAAACGAGTCGATAGGCCCCAGGTTGTAATTGATATTTTCCAGATTTAGTTCCGTCTTCCAGATTACATACCCAGTCAAAAGTTCCGTTGTCATTTTGAGTGAATATTTGACCCGTAATAGCTGATCCAGCTGTGTATTTAATCCACCCAGGGGCTTTTATATTTATGGAAGCTTTTAAGCTTTGTTCAACATTGACAGAAACATAAATTCTAGGAAGCGTAAGAATCTCAACATTGTACCAACCAACAAGATACCTATCTGTTCCTCCTATTTTCTCCGTGTTCAGAGTCTTTGGGTCTTCTTGTAAAGTTATTCGTGCATCCACCTGATAAGGTTTAGCAGCATTAAGCCAACGAATTTGAATTTCGCCTTGGCCGGCATCAACTTCAATCGTATTGTGCGTATTCTTTAAAATCGTAATGTCCTTCTTTTCAATTCTTGGCGTTGTATTTACGACCAAATCGTATTTATACGCTGGGTCGAGAATTAACGTGTCGGGATTTCCATAAAGGTTGATTGTATGGGTGAAAGTATACTTTAAATTCGTAGTTCCCGCTTCATACAAGAACATCGTCACGTCGGTTTCATTCGGTGATCCATCAACTGTATTAAGATTGATCTGCGTTGTTGTGTTTGATAAAGCTTTGTTAACAACCGATTGCAAGACTTTTGCGAAAGCGTCTTCAGTTTCGGCATCCGTAAAGTTTCCGATACAATTGAATTTTTCAAGATAAGACAAGTCTAGACCCAGTCCGATAACAAAAGGAGTAACATTAACACCTTTATCTTTCAGTTTTTTGGCAATCACACACGGATCATTGTCACACGCTTCTAAACCATCTGTTATTAGAATGATGATGTTTCGACTTTTAGCATCAGGGAAATCTCCCGCTGCTGCTTCTAATGATCTCGCAATTGGCGTTGTTCCTTTAGCCTGAATCGATTTAATTCTGGATGTGATTCTTTGGTGATTGTTCTTTCCAAATGGTACTTCAAGTTTCGTATCGTCACAATCTTGAAATGTTGCTGTAATCGGCGATTGATGTCCGTAAACGCGCAGTGCTATTTCCAAATTGGGCGTGCCTTCAAGACCTACAACCGTCTTAGCCAAAAGATCTTTCGCCGTTTCAATTCTCGTTTTATCTCCCCAATGAGCGTTCATACTATTCGATGCGTCGAGAATAAATAAGATTCTTGTCAATTCCGTCTCCTGTCCGAATGAAATCGAACTAAGAACAGTAAATACTATGAGTAGAAATTTTTTCAATTAATAATCTCCTAAAGTTTCTTCCAATTGTCCTAAAGCGCTTGCAAGTTGTTCGTCGTTTGGAGCAGCACCGTGCCACTTGTGCGTCCCCATCATATAGTCAACTCCTTGTCCCATTTCTGTAGCCATAACGATCATAATAGGCTTTCCCTTACCGGTCAAGCTTTTTGCTTTCGCCAATGTTGCTCTAATTTTATCAATATTATGACCCCCCATTTCAAGTACTTCCCATCCAAAAGCTTGCCACTTTTGAGTTAGGTTACCTAATGAGATGATGTCTTCCAAATCTCCATCAATTTGTCTTCCGTTGTAATCTATTGTTGCAATTAGGTTGTCAACCTTTTTGGCAGAAGCATAAAGTGCCGCTTCCCAAATTTGACCTTCTTGCATTTCTCCATCTCCATGAAGTGTATATACCAAACTATCGTCTCCGTTCAATTTCTTTGTTGCAGCAGCTCCAATACCAACGGATAATCCTTGTCCTAAAGAACCAGAAGCCATTCGAATCCCTGGCAAATGATGGTCTGTAGAAGGGTGACCTTGAAGACGTGTTCCAAGTTTTCTAAACGTTGCAAGTTCTGGAACAGGGAAATAATTTGACCGAGCTAGTACGCTGTACCAAACTGGTGAGATGTGACCATTTGATAAAAAGAACAAGTCTTCTCCTCTACCGTCCATCTTGAAATCGGTAGGATTGTGATTCATCGTATCAAAGTAAAGTGTCGACAAGAAATCAGCGCAACCTAATGAACCACCTGGGTGTCCAGAGCTTACTGCTGCTACCATTCTAACAATATCTCTTCGAACTTGAGATGCTACTTTCGCTATTTCGTTTGACTCCATTGATTCGGCTTTGGTTGTAAGTGTTTTATTCGCTACGAATTTAAGTTTTATTACTAAATCCTAAGGGTTAAGAAAGACGAACTTATTAGCAATTTATAACGACTTATGCACAATCGAAAGAATAAAAATGGGCACTAATAACAGGATTTAGCGCCTATAAATAACTGTTTGTATTTTCGCTTTTTTTCGGATTAAATATTTAAATTTATCATGCTTATGTAAATGAATCCGTTGTAAAGGAATAAAAAAAATAACCCAGCCAACCTTTTTTCTTGAAAACGAGTCTAGTATTTAGAACTAAAATAGAATTATGAAACTAATTACCACCTTGTGTTTTTCGTTTTTCCTAGGAGCGGCATCTTTTTCGCAAGAAATTGATCAAAGACTTTTATCAAAGTATACTTCTACTGAATTGAATGAAATGATGGAAAGCTCTCCAAAAGAATATGCTCTATTGGATTATGCTTTGGACAATGCTATATACTTTTCAAAAGGAATTGGAGAGAAGACAAATCAATTGCAAACGATTAGTATGCCTACTGAAGGTGCCAATTTTATTGATTTAGGACTTGAGATCCAAGGTCAAAATCAGTATTTTCAAATTTCTGGAGATGACCGATTGCTCGTGATTAAGTCAAAGGTAGTGTTGAATTACGAAATGCAAAAGAAGTAGAACGATGAAAAAATTTATTAAATCTCTTGCGGTTTGTTTATTCGCAATGACTACTCTAAACAGTTTCGGACAAATTGTTTTGATGGGAGACCCCGGTTATTCAGAAGCTAATCCTGCCGATTGTAGCACCTTTGGTGTTGGCGCACAGAACTTCTACGATGATGGAAGCGCAGCGAATTATTCGGCCAACTTTAATGATACTACGGTATTCTGTCCGGATTTGACACTTGGAACAAAGATGACACTTACATTCGCAATCAATGCGGGCTTCGAGTTTAATGTTGATCCATCGGATTCAATTTATGTATACGATGGACCTGACACTTCATCCCCTTTATTGGGAGTTCACAATTCCGGAACTGATCCAAACGGATTTGCATATACAGCGAGTTGGAACAATTCAAGTGGTTGTTTAACCGTTGTGTTTATTTCTGATGCTGGACCTTCTGAAGGATCAGGATGGATCGCGAATGCACAATGTGGAAATCCAAATCAACCATTCGAACCGCACATAGAGGCATTCATTAATGGTGTCGGCGCAAATGCACTAAATCCTATTGATACAGGTTTTGTTGATGTATGTTTTGGTGACAGCGTCTTGTTGGTAGCGAAACCAATCTTCCCGAACTCTCTTGAATCAACAGGGTTTGGATATTCTCAAAATTTAACCAACGTTGATTTTGATTGGTATATCAGTGATGGTGGAACATATCCTAACAACGATTCAATTTGGTTCACGCCTCCAACGAGAAATGGATTCTTAATTGATTTAAAAATATCAGATAACTTCCCTCAAATTGAGCGAATACTTTGCAAAGCGAGAGTTTCACAATTGCCAAGTTTCGCAGGAACAGGTCCTCAAGAAGATACAGTTTGTTTAGGACAGAATACCAATTTAATTGGTGGTGTTACTCCTACAGATACTGTTGGTATTGATATTCCCGCTGGACAATTCCAATTGGGTGGTTCATTTGCTGGATTAACGTATTTACCAGATGGTTCGGGCGCTCAATACCAAGCACCAATTGATATCGGCGGTTTTCCACAAGGCGCTGTAATTTCAAATGCGCAAGATTTAAATCAAGTGTGTATTACAATGGAACATTCGTATTTGGGAGATTTAGAAATAGCCCTTGAATGTCCGAATGGAACTCAAGTGCCATTGGTTAATTCTTATGGACCAGGATTTATACCGGGAGGAACAAGTGGTGGTAATACTTTCCTAGGTCATCCATTTGATGATATTGGTGGTGGTGGAGCTGGTGAAGGTTGGGAATATTGTTTTAGTACAGTTTTTAATACAATTGCTGGTTCAATGACTGCAAACTTGGGAAACATTATCGCAGTTCCTTTTATTCCTGCAAATCCTCCAACGCAACCTGTTGATTGGTCGGCTGGAAATTCAATTGATCCTTCTGTAACGTATGAGCCAGAAACTTCATTTGCTAACTTTGCCGGATGTCCAATTAATGGTCAATGGACAATTATTGTTCAGGATAACTTAGGGACGGATGATGGTTGGATTTTTGAGTGGGGATTGTTCTTTGATCCTTCTTTCTTCCCTGGAACATCGGGTTACCAAAACACAGTAGTTACTGAAGATTGGTCTCCTGACCCAACAATTATTTCAGGACAAAGCGATACGCTATTGGTTGTTCAGCCAAATGCACCTGGGAATTATGGATATACATACAACATTACTGATGATTTTGGATGTGATTATGATACAACAGTATTCTTATACGTTCTTCCTCAACCGGTGATTCAAAATGACACTATTGGATGTAACTTAGGCGTTTTTTTACAAGGAACGGAATCCTACAATGGTGGTGTATGGAGTTCTGCTGATACTTCAATTAATTTTGATCCAAACCAGTTTACTGAGAATCCTCAAGTATATACTTCAACTCCGGGGACGTATGAAATAACATATACGGATAACGCATGCAGCACTCCAGTAACAATGGAAGTGTCCTTCCCACCTTATGTCTGGGCAGCATTGTCTGATACAGTGTTGTGTTATGGAGTGGAATACGAAATGGATCCAGCGCAAGAAGCTTCGGCAACAACTTGGGATTGGAATACGGGTAGCTCAGATTCAATGATTGTAGTTACAGAGCCTGGCGTTTATACGGTTACAGCATCCAATATTTGTCATTCGGGGACGGCTTCAGCTGCAATAGGGTACAAACTTTGTGACATTATTGTTCCTAATATTGTCTCATTATCATCTGCGGTAGGAAACGATATTTGGTTTGTGCAATCAGAAGGGATTCAATCATTCGAATGTAATATTGTAAACCGTTGGGGGAACAATATTTATTCTTTCGATAGCACTACTGGTGGGTGGAATGGTAGAGATAACAATGGAAACATTGTCAGTGAGGGAACCTATTACTATATCATTAATGCTGTTCTCGAAGGCGGTGAACCACTCACAAAGCAAGGATTTATTCAAGTAGTTCATTAACCATTAGAAAATAAGTGAGAAGGGTGGCCAATCGGTCACCCTTTTTTTATGTTCTTATGCGAAGTATCTGAATTTCTTCGTTAGATTTATACCAAACAATCCCAATGAAAAATATCGGAATTAATGGTTTCGGAAGAATCGGAAGGTACTTCACTAGAATGTCATTAGAGAATGATAATGTAAATGTAGCAGTCGTCAATGACTTGGCTGATATAAGAACACTTGCACATTTGTTTAAATACGATAGTGTTCATCGCGGATTGAAATATGAATTCAAAATTGAAGGAAACAAGTTCGTTTTTGAGAATGGAAAAACAATTCTATTCATCAGCGAAAGAAATCCTGAAAGCATAAAGTGGGCGGAATTGAATGTTGATTTTGTTTTAGAGTCCACAGGAGTATTTAGAACAAGAGAACTTGCTTCGAAGCATTTTGTGGGTGGCGCTAAAAAAGTTATTTTATCTGCCCCACCTCAAAGTTCTGAGATTAAGACAGTCGTTTTAGGGGTGAATGATAATTTGCTGTCACCTGATGATAAAATTATCTCTAATGCGTCCTGTACGACAAACTCAGCCGCTCCAATGCTAAAGGTCATAATGGAAATGTGTGAAATTGAAAGCGCGTTTATTACAACAGTGCACAGTTATACCTCCGATCAACGATTGCACGATGCGCCTCACAAAGATTTAAGAAGAGCAAGAGCTGCGGCCGAATCAATTGTTCCAACAACAACTGGAGCAGCAAAGGCGTTGGCAAAGATTTTTCCAGAACTGGAAGGTCACATCGGAGGGTGTGGAATTAGAGTTCCCGTTCCAGATGGTTCAATGACCGATTTAACGTTGGTTGTAAAGAACCCACCGACCGCTGATGAAATTAACAAAGCCATGCGTGAAGCCGCAAGCGGAAGCCTAAAAGGAATAATGGCTTACACGGAAGATCCAATTGTTTCCGTCGATGTTATTGGCAACCCAAACAGTTGTATTTTCGATTCACAACTTACCAGTGTAATCGGTAATATGGTTAAAATAATGGGTTGGTACGATAACGAAGCAGGCTACTCGAACCGTTTACTTGATCTCGTCCAGAAAATTTAAAGCCAACTAGAAACCAGAACTTGAAAACACTCATCTTCATAACTTTATTCTTGATCTTTACAATTCATGTAAACGGACAGAATAATTTTGGATCATTGAGTAGCAATTATACGCCAACCAATAGTCTTTATATTAATCCTTCATCCATTTTGGATGCGAAAGTATGGTTGGACATCAATTTGTTTGGGGCTGGTTCATACACCAATAATAATCTTGTTTACCTCAGAGATCAAAGGTGGTATGACATCACCAAAGACGTTATCAAAGATGACATTCGGCTAACGGAAGATGATATAGGCTACAATCAAGGTAAGAACAAGTACCATGCGTTTAATAAAAGTTTTGCAACGGGTCCCTCAGCTGTTTGGAGTCAAGGAAATCATGCCGCAGCTATTTCAACTGGAGCTAGAAGTTATTTAGGCGTCCGAACACTTCCTGAATACGCGGGTAATTACATTGAAAATGGAGTTCAAAATTATGTTCTTCAACACGACATTGATTATACAGTGAAAAATTTGAAGGTTGCAGCTTTGGGGTTTGGAGAAATTAAAGGGACTTACGCATATACCTTTTTCAAGAGCCGTCAACATATGTTTATGGGGGGAATTAGCCTGTCTAAGTTGTTTTCAATTGGCGGCGGTGCAATGAATATTTATGATGCCCAATTCTTTGTTGATAATGATAGTCTTTTGCCGATTGCTCATCTTGAAGCTGATGCGATGTATACTCCAAACGTTGATCTTAACCCAAAGGGCGGTTGGGGATTAGACCTTGGATTCACCTATCAGAAAATGAAAGGGAATGCGAGAAGTTATTTCCCTAATTCAAAAAAAATGGGATGTAATTCTATGCCGTATCTATATAAGCTTGGAGTTTCAATTATGGACATTGGATCTTTAAAATTTGCCGAAGGGGACTATTTATTTTCCGGGTACGATTTTGATAATTACGATTGGTACAACTATTCTAATCAAGATGTAAATGATGATAATTTCACAACTGCTTTACAAGACGCAGAATCTGCTATTACGCAAGGGCAGGTGAGAAAGCAAAACAAAATTCGACTGCCCACATTTGCTTCTGTTCAATTCGACTATAATTTATGGGCATCAAAGATTTATGTGAATGCAACGATTGTCCAAGGAATTCCAGTTCCAAAAAGACGTTTTGGGATTCGCCATGCAAATAGTTTAAGCCTCACACCTCGATTTGAATCGTTCTTTTTTGATTTTGCTATTCCATTTAGCTTGTACGAGTATAGATACCCGCAAATGGGCGCTTCTGTCCGTCTAGGGCCAATTACGATTGGTACGGATAAGCTTTGGAGTTGGATTAAAACGCATGATATTTACGGTGCTGATATTTATGTCCATGTAAAGATTCCATTAAGGTATAATCCTAAATGCAGATCAAGAATGAAATCATCGAGGGGTTCGAGATCAAGAGACCGCTCTCCAACAAAATGTACGATTTAGATTAACGCCATTCCAAAACCCATCCTTTTGGAGCTCCATCCTGAACATTTGACATGTCTGCTTGCGCTTCTGCTCTCGTAGCATATGATTGCACACTTACAATGTTTTGCGCGCCTCTTACAAACGTTTTCGCAGGATATCCCATTCCTTTAAGTTTTTCAACTAGTCGGTTGGCATTGTCTACCGAACCAAATGCACCTGCCACGATATGGAAAGGTTGATCGTTTGATTCGTTTCTCGCTACTTCAGGCTCTGGATCTTGTGTTTCTTCAACAATAGGATCTGTTTCTGGGTTTTCATCATCAATAATCTCCGCGTCAGGATTTGCATCTATTTCATCATCGATTACTTCTGGAGATTCTTCGTTTTCATCACCCATGGAATCTTTCAATTTGTCCAACTCTTTGGGTTCGTCTTTTGTCTCTTTAGCATCTGCCAAGAATGGAATGTGTTGTTTTAAGTTGTCGTAATCCATTGCGAAAAAGGTTCCACCTCCAATAAGCAATAGTAAAAAGAGAAGCAACATATAGAAACCGATACCGCGTTTTTTCTTAGGCTTTCTTTCGGCTTTCTCTTTCTTAAGTTTTTCTAATTTATCAGTCGTTTTTGAAAGTTCCTCCTTCTCAACGATATTCATTTCCTTTTTAGGTGCTGGAGTTGGAGTAGGTTTTGGAGTCGGTGGCGTTACAGGAACTACAACCGGGATTACTTTCTTTTCTGTTGCTTTTGGCGCTTCTTCTTTTGGTTCTGACTTCGGTTTTTCTACCTCTTTTTTAGCTACGGGTTTTGCCGCAGGTTTCTGAACTGGCGCTTTTTCTACTTCTTTTTTAACAACAGGAATAACTACAGGCTTTTCAACTGGTACTTTTTTAGGCTCAACTTTTGGCTTTTCAGCAGCCTTAGGCTTTTCTTCTTTTGGTGCAGGTTTCGGTTTTTCGATTGGCTTTTCAACTGGAATTACCTTAGGTGCGGGCTTCTCTTTAACAGGTTCCTCAGCTTTTGGAATTTCTGTTTTCGGTTCTTCAACTACAATTGGAGCAGCTTTTGGAGTTTCTTCTGCAACTGGTGCAGCCTTATCAGCTTCCCAGTTTTCAAATTCGATATCACCATCTGCGCCTTTGCTAAACGTTCCAAATTGAAACATGCTATAAGATTCCCCTTTATCAACAGAGGTCTGGATTTCTCTAACGTGCTTGGCAACAATATTTTTTGCTTCGTTTTCCTCAATTCCTTCTTTAGCAGCAATGTGAGCGGATAATTTCCCGTCGTCATGCTTTAGATAAGGCATAAACATTACTTCACCTGTAGTTGCATTTGTGATTGTCAATGCTCCTAAACCAGGGATAATAATCGTGTTTGTTTCTTTGAGAATTTGCAGTAAATATTGATCCATAGTAATAGTATTGAGGATGTTGAAAATACAAAAAAAATCAGAACAACTCTGAAAATTTGAATGTCTTATCTAATCGAACGCCTTTGTCCGTGTTCGTTACAGTAGCAAGTTCATTTGCATGATCATGTTCCATGAACAATATAAGTTCGTCGTTTGCCGCAGTTTTTAAAAACTTTTCTTTTTCATTTAAAGTAAGAAGCGGTCTCGTATCATATCCCATTACGTATGGAATCGGAATATGGCCAACACTTGGAAGTAAATCAGCCATAAAAACCAATGTCTTTCCTTTGTAATGAATATGAGGAATCATCATGCTTTCGGTATGCCCGTCAACAAATAAGACATCGAAATTGTTGAATACATTTGTCGTGTAATCACCAAAACGCTCAATAAATTTAAGTTGACCGCTCTCTTGAAGTGGCATTATATTTTCCTTCAGAAATGAGGCTTTTTCTCTTGGATTCGGTTCCGTCGCCCATTTCCAATGTTTTTCAGTGCTCCAATATGTTGCATTCTTAAATACAGGTTCAAATCCCGTTCTGTCTTTGTTCCATTTAATCGCTCCACCGCAATGATCAAAATGCAAGTGAGTTAGAAAAACATCTGTGATATCATCCAGGCAATAACCCAATCGTTTCAAATTCGGTTCTAAACTGTTTTCATCCGATAGATAATAATGCGAGAAGAACTTTTCAGTCTGCTTGTCTCCAATCCCCGTATCCAATAAAATCAATCGATCTCCATCTTCGATGAGCAATGATCGCATTGACCAATCGCACAAATTATTACTGTCCGCTGGGTTTGTTCGCTGCCATAACGATTTAGGAACGACACCGAACATAGCGCCTCCGTCGAGCTTAAAATTACCAGTATTTAAAGGGTGAATTGTCATAAGCTTATTTATTAGTAATATTCCAATTATTTGCGAGATACAAGATTCCTATTGCTAATATAGCCGAAATCAATCCTATAATTTTTTGCTTTGATGCATTTTCCTTGAAGGCGATAAATCCGAGCAAGGATGAAAGCAAGACAACAGATACATTTGTTATTGCCAAAACCGTCGAGTCTTGCCATCCCGTTGTGCTGTATGAAAGAATCAATAGGTAAATTGAAAAGAAATTTGGGATGCCTAAAAAGATTCCCGCAATGACGTTCTTAATGTGAAACTTGGAACTGCCATTTATGAATTTCACTATCAAAATGAGAAAACCTATAATTCCAGCCATTCCAAGTCCGATGGCTGAAAATAGTGCCGTTGACATTGAACCCAATTCATAATTTTGAACGTAATTCAATGTGAAATCGAGCGCTCCACTTCCAAAAAACAAAAGGAGCAACATCCACGTCGCATTCGTTTTACTTCCTTTTGAATAAGAAACCAAGAAGACGCCGAGAATTGCAAACAGAATCCCAATGATTTTAAGAATATTGAAGCTTTCGGAATAGCCAACAATCATCAAAATGATGGAAATGGCCATGCTCATTTTTACGGCAACGGATGTTGAAGCAACGCCATTGATTTGAGCACTTTTGGCCATGACAAAGAACAATCCAATGAATAGAATTGCACTGATTGCGGCATAAACCATCCAACCCGTTTCATCCATGGATTTAGGGTTCCATTGATTTCCATAAAGGCTGAATCCGATTATGAATGCCATGAAATAGTTGAAGACGATGGCTTGAAATGTGTCGATTTTGTACCGATCAAACAACTTGAAGAGAACAAAGATTAAACTTGAACTTATGACTGAAAAGATTAATGCAATCATAGATTCTTATAATGTTTAAATGTGTCACCAAAGAATAATTCTTTAGTATGTGTTCCTGCCAATTGTGGTGCTTTTGTTCCTTCTTCGAAAGCTCCTTGACCAACAATTGTGCACGCTTCGTCCCAAAGATTGACATCGATGAAAGATTGTAATGTTGCTGCGCCGCCCTCAATAAAAACAGATTGAATTCCTTTTTCGTAGAGCGTATTTAATAGTGTTTCAGGATTGATTGCATCCAATTGGATGTATTCAACGCCGTCTAAATTTTCTGATTTTTTTGTATTGAGAACGATCGTATTTGCCTCATTGTTGAAGACAGCGTAATCCGAAGTCAATTGCGCTTGGCTATCAATAATAACGCGGATTGGATTTGTTCCTGAGACTTCTCGAACTGTTAAAGAAGGATTGTCTGCCTCAACGGTTTTCCTCCCAACCAAAATTGCCATGTGTTCTGACCTCCATTTGTGAACTCTCGATTTTACTTCGGGAACTGAAATCCAAGTAACTTCACCGTCGGAATTAAAATTTTGATTGTCAATTAATCCATTGGTCGTTTCTGCCCATTTTAAAAACACAAATGGTCTTTTCTTTTCGTGAAATGTGAAGAAGTGCTTGTTCAATGCTCTGCATTCTTTTTCTAGAACACCGATTGTGATATCAATTCCTGCGTTTTGTAGTTTTTCAATTCCTTTTCCACTGACTTGATCGAACGTGTCGGTGCAACCAACAACAACGCGTGAAAAATTGTGATGCGTCAATAGATCTGCGCAAGGTGGTGTTTTTCCGAAATGTGCACACGGCTCTAAGGAAACATAAATCGTCGCTTCAGAAAGTAAAGATTGGTCTTTTACAGAATTAACTGCGTTGACTTCTGCATGCGCTTGGCCGTATTTTTCGTGATGTCCTTCACCAATAACTTTCCCGTTATGAACAATTACAGCTCCAACGAGTGGGTTAGGAGCAACGTGCCCTTTTCCCTTTCTCGCTAATTCTATACAGCGATTCATGAAGTGATTGTCAGAGTTCATGGAGCGAATTTACATATAAAAAAGACGAAATTTTGACAATCATTTCTATTTTAGTGCAGCCCTTAACGGATCCAATTCATGAAAATCATTTCACTTATTGAAAAGGCATTTAAATCGCTGATGCCATCTCCTTTCTCGATTGCCTTGGTGTTGACGGCAATTACGTTCACATTGGCTTGGGCTTTTACGGATTCAAAGGTTTCCGGCTTGGACCGCGGAGGGGAAATTCTAGGTTTTTGGAGTGATGGTTTGTGGGCGCAAGGTCTTCTTGCATTTGCAGTTCAAATGATGCTGATGTTGGTATTGGGACACGCGCTCGCCTTGACAAAACCTGTGGATCAATTTATTGGATATGTAACGCAGTTTTGCACGAACACGGCCAATTCAGCGGCTTTAGTTACGCTTCTTACCGTTCTCGTTTCTTTATTCAATTGGGGATTGGGGCTTATTTTTGGAGCCATTCTCGCGCGGAAGGTTGGAGAACACGCAGCAAAAAAAGGAATCAAATTAAATTACGCTTTGATCGGTGCTGCTGGATATAGTGGTTTAATGGTATGGCACGGCGGGATTTCGGGAACAGCACCATTGAAGGCCGCTGAGAATGATAGTATCACTGAAATGATGAAAGGCGTGGTCGATCCGTCGCAATTGGGAGAATACCCAAGTTCAATTTCCATGGATCAAACGATTTTTAGTCCAATGAACTTGACCGTGATGTTAATGCTTGTGGTTCTTCTTCCTGCATTTATGTATTGGCTCGGAAAGAGATCGAAAAAAGAAAGCCCTTTACCGAGTATTCAAGTGAAAACGGATGTGATTGAAGAGAAAGCAGAGGGGGCTGAGCGTTTGGATGCGTCACGAATATTCTCACTAGCATTCGGTCTCATTATATTTATTTATGCCGCATATCTTTTTTATAAAGGAATCACGGGAAGGCAAGGTCTTGGGGTTATTAACCCCAATTTCATAAACATGCTATTGCTTGGATTGTGTCTTTCGATCCATAGTAATGTACGCGCTTTCTTAAAAGCAATCGATGCAGCTATCGTCGGAGCGTCTGGCATATTAATTCAATTCCCGCTTTACTTTGGAATTATTGGAATAATGACAAGCAGTGGATTGGCGAATGAATTTTCAAGCTTTTTTGTTGCAATTTCAAACGAAACAACATATCCAATTCTAACGTTCTTCAGTTCTGGAATCGTTAATATTTTTGTTCCGAGTGGAGGAGGGCAATGGACGGTTCAAGGCCCAATAATCTTGCAAGCAGCGCATGATCTTGGATTGAGTTATTCGAAATCAGTTATGGCGCTTTCTTACGGTGATCAAATAACAAATATGCTACAGCCTTTTTGGGCATTGCCTTTACTCGGGATTACAGGATTAAAAGCAAAGTCCATTCTACCGTATACGATTGCATTAATGGGTATTGGAATTGTCATATTCGTAACCGCGCTAATCCTTTTTTAGATGAAAAACGAACGCTCAAAGAACTTTTTGAAAACGCTCGGACCTGGAATCTTGTTATGCATATTTTGAACTTCGAATTCTTGATTTACTAGTTATAAAAAAGGGGGGCATTAGCCCCCCTTTTTTATTTAATAATGAATAGTTATTGCTTTATTATCTTCACTATTTTACTTTGATCGTCTTGTTTTACGTTCAAGAAGTACGTTCCCTTCGGGAGGTTTTCAAAATCTACAGGTGCTTCATTATTTCCTTTAGCAGAGAATAACACTTGTCCTACAAGATTCGATACCTCATAGTCAAATTGACCATTCAAAATTATATTCAATTCGTGAATAACAGGATTTGGATAAACGAGTAATTCTGTTTCCAATTCTGAAATACCCACTTGAGAATAGATAGCATAAGTAGCAGTTGCTGTGCAGCCAAGAGAGTCGGTTACAGTTACGGTATAAATCCCCGCAGATAACGCTGAAGGATCTTCAACGTTTCCAAGACCGTTATCCCAAGAATAAGTTAATGGTAAAATACCTCCGGTTACTTGAATATTAATGTAGCCATCTCCGCCAGTAAATTCATCTTGCGTGCTTCCAACGATGATCATTGAGGAAGAAACTGTGACATCAACCATGTCTGTACTTGAACATCCAGAAGCAGTGTTAGTTGCAGTAACGGTATAGGTGGTCGTTCCAGCAGATGGCACAAAAGCCACACCGTCAGTTACGCCATTATCCCAAGAATATGTATCACCGGTTCCTGTAGCGGTGAGTGTCACAATACTTCCGTTATTACATATACTAATATCAGCACCCGCGTCAACTGTTGGTAGAGGGTTTGCCGTAATATCAACAGAAAATGAACAATCATTTCCATTAGAACTAGTTGCTGTGTATGTAGTGGTTCCAAGTGCTGGAGTAAAAGCTACACCATCAGTAATACCGTTGTCCCACGAAATTGTACCTGAGTTAATAGAAGATGCTGTAAGCGTAACCATTTCACTTAAACATACAGATGAAGAAGAAACCGTCGTTGTTAAAGCATCACAAAGCATGATAATTGTAACAGCACCTTCACCAATGTTTGGCCCAATGTTATTAACATTTGTTCCACCATTAAATGATCCACCTGCACCACCTAAACGGTCAGCTCCAATTCCTGTATTTGAATTATTGATAGCACCGCCACCGCCGCCGCCGGAGTACCCCCCCCCGCCACCAGGCTCATCATTTGGGTATCCAGATCCACCACCACCGAAGCCACCGTCAGAGGTTGCCGAGTTAATGGACATGTCACCACCAATAGCGCCTTGTTGAAATCCTCTTCCTACATCACCATAGTTAGAAGTATTGACTCCGTTTGAAAAGAATCCACCACCACCACCACCACCATACGGAGTGTTGTTTGTGTTAGTTTGACCTCCGTTTCCAGCTGTTCCGCCAAACCCAACATTTCCTTGGTTACCATCATTTGTGAATGGAGCATCAGATAGTGGAGAAACGAAAGCAGTGTATCCAGCTCCACCACCACCAACAATAAGCGGGGTTGAAGCAATGAGGCTGGCACCAGCACCAACAAATGACCCCCCATTACCCGCACAAACAAGTGGAGCACCGTTTTGCCCTACAGCAATGTAAAGTGTTTGGCCAGCAGTCAAAGAGAATTCACCAGATAGGTTAGCGCCAGTTCCGTTAGTGGTACCTGCACCAGAAACTTCAATTGAGTAACTCGCAGTTGCTGGTACTACCCATTCTTGAATTCCTTGTGTATTAATTATAACCGCTCCTGCAAGAGTAGTAGCCGCATATGCAGCATCAATTTGAGGTTGAGTTGGTCCAAACCTTCCAGTAGCTCCTGCTGTCGTAAAGTTATAGGTTTGAGCAACTGATGCCGTTGAAAGTATCATGCATAGCGTTAGTAGTAAAAAGTAATTTTTCTTCATAGTAGTAATTTAAATTAGCTTCTAGAAAGATACGATTTATACTCCGATATAATCATCCAATGTGAAATCTGAAACAATTTCTCCACCGTTTACTACTGCTGGCGCTGCAAATTTAAGTCGTTCCATAAACTGGAATGTTTCGGATTTTAAACGAATAGTAATTTCATTTCAACCCAAAAAAAAGCGCATCTAGATAAATCCAGATGCGCTTTTCGACTAGTTTTCTGTTTAAACCTATCTATCAATGGAACCAGTTACACGCTGCATGAATTCATTCATGGCTTCCTTCTCTGGTTTACCATCTTTTATTGCTGTGTTTACTTCCAAAGCACCATACATATTTGACAATAGCTCCCCTATGACATCTAACTCATCATCTTTTATAGCAGATGATTCGGTTAAATATTCTAAAGTTTCTATGGCCTCTAGCACATAGTCCTGGTCATTCTCTTGAATAAACATATTCAAGTGTTTAATTACGGGTAACCTCATCTACGAATTCTTTTAAGACATCTGCTTTATTAGTTTGAATCTGCTTTACCAACTGCCCATTTTTGAACGCTGCGAAGGTGGGTAAGTTGTCCACATTGGCCATCTTTCTGCTTTCAGGAAGTTTTTCTGCATCTACCATCACGAATTCAGCATTTTCATGCTCTGTAGCCATTCTTTTAAACTTAGGCTTCATAATTCTGCAGTTTCCACACCAGCCTGCTGAATACTGCACAAGGACGATATCATTTGACTTTACTGTAGACTCTAAGGTGTCTTCTGTTAACTCTGTAAACATGCGTTTTAATCTATTTTAGTGCTTAGAAAGATACTCTGCAGTTCCCTTTCTATCTGCAGACATAGCCGTCTTTCCTTCTTCCCAGTTAGCTGGACATACTTCTCCATTTTTCTGAACGTGCGTAAAGGCATCGATAAGCCTTAAAAACTCATTTACATTTCTTCCAACTGGCATGTGATTTACTCCCTCATGGAATACTACACCATCTTCATCCAGTAAATAAGTAGCTCTGTAAGTAACGCTATCTCCAACTACAATTTCAGCATCTAAATCCTCATCATAAATCACATCTTGTACATCTAAAATCTCTAATATAGAAGATAGGTTTCTATTCGTGTCAGCTAAAATGGTATACGTTACACCCTCTATTCCTCCTTGGTCTTTCGGTGTGTTTAACCACGCGAAATGAACTTCTGGAGTATCACATGAAGCGCCTATTACCAAAGTGTTTCTTTTTTCGAACTCACCCAAAGCCGCTTGAAAAGCATGAAGCTCAGTAGGACAAACGAACGTAAAGTCCTTTGGGTACCAGAAAAGCAACACTTTCTTTCCGTTATTCTTAGCTTCTTCAAAAACGTTTACTTTGATTGTATCTCCCATTTCGTTCATGGCAGATACTTCTAGGCTTGGAAATTTTTTTCCTACTAATACACTCATCTTATTTCTATTTTTGTTGTTTTAAAATCTGCGTCAAAATTAATAAATATTATTAGTGCTCAAGCCACGATTTGAACATCCAATTCAATTTTTCTTTTTCTCCAATCAAATCACTCATTAAAGAATGTGTCCCCTCGTCATCTTTTTCGTCGGACTGCGCCAAAATCTCTTTTTCCTGTTCGAGTAAGCTCAATTGAGCATCTAAAATGTACTGCACTCCAGTTGATCCATCCTTAATGATTTCATTTTCATGAATTTTACTCGTTTTAGCATATTCTGAAAATCGCGATAAAGGCACTTCTCCAATCGAAAGTATTCTTTCTGCGAGTTCATCAATTATTTCAAGAGACCTCGTATACAATTCTTCGTACTTAAGGTGAAGTTCAAAAAATGCTCTTCCTTTTACATTCCAGTGCAATGAGCGCAAATTTTGATAATGAATTTGATAACTCGAAAGCAATTGATTTAGGTTGCTGATATATGTTTCTGTATTCATAATGTTTCGTTTTTGTTACTACAAATTTATGCTGAATCAGCTATAGTATAAATCGATTTAAATTATATTTGTATAAATATTGTTTATATGATTTCCATTCAACAAATGCAGTACATCGTTACGGTTGCAGAAGAACGTCAGTTTCAAAGAGCCAGCGAAAGGTGCTTTGTAACGCAGCCAACACTTTCAATGCAAATTAAAAAGGCAGAACAAACCTTGGGAAATCAAATTTTTGACCGTTCGAGGTCTCCTCTTGAATTGACAGAATACGGCAAGGAACTCCTCGTTATTGTTCGAGATGTTTTATCGGAATATTCACGTGTTAAGTTATTGGGAGAGCAACGATCAGGTGCATATCGAGAACAGGTTAAGGTCGGGATAATTCCAACAATTGCTGGTTACATGTTGCCAGGAATGTTTGATGAATGGATGAAAGATTTAAAGGATGTTGAATTGATTATCGAAGAAATGAAAACCGAGGAAATTTTGATCGCTCTTGAAGAAAAGACAATCGACATGGGGATTCTCGCAGGGCCTGTTCACCAGCCGAAGTGGAGAACGACCGTTTTGTTTCACGAAGAAATTTATGCTTATGCACCAATGATCAAGGCCAAAACGATATCACCGCAGAAGTTGGAAGAATATCATCCGTGGCTATTAAGTAAGGGAAATTGCCTCAGAACACAGATGATTCATTTTTGTGAATTGGAGGAGAAAAGCAAGTTGGGATGGAATTACGAAGGTGGTAATATCGAACTTCTCGTTAAAATGGTGGATTTACATGACGGTTACACTCTTATTCCGTCTAATTATAAGGGATTATTGAATCTTAAAAATGTTGTTCGAATTCAATCGGACGAACTTAAAGAATATCCAGCGCGTGAAATTATCGCCGTGAGCTCAAATCGAAATCCGAAATGGTCATCATTGGAGAAGTTGATTCGCTTGGTTCAGTTGAAGTATTTTAAATCTGGAAAGGAGGACTTGAAGTTATTGAGTTGGAAGTGATTTTCGGAGTGGCTGCGCTTTTGAAGAGATTAGAATTTAGATGTTAGACAATCTCTTTTCTAAAATCTAAAAGAGAGTTTAAGACCGGTCTAATATCTATTATTAAGCTTTTCAAAGATCTTATCCGAAGCTCCAATGTTCTTCTGAACAAAATCTGCAGCCTTATCATCAATAGTTTCTTTATCCAATAGAATCGCTTCAATTGTAGATTTCAACTCTTCACTCGTTCTTACCTCAAATCCAAACCCATTTTCAATGAACTGACGTCCCTCAGGAAAACGACTATGTTTCGGACCGTAAATCACGCCCATTCCAAAAACAGCTGGCTCCAATATATTGTGTAAACTTCCCGAAAACCCACCTCCGACATACGCTACCGATCCAAATGCGTAGGCACTCGATAAATGTCCAATTGTGTCCAATATCAAAACGTCTTGATTGTCAATTGAGGTCTCATCTGAATAAAGCACGAAAGAACCCTCCAGCTTACTCGCAATTCCTTTTACATGTCTTTCATCAATGTTATGCGGAGCTATAATTACTTTGCACTTCAGTTGATTGATGATGGGAAGCAAAATCTCCTCGTCTTTTGGCCATGAACTTCCTATTATGAAAACGATTTCATCTCGGCAGAATTTAGAAATAGCAGTGTTTTTTTCTAAGTTGGCTTTGTTCTCACAAACTTTATCAAACCTGCTGTCGCCACTAATTGAAACTTGCTTTATTCCAATACTGTTCAATAAACTAAGCGATTCTTCATTCTGCACGAAAAACCAATCAAAGAGTTGTAAAGTCTTTCTAAAAAAGCCTCCTGAAGATTTAAAAAAGTGTTGGTTTTGTCGGAAAATACCGCTCACATTGTAAATCTTCGTCCCGTTGTTTTTACAAGCCAAAATATGATTTGTCCAAAATTCATACTTGATAAAAAATGCTGATTCTGGCTGAATGGCTTTGATGAATTTTTTGGCTTTCGAAGGCGTGTCCAATGGAATATAACAAACGTGATCTGCCTTGTGGCTGCGCTTCTGATAATGCTGCATTCCAGATGGAGAGAAGAAAGTGACAATTAGAAAAACCGAAGGGTCATTTTCCTTTATCTTATTCATTAACGGAAGTCCTTGGTCAAATTCGCCTAATGATGCACAGTGAAACCAGATCACTTTTTTGCCTTCTACGTTGGGTAACTCCCGAAACAAATGGGTTCTACCTTTCACCCAGAGTTTTGCCTTTGGATTAAATAATGAGGCAATTCGCAGTCCGAGGCTGAGAAAAAAGATGCTTATGTTATAAAGCAGAGACATCAATCGAAATAGAAGTCTTTGGGCTTTCTCTGGTAAACAGGGACCAACCATGCCAGCTTAATTCCGTATTGGATGTCCAACATCATGTTGTGAGGAACGGGTACGTTTGGGGTGTCAAAGAAAATCTCTCTTTTGTTAAATGTAAATCCTTGCTGAAAGTAAATGCCGGCGTAAAAATTCACAAAACCTTGGTTGGCCATAAAGGCGTACCCAACAAACTCACTAATATTCAAACCTTGAGCCAAGCGGTCATAGCCTTTCTTGTAGTCCAGTTCTATTTCGGGAACTACATGTTCTTGTGTTTCTATTCTCAATTTGTGTGCTAAAAATCCAGCGCCTAAACTCACGTAAAGACCCGAATTTGGATTTGGACTTAGAACAGGTAAAATCTTACCTACAGAACCATTGATATACATTCCTCGCGAAAGTACTTGAACAGTTGCAATGTCACCATTTTGATCCGTGATGTTGCCTTTGGAATCGACCAAGGCGTCAAACAATCCCGTTGTTCTTACGTCTCCACCAAACATGTAGTTTCCTTCTGCAGCATAAATCCAATTTTTTTTGGTTTTATATCCCGCTAAAAGTCCGATGTGGTTGAAAAAACCATGGTTTTCTCTAAGATCACCACCTGTAAAGTTTAAACCGTATTGAACGGAAACCCATGGAGTTCCAATTACCGAATCGGCAACTTTTCTTTGACTCATTCCATTCAATGAAATGATCGATATAAATCCTGCTATGAGTAGAAGTCTGTGCATTCGAATTGTAATATTTTACAAGTATAAGGTTTCCTGTTTAACGTTCAATTGTGGTTCTTATTGAATTCTGTTAAAAAAACACATTTCTATTTTTACTTCAATGGACGTCATATTCACTTTGAGATCGCCAATCAAGTGATTTTCACTTCACCAAAAACGAATTGTTTAATAATTGCTCTCGGTTGTATTTCATTTCTTCTTTCGTCTCCCAGTCGATAACTGAATATCCTGCGTGATTACAAATTGCTTGTCCTGCTGCGGTATCCCATTCCATTGTTGGGGCAAATCGAGGGTAGCAGTCGGCGGCACCTTCGGCAATCATGCACAGTTTTAGTGAACTTCCTTTTGAAATGAAATTGACTTTTCCATGCGTTTCTTCCAATGTTTTCATGTAATCTTTTGTCTCTTGGGTCAAGTGAGATCGGCTGGCAACAACTGTATACCGTCTTTCGGAGTTAATGATGGGAAGTTTTACAGCCGCCGCGTGAATTTCATGAAACGATTTCATTTCAATAATTCCAGCCATTTTAAATGCGCCGTCATCAATTGTTGAGTAGTATAAATCGTTCAGCGCAGGAACGTAAATCACACCCAAAATAGGTTTCTGATCTTCAATCAATGCAATGTTTACAGTAAATTCACCGTTTTTATTAATGAATTCCTTCGTTCCATCGATTGGGTCAACAATCCAAAGTCGGTTCCAATCTTTTCGGTCTTTGTATTCGATTCCTTTTCCTTCTTCCGAAAGAACTGGAATTCCAGTCTGTATTAAATATGATTCAATGATGTTATGCGAAGCGATATCTGCCTTTGTCAAAGGTGAGTTGTCCGATTTAAAATCAACTTCAAAATCTTCGTTTTCATAAATCTCCATGATTCGTTTTCCCGCTTTCAAAGCAGCTTCAATGGTAATGGATAAGAGTTCTGTTAATGCCATAAAATTAAATTATCATTCCTGCCGCAACAGTTTCGTTTGTTGAATCACCCACCAAAATGATACTTCCCGTAATTCTATTTTGTCTACACGGATCGATCATCAAAGGCTTCGTCGTGGTTTTTCATTTAAACAAATATATAATGAGAATGACTTTAAATCAAAACATATAGACGTTAATATAGAATCAGTGTCTAAATAAGAAAAGAAGGATTTCCTTATTTTTTTAAGTCCGACCAATACCAGTCGATTGCTTCAACTAAACCAGTCTCTAAAGTGTGCGTAGGTGAATAGCCAAGCATTGTTTGGGCCTTTTCAATTGAAGCCAATGAATGAGGGATGTCTCCATTTCTTTCAGGACCATGTTCAATTTCAATGTCTTCAATGACAGGGTCAAATTGTTTCAATAAATCCTTAAGCTTCGCTGTGAGTTGATTTAAATCTGCTTTTTGTCCAACTGCGGTATTAAAAACTTCTCCAGTTGCGCTAGGATTATCCGTCAATGCCGCTAAATGATTCATTTGAATGACATTATCGATATATGTGAAATCACGCGAAAATGTTCCGTCACCATTAATCTTTGGTGATTGATGATTGATCAGCAGTTCAACGAATTTTGGGATCACGGCCGCATAGGCTCCTTGCGGGGATTGACGTCTTCCAAAGACATTGAAATAACGTAATCCAATGACTTGCATTCCATAATTTAATCCAAAAACGTGCGCATAAAGCTCGTTCACGTATTTCGTAACAGCGTATGGAGAAAGTGGTTTCCCAATATTCTCTTCAATTTTCGGAAGTTCCTGAGAGTCTCCGTATGTTGACGAACTTGCAGCATAAACAAAGCGTTTTACATTGGCATCTCTAGCAGCAATGAGAACATTTAAAAAACCTGAAATATTTACTTCATTTGTTGAGATCGGATCGTTAAGTGATCTTGGAACAGAACCTAAAGCTGCTTGGTGCAATACGATATCAATATTTTGCATCGCATTGTGACAAGCTTCTAAAGATCTAATGTCCGCTTTTATTAAAGTGAAATTTTCATTCTGCAGAAAAGGGGCAATGTTTTCTATTAATCCAGTTGAGAAGTTGTCAAAGCAAACAACATGATTGTCATTTTTAAGTAAGTCATCGCACAAATTTGAGCCAATAAAACCAGCACCTCCAGTTACTAAAACTCTTTGATTCTTAATTCTTTTGTAACTCAATTGTTCTTTTGATTTAAACTTGATATTATTAATACAATCTCTACTGGATGAATAGAGCGGCTATATTACGAATAAATTGGGGAACGAGTAATAGATTTAGCTTGGAAATCTTGGAAAGAACGGTGTGAAACTAATCCAATTTTCTCAGGCAATCTGACAATGACTTTTCCCATTCCGGAACTACAACTGCAAAATCTCGTTCTATGTCATCAGTATTTAAAACTGAATATGCAGGTCGTTTTGCTTTTGTAGGATATTTTTCAGTCGTGATAGGGTTGACTTTACAATTCAGCTTCTTTTCTTTCATTATTCTTGAAGCGAAATCGAACCATGAGATTGATCCGGAGTTGGCGTAATGGTAAACACGTTGTGAACCTCCGAATTCGCCTCCATCTAAAATTTTAATACATGCTTGGGCTAGATCTAGAGCGTATGTTGGGCTTCCGATTTGATCTCCAACTACATTTAAAGATTCTTTTTCCTTTCCAAGTCGAAGCATCGTTTTCACAAAGTTGTTCCCGTGAGAGGAATAGAGCCAAGAGGTTCTGATTACAATTGCCTGCGCTTTTGAATTAACGATAACTTGTTCACCCAAATATTTACTGGTTCCATAAATTCCAATCGGAGAAGTCGCGTCGGCTGGTTGATAAGGGCTTGTTTTTGTTCCGTCGAAAACGTAATCTGTTGAAATGTGAATGTAAGATAGGTTGTGCTTTACGGCTATTTTATCGATGTTACTAACTCCGAAAAGGTTTGTTTCAAGCGCATCCATTTCGTTGTCTTCTGCGCTGTCAACAGCAGTATAGGCAGCGCAATTGATAATCGAGTCTATTTTGTTTAGAATAACATTTGCTTCAATAGATTCGAGGTTGTGAATGTTACACTCGCTTGAATCTGCAAAAATAAAATTATGTTGTGAGTTAATAGCTAGATCTTGAATCTCACAACCGAGTTGTCCGTTTTTACCTGTTACTAATATATTCATTGATAAATGGGCTTACGAAATCTTTAAAGCAACCGAGTTCTTTGTCTTTTCCTGAGAGCAGAACGTCGTCATCTTTTAGTTTCCAGTCAATACTTAAAGTAGCATCATTCCATTGAATTCCACCTTCGTTTTCTGGGGAGTAATCATTGTCTACTTTATATGCAAAAATTGCTATCTCGCTTAATACTGCGAAGCCATGCGCAAAACCTCTTGGAACGAAAAGTTGTTTCTTATTTGTCTCATTTAAAAGAATCGAAAACGATTCTCCATATGTCGGAGATTCTAATCTTAAGTCAACGGCAACATCCCTTACCTCACCTTTGATTACCCGAATCAATTTGGCTTGTGCCATTGGTGGTTTTTGGAAATGCAAGCCCCTTAAAACGCCTCTACTCGATTGTGATTCATTGTCCTGAATAAATTTAGTTTTACCCACATTTTCGTTGAACCATTTTTGATTGAACGGCTCGAAAAAATAACCTCGATTGTCGCCATAAACTATTGGTTCTAGCACAACGAGGTCTTTAATATGTGTCTTAAATAATTTCAATTTTTTGTAACACGTTTAATTAAGTATTGACCGTATCCTGATTTGGCGAGAGGTTGTGCTAATTCCATTACTTTTTCTGCTGTTATGAATCCTTCTTCATAAGCGATTTCCTCCAGGCAAGCCACCTTTAAACCTTGGCGCTTTTCTATTGTTTGAATAAAGCTACTTGCTTCCAACAATGACTCATGCGTCCCTGTATCAAGCCATGCATATCCCCTGCCCATTAGTTCAACTTTTAATTCGTTTTTGCTTAGATAGATTTCATTAACTGTTGTGATCTCCAATTCGCCTCGATGAGATGGTTTAATGTTCTTTGCGATTTCAATAACATCGTTCGTGTAGAAGTACAATCCAACGACTGCAAAATTAGATTTAGGGTGTTTAGGTTTTTCTTCCACGGAAATTACATTTCCATTTTTGTCAAATTCTGCAACGCCGTAACGTTCAGGATCGTTGACATAATAACCAAAGACCGTAGACTTTCGATCTACTTCAACATTTCTTCTTGCGTTTTTTAACATTTTAGTCAAGCCATGTCCGTGGAATATATTGTCGCCCAATACCAAACAAACATCATCACTACCAATAAATTCTTCACCAATAATAAATGCCTGTGCCAAACCATCTGGACTCGGCTGAACTTTATACGTCAAATTGATTCCGAAATTACTTCCGTCACCAAGCAGTTTTTCAAAATTGGGCAGATCCTCAGGTGTTGAGATGATTAAAACATCTCTAATTCCAGCAAGCATTAACACTGACAACGGATAATAAATCATCGGTTTATCATAGATTGGGAGCAATTGTTTTGATACCCCTTTGGTAATTGGATACAATCGAGTTCCCGAACCGCCAGCTAAAATTATTCCTTTCATGTCTTGTCTTTGAGGGTTGTAAAGTTAGTTAATTTCTTCTCTTTATTGCACGCTGAATAACGTGGATAGTTTCCGGGTAGTATACATCCTAAAATAAAAATAAAAATGCAGTAGCTATTAAAGCAATTAATCCATATCGTAAGCGTTAGTTCCCTGCAATTAATTATCTTTAACCCCTCTTCATAAACGCATAATACATCTAGTGATGAAAAAAATACAAATGGTCGATTTAATGTCTCAGTATCAGGACATTAAACCTGCTATAGATTCGGCAATAGCATCTATTTTAGAAAGTGCACAATTCATTAACGGGCCTGAGGTGAAATCCTTTCAATCTGAAATGGAAGATTACCTTGGCGTGAAGCATGTTATTCCTTGTGCCAATGGAACGGACGCTTTACAGATAGCATTAATGGCGCTTGGGTTGAAGCCCGGGGATGAGGTTATTACTCCATCTTTCACGTATATAGCGACCACGGAAGTGATGGCTTTATTGGGTTTGAAGCCAATCTTTGTTGAAGTGGATCGTGATACATTTTGTATCGCTCCTGATTCTATCGAAGTTGCCATTTCGAGTAAGACCAAAGCAATAGTCCCTGTACATTTGTACGGACAGGCAGCTAATATGGATGCTATAATGGCCATAGCTAAAAAGTATGATTTATTCGTTATAGAAGACAACGCTCAGGCAATTGGTAGTGATTATTCCCATGAAAATGGAAAAACTACTAAGACTGGGACTATTGGGGATATTGGTTGTACCTCGTTCTTTCCATCGAAAAATTTGGGGTGTTACGGAGATGGAGGTGCAATATGCACAAACAATGATGAGCTTGCCGATAAAATGAGAATGATTGCAAATCATGGACAGAGTAAGCGCTACTATCACGATGTTGTAGGGTGTAATTCTCGACTCGATAGTATTCAGGCGGCGGTGTTGAGAATCAAATTGAGAAAACTGGATGGATATATTGATGCGCGGCGAAAAGTAGCAGATCATTACGATAACTTCTTTGCAAATATCCCTGGTATTAAAACTCCGGTTAGAACAGAATATTCAAGACACGTATTTCACCAATACACACTTACATTTGAAGGGATAGACAGGGATGAGCTAAATCAATTTCTAGCTGACAGAGATGTGCCCTCAATGATCTATTATCCAGTTCCTGCGCATAAACAAAAAATGTTTGAATCATTTGGAAGCGGAGAAACTGAATTGCCAATTACGGATTGGTTGACGCATAGGGTAATATCGTTGCCTATTCACACCGAAATGGAGCAGGATCAATTGGATTACATCTGTTCTTCGATCGAAGAGTTTTTAAAAATTAAAGCATAAGAATGAAGAAAATAGCAGTTGTAGGAACTGGATATGTTGGACTAGTATCAGGAACGTGTTTCGCTGAAACAGGAAACCAAGTTGTCTGTGTTGATATTGACGAGAAGAAAGTGGATCAAATGAAAAATGGTATTGTTCCTATCTATGAGCCCAATCTTGATGTCATTTTTGAAAAAAACATTAAAGCAGAACGAATCTCATTCACAACAGATTTGAAAGCCGCAGTTGATTTTGCCGAAATTATATTTTTGGCTTTGCCAACGCCTCCAGGTGAGGATGGTTCTGCTGATCTTAGCTACGTGCTAAATGTCGCAGATCAACTGGGAGAAATGATGACAGAGTTTAAAGTCATCGTTGATAAATCTACCGTTCCAGTTGGAACAGCAGAGAAAGTTGAAGCGAAAATTCGTGAGAAAGCAACTGTAGATTTTGCCGTAGTATCGAATCCAGAATTTTTACGAGAAGGATTTGCGGTAGACGATTTCTTGAATCCGGATCGAGTTGTAATTGGAACGGAGCACGAAAAAGCTATTAAAATAATGACGGAGCTGTATGATCCGTTTGTCCAAAGTAATAGACCAATCATCATTATGGATGAGAAGTCCGCCGAACTAACGAAATATGCAGCAAACTCTTTCCTCGCAACGAAGATCACTTTCATGAATGAAATTGCAAATTTCTGTGAATTGGTTGGAGCTGACGTTGATAAAGTTAGACAAGGTGTTGGTTCAGACTCTAGAATTGGACATAAGTTCCTGTATCCTGGAATTGGATTTGGAGGAAGTTGTTTCCCTAAAGATGTTCAGGCCTTAGTCAGAAGTGGAAATCAAGCGGGATATAGTTTTGAGATTATCAATAGTGTCCTCGAAGTTAACGCCACACAAAAGACAAAGATTGTTGAAAAATTGATTAGCTATTTCGGTGATTTAAAAGGAAAACGTTTTGCGATTTGGGGATTGGCTTTCAAGCCAGATACAGATGACATTAGAGAAGCTTCGGCTTTGTATATGATTGACGAACTAGTGAAGGCAGGGGCAGAAATTATTGCTTTTGATCCTGAAGCAGCTGAGAACGTTAAATCGGAGATTGGTGATAAAATTGAATATGCCAAAGATCAATATTCTTGTATCGAAGGAGCTGATGCTCTTTTAATTGCAACGGAATGGTCGGTATTTCGAACACCAGACTTTGACAAGATGAAATCATTACTTAAACAACCCATCATTTTTGACGGTAGAAATCTCTACGGTATTGAGCAAATGGAAGGTTTAGGTTTTTACTATAATTCAATGGGTAGAGTAACAGTTCTAGGATCATAAAATGAGCGAAAGAAAGAAAGTATTAATAACAGGCGCAGCAGGGTTTCTTGGATCCCATTTGTGCGACATGTTTGTAAAAAAAGATTTTCATGTAATTGCAATGGATAATCTTATCACGGGGCGTATCGAGAACATTGAACACCTGATGGGATTGGATAATTTTGAATTTTGCAACCAAGATGTCACAAAGTTTATTGATGTTCCAGGGGAGCTCGATTATATTTTGCACTTTGCGTCACCGGCTAGCCCAATTGATTATTTAAAAATCCCGATTCAAACCTTAAAAGTTGGTTCATTGGGAATTCACAATTGTCTAGGTTTGGCCAAAGCAAAAAAGGCTAGAATTTTAATAGCTTCTACTTCTGAAGTTTATGGTGACCCTGAGGTTCATCCGCAAACAGAGGAGTATTGGGGGCATGTTAACCCCGTTGGACCACGAGGTGTTTATGATGAAGCAAAACGTTTTCAAGAAGCGATTACAATGGCGTATCACACATTCCATGGCTTAGAAACTAGAATCATTCGGATTTTTAATACCTATGGACCTAGAATGCGATTGAATGATGGGCGTGTTTTGCCTGCGTTTATTGGTCAAGCCTTGAGAGGAGAAGATCTGACCATTTTTGGTGATGGGTCTCAAACTAGATCTTTCTGCTATGTAGATGATTTAATGACTGGCATTTATTCGTTATTGATGAGTGATTATACACAACCAATGAACATCGGAAATCCTTCAGAAATTTCAATTGCAGATTTTGCAACTGAGATTATTGAATTAACACAGTCCGATCAAAAGGTAATTTTCAAAGATTTACCAGTTAACGATCCAAAACAAAGAAGACCGGATATTACAAAAGCAGAAAATATTTTGAATTGGTCTCCTAAGGTTGATAGAAGTGAAGGGTTAAAGATTACATATGAATACTTTAAATCATTGACTAAAGATGAACTGAATGAAACAGCTCATTATAATTTTGACGATTATATTACACGATAATGAATTACTTCGCTCACGAAACTGCAATTATTGATGACGATTGTGTCATAGGAAAAGGAACAAAAATTTGGCACTTTTCTCATGTTATGCCAAACTGTACAATCGGAGATAAATGTAATATCGGTCAGAACGTTGTAATCTCTTCTGAAGTAGTTTTAGGAAAGAATGTCAAGGTTCAAAACAATGTTTCAATATACACTGGAGTCATTTGTGAAGATGATGTGTTTTTAGGACCGTCAATGGTTTTTACAAATGTAACGAACCCACGAAGTGCAGTCATACGAAAGAATGAATACGCAAAGACGACAGTAAAGAAAGGCGCAACAATTGGAGCCAACGCTACAATTGTTTGTGGGCATGATATCGGTGAGTTTGCATTTATTGGTGCAGGCGCTGTTGTAACCAAAACAATTCCTGCGTACGCCTTGGTTGTTGGGAATCCAGCGAGACAATTGGGTTGGATGAGTGAACACGGACACAGATTGGAATTTGATGCAAATGGAACAGCGTTCTGTCCAGAAAGCAAAGAAGAATATAGATTAGAAAATAAAACAGTTACCAAAATCAATAAGTAATGATTCGTGAAGATCAAAAGATAAAATTTGCTGTAATTGGTGCTGGACATATTGGGAAGCGGCATGCTGAAATGATTCGACGAGATGAAGAGTCTGAACTTGTCGCTATGGTTGACGTTCGCTCTAAAGAAGAATGCGATGCAGATCACTTTGATGTTCCTTTCTTCAAAACAGTTGATGAGTTAATCAATTCAGAAGTTGAATTTGATGTGGCTAATATTTGCACACCAAATGGACTGCATGCGGAACAAAGCCTGAAAGCAATTGAGGCAAACAAGCATGTTGTTTGTGAAAAGCCAATGGGGCTTACCAAAGACAATTGCGAAAAGGTAATTTTCAAATCACTTCAAAGGTCTAAGAATGTGTTTTGTGTAATGCAGAACAGGTATTCACCACCTTCAGAATGGATCAAGTCGATTATTGAAGAGAAAAAGCTAGGCAAAACATTTATGGTTCAATTAAACTGCTATTGGAACCGTGACGATCGCTATTATAAAAAAGGAGGATGGAAAGGAACTTCTGATCTTGATGGAGGAACGCTTTTTACCCAGTTCTCTCATTTTATTGATATCATGTATTGGTTATTTGGCGATATTGATAATATTAAAGGACGTTTCGCGGACTTTACGCATGCCTATTCAACCGATTTCGAAGATTCTGGATTTGTTAATTTTGATTTTGTCGATGGCGGAATGGGATCTATTAATTATTCCACTGCAGTTGCCAACCAGAACTTAGAGAGTTCATTGACAATTATCGGCGAAAAAGGAAGTGTGAAGATTGGTGGACAATATATGAATGAGGTAGAAGTCTGTAACATTGAAGGGTATGAAATGCCAGAACTTAAAGAATCTAATCCTGCCAATGATTATGGTCCATACAAAGGATCAGCGGCGAATCACAATTATGTTATTAAAAACGTAATAGATACTCTAAAAGGAAGAACAACGGCTACAACAAATGCCCTCGAAGGTCTTAAAGTAGTTGAGATTATTGAACGAATTTATAAAGTAAGAAATGAGCAAATCAATTTATAATGATTTAATTAACGGAGAAGCTACGCTCGCTGTTATAGGTCTGGGATATGTTGGATTACCAATTGCATTAGAATTTGCAAAAAAAACGAAGGTTATTGGTTTCGATATCAATGAAGAGAGAGTTCAATTGATGAAGAATAAAGTCGATCCTAGTAAAGAATTGGATGCCTCAGCCTTCGAAGGTTGTGATATTGAATTCACAGCAAATATAGAGGATTTAAAAGAGGTTAGATTTTTCGTGGTTGCGGTTCCTACTCCAATCGACGGTTCGAATTTACCTAATTTAAAACCTTTATTGGGAGCTACTTCTACGGTAGCGAAAGTTTTGAAAAAAGGAGACTATGTTGTATTTGAATCAACAGTTTACCCCGGATGTACTGAAGAAGACTGTGTTCCTGTTCTTGAAGAAATTTCTGGATTGAAATTCATAGACGACTTCATGGTTGGATATTCTCCAGAGAGAATTAATCCAGGGGATAAAGAACATACTTTGCAGAATGTAATCAAAGTAGTTTCTGGTTGTTGTGAAACGTCTTTGGAGGAGATTGCAAAAACATACGAACTTGTAGTTGATGCTGGAGTTCACAGAGCAGCTTCTATAAAAGTTGCCGAAGCAGCAAAAATAATTGAGAACACACAGCGCGATGTCAATATTGCTCTAATAAATGAACTTTCAATCATCTTTGATAAATTAAATATCAATACGTATGATGTCTTAGAAGCTGCTGGAACAAAATGGAATTTCCTGAAGTTTTCACCAGGTTTGGTTGGTGGACATTGCATTGGTGTTGATCCGTATTATTTAACCCATAAAGCGAAGCAAGCTGGATACCACTCAAAAGTGATTACGAGTGGTCGTTATGTGAATGATTCAATGGGATTCTATATTGGAAAAACAACCGTTAAAAGGATATTGGCGAAAGGAAAAGCAATCCAAGATGCCAAGGTTCTAATTATGGGAGCGACGTTTAAAGAAGATGTTTCTGACATTCGTAATTCTAAAGTAATTGATATTATAAAGGAATTGAATTCATTCCAAGTTAAGGTTGATTTGGTTGATCCGCATGCATCTTCTAAAGAAATGGAAGATGAGTACGGTGTTCCATTGACAAAGCATCCGACAAATAATTATGATGCGGTTATCGTTGCTGTTAATCACGCTGAGTACAAATCATTGGAAGAAGAGGACTTCAGAGCAATGTTGAATGACGATAAAGGTGTTTTTGTAGATGTAAAAGGTATCTTCAAGGACAGGATTAAGAACATTGAATATTGGAGCTTATAGTATGAATTGGACGAAAAATATTTTGGTTACAGGCGGTGCAGGGTTCATTGGTTCTCATGTTGTACGACTTTTAGTGAATAAATATTCAGATTACAGAATTATCAATCTCGATAAATTAACGTATGCTGGAAACCTTAATAACCTCACAGATATTTCCGTCTCAGATCAACACATTTTTCTGAAAGATGATATTTGTGACACTTCAAGAATCAAACAGATATTTGATGAGTATCAAATCACAGATGTTATCCATTTGGCTGCAGAGTCTCACGTAGACCGTTCTATTGAAAGACCAATGGAATTCGTAATGACAAATGTTGTAGGAACAGTAAACTTATTGCAGTGTGCCAAAGATGCTTGGTCGAATGATTTTTCGAAACATGTTTTTCATCATGTATCAACGGATGAGGTTTACGGTTCTTTAGGAGCCGAAGGTTTATTTGAAGAAACAACGGCGTACGATCCAAGAAGTCCTTATAGTTCATCAAAAGCATCATCGGATCATTTTGTAAGGGCATTTCACCATACATATGGATTGCAGATTAAAATATCGAATTGCTCAAACAATTACGGAAGTCATCAATTTCCTGAAAAGCTAATTCCGTTAATGATCAATAATATTGTGCATAACAAACCGCTACCAATTTATGGTAAAGGAGACAATATTAGAGATTGGCTTTGGGTTGAAGATCACGCCAACGCAATTGATGCTATTTTCCATGAAGGAAGTGCAGGAGAGTCATACAACGTTGGAGGCTTAAACGAGTGGACAAACATTGAACTTGTAAAATACCTTTGCAATACGATGGATACGAAACTAGGCCGTTCTAAAGGTGAAAGCGAAAAGCTGATCACCTATGTGGTTGATAGAGCAGGACACGATATGCGTTATGCGATTGACGCTTCAAAGCTAGAAGCGGAATTGAATTGGAAACCATCGCTTGAATTTGAAGAAGGACTAGATAAAACGGTTGATTGGTATTTGGCGAACACAAAGTGGATTGATCAGATAACAAGTGGATCGTATAAAGAGTATTATGAAACAATGTACCAAAATAAATAATGATGTTTGGCAGGCTATTTGGAAGAAAACAACCCGATCTTCCTCAGTTCGATCTTTCTAAATTTGGGGTAGATATGCACAGTCATTTAATTCCTGGAATTGATGATGGTTCGCAGTCGATGGATGAAACAATTGCCATGCTCGCCAAATTTGAATCTTTCGGTTATAAGAAGATAGTTACCACACCACACATCATGAGTGACTATTACCGAAACACACCTGAGATCATTCTCGGTGGTTTGGAAAAGGTGAAGGTTGCGATGAAAGAACACAATTTATCAATTGAACTTGAAGCTGCGGCGGAATACTATTTTGATGAAACATTATTGAAGAAGTTAGAAGAGAAAGAAAAACTACTTACTTTCGGCGACAATTACGTGCTTTTCGAATTCTCTTTTCATTCAGAGCCCAGCCAAATTGACCGTTTGTATTTTGAGTTTTTGTCTCAGAATTACAAACCAGTCCTTGCTCATTTTGAACGCTACGCATTTACACTTGGTTCTGTCGATAGGGCTGCACAGTGGAGAGATATGGGGATCAACATTCAAATGAATTTCAACTCGCTTAACGGACATTATGGCCCTGAAGTGAAGAAGCAAGCTCAATTATTGGTCGATGAAAAATTGGTTGATTTTGTTGCGACGGATTGTCATAGAATGGATCATTTAATGATTTTGGAATTGAATCTTAGAAGCTCTTATATTCACAAATTGGCTGATTTACCGCTAAAGAATACCCTATTGCTTTAATTTTATTACAATCGCTAAAAAAAAAATATGAATCGAATTATTTACCACGGTAATTAAAGGTGTATATTTGTCAAAAGAATAATTTTTCAAGCTATGAATACTTTTATTATTGTCTCGCTCATCGCATTGTCATTAACTGCTATTGCACTTCAAATTAAAAATGACAAACGGTTTGTAAATTTCTTTGGAGTGTTAGTTTTTGCTGGAATTGTGCAAGTATTGGCTTCTAGTTTTGATCCAGACTCGGCCTTTCTTATCTATTCGCTTGTTGGATTGGTGAGTGCAAACTTCATCGCATCGCAAGTGAAGTTTCTTCAGAAGGATTATGTGAGAGTAATCGTTCCGTTGATTACGGTAGTCGGTTTTTTAATATTGTTTCAAGGCAAAACCGTCAATTTTCTTGGCGCAGATTATATTTCGGTAAACAAGTTTTTAGTCGTCGGTGCAATCCTTGCTGTTTTAGGGTTTGAAATCGGAGTGCTTAAATTGAAGCTTCTCAAAAAGTTTTTTGATGAATCGGACCACGAAGACTTATTGACTGGATTGCTTTTGTTTTTCACGGGAATTTCACTTTTCCTTGGTAGTTTGGCCTCATCTTCATTCGGGATTATAGTTGTAGCTGCATCATTTTTATCGGCTTCGTTCTATAATAAAGGACTGACATTAAGAATTCTTGTTTCCATGCTGATAATTGCAACGCTTCCGTATTTACTAAGCCTAATTGAAGGCGAATCTGCAGTAATGATTGATGGTGATGTAATAGGTGGACTGTTTATCGGAGCTTTTGGAATGTACTTTACCCAAAAGTTGTGGCTCTCGAAAAAGAGAAGCGCTCTTGCAATTGGATTGTCTTACACCTTAGTTATGGGTGTTTCATTCGGCTTTCTTTGGGCGGGAACAGTATTCTATAAAATGGGAGGAATCGATGCCATGTTAGGAGTCTTCGTTGGAATCGCTTTGATTAATGCTGTTTTAGGAAGAGCTTATGTTGGCTCGAGTTTGTTTACGTTGTTACTTGTGGGCGCAACGATTATTCCCGGTTATATGGTCAATGAAGAACAACAGGAATTCGAAAATCAAGTTATGCTTACTGCGGAAGGGGGAGTTGACAAAGAAGGAAATGTGATCGCACCACCAGAGGCATTGTCTCTATTAGATATCACGGGGGATTATATACTTTTAAGTGATTCCTCAACTGTTAAATTTGAATTGGGTGAAGAAGGGAAGAATAAAGGTGCGTTCAAAATAGTGATGGGCTCAGTTCGCATTAGTGATGACCCAACAGCATCAAGTTTGACTATCACACTTCCTATGAAGCATTTTACCACGTTTTCTTCTATGCGTGATGAGTCATTGCGAGGGGATGAATATTTCAATGTGAAAAAGTATCCAACGATGAAGTTTGAAGCAGCTGGCTTTATGCCGAAATCAGAAAATACTTATGAATTGGATGGAGATTTTACAATGCTTGGAGTTACTAAAAAGACAAAAGTAACACTCCAAAGAATTGATTTGGAAGGACAAATGGTACTTATCGGATCTGGAACAATTAATAGAACAGAATTCGGTATGACGCCCGATGCATCCGAAGGAAATATTGTGACTTTTAATTATCAAGTCGTATTGCAGTAATCTTTACTCAACTTTCTAAATTTGCTATCTAAAGTCTAGACTCTAAGATGAATTACGTCAAAAATAAAAAGGCCGTGCCATCAACTTTCCATCACGAAGCATCAATGCTGGAAACGGAATTTTGAGGTAATTCAATTGCTTGAGCATCGCCCGTACCCATGGTCGTTTTACTGGAATTCGGCTAAAATCAATATCAAGTGAAAAAAGAAATTCGCGTTGTTCATTGTACTCCAATCCTGTAATCGGATCTTGGTAAAATGCTTCTGAACCAACAAGTTTTTCGTGTGCACTATATCCAATTGATATACATGCCCATTTTGGGATTTTGCTGTTCTTGAAAAACGCACCAGGACTTACACTTAACCAATACGTTTGTCCATTATAGTCTTTTAAAAGTGATTCCGCAAACGTTCCCCCCAGCACACTTGGTCTTATTTCTGCAAATTCAGTGGGTGTATAAGAAAACTTAGGAATGATTCTTTGTTCGTTCCAAATCAACTTCTGAGTCAGATAGCCTGCGGAACCTAAAACGTTGCCCGCAACGTCGCCCCAGGACCATCCCCATTCTTCCGTGTGGGCATCTAAAAGTTCTAAAGTAGTTTGAAACCCAAGACTTACTCCAACTCCATACCAAACGGCATTCTTACTCTTAACTCCAGACCATTCGTAAAGTTCAGTTGCGAGGGCGTTAATTTTGTAGGCAGCATAGAAATGTCCTACCTTATCCATTTGTAGCCAGTTTTTCGAATCGTCGAAGGTGTTCCAAGCGCTTTTGTTGATTTGGCTGTACCAAACTTGGTTCAACCCAATCATACTTCCTCCCCAAGCACTTCCTATTCCGACGGATGACCAAATGAACCTGTTTCTATTGAATCTCCAGTCTTTCGCAAAGAAGGTTGGTTTGGGCAAAACGAATACTTCTAATTCTGACGCCGATGAAGCCTTATCCGTCGCAGGGATAGTATTCTGTGGAATAGAATTCCAGCTTCCAAATAAGAAGAATAATAAAAACAATCGCTTCCCCATAATGTCGAATTTACGTCAATTCCACGACATCTTTGTAAATGAATTATAATTTTAATTTGAAACGCTCGTTATAGCTATATTATACTAATTTTGTTTAGTTTAAAGTCTAGTATAGCCCTAAAATACAAGGATTAACTTATACAGATTTGGTTCGAACTTTAGAACAACCTTGGTATAGAAACACAAGTCTTAAAAACTATTTACGATATGATTAAAATCAAAGACTGGAACGACATTAAAACAAATGATAGCTGGGCAATATTTAAAATAATTGCTGAATTTGTGGAAGGATACGAAAGAATGGCCAAAATTGGACCATGTGTTTCCGTTTTTGGATCAGCTAGAACGAAGCCCGATAATAAATATTACCAAATGGGAGTTGAAGTTTCAAAGCTACTTGCTGAAGGTGGATATGGAGTAATTACTGGCGGTGGTCCTGGGATTATGGAAGCTGGAAATAAAGGTGCTCAAGAGGGGGGAGGTAAATCAGTTGGATTGAACATCGATTTGCCTTTTGAGCAAAGTCACAATGCATTTATCGACTCAGAACATAATTTAGAGTTTGATTATTTCTTCGTTAGAAAAGTAATGTTCGTGAAGTATGCACAAGGATTTGTCGTGCTTCCTGGTGGATTTGGAACACTTGATGAGTTTTTCGAAGCGTTAACACTTATTCAAACGAAAAAAATCAATAATAGACCTGTAGTTCTTATTGGTAAGGAGTATTGGACGGGATTAATTGATTGGGTAAAGATGGCAATGCTCGAAATGGAAGGGAATATTTCTGAAAAAGATTTGGACCTGTTTGGAATTGTTGACACGCCTCTAGAAGCCTTCAATTATATTGATGACTTCTACAAGTCGCACGAGCTTTCACCAAACTTCTAAAAACGTATATTTGCAATCTCAACCTATCGTATGGATATACTAAAGAAATTAGGGAATTTTGTTTGGAGTAAGTCGTTCTTAATAAACTTCGGTGCGCTAGTCCTACTGTATATGATTATGTTCTTTTCGCTACAAAGTTGTCTAGACAGGAGAACGCATCACGGACAGAAGATTTCCGTTCCTGATATGGTTGGAAAGAATTCAAACAATGCAAAAAGTCTTTTGGCGGGCACAAAATTGAATTATGCTGTTTTAGACTCCATCTATGACCCATCGAAAGTAGCAGGAACTGTCTTGGAACAAGATCCTGGAGCGACGTCATCAACAAAGCTTTATGTAAAGGAAGGGCGAACTATTAAGTTGCGTGTTTCAAAAAGAACAATGCTTGTTGAAATGCCCGGTTTAATTGATAAATCTCAACGGTTTGCAGAAGGTGTTTTGAGAAATAGAGAATTCAGATACTCAATTGATTACAGGGCTTCTCGCGAAGCACATGGTGCTGTATTGGCACAATTATTCAATGGAGAGAATGTTACGAAAGGAATGAAACTTCCTATTGGTTCTCGAATAAAATTAATTGTCGGTAGAAACGAGTCGGGAATTCCATTGGAATTGCCGAACCTTTATGGTCTTAGTATCGTTGAAGCAAAACAGAGAGTTGACAATATGCTTAATATGGAATTCTTTATCGGATCATGCACAGGCTGTTTAACTTCAGCAGATTCTTCCATGGCTAGAATATATACTCAATCTCCTGAGTTCGAAGAGGGGGCTATTGTAGCTTCAGGTGGCTCAATTACAGTGGTAGCAACTACAGAATTTACTGATTCTGAAGGTACAGATCCACCTCAATAAAAACCTATGAAACACCTATTTACAATTATTTACGTTCTCTCTGGCTTAACATCTTCCGCTCAATACGGTGAAGAAGTTGGACCGCTTACAGGAAATCCTGCGCTACAATCCAAAGGTTTACACAACACTGCTTCAAAGATTAATGTTGGTACTTTTGATAGTACTTTTATCTATACTTCGGACACCTTGGAAATGCCATTTTTCGATGAATTCAGTTTGAATAAATTTCAATTCTATTTTGATGATTTTGGAAATCCATTGGTAACTTTTGATAAAGTGTACCGACTTTTGGATATGCTTGATGTGCCTGTGTCGACGGATTCATTATACACTGGACAGCAGACTTTTAGAAAAGTATGGGATGAGCAAACGTTAGTTTCGACGGTAATTCCATTTGCTTCAACTCAAATTAAAATTGGTGATTTATCATCCTATCCAGTAACGCATTTCCAAACAAGTGTGTTTCCGCCGTTTTATATATTCGATACAATTCAAACAACGAATGGAGTTGATCTTAATCCTGATACGATTTGGATCGTTGGTGCGGAATTCTTCCAAGATTCAGCAACACAATTTTTTGATGTTTTGGACGATACAAGCTCTTATTGGCTGGACGACCAAGCTTACCATAACTATAGTATGGGTAAAGATCCGTGGTCTTTGGGTATGGTAACTTTCGATGGACTAGATGAAACAGGGTTTCCTTATGCGATTGGCACAACAAATGTTGGGTATGCAGATCATCTGACATCCAAGCCGATTAAGATGGGGGCATTGAATCCCTCAGATTCTGTTTATTTCAGTTTCATGTACCAACCCCAAGGACATAGCGATGAACCGGAAGAAGAAGATTCACTTGTTCTTGAATTCTACGAACATGACTTAGGTCAGTGGAATCGAATCTGGAGTACAAACGGTGGGCCTGTTTTACCATTCAAATTGGCGCATATTCCAGTAACAGATCTCGGTTATTTTAATGATGGTTTTCAATTTAGATTCAAAAATTTTGGAGGACTTTCTGGAAGTTTAGACCCCTTCCATATAGATTACGTTAATTTAAGAGCTGAACCTCTTGGCTTCGCGGATACGAACTTAAGAGATATGGCCTTTTCATATCCGCTTTACACTTTATTGAACGAATTCACCTCAGTACCTTGGGACCATTACGTAAATGTTCCAAACCACAGTGATGTAATGTCCGAAGAAGTTCAGGTCGTAATGGCAAATAGTTTTCCAGGATTGGTTAACGCGCTGCCGGGAATGACTCGAATTTATTTCAACAACATTATCGAAGATTCAGTAATTCTTGAAGCAGGTTTGCTCGCGGACAATCCAATAAATTACCAAGCGAATTCAATTCCTTATTCAATGCATGATTTTAAAACGCACTATGCATTCGATCATCTCAAGCCTGGTATTTCTCAAGAATTTGAGATTAGATCAGAAGTTATTGTTCCAGATCAAAATGAAGCAATCAACGACTCTACGAAAACGATGCAAAAATTTGAAAACTATTACAGTTACGATGATGGAAGTGCCGAACTTGCTTATGGAACAACAGGACCGCAATCAAGATTGGCAATTCAATACACGCCCTATGAGGCTGATTCAGTTATCGGAGCAATGATTCATTTTGTTCCATCCGTTGTTGATGTTTCAAATAACCTATTCTTGTTAACAATTTGGGGTGACAATAATGGAGTGCCAGGGTCGGTATTGTATGAAGATGGATTGTTCTTCCCTCGTTCACCTAAATACGGTTATGATCAAAATATTTTCACATATTATATGTTGCCAGATACAGCTTGGCAATTTGTAACAGGTACATTCTATATTGGATGGCGTCAATTTGAAACTGATAGATTGAATGTCGGATTGGATAGGAATATTATTAAAAATGAGCATACCTTTTACAGCAATAATGGCGGAGCATCTTGGGATCAATCTGCTATTGAAGGGTCTGTTATGATTCGTCCAATTTTCTCAACAGGAATGGATGTTACACTTGGTATTGAAGATCATTCATTCAAATTAACAGAGCCGAATGTATCTATTTACCCAAATCCAACCAGCTCGAAGGTTACAATTGAGATGGATCAAAAATTTAATGGAGCAGAATTCTTGAATATGCAAGGTCAAGTAGTTTTAAAGTCTGAATTCCCAACTATTGATATGAACGAACTTCCGAGTGGAATGTACTTCATTAAGATTGTTGGAGTCAACAAACTTCATAAAATCATAAAAAACTAAACTTTGCTGTTTACCTTTTAAAGTTCTAATATTCCTAAATGTAGAACCCCAATTTATGACGGAAGAAAAAAATCCAGAACTAGAAGAAACAAACAACGAAGAGCTTTATGAGCATTTCAGGTTTGTGGCGGATCCAAAACTTAAATTATTAAGAGTGGATAAGTTTCTACTCGATAGAATGCCAAATACGACTCGAAATAGAATTCAGAACGCCTGCAAAGAAGGCAATGTATTTGTAAATGAGATTGCCGTTAAATCAAACTACAAAGTAAAGCCAAGTGATTTAGTGACCATGGAGTTGCCATTTCCAATGCGAGAAAATAAATTGATCCCTGAGGATATTCCCATTGATATCGTTTATGAAGATGACGATTTGTTAGTGGTTAACAAATCTCCGAATATGCTGGTTCATCCTGGATTAGGTAATTATACTGGTACCTTAGTCAATGGTTTGATATATCACTTTGAAAACTTACCTGATAAAGAGGAGAACCTTTACAGCCGACCTGGTCTCGTGCATCGATTGGATAAGCATACCACTGGATTATTGGTGGTGGCTAAAACCGAACAGGCTTTAACACATCTTGCAAAGCAATTTTTTGATAGAACTACGGAAAGAAGATACCACGCCCTTGTTTGGGGAGACGTTAAAGAAGATGAAGGTACCGTTACTGGGCATATTGGTCGATCATTGAAGAATAGAAAGATGTTTACCGTTTTTCCCGAAGGAGATTATGGCAAGCATGCCGTAACTCATTACAAGGTTTTGAAGAGGTATGGTTATGTCACTTTGGTTGAATGTAAGTTGGAAACCGGACGAACGCATCAAATTCGAGTTCACATGAAATACATTGGACATCCATTGTTTTATGATTTAGAATATGGCGGAGATTCGATTTTGAAAGGTACGACCAGCTCAAAATATAAAAAATTCATTGAGAATTGCTTTAAACTACTTCAAGGTCAAGCGCTTCATGCTAAGACGCTTGGTTTTCAGCATCCGTCTAAAGACGAATATTTACGCTTAAATTCTGAACTCTCCGAAGGATTTGGTAAAGTGATAGATAAATGGGAGAAATATACCTATGTGGACTGATTTGAAACGTTCAAATTTAAAATGATTGTGAATTAATGAAAGTCGAGAACTTTTCAATTACTTTTTTTGTTACTTTTATGACCACTTATAACTATCTGTCAAGCGAATTGGCAACAAATTTAGACCTGAAAAAAGACATTTTATGAAGATTAAAATTGCCTTAACTATTTTCTTGCTTAGCCTTGCTACAGTGAGTCAATCCCAAAACAATGCCGTTTCAAGAGCACGCTTAACATTTGCAAGTGAGCAATATTATGACGGTATTAAGGACTGTTCTGTTGCTTACGGTAAGATTACTCGAAAAGGGAAGCAAGCTAAAAAGTTGAAAGGTGAAATGGCCTATAAGACTGCTGATTGCTATCGTTTCACGAATCAATTTAGAGAAGCGAACGAATGGTTTAGCAAGGCATTATTGCTTGATTATGAAGGTGAAGAAGCAGATGTTTACTTGAAGAATGCTGAAATGTTAAGAATGATGACTGAGTACGAAAAGGCAATCGAACAGTACGAACTTTATTTAGCAATTGTCCCTGATAGTGATTTAGCCAAAGTAGGTATTGAGTCATGTAAGAAGAGCAAAGAATTTATTGCTACAAAAACGAAGCACGTAATCGAGAACCAAACTGCCATCAATACGGATCAATTTGATATGGCTCCAATGTTTGGAGATAGAAAAGGAAATAGAATGTATTGGGCTTCAGCAAGAGATGGAGTGACAGGTAAAGATTCTGATCCTAGAACAGGTGAGTCATTTATGGATTTATGGGCTTCCGATTTAGATAGGAAAGGAAATTGGACTGCACCCTACTTAGTTAAAGGAGATGGAGTGAACACTATTGATAACGAAGGAACAATCGCATTTGATTCTCGTTTCAAAAAAATGTTCTTTACTAGATGTCCTAATATAAAGAAACAAAATCTAGGTTGTGATATCTGGATGTCTGAAGCAAAAGGAAAAACAGAATGGAACGAGCCAACTAAAATCTTGGGGCTTAAATCACACGATACTATATCTGTTGGTCATCCATGCACGTTAGATGGTAAGTACTTGATTTTCGCGTCTGATAGATCAGGTGGTTTTGGTGGTAGAGATTTATGGTATACAGAGTACGACAGGAAAGCTGAAACTTGGTCTGCACCAATTAATATGGGGCCAGAGATCAATACAAAAGGAAATGAATTATTTCCTTCTTTTGGTTTGAATGGTGAATTAATTTTCGCGTCAGATGGAAGAGCAGGCATGGGAGGACTTGATATTTTCAAAGCAGCGAAGGTTGGTGAAGAAAACAAATGGGAAAACCCAACAAACTTAGGTTCTCCAATTAATAGTCCGAACAACGATTACGCTTTAATTGAAGTGACTCCTCGTTTGGGTTATTTTACTTCAGAAAGAAAAAGTGTCAATGGAGAAACGAATCCAGACATCTTCTCCTACGTGATGCCTCCAAACTTGTTCTCATTGAAAGTAAATGTTACTGAGTTAGTTGATAAGTCTATCCTTCTTGAGGACGTTAAGGTTAGTGTTGTAGGTTCTGATGGGTCTAAATGGGAGGGTTATTCAGATGATAGAGGTTCTGTTTTTTGGGATAAGCGTCCAACGGAAGATGCGACATTTGGAACTCGTTATGTAAATGAAGAAATTTCATATAAGATCAACATTTCTGGCGATGAAACGAAGTATCATCCAGTCCCTGATGGTCAGGACATTACTACAGTAGGTGTTGGGTATGACCAGGATTTCGTTGTAGATATGGTGATGATTCCGAAGAAGCCTATTCGATTGCCCGAAGTACGTTACGCACTTAATAAATGGGAGCTTTTGGTTGATGAAACAATCAATTCTAAAGATTCATTGCTATACGTTTTAGAGTTATTAGAGGAGTATCCAGGAATGAAATTGGAATTAAGCTCGCACACGGATTCACGTGGAAGTAATCCACGTAACCAGATTCTTTCCGAGAATCGTGCAAGAGCATGTTACAAGTTCTTAGTTGAAGAAAAAGGTGTTGATCCTAGAAGAATAATTCCAGTTGGAGACGGGGAAAACGTCGTAAGAACTGTTTGGAAAAAAGGCGGTGTTTATTATGTTGATGAGCCAAGTGAAAAGGTTATCTCAGGCTATGAGGAAATCAAATTAACTGAAGCTTATATTAATAAATATAAAAGATCGGATAAAGCTACATTTGAGTTGCTTCATCAATTCAATAGAAGAACGGAAGGTGATGTCCTTCAAATGGATTTTGATCTAGAGACTGCTGCTGAAGCAGATGCGAAATACTTAAAGTACTTAAGGTACTAGGTCGAAAATAATTCTTGTAAAAAGCGCTTTGGTTTATCCGGAGCGCTTTTTTTTGTATCTTATATTAAGAGACAATCCCTGTTTAGTAAAACACAGGGAACAATTGAATTAACCTACACAATGCACCCTATGACCGAAGACTACCTTCAGTTTGTTTGGAACAACAAACGCATTCTTAAACCACAGCTAAAACTCACTGATGGAACAGATGTCGAAATATTAAATTTTGGGTTTCATAATACACTTCTAAAGGGGCCCGACTTTAAACATGGATCCATTCGAATGAATGGTATTACCTTTTATGGACACATTGAAATCCATGTCAAAAGTTCAGACTGGTATGTACACAAACACCATCATGATGAGAACTATAACAACGTTATTTTGCATGTAGTCTATCAAAACGACAAAGACGTCTATCAGAATGGTTTAAAGCTACCTGTCCTTGAAATGAGGGAGCTAATTGATTTAGAGCACTGGGATAAACACAGGAGTTATATAGAGAATTCGAATCAAATAATTTGTAAAAACGATTTAGACTCAATTGACCTCGTTTTTCTACAATCAATGATTGGTAAGTCCTTAGTAGAAAAGCTGAACGATAGAATAAAATTGATTCAATCGTATTCGAACAATAAGCATTCTCCTTTATATGTTTTTTTCGCTGCAGCCTTTGGATCCAATTTGAATAAACTTGCGTTTCTCGAATTGATTCGATGCGTCCCGCATTCTCAATTGGCGCATTTAAGTCCTTCTCAACGTTATATGTTAATGGTGTCTGAAAGTGGAATGTTAACGAGTAAATCTCCTGATAGTAAGGGGCCAAACCAATGGCATTTTAAAGGAATGAGACCCAAAAACTTCCCAACGGTGCGGTTAAAGCAATTTGCACATCTCATGGGCGAATCAGAACTTGATTACCTAATCGATGTTGGCTCTTCAGAAAAGATCATTGAGGCATTTAATCTGATTTTTGACAAGAGTAGCGTCGACATGGAGAGGGTTGGAGTTCAGGCCTTGTCGAAAGGGTTTAAAAATGGACTTCTAATTAATGGAGTTGTGCCCTTTCTCTGGTATCGAAGTGAGATTAGTGGCAATGAAGATTACCGGGATATGGCAATTGAAATTCTAGAGTCCATTCCCCCTGAGAACAATTCTGTTTTGAAAAAATGGAAAGCTTCTGGAGTTATTGTTGAAAATGCCTATGACTCTCAAGGTTTAATGGGGTTGTATCGCTATTATTGCTGTCATAAAAAATGCTTATCTTGCGCCGTAGGAAATAAGATCCTCAAGAATTAATAAAATGATTCAAAAAACAATCTTTTTTTTCGAGTTAAAATCCTTCGGTGTTTGTGCTTGGTGGGCTAGAAAGCTTGGTATTAGTAGTTCCAAAGTGAGGCTTGGATTTATTTACTCGTCCTTTATTGCGCTCGGATCACCGTTGTTGATTTATTTGATTATGGCTTGGATATTAGAGCATAAGCATTACTTTAAATTGCAAAGAAGAAAAAGAAACACGATCTGGGAATTATGACTTATGCTATTACGGTCTGAGCTTCTGTCCAGACTATCCTATTTCCTAGGATTAATTTCATTAAAAATTGCAGTCGGAACGTCTGGTTATGTGTTCATTAAAGAATGGAGCTTTATCAATTCTTTCTACATGACAATAATTACTATCTCAACAGTCGGGTATAGTGAAGTCGCTGAGCTGTCTGAATACGATAAATTATTCACTGTCTTTTTGATTATTTCAAGCTTCTGAACAAATCAATAAATGAGATAGAGTCAAGATATATTATAGGGCTAGCATTATTGGTTTGAAAGATGCCGAAGGAAATTATCGGATTAACCCAGGAATTGATACAATTATTGTGAAAGGCTTAAGAAATATTCATTCTAGGGAGCGATTCACAGATAAGAAGATTGGTTAATCAATTTCAATTAGAGCACTAATTACCGCTCGTCAAGATCACCTAAAATTCAAGTTTTTTATTGTTATATTTGTTTCCGTTCAAAATTATTTAATCACAATATTATCATGAAGCATTTTATAGGTTTAGTTGTCTTGTTGACGACATTTGTAAACTTTTCGCAAGAAGTTGAAGAAACCACAAATGGCAAGTCAATTAAGGTGAATCAATATTATCAATTAGATGCGGATGAGGCTAATTCAATTAAAAGTGCTTTGCGACTTGTTAGTGATACAATCGTATTAAACAAAAAAATTGGGTTAGATGAGAAAATAGATTTAGTATTTAAACCAATCGCTGATTTCGTTGGGTCAATTATCTTTTTTCCGATTAAGGCTGGTTCTGTAAATCAGAATTCGTCATTCGAAATTCCTGAGGAATTATTTGAAGGAGGAAAAGATAGCATAATCATTAAGTTTTCGGATTTTAAAATTAATGCTTCGAAAGATGTTGAGGAAGTAAAGCTACTAAGTGATTTTGGGCGTATAGCGAAAGATAAAAATGGGGAATTGATATTGATTGCAAAGAAAGCTGGAACTGTTAAGCTTGCCTTTTCGGGTACGTATGTTAGTGTTCCACTGGTTCTAATCATATTAATATTAGGAGCATTATTTTTCACTATATACTTCAAGTTCGTCAACTTTACTTTGATTAGGACTGCCGTTAAAATCGTTAAGGGCGATTATGATGATATTGATCATCATACTGCGGATGTAGCAGAGGGCGATTCAACTCCAGGTGGAGATGTGTTCGAGACTATTGCCGTCGAAGGTGCGGAAGGTGAAGTTTCTCACTTTCAGGCTTTGACAGCTGCTCTTTCTGCAACCGTTGGATTAGGGAACATTGCTGGTGTTGCTGTTGCAATCTCATTGGGTGGTCCAGGTGCTACTTTTTGGATGATATTGGCTGGTTTCTTAGGCATGGCTACCAAATTTACTGAATGTACGTTGGGTGTGAAATACCGTGAAGTTACCGAGGATGGAACTGTTCATGGAGGGCCAATGTATTATTTATCAAAAGGATTAAAAGAGAAAGGATTAGGTGGGCTTGGAAAGGTACTAGCTATCTTTTTTGCGATAATGTGTATTGGGGGGTCCTTCGGTGGTGGAAATATGTTCCAAGCAAATCAAGCCGCAGCTCAAATTTCAGGAAAACTAGGATTCGAAAGTGGAGCGGCCGGTGTTATTATTGGTATTGTGATGGCCATTATCGTAGGTATTGTTATCATTGGAGGGATTAAGAGAATTGGATCTGTTACAGAAAAGGTTGTCCCATTCATGGCCGTAATATATGTGGGAGCAGCGCTAGTAATACTTGGAATGCATTATTCATCAATACCAGAAGCTTTCGGCTTGATCTACGACGGAGCATTTAACTCAAGCGCCGCATTAGGAGGTATAGTTGGGGTACTGATTGTTGGTTTCCAAAGAGCGGCGTTCTCAAATGAAGCAGGGGTAGGTTCTTCTGCAATTGCGCATTCAGCTGTTCGAACAAAATACTCGGCGAGTGAGGGTATTGTTGCCTTATTAGAACCGTTTATTGACACAGTAATTATTTGTACGATGACGGCATTAGTATTGATCATTACGAACATTGATGGAGGGTTTATTGAATATGGAAACTCAGATGTACAAGGGATTGAATTAACTGCTCAGGCTTTCAATTCAACAATTCCTTATTTTGATTGGGTACTTATGATCGCAGCAGTTTTGTTTGCCATCTCTACAATGTTGTCTTGGTCGTATTATGGACTTCAAGCTTGGAAATACTTATTCGGAAAAACTAAAATAGCAGATACCACTTATAAAGTTATTTTCTTGTTTTTCGTTATAGTGGGAGCTTCAATTAGTTTAGGCGCTGTGATTGACTTTTCTGATGCAATGATTTTCGCGATGGTATTCCCTAATATTATTGGATTGGTAATATTAGCTCCCAAAGTAAGCAAAGAGTTATCAAGGTACAAGGATGCAATTAAAAAGGCATAATGCCAATCTCCAAGAGAAATAGGCGAGGCCTGCTTTTGTTGTTGTGTATTGCTGCTCTAATTTCGTACACTCCAAGAATTATTACCGCTTTCAGCGATGATAATAATATTCAAATCAGTTTCGAAGAACTTGAGAAGATTGAAGAGGAAATAGACGCAAAGCGTGAATACAAGAAGAAGTCTAAGAAGAAAGTATGGGCATCTAAATTTAAAGCGCCTGAACAAGCATTTGATCCCAACGAGTATCAAGAGGAAGATTGGTTGAAACTCGGACTTTCAAAGAAACAAGTTGATGTTGTTTTAAATTTTTCAAAGCGAGGACTTAAATCAAATAATGATCTGGAAAAGATTTTTGTGATTTCATCAGACTTGTTTGATTTGATCAAAGATTCGACCTTTTATCCTGAATTTGAAGCCAAGAAACAATTTGAACCTTTGCCTGAAAAGGAATTCATAAAAGTTGATATCAATACTGCGGATATTGAAAATCTGAAATCAATACCTGGAATTGGCGATTTTTATGCCAAGAAAATTATTGAATACAGAGAGGAACTTGGAGGGTATTGTGACACTAAACAATTGCTCGAGATTTGGAAATTCGATAGTGAAAAATACGATGAGGTTAGTGAAAACATCATTTTAAATAAGAAAGATCTTAGATTAATTGATATAAATTCCTGCTCTATTGACGAATTGAAAAGCCATCCATATATATCGTATAAAGTCGCTAATTCAATTGTTAAAATGAGATTGGCCAGCGGCAATTATAATCAGATTGAAGATATTTTAGAATCAAAATTGATCGATCTAGAGTTGTTTTCGAAAATTAAAAACTACTTAAAAATTTAAACATGTCATTAGAATCAAAACTTTCCGCAGCTATCCGAGATGTCCCTGATTTCCCAAAGCAGGGTATTGTTTTCAAGGATATCACGCCTATTATGATGGATGCTAAATTATCAGTCGAAGTCGTTGATCATCTATACAACATTTATAAAGATTCAGATCTTGATGCAGTTGCAGGAATTGAAAGTAGAGGGTTTCTATTTGGCTATCCTTTAGCTATGAAACTTGGCATTCCGTTTATTCTAATCAGAAAAAAGGGAAAGCTACCGCACAATGTCTTAAGTGTAAATTATGATTTGGAATATGGAAGCGCAACAATTGAAATGCACATTGATGCCGTTTCAGCAGGTCAAAAGATTTTACTTCATGACGATTTGTTGGCAACCGGAGGTTCCGCAGAGGCAGCAGGTAGATTAGTTCAAAAAGCGGGTGGGGAAGTTGCTGGGTTCAACTTTCTCGTCTCACTAGACTTTTTAAATGGAGTAGAAAAATTAAAAGGGTTTTCTAACAATATTACTAATTTAGTGGCCTATTAGACTAGAGGACAAAACAACTTATATTCGAGTTATACATGAATTTTGAGAGAGACGAAAATCAAAAGATGATTGCACAGATGGTGCGTGACTTTGCTGAAAAAGAAATAAGACCGCATATGAACAAGTGGGATGAGGAAGAATTCTTCCCTGTTGATGTGATGAAAAAAATGGGTGACCTTGGTCTTCTTGGAATTTATATTCCAGAAGAGTACGGAGGCAGTGGGATGGGTTATTTCGAATATGCTACTGTTCTGATGGAGTTGGGAAGAGTTTGTGGTGGTGTTGGACTTAGCGTCGCAGCGCACAACTCATTATGTACAGGACATATTTATTACCACGGTTCTGAAGCGCAAAAGAAAAAGTACCTTCCGAAACTTGCTTCAGGAGAGCATATCGGTGCTTGGGGGCTTACCGAACCAAATACAGGTTCAGATGCAATGCGCATGAAAACGACCGCAGTAAAAGATGGTGATGATTGGATTATAAATGGCGCGAAAAACTGGATTACTCATGGTTTATCGGCAGATATATCTGTTGTTCTTGTAAGGACAGGTGAACTTTTAGATAGCAATGGTGTTTCAGCTTTTGTTATTGAAAAAGGAACTCCTGGATTTTCAGCGGTAAAAATTAAAGATAAATTTGGAGTTCGTGCAAGTGAAACAGCTGAGTTGATTTTTGATAATGTTCGCGTCTCAAATGATAATGTTTTAGGAGAAGTTGGACAGGGATTTAAGCAAGCAATGCAGATCCTGGACGGCGGAAGAATTTCAATTGCGGCACTAAGTTGTGGAGTTGCTCGTGGAGCTTATGAAGCATCTGTAAAGTACGCAAAAGAAAGAGAGCAGTTTGGAAAACCAATTGCTCAATTCCAAGCAATCGGCTTTAAACTGGCTGATATGGCAACCGAAGTAGAAGCTGCAGAAATGCTAACTTTTCAAGCTGCATATTTAAAGAACCAAAAATTACCATTGACGAAAGAAGGCGCTTTTGCTAAGTATTTCGCTAGTGAAGTAGCTGTTAAATGCGGGAATGAAGCTATGCAAATAATGGCAGGGTATGGTTACACAAAAGAGTACCCAGCAGAAAAATTCCTTCGTGATGCAAGACTGATGACTATTGGAGAAGGAACGTCAGAAATTCAGAAAATCGTAATCTCAAGAGAGATATTAAAGTAGGGATGAAATAAAAACAAGCAATTCAACTAAAATTATTAACAATTATAAGTTGAATTTAATTTTTTAGTTATATATTTGCGACCCGATAATAGAAAGAAAACAACATAAGATATGCTAATTATTCCAGTAAAAGAAGGTGAAAACATCGAAAGAGCCATCAAAAAGTATAAGAAGAAATTCGAAAAAACTAAAGTGATGAGACAATTGAGAGAGCGTAAGCAATTTACTAAGCCTTCTATCTCGAAAAGACAAGGAAGGATTCGTGCTGCTTATAAGCAAAGAATGCAATCTGCTGAAATGTAATTGAAACATTTCGAGTCAAAATACGTAAAGGAGCCTATCATGGTTCCTTTTTTTATGCTTGATGGTTTTATTGATTACTTGACTACCCAAAAACGGTTTTCAGAGCACACTTCGCTAGCCTATCAAAAGGATGTCTCACAATTCCATGAGTTTACCGAAATAGATTCATTAGAAGGTCTTAAAGAAGTCGACTCAAGACTTGTAAGAGCCTGGATGGTTGATCTAATCGATAATGACTATGTCAACAACTCGGTAAATCGAAAGTTATCTTCTTTACGCACTTACTTCAAATGGTTAGTTAAAGAACAATATTTGGAATCGACACCGATGCAATTGGTTAAAGGACCTAAAAATCAAAAGAGATTACCATCATTTGCTCAAAAAAAGGAGTTAGAAGAAACCAAGACTGTCAATCTATTTAAAGACGATTTTGAAGGAGTAAGAGACCGATTAGTGTTTGAGATGTTCTATCAAACAGGGATTCGATCAAGTGAGCTTATCGGTCTAATTGACAGTGATGTTGGTTTTAATCAAATCAAAGTTCTTGGAAAAAGGAACAAGGAAAGAATAATTCCAATATCCAAATACCTGTTCAAGCTGATAGAGGTGTACCGTTCAATGAGGTCTGAATTGAGTGTGAATCACGAAAATTTCTTTGTATTAAACAATGGTAAAAAATTATATTCAAAGTTTGTCTATAGGAAAATAAATAGTTACCTTGGAATGGCGACGGGTTTGGAGAAAAAGAGTCCTCATGTCTTGAGGCACACCTTTGCAACGCACATGTTAAACAACGGTGCTGGACTGGAAGTTCTAAAAGAACTTTTGGGACATGCTAGTTTATCTGCAACGCAGGTGTATACCCATAATTCGTTCGCGGAGATAACAAGTATTTATTCACAATCCCATCCTAGGGGTAAAAAAAATTAGACTATGGATTTAAGAATCAATACCGTTCATTTTACGGCAGACCAAAAACTAATTCAATTCATTCAGGAAAAAGTCAAAAAATTAGAATTGATTTACGATAGTATTATCTCAAGTGAAATATATTTAAAGATCGATAAAAACGATATGTCAGAGAATAAAATTGCTGAAGTTAAATTATTACTCCCAGGGAGTGAACTTTTTGCCAAAAAACAGTGCAAGAGTTTTGAGGAAGCAGCTTATCTTGCTGTACAAGCATTAAAAAAACAAGTTGAGCGTCACAAGTCTAAAAAGGCTTAAATCAGACGATTGTATATTAGTCAGAAGGGTGGGAATTTCTCACCCTTCTTTTTTTTATTTTTTTTTCATTTTTTGCTTGTCAAAAGAAATAAGTTTCATACATTTGCACTCCCTAAACGAAATGGGGAGTACTTTTTTAAGTTCTTTCAAATATTGAAAAACCAACAATGTGCCGATGTAGCTCAGCTGGCTAGAGCAGCTGATTTGTAATCAGCAGGTCGGGGGTTCGAGTCCCTCCATCGGCTCAAAATGTACTTTTGTACTTTGGGGAGATACTCAAGCGGCCAACGAGGGCAGACTGTAAATCTGCTGACTACGTCTTCGCAGGTTCGAATCCTGCTCTCCCCACTTTTTTCACATTAATTAAATATTGCGAGAGTAGCTCAGTTGGTAGAGCGTCAGCCTTCCAAGCTGAATGTCGCCAGTTCGAACCTGGTCTCCCGCTCAATTTCCATCCTTGCAGTTTTGTGAGGATATTGTTGTTTACAGGCGTTTCATCTGCAAATAACAAGCAGCTCTTTTGAGTTTTGATTTGATTTTTTATTGAATCAGACGTGAGACCAGCAAGCAAAAGCCGGTGTAGCTCAGGGGTAGAGCGTTTCCTTGGTAAGGAAGAGGTCACGAGTTCAATTCTCGTCATTGGCTCAAAATAGATAAGTATAAATACAATTGAACACTAATATATAACTAAGTTAAATTAAATACAAAATGGCAAAGGCAACATATGATCGTTCGAAACCACACCTTAATGTAGGTACTATTGGACACGTAGATCACGGTAAAACAACATTAACAGCTGCAATTACTAAGGTATTAGCAGACGCTGGTTTTTCAGAAGCATCGGCTTTTGATCAAATTGACAACGCTCCAGAAGAAAAAGAGCGTGGTATAACAATTAACTCTTCGCACGTTGAGTACGCGACGGCCAACCGTCACTACGCACATGTTGACTGTCCAGGTCACGCCGATTATGTAAAGAACATGGTTACGGGTGCTGCACAAATGGATGGAGCAATACTAGTTGTTGCTGCAACTGATGGACCAATGCCACAAACACGTGAGCATATCCTTTTAGGACGTCAGGTAGGTATTCCACGTATCGTTGTATTTATGAACAAAGTAGATATGGTTGATGATGAGGAATTACTTGAGCTAGTAGAGATGGAGATCAGAGATCTTTTATCTTTCTACGAGTATGATGGTGATAATGGTCCTGTAATAGCTGGTTCTGCACTTGGTGCATTAAACGGTGAGCAAAAATGGGTTGATACTGTTGTTGAACTAATGGCAGCTGTTGATACTTGGATCGAAGAGCCGTTAAGAGAGGTAGATAAGCCTTTCTTGATGCCTATTGAAGATGTATTCTCTATTACTGGTCGTGGAACTGTAGCTACAGGTCGTATCGAAACTGGTATTGCAAACACTGGAGATCCTGTTGAGATCATTGGTATGGGAGCTGAGAAATTAACTTCTACAATTACTGGTATTGAAATGTTCCGTCAAATCCTTGATAGAGGAGAAGCTGGGGATAACGCTGGTATTCTTTTAAGAGGTATTGAGAAATCAATGATCTCTAGAGGAATGGTAATCGTTCAGCCAGGATCTGTAACACCACATGCTAAGTTTAAAGCTGAGGTTTACGTACTTAAAAAAGAAGAAGGTGGACGTCACACTCCATTCCATAATAACTACAGACCACAGTTTTACGTTCGTACAACTGATGTAACGGGTAACATTTCTCTTCCTGATGGAGTTGAAATGGTAATGCCTGGAGATAACTTAACAATTCATGTTGAGTTGATTTCTGCAATTGCAATGAGCATTGGTTTACGTTTTGCTATCCGTGAAGGTGGTAGAACTGTAGGAGCAGGTCAGGTAACTGAAATTTTAGACTAAAAATTAGTCTATAGTATATAGAGTAAAGGTGTTCCGTTTTTTCGGGACGCCTTGACTTTTATAACGGGTTTAGCTCTTTTTGAGCAATCCATACGGGATTAGCTCAGTTGGTAGAGCACTGGTCTCCAAAACCAGGTGTCGTGAGTTCGAGTCTCCCATCCCGTGCATATTTACTGAAGTTTTATTATTTCAGTAGTAGAAAAAATAAATACCTACAAAGATGGTAAACTATATTAAAGAGTCTTATAACGAATTAAAAAATCACGTAACGTGGACGCCTTGGTCTGAAGCGCAACGTCTTACTGTTATTGTTGCTGCATTTTCTGTAGTATTGGCATTAGTAGTTTGGGGTGTTGATACTGTTTTTAGCGGCGTTATATCTTATTACTTTGAGTTAATTAAATAATAAGCATGACCGACACAAAAAGTACAAAAAAGTGGTATGTTGTCCGTTCAGTTAGTGGACAGGAAAACAAAATCAAATCCTATATTGAGTCTGAAATCACACGTTTGAACCTTCAGGATTATATAGAAAATATTTTGGTTCCTACCGAAAAGGTGATACAGATACGTAATGGAAAAAAAACAAACAAAGAGCGCGTTTATTTTCCAGGTTATATCATGGTGCAAGCAAGCCTTGCAGGTGAAATACCTCACATTATAAGATCTATTAATGGAGTAATTGGTTTTCTAGGAGAAGTTAAAGGAGGAGAGCCAGTGCCATTAAGACAAAGTGAAGTCAATAGGTTGTTAGGGAAAGTAGATGAGCTTTCTGTGAAGGATGAGAATGTAAATATTCCATTCACTATTGGTGAAACGATAAAGGTTGTTGATGGACCTTTCAACGGATTCAACGGAACTGTTGAGAAGATCAATGAAGAAAAACGCAAGCTAGAGGTAATGGTTAAAATTTTCGGAAGAAAAACACCATTAGAGCTAAGCTACATGCAAGTAGAGAAAGTATAATAATTGTTACACGCTATATTATAGGTTTTATTTAAAGCTTCCACTTTAAACTAAATCGACAAATTTTTTAAAAACAGAAAATGGCAAAAGAAGTCAGTAAAGTAGTAAAATTGCAAGTTCGTGGAGGTGCGGCTAACCCCTCGCCACCAGTTGGACCCGCTTTAGGTGCTGCCGGTGTGAATATCATGGAGTTCTGTAAGCAGTTTAACGCTAGAACACAAGATAAGCAAGGAAAAGTATTGCCAGTTGCGATTACAGTATATAAAGACAAGTCTTTTGACTTTGTTATTAAAACTCCTCCAGCTGCTGTACAAATTCTTGAGGCAATCAAGGTCAAAAAAGGATCTAGTGAGCCACACGTTAAGAAGGTAGGGACTATTTCTTGGGATCAAATTAGAGTCATTGCAGAAGACAAAATGCCCGATTTAAATGCTTTTAGTATTGAGTCTGCCATGAAAATGGTAGCCGGTACTGCGCGTTCAATGGGAATTAAAACAAAAGGTACTGCACCTTTATAATAAAAAAGAATCTATAAAATGGCAAGATTAACTAAAAAGCAAAAAGTGAATACTGCGAAAGTGGAGGCTAAAACCTACACTGTCTCAGAAGCTTCAGCTTTAATAAAAGAAATCTCCAACACAAACTTTGATCCATCTGTGGACCTTGCTGTGCGTCTTAATGTAGACCCACGTAAAGCAAACCAAATGGTTAGAGGCGTTGTTACCTTACCTCACGGTACAGGTAAAGATGTGAAGGTGTTAGCCTTAGTTACTCCAGATAAGGAAGCTGAAGCTACAGCTGCCGGAGCAGACTTTGTTGGATTAGATGAGTACCTCGATAAGATTAAAGGAGGTTGGACAGATGTTGACGTAATTGTAACTATGCCAAGTGTAATGGGTAAATTAGGTCCTTTAGGACGTGTATTAGGGCCTCGTGGTCTTATGCCAAACCCAAAGACTGGTACAGTGACCATGGACGTTGCTAAAGCGGTTAAAGACGTGAAAGGTGGTAAGATTGACTTTAAAGTTGAGAAGACTGGTATTATTCATGCAGCAATAGGAAAAGCATCTTTTGATGCAGAGAATATTGCAGGAAACGCAAGAGAATTATTAACTACGTTGGTAAAACTGAAGCCTCAAGCGGCTAAGGGTGTTTATATTAAAAGTATATTCATGTCCAGCACAATGAGCCCAAGTATCGAGATTGATACAAAAGGATTCATTGAGCAGTAAAACACAGACTTATGACAAGACAAGAAAAATCACAAGTGATTGAAACGTTAACTGCACAGCTTACAGAAAACACTACTATTTATTTAGCAGATATTTCTGGGTTGGACGCTGGTAAAACATCAAACTTACGTCGTGCTTGCTATAAAGCAGGTGTGAAGTTGGCTGTAGTTAAAAACACATTGCTTGCAAAGGCAATGGAGAGTTCTGATAAAGATTTTGGCGATTTGCCAACAATCTTAAAAGGGAACACATCTTTATTATTTTCAGAAACAGGAAATGCACCTGCTAAGATCATAAAGGAATTCAGAAAAAAATCTGAAAAGCCTTTACTTAAAGGAGCATATATTGAAGAGGCTATCTACATTGGAGATGATCAACTAGACAATCTAGTAAACATCAAATCTAAAGAAGAGGTTATTGGAGATATTATCGGGTTATTACAATCACCTGCTAAAAATGTTATTTCTGCTCTTAAGAGTGGTGGAAATACACTTTCAGGTATTGTTAAAACACTTTCTGAAAGAGAAGGATAATCAATACAATGCACTAATTAAATTACAAACAATAAATTACAATTTTTAAAAACGATAGAAAATGGCAGATTTAAAAGATTTCGCAGAACAATTAGTTAACTTA
>CAJVYC010000004.1 GCA_913009205.1 uncultured Fluviicola sp. | reverse complement strand
AGCACAGGATTTTAAGTCCGGCGTGTCTACCAATTCCACCACTCGAGCATTTGTTTATACAGACTGTATAAACTGGTATTATTTTTAATCAATCAGACGATCATGATTTTAAGCTAAAACATTCTGAGCGGGCGATGAGATTCGAACTCACGACCCCCACCTTGGCAAGGTGATGCTCTACCCCTGAGCTACGCCCGCTTGTTCGTCGTCTGACGGTATTCTTTCAAATTCTACGTTACATCGCTATGTAACGGGCGACAAATGTAACACGAATTTATTTATTATGAAAAGCTATTCGAAAAAAAGTTCTAACCGCCTGTCAATTTCTTGATTTCATTCAATTTCATAAGAGCCTCAACCGGTGTTAATGTGTTGATATCAATACTCACAAGCTCTGTTCTAATTTGCTCTAATACAGGGTCGTTTAACTGGAAAAAACTCAATTGCATATCGCTTAAATCGTCGCTTGGTTCTGCCTTTATTTTCTTCGCTTTTTTAATTCCATTTGCACTCGAATCGGTCAATTCATGAGAAGATTCAAGCTGAGCGAGCATGCTTTCAGCTCTTTCTAACACCTGATTTGGCATTCCAGCTAATTTCGCCACGTGAATACCAAACGAATGTTCGCTTCCACCTTCAACCAATTTACGCAAGAACAAAATCTTTTTTCCGACCTCTTTCACCGAAACATTGAAGTTCTTAATTCGTTCAAAGCGATTTGTCATTTCATTTAACTCATGGTAGTGTGTTGCGAAAAGGGTTTTTCCATTCATCTGTGGGTGCTCGTGAATGTATTCCGCAATTGCCCACGCAATTGAAATTCCATCATATGTGCTCGTCCCTCGACCAATTTCATCCAATAGAATTAAAGAGCGGTTCGAGAGGTTGTTTAGAATGCTCGACGTTTCGTTCATCTCAACCATGAACGTAGATTCACCAGAAGAAATGTTATCCGAAGCACCAACACGGGTAAAGACTTTGTCAACCAAACCGAGATTCGCAATTTCAGCGGGTACAAATGATCCCATTTGCGCCATCAATGAAATTAAGGCCGTTTGTCGTAACAAAGCACTCTTACCCGACATGTTCGGTCCGGTAATCATCATGATCTGCTGCGTATCATTGTCCAAGTAAACATTGTTTGCAACGTACTCCTCCCCGACTCCCAATTGCTTTTCAATTACTGGATGACGGCCATTTTTAATATCAATCGCAAAACCTTCATTCATTTCTGGCCTTACATAATTATTCGACTTCGCAATCTCAGCAAAAGACAAAAGACAATCCAATTGAGCGATTAAAAAGGCGTTGAATTGAATCGGTCGAATAAATTCGCTCATAGACTGAACGAGGTCTTGGTACAATTTCGATTCAATTGTATAAATCTTGTCTTCAGCGCCTAAAATTTTCGCTTCATATTCCTTCAGTTCTTCGGTGATGTAACGCTCAGCATTGACCAAGGTCTGCTTACGCGTCCACTCTTCCGGAACTTTATCTTTATGTGTATTTCTTACTTCGATGTAATACCCAAAGACATTATTAAACGCGATTTTCAAACTCGTTATACCCGTTTTTTCACTTTCCCGCTCTTGAACGCCTTTCAAATAATCCTTTCCAGAAAGTGAAATAGCGCGAAGATCATCCAAATCTTTATCGATTCCATCGGCGATCACTTTACCTTTCCCGATTTGAACTGCAGGGTCTTCATGCAACATTTTCTCAATCGTTTCCAACAATTCCTTACACGGATTAATTTGATCAGAGACACGGCTCAACACCTTGTTCTTCTGGCCTCCAATCAACTTTTTAATCGGCTCCATTTGAACCAAAGTTCGTTTCAATTGAACAATTTCCTTTGGGTTGATTTTTCCAACGGCGACTTTAGATATCAAACGTTCTAAATCATTGATTTCGCTTAAATGTTCTCCCAAGGCAAACCCGACTGTCTCGTTCGCTTTTAGTGATTCAACCGCCGACAAACGGTCTTCAATGGGTTTCAAATCTTTCAATGGAAGAACCGTCCAACGTTTCATCATTCGACCTCCCATCGGAGTTTTCGTGCAGTCGAGAACATCAATTAATGTCGTCGCATTTTCGTGGGGAGAACTAATCAATTCGAGGTTTCGAATCGTAAATCGATCCAACCAAACGTATTTTTCTTCTTCTATTCTTGAGATCGCTGAAATATGCCCTAATCTATCGTGCTGATTTTCCGACAAGTAATGAATTATCGCACCTGCCGCGATCGTTCCCATCTCCAGCGCTTCGATTCCAAATCCTTTTAACGATTTCGTTCCAAATTGCTTCGTTAGGTTCTCATTGGCGTAATCTTCCGCATAAATCCAATCTTCCAATCGGAAAGAATAATACCTGTTTCCAAAAAGGGCATCGAACTGCGTCGAGTTTCTTTTGTTGTATATAATCTCAGTCGGAGAAAATCCTTGAATCAACTTCTCGATGTATTCACTTTCACCTTGCGCCAATAAAAACTCGCCGGTAGAAATATCCAGAAATGAAATTCCGATTTCCTTTTTCCCAAAATGCAATGAACATAAGAAATTGTTCTTTTTCGTATCCAAAACCTGATCGTTGAAAGAAACTCCTGGTGTTACCAATTCGGTTACTCCACGTTTCACGATATTCTTGGTCATCTTAGGATCTTCGAGCTGATCGCATATAGCAACCCGCTGTCCTGCTCGAACCAATTTTGGTAAATACGTATCTACCGAATGGTGTGGAAACCCAGCCAATTCAACAGCTCCAGCCGATCCATTTTTACGAGACGTAAGTACAATCCCCAAAATCTTAGAGGCAACAATCGCATCTTCGCCAAATAGTTCATAAAAATCACCTACACGAAACATCAACAAAGCCTGCGGATGCTTGGCTTTGATCTGATTGTATTGCTTCATCAGGGGTGTTTCTTTTTGCTCTTTTTTGATGCTTGTTTTCGCCAAGTCGATTGATTTTATGATTTTTGCGTAAGTAAATGTAAACGCGAGGAGCGATTTCACAAAATATACACGCCAGTTGTTATCCACAATATGAACAAGAAACTAAAGCTTTGGGAGTTAAATCGAATCAGCAATCAGGAGTTTAAATCACAAGAGAAATTCCCGATTACGGTTGTTCTCGACAGCATCCGAAGCTTAACGAACGTGGGTACTTTCTTTAGAACCTGCGACGCGTTTAATGTGGATAAGATTTATTTGTGCGGAATCACCGCTGAGCCACCTCACCGTGAAATTCAAAAAACGGCGCTTGGCGCAACCGAATCTGTGGATTGGGAACACCGAGAATCGATTGTTGATTTGATCAAAGAATTAAAAGCATCTGGAAAGAAGATTTGCTCGATCGAACAGACGAAAGAAACGACCTTATTGCAAGACATTAAAAACCTTCCGAATGAACATTATGTTCTTGTTTTTGGGAATGAAGTGAATGGAGTAGATCAAGATGCGATTGATTTATCGGATTACATTATTGAAATTCCACAATTTGGAACGAAACACAGTCTAAATGTTTCTGTTTGTGCAGGGATTGTGATGTGGGAATTTGGAAAGAAATTTATCTAGATCGCTACGCTTTTGGATCGTATAGCAACGTCAACGCTTTTTTTTTCAAAAGCTATCACTCTTGCGTTTGAATGTTAGGTGTTGGAATTTAGAATTTAGACCGTTCGATTTTCGAATTAAGATCATCTTAAATCTAAAAGTGAGGAACAAACGATCTAAAAGCGGCAGGCGAACTAAAACCCAATCTATTGATGATCCTCGAAGAACAACTCTAACTCTTGCAACCGTTCTCTTTTAATATCCTCTTCCAACAATGAATATTGAAACGAGTTTTTTGCGAATTCATACAAATCATCCTTTGTAAGTCCCAATGCCTTTTGTAACTCAATGTAGTTTGTATTCACTTGTCCTCCAAAATAGGCTGGATCATCAGAGTTTATCGTCACTTTCAATCCCAGTTCTATCATTCTTTTTACGGGATGGTATTTTAAGTCATCGACAACTTTCAACGCTGTATTCGATAAGGGACAAACCGTCAAAGCAATATCTCTCGCAATAATTTCTTTAATCAATTCATCCTCGAAACAATTATTCCCGTGATCAATTCGCTTTATTTTAAGAATATCTAGCGCCTCCCAGATATAACTCGCTGGACCCTCTTCACCAGCATGTGCAACAGGAATGTATCCTTCTTTTACTGAAGCTTCGAAAACATTTTTAAACTTTGATGGTGGATTCCCTTTCTCCGAAGAATCCAACCCGACCGCCTTAATAAGATGTTTATAGGGTAAAGATTCTTGCAATGTCTCAAACGCTTCTTCCTCTGAAAGATGACGCAAATAACTCATAATCAACAAAGAAGATACATTCAATTTTAATTCTGCGTTTTTACATGCCCTTGATATTCCATTAATTATAGTTTCAAACGATACGCCTCTTTTCGTATGGGTCTGTGGATCGAACATAATTTCCGTGTGCCTAACATTTTGCTCTGCGCACTTTTCGAGATAACTCCATGTCAAATCGTAGAAATCTTGTTCGTGAATTAAAACAGCCGCTCCCGCATAATAGATGTCAAGGAAATCTTGCAGACAATTAAAGTTATAAGCCTCCCGAATTTCTTCAATTGAATTGTATTTAATTTCAATATTATTTCTTTTGGCAATCGCGAACATTAACTCGGGCTCGAAAGTTCCTTCGATGTGTAAGTGTAATTCTGCTTTTGGTAGTTGATTGATAAAGTTTAGCATTTTAATTTTTGGTTGAAGATTGGATATCGGAAGATATATAATTCTAATGTAAGGCCGTGTATTAAATAAGAGATTAGAATTTAGACGTTCAGGTTTTAGACATTCAGGTGGATTGTCTAATTTGGTTGTTATATCTGGATATCATCTTGATGATTTCGACCCATTCTTTATTTAGTCTACTAAAGTCTGATGTGTTGATGTAAGCAATTTTATTGGCAATATCTGTCTGCGTTTCTAACCCATGTGCCGAGCCAATTGACACATCGAGGAATCGGGCAAAATCTTTCTTTGAGTTTCTGTCACAGCCTTCTACAATATTCGAGGAGATAGAAGTTGCGAATCTTCTTTACTTGAATCGTCAATCCATACTGTTCATTTTTCGGGAAGCTATTCGTTACTCGATACACTTCCATAGCCAAATATCGGCTTCTTTTCCAAAATTCAATTTCTCTAAAATTTATCATTTATTAGGGTTCAGATTGATTCCCTATTTAAGTCAGTAAAAATTATTCCTTCAAGCCGAATTGACAAAAATTATAAATTGGGCGGTCTAACTTCTGACTTCTAAAGTCTAATTACTAAATTTGCACTACTCAAAATCAAACGAAATGATTGAAACAGATATCATAATTATAGGTGCAGGACCCGTTGGGCTATTTACAATTTTCGAAGCCGGACTTTTAAAACTAAGATGCCATCTTATTGATTCACTTGGAGAACCAGGCGGTCAATGTTCTGAAATCTATCCTAAAAAACCGATTTATGATATCCCTGGTTTCCCAGAAATTTTAGCTGGTGACTTGATCGATAACTTGATGAAACAAGCTGAGCCCTTCAAACCTGGATTCACTTTAGGAGAGGCAGCTGTTTCAATTGATAAAATATCCGATAAAGAGTTTGTCGTTACAACATCGAAAGGAACGAAGCATTCAGCGCCAATTGTTATGATTGCTGGTGGACTGGGTGTGTTTGAGCCACGGAAACCGCCTGTTGAAAATTTAGCAGACTACGAAGACAAAGGCGTTGAATACGTTATTAAAGATCCAGAATTCTATCAAGGAAAGCGCTGTGTAATTGCAGGAGGCGGGGATTCTGCTCTTGATTGGGCGATCTACTTAACGAAAAATAAAATTGCTTCAGAAGTTTCATTGGTTCACAGAAGAACTTCTTTTAGAGGGCATTTGGATTCCGTTCAGCAAATAATGGATTTAGCCGACGAGGGAAAAGTGAACTTGATCACAGACTCAGAAGTTACTGGAATTGCTGGAGATGGAAAAGTTGAAAACATAACGATCAAACACAAAACGCAAGGTGAATTTGTAAAGGAAACGGATCATTTTATTCCATTGTTTGGCTTGAAACCAAGCTTAGGGCCAATTGCAGATTGGGGGCTTGAAATCGAGAAGAACGCGATCAAAGTAGACACTTTGGATTATTCAACGAATATACCTGGCGTTTATGCAATTGGAGATGTGAATACCTACCCGAACAAATTGAAACTAATTCTTTGTGGATTTCATGAAGGAACATTAGCGGTTCAATCTGCTTTCGCTAGAATTCACCCCGACAAAAAGAATGTGTTGAAATACACAACGGTAAATGGCGTTACAGGCTTCTAAATTCAGTTTTTCATTACTTTGAACCTTAAATGGGTTTAAACAAGTTCATCTTATTTCTTGCAATTGCTGTTATCAGCACTTCTGCGCTTTATTCTCAGAAGAGTTCTGGGTCGGTCGATCTAAAAAAACTAGAGTTAGGTCATAGTTAGTATAACTAAAAAAGGCCATTCTAATTGAAGAGCGGCCTTTTGCTGTTTGAAGAATAGTGTTACGAATTCGTTAATCTTAAAGGTCCTAAAGCAAAATTCCTTTTCTTGCAATTGATTATATTTGCAACATGAACAGAAGAACCATAAACGCGGTTGTCATCTTAGGAATCATCGCCATTGCTGCGATTCTTTTCATTCAGACGACATCAATTAATAGAACTGCAGCTGTTCAAGAAAAAAATATTGAAATTCAGCGACGCCAAGACAGCTTAAACGTAGCCCACTTCAATAAGGAAACACATTTCGCGTTATCAAATGTTCTTCATAGAATCTCCACCGTTTCAACGGATAGTTCTGACTTTTACGGAGCCGTTCAGCAAATCGCGCCCAATAAGTTCACAGTTGACTTTCATGAAGAATTAAGCTCTTTCCAATTAGAAGTATGGTTACAACGTGAATTGTACGATCAAAACATTAACTTCGATTTTCAATCAGGAATCTACGACTGCTTCGATTCTACGATAACATTTAGCCCTCTTAATCGACTTGAGGGATCTGGATTTAAAGCAGATTCAACAGCTCCTCTGTTTATTCCGGGAGACACATTGTACAAGAACGGTCATTACTTCATGGTTTACTTCCCTGAAGTTGGGAAACAAGAAGTTGTAAAGAAATTCAAGGACGACTTTTCAGCATACATTTACTTAATCATTCTCATAATTCTCGTTCTTGTTTTCTTTGGATATACCGTGATGATCATCCTAAAGCAAAAACGTTTGTCGGAAGTTAAAACAGATTTCATCAATAATATGACGCACGAGTTGAAAACGCCGATTTCCTCCATCGGACTTTCCAGCGAGATGATAATGAAAACGGATATAAAAACCGATCCAGAGAAAATTCATAAGTACGCCAGTTTAATTTTCAAAGAGAATAAACGACTCGAAAACCAAGTAGAAAGAGTACTCAACGTTGCAAAGCTAGACAAGCGAGAAATCTCATTGAAGAAAGAACAATTCGACGTTCATGAGTTCTTAACCGAATTAAAAGACAACTTCGATTTCAATAAAAACGAAACTGGGGTTCAAATCAATCTTGAATTAAACACTGAAGATTACAACATACTAATTGATCAAGTCCACATTTCAAATGTTGTTTACAACTTGGTTGACAACGCAATAAAGTACTGTAAAATAGAACCTAACGTAACTATAACAACACATCGAGATAAAAGATTTTTTACCATTGAAGTGGCTGATAATGGAATTGGAATTAAGCGGGAGAACCTGAAAATGATCTTCGATAAGTTCTACCGTGTTCCCACAGGAAACTTGCACGATGTAAAAGGATTTGGACTTGGATTGTACTATGTAAAAATGGTCGTGGAAGAACACCAAGGAACCATTACAGCGAAAAGCACACCGGGGAAAGGAACAACGTTTACCGTTAAACTCCCTTGTTAATGTCGGCTTTTTTTCATTTTATTGAGTTCCGTTACTGGCTGAGGATACATTCCATCGCGCGACAAATGCTTCCCTGATTTATAAACCATAATCCGCTCTGTTGCTAACTGATCGTCAATCGTAACATCAAGTAAATAATACTTCTTAGCTTCAAACATCACTTCGTAAGTTCCAAACATCATATTCCCCCCAACGGTCATTTCAACCTGATTCTTCCCTATTTTAATGAGAATTCTTGACTGCGTAACAAACATTATATCCTCAGACGACTGCATCTTATAGCCTGGAATCATACCGACATAACTTCCCAAATACTTTCGTTTCAAGGAAATAGTTTTTTGAGCCGATGCAAGCATTGGAGACAATAAGAGCGTCAAAATGATAAATTTTCTCATGTAACGAAGATACATAAATTAAAAAGTAAGGACGAAATGAAATCATTTTATTAACCATTCGAAGCATTTACGAACATTCGTGCTAAAATTCCTATCAAAAAACTTAAATTCGGATAAGCAAAAAACCAAAGGAAAATAATGAAGCAATATCACGACTTATTACAGCACATTCTAGACAACGGAACGAACAAGGAAGATCGCACAGGAACAGGTACAACATCTGTTTTTGGTTACCAAATGCGTTTTGACCTGAACGAAGGCTTTCCGTGTATCACAACGAAAAAGTTGCACTTAAGATCGATTATTCATGAGCTTTTATGGTTCTTGCAAGGCGATACCAACATAAAATATTTAAAAGAGCACAATGTCAAAATTTGGGACGAATGGGCAGATGAAGACGGAAACTTAGGCCCTGTTTACGGACACCAATGGAGATCTTGGCCGGATGGAAATGGCGGAACCATTGATCAAATCACGAAATTAGTTGATTCATTAAAAAACAATCCTGACTCGAGAAGGCACATCGTTTCTGCCTGGAATGTAGCCGATGTTGACAATATGGCCTTACCTCCTTGTCATTCTATGTTCCAATTCTACGTTGCCGATGGCAAACTAAGCTGCCAATTGTACCAAAGAAGCGCAGACACATTCTTAGGCGTTCCATTTAACATTGCATCGTACGCATTGCTTACAATGATGCTTGCACAGGTCTGTGATTTGGAATTGGGCGACTTCGTTCATACCTTAGGTGATGCACACATTTATAGTAACCATCTTGAACAGGTGGAGTTACAGTTAAGCAGGGATTTCAAAGAATTGCCGACAATGAAAATGAACCCTGAAATAAAAGACATTTTTGCATTTACATATGAAGATTTTGAACTTATCAATTACGATCCGCACCCGCACATTAAAGGCGCTGTCGCTGTGTAGCCTATTCATTTCTCTTTCTTTCTTATCTCTTTCTCAGAACAATGAAGTTTCAATGCTTTTTGTGGGAGACGTTATGGGGCACGACGGACAAATCAATGCTGCATTTAACAAAACAACGAATTCTTACGAGTACGAAGATGCTTTCAAATTCGTAAAGCCAATTCTGAACGAATACGATTTAAGAATTGCGAATCTAGAAGTGACCCTGGCGGGAAAACCATACAAAGGATATCCGCAATTCTCATCTCCAGATGAATTACCCGAAACATTAATCAACGCAGGATTCAATATTATTTTGACATCAAATAATCATTCCTGTGACCGAGGCTCAAAAGGTGTTGCCAGAACATTAGACAAACTGGACGAACTTGGCGTTGCGCATACTGGAACGTTCAGAAGTCAAGCAGAAAGAGATAAAGTATATCCATTAATGGTCGAACGCAATGGAATGAAAATCGCCATGCTTAATTATACGTATGGAACGAACGGATTGTCTGTTTCAAAGCCTTTAATTGTCAATTACATCGATAGTATTGTTATCAAAAAAGATGTTCTGAGAGCAAAAGAACTCGGCGCAGAATACATTGTTTGCAACATGCATTGGGGAAAAGAATACAAACTACTTCCCAATAGCTATCAAAAAACATACGAGCAATTGTGCTACCGAATCGGAGTAAACATGGTTATCGGAGGACATCCGCACGTTGTTCAACCGATTGTCAAAAAGGAAATCAACGGGGAAGATAAATTGACCGTTTGGTCGCTCGGAAACTTTGTCTCAAACATGCAAGTTCGCCACACGAGAGGTGGTGTTATGGTTGGAGCGACAATTAAAAAGGAAGACAATAAAATCACACTGGGCGAAGTAAAACATCACATTGTGTACGTTCTCGCGAAACAAGAAGGCGCTACCACACCGTATTACATTCTACCCGATTTTGACTACAACAAGTTCCGCCTCGACTTTTTGGGAAAAGTGGACATCACCCGTATGGAACAATACTTCAGCGATGCAAGAAAACTGTACACCGATGAAAACAAGGGGACTAAGGAAAGCATTGTCAGTGAAGAATCTTCAATCGGGCAATTGTACATTAAGTACTTGACACAATATTATTCAGTCTTATTGCCAAAAACAGACGACGCTCTTTTAATGGATTCGAACTTAAGCGAATACCTGCATGAGACTTTAAGGTCTGACGGTACGAATGCGATCCTGTCTGGGATTTGCTCAACAAAAGAACAAGCAGCAGCAAACCTGCAATTCATAAAATATTGCGGAATGACCGAGGCTAAATTAGTTCTTGTTAAACCTGGAAAAATAGAAAGTATAGAATGAAAATAGCTCTAATTGTTGCGATGGACCTCGAAAGAGGAATTGGAAGAGATAATGATTTGATGTGGCACATGCCGAACGACATGAAGTTTTTCAAGGACACTACCAAAGGAGAAATTGTTGTGATGGGAAGAAAAAACTACGACTCGATCCCAGAAAAATACCGCCCATTGCCGGGTAGAGAAAATGTTGTACTAACTCGAACAGCAGGATTTGAAGCAGAAAATTGTCAAATATTTAATTCATTAGAAGCCTGCATGGAATTCTACAAAAATGAAACGGAAAGAACAGTTTTCATTATTGGAGGAGGTCAAATCTATAAGTTGGCCCTTGAAGCTGGAATTATCGATGAAATGTACATCACGCATATTAATCACAAATACGGTGCGGACACCTTTTTCCCAGATTTTGATTTAAAAAAGTGGACGGTGGAAACGATCATGAAGCAGGATATTGATGAGAAACATAAGGCGAGCTTTGGGGTAATGAAATATTCTAGAAGATAGAACATCTGGATCGCTGCGCTTTTAGATCACTTCGTTCTTGGATCGGCTGCGCCTTTTGGATTTATTGTCGGTTTTATTGAAATCGGAATTAGTCCAAAAGCCCAAAGGGCGATCCAAAAGTGAAGCGATCTAAAATAACGCTTAAAACTTGTTGATAAAACCAAGTTCACGACGGCCAAATCAGGCTCCGTTTTCACTATTTTTATATCCCGCCATAATCCAATCAAATGAAAGTCTGTATAGCTGAAAAACCTAGTGTTGCAAAAGACATCGCCGAAATTCTCGGAGCGAAGCAGCGCAAAGACGGTTATTTTGAAGGAAACGGATATCAGGTAACATGGACGTTTGGGCACTTATGTACACTAAAAGAGCCACACGATTACAACGAAAATTGGAAATATTGGAAACTAGAAGACCTTCCAATTGTTCCAGCAAATTTTGGAATTAAGCTGATTCAAAATCAAGGTGTGGAAAAGCAATTCAATACAATAGCACGCTTGGTCCAAAACTGTAACGAAGTCATAAACTGCGGGGATGCTGGGCAAGAAGGAGAACTCATTCAACGGTGGGTTTTATTGAAGGCAAAATGCAAGGTTCCCATCAAACGTTTGTGGATATCATCATTGACCGAAGAGGCGATTAAGGAAGGATTTGAAAAACTTCAAGACGCTTCGAAATACGACAATTTGTATGCTGCTGGTAGCGCAAGAGCTATTGGTGATTGGATGCTTGGAATCAACGGAACGCGATTGTTTACAAAGAAGTTCGGCCAAGGTAAATCGACCTTATCAATTGGGCGTGTTCAGACCCCTACTCTAGCGATGATCGTTCAGAGATCTAAGGAAATTGACGCTTTTGATGTTCATGAATACTGGGAACTTAAAACGAAATATAAAGATCAAGAATTCAGTTGTCAAATTCCTAGATTGAAATCAGCGGAAAAGGCAAAAAATGGACTTGAATACCTAAAAGACAAAGAATTTGAAATCACTTCTTTTGAGCAAAAAGAGGGGAAAGAAGGAAATCCAAGATTGTATGATTTGACTTCGCTTCAAGTAGACGCCAACAAGAAATACGGTTACTCTGCCGATGAAACCTTAAAGTTGATTCAAGGATTGTACGAAAAGAAATTGGTGACGTATCCAAGAGTTGATACAACCTACTTGACCGATGATTTGCATCCAAAAATACCAAATATTTTAAAAGGGTTGCAATACTATTCTCGATTCACAGAGAGCTTACTAAAAAATCCTATTCCGAAAACAAAAACGGTTTTCGACGACAAGAAAGTCACGGATCATCATGCGATTATACCAACGGGCGTAACTCCATCTGGAGTAACGCATGCAGAACAAAACATTTACGATTTAATCGTTCGAAGGTTTATTGCCGTTTTCTATCCACCTTGCCTCGTTTCAACTACGACGGTTTTAGGTAAAGTTGGGGATTTAGAATTCAAAGCAACTGGGAAACAAATTTTGAAATTAGGTTGGCGTGAATTGTACGTTTCAGAAGACAAAAATGCTAATAAAGATAAAGAGGAAGAAAAGATAATGCCGCACTTCGATGAAAGTGAAAAAGGTCCGCATGAACCTTTTGTCCATAAAGGAAAAACATCACCTCCAAAGTATTACACAGAGGCGACCTTACTTAGAGCTATGGAAAGCGCCGGAAAGCAAGTCGACGATGAGGAAATGCGGGAACTAATGAAGGACAACGGGATCGGACGGCCTTCTACTCGAGCAAATATTATTGAAACACTTTTCCGCAGAAAATACGTTGAGAAAAAACGAAAGAACTTAGTAGCAACTTCAACTGGGATCGCGCTGATTGACACGATTCAAAACGAATTGCTAAAAAGTGCAGAACTGACCGGCGACTGGGAACGGAAAATTCGCTTGATTGAAAAAGGCGAATACAATCTTGACGTCTTTAAGCAAGAATTGTACACGATGGTTCGTGGAATTACGGATGACGTAATTTTCAATAGACACCGACCAATGCAACATTTCCGTGCTGCTGAAGCTGCCACTCAAAAGGCAGAACCAAAGAAGCGCGAAAAAAAATTGATTTCATTTGAAGAAATGAATTGCCCAAAGTGCAAGTCGACGAAATTGATGAAAGGGAAATCAGCAACAGGTTGCACAAATTTCAAGGAATGCGGGTTCAAAGTTCCGTTCGATTTGATGGGCAAAAAATTAACAGACAACCAACTGAAAGACCTAATCAAAAAGAAGAAAACAGGTTGGATCAAGGGAATTACAGATCCTTCCAACCAAGAAAAGATTGAAGGCCGCTTTTTAATGGACGAGCAATTCAACATTCAATTCGACAAGAAATAACCCGATTCTTAAAATCAAAACGCGCTGCGAATACTGTAACTCCGAGCTTCCAAACGAAAGTTAAAACACAATAATCTGTTCTTTTGAATGCACATTTTGTAAAGATTGTGTTGAAGTAAATTTGAATTAGGTCGATCCAAATTGCGGCGGCGGATTTAAGAAGCGACATATTCGACCTAACGAATATTTGGTTAAGCACTCGGCAAACGGATAATCTAGCAGCTATTAATCAATCAGTTATACTATATTTACGGAGCTAAGTTCAAGTATGAAATTAAAATTCGTTTTACTGTTTGTGTGTACTTTACCGCTCCTTGGTTTTGGACAACAATTAATACACTTAGCGACACTTCAAGATTCTATACAGGAGACCTCAGGCTTGATTTATTTAGAAGGAAAACTTATTACCCATAACGATTCCGGAGGAGAACCTATGCTCTATGAAATAGATAGCATTTCTGGTAATATTACCCGTTCTGTATTTATTGAAAATGCCACAAACACGGACTGGGAAGACATTTGTTTTGATAGCTCCTACATCTACATCGCCGATTTTGGAAACAACAGTGGTTCTAGAACTGATTTAAAAGTTTATCGCCTGCTAATTTCGGATTACTTATTGACTCCTAACGATACTGTCACGGTGGATATGATCAACTTTTCTTATTTCGACCAAACAGATTTTAGCCCAAGTCCATTGTCTACAAATTTCGATGCAGAATCGATGTTTTCTTACAACGATAGCTTATTCATTTTCACTAAAAATTGGGTCAATAATTGGACAAACATTTACGCTTTACCAAAAACACCTGGGACTTATCAAATAGAAAAAGTAGATAGCATTGATGTTCAAGGGCTAATAACTGGCGGCACGTATAATGATAGCACAAATACCATTCTACTTTCTGGCTATACATTTACAGTTCCTTTTATTGTTGAGATAAGTGGTTTTACTTCAAATGATTTTTCGAACGGAATAATTAACCGTTACCTACTAACCTTGCCGGCAGGCGCATCGATTCAAATAGAAAGCATCACGCGTTTCGAGGCCAATCAATATTACCTTACTTCAGAGGTAAACATCATTGGGCCTCCAACACTTTATAGACTTAATCAATCCACGCTAAACATTGATGCTATCGATCCGAGTAAAGCTTGTATTTACCCCAATCCAGCTTCTGATTGCATAAAATTAAAGGACGTTGATTTTTTAACTGTGGAAATTTATGATGCACTAGGCATATTGCGAAAAACTTCTGATAGCCAATCCATTTGGATCGCTGATTTAACGAAAGGCACTTACTTTTTAATCGCTAAAGACTGCTCGGGACTTACTCTTTTCTCCAAAAAATTGATGATTCAATAGCTTTAGAATTGAATAAAACAACGCTTCTTCTTGAATCAAGACCACTTAAAAATCCAAATGAGAAAATGAATTCGAATTCATTTAGAGCCGCTAAAGAATGGAGAAAACAAACGATAACCCTACTTTTACAGTCAATTAAGAAATAAGGAAGTATCAATTCAGGTATTGACATAATAAATATCCACACGAGAAATCGCAATAAATCATGTCTTTAAAAAAAAATCAACAAGAAAAAGCAAGACTACACCCTCGAAATAAAAATCGAGAAAGATATGATTTGAGTGCATTAATAACTGCTGCGCCAAAATTGAAAAAACATGTAAGCCCCAATAAATTTGGAGACGACTCAATCGATTTTTCAAGTCCATTGGCGATAAAACTTTTGAATAAGGCATTGCTCAGCCATTATTATGGATTAGAGAATTGGGAATTTCCAGATGAAAATTTATGCCCTCCAATACCAGGGCGAGCAGATTACATCCATTACATGGCGGATTTATTGTGCGAAAATAATTTTGGAACAATCCCAACGGGTGATAAAATCACATGTCTTGACGTTGGTCTTGGAGCGAGTTGCATTTACCCAATAATTGGTATCACAGAACACCAATGGAACTTTATTGGATCGGATATTAATCCTCTATCGATTGAATCAGCGCAGAATATTGTCAATTCCAATTCATCGTTAAAAGGCAAGGTTGAATGCCGATTACAAAAAAATCCAAAAAATATTTTTCAAGGCATCCTCGGCAAAGCAGAGAAAGTTGATCTAACGATCTGCAACCCTCCTTTTCATTCATCGATTGAAGAAGCTCAAAAAGGAACACAACGAAAAACGAAGAATTTATCCGGAAAAAAAGTCAATCCAGCAGAATTAAATTTAGCGGGAATTAGCAAAGAGCTTGTGTATGACGGGGGCGAATATCGATTTATCCAGAACATGATTCGAGAAAGTAAAGTGATCTCTAAAAACTGTTATTGGTTTTCAACTTTAGTGTCTAAACAATCGAACCTTAAAGGAATTTATCAATTATTAGAGAGAGCAGAAGCGCTTCAGATTAAAATGATTCCTTTGGGAACAGGCAATAAGTCGAGTAGAATTGTGGCCTGGACATTCCTGTCCAGAAAAGAACGAAAAGAATGGAAGGAAACACGTTGGAAAAACTAGTATGATTAAAAACCGAATCGGATTAGCTCAATGGCCCTCGTTCATGCATTGTTGTAACAATCTAATGACTTCTCGCAAATCAATTACGGGAGTTATTTGGAAAAATTGATTCATCCATTGTTTGAATCGATGAATGCTGCCAGAAGTCATATAACCCTCAATATTGAGGCGGATGAAATCTCACTGAACATTAATACTTCGATTCCACTTGGGTTGTTGATCAGTGAAATAATAACCAATTCACTAAAACACGGATTTAACATCAACCAAACCGGCGAAATCTGCCATAGGTTTGACAACAATGGAGCTTCGGATTATAGTTTGTGCATTGGTGACAATGGAAATGGTTACGATAAGGACTTCAATATTGAAGATGCTGAATCGCTCGGACTTCAATTAATTTAAAGTTTATCCGAACAGCTATCCGGAACAGTATCCCGCAATAGCGAGAGGATAGGAACGCATTATTGCTTGAGATTCGAAGAACTCCCTTCAAACCATCAACGCTTTACTTCGGATTAATTTAGACTATTTCTTAAGATATTTCGTCAATAGTACAACTGTTTGTCCGTCAACCTTACCTTCAATTTGTTCCGCATTGTCATACACCAAAGAAATATTCCGTACCGCTGTTCCTCTTTTTGCAACAAGGCTAGAACCTGAAACTTTTAAATCTTTGATCACTACAACTGAATCACCTGGACTTAAAATAACGCCATTGCTATCGCGGTGGATCACTTTCTCTTCAGACTCGTCTGCAATGCTTTCTTTGGCCCACTTTAGATCGTCTTCTTCTAAATACATCATATCAATCAGATCATTCGGCCAACCTTCACCTTTCAATTGATGCAGCATTCTATACGCTAAAACTTTAACCGCAGAAACTTCGCTCCACATGCTATCGTTTAAACAACGCCAGTGGTTTGAATCCACATCCACATCGCTAGTCAATTGACCATTGCAAGCAGAACAAATATGAACCGCATCGTCCGCATCGTATCCTTTTTTAGGCGCCACAACAAATACATTTAAATCTTCTACCGCTCTGCAAAGTTCACATGTTCCTCCGCTTCTTGCTAATAGTTCTTTTTCTAAACTCATAATTGAAATCAATAGTAAGGTTTTTTTTACCGAAAGTGCAATTTTAATTGAACGGGCATACGTTTTCTAGTTGAAATTGGAATCCGAACCCCCCACTCATATCTCATAAAACCAAAAATATTCATTGCCTAACTTGATTTGATAAAAAAAACTACATTTATTTGTAAATCAGTAAATTACATCGTAATTTCTATAAGAAAACTTGGAAGCAGATTGTTCTGTTGAAATATATTTGGGAAGAATAATCTGTTTACAGCTAAGGCGAACATGCAAAGCGCACGAGAATAAAAATCTATTAAAAATAATGTATTATGGAAAATGCAGTAAACAAATCAAGCAAGGTAGAGTTAACATTACTCGGCATCGAGAAAACATGGGTTCGCTCAAAAGGCGAATGGCGCGATAAAAACAAGGTTGAAGTTAAGCCTATCGAATTAATTATTCACGAAGACATTGAAGGATCATCGAAACGATGGTGGAAGTTTTGGAAATAAAAATGATTTCATTTTTTCCAGGCGCAAGTTGACAGTATAATTTAGTTTATGGCTTCGAGCCCCAATTGAATCTCGAACACATAACGCTAAACGTATCACTAATACCTTCGAACCCTGAACTTCTAAACTAAAAAGTATATATATAAAGTAGAATTGCTAATTTTGCATCTTACATTGAATTATGGCAGATACAAGATATAATCTCCGTGGTGTTTCCGCTGGAAAAGAAGATGTTCACAACGCAATTAAGAATGTTGACAAAGGATTATTTCCTCAAGCATTTTGTAAAATTGTTCCCGATCACTTAAGTGGCGATGAGGACTATTGTGTTGTAATGCACGCTGATGGAGCGGGTACTAAATCTTCTTTGGCTTACATGTATTGGAAAGAGACGAATGATCTTTCAGTTTGGAAAGGGATTTCTCAGGATGCATTGATCATGAATCTTGATGATCTTTTGTGTGTTGGTGCTACCGATAACATTCTTCTTTCATCGACTATTGGGCGAAACAAGAACCTCATTCCTGGAGAAGTATTATCTGCTATCATTAATGGAACGGAAGAAATTCTAACGGATTTAAGATCGCAAGGAATTGGAATTCACTCAACAGGCGGAGAAACTGCTGATGTTGGTGATTTGGTTCGTACAATCATCGTTGATTCAACGGTTGTTTGTCGAATGAAGCGTTCTGACGTAATATCAAACCACAACATTCAAGACGGTGACGTTATAGTTGGATTGGCTTCTTTTGGTCAAGCGACATATGAAACCGAATACAACGGCGGAATGGGAAGCAACGGATTGACATCTGCACGCCACGATGTTTTCAATAAAACTTTGGCCGAAAAATACCCTGAAAGCTTTGACCCTTCAGTACCAAGCGATCTTGTTTATTCAGGATCAAAAGGATTAACGGAAGATGTTAACGCACCAATCAACGCTGGAAAACTAGTTCTTTCTCCAACGAGAACGTACGCTCCAGTAATCAAACAAATTTTAGACAATCACAGAAACGATATTCATGGAATGGTACACTGTTCTGGTGGCGCGCAAACAAAAGTGCTTCACTTTGTAGAAAACGTTCACGTGATTAAGAATAACCTATTCGATATTCCACCCTTATTTGATTTAATTCAAAAAGAATCAGGCACGGAATGGAAAGAAATGTACAAGGTTTTCAATATGGGACATCGAATGGAAATTTATGTACCACAAGAAGTTGCCAACGAGATTATAGCAATATCTAAATCATTTAATATCGATGCACAAATTGTAGGTCGCGTTGAAGCACATGATGGCAAAAAACTAACAATCAATTCACCTTATGGTGAGTTCACCTACTAAGACATGAACGATTTACTACAAAAATTAGAGGCAATCAACTACCGATTTATTGAGGTGGGCACGCTTATCGTGGATCCTGATATTATTGTGGACATGAAACGCTATGTCAAGTTGACAAAAGAATACAAAGATCTTGAAGAACTTGTCGAGATATACAAAAAATACAAAGGCCTTATCGACAACTTGGAAAGTTCAAAAGCACTTTTAAAAGAAGAAGTTGATGCAGAAATGCGCGAAATGGCCAAAATGGAAATTGACGAGCTTGAGAAGAGTCGACCAGAAATGGAAGAGGAAATCAAAACGCTTTTGATTCCCAAAGATCCAGAAGATGAGAAATGTGCAATCATGGAATTGCGCGCTGGAACTGGAGGCGATGAAGCCTGTATTTTCGTTGAAGACTGTTTCAGAATGTACACGATGTTCTTCAAAGAAAGAGGTTGGTCTTATGAAGTCGTGAACACCAACGAAGGAACAACGAAAGGATTTAAAGAAATCACAATAAATATTGACGCTCCGGCGGCCTATGGAGTTTTGAAATTTGAATCGGGAGTACACCGTGTTCAACGTGTGCCTGAAACAGAATCTCAAGGGCGCGTTCATACATCGGCAATTACAATAGCTGTTCTTCCAGAGGCGGAAGAAGTTGATATTGACATCAATCCGGCTGACATTCGCAGAGATACGTATAGAGCATCTGGAGCAGGCGGACAGCACGTAAACAAGACGGAATCGGCTATACGATTGACACACGTTCCAACGGGAGTTGTCGCAGAATGTCAAGACGGTAGATCGCAACATAAAAATTTAGCACAAGCCATGACTATGCTTCGTTCTCGATTGTTCCAAATTGAATTGGATAAAATCATGAACGAAAGATCAGAGCATAGAAAATCATTGGTATCGACCGGTGATAGATCGGCGAAAATTAGAACATACAATTATCCGCAAGGGCGAATTACTGATCACAGAATCAATAAAACGATGTACAACCTTGGAGCCTTTATGAACGGGGATCTTCAGGAAATGATCGATTCTTTGAAAATGGCTGAGAATGCGGAGAAACTGAAGGGAGAAGATGTGTAACGTCTGATAAAGCAAACGGCAGAGCAGCTTTGCTAAATTGAAATTACAAAACAATCCAAAATGACCCGAGCACAACTTATACAAGAGATTAAAACAAAACGCTCATTTTTATGCGTTGGACTGGACACGGACTTAAAAAAGATTCCGGCACACCTCTTAGAGACTGAAGATCCCATTTTTGAATTCAATAAGGCCATTATTGATGCTACAAAGAACTTTTGTGTTGCATACAAACCAAACGTTGCTTTTTACGAATGCCATGGACCTAAAGGTTGGGAATCGCTGAAGAAAACAATCGATTACATTCCAAATAACATTTTAACAATTGCAGATGCAAAGCGCGGTGACATTGGCAACACTTCACGCTATTACGCAGATACATTTTTCAACTACTTGAATGCCGATGCGGTAACAATTGCTCCATATATGGGCGAAGATAGCGTTACTCCATTTTTCGAATACGAAAACAAGTGGGTGATTCTTTTGGCGTTAACATCAAACAAAGGAGCGTTGGATTTCCAGTTTATGACTGACATAAACAATGAAGAATTGTACAAGAAGGTATTGCGTAAATCTCAAAATTGGGGAACAGAAGAAAACTTGATGTATGTCGTTGGAGCAACACGCGCTGAAGGAATTGGTGATGTTCGAAAAATTGTTCCAAATCATTTTTTCTTAGTTCCAGGTGTCGGAGCTCAAGGAGGATCTTTAGAAGATGTTGCAAACTATGGCTGGAACGATGACTGCGGTTTGCTTGTGAATTCATCCCGTGGAATTATTTACGCTTCAAAAGACACGGATTTCGCAGAAAAAGCAGGTGAATCTGCCAAAGCCCTTCAAAGTCAAATGGCAAAAATCCTCGACGCGAAGAACTTTTAAGACAATTGCCGACTTAGTTAATCGATTGATATTAAATATATTGAATCGATACCGCTGTGCCAATTGAAAAATACAATAGTTGTCAGTATTTTTTTCAAAGAAATGTAAATCTAAAAGTTAAAGCCCTCCCTCTATAAATCCTTTAGTGCCAAGCACTCATTAAATTTGGATTTTTGGCACTAGTATTGCTACGCCAAATTCTTTGTGTCCTAACTATATAAATCTTACTTTTGTCTCCGTATTTAATCAGAGTTTAGTCAATGTGGCAATCAATTGCTAATATCATTCTTAGAAATCGTTTTATCATCATTGGTATACTCGCTTTATTGACCACTTTCTTTGGTTATCATGCGCTTACTGGACTTGAATTAGATAACAAATACGGAATCCTTCTTCCCAACAATGCTGAAGCGAAAGTGGATTACGAGAAATTCAAAGAAGTATTTGGTGAAGATGGCGGTTCTCTGGTAATTGCAGTTGAGACGGATTCTCTTTACACAGAGGAGAATTTCTTGAAGTGGAAAGAACTCGGAGACTCGATACTTCAGATGGATGGAATTAAAGCCGTTGTTTCAGAAGCCACCTTATTTTCGATTCACAACAACCGTGAAGAAGAGCGGTTTGATGCACATCGAATCTTTTCAGATACCGATTTTAAAGAAAAATCAATCGATTCAATTAAGTACGAAATCAGAAGCAATCCTCTTTATCGAGGCTTGCTATACAACGAAGACGAAACAGTTTCCTTAATGATGGTTGAAGTCGACGAAAGCTTCATTACCGATCAGAAAAAATCAAATGTAGTTCTCGATGTTGAAGAATTAGCACGTTCTTATTCAAGCTATTTTGGAGAACCAAGATTTGCCGGGATGCCTCACTTACGCGTTGTAATTGGGAAACGGGTCTTGAAAGAAATGTACATTTTCATTGCATTGTTGTTGCTGATGACTTCGCTGCTGATGTACTTCTTCTTCCGATCGCTGAGAGTTGTTTTCATCTGTAACCTGGTTGTAGCAATAGCTGTGATTTGGTCAATGGGAACGATTGGCGCATTGAATTTCAACATCACAATTATCATGGCATTGATTCCGCCACTGATGATTGTCATTGGTGTTCCAAACTGTATTTTCCTTCTCACAAAATACCATCAGGAGATTAAGGAACATGGTAATAAGGCAAAGGCTTTATCAAGAGTAATTCGAAAAATCGGTACAGCGACTTTCTTAACCAACTTGACGACTTCACTCGGATTTTTGACATTCGTCTCTACAAATTCAACTAAGCTTGTTCAGTTTGGAATTACGGCATCAATCAACATCATGATGGTGTTCATTTTGTCGATCACGATTTTACCAATCATCGTTTCATTATCTAAAACGCCGAGAGAAAGACATCTTAAACACCTCGACAGAAAATTAGCTACAGGATTATTGAATACGCTTGTCAACATAACGCTGAATCATCGTAAATGGGTTTACATTACAACGATTGCGGTTGTAGGAATGTCCATCATTGGGATGACCAAAATTGAAGCTACAGGTAACTTATCTGGAGATCTACCCGCAGGTCACCCAATTCTTGAAGACATGAACTTCATGCAGGAGAATTTTGGTGGAGTTGTTCCTTTTGAAATTCTTATTGATTACAAAGAAGATTCTAGATTGAATAAGACGTCAACATGGTTAGCAGTTGAAAAGTTGCAAAGCAGAATTACGAAAGACACATTGTTCTCGCGCAGTATTTCATACATCGACGCTTTAAAAGCAGCGAACATGGCGTATTTCGCCAATGATTCTTCTAAATACAAATTGATTACTCAAAGGCGGCATTTAAGTCAGCTGAAGAAGTACAAAGACAACTCCCCATTAGCAGATGCTCAGGGCGTTGGGTTCTCATTGGACGAACTAATTGATACGAATGAGTATATCTTGAGAGTTCGCTGCCAAATGATGGATTTAGGGTCGTATGAGGTTAGTGATAAAGCGGACACGTTGCGTTTGGTTATTGATTCAATTCTAAATCCGAACCGATTAAGGATTGAGCATTTTTATAAAAAATTCGATAAGGCTGGTAAGAGTATGTATGCCGATTCCATCTTAATGAACAACAATAGAATTTCCAACCATCTTGCGGAGAAGTACATTAAGAATGAAGAAGACAGACGAATTTGTAATTTAGATCAAGATCTATTTCTACAGAATAAATACAAAAGCAAAAGCTTTAAATCCAATTTGCGCTCTTCCATCGACAATGAATACTTTGGAATTACACTGACTGGAACATCAATTGTAGCATCAGAAGGAACAAAGTACATGGTGATCAACCTTTTCACTAGTTTACTTTTCGCCATTTTAGCCATATCGATCTTAATGTCAATTTTATTTAGATCATGGAAAATGGTATTGGTTTCCTTAATTCCAAATCTTATCCCGCTGGTATTTACTGCAGGAGTTATGGGTTGGTTCGGAATCCCATTAAAGCCGTCAACATTATTAGTATTTAGTATTGCGTTCGGAATCTCCGTCGATGATACAATCCATTACTTGGCGAAATACAGACAAGAATTGAAAGCACAACAATGGGATCTTAAGGAATGTGCAATTATGGCGATTCGAGAGGCTGGACTTGGAATGTTTTATACATCAATCATTCTTTTCTGTGGATTTATAATGTTCTCATTCTCTCAATTTGGAGGAACGAAAGCATTAGGATTTCTTGTTTCATTGACGCTATTAGTTGCAATGATCACCAACCTCGTTCTGCTTCCTTCATTGCTCTTATCATTGGAAAGAAGAATTACAACAAAATCATTTGAGGAACCTTATTTCGACGCGTATGCAGAAGAATCAGATATTGATTGGGAGCATTTAGATGTCGAAATAGATCCTGAGTTAAAAGCCAAAACTGATCCCGAAGAATCGACATGAATTCGCTGAAATTATACACAGAATACATCGAGTTAGAATTAACAAAAGTTGATTTCCCAAAAGAGCCGACTAACCTGTACGACCCGTTAAGGTATTTCTTGACGTTGGGAGGGAAAAGAATTCGGCCTGTCATGACTTTACTAGGGGCTGAATTGTTCGGTACGCCTAAAGAAGTTGTCATATCTCAAGCCCTGTCCATTGAAGTGTTTCATAACTTCACTTTGATTCACGACGACATCATGGATGATGCTCCAAAGCGGAGAAACAAGCAGACGGTGCACGATAAATGGGATACGAGTATTGCTATTCTATCCGGTGATGCTTTGATTATAAAAGCGTATGAATTATTGAGTCAAATTGACCCAATAAAGCTTCCACTTGCATTTGCGCTCTTAAACAAAACAGCTCTTGAAGTTTGCGAAGGACAAACAATGGATACTGATTTTGAAACGCAAGAAGACGTTACGATTGCGAAATATATCGAAATGATTCGTTTGAAGACTTCAGTACTTTTAGGTGCCTCTTTAAAAATGGGTGCTTTGATCGCTGGAGCTTCGGAAAAAGATCAAAACAACTTATACAATTTCGGTCAAAACATAGGTATCGCTTTTCAAATTCAAGACGATATTCTTGATCTTTACGCTGATCCAGACAAGTTTGGAAAACAAGTTGGAGGAGATGTTATTGCAAACAAGAAAACACTTCTTCATCTTACGGCTATTGGAAAGGCTACGCTGGAACATCGTGAAATCATGAATCAACTTCAAAACGAAGACAATCTTAACTTCAAGGTGAGTAGAACGACACAAATGTTCGACCAATTAAAAGTTAAAGAAGACTGCCAATTAATGATGCAAGATTATTATAAAAGAGCCATGAAATCATTGGATGCTATTGAAATAGATTCTGATGAAAAAATCACATTAATTGAACTTGCTGAATTCTTAATTGAACGAAACGTTTAACGGTTGGAGGTTAGAGGTTAGAGGTTAGAGGCTATGAATTATAAGTTTTTGGTTTAGATGATCAAGTTCAGCGTGAATCTATGAACTAGAAACCGAATACAATACCTACTCCAGTTGTTCTAGTGCCTTGCCCACTTCCGTTACTGGTAATTGACATGCTTTGTTCTGACAAACATAAGTCCTTGTGCTGCCTTTCACGAATTTAGAGTAAAGCAATTCAAGATCTCCGACTGCTTTACCTCCCAACAAGAAAACATCTGGCAAGTAGTTTTGATCAAATTGTTTGCAGATGGATTGGTAGTCATTTCCAACAATTGCAACTTCGAAAGGTGCATGAACAAATTGCGCTTCTAAGATGGCCCCGTTTTCAGAGATTATCTAACTGAACCGTGTAATGACCGACTAAGGCGTGACGTTCAAAAGAAAGCAACCAAACATGAAGTAGATTTGGATCATTATTGTCCAAATGCAACAATGGGCCGTCAATTCCAACCGTGTGGCTATCCAACCAATTTCCGTCTTTGTCTAAAAGCAATCCAAAATAATGGTTGGTTTTACTACTCAACTCCTCGTGTGATAATACATCTTCGTAAAAAGGATGGTTTCCAATCCCCATGGAATACTGATTTCCTGAATTCGCCTCTTCTACAGAAAGTCTCGGAAGTGTGTTAAGATCAATTCCTGCAAACACAAAATGAGTTATTTCGCCATTCTCGCGTTCGAAGCGCATGTTGATTTCTGCAATCACATCTCCGTCACAATTTCCTTTGTTGAATGCCACATCTGATAATTCGTAAAAGCGTCCCAACTGCGTTGTTCTCGGCTCGTTACGGTTATAAAACCCTGGAACGGAGAAGGTAGCAAACAATGCAGAATCTGTATGGAAATCAGACATTTTTGTATAATCCACAGGATAAATGATTTCAATATTCTTCTTCTTACGTTCTCCTTTTAGTGGATACATAACATCGTTAAAGCTCTCAAATTTAACGTCGCTATTTGAAGACACAACAGTTCTAATTTGGGCAAGGTTCAACAGTTTGTTTTCAGGATTCTTCCAGTCTTCCATGTACTTCGCATACCCTTCAAAATCTCTTCCATTCCGTTTTTTGAAAAGACTTTTGTACAATGAATGAGGAAAGTCAAACCATCCATGATAGAACACTTTATTCTTTCCTTCAACATCGGCATAGAAGAACAACTCCCACAAGTAAGAGTTTAAGCAGTTTCTTGCCAAATCAATTCGAGTAATCTTTTCGCCATTGATCGTATAGTCACTTGGCAAAACATTTGAGAGTGCATCTCCGTCCCATTTTACTTGGTTTCTATTCCATTCTTGGTTTACAATTGAAATCAATGACATGTATTCATCATCTTTAGCACAGTGCGGAATTGTAGGCATAAATTCCATCATTGCGATTCCATTCATTCGCACGATGTCATCCCCTTCGTTCGTTGGATAGATCACTAAATCAAATTTATCACCACTCTCGACAAACTCAATAGACTCCATAACAGAAGAAACATATTTATCGTGGCGAACCATAACGTCTGGGTTATCAGGATATTCTGTATCCGAAAGCTCTGTAAGAACGGCTATGTTAGAAACATTTCCTACTACTTCCGTTGTAAGTTGGTCAAGCGCGGTCTCTCTTGAACAACTTATTATCAATCCTAAAAATACGAGTGCGTATGTTATTTTCATGGAACAAAAATAGTCATTCGATCTAGGACAATAAGATTTTTTTAATTAGCACTAACAATATGTGCTGATATAACTCTGTTGTAACGTTAACTCAACAACAATAATTGTACTTTGGTACTCCGAAAATGCACTTAGACGACCAATCATTTCTTGAATTAAGCAGAAAGAGCAAGGATAGAGCCTTCAACTACTTAGTGGATGCTTATTCGTCTAAAGTGTTCAATACGTGCATCAACTTAATTCGGAACAGAGCAGATGCCGAAGATGTTACGCAAGAAGTATTTACTGCGGTTTATCTTTCGTTGGATACGTTTGGTGGAGATTCAAAATTATCCACTTGGATCTATTCAATTGCGTTGAACAAATCAAAAGAATTTTTGAGAAAGAAAACGCGAAAGAAGCGCTCAGGAATGATGACGACTTTGGAAAAAGATGATTCTCATATTGTTCCAACGGCTACTATTGAATTCGATCATCCAGGCGTTTTATTGGAAAATAAAGAACGAACTCAAATACTTTTTGACGCAATAGATCAGCTGGCTGAGAATCAAAAAATAGCATATACGATGCATAAAATTGAAGGAATGAGCTACTCTGAAATAGCTGAATTGACTGAGCTTTCAGTATCTTCAGTAGAATCCTTGATGTTTAGAGCGAAAAAGAAATTACAACAGCTCCTAGAAGGTTACTATAAAGAAAATGAAAAGTAAACGCAAGTTTGCGAACGAATTAACGACTAATAGAATATGAACGAAGAAAGAAATAGAGCGGAAGATACGATGAGCATGGGAGATCATGTGCAGCGTTTTACTCCTTCTAATGACCTTATGAATCGTCTCAAAGCAATTCCAAGTCGAGTGAAACAGGGATCTGATACAATTCCAAAAAGGGTGGTTTGGATGGCTGCAGCAAGCATTATTTTGCTGATCGGTCTCAATTTTTTATCGCTGAATAATTACAACGATTCTCAATCTGACACACCTTCAACTGAAACGATCGACGATTCCTATTTCACTTATTTGAAAAACGTTTAATGATGAAAGGTACTCGATTTTACAAACTAATAATTATTGCGCTTGTTGCAATGAATATAGGCACGTTGGCTTATTTTCAATTAACAAAGCCACCGCACCCGCCAAAACCAAATCATGGTGACCTTGGAAGACAATTAAAATTGAAAGATGATTCTAAATCGAAAGTAGACGCTTTGGAAAAACAGCACCACAAGGATAAAAAGGTTTTGATCCATAGAGATCATGACCTGCACAGAAAATTGTTCAATAGAATTGGAACTGATAAACCAACGCATGTTCTACTTAACCAAATTGCTAAGAATAAAGAAGAGATTGAGTCGATGACATTTATTTTCTTTGATGATGTTGCTGAATATTGCAACGAAAAACAGAAGAAAAAACTGATCCAATTTGTTCAAAAACGTCTGAATAGAATTCGCCCTGGACCGCCGCATCCAAGAAGGTAATATGAAGTTTGTCCTTATTCTTATCTTGCTTGGCGCAACCAATACTATAGCGCAAAAAGATGTTTCAGGAGCAATAGATGGTGATTTAGATCCAATATTAGGAATGTATTGTACTTGGAGCTCTGTATATACCAACTTTAAATTGGAAGGAAAAAATTGTGCCTTTATTTCATTTTTCACCACCACTGCTAAACCGCTAAGAATAAGTGCCTATGAAAACTCATTTTATTAATGTTTGTGGTGACAATGAGAAAACTATTGCTCCCTCTAATCCATACCCATCTAGAGCTTGACTTTTATGCCGTTCTTTTGGGTCATTAATCATTCTACCTTCTTGCAATGTATAAGTAGGCCCGAAACGAAAACTCAATTTTGAAAATCGGCAGTCAAACAGAAACTTAGCTTTTGCAAAGAATCGAAATTTGTCAACTCTAGGGTTTTCCAATAACGTACTTTCATCGCACTCTACTTTTCCTTTATTTGAATAACATCCTCTTTGGCGACTGAACATTGCACTCCCAATTGTGACACTTGCCAAAGGGCTTATTATTGACGAGCTGTTTAAAATTCGTTTTGAGGCCGTTATTGAAGATTGAAACCCGTCCATTTTTCTTTAAAGATTCGTATAAAAAGATAAGCTCTGCATATTGACATATCCAATTCCTACGTTAGCGCTGAAGCCATTATTGTATTCTATTCCTGGGGCAAAACTAAACGCTGTATAGCGGGTGCGTACATCTTCAAATATACCGCCAGAAGAATTGACATTAATGATATAATTACTTTGAGAATAAGTAATAAGAGAGCTTGTTAAGGCGATAATTAATATAAAAATTCTCATGCTTGATGTTTTAAATTTTTCAACCAATCTAAAGCCTATATACCTATAGATCAAGTACTAAATTCCTAACGTAGCAATTCTTTCATTTTACGTTAACCGAGTTCCTAGTTCGATAAATAGTTGCGGTTCTCATCGATCTCATTAAATTCAAGGACTCATTGATTCAGGTGCAATCAACAATGCAACTAGGTACTATTTTCCCGAACGTAATGACAGAATTAATTGTAACCAAGTTGGCGGATTGGTCAGCGAAAAAAGGCTGTTTAGATTGATTTATATGGTTAGAAAAGAGGAACTATTACTAAAATTCACGAAGGATAAACGATAGCATATTTTGATTTTCTAACGTTTATTCTAGAACACCTTTTGTGAAAGCATTAATAGGCGACCTAACAACACAAGTGGTTTTTGAATAAATGCTTTTCATGAAAGTGCACTTTAGAAGGTGCAACGACCTTTTAAGTTCACGCTGTTATTCAATAACCCATAAGAAGGTTTCTTTATAATAAATCGATAGAGATCGTTAATCCACTTCTAATTTGAAATTGTATCGAAGTTTGCAATACTTCCCAACGCTCTATTTGTTTTTTGGCCTGACTTGGAAACTCTTTTTCTTATTGAAATCACGTTTCTTATTCTTAAAATTATTGTTGTTGTAGTTCCCTTTGCTTCCAGAATTTGCGCTCTTTTCGCGCCAAACAGGTCCAGGACCTAATTTCTCTGGTGGCTGCAATTTTTCAATCGATGATTCAATCAACTTCTCGATGTTTCGGAATTTGTACATGTCCTTATCCGTAACAAGTGTGAATGCTTCACCTTTGGTATTTGCACGCGCTGTTCTACCTACACGGTGAACGTAATCCTCGGCATCATGTGGCACATCATAGTTGATCACCATGTTAATCTCCTTTATGTCAATTCCACGGCTCATTACGTCAGTCGCAACAAGAATACGCACGCGTTTTGATCTGAATTTTCTCAAAAGTTCTTCTCGATCGGCTTGAACCAAATTCGATGAAATCCCAGATGCGGGAAAACCAGCACGTTTTAAATCACGTGAAATTTGATTGACTTTATTCTTCGTCGAAGTGAAAATGATAATACTATCATGATCCTTTCTCTCCGATAAAATATGTGTGATAATTTTTACTTTTTGTTCATCGAAACACATGTAAACCGCTTGCTTTACTCCGGCTGCTGGTTTCGAAATTGAAAGTGCAATCTCCTTAGGATTATGCATTGTCAACTTTGCCAATTTCTTAATATCGTTTGGCATTGTTGCACTAAACATTAAGTTTTGACGCTTTTGTGGAAGGTAAGACATGATTGTTTTCAAATCATCACTGAAACCCATATCTAACATACGATCGGCTTCATCCAAAACAAGATGCCTTAGTTGATCAAGCTTAACATACCCCAATTTTAAATGTGAAATAAGTTTTCCTGGAGTGGCAACAACAACATCCACTCCTGCGTCTAAAGCATCTTTTTGAATCGACCACTCTTTACCTCCACCACCTCCATAGATCGCAATTGAACCTACAGAAACAAAATAAGACAAGCCTTCAATTTGCTTTTCAATTTGAATTGCCAATTCACGCGTTGGAACAATAATCATTGTATCAATACTTGAATCTTTCTTTCCAACAAGTTTGTTTAGAATAGGTAAAACGAAGGCTCCTGTCTTACCTGTTCCTGTTTGGGCACACGCAATTAGATCTTCATTATTTAAAATAATCGGGATGGCTAGTTCTTGAATTGGAGTAGCATCTTCGAAGCCCATATAGGACAATGCTTCTAATAATTCAGGCTCGAGTTTAAGGTCTGTAAATTTCATTGTCGTGAAGATAACTATTCAAAATGACAATTTGGCCACAGACCACATAGAGCATTGCATTTATTTGGCACTATGAATTGATTATCGGAAAATAGAAAACAAAAAAAAGCCACGGTCCTGTACTCCGTGGCTTTTACAACTATAAAATATCCCTCTTCAACAACAATTGAAGAAGAGAAGATAGAATGCTAATTATTAAGTAGGGCTTTTTTAACGAGATCGGCAATTACCTTCCCGTCTGCTTTGCCTGCAAGTTTTCCAGACAACATTCCCATCACTTTCCCCATGTCTTGAGGTCCGGAAGCTCCTGTCGTTAGAATTGCTGCATCTACTTCTACTTTGATGTCTTCCTCTGACATCATTTCTGGCATATAAGCGCCTATTACTCCTGCTTGGAACTTTTCATCCGCTGCAAGGTCCTCGCGCCCTTCTTTGATATACAAATCGTATGTTTCCGTACGTTGCTTGTACAATTTCATAACAATTTTCATTGCTGTTTCGTCAGACACTTCTCCTGAACCAGAAGTAGCTTCTAACAACAATTTTGATTTGATATCTCTAAGTGCCGCTAACTTTTCTTTCTCTCGCGCCAACATCGCTGTTTTGATGTCTGCGTTGATTGTTTCTAAGAATCCCATTAATCTACGTTATCGTGTAAGAAAGAATTGTTTCCACTTAATGAAGAACCTTTCTCATCGTTCGACACGCTGAAACGACTTGTGTTATCTTCTTCACTTGGTATTGACTCATCTAAAGTGATGTTTCTACGAATGTAAGCTGGCTCATTTTCCAAATCTTGAATACCATCCGCTTTTTTCAAACGCTGTGTGTACTCTTGAATTTTAGATAGACGCTCTTTCGAACGCTCTTGTTGCACCTTTGGAGAAACTGATTCCTTAGTATTAACTGTATCCAAATCCATTTCTTCCATATCGTCTTCCAAAGTGAATCGTTTCACTTCTTCTTTAGGCTCTTCAACCTTCAATAAAGGTTCGTCAGCTTCTTCAGTAGTATTTGTTACGTTCCAATCTAGATCCAACTCTTCTTTATCTTTAGTCTCTGCATCCTCTTGGTAGGTTTGACCGACGAATCCATTCCAAGATTGTGATGGATTTTCTTTTACTTCCACTTCCGTTTCAGATTTTAAGAATGGCTCATCTTCTGCAACAATTTCTTTCGCTCCAGTCCAAGGGATAGCTTGTGTTGGAGAATTCATTGGTGCTAAAACCTCGTTCTTTTTATCTTCTTCTAATGTTGTTACGTTCTTCTTTGGAGCAGTTTCAAATCCTGTAATTGGCGTTGATTGGAAACCAGTAGCGATTACAGTAACGCTTATTTTATCTCCTAAAGAACCGTCTTTAGCATGACCAAAGATTACATCTGCAGTTGAACCAGCAGCATCTTGAATGTAATCCGTGATTTCTGTAATTTCGTCCATCAATACTTCTTTATCACCATAAGTAATGTTCAACAATACATATTCTGCACCGCTAATATCATTATCATTTAATAATGGAGATTCAAGTGCTTGCTCAACTGCTTTAATTGCTCTATTATCACCCTCAACTGCTGCGCTTCCCATAATGGCAACACCACTGTCACGCATTACAGTATTTACATCATTGAAATCGACGTTGATTGCTCCAGTTACTGCAATTACTTCTGCAATACCTTTAGCAGCAGTTGCTAAGATCTCATCTGCTTGTGTGAAAGCCTCTCCAATAGAAAGATTTCCAGTAATTTCTCGTAAACGTTCGTTATTAATAACAAGCAATGTATCAACACTTTGACGCATTTCTTCCAATCCTGCTTCTGCTTGAATACGACGTTTTCTTCCTTCAAAGTTGAAAGGTACAGTAACGATTCCTACAGTAAGTATTCCGAGTTCTTTAGCCACTTGAGCAATTACAGGGGCTGCACCAGTTCCAGTTCCCCCACCCATTCCGGCAGTGACGAAAACCATTTTAGTGTCTTTACTTAAGAATTCTCTAATTTCTTCAATGTTTTCAACAGCTGCGTTCTTTCCAATTTCCGGCAAAGAACCTGCCCCACGACCTTCTGTTAAAGAGGGTCCAAGTTGAATTTTATAAGGTACTGGAGAAATATCCAATGCTTGTAAATCAGTATTACAAACGATAAAATCCACTCCTACAATTCCTTCTGAAAACATGTGGTTTACAGCGTTTCCACCTCCACCCCCAACACCGATCACTTTAATGATTGATGGCTGGTTGTCTTTTGGTAAATCAAAATCCATTTTATTCTATTTTTTAGTTGTTGTCTTCTTTTCTTGTGACTATTAACTAGGGTCACTTCCCGTTGTTTCAAAAAATTAACCTTGGAGGTCGCTTTCCATCACCAAGACCTCACCCGCTTAGTCTTCATCTACAAACCAAGTTTTTCCTTTCTGCATTAATGAGTCAAAGAAAGACCCTCTTTTTTTCGTTGTTGATGTTATTACATCTCCTGCACTTGCAGCTTCTGGTTCTGCTTCTAAAGATTTTTCTAAATCTTCAAATCCCTTATGAACAAGTCCAATACCCGTTGCATACATCGGACTTTTAATCGCCTCGTTGTTTGTATTAGCCAAGTGCTCCGTTGGATATCCAATTCTAGAATCCATTCCAGTAACATATTCAAACAATTGCGTGATGTGTTTTAATTGTGATCCACCGCCAGTAACTACAATACCACCAATTAATTTTTTCTCATAACCAGAGTTTCTGATTTCAAAATGAACAAGATCAATTATCTCTTCCATTCTTGCTTGAATGATGCTTGCTAAGTTTCTGATTGTAATTTCTTTTGGAGCACGACCTCTCAAACCAGGAATTGCTACAACTTCGTTTTCTTGACTTTCACTAGCAAGAGCAGAACCAAATTTTTGCTTCAATTTTTCAGCTTGACGTTTCATGATCGTGCATCCTTCCTTGATATCGTCAGTTATTACATTACCCCCAAATGGAATAACAGCTGTATGACGAATAATTCCTTCATGGAAAATTGCAACGTCTGTTGTACCACCTCCTATATCTACTAGAACTACACCTGCTTCTTTTTCTTCATCAGTAAGAACAGCATCTGCGGATGCTATAGGCTCTAGAATAATGTCTTTCACTTTCAATCCTGAACGTTCAACACACTTGTGGATGTTCATAGAGGCACCAATGTTTCCAGTTATAATATGGAAGTTCGCCTCTAGACGAACGCCTGACATTCCAATAGGATCTTTGATTCCTACTTCGTTATCAATGATATACTCTTGAGGTAAAACGGTAATAATTTCTTCACCAGGAGGCATTGCCATTTTGTACATGTCATCAACCAAACGATTGATATCCTCTTGAGAAATTTCACTTTCGATATTCGTTCTTGTATGAATACCTCTGTGTTGAATGCTCTTAATATGTTGACCTGCGATACCAACGTTCACAGTTTTAATCTTCAATTTTCCTTCGGTGCGCTCTTCTGCTTCCGCAACGGCACCGTTGATTGATTGGATTGTTTTTTCGATATTGGAAACCATTCCACGCATCACGCCAAGGGACTCTGTCTTTCCCATTGACAAAATCTCGATCTTTCCGTGCTCGTTCTTACGCCCAACAAAACATGCAATTTTCGTTGTCCCAATATCTAATCCTACTACTACTTTACCCATTGGTTTCTTTTTTCTTGCAAACTATTTGATCCTCATACTTCAGGCTTATCTCCTTGTAGGTATCCCAACCAGCATAAGGCATCGCTTCTTTATAAAATATTCTAAGCTTCTTGAACTTCTCCGAAACTTCTTTGTCAGAATAAGCGGAACCAAAGATTATCTTTTGATCTCCTACCAGCGGCACCAATACAAAGTCGCCGTTCTTTTTTAAGTGAATCTGACCTATGAGTGAGCGGAATAAGGGATCATCACAAACATACCTTGAAATACGATAGATATCATCGAGCTTCCGAATACTTTTCAATGAATCATTGTTAATAATATCGTCCACCGAAACGGATTGAATTCGATCCGAAATATCTCCTGTAATTACCAGAACTCTAGCAGCATGCCGACGTGAAACTTCCATCGTAACTCCTTCACTATCTAGATAAAATGAACCTCCGAATTTATTGTAAATTCTAGCGATTGGTTTTCTCGTTTCAACGTCAATTTCCCAATTTCCTCCAAGCAGGGAAAACACCTTAACAGCTTTCACTTGTGAAATCTTTCTCAAATGCGCTTCAATCTTCTCCACGTCTAGCTCCCCTCTTGTTTGATTCTCCCACACCAGCCCTTCATGTCGTAACTCTTCAAGCGCCTCATCACTTGTAATAAATTCGTTCTCACCATTCACATGGACCTTAATCACAGGATCTTCGAGCACTTTTTCGCTTTGAGCTTTTTGCGATATAATCACAAGCACAACAACACATAATCCGAAGAAAGACCACAATGCTATTTTTAACCAATTCTTCATAAGACGAATTCAGTTTTTAATTGTGGAACGATTCTGTCGATATCTCCGGCACCGATGGTCAAAAGGACCATCGGATCATTTGATCTTTCGATTTTTGGATCGTTCGATTTTAGATGTTGAACCGCTTCGTCTTGGGACATTACTTTTTTGTCCATAATGCTTATTTTGGCTAACAACGCTTCACTTGTGATTCCTGCGATAGGTTCTTCTCTTGCGGGATAAATCGGCAGTAAAATAACTTCATCGAGTTGGCTTAATTCAAAAGCAAATTCATCGAAGAAATCGCGGGTTCGGGTAAATAAATGCGGTTGAAATACGCCTGTAATTCTTTGATTTGGATAAAGCAATCTCACGGATGAGACCAACGCTTTTATTTCGGTTGGATGATGCGCGTAATCATCGATATAGACAAAATTGTCTTCTTTAACGTGGTATTCAAAACGACGTTTGACTCCTAAAAATGATTTCAATCCGTGGCGAATGACTTCTTCCGTTACACCCAATTTTAAGCAGAGCGCAATACACGCAATGGCATTTTCAGCGTTGTGCAAGCCAGGAACACCCAATTCGATGTCATTCCAGTTTCCATCCGGCGTTTTAAGATCAATCAAGAAACGACCATTTTCAAACCGAGGATTTATTCCGCTGAAATCGGCTTCTTGATTCAAAGCGTAGGTAATCTCATTCGGATGATTCAAAACAACATCAGCGTGTCGAACCAAATAACCTTCTGGATCAATTCGTTTGACGTACTCCCTGAATCCAATTAAGAAATCGTCATTATTTCCATAAATATCTAAATGGTCCGCATCCGTTGACGTGATGATTGATGCAAAAGGGTTTAGCTGTAAAAATGAACGGTCAAACTCATCAGCCTCTACTACAGTAAGGTTGCTATCACCGCTAACGAAATTAGAATTGAAATTTGTACTAATCCCTCCTAAAAAGGCATTGCACTTCAATTCAGACTCGTTTAACAAGTGCGCTAAAATGGCACTAGTCGTCGTCTTTCCGTGCGTTCCCGCAACACCTAACGCCTTTAAATCTCTCGTGATCATTCCCAAAACTTCAGCACGTTTCTTTACGACATATCCGCTGTATTGAACATGCACTAATTCACCAAAATTGATGGGAATGGCTGGTGTATATAGAACTAATGTAGTTTCAATATTTTTAAAATCTTCTGGAAGAGAAGGTCCAAAATCTTCGTAATGAATTTCGATTCCTTCTTTTTCTAAAAGAGCTGTTAAGGGTGTTGGTGTTTTATCATAGCCACCGACTTTCCATCCTTGGAAATTGAAATACCGGGCTAGTGCTGACATACCGATTCCGCCTACCCCGATGAAGTAAGCCCCGTTGAATTGATTGATATTTAAATCTTCGTTACTCAATTACTTTGCAATTTTTTCAAGTTCATCTACAATTTCTACCGTAGCGTTTGGTTTCCCTAATGGCTGAATATTTTTAACAAGACCTTCACAGGCGTATTCATTTTCAATAAGCTCTAACGTCGCTGGAATCAATTGTTCTTTTGCTTCGACATCCTTCAAGAGGATTGCTGCATTTTTCTCTACCAAGGCCATTGCATTTTTCGTTTGATGGTCTTCGGCAACATTTGGTGAAGGAACCAAAATCGCTGGCTTATGTATTAAGCATAATTCCGAAACAGAAATCGCACCCGCTCTGGAAATAATCACGTCTGCCATTGCGTAAGCAAGATCCATTCGCATAATGAACTGAACCATTTTTACATTGCCCATTTCCGTATCTTTCAATTGTTCAATCAAACGCTCATTGTACAATTTACCGCACTGCCAAAGAACCTGAACCCCAGACTCTGCCAACAAGTTCAAATCTTTAACTATGCTTTCATTCAAGGTTCTCGCCCCCAAACTTCCACCAATAATTAGAATCGTTTTTTTATTGGGATCAAAGCCGTATTCCTTGTATGCTTCTTCTCTTTTCCCAATGATATCGACCATGTCATTTCTGATCGGATTCCCTGTCAATATAATTTTATCCGCAGGGAAGAAACGCTCTAAGCCTTCATAAGCAACACAAATCACTTTAGCTTTTTTAGAGAGGATCTTATTCGTTTTTCCAGCAAATGCATTTTGCTCCTGCAGTGCCGTTGGAAATTTCAATATTGATGCCGCTTTTAAGGTCGGACCACTTGCGTAACCTCCTACACCTACAACTACATCAGGATCGAACTTTCGAACGATTTTCTTTGCTTTTAATACACTTTTTATAATCTTGAAAGGAAGCAAGAAGTTTGACAAAGCTAACTTCCGTTTAAATCCAACAATATCAAGCCCTTCGATTTTATATCCTGCCTGTGGCACTTTTTCCATTTCCATTTTTCCAGCTGCACCAACGAATAAAATTTCGGCATCTGGATTTCTACGTTTGATTTCATCCGCAATGGCGATTGCAGGGAAAATATGTCCTCCTGTTCCTCCTCCTGATACTATTGCCTTTTTGATCATAACTTAAACGTTTTCAAGAATTTCTTCCTCTTCCAATTCCTCATCCGATGTATTTGCCTGCTCCTCCGTTTTCGGTCTAATTTGTTTGTTTGCAATACTCTGGACCATTCCAAGCCCAAGACATGTCATGATCATTGCAGACCCTCCCATTGCAAGCAATGGCATATTTTGTCCGGTAACTGGGAACAAACCCGTACAAACGAGCATATTCACAGCAGCTTGACTGAGTATAATCACTCCTATTCCAATACAGAGATAGGTTTCAAATAGACTATCGGCATTTAGGCCAATCCTCATTATCCGAAAAAGCAAAATGAGATACAGCAGCAGAAGTACTCCAGCGATTATAGGACCAAATTCTTCCACAAAACTGGCATAGAAAAAATCTGCGTAAGCTTCCGGTAAGTATTCTTTCAACTGTCCGTCTCCAACACCTTGACCTCCAAAAATGCTGATTTGATCCCAATCTCCAACCCAATTCACACGACCGTTGTAGATTGCTAATTCGGAATTCATTGCCTGCGCATTATCTTGCGCGCTGCCATCATCTGCAATTTTATTTTGATACCGATTCACCCACGTCTCCCATCTCGGTAAAAGTTTCAAATCCGGAGCGGATATGTGTATCAAAACAATAAACATAAACAACGCGATACCACCACCAATAAGGCTCAGGATTTTCAAAATAGGAACACGACCTAGGAAAAGGAGTGTAAGTGAGATAGCAAATAGAATTGCTGCAGTAGAAAAATTGTCCTTGACAATCAGTCCACAAATAATAACAATCGGAATAACGACGGGCCAAAAACCATTTCGCCAATCGTTGAGTACATCCTTCTTTTTCATCAATAGCCTGGACACATACAAGACCAGCGCAAGCTTTGCAAAATCGGATGATTGAAAGGTTAACCCTACGAATGGTATTTTAACCCAACGTCCTGCGTCGTTCACTTTCATTCCAAAAAAGAAGGTGAAAATGAGAAGTGCCACCGCGAGATAAAACCCAAATTTGGCCAGTTGAGAGAAATACTTTGGATTGGTTCGATGCACCCAAAACATAACTCCTAAACCAATAATAACATAAATAAAATGCTTGAACAAGTACTTAAATGGCGTACCTCCCTCGATTTTAACGAGAATAGGGACAAAGCTATACACGCTAACTAAAGAGAATGCCAGCAAGAGGAACGTAATGATCCAAATCACACGGTCGCCTCCAAGATATTTAAGTACTTTATTCATTTAATTCCAACTTTCTACAAATGCATTGAAGTCATTGACATCCTTAACCATTTCGTTTCCTTCAGTAGTAAATAAAAATATTCTTCTTTGCTGTTCTAATGATTGAACGAGTTTTAATGCTGATTCAAGGCTTCCAACCCCTGCCACTTTTTCTAAATTGACAATCGCAGCTTCATTCAATTTTAAATGTGCTTGATCGTAAAAAATCGCCGTTTCCATTGTATCCAATACTTCTGGATAATAGTTACAAGCACATTTAATCTGCTCGTGCTTCCCAACCCAGACAACCGGGAATGGGAAAGATGCAATTGCCGTTGATAAAGCTTCAAAATGTGGGTTGGCCCACGAGAACACATCCATCTCTCTCCATTTACCATGAGCCCGCATAGAATCAAGTGAACGCGCCCTTTCGAGTCCTTCTTTCCTTGCCCGAAGGAGTTCCTCTTGTGCAGTATGAGTGGATTGAACTTTCTTCATATTATAATAATCTAACTGCTTTCTTAAATTCGTTTCCTCTTTCTTCGTAGTTCTCAAACAAATCGAAACTTGCACAAGCTGGAGAAAGAAGAACCGTTTCGTCTTTTTTGGCCAATCGGTATCCATAAGCAACAGCTTCCATCGCTGAACCTGCTTCGTAAATTTCAATATTACACCCGCTAAAAGCTTCGATGATTTTCGAATTGTCTTTACCAAGGCATACGATTGATTTTACTTTTTCATCAACCAATTTCGTTAACTCTGAGTAATCGTTTCCTTTATCTACACCTCCGACGATCCAAACAGTTGGTTTGTCCATGCTCTCAAGCGCGAACCATGTAGAGTTAATATTTGTTGCTTTTGAATCATTGATGAATTCGATTCCGTGTACTTTTGCCACGAACTCCAATCGATGTTCAACATTTACGAAATCACCCAAGCTCTCTCGGACGGATTCCTTTCTAATTTCGAGGATTCTGGAAGCGATTCCAGATGCCAAGGAATTCTGTGCATTGTGTTTACCTTTTAAGGCTAAATCGTGAATTGACATAGTGAATTGTTTGTTTATGTTTATTGTTAGTTGTTTCTTTTCTAAGTACCCACCTACTTCTATTTCTTCTTTTAAAGAGAATGGCGCTTGTCTCGCGTGAATTATCTTCGCTGCTGCCTTCGGCGGTGTTCGAGACTCGATTTGTTGCTTTATAATTGGATCATCGTAATTGTAAATGAACCAGTCTTCAGCAGTTTGGTTTTGGATAATTCGCATTTTTGATCTTGCGTAATTCTCCATTTTGTATTCATATCGATCTAAATGGTCCGGCGTAATATTCATAAGCATCGCTATATCTGCTTTGAACTCGTACATATCGTCCAATTGGAAAGAACTCAGTTCCAACACGTACCAATCGAAAGTTTTTTCAGCAACCTGCTTCGCGAAACTTTTACCGACATTTCCAGCCAACCCAACATTTAAACCGGCATTTTTTAAGATATGATACGTCAACATTGCCGTTGTTGTCTTACCATTACTTCCAGTAATACAGATCGTTTTTGCTTCGTTGTAAAATCCAGCGAATTCGATTTCTGAAACCACTTTTATACCGGCTTCTTTCAATGCCTTTACCGGCACTGCCGTATTTGGAATCCCAGGTGACTTCACAACTAAATCGGCTTTCAAAAGCTCTTCCATTGTATGCATTCCTTCTTCCCATTTCACGCCCAAATGAATAATTGCTGCTTTAAACTTTTCATTGATTGAACCAAAATCTGAAACAAATACCGTCCACCCCATTTTCTTAGCGAGAACAGCTGCTCCAACGCCGCTCTCGCCTGCGCCTAGAATTACGATATGTCCAGATTCAATTTTCATCTTTATTTTGACTGCTTCAAAAAGCGAAGCCTATCTTACTTTTAATGTTACAATTGTGATTACCGCTAGAAGAATTGCGACAATCCAGAAGCGTGAAACAATTTTTGCTTCGTGCATTCCTTTTTTCTGATAATGATGATGCAACGGTGCCATAAGGAAAATCCTACGTCCTTCACCACTTCTCTTTTTAGTGTATTTAAACCAACCCACTTGCATGATTACCGACAAGTTTTCGATTAAGAACACTCCACATAAGATTGGAATTAGCAGTTCTTTACGAATGGAAATTGCAAACACGGCAATTATTCCACCCAAAGCCAAACTTCCTGTATCTCCCATGAAAACTTGAGCTGGATAAGAATTGTACCAGAGGAAACCCACACATGCTCCGACAAAGGCCGAAATAAAGATTACCAACTCCTCGGCATCTGGGATGTACATCACATCCAGGTAATCGGCGAAATGAACGTTGGTGGATACATACGCTAAAATGGCCAATGAAATCCCGACAATAGCCGAGGTCCCGGTGGCAAGCCCATCAAGACCATCTGTCATGTTTGCTCCATTTGAAACTGCAATAACAATGAATATTACAACAGGGATAAACAGCAGCCAGCCCCAAGTTCCCATCCAATCACCAACAAGCCAATTGTAGTTGAACTCGTTGTTACTTACGAAGGGAATTGTAGTGGTCATGTCATCCGTTTCAATCCACTTTGCCTTAAACGCTTCATCCTGACCTTCATCGATGTGCATTTTCGTCACGAATTTTTCCCCTGAACGCAGTGTGTAATCTGCATCCACTTTCTTGTGAACCACAACATCGGGATGGAAGTACAGAATTGACCCAACAATTATCCCTACACCGACCTGACCAATAACCTTGAATCGTCCCGCGAGACCTGCCTTGTTTTTTTTGAAGACTTTGATATAATCATCAATAAATCCAATTGCACCAAGCCAAACCGTTGCGATTAGCATTGTTATTACATAGATGCTGTCTAAACGAGCAAACAATAACGTTGGAATAAGAATCGCCGCAAGTATGATCAAACCACCCATAGTTGGCGTTCCTTGTTTTGCCATTTGACCTTCAAGACCTAAGTCACGAACCGTTTCACCGATTTGTTGCTTTTGAAGCAAACCAATCAATCTCTTTCCGAAGAGCATTGAAACTATCAGCGATGTGATCAAGGCCATTGCAGCTCGAAATGAGATGTAATCGAACAATCCTGCCCCAGGAAAATTCATCTCGTCTAAATATTGAAATAAGTAGTACAACATTATTTATTGAGTTTGGTAAATAATTTTTTTATCGTTTGTAAATCATCAAAGTCGTGGCGAACCCCGTTGATTTCTTGGTATTTTTCATGTCCTTTTCCAGCGATCAAAATGATATCTTTTGGTTCTGCCATCGTAACTGCTGTTTTTATTGCCTGTTCTCTGTCCGTAATTGAAAGCGCTTTTTTATAATTGGCAGCATCAACACCTTCCATCATCTCATCAATAATTGCATTTGGATCTTCCGAACGGGGATTGTCAGAAGTAAGAATGACACGGTCTGATCTTTCACAAGCAATTGATGCCATGACTGGTCGTTTGGCTCTATCACGATCTCCGCCACACCCAACAACAGTGAAAACAGTTTCATTTTTGGTACGAATATTATCAATCGTTCTCAAGACATTATCCAATGCATCTGGCGTATGAGCGTAGTCTACAATTGCAATGACACCGCTATCACTTCTAATGTATTCGAAGCGACCGTCAACGGATTGGAGCTCGCTGATCACTGTTAAAACTTCGGTTTCATCTTCGCCTAATTCTTGCGAAACGCCGAAAACGGTCAATAAATTGTAAGCATTGAAATCGCCGATCAATTTTGTCCAAAGCTCTTTGCCATTGATTAATAAAACCAATCCTGAAAATTGATTCTCCAACACTTTAGCTTTGTAATCACTCATCGACTTTAGTGAAGAGGTTCTCTTCTTCGCCTTCGTGTTTTGGAGCATTACAAGTCCGTTCTTATCGTCTTCATTCGTCAAGGCAAAAGCCCCCTTCGGCAGCTCGTCAAAGAACCTTTTTTTCACATTGATATATTCTTTGAATGTTTTGTGGTAATCCAAATGATCGTGTGTGATGTTGGTGAACGCGCCGCCCGCGAAAGTCAATCCCGCGATTCTATTTTGATGAATTGCGTGCGAACTCACCTCCATGAAACAATGTGAAACCCCTTCTTCCACCATATCGAATAGCAACTGGTTCAATGAAATAGGATCTGGTGTTGTGTGCGTCGATGGAATATCTCTATCACAAATTTTATTGACAACCGTTGAAATCAAACCGCATTGAAAACCAAGTTTTGAATATAAATTGAAAAGCAAGGTTGTGATCGTCGTTTTTCCATTCGTTCCTGTAACTCCAATCAGCTTCAATTTCTTAGAAGGCTCACCGAAGAAATTACCCGCCATAATTGCAAGCGCTTTATGCGAGTCTTCAACAACGATCAATTGCACACCTTCATTTACCTCAACTTCTTTTTCAGAAATCACAACGGCACATCCCTTATCACAAACATCTTGGATAAAGTCATGACCATCTTTCGCTACCCCTTTAATCGCAAAGAAAACAGATCCTTCTACCGCTGTTCTTGAATCGAATGTTAGCGATTGAACCTCAACGTTCGTTACTCCTGTAACAAGCTTGATATTTACACCATATAATATGTCTTTCAACAACTGCATTACTTCATCTTTATTTCTACCACTCCACCGCCATACGCCTGCACACCAGGAGCGAGAGATTGTTCAACTACTTTTCCATAGCCACTTATTTTGGCTACCATCCCCGTACATTCAATGAGATAAACAGCATCTTTGGCCGTCATCCCTTTGACATTCGGAACTGTTTTTTTTCCAATATACCTGCGCATCATTTCTACATGATCCACCTTTGTATTTGTGCTCACCCAACTTGCAACTTCTTTCATTTTGTATGGGATATTTAGACTCTTGTAACATTGAACTAAATCGCGGCTGTTTCCATCAACTGAAATAGGCATTCCTTCCACAACCCCTCCTTGATTCACCGGCTTGTGATACTTCAAACTCGATGCATAGACCTTGTTCGCAATTGATGTGAACACAGTTCCTGAAACCGTTGCTCCGTAGATGTTCTTCCCTGGAGCTGAAACGACAACTATACATGAGTAAATCGGATCTGTTGCGGGAAAATAACCAACAAATGATGCTTGGTATTTTTTTTCTCCTCCGGAATTGGTTCTATCAATAATATGGGCCGTTCCTGTTTTTCCAGCGATATCAAAAAAGGCAGAATTGATTTTGCTTCCTGTTCCTCTCTTCATTACACCAAAAAGACACTCCTGTAAGTCGATTATTGTTGTTGGCGAGCAAATCTGATTGATCATAACATCTGGCTCAAACTTTTTAACAAGATCATTCCCTCTGTAAATTTCTTTTACGAACTGCGGCCTAAGCAATCTCCCATTGTTCGCTACCGCATTATAGAAAGCCAATGTTTGAAGCGGAGTTTGTTGAAAACCATACCCAACAGCCATCCACGGCAATGAAATCCCCGACCATTGTGAATCACCAGGCTCGTGCATAACTGGACTTCTTTCACCCGAAATAGAAACACCTAATTTCTTATCCAAACCAAATTGTTTCAAGCGTCTGATGTATGCGCTGGGATCTGATTTATAGGCATCATTTATGATTTCCGTAAAGACGTTCGATGATTTTTCAAATGCCTTTTGAATTGTTATTTCTCCATAACCCACTCCATTGTTCGAATCATCCATTCGAGCATTGTAGAATTTGTAGACTCCATGGGCATTCACTTTATCCGTTAACTTTACTTTTCTATCTTCTAAAGCAGCCATCAGAGACGCTAACTTAAATGTTGAGCCGGGAACTTCTGGGGTGCCGATAGCATGGTTAAATGACTCATAATACCTTCCATCTTTAGCATCCTTACTCAAGTTTACCATTGCTTTGATCTGTCCTGTTTTGACATCCATTACAATCACACACCCTTTTTCAGCGTTTTCAGCTACCAATTGATTCATCAGTTCTGTGTGCGCCACCTCTTGGATATCCATATCAATTGTTGTTACAATCGTTGCACCCTCAACAGCTTCTTTAGTGATTACGCCCGTTCTTTTCCAACCCGTCGAAATTTGCTGTTCAATCTCTTCTCCTGATTCTCCTGTGAGGAAACTTTCAAAAGCCTGTTCTATTCCGACCTTATCCATTTTCTGTTTCTCCTCATTCCACTTTATGTAGCCAAGCGTTCTTCTCAAATACTCGCCATGCGGCAGCACTCTTTCAATCACTTCTTCATTATCAATTAACCCCCCTTTAAATCGGCCCAATTCAAAAATTGGCAATTTGTTCAATTTCTTGCGGACATCATTTGAGACCTTTTGATGGATTTTCAAATACCGCCTTCCAGCTTCTCTAGCACTTCGTATTTCTGTACTATAATCACTAGCCGATTTGTTCGGAAACAACTTATGAAGCCCTTTGCACAGAGCGCTCAAATCCTTATCCAAAACATCTTGAGCAATAACCGTTGGATCAATATAGATGTTGTAATATGAAACAGAAGTCACCAATGGCGATCTATTCGCATCAAGGATTTGACCTTTTCTAGATTTACGAAGTGTAGTTCTCGTAGGCAATTTTTGTTCACCACTTGTTGAAGACATAGTTGTTGCATTTCCTCCGTCAAACTGAATACTTACAGTTTTGAAAATGACAATCAACATCAACACAACAAACCCGAAGTAAATCAGGTAAGCGCGCCAGTATATATCTTTCTTTTCGTTCATTTTAATCTCTCTCAATTCGAATCACCTTTGTCGGGTTGACCGTTTCTTTTAATCCATCCGATTTCAATTCTTTAATCAATCGTGTCCGCTCTGTTTCTTCCTCTAATCTTGTTTTTGCCTCGAAATAATCCGAAGTAGCTTCATCCAATTGCTCTCGTGTCGAATTCACATCTTTCGTCAACTGCTTTCCGTAATACCCTTTCCCAACAACCAAAAGCAAAAGCAGCATTATGAAAAAGATGAAGTTCAAATTGCCAATCATGAACTCTCTTGTGAAAAAATCGCCGTTCAAAATCTGCACGAATGCATTCGGTTTTCGTTCCTTAGCCGCTTTCTTTTTTGCTAGCTTCTTCTTTACTTTCTTTTTCTCAGTTGCATCTTGTTCGTCTAACTGAGACTTGTCTAAAAATTCATTATCCATTGCGTTCAGCTATTCTAAGTTTCGCGCTTCGAGCACGACTATTTCTTTCTAACTCTTCTTCATTTGCAACGATAGGATGTCTTACAATCTCATCGAAAGGTTTTAGAACATTCCCGAAAAAATCTTTTTCAATCTTTCCGCTTATCGCTCCACGTTTCATATAATTCTTCACCATTCGATCTTCCAAAGAATGGTATGACATCACGACCAATCGCCCTTTTGGACTAAGCACTTCTTCAGTTGCCTCAAGAAAACCTTGAAGAACCCCCATCTCATCATTAACTTCGATTCGAATCGCTTGAAACACTTGCGCGAAATATTTATGTTCTTTAAATTTTGGAGCACAAGGCGTTATGATATCAAGCAAGCCTTGCGTCGTTTTAATCTTTCCGTTCAATCGAGCATTGACAATTGCGTTGACCAATTTCCAAGCGTTAGAAACCTCCCCGTATGCTTTGAAAATTCGCAAGAGTTCTTCTTCAGAATATTCATTGACAACGCTTTTCGCAGTGAGCTCACCATTCTGATTCATCCTCATATCCAAGTTGGCTTCACCACGGATAGAAAATCCTCGGTCTTCTTTATCAAATTGATGTGATGAAACACCTAAGTCGGCCAGAATCCCATCAACTTTCTCAACCCCTAACAATCGAAGATGGTTTGAGATGTATGCGAAATTCGCAGCAACAAAATCAAAATTTGGCGCCTCCCAAGCATTTTTTCGTGCATCAGGGTCTTGATCAAAAACGATTAATCTTCCTTTGGCATTTAATTTTTTGAAAATCTCTTGGGAATGACCACCACCACCAAAAGTGACGTCGATATAAACTCCATCTGCTTTAATTTCAAGCGCGTCGATGCACTCTTGAAGCATTACCGGTACATGATAATCTGGTTTATTCGCTGTCATTTTCCAAGTCTCCCATTACTTCATCTGCTAAATCCGCAAAATCCGCCATGGAACCTTCGATCATTTCGAAGTATTTCGACTTGTCCCAGATCTCAATGCGATCGTTGTATGCGATCAGCATTACTTCCTGGTTTAACCCAACACGATCCATGTGCCCAACAGGAACAAGAGCTCTTCCGGCCTTATCCAAGCTCACCAGCTTCGCTCCTTGATGGAACAATCGGTAAAACATTCTGTTTTTGGGTTTGAAAAGGTTCATTTTCGAAAGTTTCGCGCTAACCTTCTCCCACTCGTGAAGTGGGAATAACGTTAAACAATCTTCAAAACCCTTATTTAACATGAAATCTAACTGAGCCGCAGGAGGAAGCTGCTTCCGTAAACCGGAAGGGAACATGAATCGCCCTTTAGCGTCCATTTTAACCTCGAATTCTCCTACTAAGCCTGCCATGACAATTTATAATGGGATAAAAATACTTGATTTTTACCACTTTTTACCACTCAATTTCGTGTTGTTAATAAGTATGAACGTTTATTTCATAGCAAGGTTACAATTATTTTCTAATAATCCCCAATCAGAAAGGATAAATCAATGAATTTAACTTAGTGGTATAAAGTGGTAAATTAATTTCAGATTGTTGAAAACTCATCAGTTTTGCACAATTTTAAGAACAGCATTAAACATCCAATAAATGATGTAATTTTGCACCGTGATAAAAACATACAAAAGCTGGTTTTTACTGATTCTTCTCGCCTTTATTTGGGGGAGCTCTTTTATTCTCATGAAACTTGGAATGTTCACCGCTGAGGGAAAAGCAATCTTTTCGGACACCCAAGTTGCTGCGCTCCGAATGTTAATTGCAGCCTTAGCACTGCTTCCATTTGCAATTAAGGCATTAAACAAACTTAAATCAGCGCGGAACCTTCTTCTTTTGACCCTTGTTGGGTTTGCAGGAAACTTCTTACCTGCCTTTCTATTCACTTATGCCGAGACCGGACTTTCTTCTGGATATGCAGGAATGCTGAATAGCTTCGTTCCTATATTCGCTTTAGTTATAGGCTTCGTAGTATTTAAAAACAAATTGACAACATTACAAGTTTCTGGTATCGCAATCGGAACCTTAGGAATAATTTTACTTACACTATCCGGAGCAGATTTATCACTCTCTGGTTCTTGGACACATGTCGGCGCAATTCTTATCGCAACACTCTGTTACGCGATCAGTGTAAACACAATAAAATATACGTTACAGCACCTGTCAGGACTTGAAATAACGGCGCTATCCTTCACGCTCACAATTGTTCCGAGTATAATCATCAACCTATACTCCGGAACACTGGAAGCAATTCAAACAAACGAGTACGCCTATCAAGGTCTAGGATTTATTATCATACTTAGTGTTGTCGGAACAGCTTTTGCGGTCGTGCTTTTCAATGTACTAATCTCGAACTCATCCGTGCTTTTCGCAAGCAGCGTCACCTACTTGATTCCAGTTGTCGCAGTAATCATCGGCCTTTCATTCAACGAACACATCAACATCTATCAAATTGGATCGATGGCGATAGTACTTACTGGAGTATTTGTAGCCAACGTTTTAGGGAAGAAGAAATTACGTGAATAAAGTTGCACTGATTGATTAAAAAAGTCATTCATAAATAAAAATGGCCAATGAAATTCACAGGCCATTTTTAATTAATTTAAGCACGTTCTATTCTTCAAAGTTTAGAAACCCAAATTTCTCTTTACTTCCTTTAATAGCTTAAAACAACAAATTTTTCTCCAACAATGGTAGCTCTGCCTCAAAACTGGCCATAGTTCCATTTGGTGCACGTAAATCCAGCTTCACTTCATCAATTAACTCCGCACCCTTATGGTAAGAACCTTCTAGCTTTTTAGACAATGTACCACCACTGTGCCTTAGTGCGTAATTACTATATTCTCCCTCAGGAATGATATTTAATAATCTCCCTATACTTTTAGTTAGACCCCCATTGAACCTCACCTTTCGCAATGGCATTCATTCCAATAAGCAAAAACCCAAGAAGAAACAGCTTCGCCTGAATTAAGCATTTCATACTCCTCATTGCTTAATGTTAAATTGATTCACTAAAGTAACGTATATTGGAGAATAAAATATTATTGACACCATCGTACTATTGTCTTTAAAGAGAAAAAAGAAACATTTTAAACCATTTAAACGTATGTTCTTAATATAAATCTCTATCTTTGTCTTCCGAATTTTCGGATTATAAACAACTAAAAACAAGGCTATATGTACGCAATAGTGGAAATAGCAGGGCAGCAATTCAAAGTGCAAAAAGACCAAAAGATCTTTGTACACCGTTTAGATGCAGAAGAAGGAAAGAAAATTAGTTTTGATAAAGTTCTTCTTGTTGACAACGATGGAAAAGTAACTCTTGGCGCCCCGGCTATAGAAGGTGCAACAGTTTCAGCGAAAGTTGAAACGCACGTTAAAGGAGACAAAGTAATCGTTTTCAGAAAGAAAAGAAGAAAAGGTTACAAAAAGAAAAATGGACACCGTCAGAGCTTCACAGCGATTACAATTAGTGACATTAAAGTAGGTGGTGCTAAAGCAGCAGCGGCTAAGAAAGCTGAAGCTACTAAGGAAGAAGCTCCAAAAGCAGAAGCGAAAAAAGCTCCAGCGAAAAAAGCAGCTCCTAAGAAAGAAGCAGCACCAAAGACAGAGGAAGAAAAATAATAACAATCCCTTTTGGGACATAAATATTAAATGCCATGGCACATAAGAAAGGAGTCGGTAGTTCGAAAAACGGTCGTGAATCAGAATCTAAACGATTAGGAGTTAAAATTTTTGGCGGACAAGCAGCTATTGCTGGGAACATTATTGTTCGTCAAAGAGGTACTAGACACCATCCAGGAACGAATGTAGGGATCGGAAAAGATCATACTTTATTCGCTTTGACTGACGGTCTCGTAGAATTCCGCAAAAAAGCAAACAACCGTTCATTTGTATCAGTTACTCCATTTGAGACAGCTGAAGCATAATTGAACATTATAATTTTAAAGGAAAGCGAGTCTCATTTGAGGTTCGCTTTTTTTTGTTTTAAGGCTTTAATAGTTTTTAGTTGATCACAGCAGGCGAAATAACATTTAAATTGCTCTAAGTAGCAAACCTAGAAACCTGAAACCAAAAACCTTATTTAACCAATTAGAATTAACTAAATTCGCTTCCGATAATTATCGGAACTAATTCAACAACAAAAAGAGATGCTAGAGATTCAACGCATTAGAACAGATAAAGACAGTATTATTGAAGGACTTAAAAAACGTCACTTCGATGCAACGCCTATTATTGATGAATTGTTATCCATTGATGAAAAGTGGAGAATCTATAAAGGTCAGATGGAAACTGCTGCGTCGGAAATGAATCAGCTCTCTAAGCAAATTGGAATTTTATTCAAACAAGGAAAGGCTGCTGAAGCAAATGCCATCAAAGGTCAAACGGCTGAATTAAAATCAAGAGAGGCGGATTTGAAAGAGAAGGTGGATGCTTTCGAACAGCAAATCACAAACTTGATGTACCAATTGCCAAATGTTCCAGACGAACTTGTTAAGGCGGGCAAGAGCGAACTAGACAATGAGACGGTAGAAGAACATGGCAATGCCGTTTCTTACGATTTCAAAGCGATTCCACACTGGGAATTGGCTGACAAATACAATCTTATAGATTTTGAGTTGGGCGTTAAGATCACAGGAGCTGGATTTCCAGTTTACATTGGAAAAGGAGCGAGATTGCAACGTGCTTTGATCAACTTCTTTATTGACGAGGCCGTTGATGCTGGATACAAAGAACATCAAGTTCCTCATTTTGTGAATGAAGCTTCGGCTTATGGAACGGGACAACTTCCTGACAAGGAAGGACAGATGTACCACATGGGCGTAGACGGTTTATATGTAATTCCAACGGGAGAAGTTCCATTGACAAACATTTACCGTGGAGTGATGCTGCCGGATGAAAATTTCTCAATTAAACTTACTGGTCATACACCTTGTTTTAGAAGAGAAGCGGGATCTTATGGAAGTGACGTTCGTGGACTGAACCGATTGCACCAATTTGACAAAGTAGAAATCGTTCGTATTGAGCACCCGTCTAATTCAGATGCGGCATTGAACGAAATGGTTAACCACGTAAAAGGATTGCTAGAGAAGCTTGGTCTTCAATACAGAATCTTGCGTTTGTGCGGTGGCGACACTGGATTTGCAGCAGCAATGACGTATGATTTCGAAGTTTACTCTGCAGCGCAAGAAAAATGGCTTGAAGTAAGTTCAGTTTCTCGCTTCGATACGTTCCAATCTACACGATTGAAATTAAGATTCAAAAACGCTAATAAGAAAAGTCAATTGTGTCATACACTAAATGGTTCTGCATTGGCATTGCCTAGAATTATGGCGTCATTGATGGAAAATCATCAGACCGAAAACGGAATTGCTATTCCTGCTGTACTTCAAAAGTATACTGGGTTCGAAAGTATTTAGAATTGAAGATCGTTATGGAATTTCATATTAACTAAATCTGTAACGATTTTTTAAAACCCCCGTTGCACTAATATGAAAACATTCCTCTCCATAATCGTTTTCTTTTCTTTTTGTAGCGTCAATGCCCAGAATAGTCAAGATACACTTTCCGTTTATTTCGATTTTAATAAATCCACGTTGTCAGGCGCTTCAAATGAAGATTTGATGGAATTCAATACTTCAGAACACATGACTGTAATAAGGGTCGTGGCCCATTGTGACACTTCCGGAAGCCAAGCCTACAATTTAAAACTTGCTCAAAAACGACTGGACGCTGTTCTTCTCAAAATAGATTCAACGGCAAACACAACGATTGCGCAAGGCGAAAAAATATCCTCCAAAGCAAAAAACTACGACGCTCAATTTTCCCGTCGTGTGGACATCATCTATTCGGACAAATCCAAAGAACCGCCGAGCTTAACTGAAAGCGTAGTTGAGTTCATAGAAAGTGAGGATGCGAAACTCAACATTGATCTGAGGATTCTGTTCTATCCTGGACAAGCACGATTGTTGCCGGAATGCTTCTCTGAAGTTCAGGAGTTCCTTGCGATCATGAAAAAAAATCCGAATCTGGAAGTTCATATTCACGGCCATGTTTGCTGTGGACCCAACTACATTCTATCAAAGAACCGTGCCCATGCCATTTACATGTACATGCTAGAAAATCGAATTAGCGCAAGGCGCATGAAATATACGGGTCATAGCAATACACAACCTAGAAAATGGCCAGAAAACAATGTTGAGAACAGGAATGCAAATCGACGCGTAAGCTTGGAGTTCACCAAGAAATAACTTGGAAATAGACCAAAGAACAGCAAATTACGTTTACTTTTAAGTACCAGAGGTTTAAAGTAGTATTCACTAAACAGTAATTTACATCTTCATTGCATGAAAGCACTTCTTATTCTTTCCATAGTCTTCGCTTGTTTGCGTTCTAACGCTCAAGATACACTATCGATTTATTTCGCTTTTGACAGCTCTTCACCAAATGCAACTGAGTTAAAAAAAATCATTGAATTCAAAAAATTCAATTACGTGAGCCTTGAAGGAATTTCAGCATTTTGCGACACTACCGGCACAAGTACTTACAATCAAATTTTGGCCACTAAAAGACTAAAAACGGTTCTGAATTTGTTGAATTCCGAGTCAACACAAACATATTTAAATGGTGAGAAAGAAGCAGCCAATTCTGAGAAATACAACGCTGCTCAATCAAGACGCGTGGATATCATTTACAAATCTAAAACTGCTCCAATCGAGAAAAAAACACCTTCAACTTGGAAAGGCGCCGATGTTTTAGAAAGGCAATTCGAAAATTTCCTAACTGGCGCCGAACAAGAAATATCAATGGATTTATCACTTCTTTTCATTCCGGGTTATCCCGTTTTGATTAAAATATGTGAACCTGAAATTGTGGAGCTGTTTGAACTAATGAGAGATCATCCAAACATTGATGCTATTATTCACGGTCATGTTTGTTGTGCCGACGATTTCAAATTATCATTTGATCGGGCCTTGATGGTTACTGATTACCTAATAACTCGTGGAATATCGAAAGATCGATTGCAATACAAAGGACACAGTAACAAAGAGCCAAAATTCACACCCGAGGTGACCGAGGCCGACCGTCTTGCAAACCGACGCGTTACTGTTGATTTCATAAAGAAATAATCTGATATCTTTAGAAGACAAAATTGAATTTCAATGACTAGCGTTCAAGATGCATTTAATAAAATAACGGCGAACATCAAGCGATTGCCTTCGACTCAGATTAAGGTTGAAGACGCGCTTGGCTTCGTAACAACGAGCGACATTCTTTCGCAAATCAACATGCCTCCTTTTAATCAATCTGCAATGGACGGTTATGCGATTTGCGGCAATCATTTGAATCAATTTAAACTCATCGGAGAAATCCAAGCGGGCGAAAGTGGAGAAGGAATTGAGCTTGCAGAAGGAGAGGCCGTTCGTATTTTTACGGGTGCATTAGTTCCAACATCAGCGACGGCAATAGCGAAACAAGAAATCGTTGAAAGCGACGAATCGATAATCCAATTAACGGAACGCGTTTCCGACAACATGAATATTCGATTTGCCGGTGAACAAGTTCAAACTGGCGCTGTTGTTTTAAAGAAAGACACGACAATCAACCTTGGTGCGATTGGCTATTTGTATATGCTCGGAATTCATAAAGTTGAAGTTTCTAGAAAACCAAAAGCAATCATTATTGTAACTGGGAATGAATTGATGGCTCCAGGTCAAGAATTAATTTCTGGAAAGATTTATGAATCAAACTCTTACACCTTGAAAGCTGCCTTGAAATCAGTTGGTGTGGATTCCGAGATTCAATCTGTTAAGGATGATTTCGAATCAACCAAGCACATGATTTCAAAAGCCTTGTCCCAATGCGATTTGGTTATAACGTCTGGCGGAATCTCTGTTGGCGACTATGACTTTGTTGGTAAGGCAATGAATGAATTGGGCGTCAATGAAATTTTCTATAAACTGAAACAGAAACCGGGAAAACCTTTGTTCTTTGGGACAAAAGATGAAACATCTGTATTTGCATTACCAGGAAATCCTGCTGCGGTACTTTCTTGTTTTTACATGTATGTGATTCCCGCAATTCGCATGATGCAAGGTTATAGCGCTCCTCAATTGGAACAGCGATCGCTTAAAATAACTTCTGAATACAAAAAAGGGGCTGCATTAACGCATTTCTTAAAGGCGTATGCAAATGGCAATGAGGTTCGAATTCTCAATGCTCAAAGTTCGGCCATGCTAAGTTCTTTCTCCGAAGCGAATTGCTTGGCAAAGTTACCAGAAGGGAGGACGGACTGGTCCGTTGGTGATAATGTAGAGGTGTTTATGCTGCCATAGCCCTAACCTAAGTTGTCGAATTAGACATCCGTCAAAAGCAGTCAAATATGAGCAGCCAATACCTTGCGCCAATGCATCTCAGTGATTAAACTAAATCAATGCATATTACTCGACAACCAACGCTCCATTTTTTCAACGCTAAGATCCTTGCGTTCAGCCAATGATTTCAACTGATCTTCGCCAATTTTCCCGACTCCAAAATACTTCGATTCTTCGTTCGCGAAATACCAACCAGAAACACTCGCTGTTGGCAACATTGCCAAACTATCTGTAAGTGAAACCCCCGCAAGCTGCGTCGCATTGAGCAATTCAAACAATGCAGGTTTTTCTGTGTGATCCGGACATGCTGGATATCCAGGAGCAGGACGTATCCCCCTGTATTTCTCCTTGATCAATTCATCATTACCCAACCCTTCACCTTGAGCATATCCCCAAAGATCTGTTCGTACCTTTTTGTGCAAGTACTCAGCAAATGCCTCTGCGAGGCGGTCTGCTAATGCTTTCAATAAGATTGAGTTGTAGTCGTCATGATCTACTTCAAACGCTTCTACTTTACCGTCAATGCCAATTCCAGAGGTCACAACGAATCCGCCAATGTAATCTACTATTCCCGTTTCACGGGGAGCGATAAAATCAGACAAAGCGATATTTGGAATGCCTGCAGCTTTTTTGGATTGCTGGCGAATAGAATGTTGAACCATCAACAATTCACTAGCGTTTTCCGGATCGTAAATATGAATATCATCCCCAACAGAAGAAGCTGGGAAGAGTCCAACAACACCTTTATGCGTCAACCATTTTTCTTGTTCGATTTGTTTCAACATCGCTTTTGCATCTGCAAAAAGTTTAACAGCCTCTTCTCCGACAACTTCATCACTTAAAATGGCAGGGTACTTTCCATGCAACTCCCAAGTTCTGAAAAACGGCGTCCAATCAATATATGGAAGTAACTCATCTGTTGTAACCTCAACGTAAATCACTCCCAATTCATTCGGCTCAACGATATTCGTCTCTTTCCAATCGATTTCATACTTGTTCGCACGTGCAGTTTCGATGGATAAAATTGTTTTTTTAGCTCTATTCTTTGCATGGTTCTCACGAACCTTGTCATACTCTTCTTTAATTGACGCTACAAACGCATCTTTTTTACCTCCCAGTAGACTTTCAACTACAGTAACAGATCTAGACGCATCGAGAACATGAACCGTTTGGTCCTTCTTGAAGTGCTCTTCAATTTTCACAGCAGTATGAACGCGAGATGTCGTCGCGCCTCCTATCATCAACGGAATTGACAATCCTGCCCGTTCCATTTCTTTGGCAACAGTCACCATTTCATCTAGCGACGGCGTTATCAAGCCGCTTAAGCCGATTACGTCAACATTATGCTCAATTGCCTCTTTGATAATTCTTTCCGATGGAACCATCACGCCAAGGTCAATGATTTCATAATTGTTACACCCTAAAACAACGCCAACTATGTTCTTTCCAATATCATGCACATCGCCTTTAACGGTTGCCATCAATACCTTTCCAGAAAACGTCATTTTACCGCCTTTCTCTGCTTCGATGAACGGCAATAAATGAGCTACGGCCTTTTTCATTACTCGCGCCGATTTAACAACCTGAGGCAGGAACATTTTTCCACTTCCAAATAAATCCCCAACCACGTTCATTCCATCCATTAAAGGGCCTTCAATCACTTCAATAGGGCGGTCAAACATAAGTCGGCATTCTTCCGTATCCTCAACAATATAATCTGCAGTACCTTTTACCAAGGCATGTGTAATTCGCTCTTGAACCCTTCCCTCTCTCCAACTTAAATCCACAACGCGCTTCTTCCCTTCTCCGCCTTTTACGGTATCGGCATATTCAAGCAAACGCTCCGTTGCATCTTCTCTTCTATTGAAAAGAACATCTTCAACACGTTCGAGTAATTCCATATTGACATCACTGTAAACCTCCAACATTGAAGGATTCACAATCCCCATATCCATTCCATTTTGAATGGCGTGATACAGGAAAGCAGCATGCATTGCTTCGCGAACCGTATTGTTCCCTCTAAACGAAAACGAAACGTTCGAAACACCTCCACTCACGTGAGCACCAGGTAAGTTTTCTCGAATCCACTTTGTTGCGTTAAAGAAATCCAAAGCATTGTTGTTGTGCTCTTCCATTCCTGTTGCAACGGGGAAAATATTTGGGTCAAAAATGATATCGTTTTGATTGAAGCCAACCTTATCAATAAGTACGCGGTACGATCTTTCACAAATCTCTATTCGGCGCTCGTAACTATCCGCTTGACCGTCTTCATCAAAGGCCATAACAATTATGGCAGCTCCGTACCGTTTTACTTTTTTCGCTTGCGCAATGAAATTCTCCTCACCTTCTTTCAATGAAATTGAATTCACAACTCCTTTTCCTTGAACACATTGCAATCCAGCTTCAATGATTTCCCATTTCGAGCTATCGATCATAACAGGAACGCGTGCGATATCCGGCTCAGCGGCAATAAGGTTTAAGAACTTCACCATGGCTTCTTTTCCATCGATCATTCCTTCATCCATATTGATATCGATAATTTGAGCGCCACCTTCCACTTGCTCGCGGGCAACACTTAAGGCTTCATCGAACAATTCCTCTTTTATTAAACGAAGGAATTTTCGTGAACCGGTTACGTTTGTTCGTTCACCAACATTTACAAAATTGCTTTCCGAAGTTACGATTAACGGTTCAAGTCCCGAAAGTTTTAAAGTCGCTTTATTCTCCGACATGTTTCTCAATTTCTCTAGGTGAATAATTTACCACCATATCTGCGATTGCAGAAATGTGATCCGGAGTTGTTCCACAACAACCTCCAATAATATTTACTAATCCCTCATCTAAAAATTCTTTGATCTGTTGAGCCATCATCTCAGGAGTTTCGTCGTATTCGCCAAATTCATTTGGCAATCCTGCATTGGGATGCGCACTGACTCCAAACGGACTGTTCTTGTCCAAAACTTGAAGGTAAGGCCGCATCATTGAAGCCCCAAGAGCACAATTCAAGCCAATAGAAAGCAGATCCATGTGGGCAACGGAGATTAAAAATGCATCTGTCGTTTGGCCCGTTAACGTTCTTCCACTTTGATCTGTAATGGTTCCGGAAACCATAATTGGAATTTTCACTCCACGGTCATCACAAACCTCATCGATTGCATACAATGCTGCTTTGGCATTCAAGGTGTCGAAAACGGTTTCAACCAACAGCAAGTCTACTCCACCGTCCATTAAGGCGTTGGTTTGTTGCTTGTAAGCCGTAACAAGTTCATTGAATGTGATTCCTCTAAATCCAGGATCGTTTACATCTGGAGATATTGATGCTGTTCTGTTGGTCGGACCAATTGATCCAGCAACAAAGCGCGGCTTATGAGGTTCGCAAGCGGTAAATTCATCCGCAACTTCTCGCGCAATTTTTGCACTTTGAAAATTAATGTCGTAAACAGCGCTTTCCAAACTATAATCCGCTTGGGCGATTGTTGTACCCGAGAACGTGTTTGTTTCTGCGATATCTGCGCCGGCAACAAAATACTCTGAGTGAATTTCTTTGATTATTTCAGGCCGTGTTAACGACAACAAATCATTGTTCCCTTTCAAAGGGCTCTCATGATCTTCGAACCATCCTTTTCGGAAATCTTCTTCCTCGAGTTTATGGCGTTGTATCATAGTACCCATTGCTCCGTCGAGTACTAATATTCTATTTTTAAGTATTGATTTTATATCCTGCTTCATTGATATTATTTCTGACTACTGAAGCTGTGGAGATACAAGCTAACTTATCGTTTCTCAGTAAAAACCAAGATTGGATTTGGCACCTTTTCTAACTGAGTTAGCTAGGTTGCCAAGGTTTCGTAGGGCCTTATCCCTCCACCTTTCTTCATAAGTCTATTTGAATGAACTGGAACAAAGTTAGCACAAACATGTTCCTAAACAAAATTATCCCAAATTGATTAACCTTAGAATTTGGTTTCCATTTCAACCTATTGGAGAAGAAGTCTCAATAAGTTGAAGTACAACACTAAACTAAGGTTGATAACTTTTTTCTGGCAATTCCAAGAAAGCTATTGTAAATTAGAGGTCTATGAAACCCTTACTTATCTCTCTTTTGTTGTTGAGCTATTCCACTTTCGCTCAACTTACAACTTCAAACCTACCGATTCTAATAATCACCAACCAATCGGGACAGGTAATTCAAGACGATCCCCGTGTTAGAGCGCATCTAGGAGTTATTGACAATGGCGTCGGGAACATGAATAATATTAACGATCCATTTAATAATTACAACGATTCTGTCGCCATTGAATACAGAGGCTCTACATCTCAGCAATATCCTAAAAAAGGATACGGATTTGAAACGCAAGATGCCTTTGGAAATAACCTTCCTGTTGGCTTACTCGGAATGCCTGTTGAAAATGATTGGATCTTAAACGGACCTTATCCAGATAAAACATTGATTCGAAACGTATTGACTTTCCATCTCGCAAGAAAAATGGGGCATTATGCTTCAAGAACGCGCTATTGCGAATTGGTAATTGATGGCGACTATCGTGGCATTTACATTCTCATGGAAAAAATCAAAAAGGACGGAGACAGAGTTGATGTAGCAGATGTGCACATCCCGAATCAATGGAATGATACAATTACAGGAGGATACATCGTTAAGGTTGATAAAACCACAGGGGATGTCCCTTACCAATGGACTTCAAACTTCAATAATGAGGTGATTTTTCAATTTCAAGATCCTGAGTACGATGAATTGGATCCGCTGCAATCGAGCTATATGGAGAATTACATCAATGAATTTGAGGCGGCAATCAATGGCCCAAATTTCGCTGACAACGCTTTGGGTTGGCCAGCATACATTGATGAACAGTCGTTTCATGATTTCTTCATTCTCCAAGAGTTAGGAAGAACTGTTGATGGTTATCGCTCAAGTTCATTCATGCACAAAGACAGAAACACCTTGGCTTGGAATGCAAAACTTGTTGCAGGACCAATGTGGGATTTTAATCTTTCATACGGAAACGCAGATTACTGCGATGCCGATGAAATTTACGGATGGCAATATGAATTTGATAACATCTGCGGAAACTTCTCTACTTCCATTCCCTTTTGGTGGGAGAAATTGCAAGAGGATTGGCTTTATGAGCAGAATTTAAGATGCCGTTGGGAGGAATTGAGACAAGGTGTGTTAAGCACAGCCTACATCAATAATTACATTGATTCAGTTGCTTTGGAATTAACGGATGCTCGAATTCGAAATTTCCAGAGGTGGCCAATCATTGGACAATATGTAAACTGGAATGGATTCGTAGGTCAAACCTACCAGGAGGATGTTGACTTCCTAAAGACGTATTTGGAACAACGCTCTGTTTGGATTGACAACAACCTACCTGGAAATTGTAATTTAGCAATAGAAGAACAAGAATTTGTTGCGCTGCATCACAAAGCTTGGCCAAATCCATTTACAAATCAATTGGCGCTTGGGTTCTCTACTTTTGGAATTGGAGAAGTGGTTGTTGAAATTCGAGACCTTTCAGGCCGTCTTATAGAACAACGCAAGCTCGGCGAGAAATTTGCAGGCGCACACGCTATTGATTTAAAGAGCGCACAATGGGACAGAGGAAATTACCTTTATACCGTCTTGTTCAACGGAACAGTAATTCATACGGGCAAAATTATAAAAATATAAACGATGCTTAAAAGTTTTGCCGTCGCTTTTCGCGGAATTTTTCTTTTGATTCAATCGGAGCGGAATTTCAAAATACAAAGTGTAGCGCTAATTTGCGTTTGTGCCACTGGTTTATACTTTGAAATTAACCGATTTGATTGGATCGTTATTATTCTAACTTCGGCTTTAGTATTGGGATTGGAAGGTGTCAATTCGGCTTTGGAAAAACTCTGTGATGAGGTTACGGAAGAGCGAAAGGAAAGCATTCGAACGATAAAAGACATCGCTGCCGGAGCTGTTTTGATTGGCGCAATTGCGGCGATTGTTGTCGCGGGGTTGATTTTCTCAAGTTATTTTTAGGCGTCAACTTAGTCCTTTCGATAGGAATCGGAACCGCCAAAAACCCCTCCAAAAAGCAAGAATCCAAAACGTCGCACTAAATATGATTGAGTGAGCCCTAACTCCCTGAATTACCAAACGCAAAAAAGGCGCCCACTTCTGAACGCCTTTACCAATTTCTGTGGTGATAGCTGGAATCGAACCAGCGACACATGGATTTTCAGTCCATTGCTCTACCAACTGAGCTATATCACCGTTTGAATTGTGCGGGCAAAGGTAATAACTTCTTTCTATTAACCATAAATGTGAATTACTTTTTTTTCTTGATTATCTTTGCACCATGATATCTGAGAACATTGTACTTGTAATTGATGCCGGGAACACTTCTATCAAAGTAGGACATTTTCAGGAAGATACGCTTGTTGGCGTGCGTTGTTTTTCAAACAATGACATGGATAAATTTTATTCATATTTAAATGAAAACAATTCTTCAAGTCGCGTTTTATCATCTGTTTTATCCGATAAAGCCACCAAAAACATAGTTGAAAAGACAAATTCGTTTCTTGTTACGACAGAAGCTTCGCTTCCAATTCGCATTAGATACGGCACAAAAAACACGCTTGGTGTAGATCGAATGTGCAACGCCGTTGCTACTTCTATTTTATTAAAAACTGCATTTGGTGTCAGTATCGATATTGGAACTTGCATAAAATTTGATCTCATTTCTAAAAATGATGGTTATTTGGGAGGATCAATCGCTCCAGGTATCAACCTAAGATACAGGGCTTTAAACGATTATACGGGTAAATTGCCACTGCTTTTCAATAAATCAGCAACACAACTCGTTGGTAACGATACCAATTCAAGTATTCAATCTGGTGTTTTGAACGGAATGAATGCTGAGATTAACGGATTAATTAAGATGTATACTGAACAATATAGCGACTTAACTTTTTTTATGACAGGTGGGGATGCAAGATACTTTGATTTAGACTCAAAAAATGACATCTTTGCAGACGAAAATTTGACCTTAATCGGTCTATTTGAAATATATAAGCATAATGGGTAAAATCATATTTATAATTCTATTGTTCATTGGGAATTTATCCATTGCTCAAAATTCTATTAATTCACCTTTTAGCTCTTATGGTATTGGCGAATCAGACGGCTTGGACCATTCTACATTTTTAGGTGTTGGGAATGCGACCATTTCGATGGTAGATTCAACAGTCCTAAACTTTGACAATCCAGCATCTTACTCATCAATTGGAAAGGGACAACCTCTTTTTTCTTTTGGTACTTCAACTCGATTATCAAATTACAAAGAGGGAAGCGCAAACGAATTCAATACAAATACATCCATTCAACATTTCGCTTTTGGACTATCCTTTGCGAAACGTTTGGGAATGGCTTTCGGCTTGCAACCATACAGCCGAAGAGGATACGACTTTAATGTTGGTGATTTTATTGATTCAGATTCAATCACATACACTTACCAAGGAACTGGAACGATCAACAAAGCGTTTCTTGGGTTATCTGCAGATATTTTAAAGTTTGACAGTACACGTCTTTCAGTAGGGTGTAATTTTGGATTCCTTTTCGGAAACGTTTCAAATACAAGAAAAGCAGTTCTGTTTAGTACAACAGAAAATGGTGGTGTTGGTGTCAAAACATACGATATTCGTTCATTTCACTACGATTTAGGACTTTCATTTAGCCATCAATTTACTTCGAATCACTCTGTTGGAGTTTATGCAACATTTGATCCGCTCCAAAAATTAAACACAACTTACGAGGAAGGAGTTTATTACGCCTCACAAGTTGACAACCCAAATACTTACGACACTTCGTATTACCTTTCACAGACTGCGGGTACGTTAACGAATGTACCTAAACTCACGTATGGCTTGAGCTATAAGTACAGGTTTACGGATACTAAGAAAATCCAACGTAAGTTACATCCAGAGATTGCAGTCTATGCGACATACAGCACTTCAGACTGGTCGAAATTTGAAAATACATTTTCAACAGATACGGCAACAACTTTCTTTAACACTTCGAAGATCTCTTTTGGTGTTCAATTCATACCAGAAGCAGAGTTTCAGCTGAACACGGCAACAACAAGTTTTTTAGCTAGAGTGAGATACAGAGCTGGTTTCTACAGCTATACACTCCCTTACGCAACGAATGGGCAGCAAGTTTCAGACTTTGGCACAACATTTGGATTTGGTATACCGGTTGCTGTTCAGAAATCGCTATCATCTATTAACTTTGGATTCTCAGTTGGCAGCAGAGGTGTAGCTGATCAGAACCAATTAAAAGAAAACTATTACGGAATAAGCCTCGGTATTACAATAGCACCAGGCGATACTGAGAAGTGGTTCCGTAAACGAAAATTGAACTAACTAAAGTGATGAATATGAAACTAGGGAGTATCTTATTAGGAGTATCAATGATTCTTGCAACAGCAACGTTTGCTCAAGATGAAGACAGAGAATGCCAAAGAATGAAAAAAATCGCGAATGATGCGATGATAGCTGAAAACTACAAAGAAGCGACAGAATATTTTCTCAAAGGTGAAACAATCTGTGGAGAGTTTGATGCCGCAAATTACGGTCGTTTAACTGGAAGTCTTATTCGTGTTATTAATGTGGAAACAGATGCTGACGCGAAAAAATTGTTTTCTGATACATTATGTGCTATTTGGGATAGAATGGAAGAAAAGGGACTGTACGAAAACAAAAACGACATGTACAGAGGAAATTTCGAACTTCAAAAATCAGCTCCTGATTATTTAAAAGCGGATAAGTATTTTACTCGAGGAATTGCAGCTCACGCAGATGGCGGGACTCCAGTTCAAGAGATGTACATTCCTTTGCATTACTACAACACGTTCACACTTTACTTCATGGAGCAAGAAGCTACAAAGAAAAATGTACTGAAGAAAAGAATGATCAATGATTATTTTGACTTATCAAAATTGATCACAAAATCAAACTTCTCACTTAGAGCACAAGAAGGTATTACAGTTTATTTCAACTCGGTTGTTCAAACATGTGACGATTTAACACCAGAGATTGCTGGATTTATTGCGAGTCTTCCAGAAGATGTTGAAGCAGCTAAAGTTTCACTAATGAGCTTAATCGATTTGATGGAAACAAAGAAATGTGAGGATACACAGGAGTACATGGATTTGATCAATGCATATTTGCAAAGAGATCCCGTTTCTCCTAAAGCTCTTGAGATGAAAGGTAAAAGTCTTGAGAGTGAAAACAAATACAGAGATGCCAATGCGATTTACGAAAAACTAATTAATTTAGAAGAGGTAACTCAAGAGCGTAGAGTTGAATTGAAGTACAAAATTGTAAACAACCTTTTCAGAACGAGATCTTACAAGGCAGCTTATAGCAAAGCGATGAACATTCAAGGGAAATTTAGAGGAAAGGCAATGTCGATAGCAGGACAGTGTGTTGGTCAAATGGCGAACTCATGCGGTGTAAGTACTTTTGAAAGAAATTGTAACTACATCTATGCTGTTCAACTTTTAGAGCAATCTGGAGGAGCTGCAAGCGCTAACCTAATTGCACAATACAAAGCAAAGTTCCCGACAGCAAAAGATTGTTTCGGTGAAGGAAACCCTGCATCAGTTACTCTTGAATGTTGGGGAGTAACGGTGAAACCATGCAACTAGAGTGAAGTTAAATTCATCGAAAAAATTATTTAGAATACCTGCTATGATTTTCGCAGCAGGTATTCTTTTTTCATGTGTAAATGATTTGGACACAATTGAAAAAGTAACCTTCGATGACAAGGCAGCGGGAGAAGTGATGGCCAATGCCGAAGTTCTAATTACTGACTCAGGATATGCCCAAGTGAGAATTAACGCTGTGATAGCGGAAACCTTCAAAGTGCCAGAACGAGTAACAAAAATCAAAGATGGAGTTACTGTTGACTTTTACTCTCCTGATGGGGAAATTGTCTCAAAATTAACGGCTTTGTACGGAGTGGTGAACCACCAAACGGGCATCATATTTGTTCGGGATTCCGTTGTGCTCCGCAACATTAATAAAAACCAAATTCTTGAAACTGAAGAATTGTTCTACAATCAAAGCGACAGTTCTATTTACACAGACCGAAACGTGATTGTAAGAAGAAACGGCAAGGTTGGAACGGGCTCGGGCATTCGAACAACTCAATCTTTCAGCTCCTATCAAGTTAATAATCCCGTTGGTGAAGCAGCGATGTCCGATTCTGATTAGAATAACTACTTTTATGAAAAACTTACGCAATGCAGTTGTACAATAAAATCATGCTTTACTTTTGGCTTTTCATCGGAATTCTCATTTTCGTGATTGTTACCTACATGGGATTCACTGAGAAAAGTGGCTTCAAAATCTGGGCATATTATTACCTATTTTCTGGACTTTGTTTCCTCATGTACTTCGTTCGCCGTTGGATGATGAAACGTATGGAAAAGCACCTCAAATATATGGCAGAAAAAGAAGCCAGCGAAGAATAGAAAACCCCTTCTATCACATTTATAGTTAATTCATTGTCCTCTGCGTTACTTTAATCACATTTTTGATTACAATGGTTGAGCAATTCTGTATTTTTAATAGGACAAGTCAGAAATATGTTGAATTTTGTAGCTAAACCTGCAATGAATGTGTCGTTTATACAATGAAAATTGCGCAACTTATAACCCTTTTGAGTTTTCTTCTTTTAGGAGGAAGTTTAAATGCTCAAAAGCTTCTCAAAGGAACAATAACAGATGAATTAGGCAATCCCATTCCGCACGCCAAGGTGTTCGTTAAAAACTCTACGGAGCTAAGAACGGTGGCCGATGCCCTAGGATATTATGAAATGCGATTGATTCCCGATGAGTATTTTCTCTTTTTTAGCACAGCTGGCTATGATACGCGAGAAGCATACGTTACAATTTCAGAAATTACGGTTACCAAAGATATGGTCCTTTTTCCAACGAAGATTCAAGACATTGAAGATATAAATGTATCCGTGAAAAAATCGAATCCTGGGCGGGAAATAATGTTAAAGGTGGTCGCCAAAAGAGATCAGACGAATCCATGGAATTATCCGCATACAGTTCATGGTTACATAAAGGCGACTGAGAAAATTACGCGAAAAGACGATGAAAAGAAGACAAAGAAGGACTCCGATGAAGAAGTAAATACTGACCCTTCAGGTATTAACGATCCATTTGCAGAAAAACACAAAGCAGATGAAGAATTAGCCAAAAACATGAATTTGATTGAGGTAGATTTTATACGAAATTATGGATCTAAATGGAAAGTAAAGGAGGTTAGAAATGCATTTGAGCAAAGAGGAAGCAAAAGAAACCAGCTCTATTACACAACAACGGTTAAATCAAATTTCAATTTCTTCTCCAACTTATTACATTTGGATGATTTGCACCAAACACCTGTCAGTTCGCCTATTTCTGGACCGGGGATTTTATCCTACAAATACAAACTCGTTGAACAATACGAGGAAAACAGTCAAAAAATAAGCAAGATTAAAATCATCGCTCGAAATACAGCCACAACAACTTTAGCAGGACATATTTATGTCGTTGATTCGCTGTGGTTGGTTCAAAAACTAGAGCTGACAATGGAGAAAGGCAACCTGCTTGTATATGATTACTTCACAATTACTCAAGAGTTTGACCATCCAGGAGATACGATGTGCGTTCTAAGAAAACAGGTTTTAGATTACGGAGTAGAATACAAGAATGAAACATCAACCTGCACGACAACTGCCAATTTTGACAGTTATAATTTCGACCCTCAATTCCCGCCTAAGCTTTTCGGAAATGAAGTGGCCATCACTGAACAAGAAGCTTACGACAAAGATACAACGTATTGGAGTGAAAAACGCCAGGTTAAGTTAACACCAGAAGAACGCCAATTCATCATTACAAAAGACAGTATTTATGATGCCCAGCATCGAACGGAATACTTAGATTCCATAGATAAAATATTCAATAAGGTGACCGCACTGAAAGTGCTTTGGTGGGGAATCGATCATCGGAATCGAGGAAAAAAGACGCAATGGGGTTTCAGCTCTATCGCAGGTCTGGCTCGTCCAATTTACATTGCAGGCCCGAGAATTGCACCTGGCTTTTCCTTCTTTAAAAAATGGGATGATGAACGGTGGATAGATTTTGAAGCGGAAGTTTCTTATGGGTTTATGAACTCGGATATAAAGGGTGACATTGGTGGCGATTTCAGGTACAGTCCGTTTCACTTTGGAACCGTCGGATTTAAATTGGCCCATGGGTTTGATGCCATTCGAGGATTTGATGCCATTACTCAAATTTACAAAAGAGACAACTTCATCGAAGTCACCCATTTAACATTTGATCATTCTTACGAATTAATAAACGGGTTGTATCTTGAATCCGACATAACTTTTACGGAAAGAAGAAGTCTCAAAGACTACGAGTTCATAACAGCGGTCGATGAAGTTCTACCAAACAATGAACCAACTGAATTTCAAGCCTATCAAGCCTTAATTTTTGGCGCAACTTTGAAGTACACACCAGGCCAACGCTACATGCGTGAGCCGAATAGAAAAGTAGTTTTGGGTTCAAAATGGCCAATGTTTTATGCTTGGTACGAAAAAGGAATTCGTGGTGTTTTAGGCAGTGATATAGATCATGACTACATCCGATTTGGAGCGATGCAAACGTTTAAGATTGGAACCCTTGGAACTTCAAGTTACCATGTAACAACAGGGCTGTTCTTAAACACAAAACGACTCCAGGATGCGGATCAAAAGTTTCACAGACGAAGCGATCCTTTTTGGTTCTCTAACCCATTGTATTCGTTCCAAGGATTGGATTCTACACTGCCGACGCAAAAGATCTACTACGAAGCGCATTTCGTTCACCACGACAACGGAGCGATCTTAAACAAGATTCCGTTCATGAAGAAAACAGGTATTGGACTTGTTATTGGAGGAGGAGCGTTATACATCCCTGAATTCAATTGGCAGCATTTTGAAATCCTTGCTGGATTGGAACGTAATCTCAAATTCTCTAAGCGCCGTTTGCGCCTTGGAATCTACGGCGTTCTCTCCGATGGTAATAAAATTGATCCTACTCCAAGTTTTAAAATTTCATTCGCCGTTCTGAACAATCGGAATTTGAAGTGGAATTTTTAAGATTGATTGTTTGATCTTTAGATCGTTCGAATATTCGATAAATCGGACCATCAAATAATCGCTTTTTCTCTTAAATTTGTCTTCAACAAAAAATTGAGCCATGTACAGCAAAATGAAAGATCATCTTCAGTCGGAATTAAAAGCGATTGACGAAGCCGGAATATATAAGCGAGAAAGAGTTATTACTTCACCTCAAGGAGCAAACGTTCATGTGAGTACTGGAGAGGATGTGATCATCATGTGTGCAAACAATTACTTGGGTCTTTCTTCTCATCCAGATGTAATTCAAGCTTCAAAAGACGCCTTGGATTCTCATGGTTTTGGAATGTCATCGGTTCGATTTATTTGTGGTACTCAAGACATACACAAAGAACTTGAAGCGAAAATCTCTAAGTTCTATGGCAATGATGATACAATTCTTTACGCAGCGGCATTTGACGCTAACGGTGGGCTTTTTGAACCTTTGTTTACAGCAGAAGATGCTATTATTTCTGATGAGTTGAACCATGCTTCCATTATTGATGGCGTTCGTTTGTGCAAGGCGCAGCGTTACCGATACAAGCACTCAAACATGGAGGACTTGGAAACGCAATTAATAGCAGCCCAAGAACAACGCTTCAGAATTATCGTGACAGATGGTGTTTTCTCAATGGACGGTGATTTGGCCAAAATGGACGAAATCTGTGCACTGGCTGATAAATATGACGCATTGGTCATGTCAGATGAATGCCACTCTGCTGGATTTATTGGAAAAACAGGTCGTGGTGTTCCAGAACATTGTGGAGTTGAAGACCGTGTTGATATTGTAACTGGAACTTTAGGAAAAGCATTGGGCGGTGCAATGGGCGGTTATACAACTGGACCAAAAGAAATTATTGACATGCTTCGTCAAAAGTCTCGCCCTTATTTATTCTCAAATTCATTGGCCCCATCAATTGTTGGTGCGTCAATTAAAGTATTTGATATTTTGAGTTCGAACACAGCGCTTAGAGATCAACTTGAGGAGAATACAAAGTATTTCAAGGATCAAATTGTTGCCGCCGGATTCGATATCAAACCAGGCGATTCGCCAATTGTTCCGATCATGTTATACGATGCGGCATTGTCACAAAAGTTCGCAGATAAATTATTGGAAGAAGGCGTTTACGCAATTGGATTCTTCTACCCTGTTGTTGCGAAAGGCGCAGCTAGAATTCGTACGCAAATTTCTGCGGCTCACTCCAATGCTGATTTGGACAAAGCTGCAGCTGCATTTATCAAGATTGGTAAGGAACTCGGCGTAATCGACTAAGATGATCTCTAAAGGGGAATTATACGAATTAGATAGTATTCTTGAGCTGACACAAGCTTGTGGTAAACACATGCGCGATAACGGAATCGATCAGTGGGATGAGAACTATCCTGATCGGAATAGCATTCTTAAGGATCTTAATACCGAAACTCTTTTCGCTTATCGAGAGAATGGAATTGTTTTGGGAATTGTTGTTCTTAACGAATCTCAAGATGAGGAATATGGAGATATCAATTGGTCCACAAGTGATACCGATAGAAATATTGTGGTTCATCGTTTGGCTGTTCATCCCGATCAACAAGGAAAGGGAATTGCGCGAAAAATAATGAACTTCGCTGAAGTTTATGCAAAAGATGAGCGGTATGATGCAATTCGATTGGATACTTTTAGTCAGAATCCGAGAAATCAGAAATTTTATACGAACCGGGGTTATACTGATTTAGGCCCTGTTTATCTGAAATACAAAAAGGACCATCCGTACTATTGCTACGAGATGTTACTCTAATACGTTTTTGTCATATCTTCATCAACGCAGATGATAAAATCCGCCTTACCCCTATTCTCTTTTTCTAGTTTGTTGACGTTTCCTTGAGTGACTACTGAAATCGTTCCGTAGTTAAAATCTGGTTTTTGATCTTTTAAATACCACAAAATTCCTTCGTAGAAATTAGAGTGAAACGAACCGTTAAAATGTAAAAAGAACTGCCCCGTTTTATAAGTACTTAAAATGAAATGGGCCATTGTTGCATCCTTAATTGCCTGCGCCATAACAAGTTCTGGAGCTCCATGTTTACCCATCATTTCTAAAATCGCTTTGTATTGAGAAAGCTCAGAATCGAATTTAATTGGAAGTGGTGCAATCCATGATTTTTCTTCGGTACTAATCGAATCCAATGCTGCGAATCCACCCTTTTTATAGACAAGGCCTGCATACTTCCGCGGGATGTTGGTCGCTGTAAACTTAAGATTGTTATCTCGAGCGTAATTCAATAATGGTGCATAATCCGTCCCATGATTCGGCCATACTCGTGCGGTTGAATCGAACTCTTTAGCATTCATTGTTCCTGCCAAATAAGCGTTGACTTGTTCTTGATTATCGGCTTCAAACATTTCTGCACCGAGGATTAGCTTTTTCTTCTTATCGATGTCTTTTGTTAACTCCAACTGCAACCAATGTGCAAGTGCACAATTGTGTTCTTCTCCAAAAAGTACAATCTCCTTTTCTAGAAGCGACTTAAGCATTTTTGAATAGGTAACTTGTTTTCCTTTTGAATCGTAAATCTTATAGGGTGATTTGTCTTGAGAAAATGAAAGGGATGTTGCAATCAATGCTGTTATTAGAAGCAGGATTTTCATGGATGTTTGGTCAATGATTCATTTTAAAGGTACGGATTCATACGTGATTATATTGGACTCCAATAATGAGGTGCTTGGCTTGTTTTTTTTACAGCCAGAAAGCAACTTTCGAAGACAAAACGGAAGCAAGTGATTTGTTCTCCTAGACCGTTGAACAAATTGAGGGAATTACTCACGAGACCCTGAAACCTGCTGAACAACGCAATGGTAAATTGACTTTAGTCGATAAAGCGAACGACTCGGAAACATCTCGTTTGTGGCGTGAAGAAGTAACGCAGATTGCAGGGCAATATCCGGATGTAATGTTGAATTATTTATTCGTTGATATTGCTGCGATGCAGATCATTCAGCAACCTCAATCGTTTGATGTGATTCTAATGGAGAAAATGTTTGGTGATATTCTCTCTGATTTAGCGAGTGTGATCACGGGGCGTATCCGTAGGCAAAAGGTTTGGACATCGCGAATCCAAATGCGACTATTTTGGCTGTCGCGATGTTGCTTGAGAATCTTTGAATGCACGAGGAGACTGAAGTGACAAGAAAGTCTGTTGATTGGGTGATGCAAAAGAGATTTGTTTCTGTGAATTTGAATTCTGAACCGCCTACGAGTTGCAGTCGAATTGGGCATTTAATTGCGAATTACATTGAAGATAAGGGAGCTGTCTTTATTAAGAAACGGAATACTGAAGAGAGTAAAGGGGTGTTGATTTAAATTGGATCGCTGGCTCTTTTGGATAATGGACCGCTTCGCTATTGAATCGACTTCGCCTTTTAGATTTTAGATTAAATGCTCTGTGTTTAAATAATTTTTACTCAGCAAAAATGCTCTGCAGTTAAATCCCTATCTTTAATTCAAATTTTCAGAATGGCATTAATAAAAGAATGTAGGGGGAAAACTCCAACCCACGGAAACGATTGCTGGTTTGCAGAAAATGCAACAATTGTTGGTGATGTAACCATGGGCGATCAATGCTCCGTTTGGTTTAGCGCCGTAATTCGCGGTGATGTGAACTCAATTCAAATGGGGAACAAAGTCAACATTCAAGATGGTGCGGTGATTCATTGCACCTTCGAAAAAACCAAAACTGTTCTTGGAAATAATGTTTCAATTGGGCACAATGCTTTGGTTCATGGCTGCACGGTTGAAGACAACGTTTTGATAGGAATGGGGTCTATCGTGATGGATGATTGCTATATCGAATCGGGAAGTATTATCGCAGCTGGAGCGGTTCTTTTGGAAGGGTCGAAAGTTAGAAAAGGTGAGATTTGGGCAGGGGTTCCTGCTAAAAAGGTCAAGGACATTTCACCTGAGCTTTTTGAAGGAGAAGTTATGCGAATTGCGAATAATTACGTGAAATATAGTAGTTGGTTTAAGGAGGAGTAAAGCCCCATTAAATTATAAAATGTAAACACCTGACAAAACTGGGATATGTATCTATCTGGCCACCAAAATTTTGTATCTTTAGTATTTAGAACTACTTTTAAATTTTGACTATCAAAAACCTACTCACTATAATCGGCTTTGTGCTTTTTAGCAACGTTTCTTTAAGCCAACAAAATTCAGTTGCGAGAGAATGGAACAATCTAATCCTAGAAGCAATTCGGAATGATTTTGCCAGGCCTACCGTTCACGCAAGAAATTTGTTCCATCATTCGGTAATAGCTTATGATGCTTGGGCAGCTTATGACAACTCAAAAAAGACATACTTTTTAGGAGATACACTTCATGGTTATGTCTGTAGTTTCAGTGGTGTTAATTATCCTGTTGATATTCATTCCGCGAGAGAAGAGGCAATTTCATATGCGTCCTATCGATTTATTCAAAGCAGGTATCAAAACACGCCAGATTTCAGCTCTACTTCGATACTGATTCAAAACCTAATGAATCAATTGGGCTATGACCCATCGAACACATCGACGGATTATGTGAATGGCGGACCTGCTGAACTCGGAAATTATCTTGCTGAACAAATCTATTTGTATGGTCTTACAGATGGCTCGAATGAGCAAAATGATTATGCGAATATTTTCTATGATCAATTGAATCCCCCAATAATAATGAGTCAACCTGGAAATCCAAATATTCAAGATCCGAATCATTGGCAACCCATCACGTTGACACAATCTATCGATCAGTCTGGCAATCCAGTGCTCAGCACACCTGAAAATCTATCCCCCGAATGGGGCGAAGTACATCCGTTTTCTTTGGATTCATCCATGTACAACGAACATGTTAGAGATGGGGATACTTATAAAGTTTATTTTGACACTGTTTACCCGGCTTATCTAGATCTTTCTGACTCCTCCTCATGGGAATCATTTTATAAATGGAACCACACCTTGGTTTCTGTGTGGCAGTCTCATCTTGACCCAACGGATGGAGTGATGTGGGATATCTCGCCAGGTTCAATTGGAAACAATTCGTGGTACCCATCCGATTCTTCCCAATATGCAGCGTTCTACGACTTAACCAACGGAGGCGACCCTGGAACGGGCTATACAATCAATCCTGTAACGGGAATTCCATACTTACCTCAAATAGTCCCCCGTGGAGATTATACGCGTGTCCTTGCCGAGTTTTGGGCAGATGGTCTTGACTCTGAAACACCTCCAGGACATTGGTTTGAAATCTACCATTATGTTTCAGATCAACCCGGTTTTGAGCGAAAATGGCAAGGATTAGGTCCTTTATTGGATACTTTAGAATTTGACGTAAAGGCGCAATTAACCCTTGGTGGAACCATGCATGATGCTGCAATAAGCGCTTGGAGTTTAAAAGGGTACTACGATTATATTCGACCTGTATCGGCAATTCGATATATGGCTGATCTAGGTCAAAGCTCAGATACAACGGCAATTAGTTATCATCCCAATGGAATTCCATTGTTACCCGGTTTTATTGAAATTGTCCAAGTTGGTGATTCTTTGGCCGGCCAATGGAACGAAAATGTTGGCAAAATCAAATTATTCACTTGGAAAGGACATGAATACATCATCGATCCCCTTACGGAAATGGCAGGAGTTGATTGGATTCTTGCGGAAAAGTGGTGGCCTTATCAACGACCCACTTTTGTAACTCCACCATTTGCTGGATTTGTTTCGGGGCATTCTACGTTCTCTAGGGCAGCTGCAAATACCATGGAATTTATTACGGGCTCACCTTATTTCCCAGGAGGACTTGGTGAATTTCAGGCTATTCAAAATCAGTATTTACATTTCGAAGAAGGTCCCAGTGCAACGATTACACTTCAATGGGCTTCTTACAAAGATGCCGCCGATCAATGCAGTTTGTCAAGATTATGGGGAGGCATTCACCCTCCTATTGATGATATTCCAGGAAGAATAATCGGTGAAGAAATTGGAAGTTTAGCTTTCATTAAGGCAGATGCGCTTTTTGACATTGATAACCCCGCTTTAATTTCTGCTTCTGTATCCGACTCTGTTCTGTCAATTGCCGATATTGGAAGTCAATTTTCAATGTATTTCACCTTTAATATTCCAATGGATTCTTCTTTAGTTCCATCGTTAACTTTGTTTGGAAGCCTTAGTTCTGCTGTCAGCATAAACCAATTTATTTGGATGGATTCTTTTAATCTTGAATTGAACTTAAATGTTCCAACGAGTACAATGCAATTGTTCGTGACGAATGTTGAAATTGGCAACTTATTTAGCGGAACAGGGAGTCCTTTGAGCAATTACAACTTCCTCAATTATTTCATCGTTGACACTAAAAAGCCACTAGTAAATTCGATCGTTCCAAGTGAGAGTATAGTTTCAAACTCAACTGTCGGATCCTCTTTTGTTATTGACGTTGAATTTAATGAGGCCTGCATAACCACAACAAACCCAATACTTGTTTTGACTGCATCAACTCTGGTAAATCCAACTTTCACTTTAAACATGACAAGCTCCTTTTGGAGTAACGATTCAATATTCAGTGTGTCCTATGATGTGATGGACTTTAATGAAGAAATCCCTTCAATTGATGTTGAAGTCACCAATGTCTTTGACCTAGCAGCGAACGAAATTAATGTTTCTCAGAACATTGATGTATTTGGTGTTGACACTAAGAGCCCTCTTATTACATCCATTTCTACAACCGACTCATTGATTACCCAATCCGATTTATCGAGTCCAGTTTTCATGATAGATGTAACCTTTCAAGAAGCCATGAATACTTCTATTCTTCCTACACTTACATTTTTGGATCAAGGAAATCTATACACTTCGATTTCTCAAACCCCACCACAAACCTTTTGGACAGATACCAATCAACTTTCAGTTTCGTTTTTAGTTTCTAGCAATACGAATGATTTAATTCCCATCGACTTATCACTTTCGAATGTTTCTGATTCAATTGGAAACACACTACTTGATTCAATTCAGATATCTTTTATTTGGAGTGATATGAAATCACCTGAGGTTCTATCAATTGTTCCAAATAAATCCATTATTAGCGATAGTGTTTTGGGATCTTCGTTGTATTTCATTAATGTTGAATTTAACGAACCTATGGATACATCCAATAAGCCATTGGTTATGCATTTCACGGGTCAATCTCTTACAAATTCATTGCAATACAATCTTCCTATAAGTGACTTTGTTGATTCTTTAAACTACCGTGCCTATTATCAAGTACTTGATGAAAACATTGAAATTGGACCCGTTCACTTAAAAATTGATTTTGGAAAAGATGCATCTGGCAACACTCAGGTTGTTGATTCGAGCTTAAATTTTATTGCCATTGACACGAAGAACCCAAGCATTATTAATTTAAATGCAAATGACTACATTCTGGATCAAATTGGACAATCATTTGATGTCACTGCAATTTTCGACGAGCCTATGCTCAATACTGACTCTCCATCAATGCAATTTAGTCCTGTTGCGAGTTCTTACCTCGATTTGGCGGACTCAATGTGGATTAATTCCTCAACTTACTTATTCAATTACCAATTGGTTTCTTCAACAAGTCAAACGACCCAGTTTGGAGTGAACTTGAACTCCGCCGTTGATGAAGCTGGTAATACCTTAATTGAGCTAGATATAGCAGATTATTTTCAAATCGACCAAGCACTCGGGGTTGTTCAGTTGTTGGATGAAAAGCTTCTACTTTATCCAAATATTTTGGGAAGCGGAGAGCGCTTAAACATTGATGGAGATCTTGATGAAACCATTTTTCATCTTCTGAATTCAATTGGTCAAATTGTACAAGAATTGGTGTTCACCAAAGTGAACTCGAAATATGTTTCCGATGCTATCTCACTTCCCCCAGGCATGTACCTGCTAACGAATGGCCAAATGAACGCTAAAATCATAATCCAATAATGAAGTTCGTAGTTCTCATAGCATCAATCCTTTATGCAACATTCGGTTTCGGTCAAACTTTGACCGATGTTGTAAATATCCAGAACATCACTTATTCTCAAAGCACTCCCGACAATCGGGCAAACGGCATGTCGTTTTATGATTTTGACGAAGATGGATGGGATGATTTAACACTCCCAATGAATAATGACTCTATACTTTTCTACAAAAACGTGAATGGAAATTTTCAACAAATCGGATCTTACGTTGATGCAATTGGTTATGTAAAACAAATACTTTGGGTGGATTATGACAATGATTTGGATTTAGACATCTGCATTTCCTACGAAGACGCTGGGATTCAATTGTACCAAAACGATGGTGCTTTTAATTTTACAGATATCACCGTTGCCGCTGGAATATCAAACGTTCCATTCATTGCTTATGGATTCTCTTTCGCAGACCCAGATACGGATGGTGATTTGGACCTTTACGTATGCACACATGAAATTATTGGACAAGTTGTTTCACCTGAACCGAACAAGTATTATGAAAATCAAGGGAACGGAACATTCATTGAAAAAGCACAAATGCTGAATATTGACAATGGAATTCAACCCACTTTTATGCCTGTTTGGTTCGACTACAACAACGATCATTTACTTGATTTAGGCCTTATCAACGATAAAGAATTTTGGAATGATGCCTTATATCAAAACATGGGGAATGGAACCTATCAAGACGTTGCAACAGCAGTTGGAATATCTAACGATAGTCACAATCCAATGTCATTATCAATAGCTGATTTCAATAATGACGGTTACCAAGATATTTTCAAAACTGACATAGGAAATGACGTTATTGTAAATGGCTATGCCATGGATTATAAACTGTACAGAAACAACTCAGGTGTCAACTTTACAGATGTTGCTCAAAACTTGGATTTGGACACCAATATTTTTGCATGGGGTGCTTTGTGGGTGGATTATAACAATGATTGTTTTGAAGACTTGTACATTTCAACCACTTTGGGAATAGGATATTCTTCTTTGTTGTATAGAAACAATAATGGGCAATCGTTTGATCTTATGAACGATTCCATTAATGGTAACACCGTCAATTCTTCTTTTTGTCCTGTAAAAGGAGACATTGATAACAATGGTTTTTACGATATTGTTGTACTGAACGATAATGCTATCCCAAACGTGTTGTTGAACAGCGGGAATGCAAACAACTATATCAAAATTGATTTGCGGGGTACCCAATCGAATCAAAAAGGAATCGGTTCAACCATCGAAGTATATACCAACGGTGAGCATCAAACACAAACTGTATTCTGTGGTAATGGACTCTGTGCTCAAAATTCACAACACAAAATATTCGGTGCCGGCTCTGCGACAAATGTTGATTCATTGATAGTAACATTCCCGAGTGGGATTGTGGTCCGAAAGTTTGATCTAGGAGTCAATACAAATCACCTAATTATTGAACAAGCAACCGAAGTCTTGGATCTGAATCAAGGCACAAATATCATTTATGCCTGTGTCGGTGAACAATTTGAATTTGGCGTTTCTGGCTTGTACAATTACCAATGGAACACAGGAAGTCAGGATTCTATCATCACAGTTCAGTCACAAGGCAGCTATTCATTTGAAGCGACCAATTTTGCTGGTGACACGCTGTATATTTCCTCTCCGCTATATGTATATTACGAACCGCTCTTAACGTATCAAGAAGTCATCAATCAGCCACCTTGTGGAGCGTTGAATAATGGATCGATTGACTTGTTTTTAAATCCTGCTTCAATTGTATTTGAAGTCTATTGGTCGAATGGAAACCAAGGAGCGCTAAACAATAATCTATCCGCCGGCAATTACTCTTATACCATTTTAACCAATGGTAATTGCCAATACTCGGGATCTATTATAATTGCCAATGCGCCATCATTTACGGTTCAATACATTACAACGCCAGTAACGGATACCTCTCTAGGTTCGGCTGATTTGTTCATCTGGGGCGGCGTTGCACCTTATACATTCACATTAGCAGGCGATACAGTAAACAGTCCAATTACTGATTTATCAGCTGGAAATCACGAAGTAATTGTAACAGACGCATATGGGTGCGCCGACACCGTTTTATTTACGATTAATGACATGTCTGCAGCTAGTGTGTCTGAAACGATAATTGGTGTCGCTAAAATATACTACAATGAGGAATATGTTTGGGTCTGCGATATAAAAACAAATGACATACAACACATTGAAGTATTCGATATGCTAGGAACTCTAATTCTAGACAAACACAATTGGGAAACTGATGCTGATAAGAATTGTAGAATAAAAATGCTCGAGTCTGCAGCTTCAGGCCTATATCGAGTTGTGGTAACCCACGATTCATTTGTAAAGTCAACTACCATTTTTGTAAGGTAGACTTGTCTGCTTCTGGGCTTTTACATGGTGTTGATTGAAGGCAACATTCGACGGTTATTCCAAATCACTTTTATCAGCAATTCAATAAGCAATTGGGGGTAAAGTATAACTCGTGTTTTTTGATACCCATTCGAATTCATAGGAGCTTTAGTCCTATCTAACCTGCCAACAAGATTTAAGAGTAAATTATAAAAACGTGCAAGTTTATCCTCAAATCATTGTGAAAAAATCGTTGCTAAATGGATAAACCTATGAAGTTTTAGTACTTTTTAAATCATTCGAAATACAAACTGCACTTCGGTTAAATTATCCTATGGCCTGCGTAAAAACTGTCATTATCTTGGCTAAGACCTAATAGATTCACCTAATAAAATAATGATTATGAAACTAAAGAAAGTATAAAGCCCAAATACTCATCTGACAAGTTTTGAATGACTAGCATCAGGAAGTTTAGATCAATTTTTCCAATACAAAAGTAACATATCTCGCTTGTTTCGTGAGAATTCATTTCCAAACAGTAGTCTTAAGCTATTAAACTGACACTTTTCCTTGGCATAGAGGAATAGTAGAGGTGAATGCTGCGATAATTATGAGAAATGATTCGTTTTTAGTCGTGAAGAACGCAACCCGAAGTTCAATTCTACTCGTTACTATTCAGCAATTCTTGGGATATAACCCCGATAAAAATAACAACTCCACATCCAATAAAATTGTACATTAAGTAACTCAATTCTATCACTTCATACGATACCAATAGATGGACAATTAAAACAGTGATTTGACCAGCAACCCCTCCAATTAAAGCCGCCGTTCCTTTTGTAGACTTAAAGAATAAGGCCAACAAAAAAACACCTAAAATTGTACCGTAGAATAAAGAACCTAAAATATTTACCAATTGAATCAGGTTTTCAAACATCCCAGCCGTAAGTGCAATTAAGATTGCCATTAGTCCCCAACCCACTGTCAACAATTTACTGACCCGAAGGTCTTTTTTCTCGTCGTCTGATTTGGACCAAAACTTTTTGTAATAATCAATGGTTGTAGTGGCGGCAAGTGCATTCAATTCACCAGCCGTTGATGACATAGCAGCAGAAAAGATAACAGCCAGGAGCAATCCAATTAAGCCATGCGGTAAGAAATTTAATATGAAAGTGAGGAAAATATAATCTGAATCTTTGACTGCAAAATTGGGGTCAATTTTATGGAGTGATTCCTTGTAACTCCCTCGCAGCGAATCTTGTTGAATTTGTAATTTCTGGATAGCAACATTCTCATCTACATTGGAGTCCTTGAATTCTCTCAAAAGAACGCGTTTCTCTTCAAAAATGACATCGTACTCTGCTTCAATTGTCTTCAATCCACGTTCTTCAATAGCAGTCATTTCAACGTTCACTGTATTGAAAACAATGGGTGGCTTATTGAACTGAAAGGAAACAAATACCATCACACCAATGAACAAAATAAAGAACTGCATCGGGACTTTCAATAATCCATTGAACATCAATCCCATTCTCGATTCTTTCAAGGATTTCCCTCCCAAATAACGTTGCACTTGCGATTGATCCGTTCCGAAATACGAGACAAAAAGAAAAAGTCCACCAGTAAGCCCAGAAAGTAGTGTGTAGCGATTGCTAAGATCCGGAGACAAATCAATGATTTCCATTTTCCCCAAACTTCCAGCAATATCGACTCCTTCCATGAATCCAATATTCTCTGGAAAGCTTTCAACGACAAAGTAGAAGGCAATGAACATCCCAGCCATAATAATCCCCATTTGCCATTTCTGTGTCAGGGAAACCGCTCTACTTCCGCCAGAAACCGTGTAGATAATTACGAGCCCACCAATCAAGAGACAGGTAAGTTGAAGGTTCCACCCTAAAATAGTCGATAGAATAATGGACGGCGCATAGATTGTAATTCCGGCAGCCAAGCCACGAGAAACCAAAAACAAAAAAGCAGTAAAAGACCTTACTCTAACATCGAAGCGTTGCTCCAAATATTGATAGGCGGTATATACTTTAAGACGGTAGTAAACGGGTAAAAAGAATATGGAAATTAGAATCATTGCCAGAGGCAACCCAAAATAGAATTGTATGAATCCCATTCCACTTTCATAGGCTTGTCCAGGTGTCGATAAAAAAGTTATTGCACTGGCTTGAGTGGCCATAATCGACAATCCAATTGTTGCCCAGTTTTCGGTGTTATTGCCTTTTAAGTAACTCTCTAAATTGTTATTCTTACGCGTCTTCCATGTTCCATACGCAACAATTACTATAAGCGTACTCATTAATACAAACCAATCAATTCCACTCATGATCCGTACGAATTAGTGATCCATAAATACACGGCAATCTGAACGACCAAGAAAACGATCAATCCAATGTACCAACTCTTCCAATTCGTAGAGTCCTTTTCTTGTTCGGGTTCCGGTACGTGGTCTAGCCGTTGGTCCAGCTCTTCATCACTCATGGCTCATAACTTAAAATATTAGCAAATAAGCGGTAGGCTCCAATCACACCATTTGGCAGCTCACGGAAAAACGAAATCCCTGAATAAACAAATTGTCCTTTTCCATATTTCGCAACGATCAACGCTCCCGTTTGTGCATCTTCGCCTTGATCCGCCCAAGAGAAAAGAGGCGTATACTGCTCGTCCCAGTTGTTGGCAAAATACAAGCCACGTTCTTGAACCCAATTTTCAAAATCGGTTTGCGTGATTTTATTTGGCGAATTCATGATTTGATGCTCTGGCTCTAAAAACGTTACCTCCGCGTCTTCTTCTGTTACACGATTTCTAGACAACTCAAAAGGATACGGTCCAAATTGCTTTCCTTCTAATGAACGGTAGGCTGTGTTGTATTGCATTAGCAGATTCCCACCGCTCTTTACATATTCATTCAGGCGTACTAAATAATTCAAAAGCTCAGGATGCACATTGTAAATACGAATACCTAAAACAACGGTTTGGTATTTTGCAAAATCAATACTTGGAATGTCTTTTACTTCAAAAAAGTCAAGTTTGAAACCGAGTTGCTCAATCGCTTGTGGAACTGCATCATCGACGCCTTTGATGTATGCAATTCGGCCAGATTTTATCTTTGCATCAAGCACGGTACATTGCATAAATGCTGTTCTAAACAATGCTTGCGTTGGAATGTGATCATAAGCAATTTCCTTGTAGTTGAACAATTTCGTTCCGTCTTCTTGAGATAATTTGACAGTTCCGGATTTTGCATCTTTAGCAGCTTCAACTGTTAATACAAACCATTCTTCAGCATGCATCGTATTGAATTCCAAGTGAATTTTATTTGGAGAAATTGTCCAGCCTTTTGGTGCCATTATCTTCAATGTTGTGTTTAAGCTGTCTCTAAAATTTTTAATTTTTATTCGAACTTCTTTTGGCTCCCCAGATTTTGTCAAGAGTTGTTGTTCTTCAAAACTTGCCGTATATCCTGGAGTAGAAATCAAAGGCCGACGTCGTTCACCGTAAGAAGGATCGCGCCATTTGTAGGCAGCTGGAATTGAAATACTAAAGGGTTGGTCATCAACCAAAAAAGTAAATTTCAAAGTAATACTTGGTCGGCTCTCTGGCGCACAAAAATCACTTGGATCTGAAACTTTAAAAGTAGTTCCAAAGGGTTCATTCAGCCAATACGGATTTGAAATATCCGTTTTACCATTTGATTTAAGATCCAAAGCAAGTGGTTCGTTCAAGAGTAACTTTTCGTCCAGTTCAAGTTTCTCACCAGTGCTCATTTCCACTTTAGATAGAACAACCAACAGCCCAGATCGGTTAATTAAATTGGCTTTTAGAAGTACAGAATCTCCTTGATTGAATGAGAATTGTTCTCCCAAGACCTCAGCATACAGACCAAGGCAATCCTGAATAATAGTTTCACAACGTTGAATTTTTTCATCGAAAATATAAGAAGAAGGCAATTGCTTTAAACGTTGCAAAATCTTAAGAAGTCTCGGCACATTGTTCGAAACGGTAACGAAGTCAAAGTTGTTAAGTGCAGATTGAAAATCGATTTCCAATTGTTTATCGGCAATACCGGTCCACGTTTGACTTGTTTTTTCAAAAAAAGACCCTTCTAATTTATCCCCTTCTAAGTGCTTAAAATATTCGATACGGCTTCCGCGCTCAACAATTCCTCCAAACCCTTGGCACTTGTGTTCGCTGCGGGCTAATGTGCCAATTTCATTATACGACATGCCTAATTGCGCGTTGAAACCGCCAATATCCGTAATCAAATAATTTGGATCGCCTTGGGCCATGTCTTTTATGTTCTCGTCCCACCAATAAGATGTGTTCCAATAAAGTGAAGTGGATTGCCACGTTCCATAAGCTTCCACTTGCCTTGGCTCGTATTCTATATCGGCCGCTTTACTAAACGCCTCGATCGCCAAAAGTGCAGATGCCGTATGGTGTCCATGACCCGCGCGTTCGTCCGGCGGAAATCGTGTAACAATTACGTCGGGTTTGAATTTGCGAATGATCAATACCAAATCGGACAGTAAAACATCTTGGCCCCAAAGTTCAAAAGACTCTTCGGCAGATTTTGAATATCCAAAATCAACAGCTCTGGAAAAATATTGTTTTGCACCATCGTGAGAGCGTGCTGCCAATAATTCTTGGGTCCGTAAAACACCCAATTCTTCGCTCAATTCCTCCCCGATTAGGTTTTGACCTCCATCACCACGCGTTAATGAAAAGTATGCAGTTTCTGCTTTTTCGCCCAAAGAAAACCAAGCCAAAGCCCTCGTATTTTCATCATCGGGATGCGCAGCAACGTACAATACTCTTTTTAAAGAGTGTAATTTTTGAAGGCTTACAAATATTTCACCGTTGCCTTCATTGGCAAAGGAGAAAAGAGATGAAAATGTTAAATATAAAAGGATTAAATTCTTCAAGGTGTTTGAATTAAGGATGCTCAAATTTACCCATTAAATGCTGAATACAAATAACCTAATCATAAACGAATCATACAAAGTGTTAAAGCTTCAAAAGAATAGGATTTAAAGAGCATTCTTGGTTCAACGCAAATAAAATACCCCTGAGACTACGCTAAATAAAGGACTTGCGCATCATTTTAATTCTACATATTGAATAAACTAGGGCTTAGGAGTAAAACGACGAGGTAATATTCATTTCCAACAATGATCTATATAAACCCAATTGTTTCCTTAATTTTGATCTTGAAATCTGAAAAACTAGAAACATGAAAAAAATAATAATTGCCCTTTTGACACTTGGGAGCTTTTCTTTAACAGCTCAAATTACAACTCCAGCACCAAGCCCTGCGGCAAAGGTCTGGCAAACAGTTGGACTTACTGAAGTTACAATTGACTACTCAAGACCTTTAAAGCGCGACCGTGTGATCTTTGGAGAACTTGTGGCATATGACAAAATGTGGCGTACAGGAGCAAACAAAAACGCAATAATTACAACAAGCGAAATACTCATCTTTGGAACTGATTCTTTAAAAGCGGGAACGTATTCGATTTTCACAACACCTAAAAAAGGCAATTCGTGGGACGTTTATTTTTACATGGATACTGAAAATTGGGGAACTCCAGGAGAATGGGATGAGAATTTAGTTGCGGTGAAAACAACAGCAACAGTAAGTGCGTCTAATACAATTACAGAGTCGTTTACAATTGCAATTGAAAATGTTACGATGAATAGTGCTGAACTAAGTTTTGCTTGGGACGATACAAAAGCGATCGTTTCTTTTGCTGTACCAACGAATGATGCGGTGTTGGCAAGCATTGATAAAGTAATGAATGGACCAAGTGCTGGAGATTGTTACTCGGCTGCGAGTTTTTACCTTACGCAAAAGATAGAACTTGTATTGGCTTTGAAATACATCAACAATGCGTTAGATATGAAGGAGAATAAGCCATTCTGGTACCTGCGTAAAAAAGCATTGATTCAAGCAGAAATGGGTGATTTCAAGGGAGCAACGGCAACAGCCAAACTTTCAATGGAATCAGCTAAAGATGCAGGAAATGATGATTACGTTAAGTCGAATGCAAAGTCGATTGAGGAGTGGAGTAAGAAAAAATAGAGTTTACCAATTGATAATAAGAAAGCTTGTCTGAAAAGACAGGCTTTTTTTGTGGCTAAATTTCTGGTGATGACCCGCCAATGGTTTTAAAAAGAACTTGAATCAGTTAAGCTTGTTTGCCCAAGCTACACAAGGTTGTAACGCTTTAATTTTACAGTGTCGAAAATGCGACAATGACCTGGAATAGAAAATGAACTTCTTCTGAAAGAGATTCATCATAGGGTAAAAAATAATTTACAGATAATAAGTAGCATGTTGAATCTTCAATTTGGTTCGTTTGATGACCCCGCGGTTCTTGAATCACTTTTAAAACGAAGGGTCATATAAATTCAATGGCAATTATCCCTATGAAAATTTACCTTTCTGAAGCTTTGAACTCAATTAACTTTGATGATCACTTGAACAATCTCGCGACAGTTATTCAAACCAGTTATTCTCTTACTAAAACTATTGAGATAGACTTAATTAAATCGGGTATCGCTTTCGATATTGACCTTACAATTAATCTTGGACTTATCATTACCGAACTATTAACCAATGCTTTTAAACATGCCTTCACAAAAAAAACAGGGACGTATCAAAGTGGAATTAAAAGCAATCGATAGAAAAAACACCAATTAATTGAAAAAGACAACGGAGTAGGGATGGAAATCTTAATCTAAATAGACAAAAGTCCTTGGGTCTGGAAATTGTTGATGCGCTCAAAGAATAAATCAATGGGAATTCATGTACGGAAACCATCGACGGGCTTAAGTATTTGATCACATTTAGTAAGTAGGTGTTTTATGCACTTTAGTTTAACATTTAACTTTCGTACTTTTACACTATGAAACCCATCCTTCTACCTTTCTTATTTCTTACACTTTTATCCAATGCACAATTACAGGACTTCAACAAAGAGCGCCTGCAACTTGACAAACGATTGATGGTAGGTCTCGGAAGTTGGGCAACAGCCAATTTGGCGTCAGGCGCTATCGGTTGGGCAACAACTCCAAAAGGTCACGCTCATTATTTTCATCAAATGAACTTCTTTTGGAATTCTGTTAATTTGGGTTTGGCAATTCCCGGTTATTTCAAGGCACGAAAAGGAGCAACCGATCTTTCTTTTGCCGAAACAATTAAAGAACAACACAAAACGGAAAAGATCTTCTTGTTCAATACAGGACTGGATATTGCATACATGACGAGTGGTTTGTTGCTCCGGAGCGAAGCCAAATCCAATTTGGAAAAACGGGATCAATTTGAAGGGTTTGGAACCAGTATTCTCATGCAGGGAGGATTTCTGTTTATTCTCGATATAACTGCCTACATCTTGCACAAACATCATTCAAGCCAAAAGTTAAATGTATTTCTTGAAAATCTTGAAATGAGCCAAACAGGGGTTGGGTTGCGCTGGAACATTCCTTCTCTTGCAGCGCAGCGATCTCAACTGGTAAAACATTGACGCCGAATTCTTAAGTATCTTCTTTACTTTTCAATATGAAATTATTTGAACCCTATCCGCTAGGATCCTTAGACTTGAGCTCTAGAATTGCAATGGCACCTTTAACGCGCTGTCGTGCAGTGAAGGAAAACACACCGAACAACTTGATGGTTGAATATTACCGTCAGCGGTCTGGAGCTGGAATTATTATAGCAGAAGGAACATCGCCTTCTTCCAACGGGCTTGGGTATAAAAACATTCCGGGATTGTTCAATGAGGCACAATTGGAAGGTTGGAAAAAAGTAACTCAAGCTGTTCATGATGAGAACGGAATAATTTTCTTGCAAATAATGCATACCGGCAGGGTTGGACACACGAATAATTTACCCAAAGGTGGTCGGTTATTGGCTCCATCGGCAATAGCACAGGCGGGAGATATTAGCACTTATGATTTAGAAAGACAGCCCTACCCTGTTCCAGAAGCAATGTCTGTTGAAGATATTAAAACGGCGATTCAAGAATTTAGAACATGCTCTGAAATGGCAATTGAAGCTGGATTTGATGGTGTTGAAATTCACGGAGCGCATGGGTATTTGCCCAATCAATTTCTTGTCCAGTCAAAAAATAAACGGTCGGATCTTTATGGTGGAAATCGTGAAAACCGCCTTCGTTTTTTACGAGAAGTACTTACAGAATGTATTGAAGCCGTTGGATCAGACAAAATTGGGCTTCGGATTTCACCTTTCAGCTATGCTGAGGATGAGGATGAAGTAAAGGAATTGTACGAAACGTACACTTCTTTAGCTGAAATGTTGAACCCTCTAAACCTTGCTTATTTGCACCTTAGTCATATGGGTGATCCTGTGGGGGTCAAGTTTGAATTGTGGAGAATTCTGCGTTCCATTTATCAGGGAAATTTAATGCTCTGCGGTGATTTCACACAAGAAAAAGCAGAAGAAGTCCTTGAAAAAAACGAAGCAGATTTAATTGCTTTTGGCCGTGATTACATCGCCAATCCAGATTTGGCTGAGCGTTTCAAGAACAATTGGTCATTGGCAGATCGTGATAATTCGCAATGGTATGGGGACGGAGCAGAGGGCTATACGGATTATCCAAATTACGAATAACTAGTCTCTGATCCGTTTTATTTATTTGGTTCACATTCATTTATATTTACTTCCACTGAATGTTTAAGAAATAAAATTCACAAACTAAATATCAACTTCGTTCTGTTCCGATTCTTCTTTCGGCTGGCGCTGGATTAAAAACAAGGAAAGAAGCCCGAGAAAGACAATTGCAAGGGTTTGTGCTCCCCAAGCGAAGACTCCCAAAGCAGCAAAATGAACACCGTCCATTGCTAAAACTTTTGTAACCCATACGGGGTAGGCGCCAATTCCACCCGGCAGGAGACCAACGGCAACGGCTGATACTAGGAAAATACCAAAGACCGTATCGATTCCAATTCCAGCGGTTTGCGGAAACGAGAGTGCAAAGAGCCACAAAGCACCAATGTATGCTCCCCAAATAAAGAACGTATGTGCAATAAACGCCCACTTTTTCTTCATCGTCCAAACTGACTTTATTCCTTCGTAAAATCCGAGAAATTTTTCTTTGACAAGTCGCCTAAACTTTTTATTTTTGAAGTAGAAAAAGAGGCCAATGCTGCCAATCATAAGAAATGCGATGAGCGCATATATTTTCCAATCGGAACTGGATTCACCCGGATCTGTGATCGCATCAATATCACCCGAATTTATTCGTAACAACCCCGTAATTAGAAAGATCAAACCGAATACCATTGCGTCAATTACACGTTCAACGACAATAGTTCCAAACCCCTTTTCAAACGGAATTTTCTCGTATTTCGAAAGAAGGCTTGCACGGGCAAATTCACCGGATCGTGGTAAAGTATAATTAATGACATACCCAGCCATAACGCCATGGTATACATTTTTCAATTTTGGTTTGTATCCCAGAGGCTCGAACAAGAAAAGTGATCGGTATGCCCGACTAAAATGACTAAGAAATGTAACGAGCAGACCTAAAAAGGCCCAAAAGTAATTGGCGTGTGCAATGGCGTGCTTTGTTTCCCGAATGTCCTTCTCGCTAAGTCCGCTTAAAAAATACCACGTCAAATACACACCAATGGAAATTGGAACAATGATTTTCAAGGCTTTTTTGAGGGTATCATTCATGAATTAGAACCTGTAAATGACAAAGATGAGATTATTAAAAGAAATTCATTCTTAAAGTTAGAATAAATCCCATTAAATTGGCGGCATGGAGCAAACCCCTGAAGAACGAAAGAAGTTCTTAACTGAACTGAATGAAACTGCGAACTACACCGCAGTAATTCTGCATGGGGAAGACGTTTCTAAAGTTCGGGTGAAGCAAATCAAAAAGTACTTCCGAAAAACGCACAAGATGCTGCATCGGATTTCTATTATGAAGGGCGACATCAACAACAACTCCTTTAAATATTGCTATGGGGGGAAAATCCTAGCACGAAAGGTATTGCTAGAATTGGGTGTTGTAGAAAATATGCAGACGAAATACCGAAAAACTACTTATCGGATGCTTCTTGTGCCAGAAGAAATGGACATGGAATTGGTGTCTCGAATTATTGTTGAAGTGTATTTGAAACGGAATGAAATTGAGCCGTTGTAGGTCTTGAATAAAACTCTTTATTCTCCGAATATGCCAAAATTGGTTCCAATCCAATTATTTGCAACACTACTGATAGTTTAAAAAAAGGATCGTAATGTGCCATTTTATCTCCTTCTAATTTTATTTTTCTACTCGAAATTGTTTCTGAATTCATCCTTTGATCAATCATCTTAGTAATTTCATCTATTGCATACTCTTCAACATCTAAGGTATATTTATCATCCGCTGTCACATTCACTGTCATCAAAACTTCAGAAGCAATAGAGTCTTCTATTTTAGATTTCGAAGCACTAATACGAGCTTGCTGATTTGAAAGAACATATTCCAATTTATTTTCACATTTAGAACGATCCTCTGCACAAGAAAAAAGAAGCAGGAATAACAAGAATGGGACAAATTTAAGCATGCTCAAGAGTAATAATTGATCCGTAAAAATTTACTTTCCGTTGAGAAAAGGGCTATATTTAGAAAATGAAAACGATACTTCTAATTCTCTCCTTACTGTTCATTTCTAGCACTGCCAACGCGCAATTATGGAAGGAAATGATGAACGATCCCAGCGTAAATGTTTACGATGTTGTTATCGAAGCCGAAAAACATTTTGAGTCCATTGACATCACAAAAAAAGGTTCTGGATGGAAAGGATACCAACGATGGCTTTACGAAACGGAACCTAAATTTTATCCTTCAGGAGATCGAAGTTCAGTGGATCCTTACTTTGTAAAAAAAGCATCTGAAGGTTTTACACCATCGAGCGCCATGGCATTATTCGATGGCGGCTGGGAAGAATTAGGCCCTCACTATTTAGAACAAATTACAGGTCATTATTCCGCTGGATTGGGCCGAGTTGAATCCTATTATTCTGACCCAACAGACCCATTAAAAATCTATCTTGGTTCTCGAAGTGGCGGTTTTTGGCGTACTGTTGACGGTGGAGTCACTTGGACGGAAAGCACAACTGATTTTTTGTTTGCCACAGGTGTAAACACGATGTCCGTTTCTCCAACCGATTCAGATTCTATTTACATCAACGTTCGGAATTCTAGAAATGGAACGACACATGGGATCCACCTTTCAACAGACGGAGGTGATACATGGAATGTGACAAATTTCAATCCGACGAACTTACTTTGGGGTGGAATGGGAACGAACCGTCAGATTTATCAAATTGCGCACCATCCAACAATCCCAGGATTGATATTTATTGGAACGAATGAAGGTCTTTTTCGGTCTGCGGACAACTTGACAACATGGACAGCTCCAGTTACTGCTTTGGATTTTCAAACGATTGCTTTTCATCCAACAAATCCAGATATTATTTATGCTTATACATTGAACAACAGCAGTGCGATTTACATCTCGACAAATGGCGGGTTAACTTTTAGTTTATCGAATACCATTCCTGGAAATGGAGCTTGGAATACAAAAATTTCAATTTCAGCTGCTTGCCCAAACTGTGTTTATGTGGGTTCCAGCGACGGAATCTGGAAATCAACCGATGAGGGGATTAATTTCACCTTGCTATCAACACCTGGAATCAGTAATTACGGCGCTTATGCCGTTAGTGATGTTGACACTAACATCATGTTGTTTGGTGACATCGATGTACACATGAGTTCGGACGAAGGTCAAACGTTTAACCAAGCTACGTATTGGAGTCAAGGAAATGCGAACTACAATACAACCGGAACGTATGTTCACGCTGATATTCGAGGAGCAACATGCGTTAATGGTGTATTCTGGATCAACACAGACGGTTTTTTGTGTCGAAGTTTTGATAATGGAGTGACTTGGGAAATTTTTGAAGGACAATCCATTCGTGAATATTACAACCTTGGTGTCAGTCAATCCAATCATGAGCGAACGATAACAGGATCTCAAGACAACGGTACAAGTATCAAAACCGAAACGTCTTGGGTTGAATTTTACGGCGCAGATGGAATGGAAGGAATTATTCACCCATTGAACGACGATTGGATGATTGGAAGCGTTCAATATGGAGGTAGAAGAAGAACCAAAGATGGTGGTCAATCGCAAGACGGTGCTACTCCACCAAATCAAAATGGAGGTTGGATCGCGCCGCTCTTTTACGATCCAAACGATCACATGAAAGTTTACCACATGGGAGATACAGTCTACCGAAGTGATGATTTCGGGTCGTCTTGGACGAAATTAGGAACGCCAAGTTTCTCAGGAACCATAAGCTATGCAACGGTTGCGGAAACCAATTCAGAACGTTTAATTGTTGCTAGAGGACAAGACATTGAAAAATCATTGGATGGCGGTCTTACTTTCCAAGATATTCAAGGAACGTTGCCGAACAGTTCAATTTCGGATATTGCTTTCGATCCAAATGACGATTGGGTTATTGTTGTCACTTATGCTTCGTACCAGGCCAATGGTGAAAAAGTATTCATCACAACGAATCAAGGAATCACGTGGCAAAACATAACTTACAACCTCAACGACATGCCAATTCGATCTGTCGTTATTGATCATACGAATGAATCGACTATCTATTTAGGAACGGAAATAGGTGTTTACAAAAAAGCGATGGCCGATAACTCATGGTCTTTGTACAATCCAGATTTACCAAACACCTCTATTATCGAAATGGAAGTAATGTATGGTTCAAATACGCTTAGAGCCGTAACGTGGGGACGTGGTCTTTGGGAGTTTACTTTAGACGGACGTCAGAGTTACCCCTCGATTACGAACACTTCAATTACCGACATGCCAACAGATCAAGCTCCATTGTTTGGCATTGATCAATTCGTGAACGCTACAATTCTTTATGACAATACAATTTCGAGTGTTTACGTTGAATGGTCGGTCAATGCTCCAACTTTTGGCAATGCGATTTCAATGACAAACACAGGAGGAAATGACTGGATATCCAGTACATCACTTCCAAATCAACCAGCTGGAACGAAGCTTTTCTTTAAAGTTTTCGCTGTGGGCGACGCTGGAGACACAACGGAAACGTATAAGTTCATGTACACAACAAAGCCGTTTGATTACTGTGCTTCTTTTGGAAATATGTCGTACTCAACGGGAATCACTTTGGTTGATTTCAATACGATAAACAATCCGACTGGAAAGCTTCAAGGGTACACAGATTACACAGCAACAGATTCCACAATTGTGGAACTGGGAAGCTCACATGATTTGACACTGAACGTTGACACGGATGGAAACTACATAACAAACGCCAAAGCTTGGATCGACTGGAACCACGATGCTGATTTTGAAGATGTGGGAGAAGAATACGATTTGGGTTTCGGACAAAATACGCCCGATGGAATAACGGATTTATCACCGCTTACGATTACCGTTCCGCTCACTGCTTGGGTTGGAAAAACTACGATGCGCGTTTCTGGAAAGTACAATACCGATCCACTTTTATGCCAAGAAGGCTTTGATGGGGAGGTTGAGGACTACTCCATTTATGTGGCTCCGATTTGCAATCCTGTCAACTCGTATTCAACAATTTCGGCTTGCAATTCGCTATCTTGGAATGGTTCTGTTTACACATCAACGGGAACGTATGCAACCGTTGTCTCAAACATATACGGTTGTGATTCAACAGCCTATGTTGACCTTACGATTGAAAATTCTTCGAGTATTGACACGAGAACAGAATGTGAGCCTTTTACTTGGATTGACGGGAACGTTTATTCTTCGAGCAACAATTCAGCGACCTTTACTTTGCCGAATGCTGCGGGATGCGATAGCCTTGTAACGCTTGATCTTACAGTGGAGTTAATCAATACAAACGTGAATACAAACGGCGTTGTACTGACGGCAGTAACCACTTCAAATGCTTATCAATGGGTGGATTGTGATGCGAATTACGCTCCGATTGCCGGTGAAACAAATGCGTCTTTTATTCCAACAGTGAATGGAAATTACGCGGTTATCGTTGACTCGGCTTTTTGTTCGGATACGAGTGCTTGTTTTACAATCAATACAATCGGTATTGGAGAATTAAGCAGCGAGGTGGTTTTAATTTCACCGAATCCTTCTTCTGGTCAGTTTTCAATTCAATTTGATGCTGTAAAATCGAATGTGAATGTTGTGATTTATAGTCAAGGAGGTAGAATCTTACGGAATGAATCGTTTGTTAATAGGGCAGAGATTCCTTTTGATTTATCGGTTGCGAATGGCGCTTATTATGTGGTGGTAAGAATTGGTGGTAAGAATGGTGTTTTTAAGTTGGTGATTACCGAGTAGTATTCAGTATCGACTTTGAATGTAAATCGTACTTATGCCAATTCAGGGCTTATCCAAAGTAAATCAATATTGTAACTTGTCAAGTCTTGAATAATCAAGTTTACATTTTCTTTAAATTTTTCAGTATCTAAGTTTAATTGACTAAATAAGATAAAACTAGTTCCCATTTGACCAAATTTATTCAATTCCCTCTTTTCTGGATATTGAATTGAGTAGTCTTTTTTCTTTTATGGAGTTCCATTTTTTTGTTGCAAGTCGAATTCTCAATGAGAATAATAAAAATAGGGAAGAATATGATGACGTCCATGAGATCTCTAAATTAATTATAGAGGAAAATCCTTAAAGCGATCCTTGAATCTTCTGTGCGGAATTGTAATAATCATCTATTTATTTCATCTATATTGCACGAAGAACCTTTTATTAAAAATACTTTCGTCTAGTATTTATTACAATTATTAATCAAGTAGACTAATATACCTTACCACTATACCTTTCTATGAAGTCTTTACTTTACGCTTTTATATTGGTTTTTTTACCATTGATATCTTACGGTCAATCAGAGGCAGGACCGAAGAAAGAACAAACTGCAATAAAAGCCAATTTAACCAAAGCCAATAGATGTGCGATTTCGAAACTTGATTCTGCTAAAATTTACACAAACCGCGCATTGTCCGATGCCAAAAGGATCGGAAACAACACTCTTAAGGCAAGCGCATATTTAATTCTATCGATAGTTTATCAAAGAGAAAACAATTTAACCAAAGCATTTGAATACGTCGACTTAGCGAGAATTGTGGCAAGTGAAATTGAGAGCAAGGATAAAATAGCCCTGGCCAATTTTCAAGAAGGCACTTTGTTCTTAGTGATTGGTAACGATGAGAGGGCTATTCAATTATTAGGTGCAGCCAAATACCATTTCATTGAAGAGAAAGATTCTGCCAATCTAGCGAGTACATTCAACTCTTTGAGCCTCATATATAAACGGTCGGGGAATATGGAGAAAGCCATCTCGATGATTAAAGAATCCATCAAAATCAATCGTGAAGCAAATATGCAATATGGTTTGGCGGCAGGTTTAGCGAACCTATCAGAATATTATAGTTCAAAAGGCGACACTAAGAAAGCGCTAAAGAGTGTGCGAGAAACGCTCGATATTTTCACGAAAATGAATAGTAAGGCAGAGATTTCACTTAGCCTGATCGCAATTGCAGACCTCTATTTGGCTGAAAAGGAATACGATTCTTGCTTGTATTATCTAAAAAATGCAGAAGACATTATTGTTGAATACAACTTGGGTGATCCCAAAATAGATTTATGGATTGTAAAGGCACAGTATGAAGTTGAAATTAACAATCATTCTAAAGCCTTGGAATTCTATACGAAAGCGCATGAATTGGCTACTGATTTTGGGATGTCCCAATTTATGAAGTCTACAATTGAGGGAATGTACAAAAGTGCCAAGGCAAGTGGCAAAACAAAATTGGCCTTGGATTATCTGGAAAAATTCAAGAACCTGTCCGATAGCTTGGAGCGCGTCTCGGGCAGTGAAGCACTGGTCTCTTTAGAGCTAAATGATAAATTCAAGCACGAACAACGCTTAAATCAAATCGAAAAAGACAAGCTTAAAACGGATCGTAAAAATGATGATTTGATCTTAGCAAAAAAGAACTATTTAATTCTGATTTTGATTTTGGCTGCTTTGCTTATCCTGTTTATGGCTTATATTCTTGTTAGAAGAAAAACCAAGACAATTGACGATAAGGAAGAACAGAAACAAGAATTGAATGATGTCTTAGAACTTCGGAATAAGGAACTTGTTTCTAGCGCTATTCAGATCTTGAGGAAAAGTGAGGAAATGAAAAAAACAATTTCGTCCTTGCAAGAAATAAATGAAAGAGCGAATCCAGAAGATAGTCAATTATTACTGACCGTAATTCACAAGCTTAAAATGGAATTGGAACATAGTTCTTGGGAAGAATTTGAAGTTCCATTCAAACAATTACATTCTCGGTTTTTCAAAAAATTGGTTGAAATATATCCGGAATTAACAAGAGCTGAAATAAAGGTTTGTGCTTTACTAAAACTAAACCTTGATACGAAGCAAATTTCATCTATTCTCCATAAAACTTCGTCAAGTATTGAGGTGGATAGATCAAGAATTCGGAAGAAAATGGGCTTAACAAATACGAAAACGAGCCTTCCACGTCATATTTCTACAAATATATAAGTTTTAAAACCATTACTCACAAAGGGTTTCAGGCCCCGCTATGGTTTCGCTATGGTTATATTTCAGGATAGCTATATTTCTTGTAAGCTATATTCTACGCTTTCCGTCAAAAAACCCTCATATTAGAGCCATGTTACAAATGCATCTATTGTATTTTGACAGTTTTAGATTAGTTCTAATTCGTTATTGAATCTTAACGGTATCAATAAGGAATTAAAATTTCAGATAGGTGGTAGTATCTGATTTTAGCGATAAAGACCTTTCTCCTTGCGAGAAAGGTCTTTTTTATTCAGTACTTTTTAATACGGGAAGATCCAAATAGAAACTAGGATAAGATTTCGAAATTGCTTCAGAATTCATTATGGTGATCGGTTGGGAACTTACACTTGCCAAGACAGCACCCATCATTGCGATTCGATGGTCGTTATTTGAAGAAATTGCATTTCCCAAAACCGAACCGCCTTTAATGTGCATTGTATTTCCATCGAGAGTAACTTCAATACCAAGCTTGGCCAATTCCGCCTGAATCGTTAGGGCTCGATTGCTTTCCTTGTGGATCAAACGCTCTACACCATAGATTGTCGAAACGCCATCGCAGCATCCCGCAAGCGCAGCAATTGGGGGAAATAGGTCTGGACAATGAGTTGCATCAAATTCAAAAGAATCTAACTTGTGTTTCTTTACTTTTATTGACTCAGAACTGACTTCAACGTTAGCACCCGCTAACCTCAATGCTGCTAGAATCTCTATATCGGCTTGAATTGAATTGGAATTCAAACCAGTTAACTCAATTGAACCAGAAATCGCAGCTCCAACCAAATGGAAAGCCGCTCCACTCCAATCACCTTCACAATGGTACTCGATTCCTTTGGCTTTTTGATTCCCGTTAATGATAAAAGTTTCGTACTCACTATTTTCAATTTCAACACCAAATTCATTTAGAATTTCCAATGTCATATCAATATAAGGTCGACTCTTGAGATTTTTAACGTTCACGATGCTTTCTCCACTTAATGTTGGAAGCGCAATCAATAACCCCGTCAACAATTGAGAACTTTCAGATCCGTCAATTCCAATTTCACCCGAGTTCAATCCACCTTCAATTGTCAAAGGCAAATGATGGTTGTTTGAATCTACTTTAGCGCCCAATTGGGTCAAAGCGTCAATGACCATATCCATTGGCCTAGCCAATATCGACCGGGAGCCATTTACCTCAACTTTCTGAAACAATGCTGCTGAAATCGCACTAAACATTCGCGTGCTTAACCCTGCCTCGCCACAGTCAATTGCCACGTTTCCATTCTTATGATCCGTTCTTCCTTTAACGAAAAGGACGTTTTGTTCAAATTTTATTTCAGCGCCCAATTGCTTTGCAATATTCAAGGCAACATCAACATCTTCGCTTTTTGTAAACCCAAAAATTTTTGACTCTCCTTCAGCCGTGCATGCAATAGCAATCGCTCGTTGCATATAGCTTTTAGAACAAGGCGATTTTATGGACCCTAAATATGAAAAGGGCTGAATTTCTTTTATCATTTGGAGAAGAATAGAGAACAAATTTATTTCAAATCTAAGGTAGTAAAAATCACTTTGTATAGACAATTGAAACCAATTTTGAACCGTTTCTAAGATTAATTCTTAATGGTTATAAATTAGTTGATCTAAATGAAAAGCGCATCAGCTGGGCCGACACGCTTTTTTTTGATTAAGTGTTTTAACTATTAATCCACGAAGCCCAAGGCAACCGTATTGTTACTCTGTAAATCGATTAGGATGAATGCCCCGTTGTTCTTATTGTCTAGGTATGAATCAAAGTAACCGGATTGACTTAAACGCAGATCCACTTTCGATATATCATTGATTTCTATTGTATTGACATCGAATGATTGATTTGCTTTTGTTGGATCTACTTTCGAATGAATCGCTTCAACTTTAATTGGGAATTCTCTCGATCCGACTTTCAACAAATACTTGGCACCTGCTTGGCCTCCACTTTCGTCCATCCAAACAACAGTGGTTGAAATTGAAGATTGTGCTTCGACCAAATTTTCCTTTGAGGAAAGAACTCCTCCTCTGCTAATATCTATTTCATCTGCGATCGAAATTGAAACACTATCACCTGCTTGAGCCGTATCGATTGATTCCGTGAAACGTCTAATTTCAGTTACAATACTTTCTAAATTCGAAGAGCCATGTCCTTGACGAATCACAATTCTATCGCCAACGCTTACTTCTCCACTCACAACGCGTCCTGCCAATCCGCGGTAATCCACAAAACCGTTTTCCTGCGAATGGTTCACTTGCTGAACATCAAATCGAAAAGGAAGTTTCTCCGTTTTGTTTGTTTTTTCAGCGTGTAATAGTTCATTCAATGTTTCACGTGAGTACCAAGGCATGTTCGCCGATTTCTTAACTACGTTATCGCCTTTCAATGAACTTACAGGAACAATTCTGTAATTGATATCCGCATCGAGTGCTTCGACCATATTTTGAATCTGAATGCTAATTTCCAAGAACGTATCTTCGCTATACTCAACCAGATCCATTTTGTTTACGCAGAAAATAACATTCTCCAAGCGCAACAATTGACTTATGTAAAAATGGCGGAAGCTTTGTTCCAAAAGACCTTTACGGGCATCTACCAAAATGATTGATGTTTGCGCCATTGAAGCTCCAGTAACCATATTACGCGTATACTCAACGTGACCTGGACTATCAGCAATAATGAATTTTCTCGTTTCTGTAGAAAAATAGATATTGGCAACATCGATCGTGATTCCTTGTTCACGTTCAGCAACCAATCCATCAGTAATAACGCTCAAATCGAGATCATCCCACCCTTTTTCTTTCGTCTTTTTTCGTACTAAATCTTCTTGTTCTTTGGTCAAGGCATCGTTGTCGTAAAGCAACCTTCCGATCAAGGTACTTTTTCCGTCATCTACACTTCCAGCAGTGCTAATTCTAACTAATTCCATAATAAATTCGATTGTTCAATTGTTCGATCACTCACTTTGTTCATTTCCACGATTCTTCGAGAAATCAAAAGCGAAGCGTATCTAATAATCGCTTAAAAATACCCTCCTTTTTTACGATCTTCCAATGCAGACTCGCTTCGTTTATCATCTATTCTCGCTCCTCTTTCAGAATGCTTCGATTGCATATTTTCATACAAAACTTTCTCAACCGTATCGGCCTCTGAAATAAATGCAGCAGTACACGTCATGTCACCAACGGTTCTGAATCGAACGATGTGCTCTTCAATCTCATCACTCTCAACGATATTCAAAAAATCTGAATGTGCAATATGCGCTCCTTCTCGCTTAACCAGCTTGCGTTTGTGCGCAAAATATACAGATGGCAATTCCAATCCCTCTTGTAAAATATATGTCCAAATATCTTCCTCTGTCCAGTTACTGATTGGGAATGCTCTAACGTTTTCTCCAAAATTGATTCGACCATTCAAGATTTGAAATGGCTCGGGGCGTTGACGTTTGTAATCCCACTGTCCGAAATCATCGCGAACCGAGAAAATACGTTCTTTAGCGCGGCTTTTCTCTTCATCACGCCTAGCTCCACCTAGACAAGCATCAAATCCGAATTCTTCAATTGCGTCAAGAAGTGTTACCGTTTGTAACGCATTCCGACTCGCGTACTTTCCTGATTCCTCCTGAGCTTTATTCTGATCAATAGAATCTTGAACGTATCGAACAATCAATTCTACGTCCAATTCTTTGACAATTTGATCACGGAATTCTATCGTCTCTGGGAAATTATGTCCCGTATCGATATGCATGAACGAAAATGGAATCTTAGACGGATAAAATGCCTTCTGCGCCAATCGCGCCATCACAATTGAGTCTTTTCCACCAGAAAAAAGCAGAACAGGTTTTTTAAACTGCGCTGCTACTTCTCTGAGAATATATATGCTCTCATTTTCTAATTCACGTAAGTGTTTATTTTTCATAATTTCAATTATTCGATTGTTAAATAGCTAGATCTTTCGAATGTTCAATCAATCAAAAGCGAAGCGTTTCGAACTATCGATTTCTGTTATACATGCAATCCACATTCACGCCCTTCCAAAGCTTTCGTCGGGTCATAATAATTGTTTTCAGATTCCAGTCCATGTGTTTCGATATAGGCTTCTAGTTGGGAATCATTCCAATAGAAAAATGGACAAATCTTAAGAACTCCATCAGCCGTTTGACTTACAATATCAAGAGTTGATCGATGTGCTGTCTGGTCTTTTCTCAAATTGGTAAACCAAACATCGGCTTGATGAGTTTTCATTGCCCTACCAAAAGGCTCCAATTTCACTTGGCGTGTAAATTCGTCGTGAGCGGGAGTGTCCAATTCTGGAATACCGAGCGTAATGTTTCTATGCGCCACCGATTGTTTGGGAACATAGAGGTCAATATTCAAATCCAATTGCTTGATAGTTCGTTCCGCATGTTGATATATTTGCGGTGTATTGTATCCACTATCGCACCAAATAACCGGAATAGATTTGTTTTCACTTATCACGGCGTGCAATAAAGTCGCTTCCAATGGACGAAAGTTCGTTGTGACAATTGGACGTTTCGCAACTGCCAAAGCCCATTGAATTATTTCGTTCGGTGATCTTTTTTTTAAATCTTTATTGATATCAGATAAATTCATAATTAACGTTTTAAAAATTTAACCCAAGCGCGCTCGTGTAGGTAATAAAGAATCATCTTTGAAACGACTTCTATTCCTCCAATACTTAATGCTATATCTAACTTTCCTGTCAATACATACGAAATAATCATTGTATCGATTGTACCGATGATACGCCACGAAATTGTCTTCAATAGGGACACCTTGTTGTCACCCGCAACAATGCCTGACCTCTTTAAACCGATAGAGTCTATAATCATGTCTTAAAATTTCTCGACAAATATACACTTACTCTATCGACTTACTAGGGTTTTAATTTATTATTGTCAATTTTCATCTCGAAAAGCAGAAATTATGAGGGTTAAAGAATACTATTTATTTACACTTAAATACTGACTATCATCAATATTGGTTATTGATTAAGTAGTTTTGCAATACAAACTGAACGCAATGAGTGATATTAAGGATGAAGACGATGTGGAATTGTTCGTTAGATCATTTTACGCTAGAGCACTTAAAGATGAGCAACTCGCACCCTTCTTCAAACAAATGAATTTTGAAAAGCATATTCCTAAAATGATACATTTTTGGGCGTTCGTCTTACTGGATCGAGGCGGATACAAAACAGATGTCACTCAACTCCATATAAAAATGCCTATTGAAAAAGAACATTTTGATCGTTGGATTGAATTGTTCAATGGCACAATTGATAGTTTATTTGAGGGTGAAAAAGCAAAATCTGCGAAGGACAGGGCCTTTGTAATGCGTTGGACAATGGAAGCGAAGATGAAAAACAAAGATGCAACATAAGTTACAAATCGATTGGAAAGCTCTTCGTACCTTTGCATCAGAACAAGAACATGGAAAGAAAAGAGCATTGGGAGAAAATTTACTGGGAAAAAGAATTAACTGAGGTTAGTTGGTACCAGCCTAGACCGGAAACATCAATTCAATTAATCGTTGAAAACAGTTCCAAAGATGATGCAATTATTGATATTGGAGCAGGTGACAGTTTCCTAGTTGACAATCTATTAGAGCTTGGTTATACCAATATTTCAGTCTTGGATATTTCAGCAAATGCTATATCTCGAGTAAAGAAACGATTGGGAGATAAAGCAGACTTAGTGACTTGGATTATATCTGATGTAACTGAGTTCATCCCAACAACAGAATACGATCTGTGGCACGATCGAGCAGCTTTTCACTTTCTAAGAGATGAAGTTGACGTTAAGTGTTACAAAAATGCTGTAAACAAAGGCCTAAGTCAAAATGGAAAAGTAATTATTGGTGCATTTTCAGACTCTGGCCCTTTGAAATGCAGCGGGATTGAAATTCAACAATATAATGAGGCTAGTTTTAAATCTACTTTTGAAGGGTTGTTGACATTGCAAAATATCGTTAACACAAACCATCCAACGCCATTCGATACCATTCAGAATTTTAACTTCGGATTGTTCCAGAGATAGAAATTAAAAAATCCGATTATCCACAATGGGATAACCGGATAGTTAACCTCTTTTATTGAAGAATAATCTTGAACAAATATGTTCTACTCTCCTGTGTTACTTTAAGAATGTAAACACCTTCACTTTCGTTACCAATGTTGATTTGAAGATCTTGTGTATAAATATCGTTTCCTTCTTTAACCAATTTACCATCTAAGCTTGTAATTACATAATCAAAAGCCGATTCTCCATTGACAATTGAAATATTGATTTCACCTTGAGATGGATTTGGAAATACTGAAATATTCCCTACTCCGAATTCTTCAATCCCTACTCCCATAACTGCAACACAAGCCGATGTATCTGTACAATTTCCTAATGTGATTTCAACCGCATAATTTCCATTTACCATTGGGGTATAACTTTGGCTCGTTGCTCCTACAATTGCAGCATCACCATTATCACAATCTAACCACTGGTAACCAGTAGCAAATTGGTCTGCTGTTAATGTCGGATCAGTATTGAGAATGTTGAGATTAATTGAATTAAGCGTTAAATTAACAGTTACTGTGCTATCACATCCTTGACCGTTCGTTATAATTTCAGTTCCAGTTAAGTTGTTTTGATCGTACGTTGTGCCGTTCACAACAACTGTTTCTCCAGGGCAAATAGTATTCGTCACAGAACTTGACAATCCCGGAAGCGGCGGCATAGCGTATCCAGTTGCCGTAAACTCTTGTGTAAAGACATCAACGTCGGAACACGAATAGCCCATATCAATTGCAGCCTGTCTAACAGCAATTGCTGCATCTTCTTGACTTGTTGAACTTCCCGTCATTCCCAATCCTTCCAAAAAGGCTTTGTCTACCTTTTCTCTTCCGATAATATCATAAACACGCATTAAAGTAGTTACCCAAATTTGTCCATCCGTATGAATTTGTCCTGTTAATCCACCTGGATACAATGCTGTATAATTCGTGATTCTTCCATTCCAGAATGGATTGTGACCATCCCAGCTAAACATCCAATTGTATTCTGCATCTGCGGGTAGCCATTGCCCTAAATCTCTTGAATAAGAAGTTGCCCAATAATCTCCTGATCCTTCACTCAATCCATTGACCTGTGAAAGGTTTCCTGCAGTTACCCAATCGTGAATCCCATGACCCAATTCGTGCAGAACAACATCAGCATCTTCAGCATCATCGACTCCACCTTCACCAAAGGCCAATCTTCCAGAACCTGAAGTGTAATAAGAATTATCTGCACCATTCAAGCCGTGTGGATCGTATTGAACACCTCCAGAATATTGGTAGGGCATCAAAGTAATATTCAACGTGTCATTGATATAGCGCATACTTCCATCGATATGATAGTAACAGTTCACAGCTTCAAAAGCATCGTCATCTCTTGAGAAATTGAAGTTGCTTGATGCTTGCGAGTACAACCCATTGTTAGGCGATTCAAAATCTACAATCTCAGCATACGGTCCAACGAGCTCATACATTGAGCCTGTAAAATTGATGTCTAGTAATGTTACTGAGCTCATTGCTGCGTCAAATGTTGCATTCGTTGCATCGTTGTTATCTAAATAAGGTCCTGAATATTGAGCTTGATTTTCCGACAGTGGGTCTGGATTAAAAACGGTTCCTGTTCCATTCGCTGGAGGTGGCATTGAACAAGCAGAACTACTGTGGTCTGAATGATTACAAGCTTTATCTGCCGCTCGAATTATTTCACCTGTTGCTGCATTAACTAAAATCTCCCAACTTCCTAGTGGAAAATCTGGTTCGAGAACAACCTTGTAAATCAGAACAGTACCTTCTTGTCTTGTATAAATATTTAAGTCAGTTGATATGAGGTTTGAGTTTCCAGTAGCACCAATTTTACTTTTGGCCAGTTCTACAGCTTCCACCTCAGTAATAGATGGAGTTGTATTAATTTCTTGAACAGAAACGTCAAGTGTGTTATTTACATATGTTACTTTATTGTTTGGAGAGATATGTACTACAATTTCAGACATATAAACGCACAGGCCGCTGCTGTTTTGACGCAAACGAACTGTAGAGCCTGATAATCCAGTTCGGCTTGAATATGCGACTAAACTAGAAAGCTCAGTTACTTTAAGAGCTTCTTTGTTATTGTTGATCCAATCAAGAGCCATTTCCTCTGGAGTAGTTCCTTGTACGGCATCATTTAACCCTGTAAACAGAAGCGGTGTATTGTTTTTCAAGCTTAACTTAACGCCTTCCTTTTCGTAAAAAGGGATTTCATCATTTGGATAGGAATTTCCGGAATTCTTAGTGTCTTGCGTGGTTCCTGTGAAAGAAATTGCAAGTACTAAAAAAGAAGCGGAGAGAGTTTTAACAGTCATAAAAAATAGCTTTAGTTCACTAAAAGAAAGACAATTCTAAGAGTATTCCTAATTCTCAGAACAACTATCTCGCTCAATGTGGTAAAGCTAGAATGGATTGGAAGACCTTTCGAAGATGTGAAAATCACAAACTAATGTGCGTAGAATTTACAGTACCTTCTATATACTTTGATGCATTCGAATTGAATTCGGCTGTGCTTTCAGATGTCAAGAAACTTACTGTTCCGTTCTTTGTACATTTAGAATCAATCCAAGGATGACGTAAAAGGTAATCAGCGAGGCTGTCTGTGACGATACTGCCTTGTGATACCACATTGACACCTTCTGGCAGTAAAGACTCGATATATCCTTTTAAAACGGGATAATGCGTGCAACCCAATACAATTGTATCAATATCCTTCTTCATAGCCATTAAGGCCTCAACATCTTTTCGAATGAACTCTTTTCCCGCATGTGATAAGTGTTCGTTGCTTTCTATCAAGGTCACCCAAAGTGGACAAGCATGCTGAAATACATTACATTGCGGCGAAAACTTCTTTATTTCAACTGGATATGAATCTGAGCTAACTGTGCCCGGAGTAGCCAATACACCTATATTGTTTGTTTTCGAAAATTGACCAATAATTTCCGCACTTGGTCGAATTACACCCAATACTCGTTTCTTTGAGTCAATATTAGGAAGATCGTTGTGTTGTATTGTTCGAAGCGCTTTGGCCGAAGCTGTATTGCAGGCAAGAATTACCAATTCACATCCTCGATCAAACAACTCGTTCACAGCTTGAAGTGTAAATTCATAAACAACATCGAATGACCTCGTACCATAAGGTGCTCGACCATTATCGCCTAGATACAAGTAATCGTATTCTGGCAATCGCTTGCGAAAATCCGATAGGATGGTTAGTCCTCCATAGCCAGAATCAAAAACACCAATAGGTCCCATATACCAAAGCTAAATAAAAACCCCGATCTGTCCTAAGACAAATCGGGGCTAAAATTATTTTAAAAAATCTAGTTCGAGGCTCCGTCAGCTCCCGCTTCTTTAGCATCCAATGCCAATAACACTACAATTACTTTATCCGTGATATCTTCACCTCCTGCCGAATAAAGTAATGTTGTTGCTTCAACAACATACGCCAATTTCATTCTTTCAGCTACAACAGCAATTGCTCTATTAATTCGATCTTGCAAAGGAATGTTTAATTCATTAGATGTTTCAATTAATAAATCCTTCAATGATTGATTTGTAGTTTCAATTCGTTGTTGGAATTCCATCAATTTCTTTTCTTCATATTCTCTTTGAGAACGAATTAAATCACCTTGTTTAGCTTGATAAGCAGTTACTGCTGTTTGAAATTCCGCATTCATATCATTCAACTCATCGAATGCATCCTTTTCCATCTTAGCCAATTGAGCTTGAGCAACTTTCGCCGAAGGTATTGTATCAAACAAAACTTGAGATCTAACATGAGCAATTTTGGTTTGAGACATTGCTGTTCCTCCAATTCCAACTAACACGACTAATAATAATACTAATTTTTTCATTCTTTCTTTTTTTTAAATTGAGTTGTATAAAATGTTCTTTTAAATCAACTCTGGAGATTACTCCTTCTGGTTTTTAGTTATAATGGAGCCTCACTCCTGTTTAATGACTTAATCTGGGATTATTTCACTGTAATTCCCAATTCTTTAAGTACTAAATTACTTATGTCTAGTTTTGGATCACCATAGATCAAATTACTTTGATTCGCCTTGTCAAATACCATTACGAACTTCTTTTGGCCAGCTATCTTTTCCATCGCTTCGTACACCCGGTCTTGGATTGGCTTAATTAAAGATTGACGCTTTTGGAAATAATCACCTTTAACACCAAAGCGTGTTTTTTGCATTTGCATCGCTTCTGTTTCGAGGGTCTCTATCTCTTCTTCTCGTTTTTTCTTCTCTTCAGATGGAAGTAAAACTTCCTCTCTGGCAAAATTGTCTTTCTTCAATTTCAAAACATCATAACGTTTCTCAATTTCTTTCGTCCAACGGTCTGCAAGCTTGTCTAACTTTCCTTTTGCTTCTGAATATTCCGGCATCTCGCTCAAAATGAAATCCGAATCAATATAAGCGTACTTCTGACCAAAAGCAAACCCTGTGCCAAAAATCAATACTAGAGCCAAAACGAGTGTTTTCATAATTCAACTTTTTTCTGCCGAACGGCGAAAATAATACATTTATTGTAAATCTGTATATTATAATTCGCCTAGATTCATACCAATTGTGAAATTCAACTTGGTATAATATCCCTTCGTATCTATTTGATTATTAAATCCTCCTTCGATAGTATCGAATCCCGTTGACCATGAATCAAGCTTATCAAAGCCCCATCCGTAATCCAACCCAAGCATTCCGAACATTGGAAGGAATACTCTAATTCCAACTCCTGCTGCTCGTTTAACATTTAATGGATTGAAGTCTCTGAATGTAGGGAATGTATTTCCAGCTTCTGCGAATCCAAGCACATAAAATGTCGCTGAAGGATTCAATGAAATTGGATACCTCAACTCCAAAGTATACTTCGCAATTAATGGATCACCTCCGTCAGAGTTCAAACCTCCCGATCCGTCTTCATATCCTCTAAGCGCAATGATTTCTTGTCCTCCAATTTGATTTACTCCTGTCAACCCACTTCCACCTAACTGGAAACGTTCGAATGGTGTTAAGCCTTTATCGTAGTTATATGCACCTTGGAATCCGAATCCGATCCTAGGCATTAAAACCAATTTTTTGTCTGGTGTTAATGGGAAGAACCATTCTCCAGTCAACTTGAATTTGTAATATTCTAATGTTTTAAAACGCTCTTGATTTGACAAAGCTGAATAGTCATCGACACCATCCCAAATTGAATAAGGTAACGTCGCCTTCGCTGTAAACTTAATGTTGGAACCTCCTTGTGGGTAAATTGGTGAACTTACTGAGTTTCTTTGAAGAACATATCTGAATGCAAAATCATTTGCTGTTCCATCTGTAAATAATCCAAATCGAGTATCATTCTTAACGAAATACTGTTGGAGACTTAATTCGTAATAAGCTTGGAACCAATCATCGGGAAATTTCTTTCTACGCCCTAAACCAATGTTAACACCTGCTAAACGCAAACCACTGAAACTTTCATTTGTAGGCGCAAATCCATTTCCTAATAACGTCCAGTTAGCACCAAATGTAAGCGAGTTCGGTTTTTTACCACCTAACCATGGCTCAGTAAATGAGAAATTGTAACCTCTATAGAACTTTCCATTTGTCTGAATCCGCAATGAAACACGTTGTCCATCTCCACCAGGAAGAGGTGTCCATGCCCCTTTTTTAAAAATGTTCTTCGTGCTAAAGTTATTGAATGTCAATCCAAGTGTTCCAATAATCCGACCTCTTCCATCTAATCCTGTTCCACCGTAACCACCAGACAATTCAATTTGATCTGAAGACTTCTCTTCAACCACGTATTCAATATCTACTGTTCCGTCTTGTGGGTTTGGAATTGGATTAACTTGAAACGCTTGTTCGTTGAAGTAACCCAATTGAGCCAATTCTCTTTGTGTTCTGATAATGTCATTTCTATTGAATAAATCACCAGGCTTCGTTCGAATCTCTCTACGAATCACGTAATCATTCGTTTTCGTATTCCCTTTAATGATAACTCGTTTTACACGTGCTTCCTTCCCTTCTATAATTCGCATCTGATAATTAATGTGATGCGCTTGAACATTTGTTTCAACCGGAATAACTTGGAAGAATAAATATCCTCTATCCATATACAACGACGAAATATCACGTCCATCTTCACTCATGAACAAACGCATTTCCAAAAGCTGCTTGTTATAAAGGTCACCTTTCTTAACACCTAAAACCGTATCAAGAAATGAAGATCGAAATTTCGTATTCCCGATCCATTCAATATCTCCAAAGTAGTATTTCTCACCTTCGTCAATTGTAATTTTGATGTTTAAGTTTTTGCTGTCGACCAAATACACCGTGTCCATTTTAATCTCAGCATCACGCAAACCAACTTTTGTGAATTTCTCCATCATTGCCAGCTTATCATTCTTATATGTGCTTTCGAAGTATTTAGATCTTTTAAAGAATCTCCAAAACGCTTTCTGTTTAGTATCCTTCATTGCCATGCGCAATTTCCACGTTTTAACAGATTCATTCCCTTCAAATGTCAACTCACCAATCTTTACCTTCTCACCTTTATCAACATTGATAACAAAGATTTCAGAATTGTTCATTAAGCTATCTTGAACGCGGTTAATATTAACTCCAACCGAATAATGCCCTTTATCTCTGAAATACCCTTTAATTTTCGCCTTTGTCGCAAAAACTAAGTTTTCAGTGATTGTTTTTCCTGAAAACAATGTAATTTCTTCTCGAATTTTATCTGCATCACGTTTATTAATACCAACAAACCTAAATCGAGAAAGTTTCGGTCTTGGCGCAACTTTGATCGTCATGTATATAACTCCCGCAATTTCATCTGTTGCAATGATTTCAACATCAGAGAAAATACCTTCAACCCATAAATTCTTAATTGCTTTTGAAATTGCCTCCCCTGGAAGCGTGATTGTCTGCCCTGATCGGAGTCCAGCCAATAATTTAATTGCGTTGTGGTCATAATTGTCAGCTCCTTCAACACGGATAGGCCCTATCTCGTATTTCTGTGGGCGCATGAAGTCAATATCAAGGCCCATTACATTAACCTCCTCAATTATCGGATCCATTGGTTGCACAGGATTGGCGATTGGAAGTGAACTGGGACTCGTTGAAGTAGTATCTTCCGGAGGAGTTTGCGCACTTACTTGAGTCATAAAAGACAGAAGCAGTGTACAAGTGAGTAGTAACTTAAAGGTCAATTTCATATTTTATTTTTCTAATTGTGCTGATACCATTCCAAATCTTCTTTCTCTGGATTGATAATCAAGCACAGCCGTATATAAATTTTCTTTTTTAAAATCAGGCCACAATACCTCAGTAAAATGGAGCTCTGAATAAGCAATTTGCCAAAGTAAAAAGTTACTCACTCGATGCTCTCCGCTTGTTCTAATAAGCAGTTCAGGATCTGGAATACCTTTTGTCGTTAGATTATCAGAGATCGTTTCTTTACTAATGTCGTCTAAATCCAGTGTTCCGTTTGAAACGTCTATTGCTATTTTTTTTGCTGCCTCAACGATTTCCCATTGAGCGCTATAATTTAGCGCCAAAATTAAGTTAACTCCTGTATTTGTTTTTGTTTGCTCGTAAGCCGCTGCCAATTCCTCTTGACATCCTTGCGGAAGTCCGGCTGTATGGCCAATAGTTGAAATAACAACATTGCTTTGATCTAGCTCTTCAACTTCACTACTGATCGTATGCACCAATAAATCCATCAAACCATCTACTTCTTCTTGGGGGCGTTCCCAATTCTCTGTAGAAAATGCATACAACGTTAGGTATTGGACATTCATTTCCTGAGCCGCTTTAAGTGCTTCCCGAACAGATTCCACGCCAATATTGTGCCCAAACAATCGCTCTTCGCCCTGCTGCTGCGCCCAACGACCATTACCATCCATTATGATGGCAATGTGTTTCGGTGTGTTATTTAAATCTATTTGGTCTATAATACCCATGTGTTATATTATAATCAACGAAAATAGTGAAACTATCGTATAAGTCACTAATAATAGACGTTCTACTTAACGTAGTTTAACAAAAAGAGCGAAATTATATCTACGTTTAATTAGTTTCTTCCTATGCGGCAACAAGTCCTTATTTTAATAACTGAAACCGTCTTTGCAACTACTACTTATTTTAACTATTAACTCATCTTTATGAAATAAATCATTAAGAATAACTTGGCTAACTATTAACAGGTTGCCTTCGTTTTGAAAAAAAACCACAAAAAAAGGGAACTCAAAAATTGAATTCCCTTTCAAATATTATGTAATGCAAGTTATTCCGCTAGAACAATCACTTTGTTGTTCTGCATTTCAATAACCCCACCTTTAATCGCAACACGAATAACCTTCTTGTTTGTTCCGTCAACTGCGATTTTATTATTCGCATTGTCTGTGTCAAACATATCCGTAAGGTCAACTTTTACATCACCTTTGGCCAACGCAGCAATAATGGGTGCGTGATTATTCAAAACTTGGAACGAACCGTCGAATCCTGGGAATTGAACTGCATCAGCTTCACCTACGAAAATCTCTGCTTCTGGTGTAATAATTTCTAATTGCATCTTTAATCGCTTTTAAATATTCAATTAAGCGTTTTCAGCTAACATTTTCTCTCCTGCTTCGATAACATCCTCGATTCCACCTTTAAGGTTGAATGCTGCTTCTGGATATTGATCGTATTTACCGTCGAGAATTTCAGTAAACGCTTTGATTGTATCAACGATATCAACCAATACACCTTTCAATCCAGTAAATTGCTCAGCAACATGGAATGGTTGAGAAAGGAAACGTTGAACTCTTCTCGCTCTGTGTACGACTAACTTATCTTCTTCAGACAATTCATCCATTCCTAGAATTGCGATAATATCTTGAAGTTCTTTGTATCGTTGAAGTGTAATTTTAACTCTTTGTGCACAATCGTAGTGCTCAGCCCCAACAATCTCTCTTGTAAGGATACGAGAAGTAGAGTCCAATGGATCAACCGCTGGATAGATACCTAACTCAGCAATCTTACGAGACAATACTGTTGTTGCATCCAAGTGAGCAAATGTATTTGCTGGTGCTGGATCGGTTAAATCATCCGCAGGTACATATACCGCTTGCACTGATGTAATAGATCCATTTTTAGTTGATGTAATACGTTCTTGCATCGCTCCCATCTCAGTTGCCAATGTTGGTTGGTAACCTACGGCAGATGGCATACGACCTAGAAGTGCAGACACCTCAGAACCTGCTTGCGTGAAACGGAAGATGTTATCAACGAAGAAAAGGATATCTTTCCCTTGCCCGTCACCTTCACCATCACGGTAATATTCAGCCATTGTCAATCCTGACAATGCAACACGTGCACGTGCTCCAGGAGGCTCATTCATTTGACCGAAAACAAATGTTGCTTTCGATTCTTTCATTTCTTCTAAATCGATCGTCGAAAGATCCCATCCTCCGCTTTCCATAGATTCCATAAATTTATCTCCATACTTGATAATTCCAGACTCCAACATCTCACGAAGCAAATCATTACCCTCACGAGTACGCTCACCAACTCCTGCAAAGACAGATAAACCACCGTGTCCTTTTGCGATATTGTTAATCAACTCTTGAATCAATACAGTTTTACCAACTCCGGCTCCACCGAACAAACCAATCTTACCACCTTTCGCGTATGGCTCAATCAAGTCAATTACTTTAATTCCTGTAAACAACACTTCTGTTGCCGTAGAAAGGTCTTCGAATTTAGGCGCATCTCTGTGGATTGGCATCCCGTTCGTGTTGTCAACTTGTTGAATTCCATCAATAGCTTCTCCAACAACGTTGAATACACGTCCCTTAATCTCATCACCAATTGGCATTTTAATTGCCGAACCAGTTGAAGTTACTTCCATACCTCTTGTGAAACCATCCGTTGAATCCATAGAAATGGTTCGAACTGAATTTTCTCCAACGTGAGATTGAACCTCAAGAACAACTCTCGTTCCGTTGACTTTAGTAACTACCAAAGCATCAAAAATGTTTGGAAGAGAAACTCCTCTTTCGAAGTTTACGTCTACTACAGGACCAATTACCTGTGAAACTTTACCTTTAATATCCGACATTCTAGTGTCTTTTAATTGAATTAATTTCCTATCCGATCTTCCGGAATTTGGGTGCAAATATATGGCTTTTTCACCAAAAAATAGAAAGTAGCGGGAATTTTATTTCAGCGAATGCAAATTCTCTTGAGAAGCCGAACTATTTTAGACCAATTGTAATTTTTACTCGAGAGAATACTAATCAGCCTTGATATTTTTTCGAATCAAATATTTCACAGGAAAGTAGGAGAATAAAACACTCAATATAGACACAAGCGAAAGGATCATTACTCCATCTGTTGTCGAAAATGCAATTGGAAAAGCTTCCCCATTCGAATTCGGCATCTCAATCAAATGAAAATACCATTGCATGAAACAAACGGCATAGCCCAACAGCAATCCTATAAAGATGCCTTTCCCCGAAATAAGTAGCCCTTCAATGAAAAATATTTTAAAAATAAATTTTCGAGAAGCTCCAAAACCAGTCATTGTTTGAACATTTGACAATTTTTCAACGAAAAGCATTGTTAGCGAAGCAACCAAATTAAATGCAGCAAGGACAAAGATGAAAAGCAGAATAATCATCACAATGACTCTTTCTGTCTTGCTTGTCATATAAATCAATTCGTTCTTTTCAAAATTGGTTTTTACAACAAAGTCCTTTCCAACTTCTTTTTGAACAAGTACCTTCAAATCTTCATTAGAAACACCTTCTTTTGCGTCTATATAAAGCGCCGAGATCTGATTATCGAAACCCAATAGCTCTTTTCCTAGATCCAATGGGATGATAAAACTTTCATCATTAACCTCCCTATTAAAGGTCATACTTCCAGAAATTTTTATGGCTCTTTCATTGAAGGGACTTTTACCCGGTCGCAATCGAATGTTTGATTTTGGCACATAACATATGATACTTTCAGTCCCTATCAGTCTAGGAATTTGTCCGTCGAGCTTGGACAACAACCCCGCACCAATTATTCCAGACGGGTCTTTTCCCTGGTATAAATATGGTTCACCATCGTACATATGCTCTTTCATGTCCGTAATTTTCAAATAGTTTGAATCAATACCGATCATTTTTGCATGCACCCACTTTTTCTCATTCTTCAAAATCACTGTTTCTTCAACAGCTCTTAACGCCTCTGAGACTCCTTCAATTTTCTTGATTTTTAGTAAATCAACTCTATTTTCATCAAATGATTTCCCTTTTATTACTCGAACAGTCAAGTCAGTATCGAACTCTGAATAGAGGCTCTCGATCATGGATTCAATTCCATTAAAAGCAGACAAAAGAATTACAAGAGCAGCGGTTGTAGTCGCAATTCCAACTACGGAAATTCGTGTAATCAAATTAATTACATTTTTCTTCCGCTTGGTAGAAAGATATCTGCGCGCTATAAAATAGGGAACGTTAATCTTTTACTTTTTTAAAAGTTCATTAATCTCGTTGGCGTAATCGAGGGAATCATCAATAAAAAATTTAAGATCTGGAATATGCCTCATGTTTTTCAAACGTCTTCCGATCTCTCCTCTAATTTTAGAAGAATTCGCAGAAATATTTTGAATAACCTCTTCCTTAGGAGGCCCTGCAAAGACACTGCAATAACAGCGCGCTAAAGATAAATCAGGTGTAATCCTAACTACTGTCGCGGAAACCATAGCTCCCAAACAAATTTCTCTTGCGTTTCTTTGAAAAACAGAAGATAATTCCTCTTGAATCACTTTCTCGATTCGACTTTGTCTAATTGTACTCATAAGTGCAAAAGTAAGAGAAAAAGCGCAGCTTTTGATGAGGAAATGAAAAGTGACTCCACTCATGTCAATTGACAGGAACCGTTATTAAAATTCTTTGCAAACAATATATAATAAGTAGGAATGATAAGAAGTTTATAAATCAATATATCTTTGTCAACTGATGAAAGACATTTTAGAAATTTTTAAATACACCTTCAGGTATCGTGGATTAGCTCTATTGGTGATTGTATCGAATATATTTTATGTCATCTTTAACTTAGTTTCATTAGCGCTATTTGTTCCTTTTCTTCAGGTCATATTTCAAGATGAAAAGACCGCAGAGGTTGTAGTTAAACCAATATACAAGGGTGGCTTTTTTGACTCCTTGGAATATCTGGGTGAATACTATCAGTATTATATGTACACAAGCGCTCAATCAGATCCAAAAGGTGCTTTATTTTTTGTTTGTGTTACAGTAGCAATAAGCTTTTTACTAAAGAACATAGCTCGTTATTCGGCTGTTTGGTTCCAATCACAATTAAGAATGGCCGTTGTTCGTGATGTTCGAGATAAACTATTTGAAAAAGCACTAAGGTTGCCTTTGTCGCATTACACAGATGAAAGCAAAGGAGATTTGATGGCGCGTATGCAAAATGATGTTCTTGAAATTGAAATTGCTGTAATTTCAACGCTCGAATTATTCTTTAGAGAACCTATTGCAATTACGATTGCGCTTTCTCTTTTATTTTATTGGAGCGCAGAGCTTACACTGTTCGCACTTATATTACTACCAGTTACGGCACTTATTATAGCGGTAATTGGGAAAAGTTTGAAACGTACTGCTCGACAAGAAAAAACTCAAATGGGTGTTTTGTTTTCAGCAATGGATGAAGGTTTGGGGGGCATTAGAATTATAAAAGCATTTAATGCCATACCCCAAGTGCTTACATCTTACAAAAGAGAAAACCTTAAACATCAAAAATTAGTAACAAAAGCGTTTCGAAAGCGGGATTTATCTTCACCGTTAAATGAAATCATTGGATCAATGGTTATGATTGCCATCGTTTGGTACGGCGGACTGCTTGCTCTTGATAGCGAAAATACGGGTTTCACAGGTGAAACGTTCATTGGCTTCATCATTGTTTTCTCTCAATTAATGCGGCCAATATCGGCGGTTTCGCAATCCATCTCAAACCTTAACAAGGCGAGTGCATCTCAAGAGCGAATCAATGATATTTTGAATGCAGATGAAAAAATTTATGAAAGTGAAAATCCAATTGCTTTAAGCGATATCAATACATCAATTGAATACAAAAATGTATTTTTCAAGTACGGCGATGAATATGTTCTGAAAGATGTTTCATTTTCAATTCCAAAAGGAAAAACAATTGCTCTAGTTGGAGAATCTGGAAGTGGGAAATCTACCCTAGCCGACCTTCTACCACGATTTTACGATGTTCAAGAAGGTGCAATCTTTTTCGACGACATCAATATTAAAGAAACATCCATTTTTGATTTAAGACACCACATTGGAATTGTCTCGCAAGAATCCATTTTATTTAATACGTCTGTCAAGGAAAACATTGCGTTTGGAATGCCCGATGCTAAAGACACAGAAATCATGCGAGCAGCGAAAATAGCGAATGCTCATGATTTCATTTCTGAACTTGAGTTTGGTTATGAGACTAATATTGGCGAGCGCGGGAACAAACTTTCTGGAGGTCAGAAACAACGAGTCAGTATCGCCCGTGCAATTCTCAAAAATCCTTCAATATTGATTTTAGACGAAGCGACTTCAGCATTGGATACAGAGTCTGAAAAATTGGTTCAAGAGGCGTTAGAGAACTTAATGGAGAACAGAACAAGTCTTGTCATTGCCCACAGACTCAGCACAATTAAAAAAGCAGATGAAATCATCGTTCTTTCGAAGGGTGAGATTAAAGAGCGAGGTAATCATGAAGAACTTATGGCGAAAGGTGGAATTTATCACAAGCTTTCATCACTTCAAGGAATCAACGTTTAAAACGTTAAATAATCTTCTGGATCAACGGGAGTTTGATTGTACCACAACTCAAAATGAAGATGAGGTCCATCTGTATTCTCCCCTGTATTCCCAACAATTGCAATCGGATCTCCCAATTGAATTTTGCTCCCCATTTTCTTCAAGGCTTTTTTATTGTGCTTATAAACTGACATGTATTCATTTCCGTGATCAATTATAAGTATATAGCCGTCCTTCATAGTATAGCCTGAATAAATTACTGTTCCAGACAAGCATGCTTTGACAGTATGGTCTTTTTCTGTTACTACGTCAATTCCAGGGTGCGTCTTCTTGCTGAATTTTTGGCTTACCACTCCTTTAACTGGACTTTTAAAATAAGGGATCACAACACCTTGATCTAAATTTGTGCGCATGTCGTCCTTCACCTTTTTAGAAAGTTCTTTTTCATAATCAGAAGGAGACGTGTTAATATTGTCATAATTAACTTCTGTCTTTTTCGTCAACGAATCTAGATTAACACTCACAGGAACTTCACCACTCAATACTTTTTTGAGTACAACATTGTATTTCATATATACAACTTCGCGTCGTTTCATCTCTTCAACTTTTGACCGTAACTCAAGCACATCTGAACGTTCAATTAGAATATCACTTTTTTTTGTATAACTCGAAAATATACTTCCAAATGACAATAATATAACTAGTGAAAACAACGCTAAAAAAACTAAAAACAGGCTCAAAACTCTAATTCTCGTACTCGTAAAACTCCAGACTTCCACAAATGAAGAGGGGTTTATAGCCGAAAATTTGATGCTTTTTTTAGATGTATTATATAGTTTTTTGAAGAAGCTCATTATTTGCAAAGCTGAATAAAATCAGGTAATCAACCAAATAAATCGGTCTGACTTTCGTTAACAATACATAATAAGTTGGTTTTTTGGCTTAGATTTTGTTGATAGAAGAGCAAACGTTTTCACTACTTTTACGTCTAATTAAGTATAAATGAGACAAATATTGACAATACTTCTTGCGTTACTACCCTTAATTACTTTTGGGCAATTGACGACGAGTACTGCTCAAGCCCCTGACGCATTGGTTCAAAACGTACTTTTAGGTTCCGGTGTAACAGTTTCAAATATTTCATTTAATGGTGTTCCTGTAACCATAGGAAGTTTTGACGCTTCCAATACAAATTTGGGAATTGACGAGGGAATTATTATGACTACAGGAACAATACTAGATGTTCCAGGAGAAGGCCCACACGGACCAAATAATTCTCTAGGCGCAGGCAAGGACAACAGCGCCCCAGGGTACCCATTGTTATCGAATCTAATTGGAAATATTGCGACTTACGACGCTGCAATTTTAGAATTTGACTTTGTACCCTATTCTGATTCGGTTAAGTTCAATTATGTTTTTGGATCGGAAGAGTACCCTGAATATGTAAGTTCTACATTTAACGATGCTTTTGCATTCTTTATCTCGGGGCCTGGTATTCCTGGTGGAATGCAAAACATAGCGCAAGTCCCATTTGGAGGAGGACCTGTAACAATAAACAATGTGAATAATGGTCAGGCCAACGCGGGTCCTTGCCAAAACTGCACCTATTATAATAACAACGGTGACGGAAACTCTGCACCTCAAAATTCTTCAGCAAATTTCATTCAGTACGATGGTTTTACAGATGTAATGACAGCAGAGTCTGCCGTACAATGCGGCCAAACGTATCACCTCATAATCTGCATTGCGGATGCAGGAGATGGCTTGTTGGATTCTGGAATCTTCCTTGAAGCGAATAGCCTTTCTTCCAAAACTCCTGTCGAAATTGAATATACTGTTTCACAAGAACTTTTTGGTTCTCCAGATATCATCGGTGAAGGTTGTGTAACAACAACGGTTACCTTGGAAAGAGAACCTGCACAATCTACTTCGTCAATGTCTATTCCAATAAATGTTTTGGGAACTGCCACAGAAGGTGTTGATTATTCAAATCTTCCAAATTCAATCACCTTCCCTGCTGGAGTTAGTCAAGTTCAATTTGATTTTGACGCATTTCAAGATGGAATTATTGAGGGACAAGAAACAATAATAATTCAATTCCCAATTGTTGACCCTTGTGGAAATGTCACTCCAATTATCATAGAATTATTCATCCAAGATATCGATCCCGTCGCAGTTGAAATAACTGGTGCCGAGATTACTTGCCCTGGTGAATCCGTAACCCTTACAGCAAATCCCACAGGAGGAGCCCCACCTTTTACCTATTTATGGGATACGGGTGAAACAACTCAAACGATATCAGTGACTCCAGCTGCGACAACAACATACACTGTGACAGTAACGGATGCATGCTTAAATGAATCTGCTTCGACCACTTTTGAAGTAGCAGTGCCAATTTTACCACCCTTGGTTTTAAATGAAACTCCAGATATAACCGAAATATGCCCGTATTTACCCAAATTACTAGAAGCAAACGCAACTGGTGGTTCAGGAAACTATACCTATCAATGGTCATCAACTTTTGATGCAAATCTTGGTACAACGTCATCAATTAATGTTGTTCCTTCAACAACCACAACGTATGCGGTAATTGTATCTGACAATTGCGGCAACTCTGCCATGGAGACCATATTATACACAATAACAAGTCCACCATTGGTCTTAACAATGAGTCCAAATATCGAAATTTGCCCAAATGACTCTGTATTTATATCTGTTACTGCAGTCGGTGGATACGGTGAGTATTATTATATATGGACACATAGCGGAGAAACAACGGAGGGCGTTTGGGTTGCCCCTGGATCATCAACAATCTATGAAGTAATTGTTTCAGATGAGTGTCAAACATTTACAGTAGAGGGGTCAATGACAATTACAGTTGTTGCACCAACAGCCGATTTCATAACTTCGAGTACCACATTCTTTAATGGTTTCCCAATTACCTTTGTTAATCAATCAGTTAACGCAGTTGCCTATGAGTGGGACTTTGGTAATGGAAACACGGATACGTTTGTTCATCCAACGAACACTTATGACTATCCAGGAATGTATTTGGTTACTCTAATCGCTATTGATGATAAAGGCTGTACCGATACGATTGTTAAACCGATCAACATCGAGGAAGAATGGTACGTTTATATTCCAAACACTTTCACTCCAGATGGAGATAGAAACAACAATGACTTCAGAGCAAGCACACTCGGTGTTCGATCTTTGAATATTGGAATTTACAACAGATGGGGAGAACTTATATTCACTTCTCCAGAGCTGAACTTTATTTGGGATGGAACCTATCGAGGACAATATGTTCCAGACGGAACTTATACGTACAATATAGGCTTCATAACAAACTCTGGTCGAGACAAGAAAATTCGCGGACACGTCAATGTGCTTAAATAATTGAATTTCGTAGATAAAGGAATTTAGAATCCTTTACCCAACTTATTTCACAAACACCTTTATCATAGGTTAGAACGCACTCGAATTTTGAGGAATCGATTGAGCGCAAAGGAAAAGTAGATTGCCGAATTTCGAATCCTTTTGAACTCGGCGAATTAGACGACATGACTGCAAACGATCTTTCCTTTCCTTTAAAAATCATTTTACCCGAAACTATATAATTTGATTTTCCCGAACTGTGTTGAATAGAATCTAATTCGAACGAGCTGTCCATTTCAATTTCAGAATTCTCAATTCCAAAACCAGAACACATAACATTGGTCTTTTCAGGATTATTTTGACATGAAACTAGTGCGGTAAAACAACAAGTAAAGAAAAGAACCTTCAACTAAAGAGACTTCGTTCTACCTCCATCAACGGGGATATTGATCCCATTAATGTATGATGCTCTCGGTGAAGCCAAAAATGCAATTGCTTCTGCCACTTCATTTGGCTCAGCGATTCGTTGCATTGGAGACAATCCTGCCATAGCTCCAAGAACTTCTTCAACTGTTTGATTCATTTTGCCTGCTTTTACTTCAGCAATACTATTCAAGCGACCTGTATTCGTTGCTCCAGGAAGAACATTATTGACCGTAATATTGAATTGACCCAACTCATTCGCCAACGTCTTACTCCAATTTGCAACCGCTCCTCTTATTGTATTGGAAACACCTAAGCCATTTAAAGGTTGCTTTACACTTGTAGAAATAACATTAATGATCTTTCCTTCTCCATTTTCCTTCATTCCGGGAACCAATCCTTGAACAAGAATATGATTGCATATTAAATGTTGGTTGAATGTGTTGACAAATTCCGACACATCTGCGTCAATAATAAGCCCACCTTTTGGCCCACCTGTGTTGTTTACCAAAATATGAGGCTTATTTCCGGCAGCGACAAAAGATTCAATGACTGTTTTTAAACCATCAGGATTAGAAAAATCAGCTACTAAATAATCATGCATTTGTCCATTTGAAGCGTCTAACTCGGACAGTGCAACTTGCAATTTCCGCTCATTTCTAGCAACCAAAGTGATTTTAGCGCCACGATGCGCCATCAATTTTGCCGACTCCAAACCAATACCTTGAGTACTTCCGCAAACAACGGCATGCTTATTTAATAATTCCATTCTTCTAAATTTTTTCCTAAATTAATTCAATCCGTGGTAAATCTTCTCCATTCCATCTATAAATCACTATTAATCCAAAAAATTGATCTTAAAAATTGATCTTAAAAATGAAAATCGAGTATTTCAACAAAAAAACCCAACTGTAGTAAATCGATAGAAGGCTCAATTCTTAACCTGTTCTATTTTACACTAATTAATCACAATTACTTCAAATTTTAACACGATTAAGTCTTGTTCAGTTGGAGGGTAACACTATATATTATATCTTTACGACAGTTTTAATCATTAATTAACTTTTATTTATGAAACATTTTACGCTTTTGGCGGTTATATGCCTTCTTTCTTGGCAAAGTAACTCCCAAATTACTACTTATCCATACGTAGAGGGCTTCGAAGGTGGTGCCGGAGGATGGGCTGCATCGGGAACTCTTTGGCAATTGGGTACTCCAGCGGCTGTAACAATTACAGGCGCAAACTCAGGAACAAACTCTTGGGCAACTAACCTAACAGGGAATTACTTATCGAATTCGAACGCAATTCTTACAAGTCCAGTTTTTGACTTTTCTGCTGTTCCGAATCCATTTATTTCTATGGCCATTTGGTGGCATTCTGAAAACAGCTGGGATGGTACAGTTCTTCAGTCTTCTATTAATGGGGGTATCTCTTGGCAAAATGTCGGTGCTCTTGGTGATCCAAATAACTGGTTCAACGATGGAACTATTAACGGTGCACCTGGTGGACAACAAATTGGATGGACTGGTTCTCCAGGTTCTGGCGGTTGGGTTAATGCTTCTAATGACTTAACTGGTCTTGGAGGTAATGCTTCCGTAACCTTGCGTGTTGCATTTGGATCTGATGCATCAGTTAGTGGTTTTGATGGATTTGCTTTGGATGACGTTAATATCGTTAACCTTACATGCCCTCAACCAACAGCTCTTACTGCAACATCTGTTTTAGATGTTTCAGCTGACCTAGCTTATACTGAAGCGGGCACTTCAACTTCTTGGAACATTGAGTGGGGACCTGCTGGTTTCACTCCAGGTACAGGTACCATGGTTATGGGTGCAACAAACCCTTATTCTTTAACTGGTCTTACTCCTATTACAGGTTACAGCTACTATGTTCAATCCGATTGTGGTGGTGGTGATTTAAGTTTTTGGTCAGGACCATACACTTTCTTGACTGCTTGTGGAATTATTGCTCCAAACTGGGTAGATGATGTTGAGCTGCACGCTAATTCTTTTGGATTTACGGCATCGAACTGTTGGACCGCGTCTGCAAGTTCAGGTTATGACTGGAATATTACTGGTACGGGTACGACCGGCTCAGGTGGGACAGGTGCTCTTTCAGCAAATAGTGGAACTAAATATTTCTATACTGAAGCTTCTGGAGCTGTTTTGGGTGCAACTTGTACATTAACATCTCCTGTTCTTGACGCATCGGCTATGACTTTTCCAACTCTTAAATTTTGGTACCACATGCACGGGAATCAAATGGGAGATCTAGCTGTTGAAGCTTGGGATGGTACAACTTGGAATCAAGTTGCATTACTTTCTGGTCAGCAACAAGGTGCTCAAGGAGATGGTTTCATTGAAGAATCAGTCTACCTAGTTGGATACAATACATTCGGACTTCAAGTTCGTTTCATTGCAACAAGTGGGGGGTCTTTCGAAGGTGATATTTGTATTGACGATGTGAGTGTTACAGAAGCACCATCTTGTCCAGCACCAAATCCATTTGGAATTGTTAGTTCTGACTTAACATCTGCTGAATTAGACTGGACATTAACGCCTATCTCTTCTGAAACTGAATGGGAATTAGAATGGGGTGCAATTGGATTTACTCCAGGAGGTTCTGGTACATCCTTGATTACAAGTAATAACCCAGAAACTATTTCTGGTCTTGCTCCAAACTCTTTTTACGAAGTTTACTTACAATCAGTTTGTGGTGCAGGTGATTCATCTACATTGGTTGGACCTCTTGTGTTCAACACTTACGATCAAGGACAGTATATGCAATGGGATAACTCATGTGCTGGAACGTACACTGACATCTCATTAACTGGAACTCCGCTTGACCTTCTTTATGCAGGTGAAATGGATTTCGCATTACCTTTCGATTTCCTTTACCAAGGAAGTTTGATTCAAAACATTGCATTTACTTCTAGTGGATACATTATGTTAGAGGCTGCACCTGGTCAATTCAGTGCAACTTTCAACCAAACTATTAATAATGCAGCTTACTGGGGATTATTCCCATTCTGGGAGGCAATTGAAGCTGATTTTGGAAATCAATATTACCAAACTACTGGTACGGCTCCAAATCAAAAATTCATTGTTCAATGGGATGATAACAACTACATAAACGGTCCTAATGGTGAATTAGTATCTTTCCAACTTCAAATTGATCAGGCTACAGGTGAAATTGATTTCTTGTATGAAGACGTAATATTTGGAGGTTCTGATGTTGCTTTTGACAATGGTGCTTCTGCAACGATTGGTGTTAACGGTCCAAATCAAAACTTACAAGTTTCTTACAATAACCCGGCTTATTTACAAGACAACTCTTGCGCACACTTCTATTATACTGATTGTCCTGTTCCTACGAACTACAGTGTTACTTATACAACAACAGATGAAGGTGCTGTAACTTGGGGTTCTGGTTTATCAGGTGAAACGAACTGGACTGTTATTTACGGACCAACAGGATTTGATCCTACTCAAACAGGAACATCTGTTTCTACTTCAACTCCAGCTTTAATTATGCCAGGGTTGAATGATATTACAACTTACGATGTTTATGTCTACGCTGAATGTGGTCCTGGACTTACTTCAAACGGATATATGGGATCGTTTACAACGCTTCCAAACTGTGCTGATCCAACAGGAATCGCAGCGGCATCTGCTGTTGATACACTTTTCTCTGTGTGGTCTTGGACTGAAAACGTAGGATACCCTTCTACTGGTTTTGGTGTTGATTTTGGATGGTCTGGATATGTCGGAGGTACTGGAACTACTGTTTGGGTAGATAACAACTTTACTGATACGACTGCTGACAACTCTTTGATTGGTGGTGGTGTTTATGAAGTTTATATTCAAGCGGTTTGTGGAACTGATTCATCTAACTGGGTTGGACCTGTATCTTTCACTATGCCATTGACAAATGATTCTACATGTTTTGCTGAAGACTTGGCTGTTGATGGAACTTTATTGACATTCAACAACGCTGGTGCAACAACTGATGCAAACGAAGCAACGATTGCTCCTCCTGCATTAGGAAACGCAGTTCAAAATGGATGGAGTAACTCAAATGTTAACTCAACTGTATGGTACACTTTCACAGCTCCAGCCTCTGGAAATGTAAGAATTAACTGTGAAGGAATCAATTTTGATGGTCAACTTGCGGCATACGAAGCAACAGATTGTAATGATTTCGCAACGTACACTTTAGTTGGAGCAAATGATGACTCGGGCAATGCGTTCACGCAGAATCCACCATTATTGAATCTTTGTGGATTGACTCCTGGGAACAATTACTTCTTAATGTATGATTCTTGGAGTACAACTGCAACAGGTACTTACAACATGACTTTAACTGATGTTGATATTACAGCAGGAACTGATAATGGATTGACTGATATTTGTCTTGGTGATACTCTTGACATGTTTAACAATATTAGTGGATTTGATGCTGGTGGTATTTGGTATGAATTAATACCAACTGCTAACTTTAGTGGCTCTAACTTTATATCTGCTGGATTAGCTGCTCAAGTATTCGACTTCAGCTATATTGTTACTGACGGATGTGCAGCGGACACTGTTTCAACTCAAGTTGAGATTTACGCTCCTTCATCTGCTGGTTTAGACGGTGTAATTGATGCTTGTTTGAACCAACCAATTAATTTATTGTCTGGTTTAAGTGGAAACGTTGATATAGGTGGTGACTGGTACGATCCAACTAACTCTATTATTGGAAATCCAAACATCGTATCAGGTCCTATTCCTGGTCAATTCAACTATGATTACATTACTGGAAACGGAGTTTGTCCTAATGATTCAGCAAATGTTATTCTTAATGTTGATTTCAACTGTGATTACTTGAACTTACAAGATTTGTACTTCACTGCAATGGATTTATATCCTAACCCAACAAATGGAATGGTTTACATTTCTAACGAAGGGTCAACTGAAGTATTCAACTTAGAGTTAACTGATCTTAACGGAAAAGTGATTGCTTCTCAATCAGGAACAATCAACGGAACTGAAACAACAGAAGTTAGTCTTGAGAAACTTGAAACAGGTATTTATTTGGTTCGAGTATTCAATGACAACTCTGAGAAAACATTCAGAATCGTGAAACAGTAAAAAAAACAATAGCCCAGGTGATTCGTAAGATGATCTAAACGCTTAAAATAAGAGAGCCCCGATTCAGAAATCTGAATCGGGGCTTTTTTGTCTCTTGAACTTTCTCGATAGAATTAAATATATTCGTTTCAACTATAAAATTATGTTGGAGCCTATTATTATAAATCATACCTTTATGCCAGTTTTTAATTACTAATTAACCTATACTTTATGAAAAACCTTTTACTATCGTCTCTCTTTTTGCTAGGAGGGCTTTATTCTATAGCGCAAGTCACTGCTCCTTGGGCGGAGCCTTTTACGGGGCCAACTAATCCGACGTTTTGGACACAATCTGCGACTACTGGTGGCCCATGGGTATACACTGGGAATCCAGGCTACGATGTTTCTGGAACTTTAGATCATACGAATGGTGTGGCAAACAACTATGCTTGGATTGATTTCTCTGGATTAGATGCAGGTGTTATATTAACAACACCAGAAATTGATGTAACAGCATTGACAGTTCCTGAATTAAGATTTTGGACTGTAAGTCACTATACTGGAGCATTAACTCCTTACAACTCTATCTTTGTTGAAGCATCTGATGGATTGGGTGGATGGACAACAATTGATGAAATAGTAGGTGAAACTGGAAGTCAATGGGTCGAAAACACTTACATTGTTTCAACTTATACTTATGGCGCTAACTTAGCTCAATTTCGTTTCAGAGCGGAATCAGGAGGCGCTGGTCTTGACTTTTACAATGATTTATTACTTGATGACGTTTCAGTTATTGAAGCTCCTACTTGTCCAGCACCAACTGCCTTGGTAATGGACTCTTCAGATTTAACTTCTGGTTCATTGTCATGGACTCCGACTGGAACTGAAACTGAATGGGAAATCGAATACGGACCAGTAGGATTTACTCCTGGTACTGGAACTTCAGTTTTTACTTCACCAAACCCTAACTATACTATTACAGGATTAACTTCAAATTCATTCTATGATGTTTACGTGATGGGAGTTTGTGGTGCTGCTGATTCATCTTTCCAAGTTGGACCAAATGAATTTAACACTTACAACCAAGGTCAATTCATGGAAGCTGACACGGAGTGTCCGGCGATTGGATTTATTGATATCTCTACAACAGGGACACCAACAAATCTTACTGATGACGGCGCAATTGGTGTTGTCTTACCTTTCCCGTTCTTGTATCAAGGGAATATAATTAATGACATCTCTATTGGAAACAATGGTGACATCAAACTAGGGACCCTTACTGGATTCACTAGCTTCGCAGGAAACATGACCACTTTAGCCGATGGTCTTTATCCTTGGCTTGATGATTTGGATTCAGAAACAGGTAATGTATATTACGAGACAATAGGTACCGCTCCAAACAGGGTGTTCGTTGTTGAATGGTTCGAGCGATGTAACTTTTCAGGTTCTGTTGGAGCTCCAAATGTTACATTTGAAGTTCAAATAGAAGAGGCAACAAATGAAATTTATTTCGTGTATGATGATGTTGTATTTGGTGGTGTAAATGCGTTTGATGACTATGGAGCGAGCGCTGATATTGGTATTGCAGGTCCAAACACAGACATTAACTTGTCTAACAACAATGCACAGTACTTGACTGATAATTCATGTGCTCACTTCTACTACACAAACTGTCCTCCTGTTCAAAACTTCTCTGTTACTTATACTACTGCGAACGAAGGTGCTGTAACTTGGGGTTCTGGTTTATCAGGTGAAACGAACTGGACTGTTATTTACGGACCAACAGGATTTGATCCTACTCAAACAGGAACATCTGTTTCTACTTCAACTCCAGCTTTAATTATGCCAGGGTTGAATGATATTACAACTTACGATGTTTATGTCTACGCTGAATGTGGTCCTGGACTTACTTCAAACGGATATATGGGATCGTTTACAACGCTTCCAAACTGTGCTGATCCAACAGGAATCGCAGCGGCATCTGCTGTTGATACACTTTTCTCTGTGTGGTCTTGGACTGAAAACGTAGGATACCCTTCTACTGGTTTTGGTGTTGATTTTGGATGGTCTGGATATGTCGGAGGTACTGGAACTACTGTTTGGGTAGATAACAACTTTACTGATACGACTGCTGACAACTCTTTGATTGGTGGTGGTGTTTATGAAGTTTATATTCAAGCGGTTTGTGGAACTGATTCATCTAACTGGGTTGGACCTGTATCTTTCACTATGCCATTGACAAATGATTCTACATGTTTTGCTGAAGACTTGGCTGTTGATGGAACTTTATTGACATTCAACAACGCTGGTGCAACAACTGATGCAAACGAAGCAACGATTGCTCCTCCTGCATTAGGAAACGCAGTTCAAAATGGATGGAGTAACTCAAATGTTAACTCAACTGTATGGTACACTTTCACAGCTCCAGCCTCTGGAAATGTAAGAATTAACTGTGAAGGAATCAATTTTGATGGTCAACTTGCGGCATACGAAGCAACAGATTGTAATGATTTCGCAACGTACACTTTAGTTGGAGCAAATGATGACTCGGGCAATGCGTTCACGCAGAATCCACCATTATTGAATCTTTGTGGATTGACTCCTGGGAACAATTACTTCTTAATGTATGATTCTTGGAGTACAACTGCAACAGGTACTTACAACATGTCTTTAACTGATATTGATATTACAGCAGGAACTGATAATGGATTGACTGATATCTGTCTTGGCGATACGGTTGACTTGTTTACAAACATTACGGGTAATGATGCTGGTGGTGTTTGGTATGAAAACATTCCAACAGCTAACTTCAATGGTTCCATCTTTGTGTCTGCTGGATTAGCTTCTCAAGTATTTGGATTTAATTACGTTGTAGCTGACGGTTGTGCAGCGGACACTGTTTTAACTCAAGTTGAGATTTACGCGCCTTCTTCTGCTGGTAGCGATGGAACAATCACAGCTTGTTTGAACCAACCAGTTGATTTATTAGATGGATTAGGTGGAAATGTTGATTTAGGTGGAGACTGGTACGATCCAACGAACACTTTGATAACTTCAACTGGAATTAATTCTGGTCCAATACCTGGTCAATTCAACTACGATTACATTACTGGAAATGGTGTTTGTCCTGATGATTCAGCAAATATTATTGTTGATGTTGATTTCAACTGTGATTACTTGAACTTACAAGACTTGTTCTTCAATGGAATGGATATTCACCCTAACCCAACTACAGGAATGGTTTACATTTCTAACTATGGGTCAACTGAAGTATTCAACATGGAGTTAACTGATCTTAACGGAAAAGTGATTACTGCTCAAGCAGCAGCAGTTAACGGAACTGAAACAACAGAAGTTAATCTTGAAACACTTGAAATAGGTATTTATTTAGTTCGAGTATTCAATGACAATGCTGAGAAAATATTCAGAGTCGTGAAACAATAAGAAAAAGCAAAGCTTTCGATAGGGAGTTTGAAAATGACCAGCCAAGGTTGGGATTTGAAAATAACCTGTAGAGCTTTCTAAATATCTTAAAGCCCTTTCATTTATTTGAAAGGGCTTTTTTATGCTCGATATTTTCTAACTTTACGTAACACGTTTAAAACCTATATTTATGTTAACTCCTTTTAACCTTAAAGAATGGATTGAGACCAATCGCGATTTATTAAAGCCCCCTGTTAGCAATAAGAACCTTTATGTTCAGGCTGGTGATTTTATAGTAATGATCGTTGGTGGGCCTAACGCTCGTAAAGATTATCATTTCAATGAAAGTGAGGAGCTATTCTATCAATTAGAAGGAGATATCACTGTAACGGTTCAAAAAGATGGAGAACCAAAAGAGATAATTATTAGAGAAGGAGATATTTTTTTACTCCCTTCCAACATCCCACACAATCCTGTTCGTGGTGCAAACACCGTTGGATTAGTTATTGAACGTGTTCGCAAGGGAACGGATTTAACTGATGGATTAATGTGGTTTTGTGATGAGTGTAATCATAAACTACATGAATATCGATTCCCTCTTGAGGACATCGAGCATGACTTTATCTCAAGGTTCAGGTCGTTTTATGCTTCCGAAGAATTGAGAACATGTAATAACTGTTCACATGTCATGGAAGTTGATGAACGTTTCATTTAATACTTAATGATTAGAAAACATACGGACGGAAATCTATGTTCAATAATGGATGTTTGAAAATAAGCCTCTAACTTGGCGCACCCGTTCCTTTCTATTGAGTTTGTTGAAATGGTTGAAACGATGATGAAAGATCATTTCATGCCTTGATCAGAAACTGGGGTATATGAAGAAGGCAGCCAAGTCAAAGGATTCATCGGAATGCAGAAGAATGAAATTAGAGGTCTCTTTGTTTATCACACAACCATTCCAAGAGCATTGGGCAAAAGCTGGTTCGGTTTATCGAAGCGCAATAAGAGGAACTAGAAGTTGAAGTATTCAGTAAGAACAAGATTGGACGTCGGTTCTATGATAAATTTGGATTTCAATTTTTAAAAGATGAGGTGCATGAACCCAGTGGTGAAAATGTAATTCGAATGGGTTACACCTCTTAGATTATCTCAACAAATTAACGTGGCCATTATAAATGGATTCCACATCCTCAAAAGAAGTGATCGTTACTTTCCAAACATAAGTTCCATCTTGACAATCCAATCCTTTAAATCTTCCATCCCATGATTCTTCCAGATCATTTAGTGTCACAATCAATTCTCCCCATCGGTTAAAAATCAACATCTCAAAGGTTTTAATATTTCCACCTTCTGCGTAAAACAAATTATTATGTTCATCTCCATCTCCTGGTGTGAATGTATTTGGAACCCAAATAATCGGATCGTAAAAAATATTTACCGTATCAAAAGCTGAACATCCGTTGATATCAGTATAAGTAACCCAGTACGTATAATTTTGGTTTGGATTGGCCACAGGATTCTCACAAACCACACACGTCAAGAATTCAGTTGGATACCATTCATACGGCCCCGAAGTTGAACTCGTAGCTGATAAGGGGACTAAATCTCCCAAGAAAGCATAAACATCAGGATTGGTTTGTATAAATGGCTGAGGATATAAATCCACAAATACAGATGCTGTATCTGTACATCCGTATTGATCGGTTCCAATTACATAATAGATAGTTGGATCAGTTGGTGTAGCATAAACCAATGAAGTATTTGCAGCACTCAATGATTGAGAAGGTGACCAGACATAACTCACTCCGCCTTGCGCCCAAATCGGAGTTGTTTCTCCAGGGCAAATGATTGTATCCGTTCCTGCATAAATATTTGAAGTAATCACTTCGATCAAGACACTATCTATTTTAGATCCACAAGCATTTATGAAATCGCAATAATAAGTAAAATCAGCAGGAGGATTAACTGTGACCACGTTCGTATCTATAAAGTTTATGTCAGTATTTGGATACCAAAAATAGGTTTGAGCTCCTCCGACAGTTATTTCAATAGAAGCGCCTTGACACATTTGCAATACATCCGGCATGATCGGAACTGGTGGCGTATAGAAGACGCCTATCGTAACCGAATCAGACAACACGCAACCATTGTTTGTTGTTATCGCAACCGTGTATGAAATATCAATCAAAGGTGTACTTATTGGAGTTGATGAGAATGGATCATCAAGATAAGTTCCCGGCGACCATTCGTAAGTGTTACCTCCTGTTGCGAACAAAGCAACATTATTTCCAATACAAACACTCGTATCGTTCGAAATCGAGGCGGTTCCAATATGGACAGGAACAGTAACATAAGCGGTGTCAATTCCACAACTATCGGAAATAATGACCATGAAATCCGTTGTTTGCGCTAACGTTGCAATTGGTGTGGCTATGTTCGGATTGTCTAAATTCGCAGCTGGTGTCCAAACATAATCTACTCCTCCAAAGGCTTCCAATTGGTAGGAATCACCGGGGCAAATTGGTCCAGGCGGCGTAATTACACCTCCATTAAAATCACCAATTATTATAAGGAATTCTACCGAATCGGGACTGAAACATTCATTGGTGTCCATTACAACAAGCGTAACGGTATAGTTTCCCGCTCCCCCGTATAAATGCGATGGGTTCACGTCATTCGAAAAATTTCCATCACCAAAGTCCCAGAAAAATGCATTTCCATTTGCGCTGTTGTTATTAAAAATAACTGGGTCGGGTAAGCAAACAATTGGATCTGGAGTAGACACAATGGCTTCAATTGTACTCAGTTCAAATTTAAATGCGGCCAAGTTACAATTTGAACTTCCGCTAAGCGGAGCCCAAACACCAAGCGTTGTGGTAAATCCATTGTTGACATTCGATCCACATGACCCACAGGCTGCGTGGTAAATTCTACCCGATTTATCAAAACGACTTGTACCGCCGTCCACGTGTTGACTACTCAAATTGTTTGTTCCTCCAAAGAACGTAGCATATTTTAAGGCCGTTGCATCCTGATCTAAAACTGCGATGTAGAAATTTTCTCCATTGGTAGCCGTCTGATACGCCCCTGGAGTCGTTGGAAATCCCGATACGCTCGAATTAATTGCTGAGGATAATTGAACGTTCAAACTTCCTCCCCAACCAGACAAGTAAATATCATAACAATCCGAAACAAGGAATGCCGTTGGCGATATCTCCACGTGACCTGAACCTGACCCAATCATTGTAGTCCATTGCAATGACATCAAATTTGAACCGTACTTTCTAATAAATTGTCCAGAATTAGCAACTCCATATTGCCCGGGAGTAACTCCTAAATCCGATTCCGTTTGTCCCAGTACATAAACGTTATCATCGATATCCAGCTGCACAAAATAAGCTTGATCGTATTCGCCGATTCCAATATAGGTTCCTGTGAGAAGTGCTCCGTTTACACCACTAAATCGCGCCAAATAACCATCACTTATTCCACCATAAGTTAAATCGTGCCCTAAGTTAAACGGCAATGAGGTGGAGGTTGATCCACCTGCAATAAAAACATCTCCATTTCCAGCGACTTGAACTGAATTACCAGTTTCAGCACCGGTTCCACCAAAATAAGTGGACCACACCATACTGTTTAATTGTGGCGTCATTTTAAAAATAACCGCATCATGCGTTCCGCTTAATGAAGATTGTGATCCAAATACAGTCGGGAAATCGACAGATTTAGTAGTTGATGACACATAGACAAAGCCGTTATCATCAACAATTATTTCTCCTCTAAACTCATCCCCATAATTATAAGCGAGTCCAGAATTGTTCAATCCATCTACACCTGAACCTCCAACAAAAGTTGATGCTATCAAGCTCGTTCCGTCTGCCGACATTTTAGCAATGAATAAATCTGTTCCGGTATTAAATCCTAAACCATTAGAGTTTATTGGAGCCGGCCCACCGTTGTGCGTATTATCAAAAGACGCTCCGGCCATTGGAAAATTCGTCGAAGATGTTACACCGTATACATAGAGATCATCATTTGCATCGCTGATCATACTATTCGTCGTCTCAGATCCAGACCCTCCAATGTAGGTTGAGAAAATCAAACTCGATCCATCTGAACTGAATTTGGTCACTACGGCATCGACTGTTCCGCCATTGAAAGTTGTATCAAATACACCTATAGTTACTGGATAACCTAAACCAAAAACAGTTCCTCCAGCAACTAAATTTCCATTTGAATCTGGAGTAGCAGTCATTCCCCAGTTATCCGCAGTTGAGCCAGTAAACGTTGAAAATGTTAATGTGGGGTCAATAATTAACGTTTTGGATTCGTCATAGCCATCAGGGAAATTGAATGAAACTGTTTTTCCAACGATTTTGAATTCAACTTGAATTTTTCGGCTAGTCTCATCCAGCCAAGCGACTGGTGCTTCTTCAATAATTTCACCAAATATATTTGTGATGTGCAAATTACCGAGCTCATCAATGAAAAGACTGTCCTGTCCTTCGTACCTCATTTGTATTTGATCAGCGTCAACTGCTGGGTCAACTCGAAATGAATATTTTAATCCTCCTCTTGTGCCATCCATTAAAAGATCAATTCCAGAGTATAAATCTATCATCGAAAGAATGCTGTAACTATGTAGTCTTGATTTCCATTTGCTCTTATCCGATCCTTGAAAATAATTCCTGTAGAAGCTCGACGGGTTAGTTTCAAAAGCATTTCCTCTCCAACTTGAGCCAATAAACTTTGATTTTACAACGTGGGATTGAATCTTTTCATCTTCCTCTTGATCGTGTGCTTCAAGCTGATGATCATGTCCATGTATAGATTTGGCATCGGATAAGTTATAGGTAAAACCATCTTTTTCGATGTACATATCCCCCATCTGGAGATCAACTTTGTATTCTATTCTGTCATCCCATTGCCCTGCATTAGGGTGCATCCAAACATCTTGAGCAAGCAAATTAAAGCCACTAAAAATTATTAGAAATATGGAAAATACAAATTGTCTCACAATAGGTTTAAAATACAACAATTAGGTTAGATTAAACATACAAACAATTAATGTGCTCGACTTATTGTTTAACCTGCTATATATATACGGTTTAAATGCCCAAATGGTTGCTTCAAACAAAGGATTAAAACAATGCGGTAATTATTGCTCAATTGGTCGATTTATTATACGTAAATTTGTACCGAATTTACACGTTCCAACAATGAGTGATCCTATAAAACACGAATGCGGAATCGCACTTCTTCGTTTAAAACAGCCCTTACAATATTACGTTGATAAATACGGCACGGCTTTCTACGGGCTAAACAAACTGCATTTATTAATGGAGAAACAGCACAACCGGGGGCAGGACGGTGCTGGAGTTGCTAATATCAAGTTTGATATGTCTCCCGGAGAAAGGTACATTTCTAGGTACAGATCTATTGATAGCAAACCGATCCAAGACATTTTCGATTATATCAATAATAAGTTTGAAAAAATTGGAAAAGAAAATCCTGAGCATCTTAAAGATGTTGACTATTTAAAGAAAAATTCAGGGTTTACGGGTGAATTATTCTTAGGTCACTTGAGATACGGTACGTTTGGGAGAAATTCAATTGAAAGTTGTCATCCGTTCTTAAGACAGAACAATTGGATTACAAGAAATTTAGTCGTCGCTGGAAACTTCAACTTAACGAATGTAGATGAGTTGTTTGAAGATCTTTTACACGTTGGACAGCACCCGAAAGAAAAATCAGATACGGTTACAGTGCTTGAAAAAATTGGTCATTTCCTTGATACAGAAAACGACGAAATGTATAAACAGCTTAAACCCCAAGGTTATAGCAATTCCGAAATTTACAGCAAGATTGCGGACAGCATCGATCTTCAAAAGGTATTGAAAAAAGCATCTGAAGATTGGGATGGTGGATATACTATGGCTGGACTTTTAGGGCATGGTGATTCATTTGTTCTTAGAGATCCTTCAGGAATCCGTCCCGCTTATTGGTATGAAGATGATGAAATTTGTGTTGTTGCGTCTGAACGACCAGTAATACAAACGGCATTTGACTTACAAGCAGAGCAAATTAAGGAAATCAAACCGGGTCATGCTTTAATTATCAAAAAGAACGGAAAGATTACTGAGACCTTAATCAACGAACCGAAAGTTGAAGCAAAATGTTCATTTGAACGCATCTATTTCTCCAGAGGAAGTGATGTAGATATTTACAAAGAGCGTCAACAATTAGGCAGGAATATTGTTCCTCAAATTCTTGAAAAAATAGACAATGATTTAGCAAATTCAGTCTTTTCATTCATTCCTAATACGGCAGAAGTTTCGTTCTACGGAATGGTAAAGGGGCTGGAAGATCACTTGAACGAAGAGAAAATTAAAAGCATAACGGACCTTGGCGCGAACCCTTCAGAAAAGGATATTCGTGAAATCTTACTTCAGCGTGCTCGTATTGAGAAAATCGCGATTAAAGATGCTAAACTGAGAACGTTTATAACGCAAGATGACTCACGCGACGACCTTGTTGCTCATATTTATGACATTACTTACGGAAGTATAAACAGAGGGACGGACAATCTTGTTATCATCGATGATAGTATTGTCAGAGGAACAACTTTGAAGCAATCAATTCTGAGAATTCTAGACCGTCTTGATCCAAAGACGATTGTTGTTGTTTCATCGGCTCCTCAAATTCGTTATCCAGATTGTTACGGTATTGACATGGCCAAAATGGGTGATTTCATTGCTTTCGAAGCATGTATCGCTTTACTTCATGATCGTAACATGATTTACTTGATTGACACTGTTTACAAGAAATGTAAAGACCAAGAAAGCTTGCCAAAAGAGCAAATCAAAAATTACGTACAAGAATTGTATGCTCCATTTACGGACGATGAAGTTTCTCGTAAAATTAGTGAGTTGTTAACACCTCCAACAGTTTCAACTCCCGTAGATATTATCTATCAAACAGTTGAAAATCTTCATAAAGCTTGCCCTGATAACAAAGGAGATTGGTATTTTACAGGTAATTATCCAACACCGGGTGGTAATAAGGTTGTAAATAAAGCATTCATCAACTGGAAAGAAGGAAAAAACGAAAGAGCATATTAAAGACGAAAAATGAATAGACGAACGGCACTCATATTTTATATCTTAAGTGTTTACGTTGTCGTACAATTCATTTGGTGGGGGTACCACCTCATCGAACTAACCAATGAATTGAATATTGAATCGCGTTTAATTTACCAGCGTGTCACCATGATCATGGGAGAAGGAGCCGTTTTTCTATTGCTCCTCCTTGCTGGAATCTGGAATATTCGCCGCATTATCAAAAAAGAACTGCTTTTATCAAACCGACAAAAGAACTTCTTGCTTTCGGTAACACATGAGTTAAAAACACCATTGGCGGCAAACAAGCTTTACATTCAAACCGTTAGAAAGCGTGATCTCTCAAAGGAGCAAACGAATGAAATTCTGCAAAAATCGATTGATGAAAACACGCGACTTGAGCGAATGATCGACAATATCTTAAATGCCTCTCGATTAGAGAATAAGGCGCTCCCTCCAACTAAGGAACAGTTCGATTTAAGCCGATTAATAGATCAAGTAAAAATTCGTTTCAATACAATATCAGGTGTTTCAAACATCAAAATAGAAGTTAAGCAAGGGTTGCAAATCAATGCAGACTATCAAATGACGGAAACGATTTTGAATAATCTTGTCGAGAATGCCATAAAGTATGCAGGCAAAATTGAAGACGTAATTATATACGCTCGTAAAGAAGGAGCACAAATGGTTTTTGGTGTTCGAGATTTAGGCCCTGGGGTTTTGAAAGAACATAAATCGGAAGTATTCACTAAATTTTTCAGAGCTGAGAACGAAGAAACACGATCTCAAAAAGGGACTGGACTCGGCTTGTATATTGTTGCAAAATTAATAACGATTCAAAACGGAACAATCGCATGTATGGATAACGAGCCGAAGGGTACGGATTTTCAAATAAAAATGTAAGATGTCTAAAAACGTTGGATTGATAATACTAGATGGTTGGGGAATTGGAGATAAGTCTGATTCAGATGCCATCTTCCATGCCAAGACTCCATACATGGATTCGTTGATTGAAAACTACCCAAACGCAACATTACTGACGAGTGGAGAAGACGTTGGATTGCCAGACGGACAAATGGGCAATTCAGAGGTGGGGCATTTAAACATTGGCGCTGGTCGAATAGTATATCAAGAACTTACACGCATAAATAAATCCATTCGTGAAGGAGATTTCTTCAAAAATGAGATGCTTTTAAAAGCATTTTCGGAAGCCAAAGATTCAGGCAAACCGATACATTTTATGGGATTGGTATCGAAAGGCGGCGTTCATAGCTCACAAAAACATTTGTACGCGCTTTGTAAAATGGCACAGGATTTCGGAATCGAAAAATCATTTATTCACGCTTTTACGGACGGAAGAGATTGCGATCCCAAAAGCGGACATGGTTTTATTCAAGAATTAGAAAATGAAATTGAAGGAACGAATGTCAAAATAGCATCTGTTGTAGGACGGTATTTCGCGATGGATAGAGACAACCGTTGGGAACGCATTAAAAAAGCGTATGATGTCATAGTTCATGCCAATGGAAAAGAATTTAGCTCTGCAAGCGAGGCGATTCAAGTTTCTTATGCAGAAGGAACGACAGACGAGTTCATTGAGCCTTGCGTGATTTCAAAAGAAGGAACAATCAAGGATGGGGATATCGTGATTTGCTTCAACTTTAGAACGGACAGACCGAGAGAGATTTCTATTGCATTAACACAGAAAGACCTGTACAAATACAACATGGCCGCTTTGGATATTTCATATTTCACGATGACCAATTACGATAGGACTTTTAAAAACGTCAACGTGATTTTTGAAAAGGACAATCTAATAATGACGCTGGGTGAAGTTCTTGAAAAGAATGGAAAAACGCAGGTGCGAATTGCAGAAACCGAAAAATACCCGCACGTTACATTCTTCTTTAGTGGAGGAAGAGAAAAAGAATTTGAAGGAGAACACAGATTATTGGTCAATTCTCCAAAGGTCGCAACGTATGATTTGCAACCTGAAATGAGCGCTCCAGAAGTGAGAGATCAAATTGTGAATAACATCAATACCCAATCGCCAAATTTCATTTGTTTGAACTTTGCAAATCCAGACATGGTTGGCCACACGGGCGACTATAAAGCGATTCAAAAAGCAGTTGAAACAGTTGATCGTTGTTTGAAAGACGTCGTGGAAGCAGGATTAGAAAAGAATTATGAATTTATCATTATTGCCGATCACGGAAATGCCGACTATGCAATAAACCCAGACGGATCGCCTAATACAGCACATTCATTGAATCCAGTTCCCGTTGTTTTTGTATCGAAAAATGAAATAAACGTGACGATTCAAGATGGAATATTAGCTGATGTTGCGCCTACAATTTTATCTCGATTAGGTGTTATTCAACCTACCGAAATGACAGGTAAGATATTGATTTAAAGCTCCTAATTATTGTCTCAATCCTTCCAGTAAAAAAGCATATGTCAATCCACATGAATCCACTTTTTGAAGGAATTCCATAAGTACTTCGTCTGAGCTATCAATGTCAGTATCCTTATATTTTGATTGAACTTTAGACATACAGCTCATCAATTCATCGCCGTATATTTTTGATATGATTCCCATATCTATTTCACCCTGTTCAGGGTTTGCCGAAGCATGTCCCATAACTACTTCCCGCAAACTTGTCCCGCTTTTTCCAGCATCTTCTATGACCTTCCTCATTCCATCAGAAATTCCTTCTGCCTCGGTATTGAAGCAAGCACACATCTCATTTGCAACATTCTCATATACTTCATCTTCAGGAACTCCGCTTTCCACTTCTGATTCAACAACTGTCATTTCCTCGCTTGTTTGAGGTACTTCTTGACCGAAAGTTAATCCAGTTGAAAAGACAAAAATTATGATTGGAAAAAAGATTTTCATTGGGGCTTTGTTATACAATTAAAGAAATACTTGAATAAAAAATACTGACACTAAATAAAAGAATTGGCCGCATATATTTTGTTTTTTCGTCTAAAGATTAGTCTTCATTATGGCATAAGTCAAATCACAACTTTCATTCTTTTGCATAATCTTCATAACTTTTTGTAAGATTTCGCCTTCAGAATCTGTCGTATATACTTCATCGTACTTCTCCTCAATGTCAGTCATGCAGTCCATAAAGCCTTGATTACCAAGATTCATCAGTACCAAATTGTCCTGCATTCCTTTAACAGGCTCATTTTGAGCGTACTCAGTCAATGCAATTTCAAAATTAACATCATTTTTTCCGGCTTCAATAATAACGTCTCTTCCTTCTTCAGAGAGACCGGCAGTAGCTTCATTAAAACATCCGCACATTTCATCTGAGATTTCAATGTAGTCCGCATCATCTGCCAGATTGCATCCCAATAGACCAATTAATAGGATAGTAATAAATAATAGGTTTGTCATAATAGTGTTGGATTTTAGGTGATAAACATAGCAAATTTTAAATATAGCTGGAAATTATTATTTAAAATAGTTTGCCTAATCCCTTAACTTATTGATTATCGAGGAAGTAGAATAACCTTTGACAAGTGGAATTGCCTTCACTTCTCCTCCATTGGCGATGACGATATCCGAACCTACAATGTACGACTTCGACGTTTTATCAGTCTCTTTAGGGTCATAGTCGGCCCCCTTAACGAGAATGTCTGGCCGTAGCTTTTCAATCAAGTCAATCGGTGTGTCCTTGTCAAAAAATACGACCATATCAACGAAGCCAAGCGCAGACATCACGATGGATCTTGCATCTTCATTGTTTACAGGACGATCATCTCCTTTGCCTTGCCTTTTAACAGAAGCGTCAGTATTAAGTGCCACCACAAGCCTATTTCCCAAAGAAGCAGCTTCCGCCAAATACGAAACATGGCCTTTGTGCAGGATATCAAAACAACCATTCGTAAAAACGATCTTATCCTCTTTCAAACGCCAAGTCTCAATTCTTCTAGCCGCAGAAACGTGGTCCATGAGCTTGTCTTCAATATGCTTTAGGCGAAGTCCTTTCATTCCTGTTCTATTTCAATTTTAGGTTGGCGTTGAATTAAAAATAAGGAAAGCAATCCTAACACGACCAAAAGCCCTGTTTGTACAACCCAAATAAATATTCCAAACCCTGCGAAATCTACACCATACAATAGCAGTACGCCTGTTATCCATAATGGATAGACCCCAATTCCTCCAGGCAACAGCGCAACAGCAAACGCTCCTACAACGAAAGCACCCAAAAGCGCTTCGACGGGTAGGTTCTCAGTTTCTTCAAAAGCCAGTGCAGAAAACCAAATCATGACGATGTAGCTTAACCAAATCAACAGTGTATGGAAAATGAACGCCCATTTCTTCTTCATTGTCCAAATGGACTTGAGTCCTTCCCAGAAACTTATGATCTTTTTGTTAACGACTCCTTTTACTTTTTCATTCTTGAAATAAACAACCAAACCGACAATTCCGAATAATACAGCTCCTCCTAAAATATACAAAATCAAATAACTCGGCTCCTCAGGATCAGATGTCATGATCTTATCCAATTTATCAGATTTTGTTTGCAGGAGCCCTGTCAAAAAGATGATTCCTCCGAGCATCAATACATCAATCAATCGCTCGATGATAATTGTTGCAAATCCTTTTTCGAAGGGAATTTTCTCATAACTAGTCATCAAGCCAGCTCTTGCTATCTCACCAGATCTTGGAATCGTATAATTAATAATATAACCCGCCATAACAGCATGGTAAGCATTACTCAATTTAGGATTATACCCCAAAGGCTCCAATAAAAAACGCCAACGATAGGCTCGACTTAAATGACCAAGGAACGCAACCAATAAACTCAGGGCAATCCAGAAATAATTCGCATCAAAAAACGCGTTTTTGGTTTTCTGAATATCCCCATCATCCATTCCATTAAAAAAATACCAAGTAAGGTAAATTCCAATTCCAATCGGAATTACAATTTTTAGAATTTTGATGGCCTTATTTTTCAAGTATCAGTCAATTTGATTCGTCTCCTCATTAGGAAAGACAATAGTAGGTTTAAATGATTTTGCTTCTTCAAAATCCATAAAACCGTATCCAATAATAATGATTTTATCACCAATAGAAACCTTTTTGGCCGCTGGTCCATTCAAACAAATTGTTCCTGTTCCACGATCTCCCTTAATAACATACGTTTCCAAACGTTCGCCATTATTAATATTAACGATTTGAACGCGTTCACCTTCAATAATATTTGACGCCTCCATTAAATTCTCGTCAATAGTAATGCTCCCGATATAATTTAACTCTGCTTGCGTTACTGAAACGCGATGTATTTTTGATTTAACTGCTTGAATCAACATGCCTTTTCAAAATTAGATTGTTCCGTTAAACTGCGCAAATCTAAACGCAATAACGGCACAAAGTTATGCATTTTAAGATTTACTTAAGCAGGTTTTAGCTGTAAATTATCCAGAAGCCGAACCTCACCGCAGTATGCTGTCAAACAGGCATGTGCGCCTGATTTCCATTCTTTCAAATCCATTAAAGTCGTTGGATCAACGATTTGAAAATACTCCAATTCAAGGCTAGAGGCTGCAAAAATTCTTTTGGCTTCTTCAATTACTTCTTGAATCGATTTATCGATTGCTGATATTTTGGCTTGTTTCAACGCTTGTGAAATCACGAGCGCTTCAATCAATTGTGATTCTGTTAAACGTTGATTTCGGCTACTACTGGCCAATCCTGATTTTTCACGATAAATTTCGCACCCAACTATCTTCAGGTCCAAAGCAAATTTCTTGGTCATATATTGGACAACAGCCAATTGCTGAAAATCCTTCAATCCAAAATAGGCATGCGCAGGATGAATTATTTCGAACAAACGATTCACGACATTCACTACACCATCGAAATGTCCTTCTCTGAATTTTCCTTCCATGACCAATCCCATCTGTCCTAATTCCAATTTAACCGTTTGAAAATTTTCCGGGTACACTTCTGAAACAGAAGGTGCAAAGACGATAACATCACCTTGTTCTTTCAAAAGTTGGAGATCTTGCTCCATATTACGTGGATAATTCTCTAAGTCAGATGCATTATTGAATTGAATTGGATTTACAAAAATGCTGACAATAGTGCAATCGTTTTCCTTAATGGACCTTTGAACGAGTGTCATGTGTCCCTCATGAAGCGCGCCCATTGTGGGTACTAGACCGATTTTCGATTTTTTGTAATCAAATTGCAGTATGGATTGTATAGAAACAACCGTCTTAAAAACCTTGATATCCCCCATTTAGAAACGAATTGAACCCAACAAAACTATATGTTTATGTTGAAAATCAACTTTTTTTTCTATATTTTTGTAGAGTTTTAATAATAAAAATTTCATGGAGAAAAAGAAAGTACTTTTTATTTCTCAGGAGATCTCACCTTTTTTACCAAAATCAGAGGTGTCGACTACTGTAAGAAACTTAGCGCAGGGGATTCAAGAAGGAGGAAAGGAAATTCGTGTATTTATGCCACGGTTCGGAGTAATTAACGAAAGAAGACATCAACTGCATGAAGTTATCCGCTTATCGGGGATGAACATGATTATCGATGACACTGATCATCCGTTAATTATCAAAGTAGCCTCAATTTCTGCAGCAAGAATGCAAGTTTATTTCATTGACAATGATGAATACTTCAGACGTAAGTCAACGGTTATGGATGAGAATGAAAATTTCCACCCAGACAATGACGAACGTTCTATGTTCTTCTGTCGTGGAGTTCTTGAAACAGTAAAAAAGCTTGGTTGGCAGCCAGATGTAATCCACTGTAATGGTTGGATGACTTCATTGATGCCAATGTACATCAAGAAACTATACAAAGACGATCCTCATTTCACGAACACGAAAGTTATCTATAACATGTTCAATGAAGGGTTTAACAATAATTGGGATTCGAAATTTACCGAAAAACTTAAATTTGACGGATTCACAGATGACGTAACAGCTGATTTCAAAGAGCCTAATTTTGAAAATATTTCTAAGGCCGTTGTAAAATATGCGGACGGAATAAGCGTTGGTAGTGAAGAATTAACGGCAGAGCTTCGTGCTATTTTTGATTCAGCTGAATGCGAAAAACTTGACTTCGTTGCTGAGGAAAACTTAACAAAAGAAGTTTCTGAATTTATCGACAAAGTAATTGAAGCAGAAGTACTCATATAGGAGAATGAAAAATATTACACCATTAATGTGGCGGAAAGGTATTATACTTTCCGCTACTTTTTTATCAGCACTTTTTGTTAGTTTTTCTTGTAAAAAGAAAATTAATACAATTGGACAGAATACAATAAATCAAAACGAAATTCTAGGATCTAACGGAACCGATACATTTTCGATCAACACCTACACGGTTTATGACGACATGGATTCCTTATCTACTAGCTTTGCAATTTACGGAGTCTTGGGGTCGTACAACGACCCTGTTTTTGGAACCGTGAACTCCGAAATTTATACTGAAGCTAAATTAAAAGCGTTTTCTCCTGACTTCGGGAGTACTAGCACAATCACAGTCGATTCAGTCGTTTTGGGATTAAGATACGCTGGATCTTATGGTAAATCAGGAGTCCAAAACGTTGAAGTATTTAGGCTAGGAGATACTATATCTCTTAATACGACTTATTATGCGTCTTCTACCGTTGAATCTTTCGGTACAAGTCCAGATTTAACCTATGGAAGCGATAATCCAATGGGGGCAACAACGAACCCTTATGGACAATACAACTTCAATACAACAAACGAATCTGTAGTTGGAAGCGATACTTTAGATCCTCAATTACGCATTCGATTAAAAAATGAATTGGGTTGGGAAATCATCAATAGAGCGGGTATTGGCGATGGAGCATTCACATCCAACGAGGGCTTCAAAGAGTTCTTTAAAGGATTACATATTAGAACGAGAACCGGCTATCAATCACCTGGCGAGGGAGGCTTGTTCTACTTCGATTTGAACAATACGAATTCGAAAATGACCATTTACTACAATCAAGATGGCGTTTCGAATACTTATGACCTATTGATCAATAGCCAAACTGCAAAATTCAATCACGTTGACATCGATCAGTCTGGAACGAACGTTGAAAATGTTGTAAACAATCCTGCGTTGGGTCAAAATCAATTTTACGCACAAGCATTTGGAAGTAGAGCAATCGTTGAAGTACCAGGACTGGATAACATTCCTGCGAACGCTGTTATCCATAAAGCGACCTTAGAAATCCCTGTCCAATACCAAACCGGAGCAGATTATGAGCCGTCAGCGGATATCGCTGTCACTACTCTCCTTGAAGAAGGAGGTTATGGGCTCTACAGTTTCGTTGGATATAACAATTTTAACAAGAGCTATTCTATCGATTTGAGAGCCTATGCACAAGCGGTTGTCAATAAAGAAATAGACAACACTGGTCTCGCACTGTCTCCTGTTTTGTATATTACATCTGGCGATAGAATAATCTTTAATGGTGCAAATTCTACCAACAAAGGAAAGCCGAGACTTAATATTGTGTACACCGAATTCTAGTTTACTATGTGTGGAATTGTTGCTTATATTGGAGAGAAAGAAGCTTATCCAATAATCGTCAAGGGATTAAAACGTCTTGAATACAGGGGATATGATAGTGCAGGAGTTGCACTTTCTAATCATGGAAATCTTAACATCTTTAAAAAGGCAGGTAAAGTTGCCAATCTTGAAGAATTTACGGAAGGAAAAGATACCGGCGGAAAAGCTGGAATTGGCCATACGCGTTGGGCAACACATGGTGCTCCAAACGATGTAAACGCTCACCCTCATTATTCAGAAGATCAAGACTTGGCGATAATTCACAATGGAATTATTGAGAATTACAATCCGCTCAAGCAAGAATTAATGAGAAAAGGATATACATTTAAAAGTGACACCGACACTGAAGTCTTGTGTTACTTGATAGATGATATTCAAAAAAATACAGGGACAAAACTTGGAGAATCCGTTCGATTGGCACTACAACAAGTGATTGGAGCGTATGCTATCGTGGTCATGTCTAAAAGTGAACCGGACAAACTAATCGCAGCTCGAAAAAGTAGCCCGCTTGTCGTTGGAATTGGTCACGATGGTGATTTCTATTGTGCGTCAGATGCAACACCGATGGTGGAATACACGAAAAAAGTGGTTTACATGAATGACGAAGAAATTGCTGTTCTTCGTGCTGGAAGGGAAATGAAGCTTTATGGAATCGATGATATCGAGAAAACTCCATATATCGAAGAACTTGAATTGCATCTTGAAGCTATAGAAAAAGGTGGATATAATCATTTCATGTTGAAAGAAATTCATGAACAACCAAGATCGATTGAGGATTGTTTCAGAGGTCGATTGAATGCTAAAGAAGGTTGGGTTTCTCTCGGAGGAATCAAAGAATACGAGCAAAAAATGGTCAATGCCAACCGTATCATCATGATTGCCTGTGGAACTTCATGGCACGCTTGCTTGGTCGGGGAATATTTATTTGAAGATTTAGCCCGCATCAACGTTGAGGTGGAATACGCGAGTGAATTCCGATATAGAAATCCTATTATCACTGAAAACGATGTTGTAATTGCTGTATCCCAATCTGGAGAAACTGCAGATACAATGGCGGCGCTTGAATTGGCAAAATCAAAGGGGGCAACAATCCTTGGAGTTTGTAATGTTGTTGGATCTTCCATATCTAGAATTACTGATGCAGGGTCTTATACACATGCTGGTCCTGAAATTGGCGTTGCATCAACAAAAGCTTTTACAGCTCAAGTAACGGTTCTTACGTTAATGGCCTTATCTCTTGCGAAAAAGAAAGGCACAATAAGCGAATCGAAATTCAGAACAATGCTGTCTGAACTGGAAGCGATTCCAACAAAAGTTCAAAAAGTTTTGGATAAAAATGACAAAATAGAATACATTTCTGCACAATATAAAGATGCCGCAAACGCATTGTACTTAGGACGCGGAAGTTCATTCCCAGTAGCTCTTGAAGGCGCATTAAAGTTGAAAGAAATTTCATACATTCATGCTGAAGGGTATCCAGCCGCTGAAATGAAACACGGTCCAATTGCTCTAATTGATGAGGAAATGCCCGTTTTTGTAATCGCGACAAGTGGCACCTCTTACGAAAAAGTTGTCAGTAACATTCAAGAAGTTAAAGCGCGAAAAGGGAAAATAATTGCGATTGTAACTGAGGGAGATACACAGGTTAAAGCAATTGCGGATCATGTAATTGAAATTCCAGAAACGGATGAACACTTGGTTCCACTTTTGGCGACAATTCCGTTCCAATTGCTTTCGTATCATATAGCCGTTATGCGCAACTGTAACGTAGATCAACCGAGAAACTTAGCGAAGTCTGTTACCGTAGAATAATCTTTTTTAATTTCGATTAAAGATTCATTGTAGTATTGGAATTCACCTTCGATTGCTCCGTTAAACTTTCGATCAATTAAAGTCCTAATAAATTTGAATTGTTCTGACTTATTATTCGTCTTCTTAAACGTATTTTTAATCATCAATTCCTATTGGAATTGAGTCGGTATTCAAATGATTCAGAGTAAATTGTCCCATTCAAAATACAACATTGTTTAAATCTTCTTATATATTTATTCTTACGCGAGTACAACAAGATTGTATTTTTGATTGAAGGTATTCCGTTTTATCTTCTATTTTTAAACTATCCATGGGCTGTACCACTAGACTTATCGCAATTGCTTTCACACTCTTTTTAAGTGCCGATTCATTTTCTCAGAAGGGCTATCTTAAACCGATAATCGTGAATGGAGACACTAAAACAAGGTGTTCTCCAAATCAAGTATACTGGAGTTTGAAAGATTACATTACTGATTACATCATTGAATCAAAGCTTAATTCAGCAAGTTTGAAAAGTGATTCCAAATACCCTGTCGTTGGTCGAACATATGAAGGATATATTGTTTCCAGATTAAACATCTCTGATTTCACCATTTGTTTTCATACTGGAAACAATACAGTCACTTATATCTACCCAAATAAAACGATCGTGTACAAAGGGAAATATATACAATTCAACCTCTAGTATTCAGATGAAGATTTCCGAAAAGAACAAGGATTTTTTTCAAAACGTTTATGACGTGGTTCGATTAATTCCGGAGGGAAGAGTAACTTCTTATGGCTCTATTGCAAATTATCTTGGGTCTCCTAGGTCAAGCCGAATGGTTGGATGGGCTATGAATGCCGCTCATAATTTGAAAAATGTTCCTGCCCACAGAGTTGTGAATAGAATTGGCTTGTTAACGGGTAAAATGCACTTCGCCGATTCGGATCAAATGGAGCGATTATTGAGCAAAGAAGGAGTCGTTGTAGAAAAGGATAAAATTGTAAATTTCAAAGAGGTGTACTGGGACCCTTCTCAAGAATTGGAGCTTTAATACCTTTTGATTTCAAGCAGAAACAACTCTTCATTCCCTGAAACTTTCGCCAAAAGCTCAATCACTGATTCAATTTGCTTCATCTTTGCGGTAAGTTCTCCAGAAGGCGTTATAAAATTGCTTTCTTCAACGATCAAAAAACGCTCTATAAGCACTTTCGTTTCATCTAAACGCTATTTACTCAGAAGTGCAATAGTTAAATGTTCGAAGAGCCATTCTTCTTATCCAAAAACTGCTAAAAAGAGAATAATTCAAGCAAAGATCGTAACTTCGCACTATGATATTTGTAACTGGTGGTACTGGAATTCTTGGTTCGCATTTGTTGTTTAGTCTAAGTAAAACGGATGATTCAATAAAAGCAATCTACCGCTCTGCTGATCGATTAAACCAAGTAAAAGCATTGTTTCAATATTACAATCCTGAATCTTGGAGTGAACAGTTCTCGAAAATAAATTGGATTGAATGCGACATCTTGGACATCACAAGTGTTCTCGAATTAATGAATGGATGTTCGCATATCTATCATTGCGCAGGACTTGTTTCTTTTCATCCGAAAGATTTCAATCGGGTGATGAAAATCAATCGAGAGGGAACGGAAAACATCGTTAATGCTTCTCTTCATCACAATGTCACCAAATTGATCCATGTTAGCTCGACAGCTGCAATTGGAGGAGATGAGAAAGATGTAATTAGCGAGGAAACCAAATGGAAAAATGCTCCTGGAAATAGTGCTTATGGAATTTCTAAATACTCTGCTGAAAAAGAAGTTTGGCGTGGAATCGAAGAAGGATTAAATGCGGCGATTATTAATCCATGTGTGATTTTTGGCGCAGGGAACTGGAATGAAAGTTCGCTTACAATTTTTAAAACAGTTGAAAAGGGGATTCGATTTTACCCTTCCGGATCAAACGCAACAGTAGATGTTCGCGATATTGTCGAAATTATGGAACTACTCATGAAATCGGACATCAAGAAGGAACGTTTTTTGGTCATCGGATCGAATCAAAGTTTTAAAGAACTCATGACGGTTGTAGCAAATGAGATAGGTGCAAGCGCTCCTACTAAAGCTGTTAATAAATTCACTGTGAACTTTATTAGGCGCATTATCGTTATTGCGAAAAAGCTTGTTGGCAAGCGAAGTGACATCACAAAAGAAACGGTCGATAATTTATTTGCGTCAAAATCCTACGACAATTCAAAAGTGAAAAATGCTTTGAATTTTGAATTTAGAGATCTAAAGGAACAAGTGCGAAATGCAGTTGCCGGAAGACTGGACTAGCGGAAAAATTCGTAATTATTGAACCTTAAAATCATCATAAAATCTGTACTTACCTCCCGAGTAATTACCGATGAAAGCAGCTTTGTTTTGGAACTATAAATGATTTGAATATCTGTGATAAACTCCCCATTCTTATAGATGTGTTTTTCAAGCAGGTTGCCCAATTCATCGTATTTGAATAAAAATTCTTCCAAAAATCCTTCGGTTCTGTTGCTCGACTTTCGAATCGCAGATAACTTCCCTTCTCGGTTGTATTCGTAATTATATGTATAAACTGCAGAAGTCATTTTTATTCGCTCAATACGTTCCATCAAATACCCAAGCTCATTGTAATTGAAATATTCATCCAAATAGGGTAAATCGTAGTTGTTGTAGAACGTACGTTTCGTCTGTAAATCATAACTCGCGTAATTGATTGATTCTTTATTGAACGACAATGAGCGAACCACTTTTCCAGCGCTATCTACATCTCGAATGTATTCTTCAGTCAAAACACGGCCAATGGAATCATGGGTGTATTTAACCGTAAGAAACCCTTCCATGTCCGTCTTGCTGTGAACAGTCATGTTATTATCGACGTCGTATTTGTATTTATTCCAAGTCGTATCAATAATGCCCTTATCGGCTCTCGTTTCAAACGTTGAAATCAATCGTCCACTTTTGTCGAACTCATAGACATACTTGAATTCCGTTGAGCGCAATCCATTCCCTCTCTTCATGTATTGGAACTCCCCTTTGATTTTCTTCAGCTTATTCGTGCGTACAAAATCATCATTAAAAAAGGGTACATCTGTAAATGCCTCTCCGTTTCTATTATCCAACACTTGAGCGTTCAGCCCCAGTGACAATCCAGTAAATATCAATACAATAAACTTCACGGTATAAAAGAAAGGAATTAGACTATTAAAAATTCAATTATCGGAGTTTTTTTTCAAGGGTGCTTATTGAATAACTTGCTTAATCGCTTCGGTTACATCTGTTGTTTGAAGCAAACAGGCTCCTTCAACGCAAACAAACAAGGACTTAGCATCAGCGTCTCTTTTGTCGTTAAAAATTGGCAATGTCGATTTTGAATTGCGTTTTGCCAGAAGAACTTTAGGTATCTCCGCAGATTGAATCGTTTCAACACTCGATTGGGTGTCATCCATAAAAACGATCTCATGCAAAGAAAAGATCTGATGGTTCAATAACACTCCCCAATTCGAGTACCCCGAGCCGTACATCTCCATTCCATCATATACGTTGGCCAACATGAATTTTGCGCGTTCTTGAAATGCATGATCGTGAAAATACTTTGATAAGTAAAAGAGATTTCTCGCCATCACGGAATTACTTGATGGAATTACATTATCATTCACCTCCATTTTCCGTGCAATAAGCACCGTTTTACTGTCTGTAAAGAAAAACATCTTGGATTTTTCATCTCCGAAATGTTCAATCGAATAGTCCATTAATCTTTTCGCTTTAATTAACCAAGATTCGTCGAAAGAAACAGAATATAACGCCATAAACGCATCAATTACGTGGGCGTAATCCTCTAAAAACCCTTCTATGTTTGCTATTCCCTTTTTGTAATTTCTCCAAAGTCCGCCATCTTCACGAAGTTGGTTGTTCTCCAACCATTTTGCATTTTTCAACGCCAAACACAAATAAGAATCCTCTTTAAAAACAGTATACGCTTCACAAAGTCCCTTAAGCATCATCGCGTTCCATGACGTTAAACACTTATCATCAAGTCCCGGTCGAATCCGATGCGAACGTTCTGTTAACAACAAATCATTGACGCGGTTCAAATTTTCTTCAAAATCCGACTGCGACCATTTTGTTTTATTTAAGATCTCTTTGTCTGATAAACGGCGTAAGAGAACGTAATTTCCGTCTTCCCAATGACCGTTAAGATTTACCTCATATAACTCTCTGACCCAGTCAAAGTCACCTTCTAAAGTAGATTCCAATTCGCTAACTGTCCAAACATAAAACTTCCCCTCAACTCCTTCACTATCCGCGTCCAGAGCAGAATAAAAAGCCCCTGATTCATCGGTCATTTCTCTTTCGAGCCATTCAATCGTTTGATCGACCGTTCGCTTGTACAAAGGCTTTTTGAAAATCTTATATGCTTTCGTGTAGAGACTTACCAATTGACCGTTATCGTAAAGCATCTTTTCGAAATGCGGAACTTTCCAAAGCATATCGACAGAATACCGCGCAAACCCGCCTCCGATTTGATCATAAATGCCACCCATCGCCATGCAATCCAATGAGTTCTCTACATGCTTGAGTACTTTGGCATCTTTATTATTTACCGCGTAATCCAAAAGGAATTCAAAATTACTCGGTAATGGAAACTTTGGCGCTTTGCTGTCACCTCCATAAGTTGCATCGAAATTTTTAGACCACCGAAGGATAATCTCATCCAATTTGTCTTTAGAAAAGACATATTGAGAAACGGATTCCGTGATCAATTCACTTGAAATTATTCCCTCGTGAAGATTTTCTGCGTACTCCGTTACTTTCTCCAAATCATTTTCATACGTATGGTGCAATGACTTCAAAATATGCATCCATTGTTCCTTTGGAAAATATGTTCCGCCGTAAACCGGCCGACCATCAGGAAGTGTAAAACAATTCAATGGCCATCCACCTCTTTGTGTCATTAGTTGAACTGCAGTCATGTATACCTGATCAACGTCTGGGCGTTCCTCTCGGTCAACTTTCACGTTGATAAATAATTTATTCATCAACACAGCAACCTCTTCATCTTCAAATGATTCATGCTCCATAACATGACACCAGTGGCAAGCGGAATACCCAACACTAATCAAAACCAACTTGTTTTCGGCTTTGGCACGTTCAAACACATCGTCCGACCACGAAACCCAATTCACTGGATTGTGTGCATGCTGAAGCAAGTAAGGAGACGTTTCTTTGATTAAATCATTGGTGTGTTTTTCCATGCTTCAAAGTTAGTGCAATATTTTCTCTGGAAGACGAATACTTGGAAATCCACGTCGAATAATTCAGAAGGTTTTACCCTTAATCTATCAAGTGGGTTAAACGTTTTGAATTGCATGAAGTTTGCAGCATGAAGTTATGCCCTGTTAATTCTTGATAAAAATCTTGAATACAATGCGATTAAAGGAATTCTGTAATTATTTTTACGATATCAAAAATTGCTTTGAAAGAAATACCTGCATATAAAGTCACCCTTTTCGTAGCCGGAATCCTTGCGCTCTTGCTCACAGTAACATTTTTCGTTCCTGATGAGGGTTTTGACGTGAACGGCCATAAAATTAAATTTCTAACGCTTCAAAATTTTATTCAGCCTCCTGTTCAAGAAACAGCCGACATTGAAGCTATTGTATCCGATGTCGACACATCCATTGTTGATGAGCCATTAACAGTCCACAAGAACGATTCCAATGGAGATTTTGGAGCACCAAATGCCAGTGAACTGAATGAAGATGCTGCAACGAATCTTCAATTCAACGAAGCCGGTAAATTGAATTTGCATTCGTTTTTTGCAAAGTTAAATAGTGTCGCTGCGAATCGAAAGAAGATGTCAATTCTACATTATGGTGATTCTCAAATTGAAGGAGATCGCATGACAAGCTATATTCGTCAGAAAATACAAAATCAATTCGGCGGAAATGGCCCGGGATTAATCCCTGCTACAAACGTCTACAACACTTTCGCTTTTAAGCAGTCCTACTCGGAAAACTTCCAACGGTACACGTGCTTCGGTGGGGCATCATTGAAAAGTGCCAAATACGGCGTTATGGCTTCTGCCTCTCGATTTACACCAGAAATTGAAATAGACAGTACCACCAATCTCGATTCATTGATCACACAAACAGGCTGGATTGAAATAGCAGCCTCTTCAAATGCTTATGCGCGTGCCAGACAGTTCAACAATGTGAGAATGCACTACAACAGCTGCATAACTCCAACAAAACTGAAGGTCTATAATGATGGAACCCTAATCCATGAGCAGGAATTGAAAATGGACGGAGCGCAGCACTCAGTTCTCCTCACCTTTCCTTCTACTCCGGGCAAATTGAATTACGAATTTACGGGCAAAGTAAGTCCTAACGTCTGCGCTTTCTCATTGGAAGGAGATTACGGCGTTCAAGTTTCAAACATTGGAATGCGTGGATCGAGCGGAACCGTGTTCGGTCGAATGAATCAAACAGTTCTTAAATCGATGTATTCGGAATTGAACACAGAACTAGTCATCATGCAATTTGGTGGAAATTCAGTGCCATTCTTCAAAGACAGCACTGGCGTAGATAATTTTGTGAGTTATTTCAAAAGCCAAATTTACCGCGTCAAAAAATTAAATCCGGGTGCAATGGTTATTGTTATTGGACCGAGTGACATGTCAAAACTTGATCAGGAAATTTACGAAACGTATAAGTTCTTACCCTACTGTGTTCAGAAAATGAAGGAAGAGACCATTGACACTGGAAGTGCTTTCTGGAACTTATATGGCGCAATGGGCGGAAAAAATTCAATGCCAGCTTGGGTTGATAAAGGACTGGCGGGAAGCGATCATATCCACTTTAGTAACGGTGGCGCGAAAATCGCGTCTCAATTCTTCTATGAAGCGTTGTTAACAGAATTTAGTAAATGGACAAAAGAGCAGTAATTGAAGGAAATTCTTACCATATTATCAATTTTGTTGCTGACGGGTTCGTTTGCGCAAGACACTATCATTCCCGCTGCGGACACTGTTGTAAACGAATCTTACAATGACTCATTAAGCGCGTATGCCTTTCCTGATTTTAGAGATATTGATATGTCCACACATTCGAAGTACCCCTTCGTTCATTTTGAAAAAAATAATTATGAGTTCTTTAATCAATCGAGTCCAAATTTTGAAATTCTACACGATAAATTTCGCCGATTAATTGACGATAAAAAAGGAAAAATTAACGTGTACCATATTGGTGGTTCTCACGTTCAGGCCGATATCTATACGAATGATGTTCGAGAATACATGCAAGAACGTTGGTCGGGTATTCCAGGAGAACGCGGATGGGTTTTTCCTTTTGATTTAGCGAAAACGAATAATCCTGGGAATTACGAATTCTCATCACCAAACACTTGGGATCCATACAGATGTATTCCTCACAGACCGTCGAAATACGATTTTGATTATGGCGTATTAGGTGCGGGGATAACTTGCGCAGATACTGTTATCACAATTAAATTTGAATACGACAGAACGACAAGCAAACCGCCCATTCAAAGTGTTCGAATTTTCCATAACATTGGTGAATTTCCGTATTGGATTAATTTTGGATCGGATGAATTACTCGTAGTTGGAGTCGAGCACAATGCTGAACTGGGTTATACAGACGTTCACTTCTCCGACGGATTAGACTCGATGAACATTCAATTTCAATACAAAGGAAGGAATGCTCCGGAACTTGAAATTTATGGATTCATTTTGATGAACGATCTTCCTGGGGTTTCTTACACGGCCATTGGAATTAACGGCGCTGGACTTTATACGTATTTAGCGAACGTTCGTTTTGAAGAACAATTAAAAACGTATCCTCCTGACCTTTTCGCTTATGCAGTTGGAACAAATGACGGAAATACTACTTACGATAAATTCAAACCCAGTGTTTACAAAAGGAATTTAGAGAAAATGATGCAGATGGCACTTCGAGCGAATCCGAATTGCGCATTGCTGTTGACGGTTCCAAATGATTCCTACTACCACAGAAGATACTTAAATAAAAATATTGCAAGAGAACGAACTGTGATTAAGGAATTGGCGGCTGAATATGGAATGGCTGTTTGGGACTTGTATGGAATAATGGGAGAGCTAGGTTCGAGTAAAACATGGCAAACGAACAAATTAATGCGAAGCGATAAAATCCATTTCACGCATGATGGGTATCATTTTAAAGGCGAGATGTTTATCGATAGTTTTTTGAAATACATGGATCAAATGGACGAACGGATAATGCAATTAAACAATTAACATGATCGAGTTATTTACCTCTTCTTGGGAAATTGGCGATTTATTTGATCGTTTTCTAACAACGTTTGATTGGCACGTTCGCGACGGTACTTCATTGGTTTTTAACAAACTTGATTTTTGGATTTTCTTCCTCGTGGTGATGGTTTTATTTTCTTTTGTGTCGAAGCAAAAGATCGTTCGAAGCATCTTTTTGACGCTTGTAAGTTTGTTCTTTTTCTACAAAACTTCAGGGCTTTATATGATCTTGCTGGTCATCAGTGTGGCCTTCAATTACTTTCTAGGGAAAAAGATTTACACCTCCAATAGAGAAATCAGTAAGAAGTGGATCATCACAATTTCCGCAGTATTCAACTTATTAATACTAGGATACTTCAAATACGCCTACTTCTTCACCGATTCATTCAATGAAGTTTTTGGAACGCACAATCAGGTTGTCAACCACTTTGCTCAATTTGGAAATGGCTTTTGGGGCACTGGAACATTTGTAGAAAAAATAATGTTACCCGTAGGTGTGTCGTTCTTCACCTTCCAAAATATCAGTTATGTAGTCGACATTTACAGAAAGGAAATTAAGCCCGTAACTAACTTTTTCCACTACTCTTTCTTCGTTACCTTCTTCCCTCAATTGGTCATGGGGCCAATCGTTAGGGCCAAAGATTTCATTCCTCAAATTGAACAACCCTATTCCCTGACTAAAAACGACTTTAGTTGGTCAGTCATACAGATTGTGAAAGGACTCCTCAAGAAGATGGTTCTGGCAGATTTTATCGTTTATTACTTTATAAACAAGGTCGTTTACGAATCTGAAACCTTCCCCGGTTGGGTGAGCGTCGTCGCGATGATTGCTTATTCCTTGCATATATACGCCGATTTCTCAGGATACACAGATATCGCAATAGGACTTTCTCGTTTGATGGGTTTCTATCTGAAACCCAATTTCAATTCTCCCTACAAAGCGAAAAACGTTGGTGAATTTTGGAGACGTTGGCACATCTCACTTGGCTCCTGGCTGAAAGACTACCTCTACATACCGCTCGGTGGAAACAGAACTGGCGGCTTGGGGTCGTACATAGCTATCCTTTGTATTTTTACCTTTATATTATTCATCACCCAATGGTGGGCCTTACTTTGGGTGTATGCCGGATTAACCGTTATTTATCTTTTCGGAGTTGTCTTTTTTAAGAATTTCAAACGGTACGTTCACCGCGATTTGAACCTTCTAATTACAATGGTAATTGGTGGTCTATGGCACGGAGCAAGTGAGAACTTTGTGATTTGGGGAATCATGAACGGTTCGGCTTTGATCATCTTTAAATATTGGAAGCAAATCAATTCATTTTTCAGAGAAAAGTCATCGTTGCTTTACTTCATTAAGCCCGTTCTATTTTACTTAATCTATATCGGGATTTACACAGTATGGCCTGCAGCATGGCACATCGCAGTCCTTTCATTCTTGTGGTTCTGGATGGCGATGAATGCCATCGTTTTCCTAATGCGCCTTCTGATCAACACCTTAAAGTCTTCTGAGAAACAAAGCGTCTATTCTTCCTTCTGGATCATCTTCTTCATCACATTAGCCTTACTCACTGCTGGTGTATATTTCTATGCGTACGAAAACCTAAAATATCTCGGAATAATCCCTCTAGTCCTTATCATCTTAATGTGGGCTTGGGTTCTAATGTGGACGATTATCAATCATCGTTTGGGAGATCGCGAAAATTTCTACGGTAAAATGAAGGCCAGATACATTGGTTTTTGGCAAATCTTCTTCACCTTCGGGTTTATCTCATTGACCCGTGTTTGGTTCAAATTAGACGATGCAAGACACATCATGCAGGGCGATACCAATATTCGAATGTATACTGATGAACAAGTAGATCAAATGCCATATACGATGATCGATCAAATGTGGTTCAAGTTCAACTTTTCATGGGAATACTTTGATCGGTTTGTGGAGTTGTATTGGATTCCATTACTCGTTGTAATTATCGGACTTATCATTCATTGGGTTCCAACGATCGTTAAAGAAAAGAGCGAAAAAATATTCATGGTTTTACCGATTTGGCTTCAAATGATCTGTGTGTGTATTATCGTTGTGCTAATGTATCAAGCGTTGACTGCTGAGCAAGTTCCGTTTGTTTATATGTTGTTCTAAGTAATATTCTATTTTACATCTTGAAGATGTTAAAAGGATTTCACTTAAAAAAATGATTTTGTACCGAATCTTTCACCTACTTTTTGAATAGATTCTTAAAAAATCCCGATGAATTTATTTTTGGAACAAAGGTATTCGTGCGCGTCATTGCCTTCAAATACTAATTCGCAGCTTGTTTATGTTCTCTGAAAAAATCATCAACTGCTCTACCATTAATCTAATATTAGTGAGATTGATTATCTACTCTGATCGATCTTTCTTACCATCGTCAAAATTGTCGCCAAACCAACAGTTTCACCGGTTTCATCAAAAATATCCACTAGGAATTTCACAATTCCTTTTGCAATATCTTCTTCGTCGCGCTTCTCTTGATCGATTTTCTCTTTCACCGTAAACCGAACTCCGATGGTCGCTCCGCAATATACAGGCTTCGTAAATCGTGCTTCTTCAACGCCATAATTTAATAAAACCGGACCTTTCGCTGGATCAACGAACAACCCCGCTGCTTTTGACAATAAGAAATAACCGTGCGCAACCCTCTTTTCGAAAATTGTTCCGTCCAATGAAGTCTCATCCATGTGGGCGTAGAAATTATCTCCTGAAACGTTCGCGAAGTTTACAATGTCTGTTTCCGTAACTGTATGCTTGTGTGTATAGACCGTATCTCCGATAACCAACTCCTCAAAATGTTGTCTAAACAAGTGCGGGTTTGCTTCTGGCATAACTGCTCCAACTTGAAATTGCTGTGTTAAGGCTGTAATTGTCGTTGGGTGTCCTTGAATAGCCGTTCTTTGCAAATAGTGCAACACACCTCTCATTCCACCCATCTCTTCTCCACCGCCAGCTCTACCTGGGCCACCGTGCGATAACAATGGCATTGGCGAACCGTGACCCGTGCTTTCCTTTGCACAATCTTCGTTCAATACCAATATTCGTCCGTGCATACTCGCAGCACCCATAACATATTCAGTGGCTTCTTTGTTGTCTGGAGTTACAATTGACGAAACCAAAGAACCTTTACCCATACGAGCAAGTTCAATTGCTTCATCCATATTTTTATACGGCATAATCGTCGATACGGGACCGAACGCTTCTACACTGTGAACATCTACTTTGTTAAATGGATCATCGTTTCTAAACAAGATCGGTGAGAAGAAAGCGCCTTTGTTTTTGTCAGCTCCAACAACTTCAAACTCATCCAAATCTCCAAAAACAATCTCTTGCGATTTTGCCAAAAGCTCAACACTTTCGCGAACACGGTCTACTTGTGTTCGAGTGGCAAGAGCTCCCATTCTTACACCTTCTTCAGATGGATTACCAATTTTTGTGGTCGCCAAACGAGCAGAAATACCTTTTTGAACTTCTTCCAATAAATTTTCTGGAACCACGATTCTCCGAACCGCAGTACATTTCTGGCCACATTTTACAGTAATTTCTTTTACCGTTTCCTTAATGAATAAGTCAAACTCAACTGTTCCAGGAACCGCTTTCTCACCAAGAACAGTTGCATTTAAAGAATCTGCTTCAAGGTTAAACGGCACACTTTTCTCTACAAATTGAGGCAAGCTTTTTAAAACTTTCCCTGTGGATGCACTGCCTGTAAATGTTACTACATCTTCAGAGTCGACATGGTCAATAATCCCTCTACCCAGACCACAAACAAGTTGCAATGATCCTTCCGGTAAAATTTTAGAAGCGATAATATCGCGCACCATAACTTCAGTCAAGTAACATGTGAATTCCGATGGCTTCACAACCGTCGGAACGCCCGCCATCAAATTGACTGCTATTTTTTCCAGCATTCCCCAAATCGGAAAGTTGAATGCATTTATATGAACTGCAATTCCTTGCTTAGGAACCATAATGTGATGTCCAATGAACGTTCCTTCTTTCGAAAGAGGCGCTGCAGTTCCATCTATGTAATACGGTAAGTCCGGAAATTGCCTTCTCAATGAAGCATTTGCAAATAAATTTCCAATTCCACCTTCGATATCAATCCATGAATCGACCTTTGTAGCTCCTGTCCATGCACTAACTTCGTAATATCTTTTCTTCAACGTCATTAAATGAAGAGCAAGTGCTTTTAGCATTCGACCTCTCTCCTGAAAAGTCATCTTTCTTAACTTCGGACCTCCTGTTCTTCTTCCGTACTCCAGGATTGCTTTGTAATCGAATCCTGCACTTGATGTTTCTCCAATTAATTCACCGGTAATGGCATTGTATAGGTTTGCCTCTACTCCCTCACCGTCAATCCATTGGCCTAGAACATAACTTTGATAACGTTGCATATTTTTCGTATTTTTACACGGCTAAGATAGCCATTATTCCATGACTGCTGAAAAAGAAATACCCATTATTTTTAATGCCGATGTATTGGCTGAAAGTCAGTTTGGGGAAATAACATTTCGCCTATTTTCCCATCGGATTTACTAGGTTCATGTACCTAAATTTCAAAAGATTGGCTTGAGTTTAATTTACGTGGGCATCCGCTTTCTGGAAGACAGTTGTGGTGGCAAATTCTTCAATATCTTCCATTTCATCTCTTTTTCGGACGTTGACCCTGAGGCTTGAGCATGGACTTCAGATTCAGACGAAAATAAATATATGATTTGTGATGCTATCGTTATTGGAAGTCTATCTCAAAAGATAATGTCCGATTTTTATCTGAGCCTCAACAAACCGACAACATGAACGATATTAGAAGAGAAAGTGAACTATTCGTTAATCGATCGAAGCCGAGATAACGATCTAAACAAATTCATATTGATCCGCGTTTGTCTTAATTTCATTTAAGGTTTCGCGGATTACTTCGAGTTCAAAAGATGTAACGAGTTTCATGCGTGTCTTTTTGAAATCTCTAATCCCTTTAAAGTAATTCGTGTAATGGCGTTTCATTTCAGCGACGCCAAGTATTTCACCTTTCCACTGAACGCTCATTTCTAAGTGCTGGATAGCTGCATCTACTCTATCTATTACTGTTGGTTTTGCAAGATGCTCTCCCGTATTGACAAAGTGTTTTATTTCATTGAAAATCCATGGGTAGCCAATGCTTGCACGGCCTATCATAATTCCGTCAACATTGTATCTCGTCTTGTATTCTAGTGCTTTTTCAGGCGTATTGACATCACCGTTTCCGAAAACTGGAATATTCATTCTGGGGTTCGCTTTTACCGCTGCGATAAGTTCCCAATCCGCTTCTCCCTTATACATTTGCTTTCGGGTTCTTCCGTGAATCGAAATCGCTTCAATACCCACATCTTGTAAACGTTCAGCAACTTCAACAATGTATTTTGTATCATCGTCCCATCCCAAACGTGTTTTCACAGTAACCGGTAAATGCGTCGATTTTACAATTTCCTTGGTCATTTCAACCATTTTAGGAATATCTCGTAAAATCCCTGCTCCCGCTCCTTTATTGGCAACCTTTTTAACGGGGCAACCATAATTGATATCAATAATATCTGGATTGGTTTGTTGTGTAATTTCAGTAGCACGCTTCATGCTTTCGATATCATAACCGAAAATCTGAATTCCTACTGGACGCTCGTACTCAAAAATATCAAGCTTCTGAACACTTTTAACGGCGTCGCGAATCAATCCTTCTGAAGAAATAAACTCGGTGTACATTAAATCGGCACCGTGTTTTTTACACAAGGCACGAAACGGTGGATCACTTACATCTTCCATTGGTGCAAGTAAAAGCGGAAAATTACCTAATTCTATGTCGCGTATTTTTGCCATTCAGAATGCAAAGATACATCATTTCTATTGATTCTAAAACGCATCTAATCTTCTTTGTTTAAAACAACAAACTCTAGTTCTTAAAAAGAAAAGAATACTTTTGCGCCATTGAAACTCAATCAACGAAACACAATAGTAAGTGGATTGAACTGGATATCACTAATCTTGACGCAGGCATTTACATTATTAAGATAAATAATAAGATCGTAAACTTCGTGAAGCAATAACCTAAATTGGTTCTATTCAATTCGAAGCCCTCAATTCTTATCACAATTTACGCAACTTGAATCATTCCAAATCGAAGCCACCATTCTTCGCTTTTTCTTTCGCAGCCTCAACTTTCACTTTCTCAACCCAACGCGTCCATTTGTTGTCCTTCTTGCTAGGCTCAAACTCATCTTTTAAGTCGTCAACTTCATTCGCAGGGTTCAAATCAATTTCGAGTATTTCGTGCGGTCGGCGTTCTTGAATATATGCTTTCACAGTCGTATCATTTTTAAACAATCCGAATTCTGATTTAAGTATTGATTTGCTATCGCGCTTCGCAACTTCTCTAATTTCCTTTTTGTGCTCTTTGTTCGACACCTTATCCCACTCAATATTCGGATCATCTAAATCCCCATACATTCGCATGAACACGAACTTCCCAGAACCGTCGTCTTGAATAATACCAAATTCGCTTTCCTCTTTCTTTTTCAAATCTCTGAATCTAAAGCCGAAACGGTAATCAATTTTATTGTCAAAGGTATGTTTCCCCGAAAGTTCGATATCCAAAGCTGACGACTCAATTGACATAGACGGTATGGTTAACACGCCTTCTCTTATTAAAAATGTATTTTCAAGCTTGCTAAATTTCAAGTCGAGTAATTTTCTTTCAAACGAATTGATATTTTCCTTCCCAATTGCCAATCGAGCACTCGTCGTGGCCTTTAAACTTTTTGTGATTTCTCTGAAAGAAGTAACATTTTGGAGCTTTCCTTCTAGGATTTCGAGCCCTACCTGAGCTACAATTGCATTTGAAATAATTCCTGTTCTTAAATCGAAAGGAGCTTCAAACCGAACATTAGCCTTCGCAATTCCAGAAATATTCGATGATTTAATAACATCTTGTTTGAAGTTGTCCCATTCCTTAAAAAGTTCTTTGAAGTTGATATTATCAGAAACGATCTGGCTGCTTATGTAGAACATTTCGGGATTTCTTTCTTGAATTGTGAGTGATCCTTTAATGTCCGCTCCGCCATTTGTAACCGCAACCCTTGGGAAATGAATCATTCGATTAATCATGTTCATGTTCCCTTTCAAGTTGTAAAACATGTGCTCTTCGTATTTCATTTTAGCGACATCCAAATAAACATCGGCTTCTATATTATCTGGCACAACGAAAACACGCTCATGCATCATTTTATCCGCTTTAGAATCCGATCCAAGATCAGCTAGATCAATATTTTGGCTCTTTGTATCGATTTTCGCAAGAAGGTTTCCTCGTCCGCTGAAATAATTCACTACATCAATGAAAACACCATTTAACAAAAAGTCAGAACCGCCAATTGTGAGGCTGATATCATCAATTCCAACGCGGTCATTGCGCAGAACAACTAATCCACTAATGTTTCGGTAAACCCTCTTGTCATCAACAAGCTGCGCATTTACTTTATTCATGCGCATTTGGCCTTCACATTTTTTGATATTGTAATCAAAGGCTTCAGTTTCTGTTCGCTCAGCCTGAACGATAAACTCGGATGAAACAACAACCGTTCCGTTGAGCATTTGCATTGATTTAAGTTTGAAAAGTGATCGAATAACAGATAAATTTAAAAGTCCTTCCATTCTCCCTGAAAACAGCGGAGCTTCGAAATGAGTAAGCATTAAGTTTCCTTTAAACGGCCCCCCACTCGTTGAGAAAGCAATTTCTTTTAAATTCAAAAACTCCTTTTCGGGCCCACCAACATTGGAATATTCCCCGTCCAATATCAAATCGGTTAATGTTATTCCACTATTAGGGTCGCGCAATGTTCCATCTTCAATCCCAAATTTGCATTCAATTTCGACAGGTGATTGCGCATCATTCTTTCCTTCTATTCCTAATTCAAAAATCAATTGTCCTGTTCCAGAGAAATTCTTTATTTCCTTCACTTCCTCCATTGCGAAGTTGCTTGCAGCATCTTTAATCCCGATGTCCTTCCCCTTCAAGTCGAATGTGAATCCATCTGAATTAACATTTCCCTCAAAATTAAATGGGAGGCTAGCGATATGAATTGTAGACTTTGGAATTTCAATTGTTCCAGAATCGAGGTTGACATTGATTCCAATTTCGAGTTTCGCAGGTTTGTTGTTGACTAGTGATATATTTCCGCTTTTAGCAGCAATAATCTTCAACCTGCTCGTTGCTTTTGTCGTGAAAATTTGCTCACTAAGTGCCCCTTCAAAATCCATTTCATGAATTCTCGTACGGTACTCTTGCGAAGTGGCTGCATTTACAAAATTGAATCTAAAGTTTTTAAGAGACACCTTTTCCAGATTCAAGTCGAAAGACCCATCGTCCTCATTAGAGTCGCTTGGCGTCTTTAAAATGTCATAATTGTTTTTGCCTTCCGAATCAACTTTTAAATTCAGAACTCCCGAGCCGACTTCAATGGATTTCACTTTGTATTCTTCATTCCAAATGTCAAACGGGTTGAGTTTGCAACGAATTCGATCACTATACAAAAGTGTATCCCTCATTGTCGAACCTACAATAGCATCCTGAATAAAAACGTGGTTAAAATCAATCGATAGGCTGGGAAATGTACTCCAAAAGGTCAACTCAACATCAGAAACTTGAACTTCGGCCTTTAAATTCTTGTTTATCTCTGCGATAGCCATATCGCAAATATCATCCTTATAGATCCAAAGAAGCAAGCTAATTAGAAGGAATAGCCCAGTGATGATTCCGAAAAACCAAAGCGAAAATTTATACAGGCGCCGTTTCCACATGAAACAAATTTATTTTATTAAAGCCTTGTCCTTGAAGTGGACTTCATTATTTATTAACGCGTTCATGTGTGGATTGTTACTTCTAGAGCGGGATTTAACATAGTTTAAATGAATTACAACTACTGAATTGAATATTAAAAATTCCGAATCCTTCAATTTCTGATTCATTCAATTTACCCGCATTTTCTTTTTACCTTTGCGCCAAGAATTAAAATAATAGAATGAGTTTACTTACAGTAGGATCAGTGGCCTTTGATGCAATCGAAACGCCATTTGGTAAAACAGATAAAATAATTGGTGGTGCAGCAACGTATATTGCTTTGGCTTCTGCCTTCTACAACAATGATCAAAAGATCGTTTCTGTGGTTGGTGAGGATTTTCCAAACGAAATGTTGGAAGAGCTTAAAAAGCGAAATGTAGACCTTGAAGGTTTGCAAATCAAAAAAGGTGAAAAGACCTTTTTTTGGTCCGGTAAATATCACAATGATATGAACTCAAGAGATACGTTGGTTACTGAGTTAAACGTTCTTGAGCACTTCGATCCAATTATTCCAGCAAGTTACCAAGGAGTTGATTATCTAATGTTAGGGAACTTAAGTCCTCAAGTTCAACGTCAAGTTATTGAGCGTTTAACGGAAAGACCGAAGTTAATTGCAATGGACACAATGAATTTCTGGATGGACATCGCGATGGATGATTTGATAGAAACAATTAAACTGATCGATGTTTTGATCATCAATGATGAAGAAGCGCGTCAGCTATCAGGTGAGTATTCTTTGGTAAAAGCTTCGAAAATCATTCGAGCAATGGGACCTAAATACTTGATCATCAAAAAAGGAGAGCACGGTGCTTTATTGTTCCATAACGAAAATATGTTCTATGCTCCTGCTCTTCCATTGGCAGAAGTATTTGATCCAACTGGAGCTGGTGACACATTTGCCGGCGGATTTATGGGATATATTGCAAGTACAGATGATATTTCATTCGACAATATGAAACGTGCAATTATCAACGGTTCGGCTTTGGCCTCTTTCTGTGTAGAGGAGTTCGGGACTGAGCGTTTAAAGAAAATTAATAATAAAGATCTTGAAGAACGTATCGAAGAATTTGTTGCATTGACGAATTTCGATATGGAACAAGTAATCAGTTAATCGATTATGGAAAGCATAGAATTTATAGAAGAGTTAAAAGCACTTGTTGCAAATGAGAATCCATTAGCGGTTAGCAACCAAGTGAACGATTTAAGAACAAAGTTTAACGACTTCATGTTAAAGCAGAACCCAGAGAAGCTTTCTGACGATGCGAATACTGATGCGTCAGAAGTTGTTCCAACGGACGAAGAAATCGAAGACGCAGCTGTCGAAGCGGTAGTAAAGGATTATACGGTTTCGGAGGAGAAAGAAACAGTTCCTAAAGTTGAATTCACTCGAATAGAAAAACAAGAAGGTTCGCAAGAACTAGAAGGGGAATCTGAGGATGACCAACCTGAAGTGACTCCAACAGATGAAGAAATCGAAGAGAACGCGGTAGAAGCTTTAGTGAAAGAAGAAGGAGGTTCAACAGTTGAAGACTCGCAAGAGCAAGCATCTATTAGCGAATTAGCAACTACTCCAACTGAAGAAGCACAGCCAGAAACTGAACTAAACACTCAAGATCTAACAGACCCTGAATCTGTAAAAGATGCTTTTTACTTGATCTATAACGATTACAAGGCAAAGAAAAAAGCTGTCATTGACAAGCGAAACTCTCTAGAGACAACAAACCTTCAAGAGAAAAAGACTTTGATTACCAAGCTTCGCGAAGTTGTAACAAAAGAAGAAAACATTGGTAGTGCTTTTTCAGCCTTCAAAGAAATTCAAGAAAACTGGAAAACTGTTGGTGATATCCCAAGAGCAAACCGTAACGAAATTCAAGCTGAGTATTCTAAACTTTTAGAAGACTTTTTCTACAATATTAAAATATACAAAGAGCTTAAAGACTACGATTTCAACCGCAACTATCAGTTGAAAATGGAAATCATTGAGAAATTGAAAATTCTAATTGAGTTGAAAAATATCAAGGATCTTGAAACTCAATTGAAAGGAATTCAAAACGATTGGGAAGACATCGGACCTGTTCCAAACGAAAAATGGGAAGAGGTTAAAGATGCTTACTGGACGGAAGTTCGGTCTACTTACGACAGAATCAATCGTTTCTATGATGATCGACGAATTCTACAACAAGAGAACTTAAAGCAGAAAGAGGAATTGCTAACTGAGATTAAGGAGCTTGCTGCAACCGTTCCAACATTGGAAACGCTTAAGGATTGGGACTCAAAAACTTCAGCAGTATTAGAAATTCAGAAAAAATGGAAATCCGTTGGGTTTGGACCCAAAAAAGAAAACGAAGTTATTTGGAAAGCATTCAGAGCTGCTTGTGATGAATTCTTCAACGCTAAGAAAGAATTCTTTGGAAAAGTAAATGAGCAATTCGATGGGGTTGCAAAGCAAAAGCAAGAACTTATTGACAAGGCTATCGCATTGAAAGCTTCAACGGACTGGAAGGAAACTTCTAATCAGTTAATTCAATTGCAAAAACAATGGAAGACTTTAGGTCATGCTGGAAGAAAGAACGAGCAGAAGTTATGGAAAGCATTTAGAACAGCATGTGACGATTTCTTTAACTCAAAAAATTCTCACTTTAGCGAACAAGATAAGGCCTACGAAGACAACTTAGCTGCTAAGAATGACATATTGAAGGAAATCGATTCAGCGAAACTTCCTGAAGATAAGAAGGAAGCACTTACGATTTTGAAAGAGTTTTCGAACAAATTCAATGCTATTGGTCGTGTTCCAATGAAAACCAAAGACGCTATTTTCAAATCTTTTAAAGATGCGATGGATAAACAGTATGGTGCTTTGAAAATGGACAGCAACGAGAAAGACGCAATAATGTTCGAAGCAAAAATCGAAACAATTAAAGCAAGTCCAAGAGCCGCTGATCTTTTCTATGGAATGAAACAAGACCTTCGTAAAGAGATTGACAAGGAAATGAAGGAAATCAACCTTCTTGAAAACAATCTTGGTTTCTTTGCTATTAGCAAAGGCGCTGACGCTTTGAAAAAAGACGTTGAGAAAAAAGTGAACCGTTCAAAGGAAAAAATCAACGAAATCAAACAAAAACTAAAAATGGTGCCGAATGAATAGAATTGTTAATGCGCTATTAGTTTTTGTACTTATATTAACCGCTTTCATTTCAATTTATGTAGGCTTCGATATGCCTATTACCTTTTTACACTGCACAGGCGAATACTTGCCTTATAAATTTGAAATATTTCTAGGCCTTGGACTTTTTGTTTTCATCATTGCTCTTCGAAAAGCAATTCGTCGCTGGATGGGAATTCGTATCGTTAGCCGAACGAAAAAATTCAAATGGACACAACCTGTAAGTTTAAAACGTAAGAAACGCGTCGTAACGTATTTATCGCTTGAAACAGCCGTTATGATTTTCGCTGGAGTTGTTCTTTACAAACTAACTCCTCATGCCATTTTCCCCGCTGCGGCTTATTTAATTGGTGCATTTGATAACCTGATGATGATACTAGTCAAAGCTTCTTACCGCGTTGGGCTTTCATCAAAAGCGTTGATTGTTGCGGATCGTGAAGTCATTGTATTATATTTCACTGGACTAAGAAAAGTCAGTATCCACCAACAAACTGTTTACTTCGATTACATCAAGGACCTCCAATTGACATTCCCACTTAATTGTATTCAAGAAGAGTCGCAGGAAGAGTTCTTTGAAGCCTTAGAAGCTCAATTGGATAGAGATAAGGTTTTCTTTTCTAAGGTGGCTTCTACGAATTCCGAGACTGTTGAAAAAGTGCGCGCAGGGCTTTAAGCCTTTCAAAACGATACCTTCTTAAAATTGGTCTAATTTTCGCTATCTTGAACTCATGAAAAAAATGAGTCGTAGAGATTTTGTTCCATTACTTGGCACGGCATTGGTCGGTGGCGCGCTGCTTTCCTTCACTGAAAAATCAAGCTATCTCATTGAGATGCGCAGTGAATTCAATCCGCCGCCTAGTTTGAAGCCTTTAGATACCGTTGGGATTTGCGCTCCTGCGGGAACCATTCGCAGGGATTCTGAAGTCGCCGATTTTCAAAAGATTATTCATGGAATGGGCTTTGAAACAAAATTGGGTAAGAACATCAAAAACAAACACGGATACCTGGCAGGAACAGACCAAGAACGTGCCGATGATTTCATGTCGATGATTAAAGATGAAAACGTGAAAGCGATCTTCTTTCTCCGCGGAGGATGGGGCTGCGCTCGATTGCTTCCATTGTTGGATTTCGATGCCATAAAAAGTAATCCGAAAATCATTATGGGTTTTAGCGATATCACGACGTTGCTCAACGCAATCACTGAAAAGACAAAGATGATCACGTTTCATGGCCCAAGTGGCAACTCAACCTGGAACGACTATTCGGTGAACTACATCAAACAACTTCTTATCGAGAAATTGGTTTTTTCTTATGAAAATCAATCTGGTGATTCTGAAATCTGGACGTATTCAAAAGGCATTGCAGTTGGTGAATTAATTGGAGGAAACCTGAGTGTATTGACAAGCTTAATCGGCACTGAATACTTACCTTCTTGGAGGAACAAGATTCTCTTTCTCGAAGATGTTGGCGAGGAACCGTATAGTATCGACAGGATGTTAATGCAATTGAAATTGAACGGTGTTTTTGACCAAGTTAAGGGTGTCATTCTCGGAAATTTTAGAAAATGTTTTGCTGAAGAACCGGACCGTTCATTTACGCTTGAAGAAGTCTTTGATCAGTATTTCTCTTCCCTGGATGTCCCAGTGTTTTATGGCGCTCAAATTGGCCATACGGTGAATAAGATTACAGTTCCTGTAGGGGCACAAGTAATGATGGATGCTGGTAAGGGGATAATCAGTCTATTGAGACCAGCGGTTTCTTAATTTAGCAAAATCTCTCAAAAAATTAGAATTGTTGAGATAAGTTCGGAATTCAAGTGAAAAGCTGTTTTGATACTAACTTCATAATAAATTCACTATCAGTGAGGTACAGTACTGATTTTCATTGCGTCCTTTTCTAACTTCAAAATTGCGTATGCATCGTTCGCATTACTAAATGTGATAAGCAACTATGTTTTATCATCATTAAACTCCCAAGTTCCTTTATAAAACCCTGTTATTCAATTTTCTACAATTGATTCCGTGAACCTACCCTCCTTCGTTATTTCAATCTCTTTTACAGGATAAGACGAGGTATAATCAACGTCGTAGGCCGTTGCCGATTTCACCTTCCAAGTATTGGCCACTCTTAATTTTTTAGAAAGCAAAACTATGAAATAAGGGCTATATTAAGACACCAATTCAATGGATATTTGTGAACAAGAAAGCATTTTTAACACATCAGTATTTGTACGTCAAAAGGCGAATCTCTTGGGTGAGATTATTTTGAGCATCTGCGAGTCCAAAAACAGGAATGTAACGACCACCTCCAACTTCTGCAGCATTTCGCATATCCTCTTCGTACCGTTCTTTGTTCTTGATTCCCACCACTGACATCTTGATTCCTTTGCGCTTGTACTTTCGAACGTATCGTTTATAATCATCGGAATCTCTATTGAAAGCTCCATCCGTGATGATAATTACGTGATTGACACCTCCCGTAATTTTACCTGCCAACGCTTGCTTGTACCCCAATTTAATTCCTTTACCACCAGCCGTAAAACCGGAAGGTTTCAACGCTTCAACTTGCGCGTTAATCTCGTTTTTATTTGCACCACTCGTTGGCTTCAATAAAACCTTCGCCGTAGATGAGTATGTAACGATTCCCATTTTATCCTGAGCTCGCAGCATTCGCGAAAGTTGAAACAAAGAATACTTCATTAATTCCATTTTATCAGCACTTTTCATGGATGACGAAACATCGAGAACGAATACCACATTGATCGGGTTGAAACGCTCTACAGTAAAATCATCTTTGGGAATATCATAAAATGAAGATGGTACTTCTAGAATCACAGATGTGTCTACTTCGATATGATCAATGATATCAATATCTGGAACGGGAACAGGATCTGGTTCAACCAAAACAATTAAAGTATCGTCAATTGGTATCGGAAGCGGTTCGGGAATAATAATCCTTTCATCACGATTCAATTCCAAGACAATATAGTTTCTTTTAAAGTTAATGTAAGCGCCAAGTTCTGCTGGATAATAGCCTTCATGCGTTCCATAGAAATAGCTCAAACCCAATGTAGCGTCTTCCCTAATAATCCCTTTTTTGTTCGTGTTTTTTGTCCAGATTGGTCGGCCGTTTTGCAACATAATTACTGTTGATTGACTCATCTCTTCTTTCGTTTTTTTATCAATCGTAACTATTGTCAAGTCAAATCCGTTTGGATCCTCTCCCCCCGGACGTTCACCAAAGCTTGGACAGCTTGTCATTGCGTTATTGTTGCTCTGATCAATATTTGTCAAGGTACCAGTCAACTTCACCTTTACGGCTTCATCTCGATCGCTCGTGAAAATCTCAACATCATAGGAAAACCGACCTTTTGTTTTAGGATTGACCTGCAAACGAACAATTATTGAACTGTCCTTTTCGATAAATTGATTGGAATTGATGTAAACCACATCGAATGGTTTCTTTACCGATAAGAGCCACTCTTGTTTTTCGCTTTTATTGGTTAATCGGATATCGACATATCGAATCGAATACGATTCGAGCTCGCCAAAATCATGCTTCACTTTGTCCAATTCAATTTGACTGAAGCTGAAGCTCGCGATAAATAAAAAAAATACGGTTATAAGTTTTTGCATATATGGCCTACTAATCAAAAAACGAGCCTTTGCGCTATTTGTTACATTATCTGAGACAAAAACCGAGTAAAATATCGATAAATTCACCTGGTGCTTCCGCGTGAACCCAATGTCCAGCATTCGCAACCGTTGCAAACTCGGAGTCTGGAAATTGATTCTCCAAGTCTTCAATATCTTCATCTAAAATATAATTAGACAATTCGCCACGGATAAACAAAGTAGGAATCATCACCTCATCATCCGTCATTTGACCTAAGATATTTGGCATTTCTCGTTCTAAAACATCGACATTCATTCTCCATGCCAATTTTCCTTTCTCCTTCCAAAACAAATTCTTTAAAAGAAACTGTTTGATCCCTTCGGATTCAATAAATTCATTCATTTGATCAGCGGCCTTACGACGGGAAGAAACGCCTTCAAGCTTCACCGAATGAATCCCACGCAAAATATGATCGTGGTGCATTGAATAACCCTTGGTCCCCATATCAACGACGATCAACTTCTTTAGTAAATCTTCATGCTTTTGCGCGAAATTAATTGCTACTTTACCTCCCATAGAATGTCCCAATAAGATCAATTCGGACAAATTCAATTCGTCGCACAATTCCTTAACGTCATCCGCCATGATTTCATAAGAAAATTTCTCGCTCCAATCCGAATGCCCGTGGTTTCTCAGGTCGACTAAGATAACGCGGCAGTATTCCGACAACTTCTTTCCATGTGTTTGCCAATTGTCTGAAAACCCAAATAATCCGTGCAAGATCATTAAAGGCTCTCCCTCTCCCATTTCTCGATAATGAAGTTTCATCTTCTAAGTTCTTTCTGCAAATTTAGCGAATAAAAAAACCCTCTTAGAGAACTAAGAAGGCTTTTTTGAAATGTGCTTATTTATTTAAAAGCTCAATAAACCTGAGAAAAGGTCAAAGATATTTGGCATTCGAAAAGATGTACTAGACACAACTTTAATTTTTGCATCAGAAGTTCTTCGTGAACTTGTGTTGTTCTCTTTTACTATTGGAGGTGCTATAAACTCTTCTGACGCCGTTTTGCCAATTGAAAATTGACCGTCATTAATTTCAGAAACGATTTTCACGATTTCATCGGCCGTAATTTTATTCTTATCAAATTGAATCGTAGCAACATCCATTGTTCTTTCATCTTCAAAATCAAAATCACAATCTGCAATTGCTCCCGTAGCGTTCAATTCTTTACGAATACTTCCACCACAACCCATTGAACAAACCATTCCGTCCAACTCCATTGTCAGAACTCTATTTGGTTCAATAACGAACTTTGGCTCGGCAAGCTTGTCCTCATTACCTTTATTCTTATCGTCCTTCTTCTTTTCTGATAGTGATTCACCATCTTCAGTTGGTTTATTTTTAGACTCACAAGCAACAAGGCTCATAAAAATAATTACGATAAGAAATATGCTCTTTGCCATAATATCAGATTTTAAGTACAAAACTAGTCCTTTTCACGTTGATTTCGAGAATAATAAATGTTAAATAATTCGCAATTATGCTGAGATAGAATAAGCAATCTTACAGAAATTTAATCGTAATTTTGCAGAAAATAATTCCTGATGAAAATCAAAACAGCATCTTTCGTTATCTCAAATACAGAAGTAGACAAATGTCCAATTGACGGAAGACCAGAATACGCCTTTATCGGTAGATCTAACGTTGGTAAGTCATCACTAATCAACATGTTAACTGACAACAAGAAGCTTGCTAAAATATCTGGACGGCCAGGAAAAACACAATTGATTAACCATTTTATCATCAACGATGAATGGTACTTAGTCGATTTACCAGGTTACGGTTATGCCAAGTCTTCAAAGATGAATAGAGCGCAATGGGAGAAATTTATCGTCGAATATTTAACGAAACGCGAAGAATTATTAAATGTGTTTGTTCTCATTGATTCACGACTTGAACCACAAAAAATTGATATGGAATTCATGAATTGGTGTGGCGAAAAGCAAATCGCTTTCTCAATGGTTTTCACAAAGATTGATAAGTTATCAAGTTCGGCCCTTCAAAAGAACCTAGCGAAATACAAAAAGGAGATGCTTAAATCATGGGAGGCGCTTCCTCCGGTCTATACAACATCAAGTGTTTCTAAATTTGGTCAGGAAAGAATTCTCAATTATATCGAGCAAATTAATGCGAATTTCACTTTGCAAAAACAAGATACGAAATCTTAAATTTTCTGGTAATGTGACAATTGTGACAATTCAATCTTCATTTTATCCCGATATTTGTACCAATAGAATTTATTAGACATGAAAATAGAACAATTATATACGACGTGTTTGGCAGAAGCCGCTTACTACATTGAAAGCAATGGAGAAGTTGCCATCATTGATCCGTTACGTGAAACTGCACCATACATTGAAATGGCCGAATATAATGGTTCAAAAATCAAATACATTTTTGAAACACATTTCCATGCGGATTTTGTTTCAGGTCATGTTGATTTGGCAAACAAAACTGGTGCTTCAATTGTTTACGGACCTACAGCGAGGCCTGGTTACGATGCAATTATTGCAGAAGACAACCAAGAATTTAAAATTGGCGCTATTACCTTGAAAGTTCTTCATACTCCTGGTCATACAGAAGAATCATCAACGTATTTGTTAATTGATGAAGATGGGAAACAAAAGGCTATATTTTCTGGAGACACACTTTTCTTAGGAGATGTTGGTCGCCCTGATTTAGCTGTTAAAACTGAATTAACAAGAGAAGATTTAGCTGGAATGCTATTTGATTCTCTGAGAACTAGAATCATGACCTTACCTGATGATATTATTGTATATCCTGGTCACGGTGCTGGATCTTCTTGCGGAAAAAGCATGAGCTCTGAAACGATCGGTTTATTGGGTGAGCAAAAGCAAACTAATTATGCGTTGCGCGCTGATATGACGAAAGAAGAGTTCGTGAAAGAACTGACTGAGGGAATGTTGCCTCCGCCTCAATACTTCCCGAAGAATGCGATAATGAACAAAATGGGTTACGACTCTTATGATGATGTCTTTGCAAAAGGACATCGTGCATTATCAATGGATGAATTCACTACTGAAGTTGAAAATGGAGCTCTGATTTTGGATGTACGCGAACAAGATGAATTCATTAAAGGTTTTATTCCAAATTCATTATTTATAGGTTTGAATGGAACTTTCGCAATGTGGGTTGGTGCAATCATCACTGATATCCACCAAAAAATAGTTTTAATTGCTCCAGAAGGACAAGAGGAAGAAGCAGTTAAACGATTAGCTCGCGTGGGATACGATAACTCCGTTGGTTTCTTAACTGGTGGTGTTGATACATATAAGAATTCTGGTAATGAATTGAAAACAATTACTTCGCTTCCTGCATCTGAAATTGCTGACTTATTTGGTAAAATCAATATTGTTGATGTGAGAAAACTAGCTGAATATGACGCTGAACATATAGTAGATGCAACTCAGTATCCATTGGACTATCTGAATGACAACCTAAATGTGTTGAATAAAGATACAACGTACCATATTCATTGTGCCGGAGGATACAGAAGCATCATCGCAATCTCATTATTAATGAAAAATGGATACACCAATTTAATCGACATTAAAGGAGGGTTTGGTGCCTTGCATGAAACAAATATTCCGAAAACAACATATGTTTATCCATCGACTCTTAAATAAAACATTAAAAAATACGTGAAGCCGACTCTTTATTGGGTCGGCTTTTTTACTTTTACGCCATGCAAAAAGAAGACAACCTGAAAGATATCATTTCGCATGCGAAAGAATATGGATTCGTATTTCCTTCATCTGAAATTTATGATGGATTATCTGCAACTTATGACTACGGTCAATTGGGGGTAGAATTGAAAAACAACATCAAGTCCTATTGGTGGAAATCGATGGTGCAAATGAATGAAAATATTGTTGGACTTGATTCGGCAATTTTCATGCATCCAAAAACATGGAAAGCTTCTGGGCACGTTGATGCGTTCAACGATCCATTGATTGACAATAAAGATTCAAAGAAAAGATATAGAGCAGACGTTCTTCTTGAGGAATACATCGAAAAGATCAGAGCAAAGATCGATAAGGATGTGAACAAAGGGATTAAGAGATTTGGAGATGATTTTGACAAAAATCAATTCCTAGCAACAAACCCAAATGTACTTCGCAACATGGCCAAGATTGAAGATGTTGAAGAACGAATGAAAGACACGCTTGGAAAAGATGATCTTGAAGGTGTTTACAACCTAATCATTGATTTGGAGATTGTATGTCCGGTTTCTGGAACAAAAAACTGGACAGAGGTGCGTCAATTCAACTTGATGTTCTCTACAGAATTAGGTTCTGTTTCAGGAGATGCAGCTACGATTTATCTTCGTCCAGAAACGGCGCAAGGGATTTTTGTTAACTTTTTGAATGTTCAGAAAACAGGTAGAATGAAGATTCCGTTTGGAATTGCTCAAATTGGAAAGGCCTTCAGAAACGAGATTGTTGCGCGTCAATTTATCTTTAGAATGCGTGAATTCGAACAAATGGAAATGCAATTTTTTGTGCGTCCAGGGGAAGAGATGAAATGGTATGAGCATTGGAAAAACCAGCGTATCGCTTGGCACAGCAAATTGGGATTGGGTGAAGAAAATTACCGTTTCCACGATCATATTAAATTAGCGCACTACGCAAATGCTGCGGCCGATATCGAGTTCAACTTCCCAATGGGATTCAAAGAACTTGAAGGTGTGCACTCGAGAACAGATTTCGATTTAAAACAACACGAAGAGCATTCTGGTAAAAAGCTTCAATTCTTTGACCCAGAGATGAATCAAAACTATGTTCCGTATGTTGTTGAGACTTCAATTGGTTTGGACAGAATGTTCCTTGCAGTATTGAGCTCTTCTTTCAAAACTGAAAAGTTGGAAAATGATTCTGAAAGAGTCGTTCTTTCACTTCCTGCAGCATTAGCTCCTTTTAAAGTTGCGGTTATGCCGTTAACGAAAAAAGATGGTCATCCAGAGAAAGCCCGTGAGATCATGAATGCATTGAGGCTTGAACACAATTGTGCTTATGATGAGAAAGATTCACCAGGAAAGCGTTATCGACGTCAAGATGCCATTGGAACACCTTATTGTGTAATGGTCGATCATCAGACAATGGAAGACAACACCGTTACGATTAGAGACCGAGATACAATGGAACAAGACCGTGTTTCAATTGATGAATTGGCTTCGATAATTGAGAGTAAGGTTTCGATGACGAATTTATTGAGATAGAATTTAGATGTTAAATCGGCTAACGCCTTTTAAATATTAGATCACCCTTATGGGCTTTTGGATGATTCATGATTTCAATGAAACCGTTAATAATCTAATTTCTAATAATGAGGAATGAAGGGTCTAAAAACGCAGCGATCTAAAAAAGAGCTTACGACTAATCTAATTCCCACTTCCCGTCTGAATCAGAAAAAAAAATAGCGCAATCCATCCCTGCCATAGAGTTTCCTAACTAAAGGTTTTTTAATTGTTTCCAAATGTGAGGATGCGGTACAAACGGCGCTAATCCTAAAGTTAACGACGCTACAACGGCTATGCTTAGATATTTTTTTCATTCTTCTGTTCGAAACGGTTTTACAACTTGCCCGACAAATCCTTTAGGGTAATTTTCGTCATTTGGAAAGCCCAATTCGATATCCCTGCCGTCATAAGGAATGTAATTTGTTCCAAAAAAGTAATCCCACAGGCTCAATGAGATCCCGAAGTTCATTCCTTTTGGATGGGAACTCGGCAACTCCTTGGAATGGTGCCAAATGTGCATTCTAGGGTTGTTTAAAATGTACTTCAACGGTCCGTAATCCCAATTGATATTGGCATGATTTAAATGTCCAAGTAGAACCGTAATCGTGTAAACGATAAAAGCATATTCCAAAGCAAACCCAAAAATCATGGAAAGACTGATATACTTAATAGACTGGTAGACAAATGTTTCTAAGAAGTGGTACCTCAAATGTGCTGCAAACCCCATTTCTTTAACCGAATGATGCACTTTATGGAACTTCCAAAGAAAAGGAATACGGTGCAGCATATTATGGATCAACCATTGAACGAAATCTGCAATAATGAAGAACAGAATCATTTGCCAACCCCAATGCAATGAAGAAAGATCAATCAAATACGAACCTTTGCTGTAACCCAAAGGCTCCAATAAGGATACTAATGCAGCATAACTCACATTTGAGAGTGCGACTGCCAACAACAAACTAAAAATGTAAAAGTTGAAAAACATGTAAAACCCATCCATCCAAAAATCTTTCCGGATAATGTTTTGTTTTTTACGCCAAGGCATTAAATACTCTAGCCCCCAAACGAAAAGAGACGCCACAATCAAAAAATAGAACATATTAACTCCTTTATCCGGGAATGGAGTCGAAATAGTATGCTTCAAATACTTCCAAGTACTTTCATAACTATCAACTACAATACTTAAATAATCAGCAGCCATTAGTGCATTCGTTTTATTTGACTCAAAGATACAAAAACAGAAGGCACCGTTTGTGACTTATGCTAAATAAGCTATTAATCTCAAATAAGAAATTAGCAATTCAAGAACCAAGACTTTATCTTACACGTTCAGAAGCATTTTTTAACTTTGAATGCTTAACTTGATATAGGCGACAAAAATCCTTCGAATGAACTCAAGAATTAAACTTCTCGTCGCGACGGCTTTCATTTCGATGTCTGGCTCTATTTTCGGTCAATTGGCAACTAATCTTTTGCCCAACGATATCGAGGTATACCTCAGAAACAGTTCTGGAATCAAAGCAATTATTCTTTGTAATCCGGACGACTTTGTCAAAGGCCATTTTGAGTCTGCAGCGCAAATTGGGCCGGACGATTACGAGGGTAAATCGCGTAAACTTAGCGAAACGATTGATGAAAACGAACCTTATTCTGTCGTGCAAACCTTTCTAATGGTGTTGACAGCAATGGCAATTTTCGGCTTGTACCGGTATAGATTAAGGAAAAGAGATTAGTCGACGAAAGGAATTATTTTTGTGCATACACCGCCATTGTAAGCTTCCACACCTGCCACTTTTAGTTGACCTTTTGCAATTCCAGACCTCATTCCAGATGCGCAAATAGTGATAACGGGAACTCCTATCGATTTTAAATCCTTAACCTTTAAAGACAAGCTAGCTAAAGGAATATTTTCTGAATCTGGGAAGAACCTCCAGCATATTATTGAGGGCTTCTAACGTCAACAATCACAGCTATGTTATCGAGTAAATTTTTGAAATCGGTTTTTTAAAAAAATCTTCCTAACATTTGTTAATTTCTAATTGTAATTACTTGCCTTCTCGTTTATTACTCACTTTCAAATACATGCGGTAAGCAAATAGTGCAGGCATTCCAAAGATCATGATTCCCGCAATAATGTAGCCTTGTGGCTTAAGGTAAAAATCAACTATTCCGCTTTCTTCCATCCCTTCAATTCCTATTCCAATAAAATTCGAAAGGCTTAATTTAAAATCCTCAGTATAATTTTGCAATCCACTCTCAACGACTATCTCTCCATCGAAAATACTTATCGGAAAGAGAAAGAAAATGGCTGCCAAAATCCCTGAGAAAATGGCAAAAACGAGAAACGGTTGCTTAAATACTTTTTGCATGCTCAGCACAATTGTTTGTGTGCGATAAAATTACTCTTATTTTTACAACCATCGTCGCGCAATAAGACTGATGTATCAGTTAAATTAAGAGATTGATCGATGATTAAAATTTTAAGCAATCTTTTTACTCTAAATACGTTCACACTATTGATTTTATGAATTTATATTCGAATAAACAGAAATGGAAAATTACCTTGATGGCCTTCGCGCTGCTATTGGTGGGTGCTTCCTTGTTTATTTCAAATCAAATCCTTTCTAAAGTTGGAGAACACGAAAAAGAACGTGCCGAGCAATGGGCAGATGCCATTCAGAAAAAAATAGTGCTGGTTCAATTAACAAACGGAACGTTTTCTGAAATGAGAGAAAACGAACGCGCCAAAATGGAACTATGGGTACAGGCGACCACCGCGGCATCCAAAAACGGCGCACTTGGCGTTGATATTGAAGACAGTCTTGCGCTATTTATTATTAAACAAAATGACGAAATCCCCGTAATTGCGGTTGATAATTACGGTTATATTTCTGGAGATCGAAATCTAGAGTTTGATACTACAACTTTAAGAAAGACGCATCGAGAACTATCGAAAATAGAGTTGAGGCAATTGTTTGACGATTCACTTCTTGTTTTGGTCGATATTTGGGAAAAAGAGAAACCTGCTTTTACAGTTGAAATAATAGAAGATTTCTTTATTTCTTACTACTATAAAGATTCTCCGAAAATTGATTCTCTAGAGAATACACGTGATTCAATTATTGACGCATTCAATATGGATCTTTTGAACAATGAAAGTCTCGTTCCCGTTTTACTTATTGACAAAAAAACGAATGAGATTACGGGAACCAATATACCCGAATTGAAAGAAGACCCTTCTAAATTAGAGGAAGTTTTAGCAACTATGCCTTCCGCGAATAAACCAATTATAATCGATTTCCAAAATGGACAATCGAGTAAATTATACTACGGTGAAAGTCCCGAACTAAAACAGCTTCAATACTTTCCCTATATCCAATTCATTGTTATAGGCCTCTTTGCATTAATCAGTTATGTCATTTTCAGCACGTTTAGAAAAGCCGAACAAAATCAAGTTTGGGCAGGAATGGCGAAAGAAACTGCACATCAACTTGGAACTCCATTATCATCTCTTATGGCATGGGTTCAACTACTCGAAGCTCAAGGGGTAGACCCAATGGTTACCAAGGAAATGCACAAGGACGTCGATAGACTTGAAAAAGTAACGGATCGATTCTCAAAAATTGGTTCTGGAGCGAAGTTGGACGATCAAGACATTTGTTTAACTGTACGAAATGTAATGTCTTATTTGGGGCCTCGTATTTCGGACAAAGTAGATGTGAGTGTTGATTCAGACGCGAACATAAAAGTAAGGCATAATGCTCCATTGATGGAATGGGTCGTGGAAAATATTTGCAAAAATGCCATTGATGCAATGGAAGCAGAGGGAGAACTTGACGTCAGTGTTCATTCCTCATCTGACTGGGTACATATTGACATCAAGGACAACGGAAAAGGAATTCCTCAGAAACAACTTGCGACAATTTTTGAACCTGGGTTTTCTACCAAGAAACGGGGTTGGGGACTTGGATTGTCACTTGTAATGCGAATCGTTAAAGAGTACCATAAAGGACGCGTATTCGTTTTGGAATCTGAAGTTGGTGTTGGAACGACGTTTAGGATTAGTTTACCGGTTAAGTAAAGCTGCGCTTTTGGACTTAATTCGGATTCATTGAAATCATCACCAGTCTAGCATCTAAATTCTAATATCAAAAGGAGCTTACGACTGGTACACTCTACGTTCCATTCAAATCGACTTGACGCATTGCCAAAAAGGACTTAATTACGACCTCGCCAACGCCAGGAACATCTACATGAATAAGATAAACACCGGACGCCACAGCAATTCCTTTGTGGTTGATTAAAAGCCAATCTTGGAATGTTGACGGGTTGTCTTTCTTGAACGTTTTCACCAATTTTCCATTGACCGAGTAGATCCGAATTGTACAGCGTTCTGGCAAGTTTGTAATCTTAACACGAGAATCAATTCTATTTCGTTCGTATTCAGAATACGCTTTGTATGGGTTAGGAACAACGTTAATCATCTTCAAAGCCTCGGCCAATTGACTGTCTAAACCTTTGTCTGTTGCAATTTCATCCATGTTCCATGAATACTTCGGATTCCCGCCATTTTCGTTTGTTGCAACGAAGTTTTTGTATTCCTTATTTACCCTGAGCTTAATTGTCACATCATTCGACAAATGCTCTTGACCTGGGGTTTTTATTGAATATCCAATCCATGAAATACTTCCGTAGGTGTACCTTTTTTGTGTTGTGTTGTTTGCTTCTATATCAAGCATTCTCTGGTACAAATGGTTGGTCGCATCTACCTCCGCCACATTCGGATCGTAAGCAGGAAAATCATACCCAATAATGTAATTGTTTGTTGTTTTATTCTTGTAACTATAAACATAAAATGGTTGAACCCCACCCATAACTGGCGTCCCGGAGGCGTCAACCAATTTGTCACTGGGGTTCCAAATCATATCCGCGCCATTGTCTGAAGCCAAGAATGAATTTTCACCAAATGCCATGTACAATCGAGCGCCCGATTCAAGATCGATTGCATATCCTGGGAACCAACCCATTCCTGTACTCATACTTTCTGGGTTTCCGTTTCTATCGACAGATTGGCTTTTTCGCATTGCACCAGGCTCTGCTCCACCGACATTTAAATTTGATTCTCTACCCATTTCAATCACTGGACAGCGTGTCCACAAAGTTTTATCCGAAGTCATAATAATATCCACACTTGGTAAGAAGCTTAAAGATGAGGCATTTTTTGCAGAAGTTGGCGCTGGTTGATTATTAAAATAAGCCATCGGCATATAACTCGCTTCATATCCAACAACGTTATGCGGTGCAATTCCTCCTCCCAATACTTTTGAAAACGCTTTGTTCGGATCACTGAAACTTGATGGTGCTTGCCAATCCTTATAATTGCATGGATCCAAATAATCTTTATAAAAAGGACTGGCAGGATCTAAACAATCCGAGGGTATGTTTCCAAATACCTCCGTTGTGTAAGTTCCAGAACGTATCCAATTTGTAGGGAAAAATGCATCGTTGTCTTGAATAAAGCTCATCCATTGTCTAGAGCTATCTGCATAAGTCATCTCTGAGCTAATCATTGTTGTGGATAAAAACCCACTTCCTCCTGCTGGAATATGATAATTTTTTTGTTGAATTTGAACCGAAATGCCCCATTCAGGTATAATTTGTTCGTTGTTGGCTTTTACAGTTCTTTCCGAGAAAATAGATTCTAACAATACCCCATTTTCTTGATCGTAGCGATGAACAGCCCAACTTGCTGTGTCTGCGCCATTTGATGGAGAAGCTGAATAATCTAAGAACTCACATTCAAAATAACCATCGGCTACATTTAATGGATCAACCACTTTAATGTTAATCGGACCATGGCCACGTTCGTATTCCGGAGTTTCCATGTAACCATTTTGAAGGATATAATCTTTGGATACTTGTGTTAATTCGAGGGCTCGGTTTCCGTTCCCGTATCCATCCAAACGTCTTATAACAGGGCTTGAACCGTATTCTATATTCTGACTTGTTCCTCCTGCTTCTGGAGCTGGATTGTGCGGAATTGCTTCAATAACTTTCACTTCACCAATGGCTGCTTTTCTACTTGGTAAAAAAGGCTTTTGCTGACCATCTAACGCTCCAGGGTCTGTTGGATCGTAGTCTTTGTAATTGTTATAAGCATAAGCTACCGCAATGTAATGGTAACGCTTGAAATTCACTAACGCCTTGTCGCCCTGAGCAAACTCGTCTTCTTTAATGCTAAAACTGTGGCGAATCCCTTTGTTCTCACCATCAACCATTTCTTCGGCAATACCAGCTCCTAAGTTTTGGTCAAAATCAAAATTAATCAAGCGTGCGACGCCATCTTCAATATCGCATTGCGCCACCAAACGCGATTTGGATACATCAGTAATATCTGAAAGTGATACTGCATCATCTTTCAATTGATAAATCATGTATCCCTGAAATCTATAATTTCTATCGGCTGTCGAATCTTCTGTAACGATAAACGGATCAAATTCAATGTAATTTTCACCATAATTATTCGAAGCAGGTGTATTACTAATTGTCAAAATCAATTCATTTTCCAATTCCTGAATCTCTAAAATCGGAGCGTGAGGTGCTTCCAACACTTTGAAACAATTCTCAAACAAGGCTTGCGCTTTATCATCCGCTCTTCTTAAGATTTCCACCGATGCAAAAGGATCTCCTGCCGTTGCTCGCGCCCATACTACACCAACAGTAATATTATTAATCGAACCCGGTTTCAAAATGAAAGGCCCAGCCGATTGCACAAACCGTCTATCATTTGGCGGATTGTTCGACGTTTGCTCTGTCCAAGGTGCTTGTACATTTCCTCCAGTTCCCCAACCAAAAGGATCGGTATCGCCTGGGAACATGAAATCACAAGGAACTGTTTGATCGGCTGCGGGATCAGAGATATGCCCTGTTCCTCCATAATAAAACGATGTCCCATCTTTCCAAAAACCTTGCAAATAGCTATAATAATCCGCTGCCGTTGTAGGATCTGTTTGATTTGGATTCGCTCCCAATGTCGTATTGCTATAATACAAGAATTGTCTCATACCGAAGCGTTCATTGTCAACGATCGTATCGCCGTATCCAATTCCATTCAACGCCTCACCTAGTCCAATTCCATAATCATTCGCAATTCCATCGTTATCTTGAAACGGTCCTTCAAAGAAATCAACTCCAACCGCTGGAGGATTGTCGCCATACCCTAACCATCCCGCATTGTCACCATCGTAATTATCGCCGTTGTAATAATATGCCAAACCTCTATTGACATCACAGCCCACGTAATCGTCAAGCGGATCACCCAATGCACCATCAGTGAAGTATCCAAAATACGTATCGTATAAGGTTTGAGTTCCTCTATTGATTAACTCATAATTGTAAAATGTCATGTTATTGATCTCATCGTTTGAAGTAAAAGCAAAGGCTTGAGCACGAATTTCCATTCCAATTGGATCTCCTCCCGTTTCGGTATGAATATTTCCTTTATCGTTCATTACAAACCAATAGTTGATGTCACCATAAAGCGAAACCCTCCTATCCACGCCGCATTCTTTAGATTTAGCGATATCGTGCCATGGGTAATCACCTTGTTCGTAATTATATTGACCATCCTGATCTCTATCGTAGAATGGAGCCAAATAATAATCTTGTCCTTGACCAATATCTCCGTGTGCAGGCCAATCCTTTATTATTAATGGGATTTCATAATCCGGAAACAAGTCTGATTGTGTTGATGTTCCATTCAATGCATCTTGCTCGCCTGCTGTGAACCATGCATCGAACAATCGGATATCGTCTTGAGTTGTAACAAAATGCTTGTCATATTTCGTACAGTTGTCAAAGGTTGTTTCAGCCGCTCCTTGTGACAAAGGCCCTGTCCAATAATCTTGTCCATTTCTATATCGCAAAGCAGCCAATTTCAATTGACCATTAACATCTGTTCCTCCCAGCCAAAGTGCTGAAGTAAACAAAGCCATAATTCCCGAGTTCTTTGGAACTTCGTACTGCGCTAAATTTTGCCCTGGCACTTGCCATAAATTTCCTGCAGTATGAATCATTGCCCTCACGTTGTTCAACTCCAGCATCGTTGTTGTTGTCGGTGGAGTGCAATTTGCAGCCTTAGACACATCAAGTCCTGATGCTTTGTATTGTTTTCCAGCATACAGCTGAGAAAATCCCAAAAAAGAAATTGATATGAATAATACGAGTAGGAATGATTTCATAAATAGAGTGTTATACTTCAAAAATACGGAAATTTAACAATATGTAAATTAGTAAGAACGCCCATTTATAGGCAGTTATACACGTCTATGTTATTTAAGTTGCTTTACAAACTCAATCAACAAGGTTGTAATGTCCTCATATTCCTTAAAACTCAAATTGCCATAAATATCAGAGACATCATGGTAATTTTTGTTCGGACCCATGGTGTAAATAAAAAATGCCGGAACTCCTTGAAGTGTAAACCAGTAATGATCAGAATTTGCTGCAGGCCCTCGTTTTTTAACAACTTTGAGCAATGATTTCTCCGTATTTATTTTTTGAAGAAGTGCGAATTCTTTTTCAAAAAGAGTTGCATTCACAACCGTAACACCATCTTCACCAGATCCCATAATATCAAGGTTGACCAAGAATTTGATCTTCTTCAGTTTTAAAACAGGGTTTTCTACGAAGTACTTCGAGCCAAGTAGACCAGCTTCTTCTCCTGCAAAAGCAATAAACAGTATATTATAATCAGAAGGGTTTTCCTTAAAATACTTTGCCATTGTCAACAGCATAGCTGTTCCACTCGCGTTGTCATTTGCCCCAGGGAAATAGGTGTAATCGCCCATTCTCCCTAAATGATCATAATGAGCAGTGAAAACGACTGTTTTAGCGCACTTTTTCTTTGCAGGAAGATAGGCCATTACATTTTGTGTATGGTAGTTCCTAAGCAATTCTGCATCAATATCGATGGTTAAGCTCCCGTTGTTATAAATTGAATCTTGAATTTGAATTAATGGAAAAGGAAATTGTTCTGAGCCTACTGACCATGTAAATTTCGCATCCGTCACTTCAATAATCGGGAAAAATCCAGCAAGTGCTTGAGAAATACCAGCCAATTTTTTCAAAGTGTCAGCGCTTAGCCCTTCCAGGTGAATTGCCATGGCGTTAAACTTGTTATTTGGATCAGCAACAGTGTTAATCGCATCCGTCAATTTGTCCTTATCCAACAAGATCGTAACATCAGTTTGTTTTGGATTTAAGATAGTCTTCCCCCCATTTGATGAAGGATCGACAACATAATGAACACCCGTTTTCAAAGCAACACCTTCCTGTTTAACGTTCATTACGCCAGGAAATGAATTCACAGATTTAATATCGAAATGCTGGAGGAACTCTCTGTCATACCCTTCAATATTCAGCTTTTGAAATTCTTTAACGATGTAATCAGCAGCTAAGGAATCGCCCTTTTTATAATAACCACGGCCGTGAAATTCTGGCGAGCACAATTGTTTTGTAATTCTTCTTACTTCTTCAATTTGACCAAACGAATTGAATCCAATAAAAACAATTGCGACAGCGAGTAAATTACGCATACCTTCTATTCAAATAGGACATAAATTCGATAACTATTTCTTCTTCTGGATCCCACTCGTTTTCTGCGGCTAGAGTTGCGGCTTTTAAATTCGCTTGGTCCAAAGACGGTTGAGAATCCAATGCTTTGATCGCATCCGAAAACAATTCACTTGAGCCGTTAAAAAGATCGTTGATATACCTCAAGCGCTGGTTCAAACCAAATGCTCCAATCAGAGAATCAAGTTTGCTGTTTGTAAAACGAGAAGCAACAGAATTGTCATCATTTTTTAATCTATCTAAAAATGATTGCGCAGAATTTGACGAAGATTCGACAGCTGCCGGTTCCGCTTTTACTTCAACGGGCACCTCTTTTAAAGGTTCAGGCACAGCTTCTGGTTCAACGAATGCAACAGGTTCTGGTGTTGGAACTTCTGACTCTGGTTCTATTTCTACAATTTGCTCAGGAGCGACTTCGGGTTCGTCGTCAAAAATTGAAAAGTCGATTATCGGTTCTTCTTCACTAACGTTTTCTGCTTCTGAATCTTCCGTTTCAATTTCCTCAATCTCTTCAATGATCACTTCAACTTCAACGCCTCCATTTTCATCAAGAACTGGTTCATCATCTTCTTCCTCATCTGCTTCAGGCATTACCTGATTCTTAAAAGCGACGTACCTTAGAATTATACTTCTTTCGTGCAATTCTCGGGTAATCAATTCCACTTCAGAAAGCTCTTCCACGGTTAAATTTCCACTCTCAAGTTCAGCAACCAATTCGCTTAACCTCTTTATTCTTGAACTATATCCTTCCAATTTTTTCATGCTTGAATTCAAATTCGACTTTTCAACATTTTAGCTAAGTTGCTAACGAAATACAACTATTATGCGACAAAATGACGATATTTAGTACTCAAATTTAACGAAGAAAAAAGCGAGAATCGTCATAGACTTCAAATTTTCTCTTCGTCAACTTGTTGATAACCCTAAATAAGAAGATTACGCAATGTTTTTAGAGCATTTTCCAACAGAAGGAACGAGACACGGATGGATTGAAATTGTCTGTGGATCCATGTTTTCTGGTAAAACTGAAGAGCTTATTCGCAGGCTAAAACGTGCCGAATTTGCCAATCAAAAAATCTTATTGGTAAAGCCCACAATTGATGATCGATACCACAAAGAAAATGTAGTTAGCCATCAAGGAACAAGTTTTGAAGCCGTTTGCGTTTCAAATGCTACTGAAATTCTTGACCTCTGGAACAAAGAAAGAGTTGTTGCTATCGATGAGGCGCAGTTTTTCGATGAGGCCATTGTAAATGTTTGCAATGAATTGGCTAAAAAAGGAGTACGCGTAATCGTTGCCGGGTTAGACATGGATTTCAAGGGCGAACCTTTTGGGCCTATGCCCCGTTTACTGGCAATTGCCGAGTATGTAACCAAAGTTCACGCAATCTGTGTCTCTTGCGGTGATCTCGCGCAATTTTCGCACAGAACAGTAAAAGACAAAGAACAAGTCTTATTAGGCGCAGTGGAGCAATACAAACCGCTTTGTAGAGTGTGTTACAATAAAATTGCACATTGAAATTAGACCTTTCATATCAGGATTTATCCTTAATATTCAATGCTTCTTTACCGAAAGCAACGTTAAAGATCGAATCTGTCGCCTTTGATACTCGAAAGATTATTAACGGAAGCAACACGCTGTTTTTTGCTTTGAGAGGAGAGTTCAGAAATGGACACGAATTCATCAATGAAGCTTATGCAAAGGGAGTACGTACTTTTGTGATTTCAAAATCAATCAATGAAGATCTAAGAGGTGCGACATTCATTAAAGTGGATTCGACTTTAATTGCACTTCAGACTTTGGCAAAACACCATCGTCATCAATTTTCATATCCCATTGTTGCGATAACTGGAAGTGCTGGAAAAACAATAACGAAAGAATGGTTGGGCCAGCTTTTGGGCGTTAAATACAAAGTCATTCGTAGTCCGAAAAGTTACAACTCACAACTGGGCGTGCCTTTATCGTTATTGGAATTGAACGATTCGGCAGATCTTGCCATCATAGAGGCGGGTATTTCTCAACCGGGAGAAATGGATTCGTTGGAAAAGATGATTCAACCAACTATTGGGATCCTTACTTCGATTGGTTCGGCTCATTCTGAAAATTTCGATTCGCTCGAGCATCAACTTAGTGAAAAGTTAATCCTGTTTAGAAATGCAAGTAGGGTTATCTATCACAATTCCATTGATTTAGAGGAAGATACATCCATTTTCCAATATGTAAATATTAAATTATATTCAAATTACCTTGAACACTTAAAATTTGATGACGAAATCAGCAGAATTAATGCCTCTTTAGCCGTTGCTTGTGCTAAAGAGTTCAATTTAGGAGATGCTGAAATAAAAAAACATTTAGCAGACTTAGATCGTGTTGCACTTCGGATGGAAACATTTGACGGAATTCATAACTCTACTATAATTAACGACACTTACAACCTCGATTTAGATGCATTTCGCTCTTCGTTAGAATATCAGCTAAGTATTGCGAAAGGAAAAGACCGTGTGGTAATTGTTGGAACCGATGGCGACACTTCAAAGTTTGAAGCCCTCCTTTCTGAATTTGAACCTATTCAAGTTCACTTTTTAGATTCGGCTGAAAATGGAATTGAATCCTTCAAAAATGCTATTGTCTTAGTTAAAGGAAAACGTTCCATGCAAATGGAACACTATGCACTTCGATTGCGTGCAAAAAAGCACCAAACTTATGTTGAGATTGACTTAAACGCAATTAAAAGTAATATCAGTTTCTTTAAGCAAAAACTACCTGACACAACAAAGATTTTGGCAATGGTCAAGGCTTCATCTTACGGTTCTGGGATTGAACAAATTGGTCAATATTTAGAACGAATCGGTGTTAATTATTTAGGTGTTGCGTATGCAGATGAAGGCGTTGAGTTGCGGCAAATTGGTGTAAAATCTCCAATTCTGGTTATGAATTCTGAAGAATACGGATTTGAAGAATGCATTCAGCACAACCTCGCACCGTGTATTTACAGTACAACACAACTCGACAAGTTTATAAAGCAATTAATTTACGAAGGAAAATCATACTATCCGATTCATATAAAAATTGAAACAGGAATGAACCGTCTCGGGTTTAAAACAGTGGAATTGGAATCATTGATTGAGATGATCAACTCTCAACCTGAAGTTCGAATCGAAACAGTTTACTCACATTTGGCCAATTCACATGACATTGACTCAACCTTTATTCATGAACAAGCTCAAGTTTTCAAAACTGCAATTGAATTCTTGAAAAGCCGTGTTAACTACTCATTCGAATGCCATATTTTGAACTCTGAAGGTATTTTGAACAATCCGAAATACCATTTCGACATGGTTCGATTGGGAATTGGAATGTACGGTTATAGTTCGTCAGGGCACTATTCTTCTCAATTGACCCCTGCCGTAAATTGGTACAGCGCAGTTTCTCAAGTCAAGAACGTAAGGGCAGGAACATCAATCGGATACGACAGGAAAGGAATCTCTAATTTAGACATGAACATTGCTATTATTCCCGTTGGGTACGCCGATGGTTTTAAGCGGTCATTGAGCAATGGAAAAGGAGGCGTTTTTATTCAAAATCAATATTGTCCCGTTGTTGGAAACGTATGCATGGACATGATAATGGTTAACATTGGGCGCCTGTCCGTTTCAGAAGGAGAATCTGTTGAAATTATTGGAAGTAATCAAAGCGTCCTTGACCTTGCCAATAAAATGGAGACCATTCCTTATGAGGTTTTAACGGGCATTTCTAAACGCGTGCATCGGGTATATTTGGAGGATTAGATATTGGATCTTAGATAGCCTTCGGCTTTTACAAACGATCCAAACTAAATCTAAATCTTAAAACTAGCACCAGGAATCGTCTTTGTTTCATCGAAATCGAATTTCTTGGAAAAGATGAAAACACCTCCTTTAATTTTTCCTTTCAGACGGACCTCAATCTCCTTCATTGTCGCAAATTTGATTGCTTTCATCAAAACTCCATCTTCCAATGTCGCAGTGAAAGCTGCTTGAAGATCATTCTCTTTTTTGCGCTTCAACTTCACTTTTTGATCGAGTTGAACCGTCCCCATATAATCGCCTTCAATATAAAGTTCCAACTCAGAAGGCTTCACTTTAATCCCGCACCAATTCGGATTATAAACAGTTGCTGCTGCAGTGAATTCAATTGTTCTACCATTGATTTTTGAAATCTTAAATTCTTCGTTTCCTCGCATTTCAGGATTGTCGAACGAGAATATTTTACACGAAGTAAAAAGAAGAACTAAGGCGAATATAATGGAGAGATTACGCAAACAATTTATTTATGGAGTTTCGTAAAATAACTGTAGAAATAAGGAATTGTTTCAATTCCTCTGAAATAATTAAACAATCCGTAGTGCTCATTTGGTGAATGAATTGCATCACTATCCAATCCAAATCCCATCAAAATTGACTTCAAACCGAGTTCTTTTTCGAACATTGCAACAATTGGAATTGACCCACCGCTTCTTACAGGAATTGGTTTCTTTCCAAACGTTTTTTCGTAGGCCATACTTGCAGCCTTGTAACCTATTGAATCAATCGGAGTTACAGCCGGTTCACCTCCATGATGCGGCGTTACCTTAACCTTAGTTCCCGCTGGAGCAATTGAATTAAAATGCGTTAGAAACAAATTCGTGATCTCTTCTGGGTCTTGATCTGGAACCAATCGCATTGAGATTTTAGCATACGCTTTGGAAGCAATTACGGTTTTAGCTCCTTCACCAATATATCCTCCCCAAATTCCATTCACATCTAATGTTGGGCGAATCGAACCTCTTTCTGGAGTAGTGTATCCCGCTTCTCCCATAACATCAGCGATGTCAAGTGCCGTACAATATGCTTCTTTACTAAAAGGCGCTTTTGCCATTTCTGCTCTTTCTTCGTCTGAAAGGTCAACTACTTTATCGTAAAATCCTGGGATTGTAATATGATTGTTCTCATCGTGCAACGAAGCTATCATTTTAGCCAAAGCGTTAATTGGGTTGGCTACACATCCACCATATAGACCTGAATGTAAATCCCTGTTTGGACCTGTCACCTCAACTTCAACGTAGCTCAATCCTCTTAAACCCGTTGTTACTGAAGGAACATCGTTCGCTAACATTCCTGTATCAGAAATAAGAATTACATCTGCTTTTAATTTTTCGTGGTTGTTTTTAACGAAGATTCCAAGGTTCATACTTCCAACCTCTTCTTCACCTTCAATCATAAACTTTACGTTACACGGAAGTTCGTCCGTTTTCATCATCGATTCAAATGCTTTCACATGCATAAACATCTGACCTTTATCGTCACAAGCTCCACGTGCGAAAATGGCTCCTTCTGGATGAATTTCAGTAGTTTTAACTACCGGTTCAAAGGCCGGACTATCCCATAATTCAATCGGATCTGCAGGTTGAACATCATAATGTCCATAAACCAAAATCGTTGGCAAACTTGCATCAAATATTTTATCTCCGTAAACAATTGGATATCCCTCTGTTTGACAAATCTCAACATTCTCGGCACCTGCCTCCGTCAATCGTTTTGCCACTTCATCTGCTGTTTTATTCACGTCTTTCGAAAAAGACGGATCCGCTGATACCGAAGGGATTCGAAGTAAATCTATTAATTCTTCCAAAAATCTTTCTTTATTCTCGGATATAAATACCTGTGTGTTGCTCATACTGATTTCTCTTTTGATCATCTAAAAGTCGTTATTTTCTTAAAAACATTAGGTATTCTTCTGACTTTATTGGATTTTTAGTGCAACCATTTTATAATCTAACTAGTCTACCCCATAGAACAACTACAATTCAACTTATTATGAAGATAAAATTCATAGCATCATTTCTAGCATTAACGGCCTATTCATTCAGTGCTAATTCTCAAATTACAGTAACAAATACTGAAACCCCCTTGTGGCTTGTTGAGAATATTATTCTTGGTTTTGGAGTAACAGCATCGAATATTACTGTGAACGGCTCGCCACTTAACTCTAATAATATTCAAGGTAACTGCACTTATTTTGACGCGTCTGGAACGACTTTCCCTATAAATAGTGGAGTATTGCTTTCGACGGGAAATGGAATCGGGGCAATTGGGCCAAATTCAATAGGAAGCTATACGGACAATAACCCTGCTACGCCAAACGTAGCAGGTGATCCTCATTTAAATGCAATTGCAAACGCTGCTCCTACAAATGGAATTGTCTTGGAATTTGACTTCATTCCATCTGGAGATACAATTTCATTTAACTATATTTTTGGGTCCGATGAGTATCCAGAATTCTCACCTTCAACTTTTAACGATGCCTTTGGATTCTTTCTTTGGGGACCTGGAGTTACTGGTCCATATGCATTGGGCGGCTATCCTGGTGGTGGAGCTAATTTGGCAATTATCCCTGGAACAAATATTCCAGTAACAATTAACAACCTAGGTCCTGGGGCAGGTCAATACCCTGCGTATTACCAAAACAATTTAGCTGGTGCTGCTTATGGAACAGCGATTGAATATGATGGAACAACTACTTTGCTTTCTGCAAATGCAACCGTACAATGTGGTCAAATATATCATATTAAATTAGCAATTTCAAACGTAGGCGATCAATCTTATGATTCTGGAGTTTTTCTTCAAGCGAACTCATTCGCATCTGAGGCAGTTCAAGTTGCAGTAGCTACTGTGTCTGGCGACACAACTGTTATTGAGGGATGTTCGACAGCTGACTTAATGTTTATCCGTCCACAGTCTCAAATTGGCGATACATTAATCATCAATTATGATGTTACAGGAACTGCAACTATGGGTGCTGATTATCCAAACCTTCCAAACCCAGTTACTTTCCTTCCTGGTCAAGACACAATAATATTAACAATAGACCCATTTGCAGATGGGTTTCCTGATAATTTGGAATACGTAACAATTACTACTGAAACTATTACTGTTTGTGGTGATACAATAATTTCGAGCGGAACCTTGTATTTCATAGATTCAGTGCCAATTCCTATTAATGAGCCAGACCCAATAATTCCATGTGCTAATGATTCAGTTCAAGTTGTTGTAACGGCTCAAGGTGGTTTAGGACCTTACACTTTTACTTGGTCTGACCCATTAAATCAAGTTGGAGACACCGTTTATTTGGCATCAACCAATTCTGGACTTACTGGATCTATAGATTATTACGTGACAGTAACTGATGCTTGTGGATACACGGATTCTGATACAGTAACAATCACTTTAAATCAAACTTTGCAGATTGACAAATAGATTCTATTGTTGGGGATACTTCTTTTTTAACCCAATCTCTAGTTGCTTTTCGAATCATTATGTGTTCGTCAGACAATAAATCATCAATATTATAATAATCGTGGAAAGTAAAATTGTCTGTCTTCATAATTTATGATTTAGAAAAACTACCTATTATTAATACCGTTATTGTAAATTACATGTTTCGAATTAAGAAGACTATCTTAGTGCTTTAATTTGAAAAAAATTAAAACACATGACTAATAGGCTTTCTGTTTTTGTTTTTTCATTTATTACAAATCTCTGTATTTCAGCAGAATATGTTCAAAAAAGTGACAGCCTGACCTCTTTTTACAATGTGCCATTAGAAGTTAGTTCTTCTGTAAATTATAATAATTAAAATGTATTTAAGAGCTGAAAATTATCATGATTGGTTTTGGATACCAATGTTATTGCTTCTTAGTTTTATAGCATTACTATTCACAAAATACAACTATCAACTAAAAAGATGCTTTTTAGCAGTGCTTTCTAACAGAGAATTTAATGATTTGGTGAGAGACGAATCTCAAGTTTCTAAAAGCTCAAGTATAGCTTTAATTATCTTTTCCCTTTTTTCATATTCTACATTTTTATTTATTTTTTCGATTAATTTTCTTTTAATTGAGCGATCATACTTAGAATTGTATTTATCTATTAATGTTCTTTTTTTCGGTTCTTTTATTTTAAAACTTTTATTTATTTATGTTTTAGGAGAGCTATTTCAAGAGGGAGTAAATTCTAAGTTATATGTAAGTCATTCATTATTGGGGAATAAAGTATTTGGAATTGTTGTATTTCCATTGGTGCTAATAATTGCATACTCCCAGAATTTTGTAGGGTTTTTTTTATACTTAAGTCTTATAATATATTTTTTAAGCCTCACCTTTAAATGGTATAAAGGCATAAAATTTGGTTTATCACTTTCAGAAGTTCCTATAATCTATCCCTTTTTGTATATTTGCACATTGGAAATCTTACCAGTATTTGTGTTTGCTAAGATTTTTTTAACGCCATTGGATAAAATAGTACTTTACTAACTAAAAGTTATGGAGAAAGAATTTAAATCAATATTGGTTTCACAACCTAAGCCAGAGAACAAGAAATCACCTTATTTTGGATTAGCAGAAAAATATGATTTAAATGTTGATTTTAGATCATTCATTCATATTGAGGGTGTTTATTCAAAAGAATTTAGAACTCAGAAGATAAATCTTTCAGAATATTCAGCGGTAATTTTAACAAGCAGAAACGCTATTGATCATTTCTTTAGAATATGCGAAGAGACTAGGCATACTGTTCCTGATTCGTTAAAATATTTTTGTGTTTCAGAAGCAATTGCTTTGTATTTACAGAAATACGTAGTGTACAGAAAACGTAAGATTTTTCATGGTCGACAGCGTTTTACTGAATTAATGGAATTGATTAAAAAAAATAATAAAGAAACTTTTTTATTACCATCTTCAGATATTCTAAAAGATATAATTCCAAATCAATTAGAAGAAGCTTCAATTAACTATAAGAGAGCGATTATTTATCGCACTGTAGTTAGTGATTTAAGTGATCTTGAAAATGTTACTTATGATTGTTTAGTTTTTTATAGTCCTGCAGGAATTGAATCACTTTATAAGAATTTTCCAGGCTTTGAACAAAACAACACAAAAATTGCTGTTTTTGGGGAAACAACTAAAAAAGCAGCAGAAAAACAAGGATTAAAAGTAGACATTGGAGCACCAGCTCCAAATGCACCATCTATGACAGGAGCTATTGGACTTTACATTAAAGCTAATAGTTAGTCGTTCATAATAAAAATAAAAAAAGGGGCTTTGTTTGGCCCCTTTTTTTATTTTTAACGAATAATAAATTTAGCCATTTCAGATATCCCGAAAATAAAAAACACTTTCAACAAATCCCAACGTTTAGTTGGGAAGAAAATGGTGGGGGAAATATTTGGGAAAAAAGATTTTATATCAGTATTTCCGTTAAAAGCATTTTATAATAAGTTTCCTTCTCAAAATATCGAAGGTGAGTTAAGGTTTGGAGTTTCAATACCGAAGAAAAAGTTTAAAAGGGCAGTTGATAGAAATGAAATAAAAAGACTTGTAAAAGAAGCTATTCGATTAAACAAAACCTTTCTTCAGGAATCCTTGTACACGAAGGAAATTTCACTTCATGTTATGGTGGTTTGTTACTTTGATAAAATCCCGAATTATATTTCTGTAGAAAAAAGAATAAAACAATTGCTAGAGCGTTTGACTAAAAGAATTAATTGTGATGAATAAAACGAAATTATACTTTTTTTTGGGATTCTTTGGTCTCCTTTCTCTCAGTTTTTTATCCTTAGAAGACGAATCATTAAACCGCTTTGAGATTGGAAAAAATCTTGATATTTTCACCGCTTTATATAAGGAAGTTAATACGCATTATGTAGATGGAACTCAGCCGGGCGAATTAATGAAAGTCGGTATTGATGCTATGCTGGAGAGTTTAGATCCTTACACTGTCTATTATCCTGAATCTGAGATTGAAGATTACAAGTTAATGACGACTGGGCAATACGGAGGCATAGGCGCTAGAATAAGAAGGATAAATGATTTCGTGGTAATTTCAGAACCTTACAAAAATTTTCCGGCATTTAAAGCAGGTCTTAGAGCAGGAGATATTATTTTACAAGTTAATGGAAAAGATGTTAAAGGTAAATCTACAGCAGATTTAAGTAAGATTTTAAAGGGAAACCCCGGAACAAGTTTAACTGTTAATGTTAAACGTCCTGGATCTGAAAAAGATTTTTCTCTTACATTTAAGAGAGAAAAAGTTAAGATTAAAAGTGTTCCGTATTTTGGTATGGTTTCAGATAGTATCGGATACCTTAAAATGAATAGTTTTACTAGCAAAGTATCAAACGAGGTTAGAGATGCGATTTTAGCATTGAAAAATAATCCAGCAATGAAATCATTGGTTTTTGATTTAAGAGGAAATCCAGGTGGGTTACTTAATGAAGCAATTAATACGGTTAATTTATTTACAGATAAAGGCGTTACTGTTGTAGAAACTAGAGGAAAAATAGCAGCTTGGAAGAAAACATACAAAACACTTAACAGTCCTTTAGATATAAATATTCCAATGGTTATTTTAGTAAACGGAGGTTCGGCATCAGCGTCCGAAATTGTTAGTGGTGCTCTACAAGATTTTGATAGAGCTGTAGTTCTTGGTAGGAATACTTATGGTAAGGGACTGGTTCAAACAACTCGCCATTTAAAATATAATACGAGTTTAAAAGTAACCACAGCTAAATACTATATTCCTTCAGGAAGGTGCATCCAAGCTATTGATTATGCAAATAAAGATTCCAAAGGAAAACCGGTTAAAATCCCAGATTCATTACTAACAGAATTTAAAACTAAAAACGGAAGAACTGTATTAGATGGCGCTGGTGTAAAGCCTGATGTGGAAATTGAAAAAATAGAATACGGATCAGTTATTAGGGCTTTGTTTTCAGATAATTATATTTTTAATTTCGCAACGAATTACGCATTAGAGCATGACTCGATAACCAATCCAAAAACGTTTAAACTTTCGGAAATAGGCTTTAATAAGTTTATCTCATTTTTAGATTCTAGTGGCTATGAATTTGAAACTGAAACAGATGTTCGTTTGAAATATTTAGAAGAAAAAGCTGAAAGTGAAGAATATTTATCTATTATTCAAATAGAATTAGATTCAATAAAAAGCAAATTAGGACGAAAGAAAAAGAATGAGTTATTAAAATATAAGGATCAAATTAAAAACATTTTAGAATCAGAAATCGTCTCTAGATATTATTTTCAATCAGGTAGAATTGAAAGCAAAATAGGTAATGATCCATATATAAAAAAAGCAGTTGGGATTCTTTCTATAAAGGCTGATTACAATAGGATATTATTAGGGAGTAAATAAGTGTTATGGTTAATTATAGTCCATTAAGGAAATTTGCAGACAACCTTTTTGTCTTTGGATGTTTTACACTTTCAGCCAGCATTCCTGTATCAAAATTCACTACTTCTGTTTCTCTATTTTTAATGGCTTTGTCTTGGATTCTTCAATGGAATTGGAGGGAAAAAAAACAACTTTTTTTGGCAAATAAAGAGCTTTTTTTAATAGTTACACTCTCATATTATATATTTTTATTTGGGTTGTTTTATTCTTCTGATATTGATTATGCTTTAAAAGATTTAAAAATTACACTTACTAAGTCATCTATATAACAAAAATCTCTTTTTTGTTCTCCTGTAGTTAAATTAAAAGTTTTGTTTTTCTTACATTTTTCAATGATAAAGGGAATCAATCGGTTTTGATCTTGCTTGGGTCCATATACTTGGAAAATCCTAAAAATTGTTACTGGAAGGCTTGATGTTTTGTACAAAGATTTTAAGTATTTGGTGCAAGCAAGTTTAGCCTGTCCATAAATCGAGTTTGGGATACAACGAAAGTTTTCATTTATTTTTGATTTGCTGCTTGAATATTCTAAGCAACTTCCTAATTGTATAAATTTTTTTAATTTTTTTTTAGACAAATGCCTAGTTAAATTTTTTAAGCTATTAAAATGTTGTTTGTAAAGTTTTTTACCTTCTGAGTTAAATTTAAAATGTTTACCGTATCCTGAGCAATTTACGATATAATCGTAAGAATTAATACTTGGTACTTTTAAATTTTTTTTTGATAAATCTAAATATATATATTTTACTTTCTTAATATATCTATTTTTT
>CAJVYC010000003.1 GCA_913009205.1 uncultured Fluviicola sp. | reverse complement strand
TTAATTTTTCAATTGAAACTTCAACACCATTTATTAAGATGTCAGCCATTTCACCGAACAGGAGTTTTATCACAAATTTTGGGACAGGTGGAAGCCATATTGGCTTATTCATTGATTTGGCGAGAGAAACCATCACTTCTTTATTCGTTGAGTTGTTGCCTAAAGTATTGTAGGTTCCTTCCAATTTGTTTTCAATCGAATGGAGAAATGCAGCGCATAAATCATCAATATGGATCCATTGCATTAATTGGGTTCCCGGTGAAATTGCAGCTCCAAAATATACTTTTATAGGCGCTCTCATTGTTTTTAATGCTCCGCCTTCTTTCGTTAGAACAACCGCGATACGGATCTTCGTTAGTAGGTAATCAACCTTGAATACATCGGCAGCCTCTTCCCATTGACGCACCAATTGTGAAGTGTAATCTTGTCCATAGGCATCTTCCTCCTTGAATGGCGTTTCGCTCATTTCAAACCCATAACAAGAAATTCCAGAAGCCGAGATGTAGTGCTTCAAATTAGGCATGGATTCTCGATGTTCAAACAAGAACTGAGTAGGTAAAACTCTTGATTCTAAAAGGTCCTTTTTCCTTTTAGCGCTCCATCGTTTATCTGCAATTCCAGCACCGCAAAGATTGACAACAATTTCGGTGTCCTGAATCAAATCTGAATCCAGTTCTTTCAATGCCGGATCCCAATGAATAATTGGTCCTTCTGATGGTCTTCGAGACAATAGTTTAACCTCATGTCCTTTTTGAACAAGTAAACGCGATAGGTTCGATCCTATCAACCCTGTTCCTCCTGCAATTAATACTTTCATAAGAATGGAATGGTTACAAAGTTAAGTCTAATGCTTTCAATGTCGAAATCTAAAACGAATAATTAACGGAAAAAATGCTAAACGTCTTCGTACTCAAAAATCAAGCGGCCGTTAATCCATTCAGGATCAAGTAAAGCGTTCTTCTTTTCATAGAACTTAATTGCCAATTCGTTCCATTCTAGCACTTGCCAATCCATACGCAACACCTTTCGTTCTTTCGCGGTATCGACAACCGCATCGAATAGCAATGACCCTGCACCCGTCTTGCGCGCTTCAGGAAGGACATAGAGGTCTTCTAAATAAATAGACGGGCCTTTCCAAGTAGAATAAGAAGTATAGAAAAGTGAGAAGCCTATTATTTTTGAACCGACCAAAGCAACAAAAGCTTCACAATGCTTGTGTTTAAACAAGTCATCGTGAAGATTTTTAGAAGTATTTACAACGGCACCTGGTTCGTTTTCATATTCCGCCAATCCTTGTATTAATTCGAGGATAGCATTTTCATCACCAGGTTGCGCCTTTCTTAAATTCATTATTGAACTCCAGCAAGGTTAAATCTCAATCGGATTCCCGTACTTAAATTCCCGGTAGGATAAGACGTTGTCACTTTCGGCGTATTCAATGTTTGATCATAATAGAATGATACAATCAGGTTCTTCGTAAAGTTGTAATCTGCAGATGATTTAATCGAAATAACGCGTTGACCTGCCGTTGCTTGATTTGTGTTTTCAGCTACTTTTCGAATTACAGTTAGGTTATCTCTAAATGAAAGATCAAATCGCACACTCAAATCATTCGGTTTCACCTTCTTGAAAGGCAATTGTACTTTCTTGAATTTGAAACCTGTACCGATAACCCACTCAGCCCCTAAAATCTCAGTCACTTGATTGTTCACAATTGAAAGAACTGCGCTACGGTCTTTTTTGTATTCGAATTTTGTAATCAAACCTTGTGCTTGTCCTTTGCTTTTGATCAACCAAGTTGCATCCAATCCAATCAGTGGAGAGAATCTTTCGGTGATTGCGACATTTTGAACTTGCATGTTCGCAATAAAGTTATTATTTAAATCACGAGCAGAAGCATTATTACCGTTTGCGTCAAATACACCTGCAAGATTCGTTTGCATTCCTGATACACTAACAGTTGAACTGTAAGCATGACGAATTACAAAGTTCTTCAAATGTTTCTTCATGAAGGCAAAATTCTTCAAACCATTGTAATTCAACGACCAGTTTGGAAGTGGTGCATTGTTAACCGCATTTATATTCTTATCGCTTACCTTTCTGTTCGAATAAGCCGTTAAGAATGCACCCATCACAACTTCTTGTTGAGTTCTTCCGTAACCATCATAGTAACCAGAAGCAGTGGCATTAGAATTTGTATTGCTACTTCCAAGAAGTGCAGAAACTTCTTCTCTCTTGTTCAGCATATCTGTGAAGACTTCTGATTCGAAGTCGTTTCCAAGTTTCGTAAATGCGGAACTGAAAGAAACATTTGAGTATGTCAACGTTGCTATATCTACTCTACTTTCACTTTTGAAAATATTTTCAGTTGTATTCCACCTAAAGAATTCATTCGAGCTGTTCGAATACGTTCTATTCAATGTAAGCTCAATCGAAAGATCCTTAATAGGCTCAAGGTTTGCTCTTAGGTTAAATACTTGATTGTGGGTGTTAGAATACTGTCTGTTCAAGTTTTCATTTTGAACCAGCCAATTATTTCCTAAAGCCATCTGAGCAGCATCATAATCGGAATCAGTTCCAAAAACAGAATAGCGCTGTTGACCAAATATAAAGCCGCCCATGCCGCTATTAAATTGCGGATTGAATCCTAAAACACCTACTTCTTGATTGTATCCAGGAAGCAATGTTCCATTTGTTAATGAATAGGTTCCAGACACATTACGAACAGACATTAGCATTCTTGCTCCAAACCCTGCAACTGGATGCACTTTACCATCACGTTTTTTCTCTCTTATCTCTTGACGTTCTTGTTTCTTCTCGAAGCGCTTCAGTTTTCTTTCCCACTTGCGGAGTTGCTTCGGTGTCATTGAGTCGATTGGCATCGGAGGAAGCAGCGTGTCTTTTGGTTTCGAATCACTACCCCTTCCGCCGTTTCCATCTGTCGCGTTAGATCTCGAACTTATTTTGCCGCCCGGTCTTCCTCTGCTATTATTCTTTCCATCCGTATTTACTTTCTTCAACCAAGGCACTTTGTTATAAAGCGAGGTTAAGTTGGCTTGAGCTGTTACGTTAATATTTCGGCTATTCTGAACAATATTCCCGTATTCAGCTTGTCCCAATGGGGCTCTCTGCCAGTTGTATGTTCCTGAGTACTTGATGTTCGCACTCAACCAATCTGTTGCAGGAATTTTTTCGAAAGGAACAGCATAACTGAAACTATAGTTGTGCATATAATCCATTCCACGTCCGAAAGTGCTCATTTGATTGCTTACAGAATCTTTGAAGTCTCTAAATCCATCTGTATACTCTTTTCTATCAACCCCTCCGTCACCTTCTTCAAAAATTGATTGGTTCGTTGCTGAGAATTGAAATTTAAGTTTTCTGGTAATATCATATCCAAGGTTGTATGATCTGTTCCAGTTAAACCGCTTAACGAAAACCGGCGCAAAATCATAATCTGGTAATACGTTATTTCTAATCTTACGTTCATTATACGATCTCATTAAATCGTTTGTGAACGACACATTCTTAGGTGCCAAATATAAGTTCATGTCACGAACAATAGAGAACCATTTGGATTTTTTCAAAAACTTAACTTTCTTAAATGGTGTGATTGGTTTTGTATTGAATGAATACGCATAATTCAACCCTCCGCTCCACGTTCTTGTTTCATCTTTAGCCGTATTATAATCCCTTGAGTTATCCTGAGAATAGGAATAATTTGCCGCCCAGTTTGAAACTCTCCAAAAATGAGGTTTAACCCCCGCTTTGAGTTCTTTACGAACATTGGTAAAGTTGTACGATTTACGTGCTTGATATTCCTGACCTAATTTTGCCAGTCGCTTTCTTTCACCCATATCTTCTATATCTTCCAATCGAATATCTTGATTCGATGGATCGTATTCGGGATTCACAATACCCAAGGAATAACCGTAGAAGAAAGGCAAAGAAACTTTCGCTTTCTTACCAAAGAATTGACCCAATTGAACATTTGCGTTCATATCAAACCCAATCTGTTGATTTCGTTGCCTGTCTTGTACTCTACTGTCAACAGCTCCCCAGTTTATTCCTGAGTAATTCCCGGACATATTGATGTTGGCAAAGTCTGCCATTTGAAGACGCATTTGCGCAACAGCAGCAGAACCACCTTCGCTTACAAAATCCGTTAATCTTAATTCGTTAATCCAAATATTTGCACACTTCCGCAAACCATCTTCATTCCAGTTCTCCAGTTCATGCTTGTTTTTATGCGGATTACGAACACCAACCATTACCGTTTTAAGGCCTTGAAGGTTTGGATTTCCTTTTACCTTAATAAGAACTTCATTAATTCCATTCGCTAGATCAGCAGGTATCAATCGCTCAAACTCACTAATATAAGACACCAGTCCGTTTCCACTTGCTATTTGAGCATTTCGGTCAAGTTTCAATTGAAGTAACTTTTCAAATACAATTTCAATATTGTTTTCTTCAGGCCAAATCTCAGTATCCAATGTTGAACCCCAAGCAGTTGTTTTCAACGGAATCTCATATTCGTAGTAGTTATCAATGAAGTCTGTTCCCAATCTTACAAACAAACTAACATCATCATCATTCAACTGAGTTGCTGCATTTTCCACTGCCTCAGCATGAACGAACATTTTCAATTTCTTATACGTTCTAACATCGAACTGAACGTTTTTATAAGCCGCTCTCGCATCGCCGTCTTGTAAATCACATACCTCTAATGTCAACGACTGTTCATTCAATTGTCTTTGGAAAGTTTGTGATGGATCAACCTCTTGAATAATTCCTGGTGGAATTTCATACTTAACTGGTGATCTTTGTTCGTTCTCCTGAATGTTTACCGTACCTACATTGAATGATGTTAAGTTAGGGTCAACTGTCACGCCTTCTCCTGGTTCTGTTAAATCTTCGAAATATCTTCTCCACTCACCTCGAATGAATTCAAGTCTAGCAAATCGCAAAACAACTTCTTCATCAAATTCTTTCATGAACATTCTCATGAAGCGAATGGATCGAAAATCTATAATTCCATTTACCGATTTTTCATAATCTCGAATTGGAATTTTGAATTGGTACCAGTTTTCTGTTTTGGTTCCGCTTGTATACGTTTGAACACTTGTAATGAAGTTTTGTCCAACAACCATATCTCCTGGGCGTAAACTAACTTTGTACTGGAAGTACGCTTCCGTTTCAGACAAGTTGTTGTCCATGTTCATGTCCTCAATATCTGGATTGTTTGAACCTAATGTTGGGTATCCTGCAGCGTTTGCGGTATCGGACATCTCAGTTGTGTATGAGTTCCCTTCCATTCCGTTATACGCCTTATACCTTTCTAAAATTGATGATTCATCCGTATCATAAACATCATCACGGTAAAAATTGTAATCATCACTTGATGGATCGGAAATCATTCTAGATTTAGCTGCAGCAGTTAAATTTGGATTCCCTTCAACCCATGAAACGTAAGCCAAGAATGCAGTTTTTTCATCTGCATTGTTCCAACCGTCCAATCCAACATCTTGATTTACTCTTGCAATAGGATCTGTATCAAATGCATTTACGACAACTTGTTCTGTCGAAATTCTTGCCCAATCTGTAATATCTGTGTTTTCAGTATCGGAAGACCCTTCAGGAGATAATCCATCTTCAAAACTTTTTCTTGAATCTGGAAGAACATCCTCTGATATATTCCCAAGGTTGAAATACAGGTCACCACCATTGTGAGCTCCATTTGGATCAACTCCTTCAGCATCATCATTGAATGGATCGAGCATCCAAAATTGAATGTACTCAATGTTCGTTTGCTCAAAGTTATTTGTAGTCAATGCGCGCATTATACCACCCCATCTATTCTCTGGATCATTAAAATTACCATTGGGATCAATGTTGACATCGGCAGTGTCATAATTGTACATCCCACGTTCTTTTGGGTAGTAAGCCAATTCTAAAATTGGAACATTAGGAAGAGAACCGTAAGCCAATTGAAGGTTTGGGAACACATCTGTTTGACTAACCAAACGCATTCTACTATCAGACAATTGTTCAGGATTGTCCTTAATGTGTTGCGGTGTTTGTGCACTACTTTGATAAAACAATGGATCAATCACATACCAGTGAATTCCAGCCCTTTGATAACCTGCTGCCAAATCTTTCTTTGCTCCCTCAGGGAATAAATCCGACTGACCTTGTGGTATAGACGCCAAACGCCATGCTGTAAATGACCTCAAATCAATGGCACTTTGAGCACCTTCAAAATCATCTACATAAGACGTTCCTTCTTTATTAATTGCTCTAGGTTGTCCAGGAATTAAATGCGCAAATTCCCCTTGGAATGAAAATGTCGATGGAGCTTTTGTCGAAAGTCCAGGAATCCAATCAACCAATTTGGTTATGAATGGCACCTTTGTATTGTATTGTAAATCGAATCCAATGACGTTATTCTTATATGGTTCGCTTCCAATATCAACTTTTTGTGTTACCGGACGTTCCATCATTCGCATCCAAGTGGCACCAACATTCAATCGATTTCCGAATCGATGGGCAACTCTGGAACCAATTAAAGATTTGGCCTGGAAGCCGAAAACTGAATTACTTTCAATCGAAATTTTAATTGGAGTGTTTGACTCTAAGATTCCAGAGTTCAATATTTTAACACGGCCAAGGTTATAATCAACCGTATAGTCTGTTCCCTCTTGTAATTTAATTCCACCCGCCGTAACAGTAACTGCTCCTTCAGGAACGTTAAGCGCATTCAAAGGAATGTCAGAACTAATCGAAGATTGGTACTCTCCTTTGAAACTAAACCTGTTCTTGCTAGGAATTTGTTGCGCTGCAGTTTGCGTTGAATCGTATAATTCAGTGAAAGCAACTTGATTTATTAGAATAGGGGGCAATCCAGCGGCCTGGAGTTTGTCGGCTAATGTTTGACCAAAAGGTTCAATTGTTGAGAAATAAACCCTCCCGTTTCTAGTATTGATTGTACCTGCACTTTCGGCTCGATTTCCATTGAATTGAATGGGAACAAAGTCAAACACGCCATCCGAGAAAGGCTGTTGAACTTGATTGATTCTATCCATTTCTAATAAAGTCACTAATTGCTTGTCATCAACACCATCAATTGGCAACAAAGGAATCAATACAGAATTGTCAGGATTGTTGTACAATAAATCCAATCTAAATCCTTCTTGACCTACTTGATAAGCTCCGATTGAATAAACATTCTTCATCATCAAATCCCAAATCTTCGTATTTGGGTTCATGATTGTCGCTTTCAATAATTTTAGGATCAGGGCATCTTGACCAGAAACTCCATCTGTAGAGAATTCGCCAATTTGATATGTTTCACCTCTATAAGTATACTCGTATGCCACCGCCAAAACTTCATCATTGTTTAATGGAAGGTTCAATGAGATGAATCCCATTTGAGCATTGTAGCTAAATTCTTGTTCTGTTAATTTTCGTGCATTTTCAACTTTCTCATAGTGAACACTTTGCTGAAAAGGCCCTGGGGTAACGGCTTGGCTATTCAACGATGAAACAGCTCCAACAAAACCTCTAATTTGAGGATTCGACGACGCCCATGAATACAGTCCATTTGCTTCATTGTCTGGAATGTCCGATGTAGTATATGATCCTGGCGCACCTTGAACATTTGTAGGCAAGGCTTCTCCCAAATCAGAGAATCCAATAATATTTCTTGTGTTCTCCGTGTTATTTGTTCTGTTGGTCAACCAAACCTCCATCCGTGTGATATTAATGGTTGTGTTTGGAATTGGCAGCGTTGACATTGATTCGTTATAATGATCTCTATGATACATATTAACGAAATAGTGGCGGTTGGCTTCGTAGTTGTCTGCACCTAATTCAAATTCTTGAACTTGAGCCTTACCACTGATATTAATTTCTTGTCGTTTGCCTTTGGATGATGCTGCAATTAAATCAACCGTTGTTTTACCAAATCTCAATTGAGTTGTTGCACCAAACAAAGTCTGTGAACTTGGAATCAAGGACGTAGGCAAGTCAAACGTAACATTACCTAATGCAATCTTTTGCATGATTTGATCCTCATTCCCAACGTATTCAAGTTTTTGTTGATTGTCAAAATCAAAAGCCGCTTGAGTATTATAGCTTGTTCCAATTTTAAGTTTTGTGCCGATCTGTCCAACAAGATTCATTTGAATTTGTTGCTGGAAATCGAAACGTGTAATTCTTCTTTGTTTAACAGGAAGGATTGGATTGTCGTATCTCGAAGAGTTTACACCAAATGAAAGTTCTACACTTCCTTGAGGTCGAATTGTAATTTGATCTGATCCGAAAAAGTTCTCAAATAATTTCCCGGGAACTGTAATTGGAAATTCGATCGGTTGATTTTGTGCCGTGTTATCATCAATTTTACTCTTCCAATTCTCTCGAAGTGATTTTTGGCGCTCGTATTCAATATACTCTTCAAAGGTCATCATTGAAGGGTTTCTAAAATTCAAATCGTTAACACCAATTGATTCCTTAAAGACATAAGTTCCCGTAATTGGATCATATACAATGGTTTGCTGAATTGATGTTGGATCTCCTAAATCAAAGCTCTGTGGTTGAGTTTGTGTCGGATCGTACGTTGGCGTTATTGGGTAGATTAAAGTATCTTGTCCAATAACATTCCCTATGCAAATTATGTACAATAACGCATTAAGTCTAATATGTAGATGTTTAGTCTTCAACTTTATAGTGTTTTCAGAGCCTCCTTGATTAATTGTTCGACTGATTCTTCTCCCGTACTTACTTTATCAATCGCTTTCTCGGCGGATTTTTTATCAAACCCTAAGGAAACCAATGCTGTTAACGCGTCAAAATGGTTCGTATTGTTCGCAGTGAAGATATTTTCGGTCGAAAAGGCCATTTTTAACATTTTACCCCTCAGATCAACGATAACTCGCTCCGCTGTTTTTGCACCTATTCCCTTGACGCTCTGTATTTTTTTAACATCATCCGTTTGAATTGCATTGGCAATTTCCTCTGGAACCATGGACGACAACATGATCATTGCGGTATTTGGTCCAATTCCTGAAACAGAAATAAGATGGTTAAACATCTCGCGCTCTACCGGCTCAGCAAATCCGTATAATAATTGTGCATCTTCACGAACAATAAATTTGGTGTAGATTTTCACCGCCTCCTCAGCGCCAAGAGCACTGTAGGTGTTCAATGAGATTTTGACCTCATATCCAACTCCTCCGCAGTCAATAACTAATGACGTCGGATTCTTTTCAATAAGCTTACCATTCAATTGTCCTATCATTCTTATTTATTTTGTGCGTCTACAACAGCAACCTTTACCATATTAATGATCTCTCTAACCGAGGAACCCATTTGAAGTACGTGGATTGATTTTTTTAAACCAACAAGTACAGGTCCAATTGCATCACCTTCAGTCATTTCTTGTAAAAGCTTGTAAGCAATGTTACCCGCAGAAAGATTTGGGAAAATCAATGTATTTACTTTTTTATTCGCCAAATCTGAGAAAGAAAATTTTTCATTCATCAATGCATTGTTCAAAGCAAAATTGGCTTGTAACTCACCATCGACGACTAAATTGGGGTCATTTTCTTTAATTAACTTAACCGCTTTCGCCATTTTACTTGGATCATCTCCTGGCGAAGAACCAAAATTAGAATAGCTCAATAAAGCAACTCTCGGTGTTACTTTGAACTTACGGATCGTCTTTGCAACATTTGATGTAATTTCAGCAATATCCTCCGCTGTTGGGTTTTTATTAATCGTAGTATCGGCTAAGAATAAAGGTCCACGCTTCGTATCAAGAATATACATTCCCGCAACTTTGCTCATGTCCTTTTGTAATCCTACAATTTGCAATGCAGGTCGAACAACATCACGATAATTTCTTGTAATACCAGTAATCATTGCGTCAGCATCACCCAACTCTACCATCATGGCACCAAAGTGATTTCTTTCACGCATGATCTGAACGGCTTCAAACTCTGTAACGCCTTTTCGTTTTCGTTTCTCAAAAAAGGCCTTTCCAAATACCGTTCTTCGTTCCTTTTCCTCATCAGACTTAGGATCGATGATTGTTATATCTTGAATTTCAATAGCATACTCTTCGATTAGCGCCTCAATTATACCTCTATTCCCAAGAAGAATTGGCATTGCTACGCCTTCTTCCCAAGCCGTTTGAGCTGCTTTAAGAATCTTGATATTATCCGCCTCTGCAAAAACAACACGTTTTGGTGAACGTTGTGCTTTCTCAGTAATGTTTCGGAGTAATTTATTATCGAGGCCAAGACGGTTTTTCAATGTCATCTCGTATTCGTCCCAATCTTTAATCGGTTCTTTTGCAACACCAGAATCCATAGCTGCTTTCGCTACTGCTGGAGCAACGTAATAAATCAAACGTGGATCCAGTGGTTTTGGAATGAATTGTTCACGACCAAAAGAAATGTTCTTTTCACCATAAGCTTCAATAACTTCCTCGGGAATAGTTTCCTTAGCAAGTGCAGCAATAGCCTTAACTGCCGCTAATTTCATTTCTTCATTAATCGTTGTTGCTCTAACGTCTAGTGCTCCACGGAAAATGAATGGGAAACCAAGAACATTGTTCACTTGGTTTGGATGGTCAGACCTTCCTGTCGCCATAATAATATCTTTTCGAACTGAAGTAGCCTCATCATAACCAATCTCTGGTTCCGGATTCGCCAAAGCAAAAACAATGGGGTCTTTGGCCATTGTAGAAATCATCTCTTTGCTAACAATCCCACCTCTTGACAATCCCAGAAATACATCTGCCTTCTTAAACGCGGCTGCGAAAGCAACGTCCTTTGTATGTTTGGCAAATACTTTCTTATTGGAATCTAAATCTGTTCTTCCTTCATGGATAAGACCCTTAGAGTCGAACATGTAGATATTTTCTCTTTTGGCTCCTAATTTCCAATATAGTGTTGCGCACGAGAGAGCAGAAGCTCCAGCTCCGGACACCACAAATTTTACTTTTTCAATTTTTTTCTTAGCCAACTCCAATGCATTTAACAAAGCCGCTGAAGAAATGATCGCAGTGCCATGCTGATCATCATGCATTACTGGAATGTCCAATTCTTCCTTTAAGCGTCTTTCGATTTCAAATGCCTCGGGCGCTTTTATATCTTCCAAGTTAATTCCACCAAAAGTAGGCGCCATTGCCTTCACTGTTTGAACGAACAAATCTGGATCGGCTGCATCCAATTCAATATCGAATACGTCAATATCTGCAAAGATCTTAAATAACAACCCTTTTCCTTCCATTACCGGCTTAGAAGCCTCTGGTCCGATATTACCTAACCCTAAAACAGCTGTCCCGTTCGAAATTACTGCAACTAGGTTTCCTTTACTTGTATATTTATAGACATCTTCTTTGTTCTCTGCAATTTTTAGGCAGGGCTCTGCCACACCAGGTGAATATGCCAGAGACAAATCTCTCGGTGATGAGTATGGTTTTGTTGGAACTACCTCAATTTTACCTGGCTTGCCAGTTGAGTGATAATCCAATGCATCTTGTTTTCTAATTTTCGCCATGTACGGTCTTTTGAAGCCAGCAAAGGTAAGAAAAAGCGTGAGAATACAACCGAAGGAAAAGTGATAGTTTCTTATGTTATTTATATAGTAAGTGTTTTATGGGCTTTGATAAGAGCACTGAATGGGCGATAAGAATCAATTGATAATTGCATAAGATTAGACTTTGGAACGCTAAGAAATGTAACTTTTGTTAGCTTTCTTAGTAATCGTTGTTTTTAGGATTACAATAGTTGCTTAAATTCCCTATGAATACTTTTTATAATCCAATAAAAAGTATGAAATTGCGTTATTCAAAATCAAACATTAGAACTATGAAAAACATTACTAAGATGTTGTTCGCAGGCGCTTTAGCTATACCTACTTTGGGAACAGCACAAGTGAACGTGAGCACTGCTCCAGAAAACAGAAATGCTGTTGTCGAGGAGTGGACAGGAATTTACTGTCAATTTTGTCCTACGGGGCACATTGCAGTTCAGAGCGCAATTACAAACAACCCAGGTGACGTTGTCGGTATTAACATTCACGAAGGTGGATATGCTAGCCCACAGGCTGGAGCTCCAGATTTCAGAACTCCAGATGGTGATGTAATGGCGGCGCCGTTTAATATTACAGGTTACCCTTCTTCTACTTTGAACAGAAGATCAATTGGTGGATCTCAAACTTACCACCCAGCAGGAACTAACGATGCTGATAAAGTACCAGCGATTATTGCTGATTTGTCTGAAGTTAACATGCACATCACTGCAACAGTTGACATTATGACTAGAGTTTTAGACGTTAACGTTGAATACTATTATACATCAGATGCTCCAAATGCAACAAATTACTTGTATGCTGGTACTCTTCAAAACAACGTAGAAGGACCTCAAACTGGTGGAGCTACTTATAACCCAGGAGCTATTTTACCAAATGGTAACTACAACCACATGCACATGTTCCGTGGTTACTTGAGCGCTGTTTGGGGAGATGCTATTAGCTCTACAACTATGGGAGCGACTCAAATCGTTTCTTATCAACAAACTCTTCCAATGGATATAAATGGAGTTGCCCTTGATATTGCTAACCTTGAGATTTTCGCTTTCATTAATGACGGAAATCAGTCTGCCGGTGACATTTTAACTGGTGTTGCAATTTACCCAACATTGACTGGATTTACTGCAACTGACGAAGTAATTTTCAGTTCTGCATCTGCTCCAGATCTTGCTGATTGTGATCTTTCTGGATCTCAAACTATGTCACCAACAACGACTATCCAAAACTGGGGATCTAACGCAATGACTTCTGCAACTATCACTTATGATGTGAACGGAGGAACACCTATTGTTATGAACTGGACTGGTAACATCGCACCTGGTGCAACTCAAATTGTTACTTTAGACCCAATCTCATTTGTTCCTAGTGTTGGATCAAACGATTTGAACGTGACTGTTTCAAATCCTAATGGTGTTGCTGATAATACTTCAGATAACTCTGGATCTACCACATTCATTGCTTCTGCAAGTGCATCATCAGAAACATTAGTTGTTACTGTTGAATTGACGACTGACCGTTATGCTTCAGAAACTACTTGGACTATTAAAGATGGCGTTGGATCAACAATCGCTTCTGGCGGGCCATGGGCAGATTTAGCTGCTAACGGCACTACTGTTCAAGCTCCAGTTAATGCTACTATCGTAGTTAACGACTGTTACACATTCGAAATCCTTGATTCATACGGAGATGGAATTGATGGAGGTTACGGAGTTGGTTCTTTCAACGTGAAAGATGGTAATGGCAACTCTTTGGTTGCTGGTGGTAACTTTCTTAGTTCTGATGCCGGATTGTTCAATGCAAATGGTGATGCTTCAATAAACGAAGTAATCTTCGAAGAAGTTTCTATCTTCCCTAACCCTGCATCTGAAGTACTTAATGTTAACTTCTCAACAGAAGCAAATGATTTCGTAGTTTCAATCTTGGATTTACAAGGTAGAGTTTTAGCTTCTCAGGCAGGATCTAAAAATGTTACTTTCCCAGTTGCTGATTTAGCAAGTGGATCTTACTTAGTTACTATTTCAACTGAAAACAGTGTTCACACTGAAAACGTTGTTATCAATTAATAAAACAAATTTGGCCTAGTCAAAATTGAAAATACGAAGCCCTCTCGATTTGATCGAGAGGGCTTTTTTTGTATCCTTACTTTATGAAAACTTTAGTCGTCTTTTCTGGTGCAGGTATGAGTGCGGAAAGTGGTATTCAAACCTTTCGCGATTCCAATGGGTTATGGGAGAATTATAATATCGAAGACGTTGCAACCCCAGAAGCTTGGAGAAAAAATCCTGATCTAGTAACGGAATTCTATAATCAACGGCGAAAATCAATTATTGAGGCACAACCCAATTCGGCCCATATTGGTCTCGCTTCGTTGGAAGAAATTGTTGATGTAATAATAATTACTCAAAATATTGATGATCTGCACGAACGATCAGGCAGTTCGAATGTGCATCATTTGCATGGAAACATTCGGCACGCAAAATCGAGCGGTCCAGACCAAGAATCTGAATATTTTGAAATAAAGGATTGGGAATTGAAAGAGACTGATCTCAGCCCAAGTGGTTATAGATTACGCCCACATGTTGTCTGGTTTGGAGAGGCAGTTCCAGCTTACGAAGAAGCGGTTGACCTACTCTTTAAAGCTGATGTATTATTAGTCATTGGAACTTCTTTACAGGTTCATCCTGCAGCAGGATTAATTCATTCTGCAGAAAATGCTGCCTACCGCTTTATAATCGACCCAAAGGCAAATGAATTGAACGTGCCTAGCAATTTCACGAAAATTAATAAGAATGCTTCGGATGGAGTCAATCACATTAAAATGGTGCTCCAGAAAATTATAGAATAAAAATTTACTTCTCCTTTACGAAATTCTCAATAGCACCTGTCATTGAAGGAGCATTTGGTTGAGGAGCGTGCAAGTCTAATCTCAAATTGTTTTTCACAATCGCATTAGCAGTTGTAGGCCCAAAAGCAGCAATTACAGTGTCATTTTGCCTAAAATCTGGGAAATTCTTCAAAAGTGATTCAATTCCGCCAGGACTGTAGAAAACAAGCATGTCATAATACACATTTTCCAAATCCGATAAATCCGATGCGACAGTTCTATATAAAACTGCTTTTGTAAAGTTTAAATCGTTTGATTCCAGTGTAGCAGGAATATTGTCACGAAGTCTATCCGTACAAGGAAGTAAAAAGTTTTCCTTTTTATGCTTTTTCAAAACATCAACTAAATCGACGATCGTTTGTTTACCAAAAAATATTTTCCGTTTTCTGTACGCAACGTATTTTTGAAGATAATAAGCCACGGCTTCAGAAATACAAAAGTACTTCATGCTATCTGGCACTGTGAAACGCATTTCTTGTGAAATTCTAAAAAAGTGGTCTACCGCAGTCTTAGAAGTAAGAATTACAGCCGTATGCTCCGCTAAATCAATCTTTTGCGTTCTGAATTCTTGAGCATCTATTCCGTCAACATGAATGAATGATCTGAAATCAATCTTCAATTCGTATTTCTCCGCCAAATCGAAATATGGGGATTTCTTCCCTTCTGGTTTGGGTTGAGAAACTAATATAGTCTTGATTGCCAATGTTTCAAATATTTAATTCAACAAAAATGCTATCCTATAAAATCCTGCATTACGAAGTAATATACGACGTACAATGGTAGAATTTCAAGGGTGCAAAAATACAAAATTATATAATACCATGACACTCCTTGTCCATAAACAACTAGAACGCTCTTAATTATGCGGATAAAACTCTCGATGGCAAATGTCCAAATCACCACCTGAATGAGGATCTCTTGGTAATTAGGGTTAAGTACCCATACCAACGCACAAATAAAATAAACCAGTCCAATTGATTGCGCACCCAAAACTTTCATAATCATTGGAGCCTTTAGCACCTCATACTCTCCTGTTAGCCAGCCCGTAGCACGAATGCTAATTAATGCTCCAACGAATAAAGCGAATGGTGTTGCTGCAGCGATCATAAATTGATCCGTTTTCCAGACACGAATATCTTCTAAACACAAATAAACAATTAACCCCATTGAAATTAGGTAATTCAACAAAAGCAGAATCGATCCCCTTTTGTTAATCGGAAACGTTTCACGAATGTGAGTTCTTACCGAGCCAACTTTTATCATTCCAACAGATAAAGAAGCATAAATGTTAGACCGAGCTAGTCTTGCAAAAGCAATCAATAGAAAGGATGTAAACAATACGATACCAACTCCATACGAAAACCATGGTTCTCTTGAGCTCAATTCGCTTGGAACAGACAAGGACATTGAAGAAAAAAGAAGGTTCGTGAATACGGCCATTTAACTTGTATAATTAATTTACGAAGTTACCTTTTGATTTTGAAATTATTTTAACAAAGACAAAAAATATAGTTAATTTTGGACATTATTAAATGTAACTCTATGAGAACTGATTTATATACGCATCCTGACTACTTTAATATGGATGATTTATTGTCCGAAGAACACAAGCTTGTTCGCGACGCGGCACGTGCTTGGGTTAAAAAGGAAGTATCTCCTATAATTGATGAACACTACGAGAATGCAACCTTTCCAATGCACCTTTTAAAAGGATTAGGAGAAATTGGTGCATTTGGACCTTACATTCCTGAAGAATACGGCGGACCTGGGTTAGATCAAATTTCCTATGGTTTAATCATGCAAGAATTGGAAAGATGTGATTCTGGACTTCGCTCAACGGCATCTGTACAGAGTTCATTAGTGATGTATCCAATTTGGAAATACGGATCTGAAGAACAAAAACAAAAATACCTTCCAAAATTGGCGTCCGGTGAAATGATTGGTTGTTTTGGATTAACGGAACCAGATCATGGTTCTAATCCAAGTGGAATGCTTACCAACATTAAAGATGCTGGTGACCACTATATATTAAATGGTGCTAAAATGTGGATTTCAAATGCACCTTTCGCTGATATCGCTGTCGTTTGGGCGAAAAATGAGGAAGGAAGAATTTACGGATTAGTTGTTGAAAGAGGAATGGAAGGTTTTTCTACTCCTGAAATGCACGGAAAATTATCGCTTAGAGCTTCGGCAACTGGAGAGTTGATTTTTACTGATGTGAAAATTCCAAAAGAAAATATTTTACCTGGAAGATCTGGTTTGGGCGCGCCACTTAGCTGCCTTGACTCTGCTCGTTTTGGCATCGCTTGGGGTGCTCTTGGAAGTGCAATGGATTGTTACGATCAAGCACTTCGATATTCAAAAGAAAGAACTCAATTTGGCGTTCCAATTGGCGGGTTCCAATTGATTCAAAAGAAATTGGCTGAGATGATTACTGAAATCACGAAGGCGCAATTATTGACTTTACGTCTTGGACAATTGAGAAATGAAGGCAAAGCAACCTCAGCTCAAATTTCAATGGCAAAGAGAAACAATGTTGAAATCGCACTTAATATTGCACGTGAGGCGAGACAAATTCACGGAGCAATGGGTATTACAAGCGAATATTCAATAATGCGACACATGGCCAACTTAGAATCTGTAGTCACTTATGAGGGAACTCATGATATTCACTTGTTGATTACGGGGATGGATATTACTGGAATTCCTGCTTTTACAAGAGAAATGCCGGACTTGAGCAACATGAAATAAGAGAATAGAAAGCTTCGCTTTCGATGGGAATTGAAGATGACCTATCACAAGCAATACTAAATTTAAAGGAAGTCAAATTGGCTTCCTTTTTTTCTGCTCGATTGTTTCGATATGAGACCTTGGATAGCTTGCCAAAGTTTATTTTTAACGCGGATCCCAGGGCACAAGTTTAATAGAATTAGAGGACGCAAACAGGACACAACTTCACTATCAATTTATTTAACGCTTTAGAGATTCGATCAACTCCTTATTTAATCTCGCGCATCACAAATGAACTTTGAACATTCGCTATACTGGGAATGGTAGCTAATTTTTCTCGAAGGAGTTTTTCGTAAGCCGACATATCGAATACTTCAATCAATAAGGCATAATCATGATCTCCTGCAATGTGATAACATGCGCTAACTTCAGGAAATTCAACAACTTGATCTTCGAATTTTTTCAGCAATTTAAGGTTGTGCTCCTTCAAGGAAACTTGACAAAAAACTTGGAGACTTTTACCGATGGCCTTCCTATCCAATTCGACCGTATAGTTTTTAATCACACCTGATTTTTCTAGCCGCTTGATCCGCTCATAAGTTGGTGTCAATGTTAGTCCAACTTGCGTTGCTATTTCCTTCGTTCCCAGTTTTGAGTTTTCGCTCAAAATTTCCAATATCGCTCGATCTATTTTATCCATTCTCTTTTATTTACTATTTCACAAAACGTTACACCTGTATTTTTCGTAATTAAAGATACAATAAACTATTCAAGGTAAATTTTTAGTTATTTTGGATCGTGCGATAAGCTAACAATTGATGCATCCGATAAAATATTAAATCATTCTAGTGCCTTACTGGAGAGTGTTATTTTCTGTTTTGAGTAAAATTTATGACTTAAACAGAAAGATTAAACATTTACATTTATTAAAAAAGATATATTTTCTTCTGTATTGACTTCAGGTAGTTATTTATGTATGTTTGGCCTGAATGTTTAGTAGTAATCAACCTTTTGAATTATGAAGCCTGAGAGTCTAATGATGAGTTATGGATACAAACCTTCGCTTTCTGAAGGGGCTATAAAATGTCCAATTTTCCAAACATCAACTTTTGTATTTAACAATGCAATGGAAGGCAAAAGATTCTTTGAAATCGCATACGGTTTGCGGGAGAAAGATGAAGGAGAAGAGCTCGGTCTGATTTACAGCCGATTGAACAACCCCGATCTCGAAATTTTAGAGAACCGACTCTGCCTTTGGGATGAAGCTGAACAATGTGCCGTTTTTGAAAGCGGTATGTCCGCAATTTCAACAGTGATGATGGAGTTTATGGTCCCTGGTGATTTATTATTATACAGCAGACCTGTATATGGAGGAACGGATCACTTTATCAATCATTTTCTAAAAAAGATGAAGATCAACAGTTTGGGCTTTCTTGCTGGTGATACAAAAGAAGAAATCATTAAACTTATTGAAGATTCAGGGCATGGAGATAAACTAGCAATGATTCACATCGAGACTCCAGCGAACCCAACAAATGCCGTGATCGATATTGAAATGTGTGCGGAGATCAAAAACCACTTCAGCAGAGAAGACAAAGAAGTCCTCCTTTCGGTTGACAATACTTTCATGGGACCAATTTGGCAACATCCACTGAAGCATGGAGCTGATTTAGTTCTGTATTCAGCGACAAAATACATTGGTGGTCATTCAGATGTTATTGCTGGCGCGTGTTTAGGATCAAACGAATTGATGGGGCGCGTAAAAGGATTGAGAACATTCCTAGGAAACATGGCGGGACCTTGGACGGGCTGGTTGTTGATGAGAAGTTTGGAAACATTGAAAGTTCGCTTGGATCAACAGGCGACAAACGCGAAATATGTTGCTGATTACTTAAATACTCATCCTATGGTTGAAGCGGTCTATTATTTAGGAAACACAGCAAAGTTCGGAACGGAAGAAGAAAAGAAAGTGTTAGAACGCCAATACAGTTCCTACGGGGCCATGGTCGCCTTTGACATTAAAGGAGGTGAAACTGAAGCATTTCAATTCTTAGATAGTCTAAAACTCATCAAATTAGCTGTATCTCTCGGAGGTACGGAAAGTTTGGCCGAGCATCCACAAACGATGACGCATGCGGATGTTAATCCAGAAGATAAAAAAGCGATGAACATTACTGCGAAGCTTGTTCGTCTTTCAATTGGAGTGGAAAATCACGAGGATCTAATTGCTGATTTGAACCAATCTTTTAAATCTGTTCACAATTCTTAGGAAAATGGATTGGAGTTAGAACGCTCGAAACGTACATTTATAATTATACTATCTTAGGTCTTTAATTAGACTTAAATGATAATAAGCTTTTCTAAAAATCTATTTATTGCAGATGATTGATGCAGACAAAGTTCCTAAACCTTTGGAGCCAACTACTGGAAAGTTTGGAGTAATGTATAATTCATAAGGTTCAAACCGTTTCTCTAACGTCTTTAATATTCAACTGCAAGGTCTCGCGGTCCATCCATTTATTGCTTTCTAAGGTATACACAACATCGAATGGCATTCCAGCGGCAACAATGTTTGCACTTTCCGATTGATTGAAACCGATTCCCTCAATAACAACATCGTGTTCGGGTTGCGTCATTGATAATTTTATGTGCGCCTCTTTCAGTAAACGCATGTCGGTCGAAAAGACGTTTTTACTAATAAAAACAGGCTTCATATTTCCGGGGCCATGCGGTTCAAACTGAGACAAAATGCGTTTCAATTTTGGAATCTTCATTCTGTTTTCTTCGCTGCTAAAAATCTGATTGAAACCCAATTCGACATCCACTTCTTGCTCTTCAATCAACATTTCTGATGTAAGGTTTTCTTTTGCATACGCTTCAAATGCTTCCATAAATGGTTCAAGATTTTCTCTTTTCAATGTCATTCCTGCAGCGTACATGTGGCCGCCAAACTGTTCCAAATGTTCAGAACAGGCATTTAGCGCATCGTAAACATTAAAGTCCTTAATCGACCGCGCTGAGCCTGTCACCATTCCATTCGATTCTGTTAGAACGATTGTTGGGCGGTAGAACTTTTCAATCAATCGAGACGCGACAATTCCAACGACGCCTTTGTGCCAGTTTTCTTTGAAGACGACATTTGAAAAGCTCTTCTTCTCTTCCCAACGTTTCTCAACTATTTCTTTCGCTTCTTCGGTAATTTGCTGATCCAATTGTCTGCGCTCAAGATTGTCATTGTTGATATCATCCGCCAAACTTGTAATATCATCAAGGTTTTCTGAAACCATCAATGCCACTGCATGTTTTCCAGATCTCAAGCGACCTGCGGCATTGATTCGTGGTGCAATTGAAAAGATCACATCCGTTAATGTGACTGGAAATTGTTTGTTGGCAAGCGTCAATAATTCCTTAAAAGCAACACGCGGATTCACGTTCAATTGTTTCATCCCATGGTAACATAAAATACGGTTCTCACCTGTCACAGGAACGATATCCGCGCCGATACTTACAGCGAGCAAGTCCAAATGCTCAAACAGTTTGTCCGTTGACCAATTGTTGTGTTCGCACATGCCTTGCAACAATTTAAACCCAACACCACAACCCGACAATTCATCGTAAGGGTATGAACAGTCTTTTCGCTTTGGATCGAGAACAATCGCGTCCGGAAGTTCCTCCCCTGGCATGTGGTGATCGCAAACAATAAAATCAATTCCAAGCGACTTGGCATAGGCGATTTTATCAACCGCTTTGATTCCACAATCCAAACAAATAATTAGCGAAACATCGTGTTCTTTAGCAACATCTATTCCCTGTTTGCTTAGGCCATACCCTTCCGCATATCGATCTGGAATATAATAATCAACTTTCAGCGTATCTTTTAAAAAGGAATACATCAAGGTAACCGCTGTGGTTCCGTCAACATCGTAATCACCAAACAACATTACTTTTTGATCTTCGTCAATGGCTTCTTGCAAACGATCAACAGCCGCTTCCATATCTTTCATTAAGAACGGATCGTGCAATTGATCCAACTTTGGCCTGAAAAAATCTTGCGCCATATCAAACGAATCGATTCCTCGTTGTAAAAGCAATTCCGCAACAATCGAATCAACTTTAAGTTTTGAACGAAACGCGTCGACGATTGTAGTATCTTTTAGCGTTTTAACGTGCCATTTTTTTTGCATACTTTTTGTTTTAGGCTTGTTGGTTAATTGTAAATTTAGGTTCCATGTTTTATTAAGTTATGAAAATATATTGTTTGATTGCAAGTGTTATTTTGAGTTTTTCAACCTTTTCTCAAAAATCGTATTATTTCTCGGATCCATTGCCTTCGGCAACATCTAATATTGCGAGCGTTGATAAAAAGTTTTACGGGACTTATAAATCAAAGACGGGAACAATTTCCTATCAATTCGATGCGGAAGGCGTTTCCATAATTTCAACATCGATCTCCTCTATCAGCCGAGAAACTATTCGTGAATCAACGGTTTATGATGTTCGAGGGAAATACATCTTTGGAGTATTCAACAACGACTCGCTTCCTTGCGTTTTAGAAGACGAGTATTATTACTTCGGAGTCCGGAATATCGACATTTTTATTGGTGGTAGAAGTCAGAATATCCTTACCCAATCGGCAACTTCAAACGTTTATTTTTTGAACGTTTTTGAGAACGGAAATTACGTCCCAATCCAACTTGATTTTAAAGGCGGAAAGCTAACGATGAACTACTTCGAGTACGATTTGGAATCGACGAGATTTGAGTTTGTGGCGAAGCAAAAAACAATTGACACGCAATATCAAAAACTGGTTGTACTGAGCCCCACGGAAGAGGAATTTGAAACACTTCGAACGATAGGCGTTTTTGAATTGCCCCGGGTTTTTAAGAGGTAGTTGAAAGAGAAGAAGTTATTGAACAGAATGAACCATGATAAAGAATCGAATACTGACTTTCATTTGTATACCTCTACTAATTGGTTTTCAAACATTACCGTGATAATGCGATCGAATGGTTTTTTCATATTATGTTAATTTATATAGCTTGTCGCGGGAATTCTGGGGTTATTCTTTTTGTGTTGGTTGGTAATTTTTTTATGCTCTCTAAGTTAAGAGTAGTTTCGCGAAATAGAGTGCGCACATTTACATGAAATTACGATTATGGTACAGTTGAACTGCTGCGAACACGTAATTCACATTTGATTAAGACTCCTTAATTACCTTTTTTAATTGATATTTCTGCTCAATTGGATCGGCTCAGTTCAAGATCAGGAACCAAAAAATGAGGTTTTTGAACTACTGTTAAAAATGTTCAATAAATTGTTTTAGGTTTGGAGATTCAAATGTTCGTTACCGACCAAATGCAAGCACACAATGGAAACAGAGAAGCATTCATTGATTTTATCGTATTCGGAGTATTCAATAAAAAAATTAATCATGAGAATTACTACTATTTGTTTAGTATTATTTAGCGCACTAAGTGTATTTGGCCAACCCTTCGAAGTTGGGCACACCACAATAACCTTTAACGACCCTGCAAGAACTGGCGGATTTGGAACAGGTGGAGGTCCAGGTCGACAGATTCAAACTGAGATTTATTACCCTGCCGATATCGCAGGTAATGATGTCAACCTTTCTTCCGGTGAATTTCCTGTCATCGTATTTGGACACGGCTTTGCAATGGGATGGGGTGCCTATTCCAATATTTGGGAAGAGCTCATTCCTCAAGGGTTTATTCTCGCATTTCCTCGCACAGAAGGTGGATTATTTCCCGCTCCCTCTCACGCTGAATTTGGCCTTGATCTGTCTCTAATCGTAACTAAGATAAATAATGAAGGTACTTTAGCTTCAAGTCTGTTTTTCAATCACATCTCGACTAAGTCTGCATTAATGGGACATTCGATGGGAGGCGGAGCGATGGTTTTAGCGGCTGAGAACAATACAAACATTACAACGGTAATTGGATTGGCACCGGCAGAAACTAACCCTTCAGCAATTGCGGCAGCTACGAATGTTTCCGTTCCAGCGTTGATATTCTCTGCGGATCAAGATTTGGTTACCCCAGCGATTGATCATCATATTCCAATTTACAATGGATTGGCCTCTTCATGCAAGTATTTTATCAACATAATCGGTGGAGCGCATTGCTACTATGCCAATTCAAATTTCAATTGTGATTTTGGCGAGTCAACTTCAGGCGGAAACATCAGTATAAGTCGCTCGCAACAGCAAATAATTATGTTTAGATATGTCCTTCCTTGGTTAAATATTTACCTGTATGATGATTGTGACGAACACTCCGTATTTGAAACAGACCTCGCCTTGGACGCTGAAGTCTCCAATCAATCTTCTTGCACTGGATTTCCAATTCCTACTTATGATGTAACTGTTTCAGTAAACAATGGAACTCTTACTTCGGCTGAATTGGCTGGAATATACCAATGGGTCGATTGTGACAACGGCAATAGCGAAATCCCGGGAGCAACCAACCAAAGTTATACCGTTACCCAAAATGGAAATTATGCTGTTGTTTTAGGAACAGGCTCATGCGCACAAATATCTAACTGCTTCGCTGTCGCTTCAGTGGGTATTAATCAATTGGAATTGAATTCAACAAATAAGGAGCTAATTCAAATTGTTGATTTGATGGGACGCGAAACGCAATTGTATCTGAATACGCCATTGATATTTATTTATAGCGACGGAACCCGAGAACGGTTAATGAAAATGGAGTTTTAGATTTTTGTATGTGTTTCTTAATTCGTTCATTACGGAAAAAGGATACCATCGTCTGGAAGTCTAGCGGATAAAAAACCAATGAATTAGACCTTCTTTTAGTCACACCAAAATAAAAGCCATCTAATCTTTTTATCGCGTATTTCGTTCGTGAAATCGAACCTATAATCCAAAACCTCACACCAACAACGAAGCCTGATAGAGTTTCAGCTCATCCCAGGTAAACTTATTCCCAACTTTTTCCTTAAGTCCGCTCATTGAACCACCATCATAATCATCGAAGAGATCGGATAAATCATTTCTCATTTTACCTTCCATAACGTCGCTCAATTCCAACTTCTCAAGTTTGATTAACCGCGCGCAATGCGTGCTAATCGTTCCTTTCGAAAGTTGTCTTTCGTTTGCGATTTGCTCAATGGACAATCCGTCCTTAACCATTTGAAGTGTTGTATCGTAAGTTGTTCCTGTCTTTTTTTTAGATGCTTGTTGTTTCTTCTCTGTTTTTGTTTTCAATTGAACGAAGTCCGTATCGAAATCAAATGTTGAATTCTTAGCACGCATTTCATTTTTCACCATCTCAATCTTCGTCATTTTGTAATTCCTGACTTCCGTTGACATGATCACAGACCGTTCTATTGATCGTCCATTTGCGATTGCTTCCGTGAGTAAACGTGTCTTTTTTAACTTCAAAATCGCTTCGGTGAGAAGGACATCTAAATCTTCCAATTCCTCGTTGTACTGCTTCGTATTGTTTTTTTGCTGAAGCTCCGCCATCTTCTTTAGATTCGATACCAAAATCCCATCCATCAATTTGAAGAAGTAACCGTAAGCGGCCACAACCCGCTTCATTGCGTGCTCCATATCAACATTTGGCACGGAGAACACACGAGACAATTCATTTCTGAACTTTCTTGCCGGATCCATTGTTCCCTTTAATATTTGCGCCTGTTGCGTAATCCAACTTCGGTTCTTTCCTTTCTGCGATTTTGCACCTTGGCTTTTATATCCAGCTTCGTGCGATCTCCATGCGTTCAACAAATCGATCCAATCGTATGCCTGAACCAATTCGTCGTACAAAAACTTGTTCGTAGAACCGCCCAATTGATCTTCAAGCAATTCAGAAGAAACTTTGGTTTTGGCGTAATTAACCACATTCGGATCGTTCGACAACCCATTCATGCTGATCGGTTTCAAAAGAACCAGTCCGTCCAACGATCGCAACCTAGAAAGAGCAACATAAGCCTGACCAGCAACGAAGACTTTGGAAACGTCTAAAACAGCCTTCTCGAAAGTTAGGCCCTGACTTTTATGGACAGTAATAGCCCAAGCCAATTTTAATGGATAGTGTACAAACGTTCCAAGCGTTTTCTCCTCAACTTCACCCGTTGAAGGATCAAGCGCATATTGAATGTTATTCCACTCGTACTTATCGACTGTAATGGTCTTTTTCTCCAGCGGAAAATTGACTTTAATTTCTTCATCTTCCAATGAGATAATGCGCCCCATTTTACCGTTGTAATAATCCTTATCCTGAGATAAATCATTTTTGATAAACATGACTTGTGCACCAATCTTCAACTCCAATTGTTGTTCAACAGGAAACAAATGATCTGGGAAATTCCCTGTCACTTCAGAACCGTATCTGACAGAATTCGTTTTCAACTTACTGAGCGCATTCCGATTGATGGTGTCCGCGTCTCTGTTGTGGGTAGCAAGTGTGATATAATCGTCTTCCACCGTTGGATCAAAATCGGGCTTTACGTATTTATTCAGAACCTCAACATCTTGCGCTGTGATTTGATTGTTTCTTAAATTATTCAAGATCGATAAAAAGTCTTCATCGGCCTGACGGTATACTTTTTCAAGCTCGATATACAACGGCGGGTCTTCCCGAACAACTTGCGAGTTAAAGAAGTAAATTCCGCTGTAGTATTTGCTCAAATACGACCACTCTTGCGGCTTCACAACGGGCGGCAATTGAAGTAAATCTCCAATATAAAGTACCTGCACTCCGCCAAACGGTTGGTTGATTTTCCGCACGTTTCTCAAGGTCCAATCCATGGCGTCCAAAACATCAGCGCGAAGCATACTTACCTCATCAATAATCAGCAATTCTAGGTTTCTGAAAATCGCACGACGCGTTGAATTCATCTTGAAATGATGCATCAGAGTCTGCTTGCTTTCCAACTTCATTTGGTTGTTGAAACCGCCTTCAATATTAAAATCAGGAATGAACGTTGCAAAAGGCAATTGAAAAAACGAATGTATCGTAACTCCACCTGCATTTAGCGCTGCAATCCCAGTTGGAGCAACAATAACGGCTTGTTTGTGCGTTGACCGAACAAGTTTACGCAACAAGGTTGTTTTCCCGGTTCCAGCTTTACCTGTTAGGAAAATAGAGCGATTCGTTTGGTTAATAAAACGTTCTGCAAATTCAGAAATTTCACTTGTTTGAATCGGATCTGTGTTTTGGTTCATCTAATATAAGTTAGCGAAAAAATTGAGATTGGGAAGAATGATTTAAAAAATCTTTTACGATTTTAAAATTAAGAAAATGAATCCTCATTAATACAATAATCATTCATTTGAATTGAACATTATTTCCAACTCAGAAATTGAAACGCTCACTAAAGAAGGATCCTATCAAGTCGAGATTTTAAATCAAATTGGAGCTGTCATTTTTTCGGTTGAAAATCAATCGGATTTCAACTATGGCGCAAGTCTAGCACCAGGTGTTTATTCTGTTGTTATTTCAAATCAATTGGAACGAAAACTACTTCGAGTGCTTAAGTTTTAAAACTGTTTGATCTTAGGCATAGTTAACACCTACATCCCATCCAAACACCACACGTTTTCGCGCAAGCATCTTTGTAAAACTTACGTGATTCTGTCACCGCTTCTTTTATTATCGGATCTCCTTTTTCGCCACTGGTAACAACAACGATGTAATATCCAACAGGACCTAATTCTTCACCAACCCGATCTTAGTATCTTGAGCTTCAGCTAAATCCGTAACAAGCGCTTCAGCATCCAACGATTCAAACAAAATGTCATTGGCCAGTACCTCGTTACAAACATATTCCTTGTTCATTGCAATCGCTTCTTGAATAAGAGCATTCGTATCTACTTTTAAAAGAATACGATCCGTAATTTCCAATCCAGAATCCTTTCTTAGATTTTGAACACGGTTCACCAATTCTCTCGCGATACCTTCCGCTTTCAATTCGTCAGAAATGGTAACATCCAAAGCCACAGTTAAGTTGCCTTCAGAACTTACCAACCAACCCGGAATGTCTTGCGCGTTGATCTCAAAATCGTTTAATTCCAATTTCAATTCCTCTCCATTTACCTCGCCGGTCCAACCTTGATTTGATTCAATCTCAGCAATGTCGTCAGAACTAAACTGAGCAACTGCCTCAGCAATGGCTTTCATATGCTTCCCGTATTTAGGCCCAATCGTTTTGAAATTAGGCTTGATACTTTTCACCAAAACACTATTGTGCTCAGCAAGCAATTCTAATTCCTTTACGTTGACCTCGGACAATATCAATTTCTCAACGTGCTTAATGTTCGTTTCAAAAGTGGAATCCAAAGCTGGAACCATAATCTTCTGAAGCGGCTGACGTACACGAATATTTTCTTTCTTTCTTAACCCAAACACAAGCGAACATGTTCTTTGTGCCACGTCCATTTGGTTTTCCAACTCAATGTTGATATATGCTTCGTTTGCAACAGGGAAATCGGCCAAGTGAATTGATTCAAATTTTTGCTTTCCTGAAACTGAGTTTAGATCCGTAAACAATTGATCCATAAAGAATGGCGCAATCGGTGCTCCTAAAATTGAAACTGTTTCTAAGCAGGTATACAAGGTTTGATACGCCGACAATTTGTCTTTTGCTCCCTCTGCATCTGTTGTCTGTTTCCAGTAGCGTCTTCTACACAATCTCACGTACCAGTTCGACAATTGATCTCCAACAAATTCCTGAATCAATCGACCGGCTTTCGTTGGCTCATACGCTTCAAAAGAAGCATCGACGTTTTTAATCAATGAATTCAATTTGGACAATATCCACCTGTCAATTTCTGGTCGTTCTTCCAATGCGACATCTGGCTCAGAATAATCGAAATCATCAATGTTTGCATACAGCGCAAAGAATGAATAGGTATTGTAAAGTGTTCCGAAGAACTTACGTTGTACTTCAACAATTCCATCGAGATCAAACTTCAAGTTGTCCCAAGGTTGCGCATTTGTAATCATGTACCAACGCGTCGCATCTGGCCCGTATGTTGAAAGTGTTTCGAAAGCATCAACTCCATTTCCTTTACTCTTGGACATTTTCTGTCCTTTCTTATCCAAAACCAACCCGTTTGAAACAACCGCTTTGTAAGCAACTGAATCAAAGACCATTGTCCCAATTGCATGCAGGGTATAAAACCATCCTCGGGTTTGATCTACACCTTCAGCAATGAAGTCTGCAGGGAAGGATTTATTGTCATCAATTAATTCCTTATTTTCAAAAGGATAATGCCATTGTGCGTAAGGCATAGATCCTGAATCGAACCATACATCAATCAAATCCGCTTCACGTTTCATTGGCTTACCAGAAGCTGAAACAAGCATGATGTTGTCCATGTAATTTTTATGCAAATCAACCTTCGCATAGTTTTCTTTATCTAGGTTTCCAACTTCAAACGCTGCCATTGGATTCTCGTCCATAACACCCGCTGAAACCGCCTTATCACATTCGCCTTTTAATTGCTCAATGGATGAAATAAAAATACGTTCATCGCCTTCATCCGTTGACCAAATAGGAATAGGTGTTCCCCAATAACGCGAACGCGAAAGGTTCCAATCATTCAAATTCTCCAACCACTTCCCAAATCGACCGCTTCCAGTTGATTCCGGTTTCCAGTTGATCGTATCATTGAGCTCCATCATGCGTTCTTTCATCGCACTTGATTTGATGAACCATGAATCCAAGGGATAATACAAAACGGGTTTGTCAGTTCTCCAGCAATGTGGGTAACTGTGAACATATTTCTCAACCTTAAAGGCCTTATTTTCTGTTTTTAACTGAATCGCGATCTGAACATCTGTGCTCTTCTCTGGCGCTTTTCCGTCGTCATAATATTCGTTTTTTACATATTGACCAGCGTAAGGACCCATGTTCGAAGTGAAACGGCCTTGTAAATCTACAAGCGGCGTTGGGTTTCCTTTGTCGTCTAAAACCAACAACCCTGGAACACCCGCATCAGCAGCAACTTTTGCATCATCCGCACCAAATGTCGGAGCTGTATGAACGATTCCCGTTCCGTCTTCCGTTGTTACGAAATCTCCAGTAATTATTTGAAATGCTTTGTCAGTATCTTCAAATGGTTGTACAAAAGGCATCAATTGTTCGTACTTAATTCCAGCCAAATCTTGCCCCTTACATTCACCCATGATCGTGTATGGAATCTTCTTATCGCCAGCGTTGTAATTAGCAAAATCTTCATCTGATTCAGCAGCGAAAAAGTTCTTACTGAATTGGTGTCCAACTAATTTCTTTGCCAAAATAACATTGATTGGCTCAAACGTATATTGGTTAAACGACTTCACTAAAACGTATTCAATTTTAGGCCCAACCGTTAAAGCTGTATTTGAAGGAAGCGTCCAAGGCGTTGTTGTCCAAGCCATGAAGTGAACGTTTTCAGTCGCACCAAATGGATTTTCTTGACCGTCGAGCATCTTAAATTGAGCAACAACTGTCGTATCTGTTACATCTTTATAACAGCCCGGCATGTTTAACTCATTTGTCGATAAACCAGTTCCTGCTTTTGGAGAATAGGGCTGTACACTGTACCCTTTATACACCAATTGCTTTTCATACATCTGGCCCAACAACCACCAGACGGATTCCATATATTTTGAATCATATGTGATGTATGGATCTTCCATATCTACCCAATAACCCATTTCGCGGGTAAGGTTGTTCCAAATATCTGTATAGCGCATTACTGCACTTTTACAAGCATTGTTGTAATCCTCAACAGAGATTTTAGTTCCAATATCCTCCTTTGTGATTCCAAGTTCTTTTTCAACGCCAAGCTCAACTGGAAGCCCATGCGTATCCCAACCTGCTTTACGCTTTACTTGGTGTCCTTTCAACGTTTTAAAACGACAGAAAATATCCTTAATCGAACGCCCCATAACATGGTGAATTCCTGGAAGACCGTTCGCTGATGGTGGACCTTCGAAGAAAATAAATGGCTCTTTTCCTTCACGGGCAGAAACGGATTTTTCGAAAATCTCATTCTTTTCCCATTGTTCCAATACGCGACTCGCCACATTTGGCAGATCTAAACCTTTGTAAGTTGGATACTTCTGACTCATTCTACTGTTGATTTTGAACGAGTAAAGATAGTAAATTTGAAGCTTTACGCTTTTATAAGATTTGAAAATTTCAAGTTGGTGCTTTAATTAGAGAATGAATATGAAAATTTCACGATAACCTCTAATTATTAAAGTATAAGCTATATCTTTACAAAAAAACAAAATGAAAATTTCAATTCTTACAATACTGATTTTACTATCTTCATTTTTAAGCTTTTCGCAGGACGAAACTGTAGAAAAAGATTCGATGGTTGTAGTTACCATGACTAACGGAGACGTGCGAATTGGTACTATAAAAAGTGACGATGGTCGAGAAATTTTGTTCATCTCTAAAGACATTGGACAAATTTATATCCGTAAAGAAAATATAAATTCGATTGTTCCATTTGAAGAAAACGAATATGAACTTATTGATGGCGAATATCGAAATGCAGGACCTTTTACAACAAGGTACTATTTCACAACAAATGCACTTGCCATTAAAAAAGGTGAAAATTACGCTCTTGTTAACCTATATGGTCCTGAAGTACATTTTGCCTTAACTGATAGACTATCCCTGGGTGCAATGACAACATGGATCGCAAGCCCTTTTGTTTTAGCAGCAAAGTACACAGTCCCAACAAACAATAAGAACGTGAATTTTGGATTAGGAACATTGATTGGAACATCTGGGTATTTGAATCAATTCCGAGGGTTTGGAGGTCTACACTGGGGGATGTTAACCTTTGGGGATCGCATGAAGAACATTACCCTTTCTGCTGGTTTCTCATACATTAATTTAGGATTTGAACAAAATATTTTTTCCAATGATCCAAATTATCTAGTGGGGACTTACCCGGCTGTTGAAGCCGAATATAATGCGGGTTATTATAATTTTGAGTATATTCCATCTAATCCATCTAAATCAAATACATCTACGGCACCAACTTTTGGTATTGCTGGAATTACCAAAGTAGGTAAAACCGCAAGTTTCTTTTTTGACTCAATGGTATTCTTTGGTAAGACAAAACAAACTTCTCGGCAGGATTTTTACGACCCAATATCTGGCCAGCCTTCATATACTGTTGTTTCAGATGATGATGATGCTCAAATTGTAGCGTTTTTCATGCCTGGAATGAGGTTTCAAAAATCAGAAAAGACAGCTTTTCAATTTGCTGCAGCTGGTGTTATTTCAGTCAAGAATGGAGAATCATCTGCTTTCCCAATCCCCATGTGCTCTTGGTTCTTCAAGTTTTAATTAGAGTCAGGATTCTTCTGTAGAATTTGAATCATACATAGAAAATCGATCCTTTTTACACCTTAATAAGCAAGGCCTTTCAATACAATAGGCAACAGCCAAATTGCGAATTTCACAACTCGGTTAATTTCATTTTCAGAAATAAGTAATGGTTTGTTAGAAATCCACCGTATTATTGTTGTATTGTAATAATACAAAGTACTATGAAATTATTAATCGCCTTATTCTTTTTAATTGGATCAACAGCATCATTTAGTCAATCAGAATACACAGATACAATTTACTATAAAACTGGGTTTATTCGGGCCGGAGTTATTTTTAAAGAGTCAAAAACCGCAATCAGGTATAATTATTTAAACGCGAAAGGTAAAGTTATGACAACTAGTGCTCGAAAGTCAATGCTCAATAAGTATACCGTTGGAGACAAAGAAAATTCAGTTGCTGTGGATTTCACCTCTCCCAATCTATCATCTACTATGCAAAGTGGTGGTGATTCCAACACTAATAATGAACGGAAAATTAATGCAGCAGGTCGTTTAGTTGTAGGCAGACTTTTAAGTATTGGAGTTGTCGCAGCTCTCACAGCTGGGGTCATAATTCTTGTGAGTGCAATATTCTGAATGCACTATCAAACTCAATTCTTGAAATAGGTAGTCACAACTCTAAATCCACCATTCAGATGCGCACTTAATAAGCCCTTGTGCTCATCTTTTCCACTTGTTTTAAGTGACTCGAAGGCGCTCATCAAATCACGAAACTCATAATTTCCATAAACTCTGGCTTTGCAGAAGCGTTCGAGCCTATCATGAATTGGTTTAATCTCCAATTGGTTATTAATAAGACTCCTATAAAACCGTCTTAAAGTTCGTTAATTTCTTATTTTTGTACAATAATTAAGAGCTAATTTGGTTTATTCAACAGATTGAATTAATTTTGTTTAACGTTTATGACTAAGTATTCAACAGGGCCATTTTTATCTCAGATTAACTTTCCCGAAGATTTAAGGGAGAAGTTTACCATTGATGACTTACCAGGAGTATCGGAAGATTTACGTCAATATATTGTTGATGTAATTTCGGAAATTGGTAATAGCCACTTTGGTGCAAGTTTGGGCGTTGTAGAAATGACTGTTGCTCTTCATTACATTTTCGATACACCAAATGATCAACTTGTTTGGGATGTTGGTCATCAGGCTTATGGGCACAAAATCCTAACAGGCAGAAAAGATATTTTTCCAACAAACAGATTGAAAGGCGGGATGTCAGGATTCCCAAAACGATCCGAAAGTGAATTCGACACATTTGGTGTAGGCCATTCTTCAACGTCGATTTCTGCAGCACTGGGAATGGCAGTTGCCAGCAATTACAAAGGTCTTAAAAGCCGACAGCACATTGCAGTAATTGGTGATGGCGCAATGACAGCTGGATTGGCCTTTGAAGGAATGAACCACGCTGGATTTGAAAAAGACGCAAATTTATTGGTTGTTCTAAACGACAACTGTATGTCGATTGATCCAAATGTGGGTGCGTTAAGGGAATACTTAACGGATATCACAACTTCGCACACGTACAATAAAGTGAAAGATGATGTTTGGAAATTATTGGGTAAAGTATCCAAGTTTGGACCCGATGCTCAATCCGTAGCTTCAAAAATATCGACTGCTCTTAAAGGTTCTTTGTTGAAACAGAGTAATATGTTCGAATCGCTTAATTTCAGATACTTTGGCCCAATTGATGGTCATGATGTAATTGGAATGGCAAAAGTAATGCAGGATTTAAAAGACATTCCTGGTCCAAAGATTTTGCATTGTATTACTCGGAAAGGAGCCGGTTACAAATATTCAGAAGAAGGAAACCCAACTCAGTGGCATGCTCCAGGCGTTTTTAACAAAGACACTGGTGAAATTGTTAAGGTGGTTCCTAAATCTCCTCAGCCACCAAAATATCAAGAAGTTTTCGGACATACAATTGTAGAATTGGCTGAGAAGAATAAAAACATTATGGGTGTCACGCCCGCAATGCCATCAGGTTGTTCATTGAACCTTATGATGGAAGCAATGCCGGATCGTTCTTTCGATGTGGGAATTGCAGAACAACATGCCGTTACCTTTTCAGCTGGATTGGCAACGCAAGGCATGATTCCATTTTGTAACATTTATTCTACATTCATGCAACGGGCGTTTGATCAAGTCTTGCACGATGTTGCCATTCAAAACCTAAACGTTGTTTTCTGTTTGGATCGAGGTGGATTGGTAGGTGCTGATGGTGCAACGCATCATGGCGCGTATGATTTATCCTACATGAGATGTATTCCAAACATGGTTGTGAGTGCACCGATGGACGAAGCAGAGCTAAGAAACTTAATGTTTACGGCTCAGCTAAAAGGCATGGGTCCATTTTCTATTCGTTACCCTCGCGGAAAAGGCGTGATGACGGAATGGAAGACAACCATGAAAGAAATTAAAGTCGGAACGGGTCGTAAGATCAATTCTGGAAATGACATCGCGGTTTTAACAATTGGACATCCTGGGAACTTTGCTCAAGAAGCGATTAAAGATTTAAAAGATTCCGGCGCATCTGTTGCGCATTATGATATGCGTTTCGTGAAGCCAATTGATGAAACAATGTTGCACGAAGTATTCACAAAATTCAACAAAGTTATTACAGTCGAAGACGGTTGTTTGATGGGCGGGTTTGGTTCTGCAGTTATTGAGTTTATGGCAGATCAAAAATATACGGCTGAAGTTGTTCGGTTGGGAATTCCAGACGCGTATATCCAACACGGTACTCAACAAGAATTGTGGGAAGAATGTGGTTTTGATAAGAATGCAATCGTGAAAGCAATTAAAGAGATGCTCAATATAGCCTCGGTTGAGAGTAGTCATGCTGTTAACTTATAATTGCCTCTCGACTGCGTTCGATGCACTATTAATCAATGTCAAATCACCGTCATTTTATTGTATACAAACCGCACGGTTTCCTTTCTCAATTTATCTACAATGGTAAACGCAAAGCCAAAAAAGGCCTTCTTGGTCAATTGCATGACTTTCCGGAAGGAACGATGTCAATTGGTCGGTTGGATGAAGATTCAGAAGGGCTTTTAATGTTGACAACTGACGGGAAAATGAGCCATCACATCAGGAGTAAAAAAATTGAAAAAGAATATTTCGTTCAACTAGACGGTATCATCACTGAAGACGCTGTAGAACAATTAAGAACGGGTGTTACTATTAGCGTAGATAAAGAACCCTACCTAACCAAGCCTTGCAAATCGAAACTCATAAATAAAGTCCCGAACTTCCCAGAAAGGGGGCGTAAAATTAGAGATGATCGTCATGGACCAACGAGTTGGGCATCTGTAACTTTAACAGAGGGTAAGTTCAGACAAGTTCGGAAAATGACTGCTGCCGTTGGGTTTCCTACCCTACGGTTGGTTCGCGTTCGTATTGCCGAAGTTCATTTAAATGATCTTGAAAAAGGCGGTGTTTTGGAACTTTCAGAAGAAGAGATTCGATAAAGTAACCAAGCAATTTGTCATTACTATTCATATTCTTCGTATTCATGGATAAGATGAAAAAGATCGTGACTCTATTGTATACCAGTTATACCCATGAAAAAGGCATTTGAAAATCCAACTTCTTCGATTATTCGGTTTTCATCGTCAAATTTCCGATTATGAAAAACAAAAGAGCTCCCGTCGACATTCGAATTTCACCAAGTTGTCTAATTGATTCTTCGAATTAAATTCAAATCGATTTTCCACAATGGGGTCAATTCTGTAATCCGCTGAATAAATCACATTACCATTGCCATCGTATGTTTCCCGATGCGTAAAAGTTGAATTATCTTCCTTAATAGCGTGTGTCTTTCTTAGTATTCTCATTTTCTCTAACTCAAATCCTACTCTGATACGTATGCAACTCATGGTACCGTCCTTCCGAAGCCAGCAATTCATCGTGTGTTCCAGACTCAGCAATTTTTCCTTCTTCAATAACCAAAATTTGATCTGCTTGACGAATTGTACTAAGCCTGTGGGCAATAACGAAGGTTGTTCTATCTTTCATTAACAAGTTCAAACTTTTCTGAATAAACGACTCACTTTCCGTATCCAAATTGGATGTTGCTTCATCAAGAATAATGATTTTTGGATCCGCTAGAATTGCACGTGCAATTGAAATTCTCTGGCGTTGACCCCCTGATAATTTCACCCCCCTTTCGCCGATAACAGTATCCAATCCATCCTCAAAACGATCTGTGAATTCACTCACGTAAGCTCCTTCTATTGCTTCTTGAACTTGCGTCTCTGTTGCTTCAGGCCTAGGAAAAATAACGTTCTCTCGAATTGTACCCTCGAAAAGGAAATCATCTTGAAGTACTACGGCAAGATTCTGTCTGAAGCTACTCAGGTTTACTTTAGCCAAATCAATTGAATCAATCGTAATTTTTCCGGATTCAGGATTTAAAAATGTTGCTACAAGACCTGCAATAGTAGATTTCCCAGATCCTGACGTGCCAACCAAAGCAGTGACACTTCCCGGTTTCGCTTCAAATGAAATGTTGTGCAATACCTCTTTGCTTTCTTCGTAGCTAAACGAAACATCATTGAACACAATATCTCCCTTAATATCTGTCAAGAATTCCGTTCGAACTTCAGGGTCATCTTCTTCCTTCATATCTAACAATTCTTGAGTACGATCCAAGCCAGCCATTGCTTCTGTCAATTGACTTCCTATGTTTCCCATCTGAACAATAGGCGCAAGCATAAATCCGAGCAATAATGTAAATGACAAAAATTCACCTTCTGACATAGAACCTTCCATCATGAAATAGCCTCCAATTCCCATAATGGCGGTTGAAGCAAGCCCAATTAAAAATATAGATGAACTGCTTATAATTGCTGTCGCGGTTAAGCTTTTCTTCACATTTTGATACAGTCGATCGACTCCTTTCGCGAAATTATTGCTCTCTTGCTCTTCTGCATTAAACGCCTTTATCACTCTTACACCGCCTAATGTTTCAGTCAAGCTCCCTTGAACCTCAGCATTGATTTTTCCACGGTCTCTAAATATAGGCCTCACGTAACCAAAAGCCTTCAACATTACAACTGCAAATAAGAGTATTGGAACCAATACTGACACGGTCATGATTGGGCTAATTTGGATCAAAAGGTATACAGAAGCTATTGAGGTGATTGTTCCTCCAATCAACTGTACAAAACCAGTTCCCACAAGGTTTCGAACGCCTTCAACGTCTGTCATAACACGTGAGACCAATGCCCCCGATTTATGGTTATCAAAAAAACCAATTGGCAGTTTCAACAACTTGGTTTGAACTTGAACTCTCATTTGTGAAATCATGTGTTGCGCTTGAACACTAAGCAACCGCGCAAGGCTAAATGAGGTAAGCGAACGAATCAAAATTGACGATGCAACGACAGTTAGAAGAAGCCAAAGTCCATCCATATCTTTGCCCGGAACAATGTCATCAAATAAAAATCGGATGGAATACGGCGCGACTAATCCCGCCGCACTTTGAAATAAAATTAGGATTAATCCTAGTCCCAGCATTCCTTTACGTGGCCAGATGTATTCTTTAAACGCCCATGAAAAAGACACTTTTTTTTTCTTTTCGCTCATGACTGACACTTGACCAATACCAGGCCAAAGTCAATAGTCTGCCAAATCGACAGTTGCCCAGGTAACTACTTTGCTTTTGAGGTAAAAATATTTGCGGAATTACTGACTATACATTGTATTTATATTTTAATGCTTTTGTTTGTTTCATTAGTTAAATCGTCGCATTTTATAAATCAAAGTCTAAGAAGACTACAAATAAACTATTCATACCTTTTAACGGTTTCTCGATTTCTTCAAACTCCTTGCACATCAATCTTAATTTATAGGGCATAAAAAAATCCCTCTAGGAATCTAGAGGGATTTTTTTATAAGATTTGTGAAGACTAAAACTTCCACTAGTTAGCAGCACACCCTGCCGCTTCTTCCATATCCTCTTGCAATGCTGTCATACGTTCTTCGTCGCTCATAGCTTCCATTTCCTTAACTCTTTCTGCTGCTGCTTCAGTACAAGCTTCTTGATCTGACTTGTAGCTCTCATTGATTTCTGCTATTTTCGCTGCATCACCTTCAGCAGCTACGATCTCTTCCATCATTTCCATCCCCATTTCAGCACATGAACATACGTCCGTTCCTCCACAAGAGGCTAACAATGCAACAGAAAACGTTGCGATAATTACATTTTTAATTTTCATAGTATAAAATTCATCGGTTAAATTCAGGCAGAAAGGTAATTAAATAAACGAGACTTGTACCCCAATCATCCAAATTAGTTTTATTTTTTTATCAAAAATGCCATTGTTTTATAGAACATCGGCCTCCTTAAAATCAAGGTGTTATCTTAGTTAATCAACGATAACTTTATCCGAAACTATCTCATTACCTTGTTGACTTTTATTTATATAGATACCTTTTCCATTATTTTTTAGGTCAATTTTTTATTTGAGTTGAGATTTTTCATAAGTACAGTTTTAGATAGAGTTAGTTTCGACTTGAGTTTTAATAGAAATGTCAATAAACGCCTTCCTGGAAGCAGGGAGGTATTTTTTGTTTAACGGCAAGAGGATATTAGGTATGAGGGTTTTAGGGTTTTAGGGTTTTAGGCGCTAGATTCACATAAATATGAATCGGCCATAGTTTGACGGAATCTTGTTGTGCTAGATTTTGTTTTAATCGCAAAGACGCAATTAGATTTTAGAAGGCACATTTAAATTCTAATATCTAAAAGCGAAGCGGTCTAAAAAACGTTCAGGGTTGTTAACATTATTTCAGTAAAGAATAATTTTATCAAACACAATTTCCATTTTATTTCTCCGTATTTTGCTCGATCAAAATAACTATTATGAGTGATTCAACGGTTCAAAAAACCAATTACAGTGCCTTATCAACGTTGACAACAGTGTTCTTTTTCTGGGGCTTTATTGCTGCGGGGAATAGTGTCTTCATTCCTTTTTGTAAATCTTACTTCGATTTGGATCAATTTCAAAGTCAATTGGTTGATTTTGCATTTTACGGGGCGTATTACCTCGGCGCACTAGCTCTATTCATTGTTGGGTCGTCCACTGGAAAAGATATTGTTGGTTCCTGGGGATATAAGAAAAGTATCGTTTATGGTCTTATTTTCTCCGCCGTTGGTTCAGGAGCAATGATAATTTCACTTTACATGAACGTGTTCGCTGGAATGCTATTTGGGTTGTTTATTGTCGCGTTAGGCTTTTCATTGCAACAAACATCGGCCAATCCATTTATGATTTCTTTGGGTGACGAAAGCACTGGAAGTAACCGTATCAGCTTGGGTGGGGGAATCAACAGTTTGGGAACGACAATCGGTCCACTGATCGTATCATTGGTTCTTTTTGGATCCGCTGCATCTCTTGACGATAGTATGATTAAGTCTTTGGATCTTTATAAGGTAAATATTCTTTATGCTTGCGTTGGTGTGTTGTTTTTAGCAATCGCTGCTTTGTTTGGGTTCTCGAAAAAACTTCCTGCTGGGATTAATGCGGAGGAACCAGAAAAGGCAAAAAAAGCAGTTGTCACATTGCTTGTCATTACAGGACTTTTAATCGCATGTTTCGCACCCGTTTTTAGTAGTTATTTGAGTGATAATCAAAAAACAATTGAGGTTTATGAAAAACACAATTCAGACATTTCAGAAGTAATTAATGTGGAGTATGACGCGCTACCAAATGCGATATCCAAGGAAGAGTCAAGCGAACGAGAAGCTGATTTAAAACTTGTTTTCCCTGACGAATATGAATTGATGGCTCTAAATAACACCGAAGTCGAGATACTGGCTAAGCCTCTTAAACAAGGACGAATGGCTTGGTTAACCGCAGGGCTTTTGGTTATTCTATTTGGACTTCTATTTGCACACAAAAAAGGTGCTTCTCAAAAAGACGGATGGGGAGCAATGCAATACCCTCAACTTACTTTAGGTATGCTCGCCATATTTGTCTACGTAGGTGTTGAAGTTGCTATTGGTAGTAACCTTGGCGAACTTTTAAACCAAGAATCATTCGGTGGGCTGGGAGCTTCGGAAATTGCTCCTTATGTTGCCATGTTCTGGGGTAGTTTAATGATCGGTCGTTGGGCTGGAGCGATCAATGCTTTCGAAATGAAAAAACAGACAAAACAAATACTTCGATTCATTGTCCCATTAGTTGCATTTGGCGTTGTACTTGGATTGGCAGCCGCTTCAGGTTATGATGTTCAACCTTTGTATTGGTACATCATCTGTGTGCTTATTCAAATTGTTGCCTTCTACCTTACTAACGATAAACCTGCTCTTACACTTGGAGTTTTTGGTCTGCTTGGAATCGTGGCAATGACAATTGGTTTGTTGACCTCAGGATATACTGCAATATATGCTTTCTTAAGTGGTGGACTTTTCCTTTCAATCATGTGGCCGTGCATCTTCTCCCTTTCAATAGCTGGATTGGGCAAGTTTCAATCCCAAGGTTCTGCATTCCTCGTCATGATGATTTTGGGCGGCGCAATTATTCCGCCATTGCAAGGAAACCTTTCTGAAGTGATTGGGATTCAACAATCGTTTGTTGTTGGAGCCGCTTGCTTTGCTTACTTGGCCTTCTTCGCTTTTTATGTAGGAAAGATCTTGAAATCTCAGGGAGTTGAAATGGAATAAGAACGAATGCGTCAATTCACATTATCGGAAAATTCATTAACACTGAAAGTCAAGAAATGGAATTTTCAATAGTGGGCATTGGTTATGAAGAGGACAACCTGAGACTAGTCGAAATTAAATCTGGGGAAAAGTCAATTCGATGCGTGACAAAAATGTCGCAGAGTACACTTCGAGACTTGATTACAATCTTAGAAAAACAACAACAGTAGTTGCCTATTGAATGTGACCCGCGAATTACTTCTGCTCCACCTTCTCATTGAATGCACAGCCGTCACAATTCGCTTCTTTCGCAAAAAAGCGTTTATAGAACTCTCGGCCCATGTAAAAAAGGGCGCCGACTAAAATTAATACGACTAAAACTGTTTGCATTAAGATAGAATTATAAATGTTATCCAAGCCCCAAGGTACGCCAATACGCCCATATATCCAACTTGGATCAGTGGCCACTTCCAACTTTTTGTTTCTCTTTTCACAACCGCTAATGTTGCCATACACATCATTGCGAACACATAGAACACCATCAAACTAGATCCTGCTGCAAGTGTGTAAACCGGAGTTCCATCGCGACGCTTTTGATCTTTCATTTTTTCAACGAGGGTCATATTATTCGCTCCGTCATCTTCAACTGCATAAATCGTTGCCATTGACCCAACAAAAACTTCTCTTGCTGCAAATGAAGTTATCAAAGAGATTCCGATTTTCCAATCATAGCCAAGCGGTTCAATTATAGGTTCAATTGCTTTTCCTAAATATCCAATGTAAGACGACTCCAGTTTTGCCATTTCCACCAACTGACTCGTTTCCTCTATGGATAAATTCAATTCCGTTGCTTCTTCTTTTGCGTAACGAACGGCATTTTCTCTTTGTTCTGTCGGCCCATAACTTGCCATGGCCCATAAAATAATGGAGATGGCAAGAATTACTCTACCGGCATCCCAAACAAAAATTCGGACTTTTTCCCAAACCGTTAACCCAACATTTTTCCATCTTGGCGACTTGTACTCTGGCAACTCAAGCATTAAAAAACCTTGTTCTTTCGACCTGATTATGAATTTCAAAACAACGGCCACAATTAAAGCGAAGATGGTTCCGAGCATATACAATCCAAAAAGTACAAGCCCTTGAACATTCATAAATCCGAAAACGGTTTCATCAGGAATTACGATAGCGATTAAAAGCGTATAAACTGGAATTCGAGCACTACAGCTCATCAGCGGAGCAACAAGAATCGTTATCAATCGCTCTTTCCAATCTGATATAGTTCTAGCGGCCATAACGCCTGGAATTGCACATGCAACGCTCGACATTAATGGGACAACACTTTTTCCGTTAAGACCAAGAGGGCGCATTAAACGATCCATAATAAACACGACCCGAGCGAGATATCCTGTTTCTTCTAATATTGCAATGAAGAAGAATAATAAGGCTATTTGTGGAATGAATATCACCACCCCTCCAATTCCAGGAATAATTCCTTGTGTGACTAAGTCTGTGAAAACGCCTGCGGGCATTACTTCCGACATCCATGAACTCCAATTCGCGAAAGCACCGTCAATTAGATTCATTGGGATACTGGCAAACGCATAAATAAATTGAAAAATTACAATCAACACTACAGCGAAAATTACGTAGCCTATAATGGGATGCACCAATAGTTTTTCCCACCAACTCATCTCTTTGGTCTTCTTCTCCTTTGATTCTAAATTGCTTAAATTCTCTTGGATTGCTTTAAATCTCGATTCCGTTTCCTGCTCTTGAGCCTTCAAATCATCTGAAGGTGCAAGTTTAGTATTGGATACAGTTCGCGGCTTTAAATTTTCAAGGCCTTCTTTAATTCTACTTTTACCGAATCCTGCCCTCGCGTTTGCTTCTAAAATTGACGCTTCCGGATAGAGTTCTTCGATTTTATCTATATGGTACACCTTTCCCTGCTTCTTCGCAAGATCAGTCATATTGAGAACCATCATCGTTGGGATTCCCAAATCGTAAACTTGAGAAAAAAGCAACAGGTTTCGTTCTAAATTTGCGGCATCAACAACAACAATAACAGCATCTGGATAGTTTTCTACTGTTGAATCCGAAAGGCTATCGTAAACAACTTGTTCGTCTTTTGATCTTGGATAAATACTATAAGTCCCAGGTAAATCAACCAATTCGTGATCTTCTTCACCGATGCGTAACTTTCCAATTTTTTTATCTACTGTGATTCCCGGGAAATTCCCTACGTGTTGTCTCAGCCCCGTCAATAAATTAAAAATGGAGCTTTTACCTGTGTTTGGATTTCCAACTAATGCAACTTTCATCTACGCATTAAATTCTTCAACTTCTACAAGTTGCGCTTCGTCCCGTCTCAATGACAGTACATATCCATCAACATCAATCGCAATAGGATCGCCGAATGGAGCTCGATACAAAACGGTAAGAAATTTACCTTTGATCATTCCCATTTCCATCAACTTAACTTTCAATGTTGATTGCAAGACATCCACCACTTGGACTTGCTTGCCATTTGATATGTCGGAAAGGGATCTTTTCATTCAACGACAAAAATACGATTTGTTAGTAGTTATTGCACTAACGTGAACAGGGTATATTTAGTTTCGGTTGTTTGATTCGTTCGATCTTTAAATGTTTCTATTCGTCTTTAGTTTGAATTGAATACTCTGCGATTGTTTGATATTAAAATTTAGACGAATGTGTTTAGATAGCGGAATATCAAAAAGGCGCAGCCGATCTAACAGTGAGGAACGAACTGTCCAAAAGTCCGAAGGACGTTCAAAAAGGAGCTCGCGACTGATCAAATATCTATTCTCTGCTTCACAATCAATCGTGCCGTTTCACGTGTTTTTTGCTGTAAAACAAGGTCTTTATCGACCGTTACTCTATCCAAAGTAGCTTGATCGTAATGACGAATCGTTACCAATTCTAATCCTTCATTGAATTTGACGTAGTAATGGTCTCCGAATAAATCCAAAATCTCTTCAGTGTTTACTTTGTCTTCGTCCAATAGAATTGAGAAGTTCAAGGCTGAATTCTGCATCAGGTTAATCTTCGCATTGGCCTTTGACAGACGATCAAAAATATCGCTTAAATTCTTCTCAACTATAAATGAAAAATCTTTCGGTGTGAATGAAAACAATATTTGATTCATTTTGAAAATAAACGATGGCACCAAGTGATCCTTCGACATTGAAGATTGGATGACCGTTCCGTCTTCATGAGGATCGATGAATGATTTAACGTGCAACGGAATCTCTTTATTTTGAAGCGGTTTTATCGTTTTGGGATGAATTACAGATGCTCCATAATAGGAAAGCTCAATGGCCTCTCTAAACGAAATTTGATTTAGTTTCACGGTATTGTCGAACCATTTTGGATCGGCATTTAGCATTCCAGGAACGTCTTTCCAAATTGTCACGTCTTCCGCATCACAACAATAAGCGATAATTCCAGCTGTAAAATCAGAACCTTCTCTTCCTAAAGTTGTTGTCGCGCCGTTATTTGATCCAACGAATCCTTGGGTCACAAGAATATCAACCGTTTCAAATTCAGGTTTAAAATTCGCTCTGAAGTTCTTTGTGGTTATCTCCCAGTCCAATTCAGCTTCTCTAAATGTATCGTTAGTAAAAATCAATTTTCGAGCATCCATCCATTTGGATTGCATTCCATTGTAGCTTAAATATGCGGAAACAATCTTTGTTGACATTACTTCTCCTAAGCCTACAATTTGATCGTATTCAAAGTCGTAATTTCCAGAAGCTTCTCTGTCAAAATATTCCAACAAGCCATCCAAAACGTCGTTCACTTCTTCGTAAATATGAAGTGATGAATCAGCGAACAGTTCGTCTATTATTTCAATATGAAACCTTCTTCGCTCTTCAATCAAGGAAGTAAATTCCTCTTTTGACTTATTCCAATAAGCATCAATAATCTTCTCCATAGCGTTGGTCGTCTTTCCCATAGCGGAAATTACGACACCCAATTTTTCATCTTTGTAAAAAGACAAAATACTCGCGACGTTTTTAACTGCATTTGCATCTTTAACGGATGCTCCTCCAAATTTGAAGACCTTCATACTCTAATTTTGAATAAGTTGCTGAAAGATAATTCTTTTTTCGGGTGCAAATGTATCAATTTCTTGAAATAAGAACGTAACGAATGTATAATAATTAACTTTTTGTGTTATTTATAACTTTTGAGGTTAAAATGAATCAACATCAGAAGCGTGAGAGATGGAGAATTAGATTTCTTGACTTGCCATGACAGCAACCACATAAATAATGTGAAGATGGCAATGAATAAATAAAACGTGTAAATCAACTCAATCGATCGCTTAAGATTCTCATCTCAATCACCGGTGAGATTTTTTCGTAAAGAACGTTGTTAACTGCTTCTACAATTGGCATTTCAACATCAAATTTACTTGCAATTTTCATTACACTTTTTGTTGCATAATACCCTTCAGCAATCATATCCATTTCTAACTGAGCAGTCATAACGGAGTATCCTTTGCCGATCATAAATCCAAACGTTCTATTTCTAGAAAACTTAGAATAAGCCGTCACCAACAAATCACCCAAATATGCAGATGATTTAACATCTCTGTGAATTGGACTCATTTCATCGATTAAGTTTTCAATTTCTTGAATGGCATTTGAAATTAGCACCGATTGAAAGTTATCTCCATATCCAAGTCCTGAACAAATACCAGAAGCGATTGAATATACATTTTTAAGTACTGCTGAGATCTCCGTTCCAAACAAATCATCTGATACAGTTGTCTTAATATAGCGACAGCTTAAAAGCTCTGCCATCTCTTCAGCAATCTCATCTTCTTGACTTGCAATTGTTAAATACGACAATCGCTCCAAAGCTACTTCTTCCGCATGACACGGACCACAAATAATTCCAATGTTATCATAGGGCGTTCCAAACGTTTTATGAATGAACCTTGCCGGAATTGCGTTGTATTCAGGAATAATTCCTTTTACAGCTGAAAAAACGGATTTTCCTTCAATTAACTCATTGGAAAACCCCTCAAATAATTTCACTAAAAAAGCTGATGGCGTAGCTATAATAACGATATCAGAAATTCTGATCGTTTCTTGTAAGTCTGTACTGACATTTATTTTGTCAAGATCAAACTCTACAGATTGAAGGTATTTTGGATTGTGACGGAACTTTAAGATGTGATCTACTGCCGCCTCATTACGCATGTACCAATTTACTGATGATACATTATTGCATAATATTTTAACCAACGCTGTAGCCCAGCTACCACCACCAATTACAGCTATTTTTTTCTCGTTCTCCATAAATAATGTCGAATAACAAAGATATTATTTATTCCCAAAGGCTCTTTGTCTTGTTCAGATAATCACGCAAAAAGAAAGGCTGCCCCAACCTCGGATTTACCGAGACCAAACAGCCTTCTAAGTTTTAAACTAATTATTGCTTGATCAGATCGATCACTTTACTGCCGTTGTCACCAACAACACGAAGTAAATAAGTGTTTGATTTATACGTAGCTACATCCAACTAAACTTCATTTACATCAGAAACTTCAACTCGATTTAATAGCCTCCTTCGTAAATCTGTAATTTCGATATAGCTGATACTTCCCTCCCATGTAACTGAAACTTTATCGGAAGTTGGATTTGGAAACACAAGAAGGTTATTCGATGTTGACTCGTTAATACCCGTTTGACCAACTGAATAACAAGGAGACATTTCTGTATATAATTTTAGCTTTTGGTTTTATACTAGGTCTTAGTTTAGATTGGTTGGTTGTTTTAAAGCTCGTTTAATTTTTTACAATGTTATACACCGAATGCCCGTCAGTACTATTAACATGTATGAAATATACACCGTTACTATAACTTGAAAGATCCACAAGAGTTTCATTTAAGTTTTCTACGTTAATTTTATTCAACAATTTTCCTTTTGAATCTGTGATTTCAATGAATTGAACGTCTTCTTCCCATGAAATCATGACATCTCCAGAAGTTGGATTTGGATAAATTGCTACCGACTCATTAATTGTTTCTTCCAAGCCAGCAAATCCAAACTGGATTTCAAAACGCTTATCCGAAATATCGAAGAACGTTTTTCCTTCGTTCATCACCATGATTCTGCAAGCCATAGCGTTCAAGTTAGGAACCACAATTGTTTCCGCCCCATCATTTGGAACTCCTGCAGCTAATAATGTAGGATAAGTGACTCCATTGTTGGTTGAAAGATAAATATCAACATTCGAACAATTCACTGGAGAACCGTCAGTTCCAGCAACATCCCAAGTAACTGTTTGATTCGTTCCTCCTGTCCAAACAATACCCAATACTGAAGGGTATAAAACTACGAATGGTCCAGAGTTTCCATCAACAGTAACGGTTACATCTTCATGATCGTTACATCCACCAGGTCCGGGTGAGTTATCTCTAACTGACACTCTAAAGTTCATTGTTCTAGAAACATCAGAAAGGCGTTCCCATGTAAAAGGTCCGTTATTCTTTAAAGCTTGAAGATTTGGAAAGTATCTCGTAGGTTCTGAGCTCGAAGGATAACTTCTAAAGTTCGGCCCATTACTCGATGAAGCAACTGGTGGTTGCGTGCTAATTCCATTGTCCATTTGTTCCCAGTTGTATGTAAGAGGATCACCATCTGGATCTGTCACAACAGCTGTTAATGCGAAAGGCGTCCCGCCGGGAATAGTTGCTCCACCATTTGTAGAGACTACAGTCGGAGCAATATTTACCAATGGCGTAATCGTTTCACATGTATGACCACCACTTAAAATTTCATCTCCAATTTCTTCCAAGCTAATTCCATGGAAATGATCATCGCTATTATTCTGAACGTTTGATGCACAAATTCCGGCATACGCCATAATTGAAGAACCACTGCCCGGCTCCATTGCAGTTGAATTATTTCTATTCCCGCCACATGAATTATTGAAGGTGTGATTCCCACCAAATTGGTGACCAACTTCATGGGCAACGTAATCAACATCGAATGAATCTCCAATTGGAGAAGAACTTCCAGTTACTCCAGATGCTTTACCGTTGCTACAAACTACGCCAAGTCCTGCAAGTCCACCGCTGTTTGTTCCGAAAACATGTCCAATATCGTAATTCGCAGATCCGATTACTGAATTTACATTCGCTTGATTTTCTCCAATCATTGCTCCAGCATTTCCATTTGTATAAGGATCCCCTCCCGTTGAGGTATAGATCAGTTGATCGTTATTCGCAATGAGCGTCATCGTGATGGCCATGTCTGTTTCATAGATTCCGTTCACCCTGTTCATTGTTGTTACTTGAGCAGCCAATGCATCCGCTACTGAACCTCCATGGAAAATTGTATACTCTCCCGTTGCAGCAATTGCCATTCTATATGTTCTTAATTCACAAGAGCCAAACGTTTTTTGAATAACCTCAACTCCTTGATTAGAAAAATTCAAGATATCTTCTTCCTTCGTGAATGAGCACTCCATTTTCTTATCGGTGATGAAGTTCTTTTTCAAATACACGATATAATAATCTGAATTTCCTTTAATGATCGGATCAATATAAATCGTTCCTTTTCCGGGGCGGATGATCATTGCGTGGAATCCGTGTTGAGTAATATCCCATTTCACAAATTCGCCGTTGTCTCCATTCGCATCGAAAGATTGAATCAAAGAATAGCGCGATGCTAAGTCCGGGTGCATCGTATTGTTTGCTTTTGCATGATAAGTGTGCACTGTCCCATCAGGGTGTGGAAAATTCAAATCTGCTGTAAATCCGCTTTCAGCTACTTCTCGATGCGCAATACCTTCCAGTTGTTCGTACAGTGATTGAATGTCAATTCGATAGATTTTCGCTTCAGTAGCCCTGATTTGAACATCGCCAATCCCGACTAATTCGCTTTCTGTCAACTCTTTAGTATCAAGAATGATTGTTTTCGTATTTTGTCCAAATGCGGACATAGTGCAGAGGATGAGTGCCCCGAATAAGGGTGCTCTAAAGAGTTGAGAGTTCATAATTCTAGTATTAATTTATATAAATATAGTGAATTCACAGCTAAATCCGTTAAACAATTGTCATACACATCTATGTAAATCTTGTGACACATAAAATGCCTTTTTAACAGTGCCTTTTGCATCTTTGAGATTAAAAAGCACCGAGCAATTCTCTAACTAAAGAGTCAAAGGCAATTTGATAAAGAAAGTAGTTCCCTTTCCTTCGATAGTATCAAAGTCGATTGAACCGTGATGGTTCTCTACAATTTGTTTTACCATCGCTAAGCCTAGACCGGTTCCATTGCTTTTCGTTGTAAAGTAAGGAACGAAGATTTTTCCAAGCTTCGATTTCTCAATTCCAACACCGTTGTCGGTTATTGTAACCAAAACCGCACTTGATTCCATCTTCAAATCAATCGTTATTTTTCCTTCATAATCCTGGAGAATTGCCTGTGTTGAGTTCTTAATTAAATTATTAAACACACGTATTATTTGATCTCTGTCCGCTTTAATGAAAATCTCATATTCATCAGATCGAACCGTAATTTTTGGTCCGCTGTCTACTGTAAACACCTCCTTCACTCTTTTGACTAAGGAAATAAGTTCGAGCCGTTCCTCACTTGGAATTGGCATTTTAGCGAAGGATGAAAATTCATTCGCTATTTTGGTCAACGCATCGATCTGCTCAACGATGGAATTTGCAACCTTTTGAAGTTTGTCACCACTTTTTGGATCATCGGGATTGTATGTTCTTTGCAGTTGCTGAACGCTTAGTTTCATTGGTGTTAAGGGGTTTTTAATCTCATGGGCCACTTGTTTTGCCATTTCACGCCAAGCCGATTCTCTCTCACTTCTTGCCAATTGCTGCGCTGCGAATTCCAACTCTTCTAACTTCTGATTGTAATCCTTAACCAAAGATCCAATTTCATCTTCCTTGTTGTAAGAGATCGGTTCGTTATGTGTCCCAAATCGAACAGCCGCGAAACTTTCTTGAAGCAATCGCAATGGAGCAGTAAGCCAGTTTGAGATAAGAATTGCAAGAATAATAGATACTGCCAAAAGCAGGATAAACACGTTGATAATCGCCACCAAGAACTTCTGTATCTGATTTTCAAATTCGCTTTGCTGTCCAAAATGCTGAAGGTTAATAAAGGCAAGCCTTTTCCCTTCATTATTGTAAAATGGCTGATAGGCAGAAGAATAATTCAATCGCCCAATGTTTTCATAGTGCACATATTCACTCTTTTGTCCGTACTTCATGTTTTGATACGCCTCAGGATCCATTTGCTCGCTGATCAACCCTTGATTAAATACTTTTGGCCGAGACGTGGCAAGTAAGTAACCATTGGCGTCATACAAGTTAATGTCCGTAAAGAAGACGCGAGAGAATTTCTGTAAGTAGAACTGCGCAAAATTTCCGTTTTCAGTAATAGATAGCTCGTCATAATCGCCTAGTTTAGCGCCCACTTCAGTTTCAACAGAATTTAATTTTTCCCGAATTACATCATTCGTATAATGATTATATTGATTGCTAACGAAAACTCCACTACCCCACCCAAAGGCTAAAAGGGATAAAAAGACCAATGAAATTAGTACAATTTGAATTTTCATTGCAAGGTTCAAGGTTCTTCTTCCGGCGGTCGTTGCTTTTCCTCTAAATAGAAGTGGAAGCAAAAGCAAACCATAAAAACTAAATAGGTATGAGAACGATGTAAGAATATCAAGACTGGTTGGGATCTTACTTGACAGTACAATTATATCGCCTGAAGGTTTGCTTAAAATATAATGGTTAAAATCATCATGATTGAAGAACCCGATTTCCATTGTTTCGTTAGGTACCATTTTCAAATAAGAAGATGGATAATTGAATTCACCATATTTTGTGACCAAATGAGAGCCGTGGTACTTTGCGATCGAATACATTTCAAGCGACTCGAACACATTGGCCTGACCTGAAATAAGTAACCTCGGGAAGCCAATTTCCTCAGGTATCTTTTTCGACTTCAGTGTGCAAAATAAAACTGCTTTCGTCGAATCATTCCCAAGTAATTCTTGTCGAATAACATAACTGAATTGCTCTCGGTAATCACTGATGAAATAAATGTTCGAATCAATCTCTGAACTAACTCCTGAACTGTCAATAATATTTTGAAGACCATTGTAGTCCTCTGTCGTGTAATTTCGTTTGTCAATTAATGGGAGGTGTTCTTCATCATAAATTGAAAATTCCATTTCGTATTCCTCCCAAAATCCGTTGAAAAAACGACGCTCTAAATTCTCTTGTAAATCGGAATTCATTTTAAAGCTCGGTGATTCCACAAAACGTTTCAGGAATTTATCTTCCTTTAACCTCTCGACGATTTTGGAATATTCAACTTCTGTTACAATGTCCTTTTCAGTGGCCAATTGATTTGCATAAAGCTCCTTTTCTCCTTTTTCCTTTCTTCTGCCAAACTCGCCTATAGTAAGTGATATTACTAATGAGAATCCAAAAAGCAAAATTAACCCTGTTCCCAATCGATGCGTTGCCTTGTTTCTATACACCGTATACATGCCTATTCCATAAAAGAACATTGGGAATACAGCTGCGAAAAAGAGTTGATAGCCATAGTTGATCTCATACAGGAAGTAAACACAACTAACAGCAAAACAAATTACAGCCAATTGCGAACCAAGGATGGATTGTTTTTTACAAAACTCCAGAATTACACGTAAATAATGAAAATACGCATAGAACAAAACACCAACACTTGTTATGGCGAGAACAGAATAAATATTTAACGAAAAAAGTTGATCAATAACCAGCGGAATTGAAGAATCTTCTATTAGACCTTGGGTGAAAAAGACAATGAGTGGCCATAGTAGAATAGACACAATTGCAAGAGTAATGGCAAATACTTTTGCAAAAAATCCGTATTTAATTTTCGGAATCCCTTGACGAATTTCAAACAACAAATAAACCAAAACGGTACTATTGATGAGGTACTCGAAAAAGTTTGGAAACCACTGGTTGACCCCATAAAGACTTGGATCGAACCCTTCCGTCTCGATTAAGAAATCAAACCAAAAAAATTGAATTGAGAGAACTCTAAGAACGATAATTGAAACCGGAATTGTCCAACTCCATTTGTGTTTTACAATTTTCTGGGCACTCGCAACAGCTAACAACCACAATACAATTGTTCCGAAAAGCAATAAAAATAAGAGAATGGATTCTTTGGGTTCTATCGGTTGTTCTTCGTTGATGATTAAGGAACAAACGTAATTTCCGTCTCTCGATTTCACAGTATAACCTTCATTTTTATCAATCCCAATCGTTGCTTGAAACGAAAGGCTCAAAAAATCAGAAAAGGAGTTTATCAGGTGCTTGTTCTCGTAGGCGTAATCGTGCTTAACAAGGAAACTGGCGCAGACAAAGTAATTACCGACCTTTTTAGTTTTGGCAAAGTACCACCCGTTTTGGAGGTTCAATAATCCGTCTGCCGGAAAGTGAATGTCTGCAAACCTGATAATTGGAACTTGGTTTGTATTCCAATAAATTAAGGAATCACGACGGTAAATGTGAATGTTGATCTCTTGTCCATTGGCATGATTAAGCCATTGATTGTGGATTTCTTTTTCGTCTATTTCATCTGCCGTGAAAGAAAGGAACTTGTCTAATTTTTCTTCTTGAATTTTAAAATTTTCTCTGAACGAATCAACTGAAGGTTGGTAACTTGTAGAAACTGTTTCGAAGTAATACCATGCAAAAATCACGGTAACAACAACCGCAGAAACGAAGAGGTAATATTTGTTCAGGAATTTGAATCTCATACTTTAAGTGCTCCAATCTCCGCAGAAATCTCGGCGGCCAATGATGCAAAATCTTCATCAGCATGCGCGTCATTTCTGAATCGAAAACTGGCCTCCTCTTCGTAAGGTAGTAAATAATTCTCGTAACAAGGTTTTACATGGTTGTCCCATTGATATAAGATTTGCTCGCGAGAATAACCTCTCGTTTCCTGATCTCTGTATAAGCGCCTGTCCAATTGAACGGCAGAATCAACCTTAATAAATATTGAAAAATCAAGGACTTCGCGTACTTCGGGATAGTGAAAAAGGAACAATCCTTCAACGATAATTAAATCGGAAGGTTGAATGGTTACTAGAACATTTTTATCTGGAGGCGAATTGAAATGGTATTCCTTCACGATTATTTCTTCTCCTGAAACAAGCGTCTGAAGGTCGGAGGTTAACTTCTCTTTATCCAACGCCGTTGGTAAATCAAAGTTGTAAATCCCGTTTTCATCAATAAGTTGTTTTTCAATGTTCAAATAGTAATTATCCATTGAAAAAACGCTTGGATTTAAATGTCCAAACTCGCGAAAAAGACGGTTGAGAAGGGTTGTTTTCCCCGATCCACTTCCGCCACAAATACCAATAATCATTTTATCAAGTCGAATTTCATAGGTCCCGTAGTATTCAGTTGTTTCGTATCGAAAGTCAAAACAGCGTTGGGTAAAGTTACGGTAAATTCTTCTTTATCCTTTGAATTAAAGACACTACTTGGGTTGTAAATTGATCGGTCCGTAAATGCATTGTGTGCAGATTCCACATTCTTATCAAAAGTGATAATACTTACTTTGTTGTACCCGTTATGATCCAGGTGGCAACCAATCCCCTCATTCATAGGATAAAGGCCTAATTTAAGTGCTTTCTTAGGAATGAAATAACTGAGTTCGATTTTGTTTAATTCTTGCCATTCGTCTCCAAACCGCTCGTATAAGACTAACTCAGCGCTATTCTCTTCACTGTGTCCTCCGACCATATAAAACTTATCATTAATGAAAGTGAGAAGTCCTTTATCGACTGTCTGTTTTTCTTCCAAAAAGTATTTTCCCGTTGTTCCAAATCCAATGTTTTCCATCGGTATAAATTCCGTTGGCGCTTTGATAAAAATGTCTGAAACATATTTTGCTTTGGAGGTAAATTCTTTAATCGACCATCCGTTTTGCTTGTTTTTAATTCCACGAGCCGCGAAACAAATTTTATCTCCCGTAAATCCGATGTAATCCCAGTTCCCAACATTTTCATTTTTAAGATCATCTTCTGGAATTGAACCCAATTCTGCACCATAAACCATCATGTTGTGGTGTGTAATAAAGGTTACATATTCACGAATTGCCTTCGCTTTCTTATCGTGGAATCTGAAATGATGAACCAAAGCTTTATCTGTCACAACTACATTAATCAATTCCAAATCGCTCCAACTTGGAACACCTAGATTTTTGGCAACTGCAACCATTGAAACATTTACGTTTTTCGTGTTTCCAGCCGAATTCAATTGTGTAAAATATACCTTTCCGTTTTCCAATTCTAAATTATCTAGGAAGTAAACATACCGGGCATTTTCACTTGAGATGAAGTAAAACTCTCCGTTTTTTGGCGTAAAAGATTCATCCCACACACTTGATTCCTGATCTCCTGCGAGCACCATGTCGACCTTTCTCGTTGTTGTCCCTGGGTCTTTGCTCAATAGAATTGCTCCTTCGCCTTTCCATTCTATCACGTCATAATATGGGAATTTCTTTGCTTCAATCTCAACCTCTTGAGCAAGTGACATCATTGAAATTGAAAGAATGAATAACGGTGCTAATCTCTTCATGTTTTTGTATTTTGTGGATAATTGTTATATCAATCATCGTGCTAAAAATATAGGTTATGAAATCAATTGCAAAAAGTAATATAATTAAAGCAGTAATAATTGCTCTACTAATAGTTCCAACCATGCTTCTTTTTCAATCGTCTCAACTAAAGGGAGACAAAGATTTAAAGATTGGCAAAAAAGCCCCAATGACATCTACAAACTTAACGGGAGTAAATGGAAACAGTTACAACTTGGATAAATTGACGCAGGAAAATGGATTAATTGTAATCTTCTCGTGCAATACATGTCCTTTTGTTGTGGGTAGCGATGGTTTTGAGGGTTGGGAAAAACAATACAACGAAATCTACAAAACGGCCCAAGAGAATGATATGGGCGTTGTTCTCGTTAATTCAAATGAGGCAAAAAGAACAGGGGTTGACTCTCAGGTTGAAATGAAGAAACGCGCCGAGGATAATGCATATAAAATGCCTTATGTTGTAGACACCGATTCAAAGTTGGCTAATGCCTTTGGTGCGAAGACAACACCACATGCATTTATCCTCGACAAGGATAAAAAATTGGTCTACAAGGGCTCTATTGACAATTCTTGGGACACGAAGAAAACAGAATTGAAGACTTATTTATACAATGCCATTGCGAATCTAGCTGAAGGCAAAACAATTGAAGAAAATTCCACGGCGCCAAGAGGCTGTAGTATTAAAAGAACTAAATAATATTCGACAATAATTATGACGAATCGTATTCTACAGTTAATATCTGTTTTATTTCTTTCTGCGGTTGCCTTCGGACAAGTGACAGATCTTGGCGGGCCTTTGGGATGGTCAAAATACCATTCAAGTTTTAAGACAATAGATGTCGTTCAAACAATGCCGAAAATTGACTTAAAAATGATTGAAGCAGAAGACATTCTGAACGACGCTGTAAAAGATGCTCCTTGGAGATTTGGACACAAATTTGAAACGAATATTCGTCTAAGAGACTTTTCAAACAATTGGAATGAATTGCCTAATGGTGATCGTGTTTGGAGAACCGAAATAAAGTGTGTGAATGCGCTTTCAATCAATCTAATTCTTTCCAATTTATTTATTCCTGAAGGCGCGTACCTCTACCTCTATGACACAGATCAAACAAATCGCGTTGGAGCATATACTTCAAAGAACAATCGGAAAGACGGTTTATTGAGCACCGAATTAGTTCTAGGGGATGATATCATTGTTGAGTACGTTGAGCCACTTGCTGTTAAAAATCAAGGGCATTTTACAATCTTGAATGTGATCCATGGTTACCGAAGCCTTGGAATCATTCAAAATCAATTGGAGAAAGGTATTAACGATTCTGGTGATTGCCATTATGACGTTAATTGCCCACTTGGTAATGGGTGGGAGAACGAAGCGCGATCTGCCGCTATGATTGTGGTAAACGGAAACGGGATTTGCAGCGGAGCTTTGATTAACAATACTTGCGAAGACGGTCGCCCATTAATTTTAACTGCAAATCATTGTTTGTCTTCTGGAACCACAACTTGGTCTTTTCGATTCAATTGGGCAAGTCCTCCGGGAACGGAATCTTGCGCATCAGTTCTGGGAAGTACAGACCCGGGCGCGCCTTTTGATCAAACAGCAAATGGAGGAACAGTGCTTGCAAACGGAACAGAATCTGACTTTCTTTTGTTGGAGGCGGACAACATGACCTTAGCAGATGCTACTGCTTGGAATTTGTTTTACGCAGGATGGAACCATGACGAAAATACAATTATTACAGAAGCCACGTGTATCCATCATCCTGTCGGTGATATAATGAAAATTTCGCGCGAAGAAGATTCTCCATTTCAAAGCGTTGGAGGAGGCGCAATGGTTTGGTGGGTTGCAGATTGGGAGTTTGGAACAACACAAGGCGGTTCATCTGGAAGTCCTTTGTTTGATCAAAACCACAGAATTGTCGGTCAACTTTTTGGCGGACCGGCAGGATGTGCGGGAACGAGCCCAAATCAACTTTACGATTATTTTGGTCGCCTCGGTGTTTCATGGGACTTAGGCGTTGGGGAGTATTTAGCGCCCGCAACTTGCGGTCAAGCACTTGTTGTCGATGGCTGGGATCCAAACGGTACTCCTCAATTTGATGATGCCAGCGCGCAATCCATTGCAAGTCCCGAAGTTACCATTTGTGGACTAACTTTTGAGCCAAAAGTGGCGATCAGAAATGCCGGCGATAACACTTTGACAGAATGCACCTTGTCATACAATATTGACGGCGGAGCAAACCTTACTTACAATTGGACGGGATCGCTTGGGTCGAACGATTCGGAAACGATTGTTCTTCCGGGAATGAGTTCAACAGATGGTGTTCACATGTTTAACGCATTTACTTCTGATCCAAATACGACTTTCGATACCAATACTGGAAATGATACCGTATCGAAAACCTTTACGTTATTCGCCAATTCTGTTGCCACATTTATCAATATTTCAACGGATTGTTTCGGGTATGAAACGGCCTGGCAGCTGAGCGATTCGGGCTCTAATCTTGTTGCTTCAGGCGGAAACCAAACCTTTGGTACTGGTGGAAATCAAACGGCATCGCCAAGCGATCTTGGCGCGTATGGAAACGAATTGACCGTTACAGAAAAATATTGTTTGGCTGTTGGTTGTTACGACTTCATCATTTTTGATGATTGGGGCGATGGACTCGAAGGAACTTCGCAAGCGGGGTGTAATACGGACGGCAATTATAATATTACAAGCGCATCAGGGTTTGTCTTTGGGAACATGCAAAACGTTGCTTTTGATATTTTTGAAACGATTAACTTCTGCGTAACTGCAGATGCTGGATTGAACAGTCTTTCTTTGGACGATTTCGAATTGTATCCGAATCCAAGTAATGACTTAATTAACATTTCTTTGAACGCAGCTTTTCAAGGTAATTTCAATCTTGAAATACGAGATTTAAGCGGACGATTAATTTCCACCATGCAATTAAAGGACAACATGACGACTGTTGATTTGAGTTCTGTTTCTAATGGAGCGTACTTTTTGACAGTGAGCGATGGTGTTTCGTTGTTAACGAAGAAGGTTGTAGTTGCTCATTAGAGATTATAGGTATAGGGTATTGATATTTACGATTCGAGAGTTTATTTTAATTTTCTTTTACTGTTTCATTGGTAGCTTAGACTTTTACTCAAACTGTTTCTGCTAATACCTCTGGGAAAGTAGAATCTCTAGGATACGATGTTGTTAAAAACATTGAAATAATCATTTCCAAGGGAACGGATACAATCGAAATGTAATGAGTAAACCGAAAATACGATTCTTAGAAAATTCAGATTTATATAATTTAGTTCAACTTTGCTAGCTATGCGCCTTCTTTGAAAACTGAAGATTAAAGCATTGGCGAATGGAAATTACTTCCTTATTCATGAATTGAACAACGAAACGACAGCCAAAAATTTTGTCATGAATCACTAGGGACAATGACAATATAACTGATTTTGGATCGGAAACGTTTCTAGCTTTTTTAATTTATATGATTGGTTTTAAGAGTATATATCGCTACATTTGAAGGAATTAACTTAAAGAATCAACTATGAAAACACTATTACTATTCGCAGTTCTTTTTCCAATAACTGTATTCTCTCAAATATCTTATACAATCACAGTTGAACGGCTTAAAGCAAAAGCAGATCCGTGTGATGGTGGATCTCCATTTTGTATTTGGGCACCGCAAGATCCTGTTTTCAGTATCTGGACAAATGATATGGAAGCGAATGAATTCACAAATTGCTGGACTTTCTCAGATGATCCTGCTGCAGCTTATAATTTATGGATTGATATCCAAAATTTAGAAATTGCAAATGTTGCGAATGTTTCTACGAATTGGCTTTCGTTCGATATGGAAGGGTTTGAAAGTGATGCGTTGATAGGTGGTGTTACTTGTTCAAGTGGTGGTCAGGATGAAGCGGTTTATGACCGTCAATTCGTTCTTCAATTGGACCTTGCAACTGTTCCAGAAAACACAGATCACATGGTGACTCTTGAATTGGATGATACTTACTGGGCTGAGATTACTGTTCATTGGATTGATTTAACTGCGGGCTTATCAGATCTTGTAAATGATTTCAACTTCGCAGTGGTTCCAAACCCAACAAACGGAATGTTTAAAGTGAACATGACGACGCAAGGTGTTGATCAGTTCAACGTTACCATTTCGGATTTGGCGGGAAGAACTATTTTTCATCAAGAAGGATTGTCTCACCAATCGGAAATCGATATGAGCAACCAAGACGCCGGAGCTTATTTTGTAAATGTTGAAGTAAACGGAAGAATGAGAACAGAAAGAATCTTGCTTCAGTAAAAGCAGTTTCAAAACATTTAATGAAGAGCGATTTGGAAACAGGTCGCTCTTTTTTTATCTTCATTTAATAGGTACTAAAAGAATTTTCATTTGAGAAGAAAAAAATAAGCGTTCTAATGATTGGTGATTTGACGGGAGAACAACAGGGAGTTGATGATAAGTTATTCTGAAAGAACCAAATTATTTTCAAACAGAGCATGAAATTAAACTTCAGTGTGAAGTCTAATACTTCACAAAAACATTTTTAGGCTCAGTAAAGAAACGCAACGCTTCCCAACCGCCTTCTCTTCCAACACCAGAAGCCTTAACGCCTCCGAATGGAGTTCTAAGATCACGAACTAACCATGCATTGATCCAAACGATTCCAGCATCAATTTCATTCGACATTCGATGTGCTCTTTTCAGATTGGATGTCCACAAGGTAGCGCTCAAACCATATTGTGTTGAATTGGCCATAATTAACGCCTCTTCTTCCGTATCGAACGGTGTGATTGTAACGACAGGCCCAAAAATCTCTTCTTGGTTCGTTCTGCAATCAAATGGCAATCCTTCAATTACAGTAGGACGTAAATAGTATCCGTCTTCATATCCTTCAACAATTACGCGCTTTCCACCTGTTAAAACCGTTCCGCCTTCTTCTTTAGCAAGTTCAACATAAGAAAGTACTTTTTCCATGTGGGGTTTTGAAACAACTGCTCCTAACTTTGCCATAGCATCTGATGGATGTGCGACAATCGTATTTTCCACACGTTTAACGAACTCTTCTTTGAACTTATCATAGATAGAGCGCTCAACAAAAATTCGAGAGCCACAAAGACAAATTTGTCCTTGATTCGCAAACGATGAACGCAGAGTAGTACTCAACATTTCTTTGAAATCGCAATCCGCAAAAATGATATTAGGATTCTTCCCTCCCAATTCAAGGGAAAGTTTCTTAAACATTGGAGCCGCAGTTCGAGCGATGTATTCTCCCGTTGTTGTTCCTCCAGTAAAAGAGATTGCTTTAATTTTTTTGTGCTTCACAATTGCATCGCCAGCGCCTCCACCTTCTCCGTGAAGAATATTCAAAACACCGTCGGGCATTCCAGCTTCTTTGGCCACCTTGCCCAGCAAGTAGGCCGTGTATGGCGTAACTTCGGATGGTTTTGCAATAACGCAATTTCCTGCCGCCAAAGCCGGAGCAATTTTCCAAGAAAAAAGATACAAAGGCAAGTTCCAAGGAGAAATACAACCCACAATTCCAAGTGGTTTTCTCAAGGTATAATTAACGCCAACGCCTTCCATATTGTGTGACTCCGAAGCAAAGTGCAAAATTGCCGTTCCGAAGAAATGAAAATTCGAAACCGCTCTTGGAATATCAACGTGTGCTGCAAGTGTAACGGGTTTTCCATTGTCACGGGATTCAGCTTGAACGAATTCATCCATTCTTGCTTCAATCCCCTGCGAAAGCTTGACCATAATTGCACTTCTTTCATCAATGCTCATTTTCGACCAAACAGGATAAGCCTTCTCAGCAGCTTTCACCGCCAACTCAACATCTTGGGCGTCAGAATTCGGAATGAGACTGTACACTTTTCCCGAAGCGGGCTCGTAGTTATCAATGTACTGACCTTCAATTGGGTCGCAATATTTACCATCAATAAAATTCTGAAGTTTCTCCATTAGTCAAAAGATTGAAGTGTAAAAGTACCTAAATTAATTTCCATTTCTTAAGACATTTTTGAATGCTCTTTCCAAACAAAAATGAGAGTATTATCCCCAAACCAACTCCAGAAACGTTTGCTAACATATCGTACATTGAAAACGTTCTTCCTGGCACAAAATACTGCCCTATTTCCATTAACATTCCGTAGCAAATGGTAAAAATAATTCCGTTTCGAAAGTGCTTCATTTTAGGCAAGGTCAACAAGCCGATGTTGATCATTAAAGTTCCATAGGCGATGAAATGTCCCACCTTGTCGTTTCCAACAGAAACTGACGTCGAAGGAGTCAAGCTCAAATACGCTATTGCTGAAAGTAAAAGAACCAATCCGATTCGTAAAATCATTTATTGATCTTTTTAACGAGCTCTTCTGTGAATCGAACCATGTTTTTGATTTCTCCCGTATTGGCAATTCTAAGCGACTTAAAGATAAGAAGCGCTTCACCGTTGCATTCAATATGGTAGATTTCTTCGCTTTCAAAGAAAGCCAATAAGTCTTGAGTGAACAAAGCTCGAATTGCATCTTCATCTTCCCCTCTCAATCGCATCTTTTTAGAGAAAAATGGCGCTTCTGGGAAATCAATATCTGAAGATGAAAACGAAAGGACACGATCAAAGAGCTTATCGAAAATCCCTTCTTGCTCTAGAACAAACGAAGGAATTTTTTTTGGTAAATGAACGAGTTGAACAGTTGTTTTATAGACCTCCTTCGAAAGCATGGCTCCCTCGTCAAAAACAATATCGCTAAGTTCCCAGTCAATTTCGGTGTCTGTAAATACTCCTGCGACAACATTATGTTTGTATTCAAGCGGTCTTGAATTGAAGAAATCAAACTCTAACAATTCACTAGAGTCAACTTGAATTTCTTTGGTATACATCCAGCCATTGTCAATTGCAATTTGCCTAATTCGTTGCTGTCTTGGGGATGTTTTTTGTGGGTTGGGAAGAATCAAACTTCTTAAAGCTAATTTATGATTCGAAGAAGCGACGTGCTGCGTCAGCCCAATAATTTGAACTTTACCTCCCGTCAAGCGCTGCGATCTCCTAAAATCAATCAGTTTTTCATGAAAGGTTAAATCAACCAATCGCGTTTTTGAAAGATCAACCTGCAAGTTTGCACCCGCAGGAATTTTCTCAAGTAATCCTATTAACTTAAGCATGGAAAGGAAATTGGCAACCCCTCGCACTTTAAGCGTGTAGGAGCCATCTTGATTGTGCCTCATTTTAGTTCCTGAATTCACAACCATTTGAACAAACTGCGGAATTGAAACCCGTGAAATCAATAAATGTGCAACCAACGTAATTCCCATACCGCCCAAAAGACCTATCAAAGGATCTTTGTATAAGGTAATAACGACCGTAGAAATCAAGAAAACCAGTTGTTCCAACCCTTGTTTGTAGATTTCAATAAACAGCCTTGGAGACGCCAATTTAATTCCTGTAAAGACCAGAACTGCTGCTAATGCTGCTTTAGGAAACAATTGAATCACTGGAATCAAGAAGAGAACAAAGAGGGCAATAAACAATCCATGGTAAAAATTGGACCATTTCGTTTTTGCATGATTATGAACATTTACGGTACTCCGAACAATTACCGTAATTACTGGTAAACCGCCCAAAGCTCCAGAGACCATGCTGCTGACGCCAACTCCAACGAGATCGCGATTCATGTCCGTTTTTCGCTTGTAAGGATCCAATGCATCTACAGCTTTCGCTCCTGCCAATGTGATTACCGTTGATAAGAGCGTAATCGAAATTACTGCCGCCCAAAATGTAAAGGTGTGTGCTTTAGAAAAATCGGGAGTAGGAAGGTTGTCCATCCAGTTGCTTTCAACATCAATTAGATAGCCCTTAGGTTGGTGGAATTGTTCTCCGAAAAGAATTGTTCCTTCTGACTCCAAGTGACCGTAAAGAATTACTATGGGCACTGATACCGCCAAAACCCAAACCGGAGCGGGAATAAAGTGGAATACCTTGTAACTAATTCGTGCATGAAAGATCAAAAGAATCAGTCCAATTCCAGAAATTATCGCGATGTATGGATTAATCTCTGGGAATTTGTAAATAATGTCTTTTAAGATGTCGATTGTATTTCCAGCGTCGGATTGTGTTCCCATTGCAACGTGCATCTGTTTCGCAAAAATGATAATCCCAATGGAGGCGAGAATACCATGAATAACTGTTGTTGGAAAGATTTCCGCAATTCTACCCCATTTTAAAAGACCAATGACAACCTGTAATCCACCTGCAACAATAATTGCAGCGAGAACATATTGATACGCTTCAATCGTGGTTGTGCCTCCTATTTGAAATGCAAGAATGGCTGAAAAGATAACCCCAATCAATCCAGCGGCTGGACCGTTGATGGCCAATTTACTACTTCTAAAGAATGTCGTTACAATACCTCCAACTACTGCTGTAATTAATCCCGCGATAGGAGGGATCCCAATAGCAACAGCAATTGCCAATGATAAAGGAAGTGCAACCAAGGACACAGAGATCGCTGCAACGACATCATTTTTCCAATGTTTCGTAAAGCCCTTTAAGCCAGTATGCGGTATGTCATTTCTAGATTTTGCCATTATTCACCAAAAATATGTATCTATTTTCTTTCTACAAAAAGTTTTGTTAATCGTATCTTAATTCTTTCCCCTTTTTTACCGCTGGGATTCCGTCTGTAAGCCATTGTGGTGCTTTTTCATCCAATAGATAATAATCAAAGAATTGACGCATTCGAATACTCAAATCAATTCGATTCGCATTTTTCATTAGGTTATGTCCATCACCATTATAGTTCAAGAGCCAGGTTGGTTTGTCAAGACGTTTCAGTCCTGTAAACAATTCAATTCCTTGGTACCATGGAACAGCTCCGTCACCGTCGTTGTGCATGATCAATAAAGGCGTTGTTACATTTGGAAGATGAAATTGCGGTGAATTCTCCACATACAATTCTGGTTTTTCCCAAATTGTATAGCCAATTCTACTTTGTGTTCTTTCGTATTGGAATTGGCGATTATATCCACTTCCCCATCGAATTCCTCCATACGCAGAGAACATATTTGTTACCGGCGCGCCGGCCATTGCAGCAGCATATCTATCCGTCATTGTAACGAGCTGGGCAACTTGATAACCTCCCCAAGATTGACCTTGTAAGGCCATTCGGTTTGAATCAATATTTGGTAAAAGCTGCAATACGCGATCCGTTCCACTCAAAATACAATCATAAGCCGATTGAGCTGGATGCCCTTCTTTGTAGCGAACATCTGGAATAAATACGACATAACCTGCCGATGTATATTCGGAAGGGAAAATAATTGAAGCCGTTGGTCTTGGGATGTAATGTGAGTGCAAGTTATCAGATCTCAATTCATAGAAGTAGACCATTAAAGGGTACGTTTTTGAAGCATCGAAATCTTCTGGCTTGTAAAGAATCCCCTCTAGTTTCGTTCCATCGTAGGCTTTCCAATCTATAATTTCAGATGTTCCCCATTTGAATTCGCTTTGCTGAGGATTGGTGTTTGATATTTGCTTAAGATTTTCAAACTCTCGCGTATACGTGAACAATTCTGGATAATCATTAAATGTCATTTTACGCATTGCAAAGCGTTCAAGGTTTTTAGACCGCATTAATCCACCATACAGTTTAGCGTCGAAATAAGCCAATTCTTTAACGTCCGTATGATCTCCATGATCAATCAATTTGTAAATATGGATTCCTTTTGTTTTCTCATCAAATCCTTGCAAGTAGACATTTTCGTAGTGAACATAAACACTATCGTACGACCAGTTTCGCATTGAGAATCTAATTTTATTCTTCATCCCTGCGCTGTCCGTAATCGAAATCAATTCCTTATTTCCTAATTCGTACGACCAGATGTCATATTCGGATTGAATATACATTTTAGACTCTTCAGCGTTCCAGCCAAGCTCTCCTTTTGGATAGGCATCCATTGGCATTCCGTTCATGTCAGAAGTCCAAGTGATGTCTTTAGAATCACATGTCATGCACTCTTCCGTTGACTTCTCTGTGTCCACGACAAAATAGGCTGCTTTATCAATATCATAATAGCTGTACTTCAACCCAGATGGTGAAAGTTCAATTCCGAACTTGCTTGCGACCTGAAGTAATTCCGCCTTTCCTGTTTCAATATCGATTCTATAATAATCTTGAGGGCGGGGTGAAACCCAATTGTATGTATGCGCATAACGCTCTGTGCTCGTTCCAAGCAAATATTTTCCTTTCAAATTCCATTCAGAACGCACCTCTAATGTGTCGTCCGATAACCGAACAGCATTTGAATTTTCAAAATGGTAAACATATAAATCTGAGCGTTTCTCGTCGAACTTCATTTCCAACAATTGCTGTGGTTGCAATCGCTTATCCTGATAATGCCACAAATCAAGCTTCACCTTTTCAGAATCAAGCAATGTGTCTTTCGGTTCTTCGAATTTAATATCAGCAACTCCGAAATACAGCAGACTCCCATCTTTGGAAAATTCAGGTGAATAGTGAATTGAAACCGCATCCAATTTAGGAATGAACGTACTGTTCGTGTCTGCAATAAAACGATCTGTTTTGGCTACACAATCCATAACGGCCAAACTATAAACTTTCACTTTTGCAGTATCGTTAGAGGCCAAGTAAGCCAATCTGGTTCCTTGATCATCGAAGGTTAATTTTTGAAGGTCTTTGAACTTTTTAGGCGCTATCCATGAACTTTCATTTGTGGTATTGAAGATCTGGAGGTGTATTGAATCTTCATCTATTTTTTGATGAATTGTCATTGCGACCAGCTCACCATTTTCAGAAACTTCTAAACCTTTGACATCTTTGAACTCAATCTTTTTAGATTGATTTGGATGAAACATTTGAACAGCCTGCCCCTTTGATGTGGATGGTTTCGGATGTTTCTTTTTGCAAAGGTGCTTTTTCTTTTTTGGTTCTTCAATCTTATTATGTTCAAACATTAATGCGCCCCAATCATTTTCATCGTTCAATGTGAAGCTTTCAATTTTTGGTATTTTAATCAGTGAATCGCTTTCCAAAAGGTAAATTCCTAGTGAATCTTTTGGCCACTTCTTTTTATTAACCTTATCTAATTGGCAGGTTCTCAAAGTATCAAACCCTGGATCAATTTTAAAAGCCAAATATCCGCTGCCACCAGAAAACGAAGCACCATTTCCTCTCGGAATTGAATCCAATTTCTTTGACATGGTGTTGTAAATGAATAAATACCCATCCCCTTTGTGCGGGTTCACCTCATACGAAATGTATTTTCCATCGTTCGACATTCTTGCGCCTTTCAATGATTTCCAGTCATCAAATATCGTATAATCAATGATTTTCTTTTCCTGCGCGATCGAAACTGTTGACACAAGAAGTATAAAAATAGTGAGGTGTTTACGCATAGATATAGTTTTTTGATAACGCTAAAATACCTATTCTGAATGAATCCTCTTAATCAAAAATAAAGAGTTCTGAAGCAATATAATCTGCCTTTAATCTTCCTTCATTGGTGAGGATTAAAACATTGTTTGTGCTTACCATCCAGCCTTCATTGATAAAAGTGGCGCAATTGACTGTAAACAGATTATTTAACGGTGCTATTTTTTTCAACTTTTGAAGATCAACTCCGTAAGCAGTTCTCAATCCAGTTAATAGGTATTCATTGAATTGGTTTTCAGATGAAAGAATTTCTGTTTCCAAATGGCTCTCTCCTTTGTCAATTGCAGCTAAGTATTTTCTGTTATTCGCGACATTCCAGGCGCGCGATAAACCATTGAATGAATGCGCAGAAGGACCCACACCCAAATACCATTCGCCTTTCCAATAATTTGAATTGTGCTTGGATTCAAATCCTGCTTTGGAAAAATTAGAAATTTCGTATTGATCAAATCCATTTTCTTCCAAAAGCGAAACTAAAAGTTTAAACTGATCGCTTTGCTGATCGTCATCTGCAACGGTCATCTTTCCCTTATTCACCAAATTATTCAAGGCCGTATTTTCTTCAACAGTCAAGCAATACGCTGAAATGTGAGGCACTCCAAAGTCAAGAACCTGTTGAATATGTGATTTCCATTCGTCTAGGCTTAGGTTTGGAAGACCATAAATTAAATCTACGGTGAGGTTTGAAATCCCTGCTTCTTGTGCTTTTCGAACACAGGTCAAGGCTTCATCCACGGTGTGCGCTCTGTTCATCCATTCAAGATCTTCGGTTTTAAAGGATTGCAATCCGATGCTCAATCTATTAATTCCGACGGCTGTCCAATCTTCCAACTTTTCATCCGTAATGTCATCGGGATTTGCTTCAAGTGAAATTTCTATCCCTTCTTCAACATCAAAGTTCTGATAGATGGCATTTATGATGATTTGCAGTTCATTTTGATCCAAAAGACTTGGTGTTCCCCCCCCAAAATAGATGGTATTTATTCCTTTGTTTTCGAGATAATCTTTTCTTTCAACAAATTCATTCGCAATTGATTCAATCATTTTTTGACGGTACTCTTCAAATGTTGTGCTGAAATGAAAATCGCAATACGTACACTTTTGTTTACAAAAAGGAATATGAATATAAATACCTGCCATGTGCCAAAAGTACGCACTTTAGTCAAATGTTAATTTTTAATCGTGTATTGAATTCAATAATAAAATTTCATAACTTACAGCAACAATCATGGCATTCGAAAAACATAAAAGACTGTTAAATAAAGAATTAGATCAATTCAATCTTATTCTAAGCGAAATCTTGCCCCGATATATCGAATTGATGAAAAACGAAAAGATCTCCGACGAGGGGGCTAAGGAACTTGGTGAGATCGAGCATTTCCTGATTGAAATCAATGCGAAAATCGCTGACATCAAGTCCAAATTGGATCATGACTTATTCGGAGAAACAATGTCAGAATACTATAAAGTCAAGGCAAAAGCGACTGCTGGCGATAAAAATGCCGTTGAAAAACTCAAGAAATTGAGAGAAGTGTTCAATGAATCAATAAAAAGTGACGTCTTTTTTAATTGGAATTAACAATTGACACCTACTTGCAGTCGTAATTTAAAGTCATAATCGATTGCTTTCCCATTTTCATTCGACCTACTTGAAAAGGATACCCACTTTTGTCGTATTTGTAATAATTTCTATCCACCTGTCGATCCCCCTTCTTTCGGAATGCCCCACGAATTTTGTAAGTAGTATTCGTCATATAAGTCCGTGTAATTTCTACAATATTATGATCATGATTCCCAACGGGAAATCCTAAAAGCAATTCCGTATTGTTTATTACCGCTCCTTTGTTTTTAAATGGATTAATTTTGTCATCATATCGGATCACATTTTCCTCTATCAACTCATAGTATTTGTCGTAAATTAAAACTTTCGTCGGTTGATTATCAGCGTCGTACTCATAGGTGTGGACCATGTTTATCTTATCCCCAAACATTGTTAATTGCTTGATAAGCTGTCCTTTTTCGTTGTATTCAAACTTTCTTGAGTTTAATCCTTTTTCACCGTTAATAGATAACAGCTTATTGTCGTCGTCGTATACATAAGCGGCAATCATTGTTCCAGATAAAAAGGCTTGAATTCTTCCGTCTTCATGAAGATTAAAGTGCATTGTTTGACCAATATCCTTCCCATTGTCAATGGTCTGAATAATTACCCGACCGTCCTTTTTGTTATCAAAAGCAAGTCTTCGTTTTATTCCTCCTAAATCGAAATTCATTGATACAAGTTGGCATTCTTTTTTTGCCTCTTCCTTGACTTCTTGCGCGTCAATATTTGAATCAGAATCGCATGAAACGAGAACAAATAGGGCTAATAGCGCAACCAAGGAAAGGTGTTTTATTTTCAAGTTTTGGATTGTAAATGAGCAACAAGATAAGATTTCTGAACTAAATCGATTAGTAATTTGAAGAGCATCGTTTTTGACACGAGAAGACCTTGAGGTCTTCAACTTTGTGTCATCAAATCGCGGGAATAAATTGTGCCAGCCTGAAAGGCGAGTTGTGTCCTTGTGGTAAACCTTTTATAAAAGCCATAAAAGGTTCTAAATAGCCTTGGATTCACAGTGCAGGATTGATTCGCTTTTGGTTATGCAGAACACAACGAGAAACAAGTAACTTGAAGCCAAAAATGAAGCCTTACTTCTGAGCACGAATTTGATTGAACTTTATCCCAAGTGTACGTTCGTAATTACGCAATGTTTTTACGTCAGCCACCGTTGCCAAAACGAGAGATATACCCTCCCTTCCGGCTCTTGCAGTTCTACCACTTCGGTGTGTGTAATATTCATCGCTTTCTGGAAGTTGATAATGAAGCACAAATGTTAATCCAGCAATGTCAATTCCGCGTGCGGCAACATCGGTTGCAACTAAAACGCGCAAACTTTCATTTTTAAAGGCACGCATAACTTTGTCGCGTTCTTTCTGAAGCAGGTCTCCGTGAAGGGCATCCGTCTCCACGTTTTTGGCGATCAGCTGCTTGGCTAATTTTTGAGTTGCAGCTTTGGTTCTACAGAAGATTACTCCTCTATTTTTGTGCTCCGATTTCAAGAATTGCATTAAAATGTGCAGCTTCTCGTTTTCCTCACTTACTATATATTCGTGTCGAATTTTCTTGTTTACAACATCACCTCGATTGACCTCAACGCGATGCGCATCATCTGACATGTGATGGTTGATGATGTCTTTGATTCCATGCGGCATTGTTGCTGAAAACAACCACTTATTTTCAACGGATTTAAGCGAACTTAAAATCTCGTCCAATTGGCTTTTGAAACCCATGCTTAGCATTTCGTCAGCTTCATCCAAAACAATTGTTTTCACAGAACTTAAATCAACCGCTTTTCGGTTCACCAAATCGATTAACCTTCCTGGAGTTGCCACAATGATTTGCGTTGGTCTTTGTAGCGATGCAATTTGACGGTCAATTTTTTCACCACCATAAACGGCTTCCGTAAAAATCTTTTCTGAGTACTTCGTGAACTTGAACAATTGCTTTGCAACTTGCTGTCCTAGTTCTCTTGTTGGACATAAAACCAAGCCTTGAACATCGCTGTTGTTCGCGTCCATCTGCTCTAAGAGCGGAAGGCCATATGCGGCCGTTTTTCCAGTTCCCGTTTGAGCTTGAGCCACAATATCCTTTGGATCATTCAATAAAAGGGGGATTACTTTTTGCTGGATATCCGTTGGTTCAATAATTCCTAATTCGGCAAGGCCTTTCACGAAACTCACTCTGATCCCTAAGTCTTCAAATTTTTTCAAAATGATTTTTTTAAATTAATCCTTAGACGTGTTTTTTGCTTCATTCGCCCTTTTGATCGATGGATCTCTTTTGTCTTCTCTTGGTCCACGTTTATGAATAATCAATCCATTTAAGAAATTTCTTAGAATCTGATCTTGACATTCCATATACTTTGGATGGTCTTCATTTCTAAAGAACGCCCCCAACTCACTTTTGGAAATTTTAAAATCGACCAATGCTAAAACCTCAACGATATCATCGTCCCGCATTTTTAGTGCTACTCTTAATTTCTTTAAAATGTCGTTGTTCGTTAATGCCATTGAATTCAATTTTGGGCAAAGTTAGTGAATTTCAGCCATTCGTCTCTATTATGCCAATAAGCTTCATTTATACAATCAATTTTATGAGAAAACCGTCAAAACATTGCGTACATATGCGCTAAAATTTAGGTGTTTATACAATCATGTTTAAGTAGAATTAAATGTACTTTTCCTCCTCGCATTTTTGCGCCATGAAACTAATAATACGAACGGTATGAAATATCTAATTCTCTCAATGCTATTTGTCTTTTCTGGGATAGGATTTTCTCAAGAGGGTTTAACAGATTTTGAACCCAGTGAATCGACCGAAGTCAGAGAAACCTGCAAACCTGATTTTCATATCGTTTTTATTGATGAAGACGATTTGAACAATTTTAAGAACTTGAGGCTATACCTTAAGAAAAAGCAAAATATCGTTGATCGACTTGAAGCTTCAATTGAAATTTATAACCCTGAGGATTATGCGAAAATGGAGTCAAATATTCAATACGCATAATGAATTGCGGATGTAAATCCAACGGTTTATATCAGTCACTTTTACTTATCATTTACAACAGGGGCAAATACAGTTATTTTCAATGTGGAAGATGCGCCAGTAGATGCACTATATATAAACACCACGATTATTCCCGCGTTAGAAGCGGCGAAAAATAAAAAGGGAGTACGCTTATGTCGTACTCCCTTTTCATTTAAACCAAAGCATATATAACCAGTACATGCTCTACTATAAAACCAATGTAAAGATACAGCAATTAGGTAAGTTGAAATGATAAAGAGTTGATTATTAGACCTGCAATGGTCTTTCATCGATAGACGCCAAAATTTCAACGATGATTTTCAATAAAATAAAAAAGCCGCCCCCTGTTTAACGGAAACGGCTTTTAGATATGATGTACATCTCGGCTAAATTCGACTAGCTCAATGTTCCGCTTGATGGACAAATAGACTACAACTCAAACTTGATTCCTTGCGCCAATGGCAATTCATCTGTGTAGTTGATTGTATTCGTTTGTCTTCTCATGTATACTTTCCAAGCGTCAGATCCAGATTCACGTCCACCGCCTGTTTCTTTCTCACCTCCAAATGCTCCACCGATCTCCGCTCCTGACGTTCCGATGTTTACGTTTGCGATTCCACAATCTGAACCTTGGGCAGATAAGAATATTTCTGATTCCTTAAGGCTGTTCGTCATGATTGCGGATGACAACCCTTGAGGCACATCATTTTGAATGGCAATTGCATTTGTAACATCACCCGAATATTTCATGATGTACAAGATTGGCGCAAATGTTTCGTGCTGTACAATTTTAAATGAATTTTTTGCTTCAACAACTGCGGGCTTCACGTAGCATCCAGACTCATATCCTTCTCCTTCATAAACTCCACCTTCTACAAGAATGTTTCCCCCTTCTGCTTTTGCATCTTCCAACGCTTTCAAATAGGCATTCACAGCATCGTGATCGATAAGTGGTCCAACGTGCATGTTTTCATCCAATGGATTTCCAACTTTCAATTGTCCATAAGCATTAACGATTGCGCTAACGAATGTATCGTAAACATCTTCGTGAATGATCAATCTTCTTGTTGAAGTACAACGTTGTCCACCTGTACCAACGGCTCCAAATACTGCTCCAGGAAGAACAATTTTCAAATCTGCTGAAGGCGTAATGATGATTGCGTTGTTTCCTCCAAGCTCTAAAAGTGAAGTTCCTAAACGTGCTCCAACTGCAGCACTAACAGCTTTACCCATACGAGTAGAACCTGTTGCTGAAACCAAAGGAATTCTTGTATCGTTTGACATCAAGATCCCCAAATCAGCTCCGCCGATAACCACTCCTGAAACTCCTTCTGGAACTCCATTTGCTTCGAAAACTTGTTTTGTAATTTCTTGACAAGCAATTGCTGTAATTGGCGCTTTTTCAGATGGCTTCCAAATACAAACATCACCACAAACCCAAGCAAGTGCTGTGTTCCAATTCCAAACCGCAACGGGGAAGTTAAATGCTGAAATAATTCCAACGATTCCACGCGGGTGGTATTGCTCATACATTCTGTGTCCTGGACGTTCAGAGTGCATTGTAAGGCCGTGTAATTGACGCGATAGACCCACTGCGAAATCACAGATATCGATCATCTCTTGTACTTCACCCAATCCTTCTTGGTATGATTTCCCCATTTCGTAAGAAACCAATTTACCCAATGGCTCTTTATACTCACGTAATTTAGTCGCCAATTGACGCACTACTTCACCACGAGCTGGAGCTGTCCACTTTCTCCATTCTTGAAATCCTTCTTCTGCTTTAAGAACAACCGCTTCATAATCTGCATCAGTTGCAGCGTTTACGGATGCGATTACGCTTCCGTCTACTGGAGATACGGAGTCAATTACTACTCCTCTTGTGTTAAACCAATGTCCACCTGTTGATGCACCATTGTTCACTTTTTCAATTCCTAATTGGGTTAAAATTGCCCCAATTCCTAGATCTGTCATTGTTTCTGCCATATACTAGTTGTTAAAATATTTTTTGATGTTGCAAAATTACGTTAAATAATTCATTCTGTGCGCTGCCACGTCCAATAGAATGCCGCAACTGTAGCTCCCAAGGTTGTCGCAACCAAATACAACCACAGGTGTTCGGTGTGACCAGAAACTACGGCTGGCGCTAAACTCCTAAATGGATTCATGCTCGCGTTGGAAACTGGTCCTGCGTATAGTGCTTCCAATCCTACGGTTGCTCCAATCGCTACAGGCGCGAAGTATTGCTCCAATTTCCCTCCCTGTGAAGTCAATAAGATTACGATCATTAGCATGAAGGTTAAAATGAATTCCAAGATAAAAGATTGCATTTCCGAACCTTGCGGTAAAGAAGAGCCAAGAAGTTCATTGTCAGGGAAAAGTTGCGCCAATGTTAAACTTGCCGCAAAAGCTCCAATCAATTGTGCGACCAAATAGGGCGCCACTTCCTTTTTTGGATGCAATTTTACAAGCGTCAATGCAATTGTAACCGCTGGGTTCATGTGCGCTCCTGAAATACATCCGTAAGCGAAAATCATTATGGTAACAATTAAACCCCAAGCGGCCGCAACTCCAGTATGCGTGATTGCACCAACGAATTCCGTATTAATGACCATCGCGCCGCACCCACAAAAGATAAGGAAGAATGTTGCGATGGTTTCCGCTACGTACTTTTTCATAGGTAAGCGGCTATAAACTCTTTGCAGTACAATTTGATCATTTCCCGAACTTCGGAAAATTCAGCTTTTACTTCTTCTTCAGTTCCAACTGCTTTCCCGGGATCCGGAAAGTTCATGTGAAAAAGGTGTGCCTTTGATGGAAAATACGGACAGCGTTCTTTGGCATTGTCACAAACGGTAATGATATAATCGAATTCTATACCACCATATTCGTCAACATGATTCGAAGTTTGATTCGATATGTCAATTCCATCCGCTTTCATTGTTTCAATAGCTTTTGGGTTGACTCCATGCGTTTCAACTCCAGCGCTATAAACGTTCGTTCCTTCTGGAGATAAAGCTCTTAAATACCCATCTGCTATTTGACTTCTGCAGCTATTTCCCGTGCAAAGCACAAGTACGTTTTTTTTCATTATTTTATTTTAGGTCTTAGAATTTAGAGATTAGACTACTTAACTTGAAGCAATAAAATTCTGCGTTCTTACAGTCTAATTAACAACACCCTGAATCTGGGTCGCATGAATTTGAATTCGAACTTGACAAGTCTACCATTTTTGGTTTCGTTTCGGTTACAACGGCTTCTGCTTCCATCGTTGGTGAGCAACATGCAGCATTGTCTTCTGACGAATATTTAGGGTCGTTAAATTCAACGTCTTCATGGAAATAATAGACTTCCCACTGAATCCCGTCTGGGTCTGTGGCCCAAAATTTATCTTGAACGGCATAACAACAAGCCGTTCCTATTTCTTCTGAAGAAACAATTCCTTGCGCTCTAGCAACTTCCAATTTCGCCTCCATATCTTCTTTCGATCCAACTTGAATTCCAAGGTGACCAAAATTGCCCCCAACGCGGTCCGCATTTTCAACAAATGAAATAATTAATCCCGGGCTCTCCAATTCGTATTTAGCATATCCTTTCTTCACTTTCGAAGCTGGCATTCCAAAAAATGTTGTGTAAAAATTTACTGTTGATGCGATATCACTTACATAAAGTGAAACGTGCATTCTAGGGAACTTTGTTTTTTCCATTTTGTTTAATATTAGCAGCAATCGCTGTCTTCGCAATTTGCCGAGTTAAATAATAGTAGAAGTTCCTCTTTCAATTTATTCCAATTTTGAGGGTTGATGCAGTAACACATGCTCGTTCCCTCAATTGTCCCTTGAATTAATCCTGCCGATTTCAGCTCTTTAAGATGCTGAGATATTGTCGATTGAGCAAGACCAATTTCGGTAACTAAATCTCCGCAAACACAAGATTCTGTTTTGATAATAGATTGAAGAATCGCTATTCTCGCGGGATGCCCAAGAACCTTTACCATTTTAGAAAGATCTACCTGAGCCTCTGTGTAATTTTCTGTTTTTGTTAATCCCATCGCTACATTTGTATATCGCAATATTACGATTAATAGTATTACTATCCAAATAATCCAAAAAAAAACCAGTACTTTGTTCTATCAATTTAAAATGAATGAATACTTACGTTCTTATAATGGCTCTTGCGGGAATAATAATCCTGAGCTTCTTCTTTAATATTATTTCCAAAAAGACCAATATCCCGTCTGTTCTTTTATTGATTTTACTTGGGATGGGACTTAAAATAGGCTTGCAGTCAGCGGGTATTTTTAAAGACGTAGAGTTGGATTCAATTCTCGAAATATTGGGTAACGTTGGGCTTGTGATGATTGTCTTAGAAGCTGCCCTTGATTTAAAACTGGAGAAGGAGAAAAGGGGAATGATCTTCAAAGCCTTTATGGTTGCATTACTAGGAATTGGAGGCTCTATGTTTGCTCTCGGGGCTTTCTTTATGTATATTTTTCCAAGCGTAGGATGGTATACTGCCATTTTATATGCGATTCCACTAAGTATTATGAGTAGTGCTATTATCATTCCAAGTGTCGGAGGATTGAGAGGCGTAAAAAAAGAATTTATGGTTTACGAAAGTACTTTTTCCGATATTCTTGGGATTATGGTCTTCTATTTCATGCTCGGTGCAGATGGACATGCAGGTGATGGCTCAATTGCATGGGAGATTGTCCTAAACATATTGGGAACAATGGTTCTTTCTGTTATTGTTGCTTATGTGATGGTCTACCTTTTTCAGCACTTGCAAATGCAGGTAAAACTATTTCTAATTATTGCCGTTTTACTGCTTCTTTTTGCGGTTGGAAAGTACTTCCACTTATCGTCATTATTAATTATTCTAGCCTTTGGATTGGTGCTGAACAACACAGATATCTTTTTCCGAGGTTTCCTGAAAAAGTACTTCGACAAGAAAAAGGTACGGCCAATTTTGCATGATTTTCACAATCTGACTTTAGAATCGGCATTCTTAATTCGTACGTTCTTCTTCGTTGTGTTTGGACTTAGTATTACCGTGAGCTCATTGTACAATGTACAAGTAGCCATCAATAGTTTTGCAATCGTTGGAATTCTATTCGCGGTTCGTTTTGTCATCCTTCGTTTCACTGCAAAAGATCATTTGCTTCCAGAGCTGTTTATTGCACCTCGCGGGTTAATCACGGTTCTTTTGTTCTTCGTTTTAGCCAAATATGACGGTGTGAAAATTGAAAATTTTGATACTGGATTGCTCTTATATCCAATTTTAATTTCAAGTCTGGTGATGATGATTGCTTTAATTCTGAACCGAGGAGAGAAAGTAACAGATGTATTGTTTCACAGTATTCCACTTATTAATTCTTCAACGGATCCGGAAAAGAAAGCTGAGATCAAGAAGCGAATTCAGAAAAATACGGAAGGTCAAGATTTTGATGGTTTCCGTCATGATTAATTGAAAACCGACCAAATCTCTTTTCCAATTTCAACTTTTGCATCAACGAAACGCAATTCGTACTTATCAATATAAGTTCCGTGCCCTTGGCCGGAATCAATGTCAAAATGATACTTGTGAAATGGACAAACGATGGAATTGTCTTCCGTCCAGCATCCGTTTAGAGGTTTGTTTTGATGCGCACACTTGTTTTTGAAAGCGTGGTAGCCTGAATCGTTTTTAACCAATAGAACTTCGCCAAAAATGCTTTTGTGGATAGCCGTTTTTTTTACTGCAAATAAATTTTCCAATTCGCTTTCCGATTCAAACAAGGGATACCATTTCAGTTTCATTCCGAACATTGGCTTAGGTTATGAGGTTCTATCTAACATTTAAAGATACTAAAAATGAGAATTCTGAAAGGAACAGTTCTAACGAGAACTCACCTTGTATCTAGAAACAACCTACCAAACAACAACCAACTTCCCAGTCGTGCTACCTCCCTCAAGATCAGCATGTGCTTTCGCCAATTGATCCGAAGTATAAGTGCCACCAATCTGCGGTTTGATTTTTCCTTCCGTATACAACGCAACAACTTCCCTTAAACAAGTTTCCATAATTATCGGGCGGTTATCGGCAATTTTAAGCATGTTCACGCCCATAATATTCTTTGAGCGCATCATCAGTCCAATTGGTAAAATTAATCCCATTTTTCGGACAAAATTGAGTTTAGAGAAAATTCCCCATTTTCCTTCTGAAAGAGCAGAACCCCCGAAAAGAATCATTCTTCCTCCCGATCCCAAAATCGACCAATCCTTTTTGAACGTCGCGCCCGCAACAGGGTTAAAACTTACGTCAATCCTGCCTCCATCTAGCGCTTTGTTAATTTGTTCTACATAATCTGAAGTGCGGTAATTAACAACATAATCTGCGCCTAATTCTTTTACCAACACCTCTTTTTCTGTTCGCCCAACTTTGGCAATCACCGTTGCACCTTTCAGTTTGGCCAGTTGAATCAAAATTGTTCCAACACCACCAGCGGCAGCATGAATTAAAACCGTATCTATTTTATGAATTGGCGTTAAATACTCAGCCATATAATACGCCGTAACAGCCTGCGTACAAAGCGCCATTAATTCGGCAGGGTCTTGCTCCCCCACTTGAACAATAGCGTAATCATTCGTGATCACATGCTTTGAGTATCCTCCAAACCGACAGGAAGCCAAAACGCGCTGGCCAACCAATGATTTGTCAGCATCATTTCCAAGAGAAATAACTTTTCCAACAACTTCGTATCCTGCAACAAATGGCATTGGTGGTGCTTCGTTATATAAGCCATTTCTAGCCATAACATCCGCGTAGTTAATTCCAAAAGCTTCAACTTCAATCAAGACTTCGCTTTCGATAGGATCAGAAATTTCGAAATCTCTTAATTCAAAGGCCTGTTTTGGGTCTCCTTTTTTAACTAGAAAATAAGCTTGACTTTTCATTTCTTACTTTTTTTTGATTCAGCTCCTTCAACAACAATTACGATTTCACCCTTTGGAGGATGCGCTTCGTAATACGCCTTGATTTCTGCAGCAGTCCCGCGTTTATATTCTTCGTACATCTTTGTAATTTCACGAGCAACACAGACTTTTCGATACGGTCCCATAAATTCTTCAATCTGCCCCAAACACTTCACCAAGCGATGTGGAGATTCGTATAAAACTGTAGTTCTTGTTTCCTCAGCAATTAATTTGAGTCGTGTTTGACGTCCTTTTTTGTGAGGAAGAAATCCTTCGAAAACGAATTTGTCGCATGGGAATCCACTGGCAACTATTGCTGGAATTACTGCCGCTGGTCCAGGCAAACATTCAATGTCAATTCCTTTAGCAATACATTCTCTGATAAGTAAAAATCCAGGATCTGAAATGCCAGGTGTTCCTGCATCGGAAACCAAAACGGTATGGCTGTTGGCTTTAATCTTATCTATCGATCTTTCCAAGGACTTGTGCTCATTGTGCATGTGAAATGGATGCACTGGCTTTTTAATATCAAGATGGGAAAGAAGCTTATTCGTCGTTCTTGTATCCTCCGCAAAAATCAATTGCGTTTCTTGCAACATTCGAATTGCGCGAAGGGTAATGTCTTCTAAATTTCCTATGGGGGTGGGTACAATGTATAGCTTCGACATGGTGTGTTAAGATCTCGTCAAAACTACGTAGTCCTGAAGTAAAGTTTGAAGAAATTTCAATCTTTTGTTTGGTGTTTCAGACAGTCCAATCAATTTGGCTGACTCGTCTGCTAGTTCTCGTGCAAACTTCTTAGTTTCTGGATTTGGGTATTTACGAACACGCTGAATTGAGTTTTTAATCAATAACATGTCTTCATCCGTAAATCGAACGACGCTTGGAAATTCTGGTGTATAATTATCTTGATTTTTAATGGAAAGAACATCTTTCAATGAGTATCGAATACTCGATTTGTCCTTAATAACAACCGTTCCAGCCATTACGTCGCCCATTCGTTGGCTTTTTTCTGCAACACTTGCATACATCAATCCAACAACCCCCATAATAATGTGAATTATTCCAATCACAATAAGGTCTCCCAATCCAGCAAACATCGCTGCAAAACTAAAGCTGATCCACATGAAATGCCCTTTGAAAATCCACCGTGTAAAGATCTCTCTAAAACCAGGTCGTTCTCCTGAGTAGGTAACAACACGAATGCCTAAGGCATATTTCCCTAATGTTTGACCGTGCGATAAATATTCAAGAACCGGGTGGTAAAATATCCAAGGAAGTTTCAATAGAAAAAGTTCAACGAGCATGAATTGATCAAAGCCCGAATTGCTCAACAATGCAAACATAATAGCTATGTAAAGCGCGAGCATCGCTGTGTCAATTAGCGCAGATGTACAGCGTTGAATGACTGTAGCATACTCATACTCAATCTTTACGTTCTGTGCCGATATAAATTCTATTGACTTCATGACTCAATTGTAAGTTAAAGGTACCCATTTCGTTTAAGATTCCAAGTAGATTAAAAATTAGTCAGAATAGGCATTCAGGCTCTATTTAGAACATTTCTAAATAGAGAGTCATGACAAATACATGACGTAATAAGTTCGATAACTAAGTATCTTTGTATTTGTGAAGAACCAAACAAGGTTGAAAGACCTGCATATTGTAGCATTTACGCATCGAAACTTACCTGTAAGCGAGGTAGGGAGTTTGCATATTGAGCCTGAGAATCAGAAAGATCGGTTGTCGTCTTTAAAAGAGACTTTGAACTTGGGGGAATTAATGTTCCTTTCTACATGCAATCGCGTTGAGTTTCTTTTCACTTCCGAATCGGAAGTTGATATCAAATTTTTACACCGGTTTTTTGATTCACTCTATCCAGTTCTGGAAAAAGAGGCTAGAGACTCATTTGCTAAAAACGCAACAGTACTTCATGGTTTAAATGCTGTTGAGCACAAATTATACGTTGCATCTTCAGTGGATTCAATGATAATTGGCGAACGTGAAATTATTACTCAAGTTCGCAGTGCTTACGAGCGTTGTCTAAAAATGGACCTAACTGGTGACTTGATTCGAATCATCATGCGCCACACGATTGAAACGGCGAAGAAAGTTTACACAAATACAAATATTGCAAAACGACCCGTTTCGGTTGTTTCACTTGCTTATCATAAACTAAAAGACCTTGATGTTCCCTTGGATTCTAGAGTTTTAATTGTTGGGGCCGGTGCAACGAACGTAAATATGAGTCGTTTTCTAAAAAAGCACGGTTTTACCAACTTTAATGTTTTTAATCGAACGCTTTCTAAAGCAGAAAAATTAGCAGGAGACTTAAATGGTCAAGCGCATAACTTGAATGATCTAAATTCTTTTGACAAAGGATTTGACATTATCATTTCATGCACTGGTTCTGAAGGTCACATCCTAACTCCAGAAATCTATAAGTCTCTTATAATCGGTGAGACATCGAGAAAGGTTGTCATCGATATTGCAATTCCTCAAGATTTATCTCCTGAGATTATCGCACTCCACAATGTAACACATATTTCAGTTGGAGCTCTTCAGAAGATTTCAACCGAAAACTTGAAAGCCAGATCGAAAGAAATGCAGCACGTTGAGGAAATCATTACTGAGGCTATGTATGAATTTACTCATATTGAACAGACGAGATGTGTTGAATTGGCCATGCGTGAAGTTCCGAATAAAGTCAAAGAAATTAAGTCTACTGCAATGAATGAAGTTTTCAAGAACGAATTGAACGAGCTTGATGAATTATCAAGAGAAGTCGTAGATAAAATCATTGGCTACATGGAAAAGAAATACATGAGCATGCCGATGATAATGGCGAAAGAAATACTTCTTAAAAAACGTACGTAATGAAACATGTGATCATTGGTTCACGCGGAAGTGACTTGGCACTATGGCAAGCGTATTTTGTTAAATCTGAATTGGAGCGATTGGGTTGCTCTGTTGACCTCAATATTATCAAAACGCAAGGAGATAAAGTTCAGCACTTAGGCTTCGATAAGCTTGAAGGGAAAGGGTTTTTCACCAAAGAAATTGAAGACGCTCTCTTAAGTAAAATAGTTGATTTAGCGGTTCATTCTCATAAAGATTTAGAAACAAACCCTCCGGCGGGATTAACCATCTCTTGCGTTTCAGAAAGAGCCAATCCTGCAGATATTCTTTTGATAAATAAAAATGCTGTCGATACTTCAGCCAAATGGAATCTTAAACATAGAGCGATCGTTGGAACATCATCGGCGCGAAGAAAATCTCAAATGCTTAAATACCGAGCGGATGTTGAGATCAATGATTTAAGAGGAAATGTTCCCACGCGAATTAACAAGTTGCGCCAAGGAAACTACGATGCTATTCTTTTAGCCAAAGCCGGAATTGACCGATTGGAAATTGATTTATCTGAGTTTGAGGAAATCGTGATGGATCCAACAGAATTTGTTCCCGCACCAGCACAAGGTGTTTTAGGACTTCAGATTCGATCCGAAGATTTAGAATTACACGAAATTTTGCAAAACTTGAACTTCCCTGAGGTTCAAAAGCGAATTGGTTTGGAGCGCAAAGTTTTAAACCTCCTTGATGGTGGTTGCCAATTGCCTTTAGGCGTCTACTGCAACGAGGCAAATGAATTGTACGTGTCTTTCGCTGAAGGTGTAAATGGAGTGTGTCACAGCCTTAATTATTCCGTTACTGAATTTGATGGAATGGCAGAAAAGGTAATTGAGGATTTGAAACAAAAAATAGTTGTTGGCTAGTCGGATTTTCATATCTAAAAATGAATCAGAACTCACAACTCTGAAAACATTTCTGAAAGACCGAAACGAAATTCTAATTGCCAAAACTTTTCTTCAATTTTCTCCACTAGCATTTCAACTAGAAAAACCTTTTGATATCATCTTCTTCGGAAGTCCGCGGGCCGTCATGTTTTTTAAGGCTCAAATGGACATTCCCGCTTCTGCGAAAATTGCTTGTGTTGGTGGCAAAACTGTAGAAGTCATTCAGGCAATTAACAGAGAAGTTGCTTTTAGCGGAGAAGGTAAAGGAGACGTTCAAGAAACGAGTGCCGCATTTAAAAAATGGTGCGGTGATCAACACGTTCTTTTCCCATTGTCGTCTATTTCATTGAAAACATTCTCTTCTCTATTTCAATCCAACCAGAAAACGGAAGTTGAAGTCTATGAAACCGATATCGTTGGGTCTGCAATTGCGGAATGCTCAACATATATTTTCACGAGTCCATCAAACGTCGAAGGGTTTTTAATTGAAAATTCAATTCCTGAATCAGCTCAAGTTATTGCTTGGGGTGAAAGCACGAATACGTCATTAAAAGCCAAATCCATTTCGGTTAATCATGTCTTAAGTCAACCCGACATCAATTCATTGATTGAAGTTCTTAAATAAAGAAAGGTCCTAGCAAGCTAGAACCTTCTCCGTTTTTCATAAGTACAGAAGTAGTAATCTCCTGAACGTCGTAAATATTTTTCTACAAAAACCATCCTTGTTTATTGTAATTCAAATGCCGTTTCTCTAGTAAGAACGCAAAAAGATCGCAAACGGTTGGTAAAAAACATATTCCATTAGAAAAAAGGCATCTCGGATAAACCAAGATGCCCTTCAATAATACATCGTCTTACTTAACTACGAATTGAATCGCTTGCTGAGATTCACCAGAACTAATGTTCAAGAAATACATTCCTGAAGCCAATTCGTCTGTTCCAAGAACAACCAAGTTTGATCCAACCGCTGCTTGAACAGTATGTGATTTGATCATTTTTCCTGAGATGTCTTGAATATAGAAATCAACATTTTGTGCTTTGTTTACATTGAAACGAACGTTTACCTCATCCTCAACAGGATTAGGGAACAACGTCAATTCAGTGAACGTTTCTTGATCTTCCAATCCAAGAACCAAATCATTGTTCGATCCACCTGCATAGATGTTGATATTGTCTAAGTAGAAGTTATTTCCTCCGTCACTTTCGAATTCGAATTTATAAATGAAGTTGTCTACCCAATAAGCAGATGTGATGTTTGTCATGTGAACTGTTGTCCAATCCGCAACTGAACCAGGCGTCCATGAAGATGTTGAAACAGTAGACCCTAATAAATCACCGTGAAGTGTTTTGCGCGGCACCCATGCTTCACCACAGCTGTTTGATGCGTATACTTTCAACCACTCATCGTTATTTGAATTACGCTTACGGTAAGCATAACGGAAGCTTAATGTCATTGCTGTTTGGCTTGTGATTGAAGACAAATCAACGGGTGCTGAAATCAATTCATCAAAGTTTCCAGCAGACTGAGCATAGTTTGGAAGTTTGGCACTTTTAGATCCTGTGTGACCTACATTCGTTTCTAATTCGAACTCAGCATTGTTTCCGTAATCACGAACTTCCCATTGAACACCATCCAAAGTTGTTAAGGATTCGAAATCTTCTAAGAAAGGAATCCATGTTCCAGTAGCAGGCAATACTCTAATGTACCCTGTCTTTGTTTCTCCGTCCGTAACTGAACCATCTGTAGCATCCAAAACTACCTCGTACAAACCTGGTGTGTCGTATTGAACTGATGGGTTTTGACTCGTAGATGAACTTGGCGTTCCTCCTATGAAAGTCCAAGTCCAACCGTTTACTGCGTTATAAGAGTTGTCATTGAAATTAACCGTTTGACCAGCACATACCGTTATCTTATCCGCTGAGAACTCTGCTTTACATAAGTAGGCATTTCCATCTGCACCTGTCGCAGAAAGATTTCCTGCTGATTTTAAATTACTTCTTCCACCAACTCCAGAGTTCAAAGCGTTTCTCATGCGTTGCCCTTGTCCGGGTGTAAACATTTTAGAACAATATGAATAATCCATGTAGTTCTCTGTGTTATCAATTTGATCAAATCCCCAATAGCTATTGTCACCATCACAAGTGTTTGCCGCTAGGATACACGCCGTAAGTCCTTGACATTCTGGAGTATCATCTACTCCGTCGTCGTCATTACAGTTTGATGCTAATCCAGGGTTATTCGTTCCACCCCAAACGTGAGGTAAGTTTAACCAGTGTCCACATTCATGCGTTAACGTTCTACTCGTGCTAGCACTTGAAGTTCCAATTGAACCAACGTAAGTATCAAGAACCCAAATACCGTTATCCATTCCTGATCCAACCCAGTTAGAAGGGGTATAAGTATATCCCGCAGCGCCACCAATGTCAGCACAAATAAATATATTTAAGTATTTGTTTCCTGCCCATTCTCCTTGGTAAACGTCGTTACCATTTCTAATTGCTAGGTATTGCCCTTGACCGTTGCCACTTGAAGTGGCTGAACTTACGGTTCTTGTAACCCCAGAGAAACAAGTTCCGTCTGGTGCTTTCGTTGCCAAAACAAACTCGATGTCTGTATCAAAAGGAGTCGCTGATGCAGCGCCGTTTGAAGCATTAAATGCGTTTGCTACATTGTTCGCATCTGAGTTTTGTAAATCGTAATCTCTATTTAAGATTTCGAAAGCATCCAAGATTTGTTCATCAGAAATGTTCTCGCTTCCATTGTTATGTAAAACGTGAAATACGACTGGAACATAATATGTAGTTGCTTCCGGTGTTCCGTTTGCAGCTTGTTGCGCTGCTTCTTGAGCACGGATAATTTCATCAATAGCTTCTTGTTCAGCAAAACCAGGTATTTGAAGCATTTCTGCTCTCTTTTTGTGCTGAAGACAGTATTCTACACTTTCTCCATCTCTGGCATTCTGAGCATCAAAAGTGGGAGAAGTTTGCGCAAAAGCTCCCGAAAAAGAGAGCAGAGCGCTTAATGTTGTGAGTGTTATTTTTTTCATAAGTATTAACAGTTTGTAAGCTTAGTCGTGCAAGGTACACAACCTTAACGCAAAAACAAATAAAGTGGTTGGTGTTAACTCTATTTAATACTACTATTTTAACGCATTCTTGGCTATGAATTTACGCTTCTCAAATCATGTTTGATTTCTCCTGTAAAATCCGAATTAAGTAATGCTACTAATTTCGACGCGGCATCTTCTGCTGAGAAAAGAAAGCCTTCTTCCTTCATTTTTTTGAAATTCTCTACAGCCGAAAACTCCTCTTTCGGTGCGTTTCGAATTTGCTTTTGCATTCCTGTTTCAATTACACCAGGAGATACGGCATAGGCTTTCAGGTCAATTCCTTTTTCTAGTTCTTCCAAATAAAACACCTCTGTGAGCATATTCAATGCGGCCTTCGATGCGCAATACGATGCCCAAGATGGAATAGCACGGTTTGCCGCACCTGAACTAATATTGACAAGGGTGAAATCTGCCTTGTTGGACATGTTGCCGTAAATGTTTTTGGTCAATAACATTGGAGACGTAGCGTTGACCGCCATAACAAGTTCAAGGTCCAATTTTTCTTGTTCAGAAATTCTCCTAATAGACCCTATAATTCCAGCATTGTTAATTAGGGTAACTGGCACTTCGAATTTTTGATTTACAAATAACTGGCGTGTACTTTCAAGATCAGATAAATCGCATTTTTCAAAGGAGAAATTGGCATGTTCAATGCTATGACGGCGTCCAACTCCAATGACCTTAAATCCTTGATTTAAGTAATTTTCAGCTATTGCTTTACCTATTCCACGCGAAACTCCAGTTACAATGTAAATCACACGTTTATTTTTCGTTGTCTTGATCTTCATTAGCCATCATTCGATTCCTCATCTTCTTCTGTCATCTTCTCGTCAGAATCCCCATCCTTGTCTTGCCAATCTTCATGAAAGTTCATATCGATATCATACATTTCGGTATGGAATGATTTTCCCAGTCTATAATAGATAATTTCAAGATTAAGCATGTTGTCACGGTCCTTGATTTCTTCTTCGATATCTGGCATGTTTGAGTTCAAACAGATCTCACCCAAATACTTCGTTTTCGATAAATCTCCAGAAAGCCATCTTCCATTTCTCTTTCCTAAAACGTAATTCCCATCTATTTCTATAGTGTTTATAGTTTGTGATGATCCACTAAATGGTGGCGAAATGGCGATTAAAAGGATGAGTAGGTGATTGGTAGATTTCATTAATTCAGCTTTTTCATTAGTGACAAACACCTGTGTTTCCTTTTCTTCCAAATTTTCGTGGAATTACGAAGCTATTATTGGCTTAGAGTGCCTCATTAATTTCAATAAATCGTTCAACGCTTTTCGCTGCGCCAAAAACAACCAAAGTATCCTTCTCTTTGATTATAGTTTCGCTTTTTGGAACTCCAATAATGTGCTGTTCTGTGCATTCTTCGCCGTTTTTCGTGATTTCATATTCACGTTTAATGGTAATCAATGTCATTTCGTATCTGTTTCGGAACCCAATTTCATCAATTGATCTTCCAACAGTACCCTTTGGCGCTATAATTTCTGCGATTTCATGATCATCCGGTAATTGCAAGAAGTTGACAATGTTTGGATTCAAAAGCTTCTCACGAACAACATAAGCCACCTCGTTTTCCGGCGTCAAAATTTCACTAACACCAATCTTTTCTAAAATCAATCGTTGATGATCTCCACTCGCTCTTGCAATAACACGTTTCACACCTAGATCCAATAGGTGTACACATGTTAAAACCGTCGCTTCAAAGTTTTCACCAATTGCAACAACGGCCGCATCAACCTCTTGTAGGTTTTGCATACGAAGCGCACGAATATCTGTTGCATCCATGGTTACCGCAAATGCAACGTCATCTTTAATGTTCTCTATTTTCTCCTCATTTGGATCAAAGGCAAAAACCTGCGCGCCTTTTTCGGCCAAACGTCTCGCGATTGTAGAACCGTATCGCCCTACTCCAATAACTGCAAATTTGCTATAATTCATAATATCACTATCGACTTTCTATTATTTGTTAAAACAAATTTAATGATTTCGACGGGTTAATTGAGAGTAACTAGAATGTTTGCATTCCTCGACATCATTTCTCATCTCACACACCTTATGTTTAGAACAACTTCAATTGCATCCAAATGGGTTTATGATCACTTAATCGATGCGTAGGGCCTTCGTTTGGTGGAGCGTTTGTAATTACATACTCCTCCATCTCTTTGATCTTCGTTTTTTGTTCGTAGATAGTATATCTTTTAGCTGTTAGGACTTTCCAATAAAAGTATGATTCCGTATTTAGATCAAACCATTCAATCCCTTTTTCACGCATATGTGCGCACTATTTCAGGCACATGTGCGCAGATATAAACCAAATTTCGATTCTATTAACAACTATTCTGCTGTCTGTGAATATCTTCAACGTCGGATTCAAATCATTTTGACTCAACTTGACTACATTTAGACTCTTGTCAAGTCAAGTTGAAAATAGCATTTCTGAGCTTTTGAAAGAGAGCAGTCAATTTAACACGAATGATGTTCTCGTTCATGTTGATCGTGAAAATAAAAAGCTCTTTTTTTCACCAGAAGAAATGACATTTGATCTAGACGTTTTCCCAAAAGTGATTTTACGAGAGGCCGAGAAAACAAAAAAAGAATCTGGAGTTAATTCGCTTTGCTTTGCAATTGGGACTGTTCAATTGAAAATCGGCGAGAAGGATGTTGAAACTCCTGTACTTTTATCGCCTGTGGATTTCTCAAAAAACAAAATACAGCAAACAGTCACCTTAGAAGTTCTTGAAGAAGATGCTTTCATTAATCCATTTTTGAAGTATTATTTGGAGAAAACCATTCTACGGTCTGATGAAGAAAAAACATCCGATCAATGGACGGAAATAAAAACTGTTTTAAATGAGCTTGGACTAAAGACATCCGACTTTAAAATCGTTGGGAATTTCCACCATCATCGGTATGAAATTGTGAAAGAACTAGAGGAGCTTTTAGCACTCGGAAATCATTCGGAAAACGTGAAAACGATACTTGGTGAATCTTCTCAAAACGAATCAAAAGATTTCAATTTTCAATCTGATTTATTATTTCCAGCAGATGTTGATCATGAAGAGGTTTTTAAGAAAGCGTCTGTTCAAAACATGGTAATTCAAGGGCCCCCAGGAACAGGAAAATCGCAAGTGCTTTCCAACGTTCTTGGAAAAGTTTTAGCGGGGAATAATACGACCGTTGTCGTTTCAGAAAAACGCGTTGCCTTAGAAGTTCTACAAAAAAAATTGAGTGTTTTTGGCCTCGATAAACTTTGTTTTGTCGCCTCTTCTGATCGCTTAAGTCACTCGTTTCTTCAAGAACTCAAATCGACGTGGGATTATTTCGAATCACATTCTGAAAAGCCAATAAATAACCTTCGCCTTTCAGAACAATTTGAGGCCAATTTACAAATGACTTTGGATCTTTTATCACAAGATGAATTGATAGGAGGTGTTTCATTTCATACGTTCAAATCTATTGTTTCCAACAAAGATATTTCGCAGTTTTCGTACTCAAGTCGGGTGCCGAATATTCCGCATTATTTGGATCAAAAAGACACGATTCTAGACCTCTATTTAGCGGGTCTAAACTCGACGGTTGGGCGGCTCAAAACCCGAACGATTCAAGGTGACGATTTTAGCAAATTGGACGCTGCTATTTTAACTTGGATCGAGACATTTAACTTGTTGAAAAAAGACTTTAATTTCGATACTTGGAATGACTTTTCTGGCACACTGAAAGAAGCCGCAAATTGTCAAATTTACGAGAACGATCTTTATAAAAAATACGCCGATATTTTCCGTCCTAATTCAAAACCACAACTACGTTTTTTAAGTCTTAGGAAGAAGTATTTGAAAGCTTTCGCTGAGGTCGAACAAATTCAATCCAATCAATCGCATTGGAAAATTGTGCCCTCTGAATCGGAAACCTTGGCATTTAAAGAAAACTTAAAATCAGGCGGTTTCTTTTCCAAAATTCAATCCAAGAAAAGATGGAAAGAGATTTCAAATTTGCCGTTTTCAAATGCCGGTAACGCTTTAAAGCAACATGCCGATGAATTGACTAAAATCAATTTATTAACTCAAATAAAAGTTAAACTTTGCCAAATAGGCATAGAAAATCCTGATTCTGAAGTAAGTCTTATTCACCAAACCTTATCGGTTTATTCAGAAGACCAATGGACTTCCTTACAAGCAATTCCAAGTGAAAAAAGATCTCGAATCACATCACATCACAGGACATTAGAGAAGCTGTATTTCGATTTGAATTCGAATTTCAATTTGCAAGGAGACACTTCTATCTTGAATTTTTTAAATCAACTGAATGCTTCGTTTTCGGAAATTCTTGCTCGCAAAGAAAAAATCAAATCACTTGATGAATTGACATTGGAAACATTGCTGAGAAACAACGCATTTGATTCATTTTCGGGGCAAGTTTTATATAGCCATTTAACGCGGTTCAAAGAACAGTTTCCAGCGTTTTCTTCTTTTGACGTGAACGAAATTTCGAAGAAGGTAAATGATATTTTAAATGCACAATCAAGCGAAGCGAAATTGTTTGCGCAACAGATCGAAAACAAAGTCTCGAATGCCTTTCTAAAATCACATGAATTATTAAGTATTCCAGCTCGGAACTTATCGGAAGAACAGAAGGAATTAAAAGCGCGATTGAGGAAAGGAAAATCAATTTTAGTGAAGGAGTTTTCGAAGACGAGAAGTCATCCTTCTTTGAGAGAATTATTTAATTCCGAAGCAAGAGAGTGGATTCAATTACTGAAACCCATTTGGCTCAGTAATCCATCTCAATTGTCGAAGTGTTTTCCGCTAGAAGAAGGTCTTTTTGACGTTGCTATTTTTGACGAAGCAAGTCAAATTCCATTGGGAAATGCACTTGGAACGATTCAAAGAAGCAAACGAATTTTGATCGCAGGCGATGAATATCAAATGGGACCGAGTACTTATTTCAAAAGTGGAAATTCTGAAATCGTGGACCTTCTTCATCAGGCAAATTATTATTGGTCGAAAGTGGAGTTGAAACACCATTATAGAAGTCAACATCCGGAGTTGATTTCATTTTCGAATACGCATTTTTACCAAGGTGATTTGAAGGCCTTTCCAGCGTTTCCGACATCAAATGCAATCCAACATCATTACATTGAAAACGGTAGATTTATAGACCGTAAAAATTTGCAAGAAGCAAAGTCCTTGGCAAAATCAATTGAGGCTGTTTTAGATAAAAAAGACACGGTGGGAATTGTTGCTTTTTCCGAAGAGCAATTGAACTGTATTTGGTCGGATATGAGTGCTTCTTCTCAGAAAAAACTAAGCGATCGTTTGGACAATAATCAAGGGTTTTTCAAGTCACTTGAAAATGTTCAGGGAGACGAATGCGATCATTTATTCATCAGCTTCGGATATGCAAAAAATGAAGACGGAGAGTTTCATTTGCGCTTTGGTCCGATGAATACAACGAATGGAAGAAAGCGCTTAAACGTGCTTCTGACAAGAGCCATAAAATCGATCCATTTCTTCTGTTCTGTAAAATCGACAGACTTCAAGTTGAGCGATAATGAGTCTATAAATTTGCTCCGTCAATGGATCGCTTTTGCCGAAAATCATTCTTCAAATGCTGATCTAGAATTACCATTTGGATTAAAAGCGGAGGTGGATGGTCACACAATTACATTCGAAAAAATTCAAAAATCATTGCCAAATGCGCGAGAAGTTGCCACGCTTCAAAGTGTGTTAGAAAATCGAGGTTGGGAAGTACGGTATAATTGAATAATGAAGAACACAGCAAAATATTCATACAAATTACACCCTGGATGAGGCTCAACTGAGTTATTGTTGGATTTGAATTGTAATCGTTTTCCCGATTATTTGCAAAAGGATTTATTAAGAATATTTGAAGAGGAAAACTTTAAACCTTTTCAGAATGACTTATGGATACACGATAAAATTTGGTTTGAATATAACTCGGATAACGTCGGTATCAAAATCATCCGAGATATTTGGGACTTCTTTTTTATAAATGGAGAAGACAATCAAAAAGATATTTTGAAGCTCGGTAGAATATTAGCAGAAAACGAATTGTTTGAAAAACAGACAGTCGACTTTTCTGAATATCAATGATCCTAATAGCTAATTTGAAAAAAGGCAGTTTAGAGTTTAAAAAAGCAATGCAATTATTGAAACAAAGTAAGTAATCTACTCGCTCAAAGACAAAAGTGCAAAGCTCGCCAGCCAATGACCACCTTCGTAATTTCCATCCGTTAAATCTGGAAGAGAATAATTGAGATGCTCATTCCCAATTTTTATCAAATGACTGTATTCAGGAAGCGTTTTTGCAATTCCAAACAAACACCATGCTCTGCTGTAATTCAACCCGTCTAAATGCACCAAATGACCGTCTGTTCTGTCGGCCACAATTCCAGGTTTCAACTCGAAATCTGCGTTTTTCAAATCCGGCAAGAACTTGTACAGCCATTTCTTGAATGCGTCTTTCGACAATACGCGACGCATTATGTCCGCCTCTTCAAAACACGGTGAAAGAAAATCGTATCCGCTCGGTTCCCATGCCAAAGGGCAGTCTTGATCTGATATGTAAAAATCCTTCGCTCTCTTTTCAATAAGGATTTGTAATTCTAAATTGTCCACCGCAATTGCATAATCGTAAATCATTGTCATCGCGAAAGCAGTGTTGGTATGCGTTCCTACGCGAATTGGATAATGCAATCTTGGCAAGAATTCAATCACTTTAGATGCTATTAATTCCGATAAAGGTTGAAGTGTTTCCTCTAATTCCTTCGCTGTTGGATTGTCCCAAGTATGCAGTTCTTCCGACAATTTAAGCAACCACGCCCAACCGTACATTCGTTCAAAGTTACCAGATAATTTTGGCGTGAAATAAGCGACTTCTCCTGCAATATTCTCTTTTGTAATATGCTGTGAAAGTCCTTCTAAAATCTGATCGTGTTCTTTTAAATCCGGAAACGATTTCGCCATTCGCACCAACGACCAATGTCCATGAACCGCAGAGTGCCAATCAAAACAGCCGTAAAATGCGGGGTGTAATTCATCCGGTGACTTCAAATCAAAATCTCCTGCAATAACTTGGTTCAATTTATTGGGGTATTCTATTTTGATGCATTCCAAAGGCAACTGGACAATTCTCTCCGCTTGTGTTAAATCAAGCTTTAGTTGTTCTTCAGCGGTTAACCCTTTCTTTTCTTGACTTTCCTTAGTTTTGTCGTTATTGGAACAGGAAGCCAAAACAAGAATCGATATTAATATGAGCGCATTTTTCATGTTTTAAAGATACAAAAAGTGAGAAGTGGCAAGCTATTTGATTATACTTAATAAACCCAAACCAGAAGTTATGAAAACTACATTGAAAATCTCATTATTCGCATTGACATTCCCTGGATTATTGACGGCTTGTAAAACAATAGAGGGTGCAGCGGCAACAGTAGAATCTCCAAAAGACACAGTTGTATCCGAAGCGCCTACAACACAAGTTGCTCAAGAATCAGAAGAAGGCACAATGGATCGAGTGTTTTTTGCAAGTATTGTTCGAACTCCTTGTTACGGAAACTGTCCAACATATAAAATGACAATCTATGAAAATGGATTTGTTGAATTGAACGGAATTCGTGGTGTTGACCTTATCGGAAAATATACGTCTAAATTGACAGTAAATCAAGTTCAGAATTTTAGAATTCGTGCAAACCGCGTTGGCTTCATGGATATGGAAGATAAATACGACGGAATGGTTACTGACCTTCCTTCTGCAACAACGACAATTGTTCTGAACGGCATTAAGAAATCTGTTTACCGCAGGTATGACTTTCCTAGAAGCATCCTTCAGTTTGAAGAATTGTTCGATGCACTTCTTAAATCACAAAAATGGGAAGCGGTGGAAAATAGCGAGCAGGATTAACTTGTGAATTGTTTGCGTTTTTTATCGGATCAGCCTACCGAACACACATGTTCTCTTAAGATAAACTTTAGGAATTCGTTAGGATCAATTCAACAAAACGTTCTGGAACGCTTTAAAAAAATTCTATTTAATGTATCTTACCAGCCACATATAAGGTGAACATTATGCAAGACAATAAAATGCTGAATTATATTAAAGACGTATTAGGAAATAAACCAACGGGCTGGTTGAATCTAACAACGCATCGACTAGATATTTATAATGAAAACTTGGCCAAAAGTCAATTCTTAGATCAGTTTGAAAACTTATTTAATGATAACAATTCTGAATCATCAGCACTCAATGAATTGCCTACTGCTTTTGACTATATTCGATTGGGGCATCCATTATCTTGTATCCTTGAATGGGCAATTGCTAAATTAAACAATCAAGTGCCAAATAATGTAATCAGTTTTTCATCAAAGACGGTTCCTGTTTTGGCCATTCTAAGAAAAAATTTATTAGACAATAAGAGCACCCAAATAATTTATTCAGGTGAATTGCCCGGATTTTTTGATGCTGAATTATTAAGAAGTGTTTATGGGTATACGTTTGATTTACGGAATGTTGTAAATACATCTGACATTTCACCGTTCGACGGAAGTACTATTTTCATTTCTCAACAAGACGAAATTTCTTCTTTTGATCTTAGGCCGAATATTGACTTTTTTATCAACGCTCATTCTCATTTGGGAAGTGTTTTATTTGTAAATGGAGCGGAAAATGAAATATACACCCCTGAAATTCAACACGTTCGAAGAAGAGAAACAATTGCCATGACACCCGCCAATTCTCTTGCTGCGTTAGAAGCTTTAACAGGTGCGTCTTCCTCTGTTTCTCAAAAAAGTAACGCGGCAGACAAAGTAAGTGTCTTAAAATCAATTGCAACCGTGACCGGCTCAAAAACAAAGGCGTTGGTTGCTTCAAGTGGACTTTCTGTTCAGTATGCAATATTAATGGGCCTCATTCACGATGCTCTAGAAAATCATAAAGGGAAAGCGATTAAAATTATTGTTCCTCCCAATTGTTACGGTGGAACAAATGACCAAGCCCGACGTGTTGCTGCTTGCATTGATAATGTTGAAATTGTTGATTTACCTGTTGATGGTGCTAATGATATGGTTCAAAGTATTGATCTGGTTTTGGCAGAAATTGCAATCGACGATGCTGTCCCCTATATCATCGCGGAAATCCCAACCAACCCTAGAGTTGAAGTTCCAGATCTTATCCAATTAAAAAATGTTTTAAGTCAAGAACGTAAAACGCCAACAGGTGAAATTGCGACCGATCCCGTTTTTATTTTAGACCAAACATTTTGTCCAAATGTGCGCTTTTTAGGCGAAGGTGAAATTCTCTCAACGGTTCGAACTATTTCATTTGCAAGCGGATCGAAATTTCCAAGTGGTGGGCAATGCACTGCTGGCTATTGTATCGGAAATACGAAAACGGACGAATTGATGGAAAAAATAGAATTACACCTATACCTCTGCGACAACGAGGCTACAAATCTTCAATATGAAATTTTGGCCAAGCAATTGCCTTCAATGAAACAACGAATTCAGGATGCTTATAAAAATACGCGTGAATTTGTAAACTTCATCAACGTTACTTTGGCGGAAGCGAAAATCAATTTTGTTTCAGAAGAATTGGCCGAACAAGGATTTACCCCGTCTGTATTTTCATTGGACCTCCCTACAAAAGGGGATACGGATGAAGAAAGAGAGTCTTACAAAAGGGCGTTAAATCATAAATTGATCCATTTAATGATTACAGAAATTCCGAATGAGAGCAAGTACTGTGTGAGTTATGGCCAGTTAAATGGGTGTTATTGGACAATCCCTGCAACATCTACGCAAGGAACAACGAAAGAGGGCGACAAAGATTATATTGCACGCGTTGCACTTTCTCCAAATATGGATCTTGAATTGCATAAGAAAGTATTTTTAGATTTTGTTGAAAGTATTTAAATAGAGCATTCATCGTTTTCGCAATAATGTCTACCATTCTTTGCGGAAGAACTGTTCACCGACAAACGACACGAACAATGTTGTGGTTTTTGATAAATACCTCGAAATGAAAGGCTTGATGCAGCTTTTTACGGGGAACAATTTAACCTTCCAATTGGAATCGAGTTCAAGTGATCCATAAATGGGTGTTTACTCTTTTTGAGAACAAAACTTAAACGCTTTTTGTTAACTTTCAATCTAAATTCAACTCTCTTTCTCAAAACAATCGAACAATCGATCCTAATGCGCATCCAGCCAATTGTCAGCTACTTCCATTTCAACGTCCAGCGGAACTCCGATTTCTACAGCAGATTCCATTTCATATTTTACCAGTTTCTGTAAGGCATCGATTTCGCTTTCATGAACATCAAAAACCAATTCATCATGCACTTGAAGAAGCATTTTTGATTTCATATTCGCTTCCTTCATTGCTCCATCAACACCAATCATTGCCATTTTGATAACATCCGCGGCAGAACCTTGAATCGGTGCATTTACGGCATTTCGCTCGGCAAACCCTCTTACAACGGCGTTGGCTGAATTAATATCCTTCAAATACCTGCGGCGTTTCATAATTGTTTCAACATATCCGTTTTCACGTGCTTTTTTCACAGCATCATCCATGTATCCTTTGATTGTTGGATATTGACCGAAATAAGAATCGATAATCTGTTTTGCTTCTTTTCTAGAAATTCCAAGATTCTGCGCCAATCCAAATGCGGACTGTCCGTAGACAATTCCAAAATTGACAGCTTTCGCCGAGCTTCGTTGATCTCTTGTGACTTCATCAAGTGGAACATTGAACACTTTTGCAGCTGTTGCTTTGTGAATGTCATGCCCTTCTTTAAACGCCGCTTTCATGTTGTCGTCATCACTCAAAGCTGCAATGATTCTCAATTCAATTTGTGAATAATCCGCCGCCATTAATTTAAATCCTTCACCTCTAGAAATGAATGATTTTCGAATCTCTTTCCCCTTATCAGAGCGGATTGGAATGTTTTGAAGGTTTGGATTGTTAGAGCTCAAACGGCCCGTCGCAGCAACAGTTTGCATATAGTTGGTGTGAATCCTACCGTCAACCTTATCCGTTAATGTTGGAAGTGGATCGACGTATGTATTCTTCAATTTTCTCAATTGTCTGTAATCCAAAATCATTGGAATAATAGCATGATCGTGTTTCAATTTTTGGAGGACATCCTCCCCAGTAGCATATTGTCCTGTTTTCGTTTTCTTCGCCTTAGTAGAAATCTCCATGTGTTCGAACAATACCTGTCCCAATTGCTTTGGCGAATCGATATTGAAATCCATTCCAGCCTGGGCCTTGATGTTCTTCTCTAATTCAACAAGCGAAATTTCCAAATCCTTCGAATAATTAAGAAGCCCTTCAGAATCAATCGCGATTCCTTCTTGTTCCATGCTTTTTAAAACATCAACAAGCGGCATTTCCATATTGTAAAATAGGTCTTTTAAATGTTCCTTTTGAATTTCAGGCTCGAAAATTTCTTTCAACTGAAAAGTGATGTCCGCATCTTCACAGGCGTAATCGTATACTTCATCAACAGGCAAATCTGCCATCGATTTTTGATTCTTTCCTTTCTTCCCGATCAATTCCTCAATCGAAACGGGTTTGTAACTCAAATACATCTCAGCAAGAAAATCCATGCTTTGCTTAGAGTCCGCATTGATCAAATAATGTGCGATCATTGTATCGAACATTGGTGCCAAAACCTTGACTCCATATCTGTTGATTATCTTGATGTCAAACTTGATGTTGTGCGCTACTTTCTCAATCGTTTCGGACTCAAAAAAGGGCCTGAATTCTTCAACGATTTTCTTTGCTTCTTCAAAATCAGGCGGCGTTGCAACATAGAACGCTTCTCTCGCTTTATACGAGAATGACATCCCAACTATATTTGCGTGAAGTGCCTCAATACTATCTGTTTCCGTATCAAAACAAACTGATTTCTGCTTCAATAAAAGCTCAAGCAATTCCTTGCGTTCTTCAGGCTTCGTAATTAAATGATAACTCGGCTTTTCAGTTGCAATTGTCTTAAAATCGGCCGTTTCTTTTGGCGCTTGTTCTTCAACCAAACTTTGCTGTGCTCCAAACAAATCCATTTGACTGCCAACCGTATCGTTTGCTTTTGTAACAACTATCTCTTCGCCCAAAACGCGTCTTGCAAGATTTCTAAACTCCAAGGCCGTAAACACTTCCCGAATTTTATAATCATCAGGTGGGCAAATTTTTACATCTTCCGCGTCGAATTTAACATCAACATCTACTATAATTGTTGCCAATGATTTTGACATCAATCCTTGCTCTGCGTAGTTTTCGATGTTCTCGCGTTGCTTGCCTTTCAATTTGTCAGAATTTGCAATTATTCCTTCCACCGAACCAAATTCTTTTAACAGTTTCGATGCCGATTTTGGCCCAATACCAGGAATTCCCGGGATATTATCCGCAGCATCTCCTTGCAGTCCAAGAACGTCAATTACTTGCTCTACTCTTTCAACGTCGAAACGCTCACAGATTTCTTTTGGGCCCCATATTTCAGCTGGGTTACCTCCTCTTCCTGGTCGAAACATCTTTGATCTCTCCGTTACCAATTGTCCGAAATCCTTGTCTGGCGTCATCATAAACGTATTGAAACCTTCCTTTTCGGCCATCTTTGCCAAGGTTCCAATCGTATCATCCGCCTCAAAACCTGCCACTTCAATAATTGGAATATTGAATGCTGCGATAATATCCTTGATCGGTTGCACCATCGAAATAATTCCCTCAGGGGTTTCGTCACGGTGCGCTTTATACTCTGGAAATTCTTCCTTCCTTCCTGTAGAACCGCCGGGAGGGTCAAAAACTACGGCGATGTGCGTCGGTTTTTCGTTCTTCAAAATATCAATCAATGAATTGGTGAAGCCAAATGCTGCTGACGTATTTTGTCCTTGAGAGTTGATTCTTGGGTTTTTCGCAAATGCAAAATAGGCTCTAAATATTAGTGCATAAGCGTCAATTAGAAAGAGCTTTTTATCGAGTTCAGGAGTAATCATCTTTTCTATTGTTATGTCTAAATTTTGTTCGAAAGAATAGGATGTAATAATACCATTTTAATCGCAAAATTTTGAATTAGAGGAGCCCGTTTTATCCATACTCGGAGTAATGTTATGAACTATCTTCATTCTTGCTTTCTTCAAATGAATTTTCAACCTTTACTGACTTATGAAAAGCTTAGTTTGCGGATTCTTCATTCTACTTGTACAGATTGCGTTTTGTCAAGACACTCCTACTTTCAAAATCGATATGTCGGATAGGGTTGTTGTTCCAAAACGCTATATTATAACGAAAGCTACAAAATCGATTAAGATTGACGGAAAAGCAGAAAAAGCCTGGAGAAATGCGGCATTCACGGATCCATTTATAGATATCGCGGCGGGACTAGCGCCGAAGTTCCAAACGCGAACAAAAATGATGTGGGACGAAAACTACCTCTACGTTTACGCTGAGTTGGAAGATCCACATATTTGGGGAAACCTTGTGCAACGAGACACGATTATTTATTTAAACAACGACTTTGAAGTGTTCATTGACCCTTCCCAAAAAACGGAAGCGTATGCCGAAATTGAACTAAATGCTTTAAATACAGTATGGGATTTGTTGTTAAATCGGCCTTATCGCGCTGGAGGTTACGCCAACTTTCATTGGAATTTGGACGCGCTGCAAACCGAGGTCCGTATTGAAGGAACAATTAATGATGCGAGCGATGAGGATAGACGTTGGACGGTTGAAATGGCAATTCCAATGCGGCCGCTTATCGAACTAAAAAACGATCATAGACAACTTCCAAAGGAGGGTGATCAATGGAGAATGAACTTCTCCAGAGTCCAATGGAATTACGATTTGATTGACGGCAAATACACGAGGAAAAAAATTGACGGTAAACTTCAACCCGAGTACAATTGGGTGTGGAGCAGTCAAACGGCGATTAATATGCACATGCCCGAAAATTGGGGAATCGTTCAGTTTACTAATCAAATAAGTTCAGAAGGGATCGAATTTAAACTCGATCCCGATCTCATTTATAAACAAAGTCTTTACGCTTTGTGCCGTGAAATCCGTTTGTCGCGTCCGAAGAATATTTGGGCGATGCTTCCTTTGGAATCGTTTACGGTAGAAACTACTTTCGATACGGATAAGAAAATCACTTCAGAAGTTCGAAGAACAGCATTGGGATTTGAAATCACGCTGACAAGTCCGGTTTCTGATAAAAAATACGCCATTAATGAAAAGGGGGAGCTGATTGAAAGCAAGGAAGAAGTAGAGCCATTCGCAATCGGAACCTGGGCGCATGGAGGAAAGGACTTTAACAAAAAGGAATGGTTGAAAAAACTAAAAACGTACGAATCGCTTGGAATCACAGAAATTCTTGTTGGAGGAAGTCCAGAGTTTCTAGGCGAATTGGTTCAACTTACAAACAAGAAAGGCATTAAAGTCCACGCTTGGATGTGGACCTTAAACCGCCCAAACGATTCAATTGCCAATAAGCATCCTGAATGGTACGCTGTCAATCGAAACAATGAAAATTCGCTGGATTATAGAGCGTATGTTGACTATTATCAATGGCTGAGTCCTTTTCATCCCGGAGTGCGAGAATATGTTAAAAGAAACGTTCGAAAATTGCTGGAAGTAGATGGGCTGGCGTCTATTCATCTGGATTATGTTCGCTATGTGGACGTTATTCTAGGCGCCGATTTACAACCAAAATATGGATTGGTTCAGGACCATGAAATGCCAGAGTATGATTATGGATACCATCCCATTGCTCGCGAACAATTCAAAGCCCTTTTTGACAAAGACCCGATAAAAATGGAGCATCCAGAATTGAGCACAGAATGGCGCCAATTTCGCTTGAATGCAATCACAACCCTGGTCAATGAAATTGCAGAAATTGTGCACGCAGAAGATCAAAAATTAACAGCGGCCGTCTTTCCTTTTCCTGAAATGTCGCGGCAAATGGTACGTCAAGCTTGGAACGATTGGAACCTTGATGCGGCCTACCCGATGATCTATCACAATTTTTACCGCGAAAACATTAATTGGATTGGGTATGCAACCGAACAAGGCGTGAATGATGTTGATTTCCCTATCAATTCAGGATTGTACCTGGCCGGTTTTGAAAGCCCAGAAGATTTCGAAAAAGCGATTCGATTGGCCAAAGAAAAAGGCGCAAAAGGCGTAACCTTCTTTACCGTAGATGGAATGAAACCTGAATACAAAGAGGTATTAATGAAATTGAAAGAGGAGCTGAAATAATTGATTATGAAACACAAAAAATATATAATCGGTCTAATAACGATTGTTGCAATTGTAATATTGTACATCGTACTATTGAAAGAGGAATCAAATTCGAATTCAATTAACCCTGTCAAGAAAGAGGCTCCTCTACGCGTAAATTCCGAACTTTCCTATAAGCTAGATATTGACCCTTCTAATTTCAAAGTTTTAGAGGATTGTCGCTTAAAAGCTATTAAAAAAGGTGTTTTAACAGACGACAACCAGCCTTATGTTAAGGGGATTCTTACTGTGAACGAATCTAAATATGATGTTAAAGTAAAGCTCAAAGGAGCACTCCGAAGTCATTGGATCGATCCAATAAGATTGTCTTTTAGAATTGTCATCAAGGATGGGGAACGTCTTGAAAACGGACTAAAAGTATTCTCTATTCAATCTGGCACCCAAAGGGGAAGTTTAGTTGAGTTGTATTACCATCATTATTTAAAATCGAATGGCTTGATTTATATGAACTATTCAAATATCAATTTCAGTTTGAATGGCACTTTTTTAAATAATTATGCAATTGAAGAGTTTTTTGACACGCCTTTACTAGCTAATAATAATAAAGTGGAAGGCCCTATTTTAAAATTTGTATTTGATGAATATTGGGAAAGTGTTGATTGGATGAAGCCAAATTTGAGCGTGATCTCAATTATGAAAGCATTCGATAAAACATATCATACCGCCCCTGTTAAGAGTTTTAAATTTAAAAGTGGAAGGCAGGATAACTGGAGAGAATTAAGCAATCAAGCAATTGAACAACTGAACAAGTTTAGAGATGGATTGGCTGAAGCTAAAGACGTTTTCGATCTAAAGTTAATGGGAAAATATTTTGCTGTAAACACGCTTTTTGGAAGTCAACATCCTGCCTTTGCAACGAACATCCGCTTTTATTATAATCCGACCACGGAGTTAATTGAGCCAATCGGCTATGACATGGAAGTAATAAGAGACCTCACTCTCGCAAATGAAAGAGATAGAGGAGCAAATTATTGGCCAAATAAAGTGTCTCTGCCTTTATTTACGGCTCAGCTATTTTCGGATCCAGAAATGCAATCCAGTTATATGGAAAGCTTAACTGAAATTTCGGAAAAATCCGACCCGAACAAATTAGCTGAGGTCTTCAAAGAAGAAATTCTATTCTTTAAGAAGCTAAACGCGAAAAATTTTGATGATCATATAAAGATGTTACAATCGAATTTGGTTGAAATTAAATCAGAATTAGAAAAGCAGAAATAGAATGTTAATTCCAGCTCGTTCCCTCTTTCGAATCTTTAACCACAATTCCAGCAGTCGCCAATCCATCGCGGATTTTATCAGATGTTGTCCAGTCTTTGTTTTCACGTGCTTCTTGACGAAGATCCAATACCAAATCCATTACCGGACTCAATTTATCATCACCACTAGGGTTTCCTTGTCTTAATCCAAGAACGTCTTGTACGAACGCATTCATTTCCGTTTGTAGCAATTCTAAATCTTCCTTTGAAACTGTTTGACTTCCGTCTTTCACCGAATTAATGAATTTGACCGCTTCGAATAAATTTGCCACCAAAATTGGAGCATTGAAATCATCATTCATTGCTGCGTAGAAACTTGCGACCAAATCCTGAATATTCAAAGACGATTCCTTCGATATTTTCAAATTCGTGGAAGTCTTTATTGCTTCGGCCAATTTATCGTATCCTTTTTCGGCAGCCAATAATGCATCCGACGTAAAATCAAGCGTGCTTCTGTAATGTGCCTGCATCATAAAGAATCGAACCACCATCGGGTCGAAAGGCTTCTCCATGAAATCATTGACACCCGAAAACAACTCTTCAGGTAAAATTGAATTTCCTGTCGATTTACTCATCTTCTTTCCGTTCAATGTCAACATGTTTCCATGCATCCAATAACGAACGGGAGCTTTACCATTAGAAGCTGTTCCTTGCGCAATTTCGCATTCATGGTGAGGAAATTTAAGGTCCATTCCTCCTCCGTGAATGTCAAATTCTTCACCTAAATATTTTGTGCTCATCGCAGAACATTCCAAGTGCCAACCTGGAAAACCAAGCCCCCAAGGAGACGGCCATTTCATTAAATGTTCATCAGAAGCGTTTTTCCACAAAGCAAAATCCAAAGGTGCTCTTTTCTCGTCTTGACCATCAAGATCGCGCGTATTGGATATTAAATCTTCAATCTTTCTTCCTGAAAGTTCGCCGTAGGGATGCGTTTCGTTGTACTTCTCAACATCAAAATAAACCGATCCATTTGATTCGTAAGCAAACCCGTTGTCCAAAATCGTTAGAATCATTTCAATTTGTTCGATGATATGTCCCGTAGCCGTTGGTTCAATATTCGGAGGAATGCTGTTGAACTGATCCATAACTTTATGGAAGTCTAAGGTATATTGTTGCACAATTTCCATTGGTTCCAACTGCTCCAAACGTGCTTTTTTTGAAATCTTATCTTCACCATCATCCGCGTCGTCAACAAGATGTCCAACATCCGTGATGTTTCGAACGTAACGCACTTTATAGCCAATGTATGTCAGGTAGCGATAAACCAAATCGAAAGAAATAAACGAACGACAGTTGCCCAAGTGCACATTGCTGTAAACCGTTGGTCCACATACATACAAGCCTACAAAACCTTCCTGAACGGGAATAAATTTAACTTTCTCGCCACTTAAACTATTGTAAATTTTTAAATCTTTCAATTCCATGATATTTACCCCTCTTTTCGCGTGATTAGAACAAATATAATTTTAAAACCTGAGTTCAATTCTAAAATGCAATCAGATTGCTTGAAAATAATTGCATTTGAGATTTTAACTTTAAGGAATAGTGGGTAATTTCGAGTACTTTTAAAATACATTCATTTTTGAATAAAATAGATATGAAAATTGGGCTCTTCATTTCCCTTTGCCTTGCTTCTAGTCTTTGTTTTGGACAAAATGGCGATTCGAATGGCCCAAATCGACCCGACAATAAATCCAAATTGGGTGGGCTTGTAGCGTATTATATTTGGGAAGAAGATTCTCTAGGGAAAATAGTTAAGGGAAGTTTAATGAAGCCCTATCGAATCAATGGTGTCATTGTTTTAAATTCGGCCATCAAACCAAAAAAAAAGGTGACGAGCAAACGAATGAAGCTTGCCATTAGCGGAATGTACCACAATAATTCAAGAAAGGCAAAACGCTATATCAAGACGCGTCCGAAGAAAAACGAATCCGACCTTGTTCATGTTCCGCTTCGGAAAAGTGAAGCCTGTGAAATGGCGACAGTTCAATACACATTCAAGGATGGTTCTTGGGATAGTTTCCCTCGCAAAAACGTGTTGTATTTCAATATTTACCCGGATTCTTCGAAGAGCTATTCCCATAGTAATGACTCCATAACTCTAAAGCATTTCAACGTAAATCGTAAGGCAGACGCTCACTATATGATTAAAACATTTTGGGACACGAACAACACCATCATCGATCAGCAAGTTTATGATTACAGCGGAGAAAACATAACGTCTTATTGTCTTTCACGTGAAGTCGAAATTGCCCAGCGCATTTTAATATTCTCGAACGGATACCGGGGGCCGAAAAGGAACAAAGACATTACAGATAACCTAATCACAAAACGAGACAGGTATTGGTACTGGATGAAGCTCGATAAGCTCTTTCTAGAAAGAATGGAACCGGACAATTATTATTATATCGATGGAAACAATGATATTAATACTTCGACACATCGCAACAAGGCCAATTTCGCTAGCAGTTACACAAGAGTTAAAGCACTTAAGAAAAAAAGCGAAAATGCAGGTAAATATCAATTGCTAAACACCAAGCCAAATTTGGAAGGGTTCGTCCAGCGAAAAGAGGCAGGTTCGATTGCTGCAAAAGCTTATTTATCAATTCGGTGCACGCTCCCAGGTTGCAATGAGGTTAAAGACACTTTGGATTTAGTTTGCCACAGCATGGGATATGCATACGCCTTGGGGTTCTTGGAAGCTCTACAAGACAAGGTAGTGTTTGGGAAAATCTACATCATTGCAGCTGAAAATGCCTGCGCTGATGGCATGGACTGGTCGGAATTTGAAGAGGTTTGGCAGTACGGAAGTAATTTGGATCAAAAAGAGGCCGATCCGGTTTGGGAACAAGACGGTATTGCCCCCCAATGCGAAGTAAAAAATATTGAGTCGGCTAAGGTCGGTGGCAGGGTGTTTTTACCGTCTTATATTCATAAAAAAGACTTCGTAAACAGCCACATGCTCAAACAATACCGGTGGATTATTAAAAAACTGGAGCCCGGAGCCCCCGGTTATGTAAATTAACTCCCACTACTATTGGCTCCTTTAGGCTGATTCATGCAAATGGGTATTCACCACCCTCCTCCTTTAATGTCATCCGTAAAATCATTATGTATGATTTTAAAAAACACCCTAACATTCAAGTAAATTAGACCGTTATGCCTGAGTGAAAGCAAACAAAATCCGTTAAACGTGAGTAGGACTAATCATAACAATTAGGATTATTTGAATAACGAAACTGTGAAATAATTACTTAATTCGTTTCACCTTACCGTTCGGACGTACCTCATAAAAAAACCCTTGCTTTAGTTTCTTGACTTCCGTTTTCGTTCCATTCGTCCAATAAATTGTAGCCTTGGTGAGTTTCTTGGAATCATCCAAACCGTAATACAAGATTCTTGAGGACTGAGAAGCAAGTCCACTTCCCGCATCCACTTCTCGCATCATTTTTCTTGATTCGTGCTCAAACAGGACTTTGCAGCCAAAACAATCTCGATTAACTCCATCCTCCCCGATGAGTTTAATTCCAACCCAGTTCTTTGTTTCGCAATCATTTCTGTACAGTTTCAACTTCTGCTCCTTCTTTGAGAATACACTCCACGGCAGTTTCACGACCGATGAAACAATGTCCAAATCTCCATCGTGATCATAATCAAAAATAATAGATCCTCTGTGCGATAAAAAATCACCAATACCCGAGCCTGACGTAACATCTGAATACACCCCGTTCTCATTAACAAACAATCTATTTGGATCACTTAAAACAGTCTTAGGAACTAAAGTCAGAACATTTCCCTTCGATACATAAAGGTCCAAGTCGCCATCGAATTCAACGTCAAAAAATAATCCACTCCAACTTGTTCCTCTCACAGAATCGTAAACAAAAGTCACATCTAGGTTTAATTCTTTTGCCACTTCCCTGAAGTCACCATTTTCATTTTCGAAAAGACAATTGCGGCCAATATTGGTGATGTAATAATCAATGTCACCATCTTCATCATAATCACCTTGCCCAATTCCCATGCCATACATCAAACGAGAAAATCCGGACTCAATACTATGATCTATGAATTGTTTTTTAGGGAACTCATTTCGAAAATATCGGTTCCCTTCTCCTGTCCATTCGCCAAAATCATTGAGCAAAAGTAAATCTTGATCACCATCACTATCGACGTCTGTGAAACTTGCCGCCAATCCACAACCCCCGTCGTTCAAGCCATATTCTTCGGAGCATTCCCGAAAGACCTTTCCTTCCAGGTTCAATAGTAACTTGTTTTCAAAGCACGTTGGTTTATAGCCAATTACTACCTCATTTGAATCTATGAGTTCACCCATTGTAGCAACGTAATTCGCTAAGTACAAATCAACGTACCCGTCGTTATTGATGTCTCCCCAACACGCCGATGAATAATCGCCCGGTTCTAATACATTATCCATTTTAATGACTTCAAATGATTTCCCCCCCAAGTTGTGCAAAAGAACCGGGGATTTCTTGTCTCCTCTACTCATTCCCCTTCCATAATTTACAACAAAAAAGTCCTGATAACCATCGTTATCATAATCTGCGCTAACAGCCCCCTGAATGAAATAACCGCTCAACTTATCAAGTCCAAATTCGCTCGTTCCATCTCTAAACTTTCCGCGATTATTAATCCATAATTTAGAATCAAAGACACCACCAGCTTGATAAAAGTCTTCCCAGCCATCATTATTTACATCGATGACCATTACGCCACCGCCGACCATTTGAAAATCATTCCCAGGATAGATGTAATCCAACCCGACTTCAGCACTTACTTCTTTAAATACTTGAGCTACTGCTAGACCCGAAGTACAAAGAGCAATTGCAATGACCCCATATTTAATTGCGCAATTCATTTTCTACACTTCAATTCAGTAACTACGAAAACTCCGATCTTACGACCGCATGCTAAACTAACATCCAATGTTTCTTTAAAATGAATTCCACCGTAAAGTCTTGAAATTGAAACTTCTTCTGACATTTCAGTAAGCGATGAATAAGTCCTAGGTGCGCCATCAATATCCGTCCTATTAAAATTTGTTGAATCCGTAATTGATATTGAATCCGTAAAAATTGATTTCATTACTTCTGTTGCCGCGCCGGACTGAAATGAGTGTCCTGAAGGAAACTCAGGAAAAGGAGGACTAGCAATTCGTGTATTAAATTGCGGATCAATATAGCGGTGTATATATGTGATCGGTCGAATAAAATTGAACTTGTACTTTAATCTAAATGCAGAAATAAAAGCTTCATTAACAGCAACGCCGAGTTTCACATAGAGTTCCAGGGCCTCGTCCAACTTTAAGCCTTCACGAACCACAAGTTGATGTGCGATTGTGAAAAAATGCCCAGTTGGAGTTCCAGAATATCCGGCTCCGTCATCCCAGTACTCTGCTAAGTTTTCAAATTTAGAATCTGATTCTTTCGAGTTATCCAAAACACCCATTGCTTCTTGAAACATAAATGATGATGAATCAATTGAAAATTCAAACACCTCGCAATCTTTCACTTCGAGATGACTTTCATTCATCAATTGTTTATTCGTACCCCAAAACGGCAGAAGTGAAGGCAAATAACCTGGTGCAGTCTTTACCCAACATGATTTACATTTCGGTGGCTCAAATTCTTCTGGGAAATTGGTGTCAAAGGCTTTGTCGCCACCATCTAGTTTCGACCATTCAATAATCTCCATCGCTATACTCTTGCCATATTCGATTGACTTTTCATTCATTTTTTTTGCACATTTCTTTGAAGATATTTTCTCGATCGAATCTGAAACAAGTCTCATGTGCTCACTATTCGAAGGGGGCATATTCATAAAGAAATAATTGAGAAGCTCAAAGTCTGCACTGTTTGCAACCAATTGCCAATTCAGATCGGCATCTTCATCTTGCCAAACATTTCGCGTATATCCATCCAATTGACCTGTAACAGATTGCAATTCGGGTATGATTTCCACATTGCTTTCATAAATTCCGATTGAAATATAACTATATGCACGCCCACTCACTGGAGCTGTAAAACCAACACAGTTCTTTGACAGGAAAAATACTTCTTTTAACCAGGCATGATGAATCTTAAGACACTCGCTCTTTACTTCTGGCATCGCAAGTTTTCCTGCTCTTGCATCCATTTGGACGAAAAAAACAGCTGCTAACAAAATTATTTTAAACCACGAGTATCGCCTTTTCATTGAATTTTGATTTTGCCCAAAGTTAAAGTCTTTAGCCAAACAGCCCTTGTGAATCAATTTATTTTTACCTTCTAACGAACTTGATAACATCCAATATTATATTACTTTTAGCTGCCTGATTAAACATGATACTTATGATTTTCAATAGTTTTAAATCCATTCTTTTTATTGGGTTCCTCTTTGCAAGTTATTCATTAACTGCTCAAGCTACGAGGTGGAAAATTAAAATTGAGTCTGCCAATATTTTTTCCTCTCCTCGTTTCACAGATCTAAACAAAGACGGTATAAAAGACGTAATAATTGGTGCTGGAATCGAAAATACATCTGTCGATAATGGAATCTTGGCGATTAATGGAAAAGACGGCACAATCCTATGGAAGATCGCAACACCGTCTCAAATTTATACGAGTGCCTTGTTTCAAGACATTACAGGCGATTCAATAGATGACGTTTTTATAGGAGGAAGGGCAGGAACATTTTACGCAATCAATGGCGCCACGGGTGAAATCATTTGGCAGTTTTGGAAAGGAACAATAAAGGAGTCCCGCAAAAATGGAATTCTAAATTTTTTCTTGACACAGTGGATTGATGATCAAAATGAAGATGGATATTCAGACTTACTAGTAACAAATGGTGGCGATTATCTTGCCAGCCCAAATGAAACAAAGCGTGCTGTCGCCAACTTAATGGTACTCAGCGGAATCGATGGAACAGTAATTGCCAAGGCGAAAATGCCTGAAGAACGAGAATCCTATTATGCTCCTCACACCTACCTTAAAAAAAAGAAAGAGATGGTTGTTTTTGGAACTGGAGGCGAAACAGTCAATGGCAGTCTTTGGGAAGTTCCATTGAAAAAATTGATGAAAAACAACATTCGAAAGTCAAAAGTAATCCTGAAAGATTCGGTTAAAGGTTTCATTTTGAACTCAATCATCACGGACTTAAACGGTGATTCAAAATTGGACTTTATCAATGCACGAATGAACGCTACAATCTCCGCTGTGGATGGCAAAAATTACAAAACGCTTTGGGAGTGCTCGTTTGATGGCTATGAATGTTACGTAACGCCAAGCTTTGGTCAGTTTGTCGGAGATAACACGCACGACGTTTTCACAATTATTGCGAAAGGATCTTTTCCAATGTATACATCATTTAAGTTGCTAATAATCGACGGGAAAACGGGAGAAATAGCTTGGCAGGAAGATTCTGGGTTCAATCAATTCTCACCTGCAATTTCCATTGATTTAAGCGGCGATGGAACGGACGAGATCGTTTATATTGAAAACACTTTGGTTGATATTCAAACGTTTAAAATCGAAAATCAAGTAAAAGTAATTGATCTTAAAAAGAATACAAGTTATACGCTTGGGTCTACCAGAGAAGGATTGTCAATGGCTTCCTCTCCAGGAATTGTTGACTTGGAAGGAGATGGAAAACACGAAATAATCGTAGCAACATCTTCAATTGAAACAGAGAGTTCTTCCCAATTTAGCATCATCGAATGCATTGATTTAGAACAGTCTTGTGACACCATCACATGGCCAGGATATTTGGGCCCTTTTCAAAGTGGATTATTAAAATAGACCATGTCTACATGAGTGCTTTTTCAGGGAAGAAGAACAAATCCACAGTTCGATTACGCAATTGGAATCGATAGGGAATCTTTCTAGCGTTTGGGCTTGAGAAGATAAAAGAGGTTTACAAGAACAATCGCCCCGTTCGTAATTATGATTGGCCAAGAATTAAGAAGGATGCCATACCAAATAAAGAAGCCACAACCCACTAAATTTACCATTCTGAGGTATGTCATTGTCTTCATTAAGAAAGAAAGGAGCACAAAAAATGAAGCGGTATAACCGATGAATTCAACTGCAGGAAGCATAATTATTTCGTTATTCGTTATTTAAGTGCTATACCCAACTCTGTCAATTGATCAGAACTTAGAGGAGAGGGTGCATCAATCATTACATCTCTTCCGCTATTGTTCTTCGGGAAGGCAATATAATCTCGAATCGATTCAGATCCGCCCATTGTCGCAACAAGTCGATCCAATCCAAATGCCAAACCACCGTGTGGAGGCGCGCCATATTCGAACGCTGACATTAAGAAACCAAATTGAGCTTCAGCTTCTTCTTTTGTAAAACCGAGCAAATCAAACATTCTAGATTGTAGATCTCTATCGTGAATACGAATAGAACCACCTCCTAGCTCAACACCATTCATTGCGAGGTCATAGGCGTTTGCTCTAACTTTTCCTGGCTCTGTGTCGATTAAATGCAAATCTTCCGGTTTAGGCGAAGTAAATGGGTGGTGCATTGCGTTGTATCTTCCAGATTCTTCATCCCATTCTAAAAGTGGGAAGTCAACAACCCAAAGAGGCTTGAATACATTTGGGTTTCTTAGTCCAAGCTCATCGCCCATGTGCAAACGCAATTCATTCATTTGCTTACGCGTTCCCTCCGTTGTTCCACTTAAAACAAGGATTAAATCTCCCGGTTTCGCATTGGCTGTTTTTGCCCATGCGGCCAAGTCTTCTTGGGAATAAAATTTATCTACGGATGATTTAAATGTTCCATCTTCATTGCAGCGCATGTAAACCAATCCTTTTGCTCCAATTTGTGGACGTCTCACCCAATCGGTGAGTTTATCCAATTGTTTTCTTGTGTAAGCAGCACATTGCTCTGCGTTAATGGCTATAACTTGCTCTGCATCATCAAAGATTGAAAATCCTTTTCCTTTAGCAACGGGATTCAAATCAACGAATTCCATTCCAAAACGAATGTCTGGTTTATCAGATCCGTAACGTTCCATTGCTTCAGAGTATTCCATTCTTGGGAATTTAGCATCCAACTCAACACCTCTTACCTCGCGAAAAAGGTGTTGAATCATTCCTTCGAACATATTCAAAATATCGTCTTGCTCTACAAATGCCATTTCGCAGTCAATTTGAGTAAACTCAGGTTGGCGATCGGCACGTAAATCTTCATCTCTAAAACATTTCACAATTTGAAAATACTTATCAAATCCTGAAACCATTAAAAGCTGTTTAAAGGTTTGTGGCGATTGTGGAAGTGCATAAAACTGCCCTTCATTCATTCGACTTGGTACAACAAAATCTCTTGCTCCTTCTGGAGTTGATTTGATTAAAACGGGTGTTTCAACATCCAAAAAATCTTGTGAATCTAAATATTTACGCGTTTCAAGGTTCACTTTGTTTCTCAAACGAAGCTTATCTTGAACGGGCCCTCTTCTTAAATCTAAATAACGGTATTGCGCTCTTAATTCCTCTCCTCCATCTGTGTTGTCTTCAATAGTGAAAGGCGGCGTTAATGAAGCATTCAAAACAACTACTTTCTCAACCAATAGCTCAATTTCTCCTGTCTCGATATTTGGATTTGCCGCACTTCTCGCCGAAACTGTTCCAGTGATTTGAACTACAAATTCTCTACCTAAAGATTTTAATGCTTTCAGCGATTCTTCTGAAGAAGTATCCTGTCCTACAACTTGAGTTATTCCATAACGGTCACGAATGTCAACCCAAATAAGGTTTCCTTTATCTCGAATGGTTTGAACCCATCCCGCAATTGTAACTGTTGAACCTATGTTTTCGGAGCGCAATTCGCCGCAAGTATGTGATCTGTACATGATTTAATTTTGAAGTCGCAAAGATAAACACTTTTAGCAAACAGCGAATATATAGATCGCTGATACTTCTGCCCTATTTAAGCAATTGAATGGTTCCAGAATAGTTCGTGCGGGAATCCGTGTATTTATCCTTGGTCACGGCCTTCCAAACGTAAGCTCCAGTTTGAACAATTTTTCCATTGAATGTTCCATCCCAACCCACTTCCGGGTCATGATTTTCCCAAATAAGTTCTCCCCATCTATTAAAAATCAAAAGTTCAAAATCATAAGGGTCAATTCCATTAATTTCAGGCTTCCAAGTTTGATTGAACTCATCTCCGTCAGGTGTAAACGAATTTGGTGCGAAGAAACTTCTTTCAATAACACTCAAATAAACAGTAACACTATCTCTGCAACCATCAGCGGTTTCTACGAATAATGTTATTGGATATGATCCCACTTCACCAATAGGAAACTCAAACTCTGTAAAGACACCAGTAGCTGTGCTTGGCACTGAATATGGGCTGTCCCAATCCCAATAAGCCACATCACTCGATGAGTGATCTTGAATAAAAACTGAAGTTTCAAAAATTGTAGTTGGATTTACAGAAAGATCAAAGTCTGCAATCGGATCTCCCAGTATTTCGACTTGATCTTCCAATATGTCTATATATACACATCCATATATAGAAGTAACCGTCATTGTCACATCATAAATTCCTACTTCTTCATATTGGTTTGAAGTAGAATCTAAGCCAAGTGTTGTAACACCTGGATTGAATGGTTCTCCAAAGTCCCAGTATGTTGTTGCGATTTCAGAATTATTCGAAGAAAGGTTCTGGAATTCAGCTCTGTTCACATGACATATGGATACATAATTTGTAGCTGGGTTAATCGCAGTGTGGAAATTGATTATAGTGCATTCTTCATCAGTAGGTGAGCCACAGTCTTCTGATAGAACAACACAATATTCTGTGTTTGCATTGTCATGTTCAACATAAATACTATCCCCAGTCCCAATTTGATTGCCATTTTCAAACCAAGTAAATGTGTGTGGTGAAGAACCACCAATTCCAGTAGCATTCAACCAAATACCTTCTTCAGGGCAAATTTCTGTGTAAGGCGTAATAAAAGTAATATCCAATGGATCCGGTTCCAATATATCAACATCAAAATCGATAGTACAATTCAAATCATCAATAATCGTACATGTATATTGACCAGCACTAAGGTTAGTAGCTATGTCACTAGTTGAGGAAGAACCTGTCCAAGAATATGAATAAGGAGGAATACCTTGAATAACATTTAAGTCAGCCACTCCGTCGCTTCCACTGTTGCAACTTACAGCGTCTAAAGCAAAAATGCTTGCGACAAGTTGCAGGTTTTCCAATACATCAACAATAACATCTTCGGAACACCCGGTACTCGAAGTTATGGTACATGTATATTGCCCAGCAGGCAACCCCACGGCGGTTTGTGTTGTTTGTGCATTGACATCATTCCATTGCCATGTTAGGGCACCCACAGCGGGTACCATTTCTGCAAATGCTGTTCCATCCGAACCTCCGGCACAACTCACAATTGTTGTCGAACCTTGATAAATGGGAACAAATTCGTCTACTAAAACGTCAACGGTTCCATCGCAACCATTGTCATCTATAACATCCACTGTATAAAGTCCTGCGGTCAAATTATTGAGAGTGGCCGCAACAGTTCCTGATGCCGGCCAAGTATAGGTAAACGGCGACTGCCCGGTGACGCTTAAAGCAGTTGCGGAGCCAAGACCCGCTCCACATGTATCGTTGACAGAGGAGGTGACTAACGTTAAGTTTTGAAGTACAACAATAGTAACACTTGGTGGTGAAACTTGTTGGTTACAAAAGCTATTTTCGTTTACCGTTACACCATAAGTTGTAGTAACAGCCGGCGTGGCAACTGGATTAGCAATCCCGTAATTACTTAGACCTGGAAATGCGGTCCATGTATAAGATAGAGGTCCACCACAGCCACCGCTTGTAAGAATATCCAAATTAACGCTTTCTCCCAAGCAAATTGTATCATTTGAAACTGTAATGTTCGCCGCCAACGGAAGCGCAACTCCTGGAACTGTAAATGTCATTATTGTAGAATATATACCCGCACATTCGCTAACGCGCCAAGAATATACTCCGGGGCAAAAAGCAGAGATATCAATTGCTACTGGTGCATAAGGAACTCCTGTAAGGTTTCCCGGTGTAAGGCAAAGTAGAGAACTCGTATAGTTTGGAACTCCTGTAAATGCATTACCTGCACATACAATTTCGATATTTCCAGTGTAACAACAATCCCAACCTGCATTACTATCAAATCCAAGTGTTATTACCGTTCCTGTAATTGATTGCGATAAGTTATCGATGACCCCGCATGGCGAACATGACAGGCCAACAAATGCTTTAAGGCTTAATGTTAAGAGCAAAATCGATTTAATATTTTTCATTCTATCTTTTTTTATCTTTATTCAATCCATCAACAATCTTCTCCAAGTTTAAGAGCCTTTTTGTTAATTCCTGATTATCAGCTTCTAATCTATTAATCGTTTCCGACTGCTCTTGGGTTGCCTTTATTAAAGGAATTACAAATTCTGAGTAGCGAATAGAATAGAAATCTTTTTCGTTTTTTGGCTTAACAACCGCGCTAAACTCAAGGTTCATAGAATCTAATACTGATTCTACTTCTTGTGCTATAAGTCCTGTATAACGAATGTTTGTCTGCCCTTCAGTGATATATTCGTAATTCACAGTTCTCAATGAATTGATAAAATCCAAACCAATTGCATTGTTTTGAACTTTTTTCTTCAACTGCTTATCTGAAAATGTACTCCATCCAACCTGTCCACCAATGCTTGTAACCGAAGTGTTTCCAATCATCACCGAATTACTCGCTGTAACAACCGCGTTATAGCCAAAAGCCGAAGCATTGGTAAAACTTCCCAATGCCAAATCGGCTTCAAATCCAAGTATAGTATTGTAGTTCCCAATATCGTTATTCACGCCGGCAAAATTCCCGACAAATGAGTTAAAACTTCCCGAAACATTAAAATATCCAGCGTGTGCTCCAAGAAATGTGTTTTCTTCACCATCAACGTTAGACGAACCAGTCGTTACTCCTAAAAACGAATTGTGTTGGCCTTCGGTTGTGTTTTGACCCGCAAAAGCACCAATAAAAGTGTTTTCATATCCAATTGTGTTTGAAAAGCCTGCTCTGTTTCCGAAAAACGAGTTCATTCCACCAGCATTGTTTGCCACACCGGTTTCAGACCCAATAAAAGTGTTTTGACTGCCAAATAAATTTGTTGCTCCCGTATGGTATCCCAAATAGGTGTTCGCGGTTCCAAATGTGTTTGAAATGCCTGAACTATCTCCTAAATACATACTCTTAATTCCGGAAACTGTGATCATTTTTATATTCCCGAACATGATGCTGCTATCTGCAGCCAAATTAAAATGCCCCAAAACATCTAATTTTTGTTGGGGGCTCACAGTCCCAATTCCAATTCTGTTTCCGTCATTAAAAAGTGAATTACTATTGGTCACCCACGTTGTTCCATCCCAAAACGATGTGTTGCCGATCATTGATCCATTCGGAAGAATTGGAGTTCCAGATGTATTTGCATGTAATGCATAAGGAACACTCAACAATTGTGATGTCCCAAAGCTTGAATATGAAGTTCCTCCGGTTAAATCTGCTTCAATTTCTAAATATTTTGCTCCATTTGCCCAATCAACAGAACCTAAAGTGCCAGCTGTTGGGATTCCGCTACCAACTTCAAGGTTCATTAAACCATATTGATTAGTGGTTACCGAATGTATTTCTTGGAAAACAACATTTCCTGTCGCACTTAAGTCGTGAATTGTTAGTTGAACTCCCACGGGAGCGTTTACAATTATTAATCCACCCGCGTCTCTAACCACAGATTGATATTTAAACTGGGCTGGACCTTGTGAAATTACGAAAAATGGGATTAGTAGTAGAATAGTTAGGTAACTTCTCATGGTCAAGATTTAGTGTCTCGCTTAAAATTTATAATGCCAGGTTGTACTCCTTCTGTTAATATGACGTACAAAATTACAAAAAGACTGATTGGCCTATAAAAATGGTGCGCTTTTAACATTTAAAGTTACAAAATACTAGTCCGACAACTGTTAAAGATGAAAGCGGTTTATCAAACGTGTAGTTTCAACGAGTCAGTGAGGATTAAATACTATTCTTTTGCGGCTTATATAAAATTTGAACTCATTCCATATTACTCTATCTCCCTAGAATTTCATCGACTCAATATCTTCACTTAAAACAGCCTCGTGAAAGCCCTTTAAATCTCCATCACAACTAATTTCATGTCTCTTTTTTCTGCGATTCAAAAATAGATCGGCGACAAATAAAAATATGATGAGTACTGTGAACAAGGTTGTTAAGGAAATAGAGTCTGAGTGAATATCAATCATAATTGCTTGCTAATTCATCTAAGATACGTTTTCGAAATTAACGTATAGTTCAAATTTCACCGCCGTGTCAAAACCTTAATCTGCTTTGTCGCATTCAAATTGACCTTGCCAAACCCCCATTAATTATTTGATTTTCAGTATTGATCAAAAACAGCGAATAGCATATCACCAAAAGGCCGATACCAAAAGGAACTAACTGATTAAACCAATGAATTTCGTTGTTGTCGGTGTAAATTCTCTTTATGTAAATTTTGAGAACTCCCATTAAGGTTAACAAGATTCCAGCACCTAGAATTCTCTTCGCTTATTGGATCAATTTTATTACATCTTTTCGAAATCCTATAACGGAATATTTCCATGCTTTTTCTTAGGCAAAACCTCCGCTTTATTCTCAAGCATTTTGAATCCAGAAATAACATTCGCTCGTGTTTCTTCAGGAAGAATTACAGCATCAATAATTCCACGTTCAGCAGCTCTGTATGGATTTGCAAACATTTCAGCATACTCAGCTTCTTTCTCTAACCATTTCGCTTCAGGATCTTCTGCTGCTGCGATTTCTCTTTTGAAAATAATTTCGGCTGCTCCCTTCGCTCCCATTACAGCAATTTCAGCCGTTGGCCAGGCAAAGTTTAAATCGGCGCCTATGCTTTTTGAATTCATAACATCGAATGCACCACCGTACGCCTTTCTAACAATGATGGTAATTCTTGGAACTGTCGCTTCAGCAAATGCGTACAACAACTTCGCTCCGTTCGTTATAATTCCATTCCACTCTTGATCTGTTCCCGGCAAGAATCCTGGCACATCTTCAAATACCAATAATGGAATGTTAAAAGCGTCACAGAAACGAACAAATCGACCGGCTTTACGCGAAGCGTCGTTGTCTAAAACTCCTGCCAAAGCAATGGGTTGATTTGCAATCACACCAATAGACCGTCCGTCAACACGAGCAAAGCCCACAACGATATTTTTCGCAAAATCTTGATGAACCTCTCTAAAACTTTCGTCGTCAATAACACAATCAATCACTTTACGGATATCGTAAGGCAATTGGCTGTTTTCTGGAAGGATAGAGCCGATGTTCTTTAGTTTCGATTTATTAAATTTGTATCCGGTTGGCTGAGGAGCCAATTCATTTGCGTTTTGAGGAAGGAAAGTCATTAAATCTCGCACTTTCGTCAATGCTACAACATCGTTTGCAGCTGTAAAGTGATTTACTCCTGATTTTTCAGCATGTGCTTTAGCGCCTCCTAAGTCTTCAGATGTGACCTCTTCATGGGTTACTGTTTTTACAACGTTTGGTCCCGTCACAAACATATATGACGTGTCTTCAACCATGAAAATGAAATCTGTCAAAGCGGGAGAGTAAACAGCTCCACCTGCACAAGGCCCCATGATTACACTAATTTGAGGTATAACACCAGATGCTCTTGTGTTTCTATAGAAAATGTCGGCATAACCAGCCAAGGAAACTACACCTTCTTGAATTCTTGCTCCACCTGAATCATTCAGTCCAATTAAAGGAGCTCCGTTTTTTACCGCCATGTCCATTACTGTGCAAATTTTGGCAGCATGTGTTTCAGAAAGAGAACCTCCTAACACAGTAAAATCCTGAGAGAACACATAGATTAGTCGACCATGAATGGTTCCATAGCCCGTGATTACTCCATCTCCTGGGATTTTGTTCTTTTCCAACCCAAACGACGTGGATCGATGCTCAACAAACTGTCCAACCTCGTTAAACGAACCTTCATCCAACAATAGAGTAACTCTCTCCCTTGCTGTTAGCTTTCCTTGAGAATGTTGCTTTTCAATTCTAGCTTCTCCACCGCCTAGCTTCGATGCCTCTCTTCTGTCTTTTAAATCTTGGTTTTTGTCCATTTGACGTTGTTTTGATCTATACAGGCAAAGATAGCATTTCATACAATTTGATAATAGCATTGAATAATAATGCTCAAACACCTAATTCTAGAGCCGAAATTTAAGGTTCGAAACATATCGCAAACGCCTAGTTCATTGATCTTTATTTTTTTAAGATTCCAAACTATTATTAGAGGAATTGCCTGCGTTTCCTTATCTTTGACAAAAAATTCACATTATGAAAAAATCAATGACTTTTAAGTTGTTCGCTTTTACACTAGTTGCTTTAATGGTAGCTTCATGTAGCAAATACGAAGAGGGATCAAACTTTAGCCTTATTTCTAAAAAATCAAGAGTTGCAAATACTTGGGAGTTGTCGGCGTTGACAGCGAATGATATTGATATCTCATCTTTATCTCCAGTTTCTCAAATTACAGCTACTAAAGAAGGTGCTTGGACTACTACTTATACCATTGCTGGAATTAGTACTGATGATGCAGGTACTTGGGCGTTTAACGATGACGCTACCACTATTACGGTTATTGATAACAACGGAACAACGACAATGACAATTATTAAGTTAAAGAAAGACGAAATGAAACTATCTAATGTTAATAATGGCATTACATATGTTACAGAATTAGCGACGAAATAAACGTAATTAAGTTACTTTATAAACCGCACTGGCTAAGCCGGCGCGGTTTTTTTATGTGCAAGAATTAGTGAACAATCACTATTTTCGTTTCACTGTTAACTGACTTGTAAACGTCTTCAATATCCTTGTTTTTAAGGGAAATACATCCAAGGGTCCAGTTTGTTCTATTGTCGATAATACTATCATAACCCTCTGGAACTCCATGAATTCCAATTTCACCTCCGATTGTGGCCGAACTTGGAATGTCTCCATCAGCTTTACTTTTTCTAAATTTGCTCCATGATTCTTTTGTTGGATAATCGACCCAAATGAAGTAGTTCCAGCTTTTGTGCGGGTATTGACTTCTAATTCCAAAATTCCCTTCTGGAGTGCAGCCATCACCTTCTTGACGTTTATCATCGGTTTCATTGAACCCAAAAACACATGGATAACTAATCAGCAATGAATCATCATGATACACTGAAAACGTATACGCAGATTTATCGATTTTCAGTAGAAGTTGACCTTTCGGAATTCCTTGTTCTTTTATAATCGTCTGTAACTTTTTTTTGTAAACAACTCGGTTGGAATTGTTTGGTTGGTCACCTTCCCTGTCCTTTGGTGCTGAACCGTCTTGACTGCATGCGGAGCCTATACATAGCGTTAAAGCGAGGGATGCGAGAAAATATTTCATAGTTCTCTTTTTCTTTAGAATAAATATAACCGAAAAAGTAATAGGTTCGGAAACAGAAGCTTAAATCGACCCCTTTGCTTTCAACTCCAAGTACTTGTTAATTGTATTCACTGATAATTCACTTGGAATCGTTAGTACTGTTTGAATTCCGTTTTGGCGAAGTTCTCGCGCAATCTTCGACTTCAAAGAAATCATACGTTCTGCAACAACAGATGTGTAGACTTCTTTTATGTTCTTAGAAGGCTGATATGCGATTTCTTGCAACTCACTATTTTGGAAGAAAATAACCACCAAAACATGTTTTTGATTCAGCCTACGAAGCATTGGAATCGCTCTACGCATTGAGAATTCTGTTTCGAAGTTGGTGAATAAAACAAGAAGCGATCTTGACCGAATAGTCTGACGTATTGATTGGTACAAAATTTCGAAATTCGATTCTTTAAACTGAGTCTTTTGATTGTATAACGATTCATGAATTCTACGCATTTGACCGGCTGATTTCTCAGCGGCAAGCAATGTTCCAATTTTATCAGAATAAGTTATTAAACCTGCTTTATCTCCTTTTCGAAGTGCGATGTTACTAAACACCAATGACGAATTTATAGAGTAATCTAAAAGCGATAAGCCGTCAAAATCCATTTGCATGTTTCTGCTCTTATCAATGATACAATAAATGCTTTGTGATTTCTCCTCTTGGTATTGATTCACCATAAGTTCATTTCGCCTACTTGTCGCTTTCCAGTTGATGGATTTCAAATCATCCCCTTGAACATAATTCTTGATTTGTTCGAATTCACTGTTGTTACCCAAACGTCTGATTTTCTTAATTCCAGAACTCGTTTTTTGCTGTTGAAAAACTAGAAGCTCATACTTCTTCATCTGCAGAACAGATGGGTAAACATGGACGTCTTGCTTCAGCGGAATCGTAACACCTCTCGACGCCATAAAGAACATTGACCTAATGATGATAAAGACATCTCCAAATTCAAATTTCCCACGCTGAGAAGCATCGTATTGGTATTCAAAAACTTTTTCTTTTTCTGGAAGCAATGTTCCTTTCAAAACCGTTTTGCGATCTTGCATTTCAACCGGATAACCTTCGATCAAGCTAAAATTAATCGGCTGAGGCGTCGTGTTTCTAACGGTTAAAATAACCTTATTATCGTCGCCTAAGTTCAGTCTAGCATTCACATCCCGTGTCACCACTATTGGGTTTACACTTGTGAATACCAATAAGGCGTCAATCGCTGTCAAGCAAATTAAGGAAGCTAGAACAACATTCGCAATAAACTCCATGGCCGGAACAGAATACGCTACGATATAGAGGATAATGACGCCTGAAAACAGGGCGAAAAACCAACGGGTAAGATGTATGTTTTTGATTACTTTCAAGCTTATCTGGGAACTTCCAACGTTTTAAGAATCTCTTTTACCACATCCTCAGGTGAAACACCCTCCATCTCTGCTTCAGGAGTTAAAATCAAACGGTGATTCAATACGTGAACTGCAACAAACTGAATGTCTTCTGGTGTTACAAAATCGCGTCCTCTAATCGCTGCAATTGCCTTAGATGAACGGATAATTGAAAGCGACGCTCGAGGCGATCCTCCTAAATATATTTTACCGTGATTTCTTGTTTTATGTGTAATCGAAGCGATGTACTTCACAAGGTTATTTTCAACAACTACGTTTTCAACGGCTTTTTGAATTTTCTTAATTTCATCGGCATTAAAAACAGCTTTGATATCCTCTAAATCTGGAGTTTGAATACTGTTCTTGTAGCGGTGTAAGATTTGTTCTTCTTCGTCCAACGATGGATATCCCAATTTAATTTTGAATAAAAACCGATCCAATTGTGCTTCGGGAAGGTTATACGTTCCTTCTTGTTCAATTGGATTCTGCGTTGCAATAACTAGGAACGGAAAACTCATCGGATAGCATTCGCCATCATAAGTAATTTGTCTTTCCTCCATTACTTCAAACAATGCAGCTTGTGTTTTAGCCGGAGCGCGGTTAATCTCATCAATCAAAACGATGTTTGAGAAAATTGGACCTCGTTTAAACGAAAATGTAGAATCATTCATGTTGTATACTGAAGTTCCGATGACATCAGACGGCATCATATCTGGTGTAAATTGAATTCTAGAAAAATCAACGTTCAATGACTTCGATAAAACCTTAGCTGAAAGGGTTTTTGCCACACCAGGAGCTCCCTCTAATAAAAGGTGTCCGTTGGAGAAAATTCCAGTCATAAGGAGGTCAACCATTTCGTGTTGGCCAATAACATACTTCGCTAACTCGGCTCGAACGTCGCTAACCTTCTGCGATACCCAAAGCAATTCTTGATTATCACGCTCAAATCCAAAACCTGCTGTTGGTGCAGGCGGAACTTCCGCTAGGGTAGCGGCCAAAACCTCTTCACCGGTTGTGTCCAGAGGTATTTCAGCTGCTGGAGTTGAAGCCTCAGTTGAAGATGCCGGAGTATCCGATGGTGGCATACATGCCGAATGATCTTGTGCGTCTGACGTATTTTGGTTTTCAGCACCGTTATTCTCCCCTTCTTGAGGAGCGTTTGTCTTTTCGTTCTCTTCTATCATAATTCTAATGTATGAAGTTTAGCAATAAATCGGTCGAATTCATTTTTATCGAAGCGACTTAAGTCCCAATAATTAATAATCAAAGCTCTATTGTCAGTGAATTTAATCACGACTCCTAGTTCTTTCTTTTCGATTCCAACCAAGTCTTCTTGTTTGTAAATTTTCTTTATTCCAAGTGAAGTGTAATACATCATCTCTTTTGGATCGACAACCATAAATGGTTTCGAAAGTCGGATGGAGCCAAGTGTCAATAATGCAATTCCCAGCGGCCATAATGTAATTCCAACCCCAACAGCCACCATCAAATAGTAGGCTCCTAGAACAATTGAAATAACTCCAGCAAGAACCAACAAAACAGGCAGTAATAACGAACGTCTAAAGGTCTTTGTTTTGTCCTCTAAACGCTCTTGAATTGTGTCCGAAATAATTCCAACTTCACGGTAGAATGAACGTTGTTTGTGCGCCATTTCTGTAATCTCTTTTTCTGTTATACTTGCGGCCTCCGTCGTTTCTAATTTGTTGACAATGGCTATTATTTCTTCGAGCGATTTATTGCTCTTTTCAGCAAGAGTTCTTAAATCTTTGTCGTCTGTCTTATCCCTTCTTGCCAAGTCAACGAAAAAATGCCTGTGCATTGTTGCGTAAAAGTTCTTTCGCTGCACTTGCAGAAGTCCATAAGGGTTTCTTTTCGAAAAGTAAATAGATGTAATTGTTTCGGCAAAGGCCAGGGTCATATCCTTCTTCTTTTCACGATATTCTACAACAGGGCGAATCCGTTTTGATCTAAAGATCATGAATAATATTAATCCTAAAATGGATAGCAATAATGCAGTAAGCAGTGTTGGGTTTTCGAAAATGATTTTAAGGAAACTATCGTCTTTTTCACCATCCATTCCAGTTTGCTCATCTGCAGCATAACTACCATAATCATCTGAAAGACGGCCAAGTTCTAGAAGCAAAACATCTTGGTTTTTAGGTAATTGACTCAGAACATATTCGGTGTATTTATAAGCTGATTTTCTTTTAACTTGGTAATTATAGAACATCAAGGGGTTGGTGTGTAATAACACTTTTCCCTTCCCAAATTTTATTTCAATGAAATTGTCCATCTCCATAAAAGAAGACAACGATTTTGAATCTCCCAATGTCTCAATTTCACCAAAAGCAGTCCAATGACAGGCAATCGTATCGTTCTGGTAAACGTTGATCATGTTGCATTTAAGCTTGTCCGTGAAAACATTTACCGATTCACTGTACTCAAACTTCTCCTCGTACATTACTTTCTGTTCACGAGAAACAAAGAAATTTCGCATGATGTTACTCGTAACGATATTGTAGCTCAAAAATAATTCGGAACCTCCACTAACGCTTGACATTATAGAATCTATTTCATGGTCATCTAAACCAAAAATATTTCCAACGAACATGAAGGTCTTTTCTTTTTTACCAGAATGAATCAATGAATCCAATTCATTCCAACTAACAACTTCATAGACATCTTTCGAAGAATTAATATGGGTTTGGACCAAAGTGTTGAATAAATACAGCCCCAACGGATCTTTATCAAACGGTTGGGATTTACTATTCCAATTGGAAGAAACATGCTGAAGGTTTACATCGCCAGTGTCATCACCTCCACTAAAGAGCCAAACAAACAGAAGCATTAGTCCAACGATTCCACCAAGCAGTATGAGTTTCATATTACTAGTCATCGGCAAGGTCTAATGATTTGTAATAGTTTTCCAATGTCGGCTTCAGCATTTCAAAAATTTCAAGGTCGATGTTATAGTCTCCATACCATACCAGGTCATAAATTCGTACGCATTCCATGAAGGAAAGAACACTTGATTTTACTGCTAATTCCATCACATAGTGATGGTTTGTTTTTTCCTTTTTCCAACGAATCCATCCCTTGTGAATGAGTTCCTTAAGAATAAACGTAAAGTAAATCCGAACACATTCTCGATAGTCTTCATTGTCCATCGCTGTCTCAAGTTTCAGCTCGAGTTCCGTTTTGGATATCACCTCAGGATTCCATTCATTTTCAATGTTTACAACTGGCTTAACGGGAGGGGTGTAGCGTTTCATTACATAAAAAATGATCACAACGACAGCGGCAACAATTAAAAGATACAAGAGTATTTTCCAAAATGACATGCCTATCCCTGGGGAGCCCACATCTGGAGCATCGGAATCAATATCTGGAGGGTTCACATCTGGTGAATTCGACGAATTCGGGGGCGCTAGACGTTTTACTTTTGGATCGCTTTTCAAGGTTCCTTCGCTTCCACCACGCTCGTAGCCACCGTATCTTTTTTGTCGGTCTCGTTGAATTTGCTGAGGGCTGTATCTCCTTCCTCCTGAACCATATTCAGATGGTGTCGATGTACTTCCATAACGATCCTTCAAGCTTGTTGGATCGGCTCCGTACCAATCTTCTGGGCCCTTATAATCAGTTTCTTTTTTGTACTTCAGTTTTTTACGCTCAGTGTGCCACTTAGTGTCTTTCTTCTCTTGATCGTCTTGACCATAGGAAAGAGCTGCAATCAGCAAAAATGCAATATAGAGTAGGTGTTTAATCAAAGTCTGTTTCTTTGCTTCTACTTCGCTTTCCGAATTTTTCAAATGTTTTTCGTAGGCCTTTGGCTTCGTTCTTTTCTAACTCGTTATAATAACCAAACGACATCATTAAAACGAGAATTGGGATAACCATTATGATGAAGATAATATAAACCAATTGGCGGAAAGCATTCGGCCAAATCATGTAGTCGTCTGCGTAAATCATTGCGATTCTTTTAACAAAACCTGCAACCATATCCAATAAATCTGGAAGCAATGGTTCATCTGTAAAACTAATATGATTACTCAAGAACAAAGCAATTGGTTGAGCCGCCATAAAAACCAAAAGCGTAATAATAACCATTGCTAACATTCCATTTCCGTATTGCTTGGAACTGTATTTGAACCCGCGATTAAAGCGCACATAAAATTTTTCATCATCCAGTCCCATTGTTGCTGCATTTAGATAGAAGAGTGGGAAAACGGCCAGTCCAAGAAGTAAGAAGTACCACGGCAAGGCAAGTACTAGAAAGCATAAAAAGAAGTTTCCAAGCCAAATCGATAAAAACCTTTTTTTCATATATTTGAAAAAGGATCTCCAACTAAACTGCTCTTCATGCATTGTTTTAACCGACCAAAATACGGAGGTGAATAGCATTGCAAAAATAAATGTCCAGATTCCAAAAACGATAAAATCTTGTCCGTTAATGAAACAGTAACCCATCATAAACTCTAATTGGGAGGCCCAATCGTACCAATACTCCGTTTGTTGAAGATCATAGTGATTTATATCTTGCCAAAACACAACCGCTGCAATAATTGGGAAAACAATGAGAATGTTAATTCGTGTAAATCGGCCAAATAGCTTTCGATACAGACGAAAAGAGTCCGCCACTATTTCTCCAATCGTTCTTATTTTGGAGAAATTAAATGTTGTTTTTGATTGGAAGCCAGCGACCTCTTCTTTTTCCAACAATTCCGGATGCTTCCGGGCTACATACATTGGATAAAAAACATAATAGAAAAGGATAATTCCAAAAGACAACAAAATTAAAGCCCATTTCGACCAGTCTGGTAATTCCTTATAATTTGCTGTTACGAAGCTTTCCAAAAACCCTGCAACGATAATGAAGGGAACAAGGCTCAGCATTATTTTCAGTCCGCGCTTGGTGGAAAGCTGAAGTGCTTGGGTTCGGGTATAACTTCCTGGGAACAGCATTCCGTTTCCAGCTGTAATACCTGCTCCAGCAGCCAATACAATCGCAGAGATTTCAAACGCCCCGTGAATCCATATTCCGAGAAAACTGGTAAGTAGCACTCCTTTTGTAGCAAAGAAATATTGAAATGAGCCAACCATTACGCTGTTTGAGAACAGCAGGATATGACTTCCAATTGTAAAAAAGAACCCAAAGAAAAAAGTTAGAAAGGCGACGCGTAAGTTATTGGTTGCAATCCGCAGAAACATATCCATTTGCCGATCATCTGCATAAACCCCAAGCGGGTCTCCATTGTTAATGTTTTCAATCGTCATTTCTGCATATCCCTGTCCAGTCACATCATTCAAAAAAAAAGGGTCGTAATGGGTAGTGAGAGCGCCAATAGTTGCATAAACAAAAAATAAAACGAGCGCAAAAAGAAGGTTTTTTCTAGAACGGTAAATTTCAAGTGGCAAAGAAGTTTTCCAAACGGTAAAGAATTTTTTGAACGATTCTCCTTTTTGTTTATGTACTCCAGTGTAGACTTTTTGACCCAGTTGATTTAGGTAAACACGGACGGTTCTTCGTTTGTAAAAAGTTTGAGCGTAACTCAAGTCATCCGTGATGTCCATATAGAGATCACTCAATTCTTCAGGATCATTGGATTTAGACTCGTACAGCTTTTCGAAGCGGCCCCACTTTCCCTTGTTTTGTTCTATGAATGAAGTCTCTTTCAATGGTTATTTACGTGCTTTTGAACAAAGAGTAAATATAATGAGTTATTCTGAAAAAGAACAACGATAATTATGCATTGTGAAAAATGTACACTTTCACTTGTGACTCGCTAAGTCCTGTGATTTCAGCTATTTCATTGTAGTTGTGCCCTTCATAATCTCTCAATAACACTAACGCCTTCTGAGTTTTCGGAAGCTTATCAAGTGCTTCATCGAGTACTTCTTTTAAGTTAAAATTGAAGTTCGAATTTTCCCCTTGTTCTTCCGTATTTTCAATATCTCCAGAACGCCCCATCTTTTTTAACCCAATCAACAATGGTGTGATGCGCGGTAGTAAACAAATATAATTTCACCTTTTCGTAACTCACCTCTTCGTGTTTGATCCAAACTTTTGTAAAAGTTTCCTGTACAACATCATTGGCCGACATTTCGTTTCGAAGATGCTTTAGAGCGAATCGGAATAGGTTGTCCGAATATTCGTCTACCGAAATGTTGTACTCTTTTACAGTCATTTTTAAGTTTGTCTCGTCTACAAGACTAACAAGTTACAGAAAAGTTACAGGGCTTGAAAAAAATAAGTATCTTGAACTAAATTTAAAACTTAAAAAATGATTCCTTTATTAGTAGTAGCGGGGATTGTACTGATTGTAATAATCTGGTATATTTCTGCAAATAACAAGCTGGTTCGTCTTGACAACCGACGCGAAAATGCGTTTGCTGACATCGATGTTCAGTTAAAACAACGTCATGATTTAATCCCTCAGTTGATGGGTGCGGTTAAAGGGTATATGGACCATGAAAGTAAAGTATTGACGAGAATTACCGCTGCTCGCTCTGGCGCAATGAATGCAAGTGGAATTAACGATAAAATTGCTGCTGAAAACGAATTGGGCGCGGCGATGAGTTCATTCAATATTCAAGTTGAAGCTTATCCAGACTTGAAAGCTAATACAAATTTCATGAATCTTCAAAATGAAATTGCCGATATGGAAAATAAATTAGCAGCAGTTAGACGTTTCTTTAATTCAGCAACAAGAGAATTAAACAACGCGATTGAGTCAATTCCAACGAATATTGTCGCTGGAATGAAGAAAATGACAACGCAACCGATGTTTGAATTGAGTACTACTCAACGCCAAGAAATGGACAAAGCTCCTGAAATTAAATTTTAATCGCTAGATGAAATATGTTGGTTTAGAGAAGCAGATCAGTCGGAACAATTTGCGATCGACACTTCTGCTGTTCCTTTTCCCGCTCGTTATATTGGCGGGGGTGTATGCGTTCCTCTTTTTTACTGTCGATCCAAGGGCAGCGGATATTAATTCGATGTTTCTATATGCACTTCCTTTTGTTGTGGGAGGTGTTTTGGTTTGGTTTCTAATTGCATTTACATCGCACTCGGCCATGATTAAGATGGCTACAGGGTCGAGCACTTTAGAGCGAAAAGAAAATATGAGGGTTTATAACCTCTTGGAAAATCTTTGCATCGGAGTTGGAATGGCAATGCCAAAACTTAAGATTATAGATTCCAACGCTTTGAACGCATTCGCCTCTGGAATCAATGAAAAAACATTTACTGTTACCCTCACCACTGGAATTATTGCTTCGCTTGATGACAATGAATTGGAAGGTGTAATTGCACATGAGTTAACACACATTCGAAATAGGGATGTTCGCTTGTTGATCATTTCAATCGTCTTTGTTGGGATTCTCGGCTTTATTGTTCAGATCTTATTTCGATCGGTCCTTTTTGGCGGTGGAAGAAGAAGAAATAAGGACAGTAAAATGGACGGAAGAGTCATGCTAATTGCTCTTGCAGTTGCCGTTGTTGTTTATCTATTATCGATTTTATTCAAATTTGCCCTTTCGAGAAAACGAGAATATATGGCAGATGCCGGTGCTGTTGATATGACAAAAAACCCACTTGCTATGGCTTCTGCACTTCGGAAAATTTCAGGAAATTCTGATCTTGAGATGAAAAGCTCTGACATGAAACAGGCATTTATTGAGAATCACCCCACAGAAAAAAGTGCATTTTCTGCTATAAGCGGTTTGTTTGCTACACACCCTCCTATAATAAAGAGGATTGAGTTTTTGGAGAATATGTAAGAATCTCGATCATTGGGTCTTTCGATTGTTGGAATGTTCGAACAATCATTAATTTAAAAGACAAAGAACTCTAAACAACACCTGAACTCTTATCTTTGATTCTATGTCTTTGATTCAATCAAAATCAATTTTAAAGTCCATTTCAAGTCCTGTTTTTTGGTTTGGATTGTTCTTGGTGTTCTTCAGTTTCTACAACTATTCGGGCAGAGAAGAAACGCAAGCCATTCGTTCAGATATGCGCGGATATTACTCGTATTTACCCGCCATTCTATCCCATAACGACCCAAGTTTTCAAAAATGCCTTGAGGCTGAAGCCCAGTATTTACAAGAGAAAAAGAATCAAAACTATCTAGTCAAAACGGAAAATGGTGGCGTTCACAACAAGTATTTCCCTGGTGTTGCACTGCTTCAATCTCCATTTTATGCAATGGCGACAGCCATTTCTTGGATGACTGGAATCCCAACCGACGGGTATTCTGCAACGTATCAATTGTTTCTTCAAATTGGCGCGACCTTCTATGCTATTCTAGGATTGCTTTTATTCTACAGTTTACTCAAGAATTTATTCCCAGAACAAAAAACTTTGATTCGTTGGCTCCTACCAGTCCTTTATTTAGCAACGCCTCTTTTTCATTATTCAGTCAATACTTTAAGTTTTAGCCATTCGTATTCGTTTTTCCTTTTTGGACTATTCTCTTGGTTTATAATAAAAATGAGGAAAGAAGTCTACAAATGGTACTTCCTCGGCTTGGGACTTACCCTTGGAATGATCGTTCTCGTTCGCCCAACGAATCTTATTATTATCCTCATTATTCCATTCCTGCTTGGCAATACCGCGGGGCTGCGTGTATTTTGGAGGCAGTTGTTTAAGAACCGCGCGCAAAAATTTATTTACGGAACAGCTGGAGTACTATTGATTATTTTCAATCTCTTTTTAATTTGGAAATGGGAATCTGGAAGTTGGTTGATTTGGTCGTATGGCGGTGAAGGATTCACGTTTTTGAGCCCGCATATTATTGCTTCTCTTTTTAGTTTTAGAGTTGGACTATTCCTTCATACACCGATTTTGATTCTTTCCATCGTCGGGCTTGTCTATTTGTATAAATCGAATAAGTTTCAAGCCTTTTGGTGGGCGCTTTACTTCATTGTAAACTGCTGGGTGATCTCTTCTTGGTGGGCTTGGGATTATGAATCTGCTTTTGGAAACCGTCCGTATACTGAACATTTGATCTTTATTCTATTACCGCTTTTTACTTTGTTGCAACAACGAAAAGTCTGGTCGTATTCATTCATTGGTCTTTTCTTCATTGTTGGACTTATTCGAATTTCGACCTTCAACAGTGGGTTTATGGTCAACCAAAAATTTACGCGCAAGAACTATTTTATGAGCTTAGCTTTTTGGAAAGATGCCAATTTTGACCGTTGGGCGTATCCGAAATCCTGTCGTCCATTTGGTGTAAGAACAAGGGGGCTTGTCCTAAGAGAGCAAAAAGGGGAGCTTCAAATTAATCCAAATGACATTTTCAATTTGTCTGGCAAAGCAACACTTCCTTTGCCTCGCACGACTGAGCGTTTGTATTTTCGCGTTGTTCTTGATAAAATGACGACTGAAGCACCTTTGGAGGATGTTCTTTTGGTTCTTGACGCCAGAAATGAAAAGACAGGTACCTCTTATTACCGCGCCTTACCTTTGCACAATGACCGCCTTGAAGGTGTCAAAGAATGGGCGCATGTTGAATTCGAAAGTTTGATTCCAGACAATCTGCAAACATTTAGTCGCATCAATATTTACATCTGGAACAAGGGCGGAAAGCAATTCAAAATCAAGAATTTTAAAATTGTTTTAGAGGAATATAAGAGCTAGCCTAACAATTAAACTCTAGCCTTCATGTTTTAGAAGTATCTCCAAATGCCATTTGGCTCAGTCTTCTATTTCTAACCTGCACTCCATCCTATTTGCGCAACAAGTCAGCCAAGATAAATGGACAGCAAAAGTTTATCCCAACCCAAGCGTAAGGCATTCCAATATTGAATTAACAGGTGAATTTGACGAATACATACATGTCAATATTGTAGATGAAACGGGCAAACGCGTCTATGTTAACAATACTCTCAACGATCGCATTCATGCCATTAACTTAAGCACCATCCCCAAAAGGGGTTTATACAATCCAAATAATGAGCACGAATGTGTATAAAAACAGGTGCTTGTTCTACAACAAGAGTTCTCTTCAGACTAAAATACAGTCGGGATTATGAGGTTCCACTCTACCTATTAATTCATAAATATCAATTAAATCACCCCTTAATCGCTTTGATTCCAGGCAATTCTTTTCCTTCAAGGTATTCGAGCATTGCTCCACCTCCTGTTGAAACGTGGCTTACTTTATCGGCAAGGTTAAACTTGTTAATTGCGGCAACAGAATCGCCTCCTCCGATTAAAGAAAAAGCCCCTTTCGATGTCGCTTCAACAATGGACAGTGCAATAGATTTTGTTCCTGCCTGAAAGCTTTTCATTTCAAAAACTCCCATGGGTCCGTTCCATAAAATAACCTCTGATTTTTCGATGATTTTCGCACAATCTACGGATGTTTGACTGCCCGTATCAAGTCCCATCCAACCCTCAGGAATTTTATTGATATTTACTTCTTGTTGGTTTGCTTCGTTGGTAAATTTATCGGCAATGATCGTATCAACTGGAATGTATAGATTCACGCCTTTTGACGCTGCTTTTTCCATTATCTGCTTCGCCATTTCTAGAAAATCATCTTCAACCAAAGAATCTCCGACCTTTCCACCTTTCGCCTTAACAAACGTGTAAGCCATTCCACCTCCAACAATTAAGTTGTCCACCTTGTCCAACAAGCGTTCAATAATCGTAATTTTTGAAGAAACTTTAGCACCTCCCACAATTGCTGTAACTGGCTTTTCAGTACTGTTCAATACCTTGTCAACACTTTTGATTTCACTTTCAATTAAGAACCCAAACATTTTATCATTTGGGAAAAAATTAGCGACTATTGTTGTGCTAGCATGAGCTCTGTGGGCTGTTCCGAAGGCATCATTTACAAAAACATCTCCGTGTGCTGCAAGCTGCTCTGCAAAACTCTCGGTTCCTGCCGTTTCGTCCTTGTGATACCTTACGTTTTCAAGCATCAACACCTCTCCTTCTTGCAAATTTGAACTCATTTCCATTGCTTCGTCTCCGATGCAATCACTTGAAAATTTGACATCAACCCCCAATACTTTAGATGTATGGGCAACTATATTTCTCAAAGAAAATTTAGGTTGGCTCGCATCTTTTGGTCTTCCAAGATGTGACAGAATTACGACCGAACCTCCAATTTTCAAAATGTGCTTGATCGTTGGAACTGCTGCCTGAATTCTTGTGTCATCAGTTATTTCCAGCGTTTCTTTGTCCAATGGAACGTTAAAATCCACTCTAATTAAAGCGCGTTTTCCTGTAAAGTCGTACGAATTAATGTCTTGCATTCTATTAAATTTGATGCGCTAAAGATACACTTTCCTTGTCATTATTATTGGGGGGAATACTCTTTGCCGTTTCGTTATTACCCTCGGAAGCACAAGATATTATTGACGAGTAACTGTATAGACGTCAATTTTAATTGTTCTAAAGATTTTTTCGGTGAAGCGAACAGACACTTTCAAACCTTAACGGTCACCTTCATAAAACAAGAATTGTGTCGTGGCTTCTGCAGTAGGAGCTTGCAAGAAAAAAACAAATAGAGTTATTCTCATAAAGTACTAGTTTCTTTTGCATTAGATGTTGAGGACGACATAATGTAAACAATTTTACTCTTCAATAATTTTATAATTTGCTCCAACTAATAAACCGAACACTATTAATAAAGGATGGAAAACAGGAATGTTTTCATTGATACTTGCCGTTCTAGCATCCTGCGGTTCTGACGGTGATTGCGTTTATTACAAAGAAGTAACGAATCCCTTTGGTGGAGATAGAGAAGAAGAAATAGGATATGGATTCATTCGAGTTGTTCAAAAAAGTGAGAAAACGAATTGCCAATTAGAGTCTGGTGGTGATATAATGGATTCCCCTTTAGCGAAAAGCTTTGAGCCGAAAAGTTAAGAACACCATCAAACCAAATTGATTAAAAAAACCCTTCTCAATTGAACTGAAAAGGGTTTTTTTTCGTCTTGTGCTCCTATTTTAAACCTAGTTTCTTCGTCATTCCTTTTGACAAACCGCCTTTGTTTAAATAGACCAATATTGTTTTTTCCTTGAAATAGCTTTCCGAAACGTATAAGTAACCTTCTGGTAAATTTCCAGTTCCCCATGAGTTTTTAACTAAGAAGTACGATGTTCCTTTCTGATCTTCATACAATCCAACGATATGCATCAAGTGATCATCTTCTGTCGACTTGTTGTCATATCCTGCTTGTCTTGTTTCTGCCGTTACCTCCTTTTCTTCAACAGGATTCATAAATCCTGCAGCTGGCTCTGCGTCTTGACCTTGTAGCGTTGATTTATCCTTTGGGTTTACTGCGATTCCGTTTTTAAAACTAAATCCTTTTTCAGAAACATCGGCATCCCATGCAACAGTGAACCCTTGATTCAAAGCATATTTAGTTGCTTCAACCATTTCGTTTAACGCCACATTGTAACTTGATTCAGTTGTCCAATTGTCTTGAATTGCGAGAATACAAGGCTTGTTCATTGGATGGTTTTTGAAGGACGTCAAGGATAAATAATCATCCATATTCAATCCAATTGACTTCGCATACGATTGAGGTGTGTATTTCTTGTTCTTGTACTCAAATTCAGTAATGTCTTCTCCTAAGTAAGCGTCTAATATTCCATTTACTGCCTCTTTCCAAGCCGTTGTGATTGTTCCTGTTTTTGAACTTCTCATCCCTTTTATCAACCCTTGAACTGCTCCGTCTAAAACGCTAAACATTTCACTGTGATTGTGGTTTACTAAACCATAATTCAATCCAGAATAAACGTCTAAAGGAACAATTCCATATTGTCTAATTACGAAAGGAATATCGTGAAACTGCCCTCCTTCACTGAAGTTGGCTCTTCCATTCATCCGCACGTAATGGTCTGCTTTCGCTTCGTACGCTTTTCTTACAATGAACATTTCGGATAAAATATCTGGCCCTATTGTTCCCATTCGAATCATCTCAGACTCGAAGAAGGATAGTGATGAAAAAGACCAACATGTTCCTGTATTCCCTTGACTTTGAACAGGTGTCGCGTCTAAATGTGCAATAGGGGTAAAGGCATAATTACTCCCTTCTGCATTCGTAACTGTTTGAATTTCATCATTCTGCGCAATCGTTATCGAAGCGAGCCAAACAAGTGCAAGCGTTAAGTGTATTTTCATAATTTGTTATTTTTAACCTCGATGCTACCGCATCAGCTTATTTTTTACATTGTGTTTAAAGATAACCATCTGAAAACGAAGGAGCAAAAATCGGGGAGCAATTGTGATAAAGGGTCAGACTGACAATTAACACCCAATTCTAAAACTTATGGTGCAGGCTCAATTGCAGTTGGTTTTTCTTCCAACCATTCGTTGTTTGATTCATGATTCCAGCTTGGACTTTTAGGTTGTCAAGAATGTGATATCCAAGAGCCAAATAGAATCTATTTCGATCGAACACTTGAACCGTTTGTCCGTCACCAATGTTTCGTTGACCATTAATGAAGATCTCATTGTAGAGGGCAAAGTATACCGTCTTTTTCTTCATTTCCTTGGAGTTCAAAGCAACGTTCAAGAATAAGTTGTAACGGTAACGCGTTCTAAAATCTTGATTATCGACAAAACGTTGCTCATAGCGAACACGGTGGTTCATGTAAAACCGTTGCCCCAACTTTAGTGGAAATAGGGCCTCTTGATAAATTCTACTTTCTCTAGTGGTTGTTTTATAACCGCCAAATGTCCCTGTAGTAACATCTCCGTAACCCAAAGTGAATTTAATTTTGGCATCTTTCGGTGAATACGTCAGTCCGCCTCTTATCAAAAGCTGTTCTAAATCCCCAGCAATATTCCAGTTTCGGTATTGTAGATCGCCCTGCACTCCCCAGGCGCTTTTTTTGAACGATGTGTTGAAGAAATACATGTGCCATCCGCCCAATTGACCTTGATCAATTTGACCAAAAACCATATTGGGCAAAAGAAAAATCGCTATGATAAAATAGAATCTTTTGAGCATTTTTGAATGTTTTGAGACTGAAGAAAATTCTCACAAAGGAATATTGGTTCGAATTTAAGCCTTAGTTCAATTTCCACCCTCTCAACCCCAAACCTTCAGCTTGAGCTTTTATTTCTTGGTACGATTCAATAGAAATTGCAGATCCAGCTGTAACTCTATGAAGGCCATTCTTGTTGTCGCAAATTCGACCTTCCAATCCGTTCGCTTTCAATTTCGCAACCAAGTTGTCAGCATTCGTTTTATCTCCAAAACAACCAACAATGAAATTCATTGCGCTTGCGTTGAAAGTCTCCGAGTTCTCAGGAACCTCGGGTTTTTTCTCAATATTTTCAGATAATTCTACCTTTTCGGCTTCTGGGATTTCCACCTGAATATAGGTGTCATCGTCAAATTTGTATGAGTAATTTTTCTTGTCTGCGTCTAATTTCGCAATCTCATCTTCTAAAGAGATTTCATCCGCTTTTACAAGAGACGTTTCTTTGGTCAGCCCCCTCTTCTCATAAGAACCATCAGGAGATGAATGGAAAGGATTGAAATCATTAAATGAAATAATTCCCGATTCCAAAACATCTGTTTTCATCGGAATCCAAACGGAATAAAATGCGATTGGAAGAATACAAACGGCTGCTACATATCTCCAAGCATATCTTGCTCGTGCCGCTGGATGTTCAATAATATTCGGGTCTTCCTTCTTTCTTTTTGGAGCGTTAATTTCAATAATCGGTGCCTCTTCAACCAATTCTATTGTTGCAGGTTCAACCAAAGGTGCACTTGTAATTGGAACCTTAACTTCTTGCGCTTCCTCTTTCGCTTTTGAGGCTTCGTAAACAAGGGTTGTTTCAATTTTTCGCTCAACTATTTGAACATCTTCTTCCACCAAGAAGTGGACCTTTCCCAATCCAAATGATTCCAATAATAAATTGAAGAAACGATCTTGTTCGAAGCACATGTTGCGCTCCTCGTCGAAAAATAAATTTCCAACACGATCAATTTCAATTCGACCTCCGTTTTTCAAGGTATTGTTCCAAGAACTGATTTTATCGTTTACCTCTTCCGACGCTTGATCAAATGAAATGTTATTTGCTTGCGATAGTTCATTGACTAATAAACCATCGTTATTGATCAATTGCCGATTGAACAACAGTGATTTTCCAGGAGGAAGCATTGTTCCTTTCTGGTAATCAATTTGAGCAGAAACAGGCTTTGCAACAAATCCACCAAACGATGGAATGATGACACAGTTGTGTTTCAATAATAAATCTCCAATAAGTTGATCAATGGTTGTCATTACTACAAAAATAACTAAAAACTAGGTATTTAAGTACATACGAAGAGAAATGAATTTTGTTACAGGAAAGCGAGCACCTTTTTAAGGTCTTCAGGCACGTCAATATTGGGCGTTTCAATGTCTGTTTCGACCACTCTAACTTTGTAACTATAATACAACCAGCGCAGTTGCTCAAGCGATTCAACTTTTTCCAATTGAGTGGGTGGTAAATCAGTCAGTTCAGCTAATGTGCCTGATTTATAGGCATATAATCCGATATGTCGGTAGAGGGGGAAATTTTCAATTATTTCTGGTTTTCCGTTCGCTGTATTTGGAATTGCACTTCTTGAAAAATACAAAGCATTTGAGTTTTCGTCCAAAACTATTTTAATTCGGTTCGGGTTGTTTCTTTCCTCCTTTGTAACGCCTTTTATTCCCAATGTTGCAATGGACACGTCAGAATCGTTAAAAGCTTTGCAAAGCTGATCTAATTGTCTAAAATCTACCAATGGTTCGTCTCCTTGGATATTAATCACAACGTCGCAATCCATTTGACTTGCTACCTCTCCGCATCGGTCAGTTCCATTCTTATGATTTTCAGAAGTCATTATAACTTCTCCACCAAAAGATTTGACATGGTCGTATATTCGTTGATCATCCGTTGCCACAATTACTTCAGAAAGTTTCGTTGATTTTTTCGCGCCTTCATAAACACGTTGGATCATCGTTTTACCCTTTAAATCAATAAGTGGTTTCCCAGGAAATCGTGACGATTCATATCGTGCCGGAATGATTCCAATAATATTCATCCTTCTTAGAATTTTAATTGCAATTGCAATATAAACGATCTTGGCGCTTGAACATCACCTGGGCGTGAAACATATTCTGTATTAAAGACATTGTTCACCATAAACCCAATTCGATAATGTTCTTTGATTTCATATCCAAAACGAGCATCAACAACGGCAAGTCCTTTATTATTCAGCTCTCTGTATTGATCTAGGCCTGGAAGGATGTACAATGGGTCTCCAGACGTAGTCAGGTTCTCTTCAAATACTGCGTCAATATTTTCCATATAACTATTGTATCGTACAGACAATCCAAGTGATATACTTTTCCAAGTAGCCTCAACATCAGCTTTAATTAGATGATTAAATCTATACTTCAGCATTGGGTTATACGTCGCTGAACTCGTTGCTTCGTTATAGTCGTATGTTGAAAATGTATGCACGTAGGCTGAATCTGCATTTAATGTGTTTGGAACCATATACGTGTATCCAATAAGTGATGTCAACTCAACTTCTCCAATTTTTCCTTGGCTATTGAATGAGAACTCAGCACCAATAATTCTTGCCGATTCTGAATTTTGCGCAGCAAAACCAAACATGTCGTTGATCGTGTATCCTTGATTAAATAAATTACCCAATGTCGCTCCATAATCTGGATCTGACGCGTCCAATCGAGTACTTGTCGTTGGGTCAAAAATTCCGAAAGAGAATTCCATCATGTTGTTGTATTGATTCACAAAACCTGCAACATCGATTAGGCCTTTCCAGTTCTTCCCTATTTTAACTCCTTGTTTGAATCCGATTTCCGCAGCCCATCCTGTTTCCCTCGTTAGGTCTGGATTGGCAAAAATATTCAACGCTCCAACATTGGTTGTTGTGTATCGTTCCGCCACAGATGGGTAACGAACTCCTTGGCCGAATGAAGCTCTAAGGTGAGAGAACTTAGCCAACTTATAATGTGCTCCAAAACGAACAATTGGATACACAGGAATCTTTGCTGAATTGGTGTCTCTTCCTAAGTAAAAGTCTGTGTCACCACTTTTCCCATCTTGCTCAAAATACTCAAATCGAACTCCTCCTGTTAAATCGAGTCGATCAAATCGGTGTTCGTATTGAGCGTAAGCAGCAACATTTTCCGAGTGGTGGTCTCCAAACAAGTTCGATTGAACACCGTTTCGAATGAATGTTGCTCCAGCGGTAAGTACAACGTTCGTGTCCCATTTCTTTTGGAATTGATAATCCCCATAGGCTACGCTCGAATTCGCTGATTGAGACGGGTTTGTAATATTATCGTTTGTTACAATGTACAATCTCGATTTAAACGTGTGTAGATTATTCTGCCCATCATAAAATTTAACATACGGATCAACGCTCATTCGAATCCCCGAATTATATGTCAAAGTAGACTCTGCCAATGAAGTATCCGCCGTGCCACCCGGAGAATATGCTAGACTATCACTCTCCCAAATTAAAAAAGTTCCTTGCTTTTGATAATGGAAATTGTATCCAATTCCAGCTTTCAAATTTTCATACTTCTCGGGACGGATATAAAATGTTCCACTTATCCTTCCTCTATTTTCAACTTCTCCTTCTTTATAGCCTGGGTTTTTATAGCCATTTGCGGCAATCGTAAAACCAACATTCTTGTACATTTTTCCGAAATAAGCATCGGCCATTTGGTAGGTTCTAGGACCGTTCCACCATTTGAGGCTTGCTCTTTTTGGTGCGTCGTAAATTCCCGTTTGAACCTTAACTCTTGTTTCACCTTTTAATGTTGGTTTTCGTTCATTCAATGAAATAATTCCATTCAATGCTCCACTCCCGTATAAAACTGAAGATGCTCCTTTTAATATTTCAATTTGAGATGCACTTTCCATTGGAATGGCGTTCCATTTGGCGTCTCCAGCATCTCCAGAAAGAATTGGCATTCCATTCCATAAAAGCATCACACGACTTCCTGCGCCATAAGCGAATCCACTTCCACCTCGAATACTTACTTGTCCGTCCATTGTATATACCCCTGGGCTTTGAGCAACGGCTTCTTCAAGGTTTGCTACTCCCTTGTTGTCAATTAATTCAGGCTTTAAAATCTCCATTGATATTGAAACGTCCTCAATATCTTGATCGCGGCGCCCTGATGTTACAACAACCGTTTTTATCTCCTGAACAGCGGAGCTTAGAATAATTGGAATATTCCCCGAGGCAGTCATAACGATTGTGTCATTCAATAGTGTTTGGGCAGAAATAATTAGCGTAGTGGGATATAAAGATGGCATAAGTGTGAACTTGCCGTCTACGTCTGTTAAAACCTTTTCACCTGTACTTGCTCTAATTTTTGCACCGTAAACTGGATCTTTTGATACTTTCTCTATTACGGTTCCTGTGACCTGCGAAAAAATAAAAAAAGGAAATAAAAATAGTAATAGCGATAGGTATCTCATCCGATAGGTTTCGTAAATTCTAGGAATCTAAAATACCAATTATTTTGGAATAGACCTACTTGGAATATTATACGGTAACAGTTCGGTTCATCTTTCAAACAATTTATTTGGTAAAATATTTTTGCTGTTCTCATTATCCAAATCTTAGACCCATCTTCTAATGACTTCATTATTTCCAACAAACATGGTCAAGTCAAAAGATGTTGTACGCAAATTTATCGGGGTTTTTAGGTACATGTGTGCAATCCTTTGGTGCCCGCCCAAGGACTATTATTACTTCCAAAAGAGTTGCTTCTATCGATAAATCCCCTCAATTTATTTCGTAAATTAAAGTAAGCCTAATACTTAATTTATCTTGAAATACACCTGCATACACTATCAAACAGCGCTATCAATGCTCCACGGAATTGGTCCTCGGAAAGCGCGCGACTTAATTAATAAAATCGGATCTATTGAACTTCTTTTTACGGAAAGTCCATCCCGCCTGTTCAAAATGACAGGGGTAAAAGCATCCTTTTTTTCTACAATGAAACGAGAAGAAGCTCTTCAAACAGCAGTCAAGGCTGTCGAATTTCACCTTTCTAAAAATGTTGAAAGTCTCTTTTATACCAGTTCAAAATTTCCAAGGAGGCTGTCAAATTGTTCCGACGCTCCAACAATGCTATTCGCAAAACGCAACATTGATTTAAACAGTTTTAAGTATGTTTCTATTGTTGGAACACGTCAGGCGACCCAATACGGTAAAGAAATTTGTCGAAGGTTAATTGAGTCGTTTGTTGGAAAGGATATCGTTGTTTTAAGCGGGCTGGCTTTTGGTATCGATTCCTATGTTCATCGCTATTGCCTTGAATTTGATGTTCCCACAATTGCGGTTCTGGGCCACGGTTTGGACCGGATTTACCCTGCTGAAAATCGTTCAATAGCAAAGAAAATGATTGAGAAGGGCGGCCTTCTCACTGAGTTTGTTCCAGGCACTCGGCCGGAACGTGAGAATTTTCCGAAAAGAAATCGAATCGTTGCCGGAATGAGTGATGCAACGATTGTTGTTGAAAGTAAAATTAGCGGCGGCTCGCTAATTACGGCATACTTAGCCAATAGTTATGACCGCGACGTTTTTGCCTTTCCTGGAAACATTAATTTAGAAACATCTCAAGGTTGCAATGCTCTTATTTCTCAAGAAAAAGCACATTTGATTCAAAGCCCAGCGGAATTTTTAAAACTTATGAATTGGGATGACGATTATCAAGCTGAAAACGTTCAAAGAAGTTGTTTTCCTGAGCTTAGCGCAACTCAAGATGAAATAATCGGATTGATTGGTGCCGAACAAACAGTCCACGTTGATATAATCTCTACGCGCCTTCGGATTCCGATTTCAAAATTAAATGTGGAATTGTTCAGTTTACAGCTCTGCGGAATCATTTCCGAACTACCCGGAAAACGATATTCCATGGTATAAAAAAACCCGTCTTAGCTAAGCTAAAACGGGTTATTAAATAATTCGTATTTTGACTATCTTCTAATTCCGTTTTCACGAAGTTTTCTGTTATCAATTACATCTGCTTGATCAACCAAGGCATTAGTAACAACATCTTTAAGCCCTTGTCTAATGCTTCCTGTCAATTGATTTCTTTCCGTAAGGTAATTTTTATCGGCAACAATCGGTTTAATTGTTTTGTCAATTCGAGCAACATAAACACCTTGTTTCCCTTTCAATGGTTTTGTCATCTCTCCATCTTTTAATGCTCCGAAAATCGCTCCAATAATCTCTGGCTCGTCTGGAATAGAATTACCCATTTTTGTGAATCCAAATAAAACTTCTTCTTTTAGAACAGTCCGCCCTCCCTCTTTTGCTAAAATTTCAAGCGATTTAGCTTTCATTTTACCGCTTAACTCTCTGTATTTTCTATCTAGAATGTACTCTCTTTTCACGATGCTTTTTACATCACCGAACTTAGTCTCACCTTTAACTTTAATCGATGTAAGAATTGCAACAACCCAACGATCACCGTCTTTAATTGGAGAACCTAAAATATCACCAGCCTTGGCTTCTTCGCTAAACGCTAATTTATAGATTTCAGACTCAGCAAATGGAGACGCAAACTCATTAATTAGAGGACTGTTATCCTGAATAGAGATGCGATAAGCTATGCTCCCTGCATTTTTAACAAGTGTATCGAAAAATGCAATTTTCTTATTAATGTTTCTTGTTCCTTCCGTTTTACGGAAAATGCTTTCTAGCAAACTGTAAGCATTGTCCTCAATATTATCCTGTGTAGGTTCACTTGGTTTAATTGCTTTTTGAATTACACCAAGGTTAGGGATGTTTGCAGGCTTTCTTTCAAGAACCTCCATGATATGGAATCCGAAGTCTGTTTGAACGTATCCAATCTTTCCTATAGGCTCTTCCATTGCATACTTACTGAATTCAGGAACCATTTCTCCATCTAAAAAATCTTCGTATTTGCCTCCTGTTTCTTTTGATCCAGGATCATCAGTAAAGTTTTTAACATATTCTTCAAAGTTCTCTGAAGTAATAATTCCAATTAAAGAATCCGTTGTTTTTTGTGCTTTGGCAATTCCAACGGTATCCCCTTTCTGTGCACCAATCAAAATATGACGCGCCGTTAAGAACTTATCTTTCTTCGCCAATACCTTTGCAATCTTCATTGATCCATTGTCCCAATAAGGGCCAACAACATCACCAATTTGAGCTGCTTTGAATACAGTGTCAAGATCTGCAGGATACGTAAAGTTTTCTTTTGCCGTTTTATCTCCTAAAGGCTTGTATCCAATTTGAGAAACAAAAAGCGGGATTTCAGAATTAATAATTACAAAGTTTGAATCGTTATTTGTTGCTCTAAATTTCTCTTTAAGTTTTGTAAGGTCAGCTTCTAGTGCAGCAGAATCCGCAGCAGAAGACGCCACTTTTAAAGTCGCATATCTAAGATCACGCGAACTAAATTTGTTCTCGTATTTTTTCTCCGATTTGTGCTTCTTGTAAAACGCCTTTAACTGCTTATATGTAGGATTAACATCTTTGTTTTCAATCTCAGCATACTTTTTTAATACAAAAGAAATGCTTTTCGTTTCTTGCTTTGAAAAATACTCGTCTTTGGCTTCAAGCTTCGTCACATAAACTCCTTGACCAACGATGTCTAAGTATTTTTGTTTTTGGCGTTGTTCTGTGTAATATGTTTTACTCTTTTCCCATTGATCCTTAACCTCAGCTTCACCTGATTCCATTTCATCAATTCTTGCTCTAAGCAAATTCGGATCAAATATTCTCGCAGAATCCACAAACGTAGATGCGATATCTGGCAATACGTCGAATCCTTGCTCTCCAAAAAGGTAAGCATCAAATTCTGCTGGACTTACTGCAATCCCTAGTGCATCGTATTCTTTTTGAAGAATCATCTCTTGAACAAACGTATTAAAAACACGTGTTGGTTCAACCGGAACAGACGCTATCTTTTGAGGCTGTCTTCCTTGCTGTTGTGCTTGTTGATTCTCTTGATCTTGCTTCTGCTTATCTGAAGCTTCTTGCTCTTCATCAACTCTGTTTCCGAATTTATCAATGTCTACTTTTTCCCCGTAAACAGTACCAATTCCGTATTTTTCTTCACCTCCTGCGGCTCCGCCTGGGCCTTGAGAAGTAAATATAAAAGTCACTAGTGCCCCTCCAATTACGATAAGGATTAACCATGATCTTTCTCTAATTTTTCCAATTATTGCCATTATATATGCTTAAATGAGTCTGCGAATATAACGAGATGAATTAACTTATACAAACTAAAGTGGATTCGGCTGCAAGCCCCACTACAAATGAAAAAACCGCTCATCCAAAATATTGGAAGTGAGCGGTTTCATTTATTGTTCAAATTCAGCTATTTTCCGCCTCCTTTTTCTTCCTCCTCTTCAGCTTTACGTTTTAACTCATCAACCTTCTTTTTTGCTTCAGCATTTGCTTTGACTTTCGCTTCTTGTGCAGCTTTTACTTTGGCAGCAGCTTTCGCCTTTGCTTCTTCCTCAGCCTTTTGCTTAGCAATTTCTTCCGCTCTTCTTTTTGCCTCGGCTTCTTGTGCTGCCTTAACTTTTACTGCGGCTTCAGCTGCTTTGCGATTGGCTTCTTTCTCTTCTTCTTGAGATTTATTTCCACCACCGGTTCCGCCAGTTCCACCGGTGCCAACAGTCCCCAAACCTCCGACGCCAGTACCTTGTGTACCTTGGCCTCCTGGCAAACCGGCTCCGTTTAACTCTGTTCCTGAACAAGACCCTAATTCATCTCCGTGAGCTTTGTGAGCTAACCAAGCAGATAATGGAATCTGAATTGTTTGTGTATTATCAGGATCTCCTGGAAGGTGGTGACAAATGACCATTGTTGGTTCAACAACTACATTCTTGATAACTACAACTGATTTATAGTCAGATCCACATCTGTTCGCTACTGAAATAATGATTGTATTTTGACCGTTTTGTAAAGTTACATTCGCCTTATAAATTTGCGCTGCTGGGCTATATGTCCCGCCACTAATTGTTACTCCGTTTAAAGTTGCATTGATTTGACTTGCTGAAGTAATGTTTGCAACAGTCGCTTGTAATTGAACTGATGCTGCTGTTGTTTGCGTTCCTGAAATCGGTGAAATAATATTCACTTTTGGCTGATCACAAGGCTCGTCGTAACGAATTGCAATTGTCCTAGTATCAGTTCCACAATTTGTTGTTGCTGTTGCAGAAATAATATTTGATCCACTTTGTAAAGTCACGGTAGCACTATATATGTGGGTAGTATTATTGTAATATCCACTTATGTTTTCACGATTAACATACAAGTTAATTTGATTCGCTACTGCCGCGTTCAATACAGAAACTTGAATAGCAACTGTTGAACTCGTTATTACAGGCGTAGTTGGTGCAATGAAATGAATCACTGGCACTAAACATGGTTGGAATGTAATTGCCTTCATTTCTGAATCAGAACCACAATTATTCGTTGCTGTGATTTGAATTACGTTCGTTCCTTGTGCTAAGGCCACATTACTCTGGAAAATTCCAGTCAAGCTACTATAAGACCCTGCTACAATCGCTCCGTTCACCAAAAGTTGAATTTGATTCGCTATAGTTACATTTTGAACTGATGCTGTTACTACTGTAGTTCCATTCTGAGTCATGATAGAAACTGGCGCAGTAATCGCGATCACAGGAGCTAAACATGGTGAATAGTTAACAAGTATTTTTTTTGTAACAGTTCCACAAGCATTCTTTGCAGTAGTGACAATTATATTTTCACCTGTTTGAAGTTTCACTCCGTTTTGATAAAAATGCGTCAAGTTGTTGTAAATTCCGTTTCCGTCAACTACACCATTCACAGTCATTGTTACTTGCGTCGCTGACGTAATGTTCAAAATAGAAGATTGAACAGTTAAGTTAGGTGTTGCTGACTGTAGTGGAGATGAAATTGGACTAACCATAGTTATAACTGGTAAATCACAAGGCTCTCTGTAAGTTGTTACAAAAGTATAGCTTGCCGTTCCACATTGGTTTGTTGCAGTCACTACTATAGTGTTTGCACCAGGCTGTAATACAACATTGCTTGTGTATACATGTGTTGAACTATTGTAAGAACCTCCATCTACGTTTACTCCATTTAAAGTCATTTGAACTTGACCAGCTGAAGTAATGTTCTGGACAATCACTTGAACAGGTAAGTTTGGATTAGAAACAATAGTTTGACTTGCCACACGAGAAATTGTCGGTTTAGGGCATGGTGCGCTGTATTTAACACTTACTGTTTCAGAATCGTTCCCACAATCATTCGTTGCAACAATTTGAATCGTATTTAATCCTGCATTTAATGCTGCTGTGTTAGAATAAATATGTGTGTTCGAATTGAACGACCCTCTTGACACTGCAACTCCATTTACATACATTACAACTTGATTTGCGTTGACAATATTTGAGAACGATGCGGAAACTGGAATTGATCCTGAAGATGTTATAGAAACAATCATTGGTGTCAATATCGAAACCGTTGGATCTAAACAAGGGTTGTAATAAATCGTGATTGTTTCAGTATCTGTTCCGCAGTCATTACCAGAGGTAATTTGAATAATGTTCTGACCTGGTGATAACGCTACTAGGCTCTGTAAGATGTGGTTCGTTGGATTAAATGTAAACGGTTTGTTTGTACCATTAACTCTAAACCCAATTGCGTTTTGATTTGAAACACCACGCACATAAGCTTGAACATTTGCATTCACAACATCTGTAGACATTGTAGATCCATTTCCAATAAGGAACTCCGTATTTGGGTCCTGACAATCCGTAAAAATTACATTAACAGTCTGTGTTGCAGAACCACAATCATTCGTCGTTGTAATTTTAATCAAATTGCTTCCCGGTCTCAAAGTAACATTGCTTTCAAAGCTGCCGTTCGACGCTGTATAGTAGAAATTCGTTGATGCAACTCCATTCACTGAGTAAGAAATACTTCCTCCATGAGCAATTGATGCACTTACAACATACGCAGCCTTATCAACGTGGAAGTTATTATGCGATGGATTAATAAAGCTCACAATTGGATCTTTACATGATACATAGTTAAGGTTTCTCACTTTCACATCAGTACCACAACCATTTGTTGCTGTGATTTTAATTGTGTTTTGTCCTTCAACAAGAACTAAGTTTCCTTCTATCTCATTTGTATTTTCATCATAGAAGAAATTAGTTGTTTCTAAATTGTTCACACGAACAACTATATTATTTCTTCCGCCTACGAAGTCAACCTTAGCGCGAAGCTGATAAATTTGTTCGCTAACATCAATGCTGTTCGAAGATGGTCTAAAGAATCTTATAACAGGATCGTTACACGCTGCAACGTTCGTAACTGGAGTTTGATCTGCCGGAGGCTCGATTATTGCACTTCTTGTTCCTTTAATATGGAATTTTAAGTATCCATTCGTGTAATGGTAAACGTCATTTTCAAACATTCCCCATCTCTTTTCTAAATCTTCGTAACCGTCCCAATCGTCTTTCAATGCGAACGTTGTTTTGTGCTCAATTCCAACCGAGAAACGGGGCCCAAAATAATACCCAATACCAATACCAAGGCTTGGCATAACATTTACGTTCCAGCTATCAAGTAGACTTCCTTCGTTCATTGGCGTGTCGTATGTACCGTCCTCAATAAAATTAATATACGATTCTGAAATGTCTACTGAATCATATTGGTATTGACTAGATATGGGAAAGAATGGATCGTTTTGAATCAAGTTTGAATACGTTTGATTCCACGCAAGGTTTATTCCCCCAAAAATATATGGGTCCCAACCTGAACGTGCTCGAAGACGGTTGGCATGAATGGCTAGCTCAAGACCCAATTCATGAACGTCCGTCCGGAAGTTGTTCACTGTAAAACCAGGATCATCCTTATAGCTTTGTAGGCCTGGAGCCATATAAGCAGGACTATAGTCAGTAAGGTCGGTTGTATCATAATCTTGGCCGTACCATGTTCCGCGCAAATATCTTAATCGCAAATCAAAGCTTGTTCTTTTTCCGTATCCGTAATTGAAACTTCTTCCAAGAAGAAATCCGTATCCGACATTGGTTTCATTTTTAACATCAGTAGTGTTCCATGCGGCACCAACGTTAAGTCCGAAAAACCATTTTGAATCAGTTTCGTAATTTACATGTTGAGCGAAAAGGCTCGGCATTATATGTAAACAAATTGCTAGGGTAATTATTTTTTTCATGAGCAAAAATTTTGCGATTAGTTCTTCACCTAATCCTATTATTGTGCCAAACAGAACTTAAATACTAATTTACAGTAGTCATTATCAATTTATAAGCGGTAAATTTATCTTAAATTTGTTACAATTACTAGAAAAAACAAGGGTTTTAGAGGGAATGAGAATAGCTGTTATCTTTTTGTTAATGTCATGTGTTTCGGTCTTTACGGCTCCTGCACAGGAAGTCTACAATGGCTGTAACAACGCTTTAGAGATTTGTCCAAACGCAAGTTATTCGTTGAATAATTTGGGCGCAACGACTTTCGCTTGTGTAAATTGTGAAGACGATTTTAATTTCTGTTTTTCACCAGAAAACACAATTTGGTGCTCCTTTACAACCAATGCTACTGGAGGGGCCGTTCAAATCGATTTCACCAACTTAGTTTTTGAGACAAATCCTGGTCAAGACAATGAACTTCAAGCGACCATCATCGAAGCGGGTGTGCCTTGCGATGCCAGTTCTTACATCCAAATTGGCAATTGTTTGTCCAACGAAGCAGGAAATTTCAGCTTAAACGCTCCTGCCCTAGACCCCAATTCAACTTATTATTTAGTAATCGATGGTGACAATAATGGAGCGGGAATAACCTCGGCTGCGGAATGCACTTTTGATCTCGTTCTATCTGGCGCTGGAATCGATCGGCCTTTGTCTGTTGCAAGCATCACTGCAAGTACTTTAAGCGCCTGCTTGAATGAGGTGGTTTCCTTCGTCTGTAATCTTACTGATTGTCCCGATACAAGCAATTTTCTGTGGTATGTAAATGGCGTTCTGTCCGCAACAACAACAGACGCTGTTTTTCAGACTTCTGAACTCGTTGATGGTGATATTGTCAGCGTTGAAACTGATTGCTACACTTTATGCCCAGCAACCGTTCAGGCGACAAGTCAAGTTATTGGTGTTTATACAGTTGCGGTTGACGCGGGCAATGATGTAACTGTTGCGCCAGAAACCACATTCTTTCTAAATGGAACCACAACAGCACCAGTTTTTTACTGGGGACCGACCAATTTGGTAAGCATCCCAAACATTTTAAATCCGTCAGTAACACCGGCGGAAGAAACGACTTACTCTTTCACAGTGGAAGAAAATGGGTGCATATTAACAGATTATGTCACGGCATTTATGATTTCAAGTATTGAAATTCCTAATACGTTTTCGCCAAATGGAGACAACATAAATGATAATTGGGTGATTAAAGGAATTGAACTTTATCCGAACAATCTCGTTTCCATTTTCACACGTTGGGGACAAAAAATCTATCAGACTTCGAGCTATTCATCGAACAAAAGGTGGGATGGAACGTCCAATTCAGGCGATGCCATTGAGGGCGTTTATTACTATGTAATTGACCTCAATGACGGAAGTGATGTCGTTTTAAAAGGAACTTTAACCGTTTTAAGGTGAGAAAAGGCGTTCTGATAATCCTATCTATCGTCTTTGCACAAATTAGTCGTGCACAGCAAATTCCTGAGTACACACAATGGTTCCTGCACCAGTTCGCTATTAATCCTGCTCATGCGGGAATTAAACAATGTATCGATATTCATTCACTCTATCGCATTCAATGGGTGGGTGTTGACGGTGCTCCAGATAGCGGGTTTCTTTCGGTTAGCATTCCACTTCAGGCTAGGAAAAGAAAAATGTTAAGTGCCAGACATGGAACTGGATTCAAGTTTGAAACAGACAGAGTTGGGCAGTTCAGTACCAATAGGTTAAATGCGGCTTATGCAGCCCATTTTAACTTTAATAAGACGGATCGTTTATCCTTAGGTGTATATGGTGGAATTATCCAAACGGGATACGACCCAGGCAATTCGACAACAGCAGATCCTGATCCAACGGTGATGCAGCAGGCCAATTTTATTTCCCCTGACGCAACATTTGGAGCTTGGTTTAATTCTGAAAATTACTTTGTTGGTTTGACTCTCAGGAATGTGTTCAGAAGCAAATGGATAGATATCGGAACGGACTCTCGCCACCGCGTTCATTTAGCCATCAATGGTGGTTATAGGGTTAAGCTAAATGAGAACATCACTTTTTTACCTACAATGATCATTAGGATTCCTCCTAGAAACCCTGTTTCGACGGATATTAACTTGTATGTTGATTATAAGACTGTTCTTGGTCTAGGTGTTGGTTATCGATCAGGTGATGCCATAAATGGAGTCGTGACGTTTAAAATCAAGGAGCAATTTTCTATCAGCTATTCGTTCGATTATGCGGTTACGGCAATCCAATCTGTGGCCAAAAACACGCACGAACTATCTCTCCGATTTACCACCTGTAAACCAGACCGCTCGGGGCCCGCCAAATGTCCTTTGTTCGAATAGTTAATTTTCACACTTGTTGCTAATTTCCTATCTTTGCTTGAACTCTGTTTAAACTATTATGAGCAAACTCTCTCTTTCAGCATTTTTTGCTGTTTTAATTAGCACCATCTCTTTTACTTCTTTTTCACAAGAAAACACCTTACTCCTTAAGTCTGGAACATACACAATCGAATCTGAATCAGACCTTAGTTGGACTTCAGAAGAATTAATCGATAACCGATTTTATAGAATCATTGTTTTTAATAACATTCCTAGCTCAGAAGCGAAGGTCGACTTGGCTGAAGCTGGCATTGAACTTATGGATTACTTGCCAAGGAATTCCTTTTTCGCTTCAATATCGAATAGCGTAAATTGGACAGCGTTGGAAAATGCCATTGTTCTGCCTATCGAAAATGATTACAAATTATCGCGATTGCTTTCGGTTAAAGAATATCCACATTGGACGCTGTTCGGAGAGAATCAAATTGAATTGGTAGCCTCTTATTTTGAAGAAGTGGCTTACGCAAATGTCGAGAAGCAGGTTCTATCTATTGGTGGACAGGTTGTTAGTACAAATGCAAGTCAACAAACAATGAATATTCGTTTGAACCTCTCGGATTTAGATACGCTTTACGCGTTGAATGGTTTTTACTACTATGAAGTTTTACAATCGGAATCAATGCCTGAAAATGAGTCGGGCCGCACAAATCACAGAAGCAACACGCTTTGGACAGAGTACAGCGGCGGACTTGCATACAACGGGGCTGGAATAACAATTATGATGCAGGACGATGGAATTATCGGTCCTCACATTGATTATACAGGTCGAATTGATCAGTCGAATTGCGCAGGGTGTTCTACCGCTGCTGGAAACACTCACGGGGATCACGTTTCAGGAACGATTACAGGTGCTGGGAATTTGAACCCTGCCTATAGAGGAATGGCCCATGGAGCTGATCTTTTGGTGTACGGTTCAAATAACAATAACTACAATGGCGTTCCAAACCTTTATGACAATGATGGATTAACGATTACTTCTAAGAGTTACAGTAATGGATGCAACGATGGATATACTTCTTTGGCCCGTCAATTGGATGAGCAAATATTTGACCGTCCATCTTTAATTCATGTTTTCTCAGCTGGAAACAACGGAGGCTCTGCTTGTAGCCCAAACAATTATGGAGCAGGAGCAACTTGGGGAAACATCACAGGTGGACACAAAATGGGTAAAAACCTGTTGACGGTTGGAAATTTGACATCGACTGATGTTCTTGCCGGCTCAAGTAGTCGAGGACCGGCAACTGACGGTAGAATTAAACCAGACATTTGTGCGGTAGGTTCATCGGTAACATCTACTGGGCCAGATAATATTTATTTCACCATTTCAGGAACCTCAATGTCATGTCCTGGTATCGCGGGAACAATTGCACAATTGTACGAGGGGTATAAAGATTTGAATGGCGGTTCCAATCCAGATGCGGCATTAATTAAAGCGAGTGTTTTAAATACTGCTGAAGACTTAGGAAACGAAGGTCCAGATTTTAGATTTGGATGGGGACGTATTAATGCACGTCAGGCATTCGATTTGATTTCAAACAATCAATACATGGCTGGTTCAATTGCACAAGGAGGAAATCACAACCACCAAGTTTCAGTTCCTGTAGGTGTTTCGGAGTTGAGAATCATGGTCTACTGGACAGACGTAGAAGGTTCAACAAATGCAAACCCTGCACTTGTAAACGACATCAATATGGTAGTTACTGATCCTGGAACTACAACTTACAATCCGTGGGTATTGGATCACACTCCTGCAAATGTTAATTTAACGGCCGTCCGTGCGATTGACAACTTAAATAATGTAGAGCAAGTAACAATTATAGATCCTGCTGCTGGAACATACGATATAGACTTGAATGGTTTTGCAATTCCACAAGGAGCGCAAGATTATTATGTCGTCTATTATTTTGTTAGAGATGAAATTACAGTAACGCATCCGATTGGAGCCGAAGGAATTCAAACTGCCGCTGGTTCGCTTGTTCGTTGGGACGCTCCTGAAGGAACTACAGATTTCACAATCGAATATACAACAAATGATGGTGCAACTTGGAATACAGCCGGTACAGCTCCTGCCAACAGAAGGTATTATGCTTGGACTACGCCGAACATTGTTAGTGGGTTGGCTCGTGTAAGAGTTTCTAGAGGTGTCATCTCTGATGAAAGCGATGCTGTTTTCGCATTTATTGACGTTCCAAACAACTTGGAGTTTGCTTGGGCATGTCCAGATTCATCTAATTTGTCTTGGGATGCTGTTGTTGGCGCTACTAGTTATGAAGTTAGTATGCTTGGCTCAAAATATATGGACTCTATAGGAACCACGGCTGCGACTAACTTTACAGTACCAATTGGCTCAACAATAAATGGTTGGTTCAGTGTTCGCGCATTGGGGCCAAACAACGCAAGAGGAGAAAGAGCTATTGCTATTGAAAAAGGATTGGGAGAATTCAACTGTGCCTGGAGCCCACCAATTGCAGCATTTGACATTGATTGCCCATCGGCTGGAACGGGTCATTGTTTTGACTTAACTGACCAATCTTCAAACGCAATTCCTGGTACAACCTATGCGTGGTATTTCCCAGGAGGAACACCTGCTACATCGACAGATCCAAGCCCAATTGTTTGTTATGCTACACCTGGACAATACGATGTTGCTATGGTTGTAAATAATGGAATTGGAATTGATTCAATCTATTCTGCGAATGCGGTTTATGTGGCTAACACTCCTGGTCTTCCTTATTTCGAAGGGTTTGAGAACTACACGAACTTTTTCAATATTGATGAGTGGTCAACATTTAACCCTGATGGAAATCAGTCATTTTTGATTAACTCAAATGCGTCTTTATCAGGAACAAAAAGCGCAAGTCTCTACAATTATTCTCAAAATGGAAACTTCGAAGATGAATTGATTTCAGGTCCTGTTGATCTTTCTACATTAGCATCTACGGATGACATTACATTGACTTTCCGCTATTCATACAGAAAGAAAGTTGCCGCAAACGATGAGTGGTTAAAGGTCTTTATAACGAAAAGTTGCGAGGATGCTTGGGTACAGAGAAAAACAATTCACGGCGATGCGCTTTCTCCACTTACGTCTAGCATAGCTTGGGCTCCAAGTACGGATGCAGATTGGACAACGGTTCACATGACTAATATTACGGACGCGTACTTTGTAGGTGATTTCAGATGCAAATTTGAATTCGAAAGTGACGGCGGAAACAACATCTACTTAGACAATATTAACTTGTATCAAGGTGCACCTTCTAATGATATTGTTTCGGGTGTAGGTTTATCAGAAATGGAACTCTCAAATGCTTCATTGTATCCAAACCCAACAGATGGTGAATTGAATGTTGAATTTGATTTAAACAACGCGCAAGCTACAGAATTGACAATTCTAGATTTAACTGGAAAACAACTTGAATCTTATTCGGTCAGCGGTCAATCCGGAAAAAACAGTGCGTTCATTGATTTGAACACATTGTCTTCTGGCGTTTATTTCTTGAAAATTCATGTTGAAGATGCAAGCCATCAAATGCGATTCATTATTCAGTAAACGACACTTTATCGTCGGACTTTTGTATGATCACAATATGAAAAGGTTGTGTCATAATCTCAATAGCATCCGCAAAAGGAGATGCTTTTTTTATTTGAGCTTGAATTTTTTTGCCCATTTTTGTAGCTGATGCAATCTCAACGGTATATCCTCCTGAACCACGAATTTGATCAAAATAGGCCAAAACTGTTCCGCGATCGAAATCAATAGGCTGTTCTTTAATGGATTTATTTACAGAGTTCATTTTCGTCGTTAATGCATCCCATTCTTCTTGCGAATTAATTACGACTCCTCCTTCTTCAATTCCTTCCGCTCCATATCCTGTCAAGTAGCCGCTTGAGCCTTCTTTGATGGAAAGTGGATAGACATTTGCAAGAGTGTCCGCTGGTTGTCCCCCTGTTACTTCCTCGGTGGTTTTACAAGACTGCAAACCAATTAAAGTCATTAGCGCGAACCCAAAATAAAGTGTGTGTTTCTTTTTCATGGTTGTTTTTTATTTTTTAACATTATAGTTTATCCAACTGTGTTTGTTTATAAAAACTAAATATAATGCCAAAAATGAATAAGGTTCTTATCATCTTTGTTTAAAATCGATTATCATGAAATTATTAGTCTCTCTTATAATAATAGCGTTTTCATTCACCTCTTGTTTTGTACCTGCAAAAAAGTACCAAGAACTTGTTGAGAAAGAGAAGCTCTGTTCAGAAGAACTGGAAGCATACAAGACGAAGGCTATGAACTTTCAAGGATCGTCCAAAGATTACCAATCGAAATATGAAGTCGCTTCGAAACAACTGGAACACCTTATAGCAGATTCAACCGCCCTTAGTAGGAACCATAAAATTCTACGTGCTAAATATGACAAGGAAGTTGAAATCAACGAAGCGCTTGAAGCAAGTTATGGAAAATTAAGAATTACTGGAGCTGCCGATGTAGCCAAATTAAACGCTGATCTTGAAATGAGAAGAATTCAACTTCAGAAGAAAGAAGATGCATTGATTACGTTGGCACAGGATCTTTTGCTTCAAAAGAAGCAAATCACGAAACAGCAAGATGAACTTACCGCATTGAATTCCAAGATTGAACAACAAGAAGCAGCAAGTAAAGTACTAAAAGACAAGTTAAACGCAGCGCTAAAAAACTTCAAAAATGAAGGGTTAACAGTTGAAGAGCGCAATGGGAAAATTTACGTTAGTCTCGAAGCCAAACTTCTTTTTGCATCTGGAAGTACAGCCGTTGAAGCCGAAGGGAAAAAAGCTCTCATTGAATTGGCAAAAGTATTGCAAGAGGAAAAAGAACTTGAAATCATCGTTGAAGGACATACAGACACAGATAAAATGGCTGGAACGAAACATCCGGTAAACAACTGGGAGCTTTCGGTTTTAAGAGCCACTTCGGTTATTTCAATTATGACTTCTAACTCAGAACTCGACCCAAGTCAATTGATGGCTGGTGGGCGTTCAGAGTTTCAACCCGTTGATCCAAACGACAAAACGAAGAACCGTCGAATTGAAATTATCATTTCTCCTAACCTTGACGATTTGTACCAATTGATTTCGGAATAAGTTTAGCGTTCACGATTTGAGGTTTAAGATTGTATAATACCGCTGCTTTAGCGTTGCTACGTATAACTGCACTTCCGTTGGTTTTTATAAAATACGCTACATAGCGTATTAATTTAAAGCAACTCACAAAGCAAGAAGGGCGTCTTGCTTATAGTAATTATTAACTAACTTAAGAAAAGCGGAGTAGGTCTCGAATCGCTCCGCTTTTTTATATAAAACTTAAAATAAATAAATGAAACGTTCAAACCGATACTTGGTGCGCATTTTTTTCTTGTGTGTTCTCAGTTCAATGCTATTTCAAAACCTCTCTTTTGGGCAATCTAAAAATGACTTCACATTTCAAGGGATAGAAATTTCAATACCTGAAAATGTTGCTGCCGTAAGCTTTAATGAGTTAAACATGGAAAGCGGATATAACAATGTTATTTACGCATGGATGCAGTTTAATGAAATCCCGAATCAAGAACAGCAAGATGCGGTTAAGAGTGGCGGCGTTGAGTTCCTTGACTATATAGCAAAAGGGACTTACCTAGTTCGCTTTAGCACAACCGTTTCCCGTGAACTTCTTTCATCAAACAATGTAAAAGGAATTATTCCAGTGCATCAAGACGTTAAAATCGAATCAGAAATAAGAAATGGCTCGATAAATTCATGGGCTATTGAAGGAGACAGCGCAAAGTTGATTGTTGTAATGTTTGATGGTATTAACATGGACGAAGTAATTTCAACGTTTGAAACTTCCGGAGTTGAAATTCTAAATCATTACCGAGGTCATCCAATTCTAGAAGTTTCTCTTCCAATTGGTCAAATTAACTCCTTGGGAGACTTCCACTTTGTTAAATGGGTAGAAGAAATTACAGCTCCATCAATTAAAGACGATACGAGAGGAAAAGCTTTACACAGATCGAATGGATTGGATACGCAAACTCCAACAGGAAGACAATACACTGGTGTAAATATCGGAGTAATGGTCAGAGATGATGGAATTGTAGGTCCACACATTGATTTTGAAGGTCGACTTGATAATTCAACAGCAACAGGGACTGGTTCAACACACGGTGATGGAGTTGCTGGTATTATGGCAGGAGCAGGAAACCTAGACCCGAGCATGCGTGGAATGGCTGCAGGCTCAAATGTTTATGTTTCAAATTATGCCTCTAATTTTTTAGATGTCGCTACAACGGATAGAATAACGAATGGAACGGTTCAAATTACCAATTCCTCTTATTCAAATGGATGCAATGATGGGTATACAACAACTACGGCTACGGTAGATCAACAAATTATTGATAACCCTACCGTTCTGCATGTCTTCTCTGCTGGAAATTCTAACAATAATGATTGCGGATATGGAGCTGGTAACCAATGGGGAAACATCACCGGAGGACACAAGCAAGGTAAAAATGTAATTGCAACTGCAAATACATATTTCGATGGAGCTTTGGTCAATTCAAGTTCAAGAGGCCCGGCACACGATGGTCGTATCAAACCAGACATCGCAGCGAATGGGGTACAATATTCGACAGACGAAGATAATGAGTACATGTTATTTGGCGGAACATCAGGAGCAGCCCCAGGAATTGCTGGAGTTTCGGCTCAATTGTATGAAGCTTATGGAGATGCAAATGGTGGAGCTCTTCCTCCATCAGCGTTAATCAAAGCAACATTATTGAATACAACACATGAAGCTGGAAACGAAGGTCCTGATTTTAAATTCGGATGGGGAATTGTAAATGGATTACGCGCTGGAATGTTGATTGAAGATGGCCGTCACTTAACGAGTTCTGTTTCTCAAGGAAATTCGAACAACCACTCTATAAATGTTCCAGCTGGAACGAAACAAGTTCGATTCATGCTTTACTGGATGGATCCTGCTGCTGCTAATGGAGCTACAACTGCATTGATTAATGACTTGGACTTTGTTGTAACTGACCCAGGTTCTTCAACCTATTTGCCTTGGATTTTAAATCCTGCGCCGAACGCGACAACATTGGACTTACCTGCAACGAATGGCGCTGACCACTTAAACAATGTGGAGCAAGTTCTTATTAATAGTCCTGCAGCAGGAAACTATTCAATCGACGTATCTGGATTTGCTGTTCCAATGGGACCTCAAAATTACTTCATTGTTTATGAAATAATTTCAGACGAAATAACAGTAACATATCCTAATCGCGGTGAGCATTTAGTGCCTGGTGAGACTGAGTCTTTGCATTGGGATGCCCCAGAATCGACTGGAAGTTTTGATTTAGAATACAGCGCTAACAACGGTGCTAGTTGGAGTGCAATAACAACGGTTGGATCATCTGATCGTACGTATGAATGGACTGTTCCTAATAACGTTACAGGAAACGCGTTGTTTAGAGTAACACGAGGCGCTGTTTCTGATGTTAGTGATTCAATTTTCTCAATTGCACCTTTGGTTACAGGTCAAGATATTACTCAACTCTGCCCAACTACCGTTACATTTTCTTGGAATGCGGTAACGAATGCAGACAGTTATGATGTTTATGTTTTAGGTGCACAATACATGGAAATTGTTGGGAATTCAGCCACTACAACATTCGTACACACTATAACGGATCCAAACCTACCAATTTGGTATGCATTAGTTGCAAAAAATGCACCTTTAGGTTGGGAAGGTCGACGCACAATTGCTAGTTATCATCCCGGAGGTCTAATTAATTGCTTTTTTGCTACGGATGTTGAACTAGCGGGAATCAATAGTACAGCAGGAGATTTCTTAGCAATTTGTAATACAAACCCTGTTTATCCTGAAATATCAATCTTGAATGCTGGGACATCGCCAATTTCAAACTTCCCTGTTACTTATCAGTTGACCGGGCAGCCTTTGGTAACCGAAACTTACAGTGGAACATTGTCGCCTGGACAGCAAGTCGTTTATGCGTTCGCAACAGCTTTGCCCGTTTTAACCACAGGGAATTACACTTTGACGTGCACAGCTGACGTAACCGGTGATGGAAATGCAACAAACAACGAACAGGTAATCAACTTTTACATTCAAGGATCTGCAACCGCAACTCCATTTATTGAAGACTTTGAAGCTGCTGGACTATTGCCTCCTGGATGGTCTTTGAACAACCCAGATAATGATGACACGTGGGTAGAAGCTTCTGTAACCGGCGCCAGTGGAACGACAACAGAAGCGGCGTATGTAAACAACTACAGCTACAATGCGACGGGAGAAGAAGATTATTTTGAAACCGAAATTTTCTCTATTGGAGGAGGAATGGGAATTATGTCCTTTGATTTAGCTAAGGTTCAGTACAGTAGTAACTTGGAAGACAGCCTTGCGGTTCAAATTTCAGGAGATTGTGGAACAACTTGGACAACCATTTACGCTAAAGGTGGGGCAACATTAGAAACTGCTGGAAGTTCAGCCGGCAACTGGAGTCCTTCTTCGGCAAGTGACTGGAGAAATGAAATTGTTGATCTTTCAGGCTTCCTAGGTCAAGACGTAATGTTCCGATTCATTAATATCAACGGTTATGGAAATGCTACTTATGTTGATAATATCAATGTTACGAGTGACTTATCAATTGATGAGAAAGATCAAGTTCACTTCAGCATTTTCCCTAACCCTACTGATGGAACAGCAACGTTGACCATTTCAAATGATGTCGGAGCTAATTCTCGAGTGGTCATTACCAATCAAGTTGGGCAAACGGTTCAGGTTAATGAAACAGAAGCATTTTTAAACAATGAATCTTTAATTGATCTGACTAGATATGATAGAGGCGTTTACTTCATCACTGTCTATTCGAATGATGCAAGCACGACAAAGCGTATTGTAAAGAATTAGAATTCATTTTCTATTCTCGAAAGCACCTTATTCTTCATTGATTAAGGTGCTTTTTTTTGTTCATTTATTATTTTGTTCTTGTTGTCAAATCTCTTGGCAAATTCTAATTACTGTTTTAACTATCTTTGAGTAATGTCTGCCGAAAAAGAATCCATCCGTCTTAAGCTTAAAGTTCTTCCGAACAAACCTGGCGTTTATCAATACTTTGATAAAAACGAGAAGATTATATATGTCGGCAAGGCAAAGGATCTAAAAAAACGCGTGTCTTCTTATTTCAATAAAAACCTTGATTCAGGCAAAACGCGGGTCTTGGTGCGTCAAATTGAAGATATAAAATACATCGTTGTAGATACGGAATTGGATGCACTTCTCTTGGAGAATAATCTAATCAAGAAGTACCAACCGAAGTACAATATTCAGCTCAAAGACGACAAAACCTATCCTTGGATTTGCATTAAAAAAGAGCCCTTTCCACGCGTGTTTACCACTCGACGAATGATCAAAGACGGTTCAAAATATTTTGGTCCTTATCCTAGTGTTAAGGTTGTGAACACATTGATTTCATTGATTCGTGATGTGTACCCGCTCCGCTCTTGTTCACTCGATTTATCAAAAAAAAAGATTAGCGAAGGAAAACATAAAGTTTGTTTGGAATACCACATTGGAAATTGCAAAGGCGGATGTGTCGGAAAAGAATCTGAAGAAGATTACGATCAATATATTAAGGACATTGAGCACATCGTTAAAGGAAATTTGAGCGCTGTAATCCGGTCTTTGAAGGAAATGATGAAGGCATTTGCAAAGAACTTGCAATTTGAAGAAGCCCAAGGTGTAAAGTCTAAAATTGAGACAATTGAACGCTACAAAGCAAAGTCGACAGTTGTTTCACCGACAATTCATCAGGTCGATGTGATTACTTTGATTCAGGATCAAAAGTCGGCCTTTGTAAATTACTTAGTCATTAACAATGGTGCAATCATTCACGGCTATACAGTTGAAGTCAATAAGAAATTAGATGAATCCGATGCGGATATTATTGGATATGTATTGCCCGAGTTGCGAGAACGTTTCAAAAGTTTATCGAAAGAAATCTTGGTGGAAAACACGATCAACCTTGAGTTTGAAGATTTAACCTTTTTCACGCCTCAACGGGGAGATAAAAAAGCACTCATTGAATTATCCGCTCGGAATGCGAAGTTCTACCAAATAGAAAAATTAAAACAGGAAAAAATCAAAAGTCCTGAGCGCCATACGGAGCGAATTTTAGAGCAAATTAGAGTTGATTTTAGATTGCCAGATTTACCTATTCATATTGAATGTTTTGACAACTCTAACTTCCATGGAACCAACGCCGTTTCAGCTTGTGTTGTTTTCAAAAATGCAAAGCCGAGCAAAAAAGATTACCGCAATTTCAATATAAAAACTGTTGTTGGCGCCGATGATTTCGCATCCATGGAAGAGGCCGTTTACAGAAGGTACAAGCGCATGCTCGACGAAGGAATGTCACTTCCGCAACTAATCGTAATTGATGGAGGAAAAGGACAGCTGAGCTCTTCATTGAAAGCACTTGAGCGGTTGGGCTTACGCGGAACAATTGCGATTGTTGGAATTGCTAAAAAATTAGAAGAGATCTTCTTTCCAGGAGACCGTTTGCCGATTTATATTGACAAGCGTTCGGAGAGTTTACGTGTCATTCAGTTCATGCGAAATGAGGCCCACCGATTCGGAATTACGCACCATAGAAACAAAAGAAGTAAAAACGCTCTGGTTTCTGAACTCACAGAAATTAAAGGGATCGGCGAAAAAGCATTTGAAGATTTAATCAAAGAGTTCAAATCTGTAAATGGCGTGAAAAAAGCGTCGTTTGAAGAGCTTGCTGAAGCCGTTGGAAAAGCAAAAGCGAAAATTCTTCAAGATTATTTCGCGACCCAAAAACTGAGTTAAAGTTTTTGCCTATGCTCACTCGGTGTTTTCCCTGTCCACCGTTTAAAAGAACGGTTAAAGGCACTCGAATCAGTATAACTCAGTAAATAAGCTGTTTCTGAAATCTGCAATTCTGATTGGTTCAGGTGGAAAGGAAAGATGTTCGTTAATGGACTTTTTGATGGTGAACATTACTTCGTTTTAGAAAAAATAGATGCAGAAAAAACACGGTTTATTCATAGTGAACAATTTAGCGGATTTTTGACAGGGATAATTCTGAAAATGATTCAAGAAGGAACTATTCGTGGATTTAAAGCAATGAATACGGCTCTTAAAATAAGAGTCGAATCAGAAAAAAAGAAAGTCTAAATACTTCTCTTCTTGAAATTCCACCCTATAATTGAGGTGCGCTAACATTTCCGCTCTTTTCGTTTCAATATTGTCTAAAGCTTGATCCAGCTTCTTGCTGAAGTTTTCCATGTTGTAATAAAAGCTTGCGACTTTCATTTCTTCTATTTCCGCATAACCTTGATGCAACATCATCGGAATTTTATACCCGAATGAAACGCTCATTGCTCCCGATATTCTCGATTTAAAATATTCCTCAGCACTTCTGGTGTTGGGGTGTACAATCGGTAATATCAAATCTGCATTTTGAATTTGCGCAACAAAATCCGATTGCGACACAAAATGATCATAGGTTTTAACTTTAACCTTTAGACCTTTATCTGTTACCGCTGCTTGAAAGTCTTTTACGTCCTCCTGGGTCGGGTCGCTTTTCCCTAAAAATATAAATTGAACATCGTCGCGTTCTACTTGCTGCGCTATTTCAACAAAACCATCCAAGTCTTTTCTTCGGCGCTCTACTCCACCAATAATTACTGCCGTTTTTTGCTTTTTTTCAAGAACAACATCATTCTTTGGAAAACGAAGCGGATAAAAATAATCGACCTTAATTTTAGCAGGAGGCGAAATTGAACTCAATAAATTCTCACTTAGTAAAAAGTACTTTTTAACCTTCTTGTTGATTATGCTTTGCGTGAAACTACTTTCAAATTTTCGCGTAGAATGCACAATCCCAATAAACTCAATTTTGCTAAACAGTGCTTTCAAACATAGAAATCGAACCAAATTTCCTTCTGCGGTATTCAGAACTACCTTTTTACATTTCGAGGCTTTGATCTTTTTCCAAATTTTGCCTACTTCCTTACCTCTTTCTCTCTTGCTTCCAGACATGTCAACAAAGAGCATGTCATCGATGTAATTATTAAATTCTGGGTTTCGTTCCAAAATTTCCGTGAACGTAATCAGAAGTAATTTCCTCCCCGTTGACTTAATAGCATGCATCTGACTGAGCAAACATTCATCGTGTGAGCCACCAATTTCAATAAGAGCAATAGTATTTGATTTCATCGGTAAGAATTCAACAATTAACTAATCCTCGCAAATTAACGAAAAAGTAATTGGAATACTGTCTCAGATTGAAGTTGGCGGTTTAATAAGTTTCGGCTTTCGACTAAATAATGGTCGCGAGATCATCTTTAGATAATTATATTTTGGATTGGCTTTGCCTTTTGGTTTTATTCCTGAACTCAATTAAACTATAACAATCTAGCAGCGTAGCGATCTACTATCTATTTCAGTAACAACCGTAAACTGAATCAACAATTAACTATTGGAAAGCTTTTTGCATCGGACTAAAACAAAAAACTATCTATTGTAAATTTGCATCATGAAAATTGCTTACTTATTTCTTGGGTTTTGTCTTTTACTATCAGCATCAACTTTTGCTCAAAACAAGGAGGTGACAATTGTGATTGATCCTGGACACGGCGGAACAGATCCCGGACATCTTTCTGGAAGTTCAACTTTACTTCCTGAGAAAACCTTAAACTTAAACATCGCCATGTATTTGGGCGGGTATATTGAGAAGTACTTGCAAAATGTAAACGTGATCTACACGCGCAAAGATGATACTTTTCCGTCTTTGGACGAGCGCGTTTCCTCGGCAAATGAGAATAATGCAGACTACTTTATCAGTGTTCATTGCAACGGAAACGAAAGAAAGTCAGTTCGTGGAACGGAAACCCATGTGCACTCAATGAATTTGGAAAAATCTGTGGCTTTTGGAAGAGCAATCGAAAAGCAGTTTTCCAGTCGAGCAGGACGAAAATCGCGGGGGGTTAAAGACGCAAAAGACCTTCAACATTCGCTTCAAGTTTTAAAATTCACAAACATGCCAAGTGTTCTTGTCGAGTGTGGCTTTGTAACGAATGAAAAAGAGGCCAATTATTTGAACTCTAATTATGGTCAAGAAGTATTGGCTTCGGCGATTTTCCGGGCGTTTAGAGAAACCATTGAAAAAAACCATCCAGGAATAGGGTTTCGAAAAACAACGCCTTCCGTAACACCAAATAGTACCGAAGAAAGCACTCCTGCAATTGCATCGACTGAAGTTGGTTCCTATGGAATTCAAATTGCTTCTTCTAGAAAACCTGTTGATACAAAGAAGGACCCTAGTATGAGAAAGGCTGGTGCTCCAATCGAGGTAAAAGAGCTAAACACCTCAAGTGCATACAAATACATTTATCTTGTCGGGAATTATGCCACCAAAAAAGACGCAAAAAAGGCACTTGAAGACATCCAAAACAAAGGTTTTAAGGACGCTTTCATCATTAAGCGCTGATGTAGCCTATAATTCGCAAGAAATTTTTGACTAATTTTTATTGTAAAATAAATACTTTATATATATTTGCAAGCGCTTTTAAATAAGCGAGCCCGCTTCTTTAGCTCAGTTGGTTAGAGCATCTGACTGTTAATCAGAGGGTCCAAGGTTCGAGTCCTTGAAGGAGCGCAGAATACGGCCAATCTCATTTGAGGTTGGCCTTTTTGTTTTATCAATTTTGTATATCTCGTCCCGGCCATTCTTAAAAACGGTGAAAATGATAAAAAGCCATTGAATAGGAATTAACAACTGAATATTGGGGGGTATTAATTCTAAGGTGTAATTAGCAAAGGAGATTTATTGCCGATTCTTGAATTTATCAATGGATTCGAGGCAAACCCTTCTTTAACGCGGGAGCAATTCAAAGAAGCTTTCACCTCCCCATGCGCAGCAGGTTAGACCTTTCGCAAACTCCTTTCTTTTCCCCTTGATTATCTCTAAATTAGCGATCAATCATGGGCTTTCTAAAGACAAATTCATTAACGAAAATTACAGGTGCCTTTATCCTGTTGGCGATTGTATTTACCATTATTTCTCAAGAAAAATGGAACAAGGACAACGCCGTTATCAGTTCTGATGTCAGAGGTTATTATGCCTATTTACCCGCACTTTTTATTCACAACGACCTCAAGTTTGAAAACCACGAAGTTTACAAAATTGAAAGGGGGTATGAGGTTTGGGTAATGAAAGACAAAAACGGGACAAAATACATCAAGTTCACCTGCGGGATGTCAATTATGTGCGCTCCTTTCTTTCTCGTTTCTCATGCGCTTGCAGAACCTTTAGGCGAAAAAGCAGACGGCTTCAGCTCCCCCTATAAAATCGGATTGATCGTTAGTTCTATTTTCTATCTTTTTATTTCGATCCTGTTCCTAAGCAAATTTTTACTCCTGTACTTTGAGGACAGGGCCGTTTCCATTTGCCTCTTAATTTTATTCCTTGGAACAAACCTCTTTGAATTCGAAACGGGACTATTAGCCCAATCGCACGCCTATAGTTTTGCATTGCTTTCAGTTTTCATGTACAGCTCGGTAAAATGGCTTGATACTCCTCGGTTTAAATGGGCAATTTGGATTGGAATTACTGGCGGCCTGATGTTTCTTATTCGCCCAATCGACATCCTGTTTCTTTCGTTTATTTTATTGTTCAACGTCAATTCATTCAAGGGTTTGATTGGTCGGTTCAAATTGATTTGGAACTATAAAAAGCAGGCTTTTGTTTTTCTGGGCCTTTTCCTGTTAATGATCTCGCCTCAACTGCTCTATTTCAAGCACATCTTCGGAAGTTTTATCTATTATTCTTACACCAAAGAAGGTTTTTTCTTTCTGCATCCACATTTATTTGACTCTGTGTTTAGCTATCGAAATGGCTGGTTGGTGTACAGCCCGATCATGCTTCTATCTCTTGTTGGCTTCTTCTTTATAAAGCGCTATTCAAAGCAATTTACATGGTTTTCTCCTTTTGCTTTTTTAATGTATTTCTATGTGATTTCATCTTGGTGGTGTTGGTGGTATGTTGGGTTTGGAAATCGAGCGTTTATCAATTTGTACCCCATTTTGGCGGTTCCCTTGTGTGCATTCATTTCTTTTGCATTGAGTAAAAAAATTGCTGTCAAAGTAGGGTTAAATGTTTTGGTTCTCACCCTCATTGTATTCAATGTTTTTCAAACGTATCAATACGAAAAAGGAATTATCCACTGGGGCTGGATGTCCAAAGATTCCTATTGGCATTCCTTTGGAAGAACAGAGCATTCGCAGCTCGCAGGTCTCTATTTTGAGCCGCCTCATTTGGAAAAAGCCCTTCTAGGACGTGATGTTGTCAGTGTTAGTGCCATCGACACATTGTATTCTTGCATAAATGGATTTGAAAAATTAAGCCCGGAATCCTCGTACTTTCCATTTGTTCAAAAGAAGGAATTCTTCAAAGGAAATAAAGCCTTATTTTTTGGCGGTCAACCCTTTGCAATGCAGAAAACATTCAACGTTCCTAAGGGCGCAAATAGTGTCTATATTTCTGCTTGGGTGAAAACCGATAGCGAGTTGAGAATCGTTTTAACTGGGGAGGGAGCCGTCGCGTTTTATAAGGCCTCTGATCAAATAGAAAAAAGTCAAGGTGGCTGGAAGAAACTCCATTTATTGGCCAAGCTTCCAAAAGGGCTTACCTATGAAACCCTAAAATATTATGTTTGGAACCAAGAGAAAGGAAGCTACCACATCGATAATATTGAACTACACTGCTTTGCTATTTCTGTTGAATACATTGAACGCTAGTCAATAAAAAACGAGCTTTTTGTTTTGATATTCGAAATCATTTTAAACCTTTGCAACTAATGATTACAATTGAATTAGCCAACACGCATTTATTGAGCACAGACGATTTGAAAAGAACGCACGCTCTTCTAGTTCATGCTTATGCGATCACGGAAAAAGAAATGTGGGGAGACAATTACAGCCGTCTTTCCTTGGAAGAGTTCAAGGTACTAATTGCTGCAAATGAAGTTTATCTAGCACGGCTTGAAAAAGAAATCGTTGGAAGTATTCACGTTTCTAGGCTGGACGACGAATCTTTCGGTTTTGGGCTATTAAGTGCCGATTTTGAACGAAAAGGACTCGGAATTGGACGAAAACTAATAGAAAAAGTTGAAAAACACGCAGTTTCTAAAAACGCAAAATTTATGAAAATTGAGATTTTGCGCCCTTCAAATGTTGACTTGCCGCAGAAAATACAATTGGATGAATGGTACAGAAGACAAGGTTATATTTTCTTGAACTCAATGAGCTTTGAAGAACGCAAACCGACCAAAGCAGAAAAAGCCTTGGCCTTAATTACCCCTTCTCAATTTGACTGTTACGAAAAGGCGCTGACCTAGTGAACTTGGAAAATTTCCCTAACGTTTTCTCTAATTTTTACGCAAAGCTGATCTGTTGGTAAATCGTTGTCATCATCTCCGAAAGGCTCTTCGATTTCCTCTGCCAAAACTTCCATTGAAACCAAAACGTAAAACAAGAACATTGCGATTATAATTGAATAATACCCAAACGAAGGGATAAACGCCAGTGGAATCGTTGTGACGAAAATAAAGATAAACTTCTTTAAAAAGAGGCTGTACGAGAATGGAATTGGTGTGTTTCTAATTCGCTCACATGCGCCAAGACTGTCCAGTAGAGCGTTTAAATTATTATCAATCGCCAAGTACTCGACCTCCGAGACTTTACCGTCAGATTTCAGCTCTTGCAGTTTCTGATACATTTGAAGACTGATTACGTTTGGTACATGTACTTTCTTTTCAAATACTTTAAATTCTTCCGCTGTAAGCTCCAATTCAGTAAGATGAACACCTTTGCGCAAGTGTTCCTTTGACGCGAAAACGAAGTTGGGAATTGACTTACAGAAAAAATCCCTTGATTCTCCCTTGGGCACAATCGCCGAAATTTTGATTGCTAAGTTTCGTGTGTCATTTACTAAACACCCCCATTTTTTTCTTCCTTCCCACCAACGATCATACGCCGTGTTGGTTCTAAAAACAAGCAAAAGGGAAATCACAAAACCAACAAGCGAATACACAGAAACCAAATCGTGCAACGGCTTCGTGTTTGTAGCATATTCAATTATTAAGAAAGACAATAAGGCCGAAAACGCACCTATATACAAAATCTCTTTCCAAAGCATCCGCATCGTATCGCTCTTGTGCAAGGCAAAAATTAGCTTAAACCAGTTCTTAGGGTTGTATTTTATCATTCTATGAGTTGCTTTTTATGTGTTCTAAAAACAGGGCCATGTCCTCGAAAAGATAATGGGCAAGCTGCAGTTTTCGTTCCGGGTTGTGCGTTTTTTCTGGAATACACACCACATTCATCTTAGCAGCCATACCTGCAATTACTCCATTCAACGAGTCTTCAATCACCAAACATTTGATTGGGTCAACCTTCAGTTTATTCGCAACAGTTAGGTAAACAGCAGGATGTGGCTTGCCAAACTCTTCGTCTTCTGCCGAGTTAACAACATCAAACGCATCTCTTATTCCAAGGGCGTCTAGCACCTTGTCTATCAGTATATTATAGGATGATGTCGCCAAACCAACCTTAAGCCCTTGTGATTTTAAAAAGGAAATTGTGTCCAAAACACCAACCAATGGATCTCCATTTTCTTTAATAAGGCGCACCATTTTTTGGATGATCAAATCTTCAACCTCCTTCACAGAAAGGTCTTTCCAGCCGCTGTGCTTGTGCCAGTATTCTACAACTTCATCAATTCGAAGTCCTACTGTTTTTTGAAAATCTTTCTTGGTAATCATGCAACCAACAGAATGGAAAGCTTCTTCCATTGCAATTTTCCAGAGCGGTTCCGAGTCAATCAGAACGCCGTCCATGTCAAATATTACTGCTTCAAAATCTTGGACCTTAATCACTTTATGGCTTGACTTTATAAAGTTTCATTTTTCCCGTAAGCGGGTTTTTTTCATCTGCCACAAAGATTGCAGATTTATTCAACACCACAATGGACTCACGCTGCGAAATTGAATTGAATTCAAAAGTCGAAATGGTCTTGAATTTTCCGTCTTTGTATTCTTGAATGATATAGCGGTTGTACGTCAATATGTAGAATCGATCTTCATAGACATCAACAGCTGTAACTCCATCCGTTAACCATCCATTTTTTCCTATATACGCCTGTTCTGACTTATAAACGGTATATGATCCTGGTGTTGTTGGGATTTTATATATCCTACTATATCCATTTGGTGATGTCGATCTGTCTTTCGTAAACACCCAAATTGAATCCTTGTAAATGGTCATTCCTTCTGCATCGAAAAACAAGGAGTCTGATGAGGGAGGAAGTTTTGTTTGCTCCCCATAGGAGAACTTAATCTCCTTGGTTTTAACTTCCTTCTTTTTTAGAACATCTTCAATTTTAATCTTGTAGATTTTTAGGGCCGATCTTTTATTCGAGTTGTTTCCAATGTCGCCAATATAAATAAACTCCTCATCCATGGCAATATCCTCCCAATCCTTATTCTTAGCATCAAGAACAGTGATTGTTTTTGTGATTTTACCCTCCAGGTTCATCAAATACAGTTGGGGTTTGTTTCCGCCGTCATTAAAAGCTATTAATGTTGAATCGTTAAGTAATTCGAGCCCTGAAATTTCTGCCAATGATTCTGAGAGTTCGTGGTGTTCTATCAGTTGCGATGAGGCAGCGTATGCACTGCCTATAAACGTCAATACGATTAATAATTTATTCATTGCTTCTACCCTATCAATAATTTTGCCATAAATGCTGCGTCTCAAATCTATTCAAATCTTTCTCAGCTAACAACTATAAGAGCACGTTTTAATGACCGTCTTTAACAATCGTTGTTGAATTGAACATTGGAAACAAATAAGGCCGGCAAGTTTTCTCTTGACGAACTCCTTATTGTTTAGCACTTTTATTTATTTGCACCGATTACTCTTTCGACAGTTGCGTTTTTTTTCGTTATAATATTGAAATCGTAAATTCCATCATTTAAGTCTGAAACAATAGTCCACGCTTGGTTTGTGCTAGGAAAATTATTTATTTCAACCCTATTCCCCAAAATGTCAACAACTTGAATTTATGAGAGGGGCTCATTGGTAGAGATGAAAACGTCATTTTGTGCAGGGCTTGGAAATACACTCACATCTATTTGCCCTTTCCTGAAAATACTTATTGCATTAGCAAGTCGTCATACCTCAATTAAAATCGAATTCCGTTTCCTCAATACACAATGCATTGGGATCGCTGTTTTCCAGTTTTCAACTGATTGGTTTTGGGCAATTGAAAAATTAAGGAAGAGAAACAAGTAGAAGTAAAAAAGTGTTTTTCATTGTGTCTAGGTTGGTTATAGTCTGTTGGGCTTTTATACTAATCAGACGAAGAAATTCTACAGATAGTTAAAATGTAACCGTTCGTTTGTTAAAAACGCCCCTCAATTATCAAGCGTAATTTACGAATGATTAATAGACCTTAGCATATGAATCAGCGGTCTATCCTTTTGACAACGATCTAATTGTTGCCCTATAAACAGATGTTTTACCAATGCTCATCGCGTTTAATGGCCGTTTATTGGTTACAGTTTCGTTACCCGAACAATTTCAATTCGGTTGTCGCTTACCTCTTCAACTTCAAGGAGGATGTTTTCTAAACGAACTTCTACTCCAACCTCAGGCAATGTTGCAAGGTGGTGAATAATTAGGCCTCCTAACGTTTCAAAGTCTTCCTCTTCTGTGAGGTTAAATTCATATTCATCGTTTATATAATCCACTTCGAGCCTTGCTGAAAATCGATACTCGTCCTCGCTAATTTGTTCCTCAAGTAAACCTTCGGTATCGTGTTCATCTTCAATTTCTCCAAAGATTTCCTCGATCACATCCTCTATAGTGACGAGGCCAGATGTTCCGCCATATTCATCGACAACGACAGCAATATTTCCGCTGTTTTCTGAAAACAATTGCAAAAGTTCTTTTCCCGGGATTGATTCAGGAACGAAAATGATTGGAAGTAGAATCTGCTTGATTGATGTTGGGTTTTTAAACATTTCGAACGAATGTACATACCCAATGATGTTGTCTATATCATCTTTATAAACAATGATTTTGGTCTTTCCCGTTTCTATAAATTTTATTCGAAGTTCTTCAATGTTGTCATCGTGTTCAATAAATATGATTTCAGTTCTTGGCACCATACAATCACGCGCTCTTACAGAGTCGAAACCCAATGCATTTTGAAGAATCTGCATTTCGTTTCCGAAAGCCTCTTCGTCTTGGATTCTTTCATTTATATCTTGCACGTAATGCTCTAAATCGACCTTTGAGAAGACCTTCACCTTGGTGTCGCTATCAACGTTCAAAAGCTTCAAAACAACCGTGCTGAAAGCCAATATGACATACGTTGGGAAATAAAGAATCCCGTAGATAACAACCATCGGGTAAGCCGTGTACTTTAAGTATCCATTGGGATTCATTTGAACCAGGGCTTTTGGCAGAAACTCAGCAACAATCAACACCAATGATGTAGAAACAATCGTTTGAAGTAGCAATACAACTCCTCCGTTTGTGATCCCCCAGTTTACCGTAATAATCGGTTCTAAAATTTCGGCTGAAAATAATCCAAAGAAAACCAAGGCCACATTGTTTCCTAGCAAAAGCATCGCGATGAAGTGCGCTTCATTTCTGTAAAAAGTTCCAAGAATTTTACCGCTTACGTTTCCTTTGGACTTGTCCAACTCTACTTTTAAACGGTTGGATGAAATGTAGGCGATTTCAAGGCCTGAGAAAAAGGCCGAGAAAATTAGGGTAATAACAATGCCAATAAGGGGGAGTTCCATTAACTGTGGTTACACTTGAAAGATACGAAATCTACTGAATTAAAGCACATCAAATCCGATGTCAGAACGGAAATATGACTTGTCGAACTCAACTTTTCCAACGGATTCATATGATTTTTTCAATGCTGTAGCAAGATCCTTTCCGTATGATGTCACAGCTAAAACGCGTCCTCCAGAAGTTGTTACTGCAGGGCCATCAGATACTGTTCCTGCATGAAAAACAATACTATCTGTAACAGCGTTCAAGCCAAAAATTTGTTTGCCTTTAGCATATTTCTCCGGATATCCTCCTGAAACCATCATTACTGCGGCCGCGCTTCTTTCATCAAATTGAACATCTCTTTCCGAAAGCGTATTTGTTGCAACCCCTTCGAACAAATCAAGAATGTCTGACTTCAATCTAGGAATAACAACCTCTGTTTCGGGGTCTCCCATTCGACAATTGTACTCAATAACGTAAGGCTCATTCTTTACATTGATGATTCCGAAAAAGATGAATCCTTTGTATTCGATTCCATCCTTCTTCAAACCTTTATGTGTTGGAATAATAACTTGGTTCTTAATCTTGTCTAAGAAAGTTGGATTTGCAAATGGTACTGGAGATACTGCTCCCATTCCGCCTGTGTTTAATCCTGCATCACCCTCTCCGATTCTCTTATAATCTTTTGCTTCGGGAAGAATCTTGTAAGCATCTCCATCTGTAATTACAAAGCAAGACAATTCTATTCCGTCTAAAAACTGCTCAATTACAACACGGGCACTCGCTTCGCCAAATTTAGCATCCGCCAGCATGTTTCTCAACTCTAGTTTTGCTTCTTTTATGTTATCAAGGATTAGAACCCCTTTTCCTGCTGCCAACCCATCTGCTTTTAAAACATACGGTGGATTCATTGACTCTAAAAACTTATATCCGTCGCTAAGTGTGTCTTTTGTAAAGGTGGCATATTTCGCTGTTGGGATGTTGTGGCGTTTCATGAATTGCTTCGCAAAATCCTTACTTCCCTCCAGTTGTGCCGCTTCTTTGTTTGGTCCAATTACTGAAGCTTTAGACAATTCATCGTCCGCTTTGAAAAAATCAGCAATTCCATTCACTAATGGGTCTTCAGGTCCAACAACAACAATGTCGATTGTGTTTTCAATAACGAATGTTTTAATCGCTTTGAAATCGTTTACCGACATGTCCACGTTTTTCCCGTGCATCTTCGTCCCGGCATTTCCCGGTGCGATAAATAACTCCTCAAGAATTGAGCTTTGAGCCATTTTCCATGCTAAAGCATGCTCTCTTCCTCCTGACCCTAATAGTAAAACGCGCATAATAACTGATTAACAGTGTGCTAAAATCGACTCAAACATTGCTTTTCCGTCTAGATTCGAAAGTTCTGCGTCAGCAGCTCTCTCTGGGTGTGGCATCATCCCAAAAACGTTTCTTCCTTCGTTGCAAATTCCTGCAATGTTGTCAATTGATCCGTTCGGATTAGCGCTTTTTAAAACCTCTACTTCTTCATTGCAATACCTGAAAAGTATCTGATTGTTACTTGATAATTTATCAATTGTCTCGGCCGAAGCATAATACCTCCCTTCACCGTGAGCGATAGGAATTTTATAGGCTTTTTGAGAGTTTAAATCTTTCGTCATTGCCGTATAATTTCCTTCTGACTTCAAGTAAATGTTTTTGCAAATAAACCGTTGGTTGTCGTTGTGCAGTAAAGCGCCTTCCAATAATCCCGTTTCAGTAAGAATTTGGAACCCGTTACAAACCCCAAGCACATAGCCTCCATTGTTGGCATGCTTAATTACTTCGCTCATAATTGGTGATAGTTTTGCAATTGCACCCGATCTAAGGTAATCTCCGTAAGAGAACCCTCCAGGTAAAACAACAAAATCAACTCCTTTTAAATCCGTGTCTTTGTGCCACAAACGCTCTACTTCCTGACCCATTAATGTTTCAAGAACATAAACCATGTCTTCATCGCAATTTGATCCCGGGAATGTTACTACTCCAAACTTCATTTTAATTTCTTAATAATATTGGAGCAAAATTACGATTATTCGATGTTTTAGAATGCTAAAGGGTAGAAAAACTTACCCACAGAAAACAAAAATAGGAGGTAAAAAACAGCAGTAGTCACTCCCCGCTGCTTTTTATACCCAAAAGAGTAGGGTAAAAAGAACATCATGGGGATAAAAACAAGGCTTAATGCCTCCTTTTTGTGGAAAACAAAATACTCAAAAATGGTTAAAAGGAGAGAAAAATTAGCAAGGATGATTATTACTCTAAATAATTTTTTCAATCGGATGGAACTTTGCTTCAATTTAAGAAGAAATCGCCCGATTCCGAGAACAATCATAAAAAGCACAATTCCACCCAAAACAGTAACGTCTTCAAGCCACAGTTCTGATGATGTACTGCTTAATTCTGGACCGGATAAATGTATGTTGTAAACGGTGCCATAAACCCCAGCAAAAATGAGTGGAATGACAAATCCAACAACGATCAAAGTAGACTCTCGAAAAATGAAGGGTCGAATCACCCAAATCATCCAAAACAAGAAGGGGATAATTACGAGCAAAACAGGGTAGAACGTACAAGCTACTCCAATAATAAATGCCGCATTGAAAACAATTCTTCTGGCATCTTCATTTTGGTTCAACTTTAAAAGTTGGTACAACCCTATAATCAAAAGGGATTGAGCTATTGAAAAACCATCGAGATAATAAAACGAATGAAAAATACTCAAAAAGGAAACGTACAAAAGAGCGGGCAAAAAATTATTGCTCTCCATGAAGCCGTTTCTGTTGAAAAGCGTGTTTAGCACAATTCCGTTGACCAAAATTAGACCTCCAGCCAAGAATTGAGATAAATACGTTGATTGACTGAGCAAATGTCCCCAAAAACCAAAGCTGACACCGACGTGTGGTTCGTGGTGTCCTTTCCACAAGTTTAAAGCCGCATATCCCGCAATTAATAAGGGAAGCATTAGCAAAGCATAGGACCTATTTCCGAAGAATATTCTTACCACAAAACGAAGATACATTTTTTATCGTCCTATTCATTGCGTAGTAATGTTGATAATTTTATATTTTAGGCTTTTCAAAAGAGAGATACATTCTGGTTTAAGAACCAAAACAAATATATTTATGGCAACAGCAAAATTTTCAGATAGCGAACTTCAAGAGTTTAAAACATTAATTCTTGGAAAACTAAGCGAGGCACAAATTGATTTAGACCTTTTAAAAGGAACTCTTTCGCACAGTGATGATCACGGAACAAATGATACCGGCCGTTCATTTAACATGATGGAGGATGGTTCTGACACGTTATCTCGTGAAGAAGTTGCTCAGTTGGCTTCCCGTCAAGAAAAGTTTATTTCAAACTTGAGAAATGCGCTTACGCGTATCGAGAATAAAACGTATGGGATTTGTCGTGCAACGGGGAAGTTAATCAATAAAGACAGATTAAAATTAGTTCCACATGCTACATTAAGCATTGAGGCTAAGAACGCACAAAGCTAGGCTCTCTTGAAAAAAAACATCATCATCGTTGCGGTCATTGTCACGATTATCCTCCTATGTGATCAATTTCTTAAGATTTACTTAAAGTCTACATATGATTATGAAAGTCATAGTGACCAAGCAATTGCTGAGGATTGGTTTGTATTGACTTATATAGAAAATCAAGGAATGGCCTTTGGAACGAAATTCGGTTCCTCCATTTGGGCAAAATTGGCATTAAGTGTTTTCAGAATTATTGCGATATCTGGAATCATCTATTATTTAATCTTACAGCTTAAGAAAGGCGTTCGTCGTGAATTTCTTATTGCCATTAGCCTTATACTGGCGGGGGCAACAGGAAACTTGATCGATTCGATGTTCTATGATTTCATTTTCCCGGTCGAAGAATATTTAAATTGTGGACTGGAATACAATCGACTTGATGGTTCAGGGAACTGGTCAGATTGCGGATATGAAGGTCAGGTTGAAATTCGCCATACAGGGTTCTTGTTTGGAAACGTAGTAGATATGTTCCAATTCCACGCTACATGGCCAACGTGGGTTCCGTGGTTGGGAGGAGGGCAGATTTTTCCTGCTATCTGGAACGTTGCAGACGCTTCAATTTCATTGGGTGTTATAATGGTCTTCTGTAGACAGCGTAAGTATTTCCCAAAGGAGAATGCGAAGAAGAAAAAGAAGCTTGCCTTTAGTATGCCTTGGAGTAAGAAAAGTGATGTTCCTGTTACAGAGCCTGAGATTGAGTCCACACTTGAAAAAGGCGGTGATTCGATTAGTGGAGAAGAACGAGAAACTAATGATTCGGCTCTGTAAAGCTGCAACAAAATATATTATTAAGAAAAGGGTCTCGTTTAAAACGAGACCCTTTTCAGTTCTATTACACTTTTTTATGCCACTCTGTGTTTACTCAAAAAGAATATTTAGAATCTAAACGTCACCCCGCCCAAAGCTTGGAACTGCTGAACAGGGGCGTTATACCATCTCATGTATTGCTGTGAAGCGAAGTTGTTCAACTGAACAAACGCTGAAATTCTTTTGTTGTATCTGTACTCAACTCCTACGTTCGCATCAACAATAAAACCTAAGTCCAGAATAAATTGTTGGTTCTCTTCTGTAATGCCCGCTCCAGGAGCGTAAACCAATGCTTTTCTTCCGTGCTCCAAATTAACATCTAAATTGAATAAAAACTTATCATACAGATTATACGATCCTCTCAATACAAACTCCAATTGAGGCAGGTTCCACGCATAACTGTTTGTGAATACGTTGTACGAATTGAAGCGTGCTATACCGTCAATTTTTATTTTGTTCGACAATTGATACGACATTGATCCTTCAAGCATCGCAATGTTCATCGTGTCGTAAATCGGCTTGAACTTGTTGCCTGCAGAAAACGTTGTATCCGTTACAAAAAGGGCTTTGTTTGTGATTCTTCCAAATTTTCCGCCGATGTTGAACCCTAGGCGTTTACTAAGCGTTCCTTTTATTCCGCCATAAACGTTAATCTCCCCTTCGTTGCGCAATTCGATGTTTGGAATCAAAAATTCATTTTCGTTCGTTAAGCTCTTGAACGTAATTTGCTTCATTCCACCTCCAAGACCTGCGTAAGGAATAAAAATATCATTAAACATGCTGTACTTCACTTCAATGTCTGGATAAATGTGTGCTTTCGTTTTACCGTTTTCTCCGTTGAATACAATGTCCGCTCCGAATCTAAATAAAAACTTGTCGTCAAACCTTCTCATGATCGCCGTTGGGTGCAAGTTCACTATTCCGTTATTGGCAACAAGACCCGTGTCCAATGCTGTTAGACTAGAGTCGGCAATCCCGTATTTGTATACGTTGTATCGAACATTAAAGTCCGCCCCGAAAATTTCGTCCCCGTATTTGTACCAAGCACTTGTTTTAATTCCGAAATTATTCTCGTTTGCTCTCCAGTCCCTCAGCACTTCTTCCTTTGGACGTCGAGAAGTATAATTGTTGTAATCAAACCCCACTTTATAATTCAAATTCGCACTGTCCTTCTTGTGGGAAGAGAATAGTGCCCCAAATCCAAAGTCGCCGTAGCGTTGTGCAATGCTGTCAGCGATTAAAGTATCTTGCGTTAAAGGCGTTCCATAATAATGCAAGCCCTGGTTCTTATAGTGCATATCTCCGCGAAGAGAATACCTTCTTTGATTAATTCCCCCGTACAAATTAACTCCTGTTCTGTCAAATTGTGCAGGTGCATATCCTGAGATATCTCCAAATGAACTTAGGTGTTTAACATGACCTCCATAAATAAACTTCTTCGATCTTTTCGAGTCAAAGTAATACTCTCCAAGCGGCATGAATTCTGTCCCAACTCCTAATTTCAAATACGAATTATACATCTGCGTCAACGTTTCCTTCGTGTTGATCGATGCTGGAGTAATCATAGAAACTTCAGTATCCGTTTCATGTTTCAATTGAAGCAGCGGATATTCAATAATTGGTGTTGGGATTACCGTGTCTACAATAAATGGGTTTAAATCAATTCTATCGGCAGGCTCAACAAAGCGACTACCATCCACAATAATTTCAAGTCCCGATTGTGCGAACAGTGAAGAAACACTGAACACCGACCATATAGCTAGTATATATCTCATTCTAGTTTTCATCTATTTCAATTGTTCGTTCATTTCCCTCTTCTATATCTTTCGGTGCGTCTTTCAATTGCATCAGCTCATCCCAAAGCTCGTTGGCCTCCTCCATAATTCCATCTTCGAAGTTCGTATAGTGTTCACGAATACCTCTTAAATCCTGCTCTGCTTGAAATAAGTTGTCTTCAACCATATAAATGCGAGCTCTTAAAATCATTCCTTTTCCAATCCAATAATTGTACTTTGGTTTCATTTTAAGTAAATCCTTTATCTCTTGATGAGCTAGGCTTAGCTTGCCTTGTTTGAATGCAATGTCTGCTAAAGCATGTCTCGCTTCCGCCCCCATATTCGTTGTTGTGTTTTTAACCAACCAATCCAATGAAATTCTGGCGTCGTTATAGTACCCAACATTGTAGTTTGCAATTGCTCTCACGTAGTGCGAATGCAGTTCTATTTCTCCACTTGTTTCAGAACTGGCCAAAACTTTACTTGCATAAAGAGCAGCATTCTGCCAGTTCTCAATTTGGAAATGACACCGCATCAAGCCCAATTTCGCGTTGTACTTATACTCTGGGTTTGAACCAACCTCCTCTACACGCTTATAATAAGGAATAGCCTCTTCAAATTGACCGTCATTATATAAATAACTCGAAACTCTTGCTGCAGCAAATTCCGTGTATTGTGTTTTGGGTCCTTTTAGCTCTTCTCTGTAAATCGCAACCGCAGTTGAAATATCACCAAGTTCATAATGACTATTTGCCAAATAATCAGAGATCTCAACCTTGTATCGACCGTTCGGGAATTTCTCCAAATACTTCTCGAGTTTTGGAATTGCCTGACTGTAAAGCTGATTGTCCGAAAGCGTGCTGTCGTAATACGCTTGAATTGCAGGTTTGTAATACAAGAATTCTTTTTCGTCAGTTGTAAATTGAACACATGAATATTGGCTTGCTAAAAGGTCTATTTTGTCTATTTCTCCTGTTACAGTATATAAATTTTTTAAGCCTTCCGACACTGGATCACAAACCTTTGGGTCACTCGCACCAAACTCAGAAAGAATTGACAAATACTCTTCTTCTGCTTTGTCGTAACCCCCTTGTTTAAAGTGAATGTCTGCAACATTAATTCTTGCATCAATTACTAAAGCAGAATTTGGATAATCGAAAATGATTTTATTGTAAGAACTCAGCGCTTTATCATAGTCTCCGTTTGCATAGTACGTTCTTGCTACTTCTGCAATAGACTCTTGTAAATACCGTGATTGAGGATAGTTGTTTACAATGTCTAAGAGGTGTGAAATTTTTTCTGTCAACCTCCCTGACATGTATCCATACGTTTTTGCCATATAGAACAATGCGCGGTCTTCTTGCCCTGCTCTCAAAGCAAGTGCTTTTTTATAGTATGAAATTGCCTCAATATTCTGCTTTAAAACAAAGTAAGAGTCTCCAATTCGCATTAAAGCATCTGCTCTTTTTTCCTCGCTTCCAGGACCAGCATCAACGAAACTTCTAAATGCTGTTCCCGATTTTTTTAACTCATTTTCGCGTTGTGGTTTATTCCCTTTTGCACGGTAAGCATCAGCACGCTCTAAATAACAATAGCCTAAACTATAATGTGCTTCAGACTTTAACCCTGGAGGAGTTGTCGAAGGAAGAAGCCCAAATTTCTTGTAGTTTTCAATCGCCAGGTTGTATTCGTTTTGTCTGAAATATGAATCTGCTGTCCAATAAACGGCCATTCCTGAAAGAGATTGGTCAATTGGGTATTTCTTTACCAATTCGAAAGACAAAATAGCGCTTGTGTAACTTTTCTTCTGGTACCGCTCAACACCTTGATTGTATGCAATTAATTGGTACGCTTGCTTCAATCGAATGTTCTTGTTTGGTAGCTTTTCCAACGATGCCAAGGCTTTCGTATAATTGTTTGTATTGACATACACATTAACCAAGTATTGGTAAACATCTTCTTTTCGTTCCGAATTTGGATAACGCTCTAAGTAAAGTTCAAAGGCCTCAACAGCTTCATCATATGGATTAATATCCAATTTGTAAGAAAGTGTTGCGTAATTGTACAATGCGTCTTCTTGAACAGTAGGGTCTTTGTCAATAAAAGCGGCTCTTTCGAATGCAGATCTCGCAGAAACGATGTTGTCCAACTTGAGCATACATTCACCAATGTGGTAAAATGATATCTGTCCTAAACTGTCTTCTTCCTTTTTAACCCTATCGAACATTCGAACGGCTTTTTCATAAAGGCCACTTTTGTAATAGGCATAACCGAGCCTGTAATCCTCGTCTCTGTTTGTTTTGCTCGACTTGTTGTAATTTTCGAGATACGGAACTGCTTCGTCGTACTTTCCAATTCTATAAAAAGCATCTCCAATAAGAAGGTTGATTTCCTTTTCTTTCAGCTTGCCGTCTTTGCCGTAAAGCTTACTTGCATACTTTGTAACTTCCTCGTACTTTCCTTGCAGGTAATATACTTGTGCAATATAAAAAGGTGCTATTTCACCAAACTTTTCATGAGCCTCAAGCCTTAAAAACCCTTCTAGAGCAACTTGATATGATTTGTATTGATAAGCGATGTGCGAATAATAATACAACGCAGGTGCAGCATATTGAGAAACACCCTCTTTAATTTCAAGGAAAGCAATTCGCGCCGCTTCAAAATTTTCTTCTTTAAAGTTGGCATAACCGACCTTGAAGTAGAATTCCTCTCGGTCCTCCATTGGAACATCTTGAATACTCAACATGTTAAACCATTCCAGGGCATCATCCCATTTTTTCTTGTAATAATAGTATTTACCAAGGCGGTAATAAATGTTCTTCTTGTAAATGCTTGCTGGATAGACTTTGTTGAAATCCTCGAGGAGCGTTACAGCATCATTATTATACAGCTCTAAGGCAGATATTGCCTCAAGGTATGCTGCCTTCACAAACATTGGATCATTTGGTTGATCAAAACCATCTTGGAAAAGTCTGAATTCTCTTCGAGCTGCTCCGAACTGATTCTTTTCAAACAACTCTTCACCACGATAAAAATTCTCGTAATCACTATTGTACTTCTCCGAAGTTTGCGCTGAAACTTGAAGAGCCAAGATCGCAATAAGAATTGACAGAATTCTTTTCATTTTAACTGCTTTATAACTAGGTAAAAGTAATGGACTTGATAGATAGTTTGAAGAGGCGCTTTAAAAGTTGTAAACGCGAATCTGTTAAGATTATTTCTTGCTGGTATGGCAAATTCCATACCGTAATCCTCATCTTTACATTAAATATTCCGAATCGTGAGCAACGTAATTGAAATCAAATCAGGTGAAATTCAACAAAATAATGTTGTTGTTTTAAACGATATAAACGTCGAGATTAAACCGAAGGAATTCGTTTACCTCATTGGGAAAACGGGAAGTGGAAAGAGTAGTTTACTCAAGGTGCTTTACGGTGAACTCATGTTGTCAAATGGAACAGGAAGTATCGACTCATTTGACTTAAATGCGCTTCGAAAAAAGGACATTCCCCAATTAAGAAGAGTGCTAGGAATTGTGTTTCAGGACTTTCAATTATTGACAGATCGCACCGTTTTAGCGAATTTAATGTTTGTAATGGGCGCTTCTGGATGGAAAGACAAAAAGAAGATGCAAAAACGCGCGAAAGAGGTGCTGCAATTGGTTGGAATAGAACAAAAGATCAATTCTATGCCGTTTGCTCTTTCAGGTGGAGAACAACAACGTGTGGCAATTGCTAGGGCTTTATTAAACAATCCAAAATTGATTCTTGCCGATGAGCCAACTGGAAATTTAGATCCAGAAACCTCAGAAGAAATCATGCGCTTGTTACTTGCAATTAGCAAAGAAGAAAATACTTCAATATTAATGGCGACCCACGATATGTCAATGGTGGAAAAGTATCCTGGTCGTATTTTGAGAGTGGAAAATCAAACGATAAATGAAGTAAATACGATCAATCAATTTGATCCATTTACGCCTTTTACAACAGACTAAAGCGCTTACGAAAACGCCCAAGCCCCCATACTATGCCGTAATCTTTAGTGCCGCGCAATCCGCGATCTTAGACGGCTTATGATGAAGTGGGGGGTCTAACCTTGAAAACCAAGAAGCACAAAGACAAGGCAAAGAACGTTGGTACGACGCGTTTGAAATAAGAATAGCGAAAGTCGAAAGGGCTTATTCTTTTGTGAAATAACTTCCGTTTCTTTTAATTACATTTGCCTACCCTGTTCAAACTCAACCTCGAACATTTTCGGCCAAAGTTTTCCCGTTAAATATGTTTTCCCTGTTTCAGGATTGTAAGCGATTCCGTTAAGTACGTCTCCATTTCCACGGCCTTGAACTTCAAGGTTGTCACAGTTAATTTGTTCTAGAATTTTCCCCGTTTCAGGATCAATCGCGACAATCAAATTTGTTTGGTAAACATTCGCATAGATTTTACCGTTGATGTATTCCAGTTCATTCAATTGAGTTAAAGGTCCTCGATTGTTGTACGCGTTAATTGTTCTTTCTACTTGGAAAGTTTTTGGGTTTCTAAATGTAATTCGTTCCGTTCCATCCGACATAATAAGAGACTTGCCGTCATTGCACAAGCCCCAACCATCTTGACCCACATAATTGAAGTTGCCTGGTAAAATTTTTAAGGTGTCCTCAATAGAATAAGTAAAGCAGGCCCCTTTTTGCCATGTCAATTGAAATAATATTCCATCCATCATGGTTATTCCTTCGCCGAAATACGTTCCATCCAATTTGATCGTATTCCCCACCGGCTCTCCTTCCAAGTTAATCTCAGAAATTTTTGATTGTCCCCTCTGGCCCGTTCCTTCAAATAAGCGCCCCTCGTAAAACTCCAATCCTTGCGTAAAACTGTTAATATCGTGGACATGCGTTTGTACGATTTTTGCGGTTAACGCTTCTGGTGTTATATTTGAAACAACCTTTAAACGTCGCTCATCAACCTTCATTAACCCATCAGAATCAGTAGAAACGACTTGAAATGTAAATATTCCAACATCTTTATGAGCAAACTTAAATTCCAAGTTCGAAGTCGGCTTGCTCCATGATTTAATCACCTTGGAATCCAAAAGAAGTTCAACTTTAGCCAGCCCTTCCTGCCCAACAAGTTTAATTTTAATTGTAGACTCTAAATCCGCAACAGTTGCTACGTCACCAAGAAAGTCAAACCTTGCCTCAGTAGGTATTTCATCCTTATTTAATAGAGGCCCAAATAGAACAGCGCCTCCCACCAAAACCATAAGCGCTATAACAATAAAACCTTTTACATTTTTTCTCATCCTTTTCTTAGTATCGATTCTATTTGTCGCGCATCAATCCCTGAATGCGTGGCTTCATAAATGACTTCCGCTCCTTTCAAAACAATTGCTTGCGGTGATTGGTGAAAAACGCCTGTCACTTCTGCAATTTCGTTTGAAACATCACGGTGGTTCAACAAGTCCAATACATAAACGTTTGCAAGAGTATCTTCCGATGTCCAATTGTTTCTAAATGAATTCCACGCCATTGATGAAATTCCACACCTCGTACTATGTTTAAATATAACTACAGGTTTGTCTTGTGCCGCTACAACTAATTCGTTCAATTGTTCAATCGAACTCAATTCATTCCAAACCTTAATAGGTTTAGCTTCCGGTTTGCTTTTGTTTCTTGAAAATAGTCCCATTACATTCCTGACGTAAATTGGCTTAAGAATCTTACATCGTTTTCAGAATACAGCCGTAAGTCATTCACCTTATATTTCAATTGAGCAATACGCTCTACTCCCATTCCAAATGCGAATCCGGAAAACTCTTTACTATCTATGTTGCTTGCTTCCAAAACATTCGGATCTACCATTCCGCATCCTAAAATTTCCAACCAGCCTGTATATTTACAAACGTTGCAACCTTTTGAATTACAAATTGTGCATGAAACGTCTACCTCAGCACTTGGCTCTGTAAAAGGGAAGTACGATGGACGAAGACGAATCTCCGCTTTATCACCGAACATTTCTTTAGCGAAATTCAAAAGCGTTTGTTTCAAATCAGCGAAAGAAACATCTTTATCTATATAAAGCCCTTCAACCTGATGGAAGAAACAATGTGCCCGCGCTGAGATTGCCTCATTGCGGTAAACTCTTCCCGGCGAAATTGTACGAATTGGTGGTTTCTCATTCTCCATTACTCTAACTTGAACTGAAGAAGTGTGCGTTCTAAGAGCTATTTCCTCTTGCGGTGTGTCTCCCTTTGCTATGAAGAAAGTATCCTGCATATCTCTGGCTGGGTGTTCAGCTGGAAAGTTCAACGCAGAGAAATTATGCCAATCATCTTCTATTTCGGGTCCTTCTGAAACTGTAAATCCAATCCGGCTAAATATTTCTATTATTTCTGATCGCACCAACGAAAGCGGATGACGCGCGCCTAGTTCAATGGAGTCTCCAGGTAGAGAAGTGTCAATTTTTTGGTTGTCATCGCTTGAGCTTTCTAACTCCTCTTTGAGCACGTCAAATTTGTTTTGAACGAATTCTCTTAGGCCGTTAACGAGTTGCCCCGCTTCACGTTTTTGTTCGATTGCAACATTTTTTAACTCTGAAAATAATCCTTTTACCGAACCTTTAGAACCCAAGAAGGAAATTCTAAATTTTTCCAACTCTTCACTAGAGCTTACGATAAAACTCTCTACCTCCTCTCTAATTTTCTTGACTTTATTCTCCATCTGAATTATTAATACTAACCAATCCCTCTTTCGTTCGTTCTTAGAGGTGAAATGGTAATTTGTAACTTTTTACGTGCCTTATTTGTTATATATTGTAACCAAACGGTTTAATAAGACGTACGAAGTTAAGAATTAAGGACTAAAGTTCTTTTATATAATCTAAAATAGATTATCTTTGGATGTCGTTGTTTATAGGAAAACATGGGGAAATTAATAGGAAAAGTAGGGGTTTTGGCAATGATTCTTTTATCATTGGGTGTTTTACATTCATGTGAAAACAAAAACCCATCAGTTGTAAAAATATTTGTTCGGTCTTCTTCTAACGAGTTAGTTAGCGGTGCGAAGGTTATAATTATTGGGGATCCTTCATCGGATCCTGCAACTCAAGCGTATATAGATACGGTTATTACAAATGATTCTGGTTTTGCATACTTCAACGTTCAGCCGTATTATGATGCTGCAGGTGAAGAAGATAACCCAGTAGCTTATTTTGATATTATCGCAAAAACAGACCTTTTACAAGAGAATGGTTATATCAGAAGTCGTGTTCATACGACAGCTGTTGAAACAATATTCTTGCCGTAATTAAAACAGAAAATTATGAAAATCAATAAATACGCATTTTTAGCATTGTTCTTCCTTTTGGGAATGACAACGCTTGTTGCTTGTCGTAAGAAAGAATCAACAATTGCAAAAATTTATGTTAGAGACGCTGGAAACAGCCCCGTTGCAGGAGCAATAGTGGTTATTTATGGTCAGTCAACAACAAACCAGCCGTCTAGTGTTGTTCTTTACGATACAACATCAACGAACGCTGCCGGTGAAGCAATTTTCAATTTCGACGATGTTTATCAATTGGGACAGGCTGGTGTAGCGGTTCTTAACATTGATGTTCAAGGAAACGGAATGGTTGGACAAGGAATTATTAAGGTTGAACAAGAGGTCACCTCTGAAGAGACGGTATTTATACAATAAGATTGTTGGAACAATAAAAAAAGGTGCTTTTATAGCACCTTTTTTATGTCAAATGTTTTCTCCAGCAAATTTTTATTCGTTTTGAAAAAACAAGAAAGATGTCTCTTCTTTAAGCTGACCTTCTTTGCAATTCACGAATAGTGAACCTCACTTTCATCGATCAATTCGTCTCCACGCATTTTTACAAATAATTGGATCAAAGCCACAACATCCTTTTCGCAATACACCTTTATTCTATCAAGATCTTTGTCCTCAAAATAAACTCGTGCAACATCTGCTCCAGAAATATCATCCTTTGGTGTAGGAATGTTAAACACGTGACACAGCAAGGCCAACGAAGTATATGCTTTAAAATCTCCGAATTTCCAAAGTTCCATTGTATCTAGGTGCGCAATCTCCCACGGTTTCTTTCCCGCAATATTTAAAACATTCGGTAAACCAATCCCATTGATTAGCATCCGTCTGCAGATGTATGGAAAATCAAACTCCTTTGCATTGTGACCACACAAAATGCTGTAAGGGGAATTGTAATGTTCGTCTAGTAGCCCTTTAAATTGTTTTAAAAGTATTTCCTCATCGTCGTGGTAATAGGACATCATTCGAATTTGCTTGCCTGTACTGGTTTGCTTAACGTAACCAACCGAAATACATACAATTTTGCCAAACTCAGCGTAAATGCCTCCACGATCAGCATAAAGTTGCTCGTATGATTTCTCTGCATTTTGCATAAATCGCGTTTTAGATTCAAATAATTCTTGCGACTTCTCCTCTAATTTGTCAAACTCATAAACTTGCGGTACTGTTTCAATATCCAAAAACAAGACCTTTTCCAATTGCACTTTTTCCAACATAAATATTAAATTATTCTTACATACGCTGAAACAATATTATCCCATTTTTTAGTTTTGTTTCAGCCTAAGCATTCGGTTATTGTATTGAAGATAGCGAAATATTGCAGATTAAAAATAAAAAAGGCAAATTTGTACAAAACCTAGAAATGACCGAGGATTTAGTGAAAGTAGAGGGTAATAAAAGCGAAATTTATTCGTCCTTAATACCTCAAATCAAAGCTCTTGTTGGTGATGAAAAAGACCTTGTTGCAAACCAAGCAAACATCGCCGCAGCCTTAAAAGAAGCTTTCGGATTTTTATGGGTTGGGTTTTATAATGTGCGTGAAGATATGATGATTTTAGGTCCCTTTCAAGGGCCGATTGCTTGCACGCGAATTCAAAAAGGAAAAGGTGTTTGTGGAACTGTCTGGAAAACTAAAAAACCCATTGTCGTTGACAATGTTGACGAGTTTGATGGGCACATCGCTTGCAGTACTTTATCCAAAAGTGAAGTCGTTATTCCGTTAATTCGAGAATGCCAAGTCATTGGTGTTTTGGATGTCGACAGCTATGAATTGGCCGCATTCGATCAAAATGACGTTCTTTACTTAAATGAAATCTGCGAATGGTTCGTAAGTACTTTATAGTATTTCTAGTTGGATTGCTTGCCGCGTCCTGTGCTCAGGTGGGAACTATTACCGGTGGGGATAGAGATCAGTTTGCGCCAAAACCTATTGCCCTAGCCGTTGTTCCCTTAAATGAAACAACCAACTTTACTGCTAATGGGGTTGAAATTCCTTTTGATGAATATTTTAAATTAGTCAACCCGATTCAAAACATTAGAATCGTTCCTCCTCACGCTACCATAAAGGCTTCAGTAAAAAATAAAACGCTCACGCTTACTTGGAAAGACACTTTGGAAAGCAACACAACGTATGCCATTTACCTCAACAATGCGATCAAAGATTTAAACGAAGGCAATGATACAATAATTCAATATGTGTTTTCAACTGGCCCTTTTTTGGATACTCTTTCCTACTCAGTGGCTGTTCTGGATGCTTGGTCAAATTTGCCAAACGACGAGTGCATTGTTGCGCTTTATGAACTTAACTCTGATAAACTTGTGAGCTTAGCTCAGCCGTCTAATGGAATTGCGAAGTTGAATTACTTGCATAAAGGCGAATACCGCGCAGTTGCATTTCAAGATGAAAACAACGATTTGAATTTACAGGATTATGAAAAGCTCGGATTCCCTGACGGAGGAACGATTACTATTGAAGAAAACACCTTTGATTCGATTCCGTTTCGCATCTTTGAACCGAAAAAAAACCCGGAAATAACGACACTTAATTTTATTCCACCATGTTCATTTATTGTCGCTACAAACAACCCAATTGTTGCTCAGAGTGAGATAAACAAACCTTTAGGCTCGCCCAGACAAAATGTTTCCCTTTATATTGACGGTGAATTGCGACAGCCCTATGAACATGATTGGTTTTCAGATGATAGTCTAATGTTTTATTTTGATAAGCCCAAACAAAATTCGGTAGAAGTGGTTTATAATTATGAGACCTTTTCTGATACTGTTAACTATCGATTTAAGCTTAAAGAACGAGAGGCGCCGATTGTAATTAAGGCAACAAATTCTGGAACATTTTCTCCTTCTAAAAATGTTTCTTTTTCCATAAATGGTCCAATTGAAGGGATTGACAATGCAAAGATTAGTATTGTCAACCCGCTTGACTCAACTCAAACAATCGAGTTTGAAACGAAGTTCTATAATTCCACTTTTCAGCTTGTTTTTGACAGGGAAATCGCAGAGAGTGTGCTCGTTTCCTTTGAAAAAGGTGCTGTAAAAACAAAATGTGGAAATTCAGAAGAGGCAAAAGCGCCAATAAAACTAAAGTCTGTAGATAATTATGGGGCCTTAAATGTAACGGTCTCGGAATACAAAGGTTCAATAATTGTTATTCTTCTTCAGAGAAATAAAGCTGTAAAAACCATAAGCGTTAAAGATGTTTCTAATACCATTGAATTTACAGAATTGAATCCAGGCGACTATACATTTAAGATCGTCCGAGACTCAAACGGAAACGGAAAATGGGATGTTGGTGAATACGTAACATTGACACACCCTGAAGAGGTTGATATCTACTCCAAAAAAATAAAGGTCCGCGCTGGATGGACAATTGATGTTCCATTGACTCCAAAGTACTAATCGATGAAGAGCCCTTTGAAAAAGGCATTTAGCGGGTGGAAAATTTTCACCGCAGTTGCTATTGGTTTGCTTATTTCTGGCTGGATGCTTTACCGAAGCGTTTCACAAACACAATTTTCTGAAATTAAAGATGGAACAGGAACACACGCTTGGATTGATGGAAACAAGAACGGTAAAATCGATCTTCACAACCCTTTAGACTTCAAAAAAGACGCTGACGGCACTTACGAACTCCAAACCTTATCATCTACACTAAGGAACATCAACTGGACGGGTGGATCGGTTATGTGGCTTCTCGCAGCAATTCTCTTTGTTGCTGGCCGCGACTTTTTCTATATGCTGAGGATTCGAATATTAACCCATAAAAAGTTGACTTGGAAAGCGAGTTTCTATGTCATTATGATTTGGGAGTTTGCCTCTGCCCTTTCCCCTGGAGTTGTAGGAGGAGCAGCTGTTGCTATGTTTATTTTAAACCGTGAAACCATTCCTTTTGGAAAAGCCACTGCAATTGTGATCATAACCGCCTTCATGGACAATTTGTTCTTCGTTGTTCTGATTCCATTCGTCTTTTTGTTTATTCATCACAGCGATTTATTTCCCGAAGGGATGGACTCTTCCTTGCCTTTAATGTGGTGGTTTTGGATCGGCTTTTCCGTCATTTTCGGAATCTCTGCACTCTTGTATTTGACATTGTTTTGGTATCCTAAACTCGCAACGAAATTCCTCCTCCTAATTTTTAGTTTGCCTTTCTTAAAACGATGGAAGTTCATTGCAAGAGAATGGGGAAAAGACATCGAAGCAGCATCAAAGGAATTCAAAGCCGAAAAACGATCTTTCTGGATCAAAGTTTTCTTGACAACGGTTGGAAGTTGGGTCTCGCGATATTTGGTTATTAATGCCGTATTAAACGCATTCATCCATCTTGGTTTTATTGATAATATAAAAATTCTCGGGCAGCAACTCGTTCTTTGGTTGTTTATGTTGGTGAGTCCAACGCCTGGCGGAAGTGGCGTTGCTGAATTTGCTTTTGGAGAGCTGCTTTCAAGCTTTGCGTCTTCTGCGCTGTTGATTGGAGTATTGGCTTTGATTTGGAGGCTTATTTCCTACTTCCCTTACCTATTTATTGGATCAATTCTTTTGCCAGCTTGGATTAAAAGAACGCGTCGACACGAATAAATTGATAGTTACTAATTGTTGTGAATCACTTCTCTCCAACGAGTAAGTTATATGCGGCAATCAATCCAACAATTCCTAGAACATAAACGATTTCTGCTAAAACAATAAATTGTGATAGACCAATCACTATGCCTGTAAAGCCAATTATGACGAGAAGTGCACGAAGGTGCTTTTTCCATTCGATATTAAGTTCTGCAACTCTGTCTTTTCGCATCATTAAAAAGTCCATCCTATATTGTGAATAAGCGGCAAACACAACTAGTGGAATCAATAAATACCCTTGCTGCATTCCCATTTCTTCATAGGTCCAGAAAAGCTTTATTTGCTTAATGAAATTAATCGATGGCTCAATGGAATACATTGCGACATGAATAAGCATAATCATAGCGAAAACAGTAAACAGGCTTAATGCGCCCGAAAAAAACCATTCTTTATTGTCTTTTATGTTTTGTGTTTTCGTGATCTTTTTCGACTTGAGGTGCATTATGACTTCCTGCGCTAAAACATCAATGACATAGAACAAAAGGATGAAGTACAAGCCCCAATTCCAAAAAAAGAAACCCAAAACAGGAATGAGTGCCTCTGAAAACAAAAGGAAGTGTTTACGATTCAGTCTCATTTAGAAAAGTCGAATGCTGTCGGCGTAAACCCGTGACAATTCAAAATTGGGATTATATTTAAGTGCTTTCGAAAAGGATTTTAATGCTTGTGTTTTGTTTCCTTTTGTATCATAACACATGCCTAAATTATGCCATGCTTCAACATATCTCGGTTCTGTTTTCAATGCACTTTCATAATAATACATTGCACTATCAATATTGTTTTCCATGAATTGATGAATGTGTCCCTGGTGGAATAGTCCTCGTACGACATAGAATTCTACAGTGTCCTTTGCCATTTCACGATACAATTCCTTTGCTTCATCCACTCTATCGTGAGTCTGCATTGAATAAGCTGTTTGGTATTTAAATTCTAAGTATTCAGGCTTCAATTTGTAGGCAGACGTAAAATACTCGATACATCTCGGGTCACTCTCCGCTTGATATATCTGACCCAATTTGAAATACGCTTCGTAAAACTCAGGATCTTGCTGAACAGCCGTTTCATACGATGATTTTGCTTTGTCAACATCTCCTATTTGCATATAATTCGAACCTTTTAGAACATATCCATCTCGGTAGTGCTTGTCGAGCTTCAAGGCCATATTAATGTACTTGAACGAATTATTAAAATCAAATTGATAGCTAAATGTAGATGCGTAACCGACAAGTGCACGCTTACTCTCTGGTTTCTTTTTTAAATATTCCGCATACATGCGCTGCGCAGTTGTAACTTCTTGGGGCGTTCTGGTAGCTCGACTATTAATTACTTCGGCATAAAGTAAACGTGCGCTCAAGTCATTTGTATCCAAACGAAATGCTTTCGCTGCATCTACAAGCGCTAAATCGTATTCATACGCTGCGAATAGCTTTTCGCCTCTTTTCACCAAGAGTGGTATGCTTTCTGGATTAGCAGTAATCAAACTATCCAAGTCGGGATTTGGGTCAGGTTTAACTTCGGTAACCTCCGTTCCACAAGAAACACTTACCAATAGCCCACCAACAATAACACATATAGAAATCAACTTCATAGACGCAAATTTATATGATTTTGCCAATATAACGTCACCAAGCACTCGCTGATAGCTACGTTTTATTAAAAAATAAGGACGTTTGTAACAAATTGCGTACTTTTGTATCATGTTTCAATGGAAGAAAATCATCTTATTACTTGTCTTACTTTTGATCGTAGATCAGGTTTTTGCACAGGGTTGTTCACAATGTAAATTGCTTGCCGAGCAAGGGCAAAACGGAGATGAATTAGGAGAGGCTTCATTTGGGAACAACTTGAATTATGGAATTCTTTACCTTATGGCAATTCCATACATCTTACTCCTTTTCTTCTTTAGAAAACGTATTGGTCGTTTGTTTAAAGCTTTAACTTCAAAAAAGTAGTCCTAAAACCTTCTTTTTCTCGTCTTGAATAAGGAGTCGTGCATGTTTCTATAAGAAAGCGAGAACTCCAAAGAACCAACGTTTGCTTTTCTTAAATAAGATACGGTAACATCATAAGAAAGTCCGAACTGGAACCCTTTCCATTCAATATTTGCGGATGGAACAATTGCATCTCCCCATCTGAAGTAAGTTCCAAACCCTAGGTATGCGTTGTGGTTCAGCCCAGTTTGTTTCGTTCCATTTTGGAATCGATAGCGCATCATCATTCCTAAAATAGTTTCGAAGTGTCCTCCTTGAATAAACTGCGCGGCAGAACCGTCAATAGACCATTTAGAACCTGCTACTTCAGCTATAACCCTTACGTGAGCAACATATTTTCTGTGCAATCTTTCGCCTATAACACCATTCGTATATTTTAATTGAGGTGCGTTTAAATGAAACCCTGAAACCCCTATTTGAAATTTGAAATCATTGTTACGAGAGAATGTGCTTTGTCCTCCATCAAACATGTAAAAGAGGCCCGCAGAGGCATCAACATAAGAGAATGATGTAATTGAGTTCTGCTCACCACTAAGGTACAAAGGGTTAAAACTTGACCCGTCCCACTGGCTTGAAAATGTTACTGCATTGATGTCTCCTTTGCGTTGACCAAACCCGCCTTGGATTCCTGCGGACAAAGTATGTCCAGAGCCTCCCATTGGAAGAATACCACTTACTGTAACAGAGCCTTGTGTATTTCCAAATTTAGAATCTCCTCCGATGTCGTTGAAAACCATCAAGCCAAGGCCCAAATAGGCTTTGTCATTCATCCGTGTTTTTCCCAGGTTTACATCAGCAGCTACTGCAGTCGACATAAATTGAGTTGAGGATCCTAACCATTGATTTCTATGGTTTATAGTCAACCTTTCCCATCCATCGAAAACGCCCACTGCCGCTGGATTAATTAACAGCGGCGTTTGGGTAGTTTGTGAAAAATGTAAATCTTGAGCTCCCGCACTATGAAGTAGCGCTAACCCGACCAATGTCAAATATATCTTCTTCATAAATTCTATCTAAATAACGTAATGTTTCCAGAAAGTAGTTGACCAGACCCATCATTCATTACAGCCTCAAGTAGGTACGCGTAAACACCTGAATTGCATTCTTCCGAATTGTGTGTTCCGTCCCACTGCATAAGCTTGTCGTCTGTTTTAATAATTTCATTCCCCCAGCGATCATATATGTGAAGTACAAATGAAGTTACATCTTGTCCAATAACAACACTGAAAACGTCATTGTTGTTGTCTCCGTTTGGCGTGAAACCTGTTGGGATGTGAATTCCGTAAGCACACTCAACTCCTGAAGAGTCTGGATCGCATGGGTTAAAAGGATCAGACATTCCTGAGACTTCAATCGCATCCGTAAGTCCATCTCCGTCGCAATCAGCTCCAGAAGTAATTGGCATTGTAATTAATGCTATTGAATAAGAACAAGGATCAGTGGGGCTTGTTCCGTTTATGTTCTCGTTTGCGTCAGAAACACCATCCCCATCAGTATCAATATAACATGATGGATCTGAATCATCTGGATCACATGAGTTACATGGGTCAGAAACTCCAGCAGGAACCAAAGGTGTTAGTGGATCATCAGCTCCCGTAATTTCCTCTCCGTCTGTTAATCCGTCTCCATCTGAATCAGCATTAAACGGATCAGTGCATCCATTAGCGATTTCATCCAGATTAAATATTCCATCTAAATCGGAGTCACACATTGGTGAGTTTGTGTCAGGGTCACAAGGGTCACAAGGATCTGAACCTCCGTTCACCTCAACACCATCATCAATCCCGTCACCATCTGTATCGGCATTGTTGGGGTCTGTACAACCCGCAAGTTCATCATCATTTGAGATTCCATCGCCATCAAGGTCTGGGTTTTCCGGAATGAATACCGCTATAATATTATCCGGAACCGTGATGTCAACACTATTTGTGTCTTCAGTTATCGCTTGGTTCATCGGGCCAACTGTAAACTCCCAGTGATCAAACATATAGCCGACTTCCGGGAAGGCTATTGTGTTTGTTGTTATGCCTCCAAAGTACGAAGTTGCCCATGGGTATGTTGGTGCAAATATTGAATTTACTTTAATCGTTCCTGAAAGAGGAGGAGAAACATCAAATACAACATCAAATGGTCCTGTTAAACTATAACAATCTATTAAACCTTGTTCTAATGCTACACATCTTAAATCAATAAAATCTTTAAGTGCTTGAACATTGGCTTGCCAACCCGCCATAGAACCGCCCCATTTAGCAATTTGATTTGGCATTTCTGGGGTTATCTCCAACAAACAACTGTCCAGTAATTGATTCATTGAAGCACATGAAAAGTGTGTGTTCACTAAATCAATATAGCGTGTAATATAGTATTGTTCAACCTCTGGGTTTTCAGCAATCATTTTTTCTAAAATGTCCGTGTGTCCTTGACCGCCAGGGTTTGGAAGGTTTTCAACATTACAGGGGTCTGCATTTGCTGAAGGGTCTGGGATACCAGTATAGTTTACATAGTGTCCGAATGAAGCGTCCATATCCCAAAGAACATATCTCCATTTTTTCTTTTGTCCTAATGGGTCCATTCCTCTAAACCATGCAGTGTTCCAGTTTAACCAGTCTTGACTTACAATATATGAGTTCATCATAAAGTAATCACATAATGATTTCCATTTAATTTCACCTTTAACGTAATCCCAATCTGCACCAGGCCCCATATTATTGGCTAAAATGAAGGCCACAAGTGCGTCCCAATCATTTTGCGCATTTGGAGCTCCATACTCTTCCCAGGTCCCCCCCCAAGTTTTAAGGTATTGTAAGTTGAATTTATCTTGTTGGTAATAAAAGTTCGTATAATCATGGTCATCCGCTTTTTCACGAATTTCATAAACCCCCCAATACTCTCCATTTAAGTATACAACACAAGGTCTATACGTTCTTTCATCAAGAAGCATGTCAGCTCTAATAGATAGAGTATGTACAAATGCATCACGAATATGCGCTCCTCCTGTTTCAAAAGGATAGTTATCACTCGCTGCTGGTTTTAATATTACTCTTTGAAATTTATCTCTTGGTGTGTCGGCAGGGAAAATTTGATGATCAATAACGTCGTTATATCCAAACTGATCTCTCATAATAAAGTCAAACCCTCTTTGAGCGTAAGCCCATGAATCATTTCCGTGTTTGTTGAAATGTCCGTCGCCTTCATCAATAAAAGTTCCATCCTGTTCAAAAAGTTCGAACCCACCAACTTTGTTGGCGGTGCCCCCCCAGCCACCTTGGTTTCCATTTGCAATAAGATCATAAACATCATCACTACAAACCGAAACAACTGAAAGGTTGTGGGTTACATTAATGAAATAAGAGTTCGTTTCCGTAAAACTTGGCTCCTCAACTCCAAAAGCTGTTGCTCTAAGAACCGTTGTCGTTGAAATATTAATGGGTCCAGTATAAGCCGTGGAGGCTGGCGTTGGATAAGATCCGTCTGTTGTGTATCTAATTGTTGCTGCCGGGTTGCTACATGTAATTGTCACTGATTGAGCGCCAGGATAAAATCCTGGGGCAACACTCATAACCGGTTTAGGCTCATAAAAGTTTTGTGCTCCTGTATTCGAAGAGTTTGGTGTTGGCGATGTAAAAAGTTTCCAATCGACAGCGCCATCCGTTGAGCGTCCAACTGAATGATTTGTTTGTGTTAAGTGAACAATTTGAATTGAATCAATTACATTTCCAAGGGTATTGGAAATAATGATCCATTCACCCTGGGTTTGTTTCAGGTTAAAATTTGGGTGCAGTTCGTTACCATTAACGGTGTTTCGCTTGGAGCACATCACCATTTTGTGCGAGTTGGCGGCAATGTTTCCGCTTGGAATTTGCCATTTTAAAAGGTTTGAAGATTTATCAGAGAGATAATATCCTGTTAAATCGATTGGTGCTCCGGTTGTATTGTATAGCTCTATCCAGTCTTCATTTTCTCCATAATTATCAAGTGGTCCATTCATGTTTGAGCACGAATACTCATTGATAATCACCTGAGAATGTGAGGATCCAGCAACCAACAACAATATAAGAAATAAGGTTGGTTTTAATTTTCTAGTTAGTTTCATAGTCGTATATAGTCTTTATAACCCTATTGCGATAACAATCAGAATTTGTCAAAATTACGAATTTTGTTAGCCGTTTGCTAACATTTCGTATATTGCAGACGTCAAAAAAAGGGAGATGGTTGCGGCTCTATCCCTTATTTTCTTTTATTACCTGTTAAACAATTTATAATCTACACTTATGAAAACTAAATCCCTTTTTTTCCTTTTTTCAGTTAGCGCTCTTTTATTTCTTGGGTCGGGATGTACAAAAATTGAAGGCCCAGGAGGCGCGGCAACAATCAAAGGAAAAATTCATGTTACGGAATATGACGGCGCAAATAACGCTATTAACAATTACTTCGCTCCTAAATTCGATGTTTATATTATTTATGGAAATGACCCTGCTGACACTTACTTTGATGATGATGTTGAAACATCGTATGACGGGAGTTTCGAGTTTGAGTTCTTAGAACCAGGAAACTATAGAGTGTTTGTGTATGAAGACTGTAACACCTGTTTCAGTGGTAAGAAAGAAACGATATACCCAATTACAATTACTGATAAAAAAGAAGTTGTGGACATGGGAACTATTGAAGTGTTTGAGAACTTTTAATTTCTAAAGATGAAATTAACAGCACTATTATTATTTATCGGAATTTCAATCTCCTCGATTGGACAAGAAAGTGACCACTTTATGGCTTGGACCAAAGTTGGGGTTACCGGAGATGTAATTAAGAAGTTGGATTGGTCACTCGATGTGAGTTCTCGTTTTGACAACCAAGGTGTAGCAACGTTTTTTCCACAAGCCGGAATTGAGTACAAATTAAAAAAGTGGTTCAAGCCCTCCGTTGAATATCGATTTATAACTGATCGCAACAAGTATGGTAACTACAAATCATCGCATCGGATTAACGTAAACGCTAACTTTAAGAAAGAAATAATTAAACGTCTCGATCTCGGGCTTAGAATTCGCTACCAATATGCATTTCAACAGTTTGGTGCACCGGACACATACGATGCTGATTTCGATCAAGCCTTCCGTTTTAAGCCTGGAATTTCTTATGATATCAAAGGGAGTATATTCAAACCAACATTAAGTTCCGAGTTCTTCTACAACCCTTCATTCGGTGAGGGGGGGCGACAGTTTTCCAAAATGAGGTTTGCTGTTGGAACTAAGGTTGATTTGGATGGGCCTCACAGCTTTTCTGTCAAGTATCAACTCGATAAGAAGTTTAGAAGCTACAAAGATGGAACGCGACATGTTTTAGCTGTTTCCTATGAGTTCAGCTTGTAGATTATAACTACTTAGTGCCTGCTAAATCAACAGTGAAAACAACATCTAGAATTTCGTCCACTTTGGATTCTGTTATTCCTTGTTCTATAACGAACTTGTATTTTCCCTTAAGAGGAAGTTTTCTGCGCGAAAAAACAAGCGGTGTTTCAACAATAGATCCTGTTTTTGTTCCAATCCATGATCCGTCTGGATTCGAAACTTTTACTTCAAATGGCTCTCTAGAATTGGAGCCGTCCGGCGCCTCCGTTTTCATGAAGAACCATAAGTTGTTGTAGTTATAATCCGTTGTTGTCCTAAACGACAATATAAAGTCATATTCCTTATCGAGATCCATAATGTCTACCTCAAATTTAAGCCTGTGGTCTTGTTTCCATTCCTTATTATCAAAGGAATAAGCTTTTTCATAAAACGGCGCCTCTGAACAAGAGAGCAGTGTTATTGCAACAAAAACAAACAAAAATTTATTTCGGGCTTTCATTGTTAGGCGGGTTGGATTTATTCTCTGTAGGCTTCTTTCTGTTTTTATTACGGTTTCTATTGTTCCGGCTTGGGTTTTTTGCCCTTACCCCTTCTCCATCTGGTTTATTCTCCCTAGGTTTTTGGTTTCCGTTATTACTTTGTGGGGGTTTTGCCGCTTTATTTTTATTGTTCGGGTTGTTTTGGTTCGCTTTATTGTTTTGTTGGTTCTTGCTTTGAGGCCGGTTTTTGTTGTTTCCCCCGGGCTTGTTTCTATTCGGCTTCTTTTTCTTAAACATTTTATCAAAACGATTCAAATCGTCTTGCCCAACAACATTTGTATAATCTGGTTCTTTAACTTCAACCGTCTCCATAAACTCAACTAGGTCACGAGGCTTTTTCCCGTCTTTATTCATTCGAATAATTTCACGAACCCTCTCTGGTTTTAATGGAATTAATCCTGAGCTAAAGTCGCCTTCATAGACATACCACATTTGTTGCTTAAAAACATCGGTTTTAATGTGCGCAGCTGTTCCTTTATCTGTTCGAAGCTTCAAGTCTCCTTTAGGGAAGGCTTTAATCGCGTCTAGGTACATGTCGAGCTCATAATTCAGGCAACATTTCAACTTGCCACATTGGCCTGCTAGTTTTTGAGGATTCAATGAAAGTTGCTGATAACGCGCTGCAGATGTTGAAACCGTTCTAAAATCTGTTAACCAGGTAGAACAACAAAGCTCTCTGCCACAAGACCCTATTCCTCCCAGTCTGGACGCTTCTTGTCGTGCTCCAATTTGGCGCATTTCAATACGAATCTTGAATTCATCAGCCATGTCTTTAATTAACTGACGGAAATCTACGCGCCCTTCGGCCGTATAATAGAATGTCGCTTTTGTTAAATCGGCTTGGTACTCAACATCAGAAATTTTCATTTCTAAATTGAGGTTTACGGCAAGCGTTCGCGATTTATACATGACCTCTTTTTCAAGGTCTCTTGCCTTTATCCATCTATCTATATCTTCTTGCTCAGCGACTCGCAAAATTTTTCGCGCCTCAGCTTGCTTAAAGCCTGGACTTTTCTTTTTAACCTGTATTCTAGTAAGTTCGCCAACAATAGACACGACACCTATATCCTGTCCCGGACTTCCTTCAACAACAACAACGTCGCCGACATGAAGTGAGTGGTTTTTCGTGTTTCTATAAAATCCTTTTCGGCTGTTTTTAAACCGAATTTCTAATATGTCGTAAGGGGTTTGTCCTCCTGGTAATGACATGTTCGCCAACCAGTTATACACCTCTAATTTGCTGCAACCTCCAGAACTACAGGTACCATTGTTTTTACATCCGCCTGGCGTGTCTCCACTCCCACAACTGGAACAACCCATAATTATTTTGTTTTGGGCTAAAAATACACAATAAAACCCGAGCCGTTGTTCAGATCAATCGTGAAGATTTAAAGATTGGAATGTTAAAACTTAATTATGCGCCGTGAATATAACGCATAACATTAAAACACAAATTTGTAAATAGAATTTTTGGATTTGCATTTCTTTCAATGTGGTAGTGCGCTTCGTCGAACGTTTTCATGAAGTCAAAAACATTGTTTCCGCTAATAAATTGAGAAAACTTGTCTAGAAATTGATCTTCTTCATTAGAAACCTTTGTTAAATGGTCTTCTGTGTAATTTCTCAACATACTCTGTCTAAACATATGCAACGAATACTTTAGAAAAACCTTTTGTTGTTCGCGGCTCACCGCAGCAATCTCTTCTGACCATTGAATCATCTCAAGAACGCTTTTCTTATAACAAACGCGCATCAATTGAATAAACTGGCGCCGGTTCTCATCTTGGTCTTCGTGGTCTCCTAAAAATTCGAGAGCTTCTATTAAATCTCCGTCTACTCGAGAAGCAACGCTGCCCGCGTTTCCTCCCCCAACATTCAAGTTTGAAGATAAATGTTTCGATAAATCCTCAAGTTTGATCCTTGGCACTTTAACAATCTGACATCGAGAAATAATCGTTTGAAGCATAAACTCTTGAGTTTCTGCCAAAAGAATAAATAGGGTTTTGCTTGGTGGCTCCTCAATAATCTTTAATAGCTTGTTTGCGCAAGACGGATTCATTTCTTCTGCCATCCAAATCACCATCACCTTATAACCGCCTTCATAAGATCTTAGGCTCAATTTTTTTATAATGTCCTCACTCTCGTGAACGCTAATAATTGGCTTTCGTTCCTTTACATCGATTTTTTTAATCCATGTATTTAAATTAAAATAGGGGCTCTCATGAATTTGCTCTCGCCATTCCGCTAAGACCGGGTTTGATGTTTTCGCTATTGTTTGTACCGTTGGAAAAGAAAAGTGAAGGTCAGGATGCTGAAGTCTTTCAACTTTTCTGCAAGACGGGCATTTGCCGCAGCTATCTTCTTTAGACTTATTTTCACAAAATAAATATTGAATGAACGCAAGCGCCAACGGAAGTGAGCCGTAGCCCGACTTGCCAAGAAACATTTGAGCGTGACTTATTTTTTCATTATTCACCTCATCTATGAGATGATTTCTCAATTCTTTTTGTCCAACAATAGCCGAAAACTGCATGGGCTAAAAGTACATGAAAATTTGGAATTGATTTTGCTAATGTATCAAGTTAAAAAGGGATTTTTGTATCTTTATTTTTTTACTAAAGCTTCAAAAATGAAAAAAATTTGCGTTTTAACGTCTATAGTGCTTGCTTCTTTAGCCGTAATAGCGTCAACATCAAATGTCGATTTCCAAATTTCAATTAGCGAACCCGTTAAAGAAGGAGTAACAATTACTATTACTGTTAAAAGTGAAAATGGTCCTGTAAAAGATGCATTAGTAAAGCTTGTAAGTGGGACACGAGTGGGAATTACTGCTGGAACAACTGACGCGACCGGAACAGCTACAATTAACGTAAATCCTTATGGTGGTCAAATTGTTGCCCTAGAAGTCTTCCATAGTATGTATTCAACATATAAATTGAAAGACATCAAACTTGAAAACGGACGGACTTATATTGTTTCCTTAAGAGCGAAAACAAGTACTGCGGAAGAGGTGACTGCTGACTCTCAGGAAAAGCAAGATAAAATTCAAGATAAAATCGAAGGAGAAATTGAATCTGCATCAGAAGCAATGAAACGTAAGGAAAAGGCAGTTAAGCATCAAGCTGAGCTTGAAAAAGAAACAGCAGACATTAAAAGCGCTAGAGAAGAAATTCAAAAGGAAAGCGAAACAGCGAAACAAGAAGCTGAAGAATTAAAAAAGGAAGTTGGAGATTTTGCTGCTGGATCTTCAAAAATGGCGGAAGAAAAAAGAAAGCGGCTTGAAAACGATATCAAAACAAGAGAAGACGCTGCTACGAAAAGAAAGACAGACGCAGAAGCGAGAGCAAAAGCTATTGAAGAAAAAGCTGCTCAAGTTGAATTAGAAAAAAACACCGTAGCAATTACAGCGGCTAAAAATGATTCTAACAAAGCTCAAAAGGAGCAAGAAAAAGAATTGAAAAAAGCGGAAGAAGATTCAAAAGCCAAGGAAAAGGCAATGAAAGAAAATAAGGAAAAGGCCGAAGTTGATGCTAAAGTAGCCAAAGAAGTTGCGAAGGAAGAAGAAAAGAAAGAAAAGGCTGTAGAAGAAGCTAAAAAAGACGCGGAAAAATTGAAAAAGGATGCGGAAAAAGAGCTAAAGAAACAAGAGAAACTAGCCGCAGAAGCGGAAAAATTGAAAAAGAACGCGGAAAAGGACGCTGCTAAAATGCAGAAGTTCCAGGACAAACTTGACAAACTTGACGCGGCTCAAAATAAAATTGACGACGATAGAAAAAGCTTAGAAGGAGAACAAAAGAAACTTGACAAAAAAGTGAGCAAGGGAAAAAAACTTGATAAACTTAAAGTAGACCAAGCGAAACTTGACGAAAAGAACGGAAAGCTCGATGCTAATCAAAGCGGCCTTGACGAAGCGCGAAAAAAGATTCTTAATAAAATGAAGAACTAAAGACTTTAGTTAACCTATATATGAAGCGTTTCAGTCCTACTGAGGGGCTTTTTTTATTTTTGCAGAATGTTCACGAAATACAAAAACTACATCTTGCTTCACTTTATTATCCTGATCTATGGATTCACGGGTGTTTTAGGGAAACTTATTGAAATTGATGCTGTGGCTATTGTGTGGCATCGCGTTTTCATTGCTGCACTGTCTCTGTTTATTGCAATGTTGATTTTGCGGAAATCCTTTAAAACAACTTCAAGGCTTCGACTTGTTCAAATTTGTGGCGTTGGTGTTGTCGTCGCTGCCCATTGGGTTACTTTTTTCCATTCGGTTCAGCTTTCAACCGCTTCATTTGGAGTTCTTTGCCTGTCGACAACGACACTACACGTTTCCTGGCTTGAACCGCTTATATTAAAGCGAAAGTTTTCATGGTTGGAGTTCGGACTAAGCTTAATTGTGGTTGGTGGAATTTATTTTGTTTCTTCCAGTTTCAGAGGCCGTGAATTTGAAGCGTTGTTCTATGGGTTGGCTTCCGCTCTGTTTGCGGCATTGTTTTCCGTTTTCAATGCAAAACTCGCTCGAGATACGCCAGCTTCAACAATTTCTTTTTATGAAATGGTCGTCGCAACACTTTCACTATCGATTCTACTTTTTTGTCTTGGCCGTTTCGATTCAAGTTTGTTCGTTATGACTGGCTCTGATTTCGTTTGGCTACTCTTTTTAGGAATTGTTTGTACTTCCTTTGCCTTTCTTGTTATCGTCGATCTTGTAAAACACCTGGGTGTATTTACCGTTTCATTGAGTATCAACCTAGAGCCCGTTTACGCTATTGTTTTAGGAATAATAATTTTACATGAAAATGAAGAGTTGAACGCTAGCTTTTATTTGGGTTCTGTGTTAATCGTGAGTGTTATCTTTCTGAATGCCATTATAAAGTCTTCAATTAAAAAAAGAAACGCCTTACAATAATCACTAAAAAGGTGACTGAACGCGTCCTGTTATTGTTATCTTTGTAACTACCAAACCAGAAAGAACTATCTTATGAGAACCAAAAACTTTATTGTTCCCCACGACTTTACAGATGTAGCAAACATTGCCTTAGATCATGCGATTGCCACTGCTAAGCCACTAGGAGCTGAAATCTATTTGTTACATGTAGTAGCTAAGGAGAAAGACATTAAAGACGCTGACAAAAAGCTTGAAGCGATAATAGAAGTAAATACTTCTTCCGTAAAACTTATCCCTTCTATTCGTTTAGGAAATATTTTCGAAGGTATAGGAGAGTTTGCTGCAGAGCACCATGCGGAGCTGATCTTTATGGGAACACACGGGGCTCATGGTTGGCAGCATGTTACTGGAATGAACGCGTTAAAGGTTATTACTCGGTCTAGCGTTCCTTTCATAATTGTTCAAGCGAAAACGGCAAAAGAAACAGGATACGACGATATCGTTGTTCCCTTGGATTTAAACAAAGAGACAAAACAAAAGCTTGCTATTGTTGCAAACTTGGCTAAGTATTTCAAATCGCGTGTTCACGTAATTACACCTGAGGAAACAGATGAGTTTTTACGCCATCAAGTAAAAGCAAATGTTGTTTTTGCTAAGAAATATTTCGCAGAACGAGAAATTGAGGTAACAACCACTATTATTAGTGGTTCTGGTTTCGATAAGAAGGTTGTTAAACATGCCGTTGATGTTAATGCTGACTTAATTGCTATCATGAACCTTAATAAAAATAGCGTTCTTGGTGTTTTGGCCTCGACTCATGAGGAATACATCATTACAAATGAAGCCCAAATCCCAACGTTGATTATGAATCCAATTGAAGGTTCGTTCTCGTTCGCTGCGGATTTCAATTAATAGAAATTCTTTTATTGATAATTAACCATCTTCGGAAACGAGGGTGGTTTTTATTTACTAGTCTTTATACTCATTTCTCTTAAGCCTCTCCTCAACTTCTTTAAGGTTCTCCATTTTCTTCTTTTTACGCGTCCTAATTGCGGTCTTCGTGAAGTACTTGTGCATTTTAAGGAAGCTCACTTGAGTCTCATCCCATTGGCGGTCGCTATTAATTTTTCCATGTTCCCTTAGCTCTAGTCGAAGTTTGTCCGCAATTTTATGAAAATCACTTCTCCCTAAGTAATCCAAATCGGCATCACAGATGATCTCTTCGAGATGATTTTTCGGATTATGGGGGATTTTTGTAACAAATATTAAATCCTTAATCTTTTTAATGTGCTGGTCTGTGTATCCATACTTTGGAAGGATTTCACCCGCTAAACGTGCCCCGACCGGTTCGTTGTTATCGTATTCCTCAATAAATCCTGCGTCGTGATAGTTCGCTGCAGATTTCAACAAGAATAAGCCTTCGTCTGTTACGTTTTCCGATAAGGCAATTTTTTCAACGGCAATTACAACGTCCGTTGAATGAGCAACACTGTGATAATGAAGCGATTTAGATAAGTGCTTTTCGAGCAGCCTCATGATGTGTCGCTCAGCCTTGTAATAATTAATGGAACTGTATAAGTGCAAATTCACGATTTCATGGAACCGTGAATTTGGGGTCAAGCCTTCTCCTTTTATGGAGAGTTCGGGCTTAATTCGTTCAACTATATACATGTCAATTAGCCCCCTACTTTTCGATTGCGCTTTTCCTTTAAACCTACATTCAAAATAAGGTTCTATGTGTTGGTGAGTAGCTCCAGAAATAGTTACCTCTCCGGGTGCGCCCATCATTTCCATTCGCTGTGCTTGGTTTACCGTAGCCCCCCAAATATCATAGGCGAGTCTTTGAGACCCAATCACACCAGCAGTTAATTCTCCTGTGTTAATTCCCAGGCGCAGTTCCCAATACTCTCCATCATTTGCAATGGCGTCGTTCTTTCGCTTATTCATATAAGCCTGAATTTGCAAAGCAGCTACACAGGTGTCAATTGGGTTGGTGTTGTTTCTTACCGGGACGCCTCCTGCACACATATACGCATCTCCGATCGTCTTAATTTTTTCAATGTTATTTTTTACAATTATTTTATCAAACTCAGTGAAATAGACGTCTAGTTTTTTAACCAACTCTGTCGCTGTCATGCGGTCCGAAATGTGGGTAAAACCAACAAAGTCTGTGAACAAAACAGATACGGTTTTATAAGCTCTTGCGCTTGCTTTCCCTTTCTTTTTAAGTTCTTCTGCTGTTGATGCTGGAATTACGTTCTTAAGTAATTTTTCCGTCTTGTCTTTCTCAATTTGAAGCAACTTTTGTTGCCGAACAACTTTGTTTTTTTCCTCTTGAATTTTTATGTTTTGTTCAGCAATCTTCTTGTTTTGCTTACGAATCTCTTGTGTTCTTTCTTGGACTTTTACCTCAAGTTTGATTTGTTCTTTTTCGGCACTTGCTATTCTTACTTTTATAAAAATGCGAACCAAAAGTGCTAAAAGAAGAGTGATAGCTGTCCAGAACCACCATGTTTGCCAGAAAGGCACTGCAATGTAAATTTTCATTGTTGCAGGTGATGAACTCCAGCTTCCATCTCCTCTTCGTGCATAAATTTTCAACAAATAGTCGCCTGAGGCCAGGGCATTAAAATGAATTTCATTCATCTCTCCAAGTAAGATTTCTTCATCTTCCTCGCCGGATAAAACACACTTGTAATTAATCAACTCTGGACTGCTTAAATCCGAAGGTTGAAACTTGAGAGTAAAAGACCTCTTTCTATAGCTTAAATAAATTTCCTTCGTTTCATAAACTGGCTTGACCAGTGGCGACCCTTTCTCCCCGTATTTCATCCATTCGCCCTCTAATTTAAGCTTAGTAAAGATTACACCAATGTCTTTCTCTGTGTTTTTAAGTTCAGCTGGGTTGAAATAATTAAAACCATAAATACCCCCAAAATAAAGCTCTCCTTTTTTGGTTTTCATGAAGGCGCCTAAGTTGAACTCATTACTCATTAACCCATTTACCTCTGTGTAATTTTTAACATTTTTTCCGTCCTTACCAAAAGAACACAAACCTTTGTTTGTGCTGAGCCACAAACCTCCATTATTATCAGAAACTACCCCATAAATAACATCGTTTGGAAGACCGTCAGATTTATTATAAGATGTTGCTTTTTTTGCTTTGGCGTTCCATTTAACAAGTCCCGACCCTAATGTTCCAATCCAATATATTCCTTCATTGTTTTGGTAAATTGAACTAATATAGTCCTTGCTCGTTGCTTTTAAAATGGAATTGTATTCATACGGACGAATTGTAATTGCACCGTTCAAATCTGACAATGTATTCAGCCCTCCCGTGCTCGTGGCAAACCAAATGCTTCCGTTTCTATCTTTGTAGACCAGCCTGCACACCCCAATAGCAATTGTTTCATTGGGGTTCTTTGGGTCATGTTCAAAGGTTTGGATTTTCTTTGTTTTGGCATCGTATAGAATAACTCCGTCTTTTGTCCCAATAAAATATTTCGAGCCTTTCCATTCAACAATTGAATACGCCCTTTTATGAATCAATGTTTCTTCGCTTCCTTTCTGATGAACTTCAGAATATGTGTAATCAACCCCATTAATATTCAATTCAAAAAGACCGTCTGCACATGCGACTAATAATTTTTTATCCGAAATATCATAGATTGATAAAACCGTCATTTCACCTGTTCCAAATGTAGATTGAAGTTTACTTCGATAATATTGGGTATACTTTCCTGTTTGTCTATCAAGCTTAGAAACACCACTATTTGTACCGATATAAATAGACTTCTCGTCCATTGATTCTTTTAAGCACCAAACGCTCGCCGTTGGAATTCCTTTTTCCGGGTTTCCGCTCGGTCCTATTCCTAAAATTCCTTTGTTGTCTGGGTCAAATGTTGATATTCCGCGTTGCGTTCCAATCCAAATTATACCTGAGTTATCTCTAAAAATAACGTTTACCTCATCAAATAAAAGAGTGTTTTTTTGAAAAATGTCCTCCGTATAATTATCTCTTGAACCATCGTTATCAACAACGAAAAGACCATTTCCTGTTGTAGATACAACCCATCCAAACTTCTTGTCATGGTGAGCGTCCGAAATATTTAAGCTTCTGTGGTCCTTTGCCAAGCCTACAAGTTCCTTTTGCGCTGCAAGTGTTTCTGTGTTTAAAATATAAATGCCTTGATTCGTTGCAAGAAGCACGTTTTCGAATCCATGATTCTTTATCTTGTTGATATTCGGTATTAATTCCCCTTTACCTTTTAATTTAACTTGATGCGCGCTCATCATTTGGGCATCACAGATATAGACTCCCTCATCATCCGTAGAAACGATCAATTTACCCGATTCAGCGAAGTGAATATTTGTGGTTTTCTTTGAATGTATTACAGACTGGTAGGACCTGAAGGATTTTGATTTTAAGTTAAAACGATAGATTCCTGTTTCTGTACTTGCAACCCAAATCTCCCCGCTTTTTCCAACGGCAACGTCTTCAATCTGAAGCGCGACTCCACTTTTATAGGTGTATGTCGTAAAGTTTTCTCTCTTAATATCGTATTTAGTAAGCCCGTTATTCGTTCCAAACCACAGGTTTCCATCGGTGTCCTTTTCTGCACACCTAATATACTCGCTTTCCAAGCCTTCAGTATCGCTTGATGTGAAAATTTCGAACGTTTTTCCATCATACCGATTTAATCCGTCTTGCGTTCCAATCCAAAATGAATTTAAATCATCCTGGATAATACAAGTCACCGAGCTTTGGGATAGACCGTTACTGATTGTGTAATTTCTAAAACGTATTTCCCTCTGGCTAAAAGCCGAGGATGCCATCAGAAAAAGTGGTATTAAAAAAAGAAACAAGCGGTGCATTCGATATGAAAATACCAAAAATTTAGCGTTTAGGCGCCAGTTCCGCCATCATTAACAACTGAAGACTGAATCGTAGAGTTTTCTAGGTCACGATCAAAGAGGTATAATCCGGCCTTATCTTCACCAATCATATTTATTTTGTCAACAATTGTTCTGGCTAAAGCTTCTTCCTCAAGCTGCTCTGAAACATACCATTGGATGAAATTATGTGTTGTATAATCTTTTTCTTGAAGACAAACATAAACTAAATTATTAATGCTTTCAGTAACTCTAAGTTCGTGCTCAAGAAGCAATTTAAACACATTCGGCAATGACTTAAATTTTTCTGGTGGTGCTTGGAGTCCTGGAATTTTAGCTATTCCTCCGCGCTCATTTACAAACTTTACAAGCTTCAACATGTGAAACCTTTCTTCATCTGAGTGGGAGTATAAAAACTGAGACGTTCCACTAAGTCCTTGCCCTTCAGCCCAAGAGGCCATTCCAAGATAAAACTGTGAAGATGATGCTTCTTTCTCTATTTGGTCATTTAATGCTTTTTCTACTCTTTCGTTCATAATGAATCTGTTTTGTACAAAGTTACCATATTTCAGCTGAACTCTTTTGAAACTTCAAATAAGTTTATTCTAAATTAAGTGTACATTAGCGTATATGTCTAAACGAAAAAAACCGGTTAAAAATAAGCTTAAGCATAGCTTAAACCATCTAATTCGAAAGGTCTTTTCAGAAAACCCAGACTCCCCGTTAACACACAAACAAGTATGTACACTGATTAGTGCGCGAGAAGGTGCTATTAGAAAACTTACTTATGGTGTTCTTGAAAGTTTAGTGGAATCCAATTATTTAAAGGCCGGTGGCCACGGCATATATCAATTAAATGCTCAAAATAATTTTCTTGAAGGGGTCATTCAGTTGACCGCTCGAAGAGCTGGATATGTTGTCCTTGACGACCCCGATAAAGATGATGTATATATTCACCCGAACAACTTAAACCAATCTTTGGATGGTGATCGGGTAAAAATTCAAATGTCAAATAGAGGCCGGTCAAAGCCTGAGGGAAATGTTATTGAAGTTCTGCATAGAGAACGAACACAATTTGTTGGAACGATCAAAGCACAAGAAAAATTTGCCTTTTTAATCCCTGACAATCATCGTGTTGGCACTGATATATTTATTCCAAAAGAAAAGTTAAACGGTGCTAAAAACGGAGACAAGGCTTTAGTTAAAATTACGAAGTGGCCGAAATCTGCTGACAACCCTTATGGTGAAGTCGTGCAATCTTTAGGTAACAGTGGTGGAAACGATGTTGAAATGATCAGTATTCTTGTCAACCAAGGTATTGATTATACGTTTCCAAATGAGGTTTTAACGCAAGCGGAATCTGTTGGAATGGATTTGGATCCAAAAGAAGTTGCAGCGCGTCGTGATTTTAGAAATACAACAACCTTCACAATAGACCCTTTAGATGCTAAGGATTTTGATGATGCAATTTCATACAAACGATTGGAAAGTGGAAATCTAGAATTAGGAGTTCACATTGCGGATGTAAGTCATTATGTTCAACCAGGAACACCGATGGACGTTGAAGCTTTGAAGCGGTCTAATTCTGTTTATTTGGTTGACCGTGTTGTTCCAATGCTTCCTGAGCAACTTTCAAACTTAACCTGTTCTCTTCGTCCAAATGAAGATAAATTTAGTTTCTCTGCTGTCTTTGAAATAGATGAAAATGGAAAGGTTTATAACAGTTGGTTTGGTAAAACTGTAATTCATTCTAATAGACGATTTACCTACGAAGAGGCTCAAAACATTATAGAGGGTGCAGATGGAGATTACCGCGACGAGATCCTTTTTCTCGATAAAATCGCTAAAATTTTGCGAAAAAAACGAATAAAATCCGGAGCAATGAATATCGAATCAGAAGAGGTTCGTTTCAGATTGGATGAAGAGGGGTTCCCTGAAGAGGTTGTTATTAAACGATCAAAAGATGCACATAAGCTAGTTGAAGAATTCATGCTTTTGGCAAATAGAAACGTCGCTGAATTTATTTCGAAGCCTGGGGGGAAAAAAGCAAAAGTATCTTTTGTTTATCGTTGTCATGATAAACCAAGCCCAGAAAAAATTGGATTGTTTAATCTCTTTATTCAGAAGTTTGGATTCGATGTCGATACGTCTGATCCGAAAATGATTTCTACAAATATCAATGCTTTATTGAACGATATTCGTTTGAAAAATGAATTTTCAATTATTCAAACAATGGCTATTCGGTCAATGGCAAAAGCAACGTATGAAACATATAATATAGGTCACTACGGATTATCATTTGACCATTACACACACTTTACTTCTCCTATTCGTCGTTATGCGGATTTGGTTGTACATCGAATAGTTCAAGAAGAACTCACCAAGAAAAAACACCTGTACGGAAACGATCTTGACGATATTTGCAAACGGATTTCGAGAATGGAACGAAAAGCGGTTGAAGCAGAGCGTGAAAGCACAAAATACTTCCAGACACTATTCGTTATCAATAAAGTTGGTGAAGAATTTGATGGTACTGTCTCAGGAATTGCCGAGTTTGGAATGTTTGTTCGAATGGACGAAAACCAATGTGAAGGCATGATTCCATTATCTGAAATTCCAGGTGATCGCTTCCATTTTGATGCTGAGGCTTATGCAATTAAAGGTCCTAAAACGAAAAAAGAATATACGATTGGCGATAAGGTGCGGGTAAGAATTTTTGAAGTTTCTACTCGAAAACGCCAGATTGATTTGGAAATAGTATAAGGCGATTGTTTAATCTTTCAAAAATTCAAACGATCCAAAAACTATACCGTTTTAATCTTCTTATTCAGATCATCTCTATAAGATCCTCCAATTGGAATAACCTTATCTATATTTTCCAAAGTAAGATTCGGATACTCAATCGTCGCTAATTTATCCAATCGTATGATGTACGACCTGTGAACCCGAATAAACTCATCATTTCCCATTTTCGCATCAATGTCTTTCATCGTTGAATGAATCGTATATCGCGTCTCTTTCGTGCGAATCACAACATAATCCTTGAGCGCCTCAATATAATAGATCTCGTTGTTTTTAAGTTTTACAAGTTTACTATTTGATTTAACGAATATAAACCCATTTCCACTCTCTTTATTTTCAACAATAGAGAAAAGTAAATCTCTTTCCTTTACAACGTCCAATTCTTTTACGTGCTTATAAATCGCTATTTCGATTGTTGTGTGGAGGTCTATTTCTTTAAATGGTTTAAGAATGTATCCATAAGGTTGCGTAATTTTTGCTTTAGCTAATGTTGATTCATCAGCATATGCTGTTAAAAAGATTACTGGTATTGAATACTTGTCCTTAATTGTTTCAGCCGCTTCAATTCCATTCATATCTCCTTTCAGCATTATATCCATTAAAACGATGTCAGGTTTTTCACTGCC
>CAJVYC010000002.1 GCA_913009205.1 uncultured Fluviicola sp. | reverse complement strand
AGAGCCCCACCGCCCGCATGCTTTTGCATGATCTACTGGTGAGCTTCGGTGCTGACTTGCCTGTGATCATTTCGCCATCGGGCTATGTCTCCTCTCACGCTTCCGTCGGAGAAGGAACTATTGTCATGCACGGTGCAATCGTCAACGCTCTTGCTTCTGTAGGGCGAAATTGCATTGTGAACTCGCAGTCTCTGATCGAGCATGATGCCGTCGTCATGGACCACTGTCACATATCTACGGGAGCACGAATTAATGGCGGAGCCGAGGTAGGTTCAGGGTCATTCATTGGAAGTGGGGTGGTACTGCGCGAAGGTGTTCACGTGGGTTCAAACTGTGTCATTGGGGCGGGAGCTATCGTCGTAGAGGATCTCCCCGCATCAACGAGATATGTAGGAACGCTATGACACATCGCAGTACTTTGGTCATTGCTGAGGCAGGTGTTAACCATAATGGAGATATGAATTTGGCTAAAAAGCTAATTGATGTAGCCGTTGAAGCAGGTGCGGATATTGTAAAATTTCAAAGTTTTAAATTATCTAAATTAGTTGAAAGTTTTGGTCTATTTTCAGTGGATGTATCGTTGACTATTATCACTGAAAACTCACCTTCTAATGTCGAAATTTCTAAATTGATATTCTCCAGAAGCTTAAAAACTGACTGCCAATCATTATAAACTGGGATTAAAATCTTTATTTTGCTCATCTATTTCCTACACAGATATTATCAATACATGTAAATTTTGATAATGAATTTAACTTATCTTTGGTAATGGATCCTTCCCAGGTAGGCCTAGATTTTAAATGATATGAAAGGTTTCCTGCGGCCCATTCATCTCCAAGTACAACATTAATAGTTTCTTTATGATCTTGATTCCAAGAATATTGAGTTTTTTCTGCTATTTCTTTTCCTAGGTAGTCAGTTCTCTTGTCCGTTTCTGTAATTGAAATGTACGTATAAGCAAATGGTGAAAAAATAAATAAAATTATAAACGCTGATAAAAAATTATTTAATCTTTTTAAAATCCAAATCGTGGAAATCAAAACTAAAATCAATATTTGGTGAAATACCTTTCATGGTTAATCCTATAATATTTCTATCACCATCTCTTTTGAAATTCACGAACACGCTGCATTCCATCTGCGTGTATTCCCATTTGACAACACAGGTGTCGTTCTCGTAGAAAAGAACAGGACCGTTCAATTGCGAAGAACGTTTTGAAGTAAGCCAAAGCTTATCATCCATGAATTCAATTGTGATGTCTCCGAACCATTTGTCGTTGTAAGCTCCAACCATTTCATTCATTTTGGGTGCAGATTTACCTGCTTTTTTCACCTGTTTCCAAACGGCTGACATGACGCTGTCTTCTTCGTTGTGATTTCGCTCGATTACGTCATTTCCAATGGTCACCCAGTCCAATGGCGTAACTTCAACATAACTATCAATTATTGCACGCGAAACCATTTCGTAGCTATATCCTCCCGGGTCAGCATTTGTTAAAACGATTACGCCAACGCCCAATTCAGGAATCATTCGTGTTTTAGAAAGCATTCCTGGAAGTCCGCCTCCATGACCAATCACAGTATATCCGTTATAATCATCAACGGACCAACCCAAGCCGTAACCACTTAGTCTTGACTTGTAATGTCCTCTTGGAACAACACTGAAAGAGGTATTAATGTGTGGTTTCCACATCATGTCGTGGTTCACTTTTGAAATCAAAGTGTCATTTCCGTTCATTCCATCGTTAAGATTTACAATCATCCAAGAGGCAAGGTCATGAACACTTGCATAAATTCCCGCAGCAGCCTCTGCTTTATGGATCTGCATGTGCGGAAGTTGAACTAGTTTTTCACCTTTAAGCTCATGTGGGAAAGCAACATTCGTTTGAATCGTTAATCTTGGTTGTTTCCCCGCTGACTCAGTCATGTTAAGTGGTTTCATAATTCTCGTTTCGACGAAATCACACCAGCTCATTCCACTTTTTCGAGCAACGATTTCTCCTGCTACAATGAACATCAAGTTGTTGTAATTGTAATTCAATCTAAAGTTGGAAACGGGTTTTTGGTATTGAAAATTCTCAAGAATCTCCGTCATTGTGTAATCGTTTCCATCTGGAATCCACATTAAATCTCCAGCTCCCAATCCAAGACCGCTTCGGTGTGTCAACAAATCTGTGATTGTGTATTCTAACGTAACGTACTCATCGTATGTCTTAAATTCAGGCAGGATGTCAACGACTTTATCGTCCCATTTCAGTTTGCCTTCATCCACTAACATTGACAAAGCTGTGGCTGTAAATGCTTTACTATTTGATGCAATTCCGAAACGCGTATGTTCGTTTACTTTTTCTTTCGTTTCAATCGACGTAACGCCGTATCCTTTTTCATGGATGATCTTTCCGTCTTTCACCACGACTACTGCAATTCCTGCGTGAGGAGAAGCTTTCATAGCAGATCCAACGATAGAATCAATTTCATTCGAGCTGAGCCCTTGAGATAGAACGATGGTTGTAAAAAGAACCGAACAAGCGGTTAGTAGTGACTTAGTCATAATTCGAATTTGTTTCGAATCAAATCTACGCATATAAGCCTTTGGTACAACTTGTTGAAGTCATTAACGGAAGAAGAATGCTTTAACCGGCTAAGAAGCGGTTTATAGGGATGAATTACTCGTTTCCGTCCGTTAATTTCCTTTGTTCAATGGGAGTGTCGAGTACCTCTTCTATTTCCTCTGCTCTATACTTGGGAGGGTAGATTTTGGAAACGAAATAGCCAACAATAAGTGCTACTGCGAAAGAAGGGGCTAAAACATCCAATGCGACGAAATAGGGCCCAATAATATCCATTTCCGAAAATACAAATTTGAAGAGCATAATTGAGACAAAACCTGCTATCATTGATGCAATTGCTCCTTTTTCAGAATAACCTTTCCAAAATAAAGACATGATTATTACAGGACAGAAGGTGGCGGCAATTCCAGACCAGCCGAAGATCATTAACCAGAATATTTCCCTGTCGGGGTAGAGGTTATAAAGAAGAATAGCAATTCCTAAAGCCAATAAAGCCATAATCACAGTTGCTATTCTTGATACTTTAGTCAAGTCTTCATCTTTGCGATCTGGCCTAAATATTTTCTGATAAAAATCTCTTGTAATTGCACTAGAAGCCAGTATTAGAAGGGAATCAATCGTTGACATAATCGCGGACAGAATAATTGCAATAAAAATAGCGACAAGGACAGTTGGTAAAAATGCATTCGTTACAATACCCAATACACCTTCGGCATTGTTACCTAGAATAGCTTCTGGATCTTGGCCTGGTCCGGTAAAGAGAATTCTACCGAGGATACCAATTGTGACGGCTGCTGCGTCTGTGAGTAATGTGAAGAGTAATGCTACCCATTTCCCTTTGTCTATTTCCTTCTCACTTTTAATAGACATAAATCGTACATATACCTGAGGTGAACCTAAGAACCCGAGGCCTATCATTGAGAGCCCCAAAATGGTAAAGATGTTCATCCAGACATCATTGCTTCTTCCCATTACATTGGTCAATGTCGGGTCAATATTGTTTAAACTTTCTGTGATTCCTGCGCCGCTATCCATAGCGTAAAACACATATATCGGCAGTAATACCAATCCAAAAAACATTAATATTCCTTGGAACATATCGGACCAAACAGCAGCAACAAAGCCACCTATGAAAATGTATATCAAGACAATTACAAACCCTATCAAAGCTCCCCATTCATAGGGTATGTCCAGTAATTGATCAAAAGCTATACCCGTTGCATCCATTTGAGTGGCAACGTAGATGACAACAAAAATCACTAAAACGGAAGCTGCAATTACTCTTAAGGTATGTGTCGAAGATTTAAAATGACTTTGTAAATAATCAGGAATAGTAATGGCTTTGTATTTATCGGAACTTCTCTTGAATCGTTTGGCCATGAATTGCCAGGATATGAATACTCCCAAGAGTTCTCCAGCCACGACCCAATAGCCAGAATAGCCTACCATAGCTCCCATACCTGTTAGTCCGAGAAGTAACCAACCTGATTCTCCGGTTGCTCTTGCGGAAAATGCCACAGCCCAAAAACCCATATTTTTTCCGCCAACATAATAATCGCTCATGCTTTTAACACGTCGAGAAGCTAAAATCCCAATCAGAAATAGAATTCCGACAAAAATTATGAGTACCGTAATTTTAATAGCAAAGTCAGTCATAAGTCATTTTTATTTAAGACGCTCAAGTTGTTCATAATAATATGAATATTGGTATTTTTTGCTCTAAATTGATGTAAATCAATCAAAATGTATCTATTTTCAATGAAAATCAGAAGAAAACAACAAAAAAAGCTATATTTGTGACTGTAATTTAAGGTTTTTAATCTTCTGATTGATAGTGAAGAAATTTTGGCCTTTTCCTTGATTTTTTCATCAAAAGAATAAAAAAGCACTTGTAACATTTTGGATTCAAACAGCAAGATTTCTCAAATGAATATTCCATTGAATAGTATTACTAGTGCTGTGGCCTCTGCTATTTTAGAAGGGGAGAGGACGACTTCCAACAATCCATTTGACTTAATTAATACCTTAGATATTATCGGATTTCCGACGTATCTAAGTTCTTATAAAAACACAAAATTTTATGTCTGATTTAAGCAGTGACCTTGAGTTGTTTAATGAACTTGTTGAAGTTCTAATTAGTGAAGAAGAAAATAATCCTGTTGCAGATAGGATAGAAGCGAATGAGCTTTACAAGACAATTGACCTTTCTCTCAATAACAATCCGATGGTTGATGATGAGTTCAAAAACACCTTAAAAGATGTTTTGGTTTCGACTCCGAAAACAGCAACAAATTTGTTTTTCAATCAACTCTTCGGTGGTCGTCAGAGCAAAGCGATTTTAGGAGATTTATTGTCGGTAATGCTAAATAATAGCATGTACACCTACAAAGTTGCTGGACCTCAGGTTGGAATTGAACAAGAAATAATCAGAAAATCATGTGATTTAGTAGGGTACGGCTCTGAAAGTAACGGAACATTCCCAACAGGTGGATCGATGAGCAATTACATGGCGCTTGTCATGGCTCGCGATAAGAAAGATCCAGATTGTAAAAATTTAGGAATGACGAAACGCCTTATCGCTTATTCATCTGCGGAATCCCATTATTCAAATGCTAAAAATGCAAGTTTTGCTGGAATTGGAAGAAGCAATGTTCGATACATTCAGGCGGATTCGAGAGGAAGAATGATGGTTGATAAATTGGAAGAACAAATTCAAGTGGATTTGGCTGAAGGTTTGGTTCCAATGTATGTTAACGCTACAGCAGGAACGACAGTTCTTGGTGCATTTGATCCTATTGAAGAAATTGCAGACATCACCGAGAAGTACGGAATATGGCTTCACGTTGACGGCGCTTATTGTGGAGGTGTAATCTTCAGTGACAAATACAGACACCTCATTAAAGGAGTTGAAAGATCTGATTCATTCAGCTACAATGCTCATAAAATGTTAGGAACGCCATTAACATGTTCGATCATTTTGGTAAGAGACAAGAAAAACTTAGGAGCATCATTTAGCAACGAAGCGTCTTATTTGTATCAAACGGATGGCGATGATTTTAACTTGGGCAAAACATCGTTCCAATGTGGAAGGAGAAATGATGCTTTGAAATTCTGGACCTTATGGAAATCATTTGGAACTAGTGGGTTAGAGAAAATTATAGATCAACAATTTGAATTGGCCGATGTAGCGCGTGATTACGTAAACAGTAATTCTGATTACACGGTTTACAGTTATGAAGATTCTGTTTCAATCTGTTTCAATTATAAAAATATTGACCCAATTGATCTTTGTACAGCGTTGTACGAGCATCAAATTACCGTAGTTGGGTTTGGATCGTTCCATGATGAGGTTTTTATTCGATTGGTTACCATCAATGCGAACAACCAAACTGATGATATTTTAAACTTTTTTAAAGTAATGGAAGAGTTTGCAGAAACAAGTACGTTGCTGAAAGGAATGTTGGTAAATCAGGCTTAATCCAAATGTGAGTCCAATTTCTAATGTTTTTTTTCAGAATTGATAGTGTCGAGTCATACATCTTGGCCGAAGTTCGTCAGTTTGTTCAATGTAACAACCTCTATGATGGTTGCTAGTAACAATCTCGTTGCTTTAATTGACGTTAATATTTTCAATGGGTATTCATTTGAATAATAATTTAACAAGAGCGACATCAAAATATATACTCAATTTTAACTCATCTGCTGCAACGGAATTTCGTATCTTAGCCTCAATCAGCAAAGATCTTTCTAAGATGCTACGGAATTTAATAGTACTTGTTTTAATAGTACCTTCTTCAATTTGTTTTGGACAGATACAAACGGTTGAGATGGACGCTATTAATCAAAAGTTAGATTCCATTGCGGTGGTCAAAGCCAAATTTATAGCTGAATTGGAAGTGCTTAAGTTTGAATGGATTCAAGATGAGATTCGAGCAATTGGAGTTCCAAAATCAATTTATGAGGAGGAAGTTGTCTGGCACTCTGCCTATGCCTTAAGTTACAATGAATCGCATGAGCAAGCCAATTGGGTGATGCATGTTATCATGCCTGATATTGTGAATGGGAACGTTTCACGATCCAACGATTTTAGAGAAGATCCACTGGTTAAAACAGGAACAGCTCAAGAGAAGGACTATTTTCTTAAGGAGTTAAATGCCGATGGAACTTACAGTTATGATGGTTATGGATATGACAGGGGGCACTTGGCTCCTTCTGCGGATTTTAGATGGAGTGAAAAAGCCCTTTCCGAGAGTTATTTTTACTCAAATATATCACCTCAGATTGGTGATTTTAATCGAGAGAAATGGGCCGGTTTAGAAAATATAATTCGCGAATATGTGATATCGAATCAAGTGAATTTGATTGTAGTAACGGCTCCAGTATTGAATGATACTCTTCTGAAAATTGAACGAAGTGAGAATGACGTTTCAATTCCAGAATATTTTGTCAAAGTCGCGTTGGATGTTAAGAACAAAAGAGGAATTGGATTTATAATGCCGCACGAGAAGATTGAAATGCCATTGGCAGCTTTTACTGTCAGTATTGATAGTGTCGAGGCATTGTTGGGATATAATTTATTCACGCAATTAGACGAACTTTTAGAAATTGAAATTGAATCAAAGGTAAGCCCCCAAGAATGGTTGCTTTCAGCTGAATTAGGATTGGATAAAGCCATCTCATTTAAAAAACTACCTAAAAAAGCGATCAATACAAATGGGGTTGAAGCTTTTATTGATGATGGTAAAAAACATACGGTTTGCGGTAAAGTGGTAAGTACTAAAAAGGTTAAGAAAGGCCATGTTTTTCTAAACTTAGACAAGAAATTTCCAAATCAAATTTTTAGCGTTTCTATATTCGAATCCAGTATTCCAAACTTCGATTACGAACCTGAGATTTACCTAAAAGATCAAGAAGTCTGCTTTACTGGTAAAATTGGTAATTACAAAGGAACACCAAGTATGGTTATTGACGATGGGAAGCAGGTCAAGTTGTTGAGAGATTACTGACCAATAGCTCGTTTTTCACTTTGCTGACTTGAACCTTATTATTATTATATTGATTTACTAAAAGAGTGCCAACTGCCGCCAATAAAATTGTGGATATGATTGCAGACTAAGGTAGAAATAACAAAGTAAGTAACTCAAGCAATAAAAAACCGAATGCAGGAATTAGAATTTTGTTGTTTTTCCTGTTCTACGGCCCATACATTTCCTTTAAAACTAATTTTTGTTGAATACGGATTATATCAGCATTAAAAGGCTTTGTTTATTTCATAATCGACTATAAAAAAAGTAACACCAAAGTGAGGACTATCCCGGCTAGAGTGAAAATAATTCCCTTCTTAAAGATACTTGATTTCGGCATGTACATCCAAAAAGCGGAGATCACAAAGAAGAGCAATGAGAAACCAAAGAAAATGTTCAGCCAATACAACTGGTCTTCAGTTGAGGCCTTGTGCAAGTGCGTAATTTTATCCAAAACATAAGGCAATTCCTTAGTCATAATGTGCGCCACTCCAGTTTCACGGTTGTAATCTCCATTTTGGAAATAAACCATATTTCCTTCTTCTTTTTCAACCTTCAACCTTTTAGAATGTAGCTTTTTCGCAAGCTCTTCATTTTTGATGTTGGGAGAAATCTTTTCTTCAACCGTTACTTCGCTTTTCAGAAAATCGGTGTCTCTGAAAATTAGAACAATTCCGCTTAGAGCGTAAACGGCCATTATTCCTGCAAGAAAGAAGCCTAAGTAGCGGTGTATAATTCGCATTTTCATATTTGATGTGCTGTTATTACTCATTTGATTTTCTTATTTACTCGTTAAATTTAATTGCATAAAAGTGACATCCAACCAACGGTCAAATTTAAACCCAACTTCTTTAAACGTTCCCACTTCGTAGAATCCAAATTGTTCGTGAAAGTCAATGCTTTTTTTGTTGGAGGCGTCAATTCCCGCAATCATGATTCTCAAATCGTTTTGCTTTGCAATTTGGATAAGTTTTGATAAAATTGATTTTCCAATTCCTAGGCCTCTAGCATTTTTATCAACGTAAACGGAATGTTCAACGCTGAATTTGAATCCTTCCCACGGTCTAAAAATCCCGTAGGTTCCAAACCCTAAAATGGTTGTGTCGTTTTCGGCAACATAAACAGGCATTTCAGCTTGATTCTTATCCGCGAGCCATTGCAATTGATCTTCATACGATCTTTCATCATAATGATAGACAACGGTTGAATTCCGAATCTCGTAATTGAAGATTTCTAAAATAGTAGATATATCAGCGTCTTGTGCCGGTCGGATTTTTATTTCCATGCCCGCAATGTACGAATAGCTTTAAAAAAATACTACTCGACTTGAATGGATTGAATTCCCAGAAATCATTGAAATTTGTTCCCAATCCATAATAGACTCTCTCGCTGACATTTACCGCTGTTGCCCGGCGTCTTGTTGATCTGGGAAAACCTTGAAGTTGCAACCATGAGTCGTTTGTTGAATCGTATCTCCAAACCTCAGTGCACCATGTCCATGATACGTCCATTCCACCTATGAAATAACCGTATCCATTTTGTTGAATTTCTTTTGGTCGATTCGGAAAAAGTCCTGGGTATGTAGCTTTCATTGTCCACATATCCAATGCTGGATCGTATTCATAGAAGAAAATCGAGATCTCTTGATTCAAAGAATACATGCATATCGATTTTAGCTTAAAGTTCATTACAAATTTTGATTGGCCCACAGTAATTGCCGCCGCAAGCACGAGAGATTTACGTTTCATAAATACACAGTCTGATTCCTTAGACGATGAACTTTCCAATCTTTTATGAATTAACTTTTACTTCTGCTGGGGTTGTTTTTCACGAATGAACTCCAATCTGATGATTTTGATTTGTTGTGTTCACCGATTCCTTTTGAATAATGATGACAAAGCGCGACGGCCAATCCATCCGTTGCATCCAAATGTTTTGGCATTTCTTCAAACTTAAGAATGTTTTGAAGCATTTTCGCCACTTGTTCCTTTGATGCTGCACCAGAGCCTGTTATCGCTTGCTTAATTCGTCTTGGTGAATATTCTTCAAAAGGAACATTATGAAGCAATGAAGCCGCTATAGCTACACCTTGAGCGCGACCTAATTTTAACATCGATTGAACATTCTTGCCAAAGAAAGGGGCTTCAATCGCCATCTCATCTGGTTTGAATTCCTTGATGAGCCCATCTAGACGATCAAAAATGCGTTTCAATTTATCGGGATGCGTTGCCAGTTTTTTTAGCTCAATGATACCGAAAGCAACTAGCGTTACTTTCTTCCCTTTCACATGGATAATTCCATATCCCATTATAGTTGTACCGGGGTCAATTCCTAGAATTATTTTATCTTCAACCATTAAATAGAATTCTTTGCTTAAAATTAAAAAAAATCAAAAGAACATTTTTCTTTTTGTTAAGCTGATTTTGTTTGCGGGCGTTCTTTACGTCTTGTATTCACAAATAAATCAGTTTGATAAGAATGAATGGACAGCATTTCATTTAGTGAATCCCATTTCATTTGTCGTGGCCGTACTTTTGGTTTACCCTAATATTTGGTTGGCGTATATGAAATGGAAGTTGACACTTTTAACCATCGGCACGGATTCTGATAAAAAAACGAGAGTACAATCCTTTTTTGCGGGGATCGTTACGGGAATTCTAACTCCAAACATGATTGGGAATTTTATCGGACGTTTCTATTACTTCGAGCGAAAGCACCGATCTCAAATTATCACTTTTACCTTGTTGTGTAACTTTGCAGCATTCATTGCTAGTGTAACCCTTGGAACCTTAGCTGTTCTTTTTATGGGCAGAATATTTGTACTTAAGGAAAGTCATCAACTCGTTACTTGGCTCTTTGCTTGCGTCTTAATCGCTTATATTTTCTATTTTTTTATTGATAATTTACTTGCCCGGTTTAGAAAGAAAGAGTTCGCTTATAATTTCAAGAAGATCCTTAGGGATAATCGCTGGTACCGGTTTAAGATTCTTGGATTAAGTTATTCCCGATTTATAATTTTCACTTTACAATTCTCGCTAATGCTTCACGCTTTTGGAGCGGAATTGAATTTTATCCTTTTAGGATCAATTTGGCAAGTTTATTTGATTACAATGCTCGTTCCATCCTTATTCCTTGGTAAAATAGGAGTAAAGGAAGCTATCGCACTTGAAATTCTCGGGCAATTGGATATCAATGATTTCTCAATTCTATTCGCGTCCTTAATTATTTGGTTCGTAAATACAATCTCGCCAGCATTGATCGGGTTTATCATTTGTAGAGATAAAGCCAAAGCATGATGATCGCAACCCTCATATTTTTTGTTGTTTATGTGATCGTGATTGGGATCATTGTCAGTGTTGGTTTTGTAAAACAGCGTTCCAAGGAAAATCAATACGGGAAAGATGAATCAAAAATTGAAGCATCGGAAATTACGGTGTTGATTCCATTTAGAAATGAAGAACACCGTCTGGATGGACTTCTTGATAGTATCAGCGATCTCAAAGAGCAACCAAATAAATTCATTTTCATTAATGATCATTCAGATGACGCTTCAGTCCGAGTTATTCGGGATCGATTGACCATTGAAAACTATAGTCTAATTGACTTGCCTGAAGGAATTACAGGAAAGAAAAGAGCATTGCGGTTTGCATCCGATATAATTGAAACGAAGTACACATTGACGATAGATGCTGATGTTGAATTCAATTCATCTTATCTTTCTGCTTTGGCACAACTTGGAGATGCAGATATGTATGTTTTGCCAGTGGTTATGATCTCCAAGAAATGGCACGAACATTTTTATGAGATTGATTTATTATTGGTAACAGCGGCCAATGCGGGATTGTCGGGTTTGGCCAGACCAATAATGGCAAGTGGAGCCAATTTACTGTACAAAACGGAAACCTTCAGAAAGGTCGACAATTTAGAATCGCACATCAATATGGCGAGCGGAGATGATACCTATCTTCTTCGCGATTTCAGAGAAAACAATAAAGATGCACGGTTGCATTCCAGTCGGGATTGTTCTGTGACAACGGAAACACCTCAATCTTTTCGAGAATTTATAGATCAGCGGTTGCGTTGGATTGGGAAAACGGGAGATATCAAAGACCATTTGAGTACAACGCTGGCTGTCGTTCAGGCCGTTTTTACAATTGGATTCTTTGGCTTGCTACTTTGGTCAATTATTGAAGGCAATTGGAAAATAACTGCGCTCCTATTTGGATTAAAGTCAATTACAGATTTATTTCTATTTTTCCCTTATTTCAATCGCGTTAAGCGACTTCAATCGTGGGTTTTTATTCCAATCTATGAAATTTTATTCCCAATTTACACCCTGTTAATTTTAGTGCTTCTTTTTACCTACAATCCAAAGTGGAAGGGAAGAAAGATTTACGCTGACTGATCTATTTCAGGTATACATGCTTGTAATAAGGATAATCCGCGCTTCCTCTTTTCAAAGGCAAATGGAAATCAGATAACATAGCAAGCGTATCCGTGTTTACGCATCCTATTAGTGAATCAGTATCGCTATTGTTCAAGTTGATTTGGTATTCATAACCACCGTCTAAATCGCAAGTTCCGGCTCTAAAAATTGGTAGAATAATTCTGAATTGCTCCACACCAACATTGTCTCTTTTTGCCGCAATTTTACCTTGCTTTTTGAATTCTACAGCATATATTCCTGTAAAGTCACTGGCAGCAACAACCGTTTCTATTTCAACTTGATTGACATCATCATAGGTGTATTCAATTGAATGATCCCAAGTCCACGTACCGATTAGAATGGCAGATTGATTTTCAAGTTTGTCTTTAATACAACTTGATAAAACAAGAGCAGTAGCAATTAGGAATAGATATTTCATAATAGTTGATTGGCTTACAAAAGACGGTATTTAAATCTAAAACGTTATTAAATAGTAAAATATTGGATAAAAAAAAGACTCCCAATCTCTTTCGAAGTATCGAAATGAACTGGAAGTCTAAATACTATTTTTTTTACTAGAACGGTAAATCGTCGTCTTCAGCAGAATCAGTTGACGCTGTCGGAGTAGCAACAGGAACAGGGTCAAGATTCATGTCAGAAGGTCCTCCTTGAGGCATTCCTTGACCAACTTTTTCAATTCTCCAAGCATCCAATGTATTGAAGTACTTTACTTCACCTTGAGGGCTCGTCCACTCTCTACCTCTTAAGTTGAAAGAAACTTCAACATTTTCTCCTTCTGAATAACCATCAAGCATAGAACATTTATCTTGAACCGATTGGAACATGATATCTTGAGGATACATACTTGATGCGTCGTTAATTACAAATTCTCTTTTTGCGAATTTTTCAGTTACCTGAACAGTGTCCTTAATTACTTTTACGGTTCCCGTTAATTTGAACATAATTGATTTTATTTTATTGTTATTTTACTGTTTCGATTTATCGATGTTCCCATATTTCGAAAAAGTCGGGAAATCGAACAATCTAATTATCTTTTTTCTATCCATTGTTAAAAGCAAGCAATGTCATCCATGCGTCTTCCAGTTTGTTTTCACTCAATAAAGCTTTCGCTTTTGTGTGTAATTCATTCTCTAATTGAGAAGGATCGTCTTCTAAAGTTACAAATAAATCGCTCAATTCTAGAAGTTTGAACTCATTTACATCTGTTTCGTTCGGTAGTTCTTCAATTCCAGCCAACTGACCAAGATCGTTTCCTGTAAGTGTTTTACTGTTTCTAATATCCTCTGGCAAAGCATCAAATCCTATTCCAACTGTTGTGATTGGCTTCATAATTTCAAACATTGATTTTTCGTCTGCACGGCAATACCAATTTCCACCCATTCTTGAAACCAAATCAATTTTATGTTGATCAATCATTTGATCTTCATTTAACACTGCCTCATTGATATGAATGCGCAGAACTTCGCAAATCACCAAGTTTCCTGCACCTCCTTCAGTTCCCAATTCTTTTACTTCAATCACCTTACATTCAAATTGAACGGGTGATTCCGCAACTCTTTTCGGTCGAATCGTTTCAGAGTCCAATGCTGTAAACCCTGCTTTTTCAAATTCACTCACTTCAGGAGCGAAAGGTGAACTCGCCAAACTCATTTGATGAACGATATCGTAGTTGACAACATTGACCACAACCTCAGGAACAACTTTAACATTGTTATAGGTGTCCTTCGTAGTATTCGTTCTTCCACTTCTCGCAGGCGAAAAAATCAATATTGGAGGACTTGCACTAAAAACATTGAAAAAGCTGAACGGTGCAAGATTCTCATTGCCATCTGCATCAATAGTTGACGCAAAGGCAATTGGTCTAGGACCAACAGCTCCGAGCAAATAGTGGTGCAGTTTTGATACTGCGATTTCTTTAGGGTCTATTGTTAGCATTTATTCTTCTAAAAGCGACGCTCAAAGTTAGTTTGTTTTCTCGCGACCACTTCATTTTATACCGGCGACTTTTCCACAATTTCGAGTATTTGTTAACTTGATGTTGAAAGGAATAAAATTTCACATAAAAAAAATGAATCCATTCTTCACATTTTAAAATAATTGCATAACTTTGCACTCCATTTTAAAAAGGATGGAGGGGATACAATCCTCGATTTCGAGCAATCGAAAAAAAATAAAATTAAGCGGGCGTGGTGGAATTGGTAGACACGCTAGACTTAGGATCTAGTGCCGCGAGGTGTGAGAGTTCGAGTCTCTCCGCCCGCACTTAATTAGAAAGTGGTCTTGGCTTGGCCGAGACCACTTTTTTTATTTATACATTTTAATTAAATAGTGATGAATGTAATTCGCGAAGATATTGATGCATTAAATGCTATCTTGAAGGTTAAGTTAACTCCTGAAGATTATGCTTCAGAAGTGAAAAAGACATTGGAAAAGCACCGTAAAACGGCTAAAACTCCTGGATTCCGTCCAGGGCATGTGCCTATGGGCTTGATTCAAAAACAATACGGTAAAGGTGTTTTATCGGATGAATTGAACAAAGTGGTCAACAAATCACTTCAAAATTATATCGCTGAAAACAAAATTGAAATTCTAGGAAATCCAATTCCTCAAGGAGATGGAGGTTTCGAAGGAGATTTTAATAATCCAGCTGATTTCCAATTTACATATGAAATCGGTTTGGCTCCAGAAGTTAAAGTTGGTCTTAATGCAAAAAGTAAATTCGATTATATTAAGGTTAAGATTGACAAGAAATTGATCGACAAGCAAATTGAAGACTTACAACGTCGTTACGGGAAATTGGTTTCTGGAGATGCAGTTGGTGAGAGAGATATGATCTTGGCACAGTTTGTTGAATTGAATGATGACGCTTCTATCAAGGAAGGTGGAGTTCTTCATACTTCAACGATTTCAATGGAATTCGTTTCTGATAAGAAAGTAAAGAAAGAGCTTACAGGTAAGAAAGTTGGAGATAAATTAATTGTTTCTCCTGCTTCTGTTTCTAAAGGTGGAGCTGATACAGCTGCTATGTTAGGAGTAACTGAATTGGATTTGCCGAACCTTTCTGAAAAGTTTCAATTGACTGTGAATGAAATCAAAGTGATGGAATTGGCAGATTTAGGTACTGAATTGTACGATAAGTTATTCGGACCTGGAACAATAAAAGATGAAAAAGAATTAAGAGAGCGCGTTAAGTCTGATTTGGACGGAATGTTTGTAAACGATTCTGATCGTATGTTGACAAGAGCGGTTTACGATTCATTGTTGGAAAAAACAGAACTTGCATTGCCAGATGCTTTCTTGAAACGTTGGATTAAAATGTCTAACGAAAAAGAAATTTCTGACGAGCAAATCGCAACTGAGTATGCTGGATATGCAAAAGGTCTGAAATGGCAATTAATCCAAAGCGAAATCTTCAAAACGAATGAAATAAAATTGGAGAATCAAGAAGTAATCAACTTTACGAAAGGATTGTTGGTTTCAAACTATGCACAATACGGAATGCCAGCTCCAGAAGATGCTGAATTAACGAAATCTGCAATGGAAGTTCTTCAAAACCAAGAAGAAGCGAATCGCGTTTATGATATGCTTGCTGAACAAAAATTGACAAAGTACTTTAAAGAAACAGTGAAGCTTAATGAGAAAGAAGTGAACTACGATGAATTCGCTGAATTGGCTGGAGGAAAGTAATTTCCAAGTTCTCGTTAGTAGAACAAATAAATAATATTAATCCCTTTTTCGTTCAGCCGAGAGAGGGATTTTTTAATTCAAATTGATTGAATTGCACAGTTCTAAAGTTTGAACAAGCAAGGATTGGAATTGATCAACAAATTGTAAGACCATTAAAAAGGCAATATGCTCGATTAACTGGTACGCTCGTCGCAGGTAAAGCAGAACATAAAATTTCGAAATCTTCTTGTTTTTCATCCCTGCGCTAAGCCCACTTAACACCGTTAAATGCCACTCATGAAATAATACCACTTCTTTTGTAATTTATCTGGCTTTCAAATGTCTAATAGATGTAACATTGAAAAGAAATAAATAATAAGTGGTATAAAAAAGTTAGTAGGAGCAGTCATTTTAAGCTTAATGACAATGAGTTTGAGTTTTACAGGTGAGAACCCAAAATTTTGAAGGAGATCAAAAGAAAATTCATAGAGCACGAACTAATGGTTATTAAAAACCCCAGCGTAAAAAGTAGTTTTGATTTCATTTCAATTGTTTAAGGAGATAAGCCACTTTATCTGTTTGAATCATATCTGGATTTTTTCGAATCGCTTCTCTGTTTTCCTTTTTACTTGCAACTCCCCAAACGGTAACGAAAATCCCCATAGCATGCGCGAATTCAATTTGCTCGGCAGTGACCTTGTCTGAATCAATAGAAATACCGTGAAGCCCTAAATTCACGGCTGTTAAAAATCCCTCTTGAAAAGTAGCCGGATAGATGTACTGTTGAATCTGAGGATCTTTCGCTGCCATTTCGCCAATAAAAAATTCGTCTTGAGCTTCAATGAATACGGTATGATCGATAGAATAATCCTGGTATAACTCCTTTAAGGCATCTGTGAATTTTTCGATATAGACAAGGTATTCGCCTTCTGTTGGGTACAATTTAATATCGAGCGTAAAAGTGTAATTGTCAACGCCACCAACACCATCAAAGAAATCCCTTAATTTCAGAATCTTATAATTCAATTGAGCCGAAGAGGTATACCTCGCTTCTTTAAGTTCATTCCACGTATAATCCCTAATGCGTCCAGTGAAGTTGGTATTTCCATCCAAATCGGAGTTATGAAACCCAACCAAAACATTATCAGCGGTGAGTTGAATGTCTAATTCCGATCCGTCAGCTCCTTCGTTAATGCAGCGCATTAGAGACTCAGCCGTATTGATAGGGTAGAGGTCTGAAATACCCATTCCTCCATGTCCCATTAATTCGATTTCATTATTGTTGAGGTTCGTAATCTCGTACTTCTCTGGCTTGCAGCCCATGGCAACTATTAGGATCGATATGATTAGGATTGCTTTCATTTAAAACGTGCGACCAATTGATAATGCGGCCCAATGATTGAAACTATATCCGCGGGATATAATAGGAGAATAAGACAGTCGAAGTAATAATCTATTAGAAATAATATAAGTTGCGCCCGCTTGAAAGTAACTGTTGAGTTTTATGACACGTTGCGGTTCGAACTCATCGTTGACTTGTACTGTTGATGCATAAATTAATCCTGCGCCGAAATAGATCAATAGAGGGTTCGGGCGTTTTTTAATTACTTTGATTTCAGTAAATAATCCGAAAGGAACGTAGTAATCCGGTTGAAATTCATCTTGAAAATTGCGCAATCTCGAAGTGCCCAATCCAAAACGCGCTCCGATGTTGATGCTTTCTTTTTCGAAAGAATAATGTTCAATGTTTAAAGAGGTGATCCCCCCTGCGCCCCCAGCTTCGATATAAAAGGAGCTGTGCCAAGTCGAATCCGACTGCGCAAATGAAGGGAGGGCCCAAATAAATATTGGTAAGAATAGTATGTGAAATAGCGCTTTTTGCATTATCTATCTCGAATGTAAGGTAAAAAAATAAAACCGCCTCACTTGCGCAAGACAGTTTTGGGTTAAATCATATTAATTGAAAGTCACTTCGAGTGGCATTCTCATCTGAATACCGGTATATGATTCTAGCACTTTTAATTTTTCATAATATCTAAGGAACTCTTTTGGCATTTCCGCACTTTTTATGCTGGCTTGTTCAGATGAATTATCAACCATCTCAAGTAAGGCCGCCAATTTGTCTTCTTTCACAAGTGGGTAATAGAGTACCTTCTTTTTACTGATACCTGACTCCTTAGCTGCATATTTAATCGCATCACTCAATCCACCCATCTTGTCAATCAATCCAACAGCCATTGCATCTCTTCCCGTCCAAACGCGACCTCGAGCGATGATACCGACTTGTTCCTTTGTCATTCCACGTCCTTCAGCAACAATTGATTTGAACTGATCATAAATATCATCAACTTGCCCTTGAATAAGGATAATCTCATCTTCGTTTAATTTACGATTTGTTGTCATAACCGAATGCTTGTTCGTACCAACTCTGTCGAATGAAAGCCCCAATTTGTTCTCCAACATGTTTCCCGTAAATGGAATCACGCCAAACACACCGATAGATCCTGTTATTGTCGTTGGTTGTGCAAAGATTGTTGCGCCTGGAGCTGCGATGAAATATCCACCCGATGCTGCAACATCACTCATTGAAACAATTACCTTCTTCTTTTTATTTGTCAATTTTACTTCTCTCCAAATTTCATCACTGGCCAAAGCACTTCCGCCAGGACTATTCACCCTCAGAACAATCGTTTTAATCGATGGGTTATCTCGTGCATCGCGTATCATTTTACACACCTTTTCAGAAGACAGACCGTCGCCTTTTGTTGATACTCCCCCTTCCGTGAGGATTACTGCGATGTTCGGTTCGTTTTCAACCATAATTACCTGATCGTCTAAGAAACGTTCTTTAGCATATTTCGAAAAGGCCAACAACTCTATGTCCTTGTTTGCTTTCACTTTTACCTTCTTCGCAATGATACTTAATACTTCATCACGGTATTTCGCCGCGTCAATTAATTTGTGTTTAACGGCATCTTTCACTGTAATTATAGAAGCATTTTCCGCTAAATCATCCAAATCTTTCGCAGTTAGACCCCTGTCTTTTGCAATATCCGTTCGCATGTCCTGCCAAATCCCCGTTAACAATGTTTCTGTTTGATGACGAGCTGAATCGCTCATGTCCGTTCTAAAAAAAGGTTCAACGGCACTTTTAAAATCGTTATTCGATCCACGGATGACTTGCATTTCGATTTCCAATTTATCAAGCATTCCTTTGAAGTACATCATTTCTGCGCCCAATCCTAAAAACTCCATGTTCGAAGTTGGAAAACCATATGACTCATTTGCAGCAGATGCGATGTAGAATTCTTTTGTCGTGATGACTTCACCGTTGTTGTAGGCGACAACAAATTTTCCGCTTTTTTCAAAATCATTAATTGCATTACGAATTTCGCGTGCTGTTGCAATTCCACAATTAATACTGTTCATCTCTAAAAAGATTCCTTCAATTTTGGGATCTGTTTTGGCAGCATTCAAAGCGAATAAAATATTTGCAACTCCCAATTGAGTGTCAATACTAAAAGTTGTCGTATTCAATGATGTTTGGCTCACTTCGCCAATATCACCATCCAATGTCATGTGTAAAACCGTTTTTTCATTCACCGCAAAAGACTCTGTACTAAAAAGGCTTCCGATTACGAGTATCCATATAAGCGCACCGATAAGGGATACCGTTATTGCGGCAACAAGACTTGGCCAAAAAACTCTTCCAAACGTAATTTTTTTTATTGGGATTTGATCTGACATAATTGATTTGATTATTTGAATAACAAAGATAGGCCTGGATTTCCGTCTGATAGGTGAATTATTATGGATGGTTATCAACTTGGTTGAGTTGTTATTTTGACTGATAAATGAAACCGTTCAATTTTTATCCATGATAAAAGTCCGTAAATTGCAGAGAATTATTTTTATGAAACTATGAAATTGTACTTATCGCTTATAGCCGTTCTGTTCTCAGGAATTGCCTTCTCTCAACAGTATTCAAAGGTTAAAGTTTATTCAGATCATGATGGTCTTGAAGTGCTCACTCAACTGGGCTTGGCTGTCGATCATGGTATTCACAAAAAGAACATTTTCGTTATTAGTGATTTTTCTCAAGAAGAGATTGAACTTTTAGCACCTAATGGATTTGATTATGAGATTCTAATCGATAATGTAAAAGCATTCAATGCAAAGCGGAATAAGACAGAGCACTCAGCTAAAAATGTAACATGTGCTCAAAATAATACCAACCTACCAACCCCACCTGTTCATCATTTTGAAAACAATGGTTATGCTGGGTTCTATAAGTACCAAGACATGCTTGATGCTCTTGATTCTATGGCAACATTGTACCCAAATTTAATTACAGTTAAAGCACCAATTTCAACATTTCTAACACACTTTAACAATCCAATTTACCATGTGAAAATTTCAGATGATCCAAATACGGATGATCCTACGGAACCGAATGTATTATATACTGCTATCCACCATGCAAGAGAGCCGATGAGCATGTCTCAAACGATTTTCTATATGTGGTATTTGCTAGAAAATTATGCGACAAGTGCCGAAGTTCAATACCTGGTTGACAATACTGAAATGTACTTCGTTCCTTGTCTCAATGTAGATGGCTACTTGATTAATGAGGTAGACGATCCATCAGGATTTGGAATGCATAGAAAGAATGGAGCGCCTATTGGAACGAATAATCCAGGGGTTGATTTGAATAGAAACTATTCTTACGGTTGGAATACAACAGGGGTCAGTGCAAACGTGAACAGTGATGTATACCCTGGAACAAGTGCATTTTCTGAGCCAGAAACACAAGCTATGAAATGGTTGGCAGAAACATATGGATTTAAGACTGCTCTTAATGCCCATTCGCATGGTAACTTGATGCTTTATCCTATCGGGACGACTTACGCTGAGTTTGCTAATCACCACGATTATTTTGATGATTTAGCAACGCACATGTGTTCTCAGAATAACTATTTTCCAACGAAATCATCGGGATTGTATCCGGCTTCGGGCGATTCAGACGATTACATGTATAAAGTAGACAATGGGGTAGGGTTGAAAGATACCATTTTCGCGATGACGCCAGAAGTAGGGTCTGATTTTTGGCCTCCTCAATCTGAGGTTTTACCAACGTGTCAGGGAATGATCTTTCCAAATTTGGTCTTGTCCCATGTCACACATAAATATTTAACCTTAGGCGATACTGATCCAACATTTGTCCAAACGTTAACAGGTAACTTCAATCATATCGCTCAACGTCTTGGATTTGAATCAGGAGCGATTACAGTTTCGATTGATCCAATTTTAAATATTCAATCCGTTGGCCCAGCTATCATTTATGACCTGGTTTGGGAAGAAGAAGTAACAGGAGCGTTTTCATTTGTTTTGAATCCATTCGTTCAATTCGGTGATGAGCTTAAATATGTGATCAATACAGATTACGGATCTTGGATAAATAGAGATACGGTTACTAAATTATTTGGGCAAATGGGGCTGCAAGTGTTTGATGACGCTTCAAGTACTGCGAATTGGAACGGAGACTGGTCACTAACTTCTGACGCCTCTTATTCGCCAACAACGAGTTTTACGGAAAGTGACGGAGGTGATTACAGCAACAATGCTGACAATACTTACGAGCTATTCCAATCGATTGATTTGACAACTGCCAATGCAGCAATCGTTTCGTTTTATGCGAAATGGGCTATTGAAGCTGACTATGATTATTGTCAATTCCAAGTATCAACAAACGGTGGTGGATCTTGGATCGGACAATGTGCTCTTCATACAGTAGAAGGCACAGGTGGTGGCGGAAGTGTCCAGCCTAACGGAGAACCTGTTTGGGAAGGAGGATCAGATTGGACTTACGAAGAAGTTGATCTGTCTGATTATTTAGGTCAGGTAATCAATGTTCGGTTTAGATTTGAATCTGATGGAGGTGCAACTGAAGATGGATTCTATTTTGATGATTTCAAAGTGTTGACGAATAATCCACTTGCTCTTACTGAAGATAATTTTGAAGTAATGGCGTTACCAAACCCTGCAAACAATCAATTTATTATAAGTACTTCAAAAGTCATATCGAAGGGATCGGTTCAAGTGTATGACCAAATGGGGAAACTTGTTCTTGATCAATTGATTACGGAACAAACGAATAAAATAATGGTGAATACTTCGCAATTGACTGAAGGCGCCTATACAGTTCATGTTGTTGGAAATGATGGATTCGGTAAACCAGCAAAATTGATTGTGATTCACTAAATATGTGCACGCAGTAGTTTGACTGCTGCGTATATTCGTTTGATTAATAGATAGTTGTGATTGTCTTATATATCTTTGTATTTCTGTCCTATTTTATAAGAAATCATAGCAATTACAACTTTTCTTTTTTAATTTTAAGGTGTCGTTAATTGAGAGTAGGTCTACCACAAGCAGATAGGCTTAACATTGATGGTTTAAACTAAGGACGGTGCACTTAACCGTGCATCGTCTCATTTTTCCCATACTTCTCCATAAGTGTTGCTTCAAATTCAAGGAAATCTTGCCAACTTTTCTCTACATCTTCATCTCCACCATATTTTTTAGCGAAGTTCAAAAACGTTGTATAATGACGCGCTTCACTTTCCATTAGGCTTCGGTAAAATTCGCGTAAGTCTGCATCGTCAATCTCTTCCGAAAGAATTCGGAACCGTTCGCAACTTCTTGCTTCAATCATCGCCCCAAAAATCATGCTTGTGACAAATTGCTTGTCTTTCGATCCGCCTGAGCTTGTCTTTCTCAAATGGTTTGCGAGATCATTCACATAAGGATCTTTTCGCTCATAGCCCAACTTCATTCCGCGTTCCAAGATCTTTTTATGCACCATTTTGAAGTGTTCCATCTCTTCAATCGCGATTTCTGTCATCGCCTGAACCAAGTCTGGATAATGTGCATGTTTTACAATTATCGTAATTGCATTACTGGCAGCCTTTTGCTCGCAATATGCATGGTCCGTTAAGATTTCTTCAATGTTCTTTTCAACGATATTTACCCATCTTGGGTCAGTAGGAAGCTTAAGTCCGAGCATAAAATTGTGTTTAACACAAAGTTAATGCTTGTAAATTGTTCTATCGAGTTATTAAATCAATATTTTTGACACATGATTAAATTAAAGCTGTTTTTATTCGCCCTATTTATTTTAGCATCAATAAGTACAAATGCACAACAAAAAGAGTCTCCAAAACTACTAGTAGGAATCGTCGTTGATCAAATGTGCTATGATTACTTGTACCGCTTTTATGACAAGTATTCTGATGATGGATTCAAGAAATTAATGACCAAGGGGACCAATTGCAGAAATATGAATTACAACTATGTTCCAACATATACGGGGCCTGGTCATGCTTCAATTTATACAGGTACAACGCCGAGTAATCACGGGATTGTCGCAAATGATTGGTTTGACAGACAGCAAATGAGATCAATTAATTGCGTTGAAGATTCAACGTATTCAACCGTAGGAAGCGGTTCCAAATCTGGTGCTTGTTCTCCGATCAATCTTAAGTCAAATACAATTACTGATCAATTAAAATTGACTTATCCAGATGCAAAAGTAATTTCTATGTCAATTAAAAATAGAGGTGCAATATTGCCTGGAGGACATTTAAGTGATGGATCTTATTGGTACGATTATAATTCAGGAAACTTCATTACAAGTACATTTTTTAAATCGTCTTTGCCGCAATGGGTGACAGACTTTAACAATAAGAAATATTCGGAATTGTATATGAGTGGCCAATGGACGACGCTTCAAGACATTTCGACATATACTGAAAGTGGACCTGATGATTCACCTTATGAGCACCTTATGCCATCGAAGGCAACTCCAACCTTCCCATACGATTTAAAGGCAATGAGCAGTGTTGAAGGGTATTCGTCTGCAGGTTTATTGCCATACACACCCTATGGAAACACCATCTTGACGGATTTGGCAATGAGCGCAATTACCGCAGAGGGATTGGGGCAAGATGATCAAACGGATATGCTTTGTATCAGTTATTCAACTCCAGACATCGTTGGACATATCTTTGGGCCGTATTCTAAAGAAATTGAAGACATCTATTTACGATTGGATTTGGAGGTTGCTCGATTGATCAAAATGATTGAAAAGGAGGTTGGAAAGAAAGATTATACGATTTTCATTACTGCAGATCACGCCGTGGTTCCAACTCCACAGAATTTGGTGGATCACAATTTACCTGGTGGATATGTTTATACAGATACGAACATGTATTACTTGAAAGAGTCAATCACAGCGAAGTTTGGACAACCGTTGATTTTGGAACAAGACAACTTAAACTTCTATTTGGACCATGACAACATCGCGCAATTAGGATTGAAATTGGACGATGTTATAGAATTTGTAGCGGATGAAACTGTAAAATGGGAGGGTGTAAAACGTGTGTTTACTGCAAATCAATTGTACAATGGAAATTCAAATGATCCTTGGTTGGACATGGTCCGAAACGGATATCATCATAGCGAAAGCGGCGACGTAATACTGATTTTGGAACCGGGTTATTTACCATCAAGCAAGGACACGGAAAGCTCTCACAAAGGAACGTCTCATGGATCGGCGTATAGTTATGACACACACGTGCCGCTATTGTGGTTTGGAAATGGAATTCCGAAAATGGATTTGTACCGCCCATTGAACATTACGGATATCACATCAACGTTAACGCACATGCTTTACTTGCAACAAGTAAATGCCATGACTGGAGATCCAATTGAAGAAATCCTCGAATATTAACCATCTTACCGCTTGAGTATTTAAATTCAGTAAATAGCCAAGCTCAGTTCTTTTTAGAGCATTTTAGGATAGTACTCGAACTCGAACTCGAAGCAACAGCAAACTTACCAATGCAAAGCCCAGCGCACCAATGAATGTGTTTGTCGTCGCAGAGAAGAACAAGGTTTGCTTTGAGGTGCGAATTTATTTTTGCGTCAGAAATAATGTCAGAAATCAAACGCGTTCCGCTCATTCCAATTGGTGACATTCGATCGCCGGTCTTCCATTTTCGAAAATGCAGTTTGCCTACAATCTTTAATTCATCAAGGTAGACTTCGTCTTTTGAAAATGCAGTTGGAAGTTCATTTACCTTTTCAGTAATTAACTCAGGTAAAGGGGTTTCAGAATTGACAAGGAAGCTCAATCTGTCTCCATCGAAAACGATCTTGTCAAATTGATTTGCAGTTGAGGCTATAAAATTTACAGATGTTCCTTTCTGTTTCAATCTTTTAATTTTCTGTGCTATGGATGCGGGTTGTCCCAGCTGACGAAAGAACTCAATGTACTGCAATTCCGTCATCAAATTGAGATTATCCAAAAGAATCGATGATTCGCTAATGGCAGATAAAACCGCTTGTCGAACTTCTTCTTCTAATTCTTTTTGCTTGCGTTGAAATTGTTTCACAAGTTCAATAACGCTTGAATTCAGTGTTGGAATCGCTTCCGTCAAATTTGGAAGAATCTCATTTCGTAATTTATTCCGTCTGTATTTTGAATCGTGGTTTGAAACGTCTTCGCGCCATTCAATGGCGTATGCTTCAGCGTACTTCTTTAAATCTTCTTTGGAAAAGTCGAGTAGGGGGCGAACGATTCCATTGTTTTCGTCAGGCATACACGCCAACCCCATCACGCCTGATTTCCGAGCCAAATTCAAAAAAAATGTTTCTACTTGATCGTCGAGATGGTGCGCAAGAGCAACTTTACCCTTGGCCGAAATTATTTTATAGAACCAATCGTAGCGAACGTTTCTAGCTAATTCTTGCAAGTTCCCTCCATCCTTTAATTGAAGTTTTAAATCAACAATTCTTTTGTCAAAAGGAATGGAATTGTCCATGCAAAACTGTTCAACCAATTGGGCGTCTAATTCTGAATCTTCTCCTCGAAGTTTATAATTGACATGAATCACGTTAATTTTGAAATTCAATTGATGAAGTGCATAGGCAAGAACGATTGAATCCATTCCACCACTGCACGCGACAGAAATCTGAAATGATTTCAAACGCGACCAATTGGCTTCGATATGTTGCTCGATCCTATGCATTCATTCCCTTCAAGATCGATTGTACTTTGATATTGCATTCTTCGTATTCCGCTTCTGGAGAGGATTGAATTGTTATTGCTCCACCAACAGGACACGACAAATATTTTGTTTCTCGGTTGTAAATTAATGTTCGAATGACCACGTTGAAGTCGAAATCTCCATTTGGCGCAATGTATCCAATTGCTCCAGAATAAATTCCGCGTTTGAAATTCTCATACTTCTCAATCAATTTCATCGCGCTGTGTTTTGGAGCTCCAGTCATCGATCCCATTGGGAACGTTGCTTTTAAAACATCGGTGAATGAAGTCGTTTCTTCAACTTCACATGAAATGGTGGAAATCATCTGATGTACAGTTTCAAAAGAATAAATCCCAAAGAGTTCATCGACTTTAACACTATTCTTTCTAGCGATTTTTGAAAGGTCATTTCGAACCAAATCAACGATCATTACGTTCTCTGCGCGTTCTTTTGGATCGGCCAAAAGACGTTCTTTCAATCGCAAATCTTCCTCCTTCGATTGGCCTCGCTTCGCCGTTCCTTTGATCGGTTGCGAGATCAGTTTAAGTCCTTCTTTTTTAATATACCGCTCTGGACTTCCACTAAAAATTTCGAAGTTGCCCAAAGACGAATAACACGAAAAAGGTGCTTTTGTCAATTGATTCAACTTGAAGTAGGCTTGAATCGGATATTTCAATTCAACCTTTTCAGCAAAGAATTCCTGACAAAAATTGACTTCGTAAATATTCCCTTGCTGAATCTCGTTCTTGAGATCATTTACTTGATTCAAGTAAACCTCTTTCGTTAATCGAGCTTTAAATTTTGCATCCAATTTAAATTCGATTGATTGAGAATCATCAAAGAAGTCCGAAACAAAAGCTTCGTTTTCATTGCTTTCCTCTCCAATCAAATAATCTTTAATCTTTTCGTTTTCAATTGCTACAACTGTTTTTGGAACCCAAAGCGTCGCCAGCGGATAATTCTGACTGTCTCTGTTGCTCGATTCCAAACCTTGAATTTTCAATTTCAAATCGTAGCTCAATGTTGTGAAAATGTACGCTCCTTTATTCGCATCAATAAATGATTGCATTGCATCAAGGTCTGATTTTTTATCCAAAATAAAGGTTGGGCCGGTACCGAACGCTAAAATTCCAGAGCCATTATTTTCGTTGAGGTATGTAAGAGGTGCTTTTTTCACTTTGCGAATTTAATTACAATTCCTAGATTTTGGGAAATTGTGAGGATCGGAATTACTATCTTGGCAAAAGTAGTTATGTTGTACTATATTCTCAGACTAATCGTAAGTATTGGCATTCGACTCTTTTATAAACAGATTCGGGTGAAAAATCGCGAATACCTAAATGAAAAGGGCCCCAAAATCATAATTGCAAATCATCCGAACACAATCATGGATGCTTGGATTTTAGGCTACATCTGCAATCGACGAATTTATTATATGGCAAAAGGAACGTTCTTTACGAGTCCATTGAAACGCTGGGTTTTGAATGGATTAGGAATGATCCCTGTCAATAGAAAAGTTGATGGAATAAGTAGTGGCGTTTCGAATGAAGACTCATTTGAAGCCTGTTACCGTATTCTTGAAGAAGGAAAGATATTGGTGATTTTTCCGGAAGGGAGTAGCTTTCAAGAGCGTTTGCTACGTAAATTAAAATCTGGAACAGCACGGATTGCGATTCAAACGGAACTAAGAAACGAAGGGGAACTCTGTTTGAAAATTATTCCAATTGGTTTGAATTACATGCATCCGGAAAAATTCAGAAGTTCCGTTCTAGCGACTATCGGTGAGCCTATTAGTCCACTACCGTATTTGGAAGAGTTTAAAACGGATTCGCTTAAAGCCGCGCGAAAACTAACGGAGAAATTTAGAATAGGCTTATCGCGCTTGTTGGTTCGATCTGAACAGAGTGAGGAAGAGGAATTGGTAGAGGGAATCGTCGATATCATTTCTTCGGATTATATCAAATCAACTAATAAAGGTGTCGAGCATGACGTTGAAATAATGCGAAGTGTGTTTGATCAAATGAACTTGATTCGGATTTCTCATCCTTGGAAATTGAATGAAATAAAAATGCTTGTTGAAAGCATCAATTGGCAGATTGAAAACTTGAATATCAAAGCAGATTTTCTGGATAGAAAATACCGTTCTGGGATGTTTAAACGTCAATTGGTGCAGTCATTCTTTTTTCTGATTATTGGCTTTCCAGCCTTCCTTTATGGCTTGGTTCACAATTTTTTTCAGTTCAAGGTCACCGATTTATTAATTATCAGATTAATAAAAGAAGTAGAATATACGGCACCGATTTTGGTTCTCCTCGGATTGATTTTTTATCCATTGGTGTACGTGGTTTTCCTTGTGGTATTCAATTGCATTTTCGAACCTGAATATTGGATGAAGGGGGTTTACTTTTGCAGTATGCCGTTGTCTGGTTTAGCAGCGTATTATTACTATCAGTATTATAAACACATTCTTTTGAAGCGAAAGTTTATCTTTTTAATGCGAAAGGATAAGACAGGTATTGAGACGCTTAAGAACGAGCGAGAAAGTCTGAAGAAGTTGATTTTTGAAAACTAATTACTTCATATACTCCAGTCCAATTTTCCCTGTCATCTTGTAAATTTCCAAGTATGTATCCATTTTATTGAACAGATTCTCGTAATGTTGAATCAGTGTATTTTGATAATTGTTCAAGAAACTCGCTAAGTCGATTGAATTAATCCCGCCAATAGCGAATCGTTCTTGCGACAACTCCAATGCTTTTTTTGAATAGACTAGATTTTCCTGAGAAATAGAAACCAATTGAACACGGGCGTTGTAAAGCGCAATTAAATTTTTCAATGTACTTGAAAGCGTCATCTTTATGTTTTCAATGTTGAGCGTACTAATCTCTTCTTGAATTTTGGAAACTTCAACTGCTCTTTTGTTCTTCCAATTGTTGAAGATGGAATAGCGTAAATTGATGTTTCCATAATAGGATAAATTGCTCGTTTCAGCTTCAAAGGCATTGTTTTGTATTTCTCGAATCCACGACCAACCTGGTTGAACTCCAGCTTGAAACGACAAGGTTGGATAAAGGAACGAGCGTTGAAATGCAGTATTGGTTTTTTGCAATTCCAAGGAAATGTATTGATTCGTTAAGTTCTGATTGTTGGAATACATTTCAGTTTCGGCTTCAGAAAAATCGACATCCATTACTTTAAGATCCATTTTGTCGGTTAAGTTCAATCCCTCAGCGGTGATTGTGCTATCGTTCACCAAAAGCAACAAGTTCCGAACTGAATTGTCGTAAGAAATTTCTTGCATCAATAAGTTTGTACTGTCCGTCAAATATTGATTCTTGAATTGCATTAACTCAAGCGTGTTGGCATTGCTGTACTTTTCTTTGAGTTCGTAGTAATGCATCTTATCTTTTGACAACTCCATTACCGATTTAAATAAATCCTTTCTGTCGTGTTGCAATTGAGCTGTGTAATAGGCCTTCAAAACATCTTGAATCGTATTCTCAATAACAGCCATTGCATTGTTTGCACTTTGGTTTTCCAAGATTTCCAAGCGCTCTTTTGAAATTCGAACAGCGAATCCAGTGAAAATATTCCAATTTGCAGTCAACGAAGGATTAATGCTTTGCGTTAAAACGATTCCCGGTATAAAGGTGAACGGGTTGTTCGTGTTGTCCTGAATCGTATTACCATTCATTAGTGTCAAATCAACAGTCGGGAAAGCTCCAGCTTCTGACCAGCGGTTGTTCAATTCATTTATCGAATGTTGCTTCCCAGAAATGATGACTTGGTAGTTTTTCTCCAAAGAAATAAACACCGCTTCGGACGCACTTAAGTCGCGCTGAGCGAACCCAATGGAACTTAAGCCGATAAAAACGAGAAGGCTACTTATTTTCAAATTCATGCTGATTTTTCTCTAGTTTTATTACTGGCTCTACTGACCTCGGATCCAAGTTAGATTCACCGTGGAAAACCCATCTGTAAAAGATTCTTCGAGCGTTCCAGAATAGGATCGCGGCAGGGTAGAAGAACAAAATAAATAATGTGCCAAACAACACGCCGAATGCAATTGAAACGGCAACTGGAATCAAGAATTGAGCTTGCATACTTGTTTCCATGATAATCGGAAGAAGTCCTGCTACGGTTGTTAATGAAGTCAGTAAAATGGGTCTGAAACGTGAAATTGCGGCTTCAATTCCAGCATCTTTGACTTCATACCCCTGTTTGAGAAGCTCGTTGTAACGATCGAGGAAGACAATAGCGTCATTCACTAAGACTCCAATTAAAGCTATAATTCCAAACATTGACAATAAAGAAACGGGCAAACCAACCAATCCATGTCCAAATATAGCACCAGCAACCCCAGCAGGTATTACCAGCATAATTAGGAATGCGCTTCCTAGGCTATTGAAGTGCAAGGCAATAATGATGAACATGATTACGATTCCGATTGGGGCAACTGCCTTCATTGAGTCCATCGTTTTTCTTTGACGTTTGGATTGACCCAATTCAACCGATTTTAATCCCGGATATAAATCAAACAACTTGGGTAAAACGGAATCTTGAATTTGTGTGTTAATTTGAGACACCAAATCAGGATCGGTGCATTCAGCATCAACGGTTACAATTCTTTGCCCATCCAATCGCCGAAGGGTTTCCGGAGCTCTTTTCATCGTGAAATCGCAAATTTTATTCAATGAAATTGCGACGCCTTGCGGTGTTTTAATTTTTATGTTTTTCAGATCGTAAAGAGAGTTTCTATCCTCAATAGGAAAGCGAACCCAAATTTTGATCTCATCCGTTTCAACAATAACGCGCTGGGCTTCATTTCCGAAAAATCCAGACCTGATTTGAGATAGAACATCACTTTCGGTAAGGCCGTAAATACTTGCTTCTGTGCGCAATTTTAATTGAACCTCATTTTTCCCAGGAGGCATGTTGTCTTTGATGTTGAAAACGCCATCAATCTTAGAAAGTCGGGATTTCAAATCCTTAGTTGCTTGCAATAAATTGGCTTCTTTTTGTGAGGACAATCCAATAGCGATCTCTTTACCAAAACGGTTGAAACCTCCAACATAAGTGTCTTGGGCTAGCTTTCCGGAAGATGTCGCGTTAATGCGTCGAATAATTCGATTCATTAAGGTGTCAATAGGCGTTTTAGCATTCTCACCGTTAAAGAACACTTGAACCATTCCTGTGTGGTTTCCAGCTTGACCAATACTTTGCGAGACCCCGACATTACTGGAATAGTACGTTAAAAGTGAATCTCCCGTTTCATCAATGATTCGTTGGTTTTCAGAGATGAGAATTTCCGTTGCTGTGTTGACAAAACGTTCCGTTTGATCCTTTGAGTCACCAGGTTTGTAGGCTGCTTCAATAGTAAAGAAATCAGGTTCGATATTTGGGAAAAATGTAGCCCCAATAACACCTCTACCCATCAGAATAAAAGCGAGAACTGTAAAGGCAAGAGGAATGAAAACCGTCAAATAAAACCAGTTCCGTTTTGTGCCAATAATATTTTCGACCGCTGTCTTGAACCAATTGTCTCTAACGAATTTAATGAATCTATCGGCTCCACCACGGATTTTGCTTTCCATTGGAGATTGCGAGAATCCAGTGATGAATAACGTTGATCCAAGAATGATTAAAGAGAAAGGAAATAAGAGGAGTCCAAAGCTAGCACCTGGAGTAATCAAACCTGTTGCGATATAGATAAGGGTAAGTGAACCGACCATAACTAGCGCGCCAACCAAATAGGAGAATTTGAAGGTCTTTCGCTCGGATAACACACTTTTATGTCCCAAGTGAGCTGGAAGAATAATGAATGCTTCAATAAGCGAAAAAGCTAGACATGCGATAACGACGAAGGCCATTTCGTGCATCATTTCCATTCCTTCAACGAATAGTATAATGGAAAATGCTACAATTGTGGTTGTAACCGACGTGAAAACTGGTTTCAGAACTTCCAACGTTCCTTCTAATGAGGAGTTATGGGCTGATTTTCCCTTTTCAAAATGGGTGTAAATATTCTCAGCGATTACAATTCCATCATCCACCAAGATACCAACAACGAGGATCATTCCAAAGAGTGAAATCATATTGATGGTCATGCCATAAGCTGTTCCCAGAATAAACATACCCAAAAAGGAGAAGGGGATTCCAAAGGCTACCCAAGCCGAAAGTTTCAAGTTTAAGAAAAGTCCCAAGAACAGAAGTACAAGGATGAGTCCCATGATACCATTACGAGTCAATAGGTCGATCCGATCATCCAGCATTTGATTGAATTCAAAGAATATTTTGAATTCGTAATCTGGATTTTCTTCATTGAATTTATCGCGGTATTCGTAAAGGGCATTTGTAATCTCAGAGATGTCCTCATCGATTGTTTTCTCGATTTGAAATGAAACGGCTGGTTTTCCATTGAATTTCGCTTGCTGAGAGGCTTCTGAATACGTAAGCTTCACATCTGCAACGTCGCCGATTGTAATTTTTTCACCGCTCTTTGTTGTTCGAAGTAGAATCTTCGCTATTTCTTCAGGAGATGTTTTTCTGTTGTTGGAACGAATGTTTAGTTCCTCCATCGGCCCGCGAATAATTCCAGTCGTGATATCAATATTTTTAGAGCCGATTGCAGCGCCCACTTCCTGCATGGAAATGTTGTACCTCAATAAATCCTGTTCTCTAATCTCAACGTTTATTTCTTTATCTGGAAATCCCGTCTTTTGAATTTGAGTAATTTCTTTTGAATTCAATAATTGGCGCTCAACCTTCGAGGCGAGGTCCGTTAAATCATTAATGTCCGCATTGTCAACTCTAGAGGCGATCCCAACAAAAGCGACCACGCTTCCTATTCCGCCCGTTTTCTGTTTGAAAATAGTTGGAGGTTCTATGCCTTTTGGAAATGAACTAATAGAATTTACGGAGTTTTCAATATCACTCAGAAGCGCTTCCATATCCGTGTCCGCATCTGCTGTAATCACAACTTGCGCAAAGTTCTCTTGAGATGTCGAATTGATCTCGTCGATTCCGTCAAGTCCTTTAACCGATTGCTCAATTTTAATCGTTACACCTTGCTCCATCTCCGACGGAGAAGCTCCAGGATACATGACAGAGACATAGATTTGTTTCGGTTCCTGTTCCGGGAAAAATGACTTTTGCATCGTTAGAAGCGAGAACAAGCCAAACATCACCACGATCACAATAATCGCATTTCCCCAAATCGGTCGATTGATAAAAAACTGTATTACTTTATTCATTGCTACAGTATTATTGGGAATCTCCCTTATATTTTACGTCCTTCTCAATTTTACCAATCTGTTCCATCAGAACTTCTTCACCGTCTTTTAGCCCCGTCAAATAAATCGAATCAGGTATTGAACCAACTTGATTGACCTTGATTTCGATTATTTTATTTCCTTCGATCACTTTTACTTTACCGTCTTGCATGGCTGTTCTGGGAAGTACAACACATTCTTTTAGTGTGTTGTCTTCTTGATCAATAGAAACATTCACGAAAAGTCCACTGTAAATTGTTTTGCCTTCCGCTGCTTTGATCGAATAGTAAACATCTGCAGATTGTGTTTGTTGATTGATCACATTCGATACCCGTAAAATTTTACCCGTTCCCACAGTTATATTGCCGGCGTTTACAAACTTGGCAAAACTTTCATTTCGATAGTTGTGTAAGTCTTTAATAGCTATTGGAACCTTAACTTCAAAATCATCTGTTTTTGCAATTTTAGCGACTTGCATACTCGGACTGATTATAGATGAAGGTTCTGCGAATGTTGCTATGACAGTTCCATTGAATGGAGCTATAAATACATACTTGTCCATCTGCGATTCCAATTGCTGCAATGCGTAGAATTCGGGATAGAAATTTCGTCCCATGAAGAACATTTCTTCTTTCGTTGTTCCTGTTGCAGGTATTGAAGGTAATTTAGGGTTACTGGGACTCAAATCATTTATGAACGTCATCCACTTATTTCGTTCTGTTGGAAAATCGAGCTCAATATCAGGAAGCGAGCCCAGAATCATATTAGACATGACTGCTTTCTTTACTTCAAAATTGAATTTTGCATCCTTATTTTCCACTCTGTATAGAACTTGACCTGCTTTAAAGTTGGTTCCAGGCTTCATTGTGACTTGGCCTTTTTGTAATTCTCCTTGAATTTGAAAAGCCACATTTAACTCCATGTTTGGTGTTATTTGACCGTAAGAAACCAGTGAAATTCGCTGAGGAGCATTTTTCACTTTTTTGGTCCGGAGATGGACAGTTTTGTCCTCTTCCTTCATTGTTTTAGATTGCGTCTTCTGATTGGCTTTCAAAATGACAAATATACTGCCACTTATGGCGATTGAAATGACAAATAAAATGATCTGACTCCTTTTCATTAATTGAATATTTACATTCTCCATAAAGGTACAATTCAGATCGCGAAAAAGTTCATATTAATTATGAACTCAATAAAATAATGTTGAGATGTTTGTGGGCTTGATGAAGGGTTAGTGTTTAGAACTGTTGAAAAAGATGTTGAAAACCTAAAGCTACAGTGTTCATAGCTGGGAAAGCCTTTATTAACTTTATGTTAAGAATCACAATCTAACTACGAAATGTTCGGAACAATTATTAAGAAAAAAGTCTCTGACGATAAACTAGCCAATGTATTCATTAATGGCTTATTTACGACGATTGACAATGGATTCCCGGTTATTGCTGAGATAATCAACGATGACCCTGCTTTTGTTAAATCGCCTAACCTTCGTCCAAATGATAATTATGAATTTTCTTTAATCGTGTTGTTTGGAAACCTTTCCTTTTTAGAAAGTGCATTTGATCCGCATCAAGCAGACCGTATCGAAACTTTGGTTTATGAAAAATTAGCCAAAGCCTATGATATGCCTGTTTACGATTTCAAGAAAATGATGAAAGATTACAAAACGCACTTGTGTCGTTTAAATCATCCTTCTAGAAATATGATCTATGCCATGTCAAAAGGAGTGTTTGATAAATACTTATTGTACAATTTTCAAGATGAATACTTTAAAAGAATGCAAGCACCAAATCCTTTGTTCTTAAAAAGAATGGATGAAGTTTTAGAGAACTTTGTTTGGGATTGGGATGTCTTTTTTAAGAAATATAGACTAGATTAACACACTCTCCAAAGTAGTAAATTCTTGTTTCAAAAACGGTCTTCTAGTAAGAGGCCGTTTTTTATTAGGTATAAAACGTTATTGATTTTAAAATCAAGGCGGAACTACTGAGAATAATCTTAATAAATCAAATAGTATTTAGGCTTGGAAGCGATTTAAAAATCTTTTAGTTTCGAACATAAACCACTTTTTTCGTCTCGAAAAATTCTTCCTCAAATTTGTTTTTGATATCAAATATCTGAATTGCTTTCGTCACTGGAGCCATTTCTTCCGCTAAGTCACCGCCTTTCAAATAAAGAATTCCATTCTTAAGATCGTTGTTATTCTTCTTAAGGAATTGACCTTTTGTCCAGCCAATGAATTTAGGCATCGCTGTTACTGCTCGACTCACGATAAAATTAAACTGTTCATCGATGTTTTCGGCTCTTTCATGTGCTCCACGAACGTTTTTCAATCCAAGTGCTTCAGTAATCTCCTTAACGACTTTAATTTTCTTTCCAACAGAATCAACAAGTAAGAAATCACATTCAGGAAACATTATTGCTAGGGGAATCCCGGGGAAGCCACCACCAGTTCCTATATCTAGAATCTTAGTGCCGTCTTTAAACTTTATAACATTGATTATTGCCAATGAATGCAGAATGTGCCGCTCGTAGAAGTTTTTGGTGTCTTTTCTAGAAATCACATTGATCTGTTCGTTCCAGTGCTGGTACAAGTCACCAAGTTTATCGAATTGGTCAATTTGCTTAGGTGCGAGATCAGGGAAATATTTCGTGATTAGTGATGTGTTGTTCATCTAAATCGAATCTTTGGTTTTTTCAATCATGTTTGAAAGGAAATCTCTAGCTCTAAACAGTTGGGCTTTTACGGTTCCCAGAGGAAGGTTGAGTTCTTCAGATATTTCTTCATAGCTCAACTCCTCGAAGTAACGTTTTTCCACCAAGATTCTATACCGCGGTTTTAACTTGGACACCAAGTCGCGCATGTGCATTACTTTTTGTTTGTGCTCTAAAGTTTCCTCAGGATCACGCGTTGCACTTTTTGTATCTATAAAGATTGTTTCTCCGTCAGTTGTTTTAATCCCAGTATCCATTGAGGTTACTTTGATTCTTTTCTTTCTGATGAAGTCAATGCAGTTGTTCGAAGCAATTTTAAAGAGCCAAGTTGAGAAAGCGTAATTCGGAGAATATTGCTCCAGTCTGTTAAATGCTTTTCCAAAAGCTTCGATAGTAAGATCGTCGGCGTCATCGGTGTTTTTTACCATTTTAAGCATCATGAAATAAATTGATTCTCTGTAACGATCCATCAATTGACCGTAAGCAAGCTGATCGCCGCCAATTGCCGAATTAACTAAATCAAGATCTTTTTGTGCTTTTTCCGATAAGTGGTCTCTATTTACCATTTTTTACTATCTGTTTTATCGACTGCGTAAAACATTAAAGGAGTTAGTAGCGAGTACATTAGATCCAATAATGGTATAAATGCGATAAATTTTGATTCGTTCAATTTTTTAAATGATTTCCCTAGAATTATCCACTTAATAACCAATATTAAAGAGAAGATCGCGAGGCTTAACCATCTGAAGTTTGAATCAAACATCAAAATAACAAAGGAAGTCGTCATGATTAACATGGTCAGTGGATATATTCCTAACATTAGCTTTTTGATAACCCTATATTTTTCTGACGTAGTATAGTGTCTAGACTTTTGCTTGAACCAGCTTTTCCAAGAACTTGAACCTTTTGAATAGCAAAATGACTCCGGTTCTATGTTAATCGTGTAATTTTTCTTTTTTGCTGCGTCTTGAATAAAAAGATCATCATCACCCGATGAAAGCGCGTAATGCGATTTGAATCCTTCCGCTGCATGGAACACAGATTTGGTGTATCCAAGGTTTCGGCCGATCCCCATGTAAGGCAATCCTGTTTTTGCAAAAGCGAAGTAATTCATTGCGATCCAAGCGGTATCAAATCGAATCGCTTTATTGAGAAGGCCTTTTTCTCTTGTATAAGGACCGTAGCCCATTACAATCTGCTTCTTTTCTGTGAAATACTTCGACATACTCGCTATCCATTGTTCGGATTCAGGTCTACAATCGGCGTCAGTCAGCAACAAATTTTCGTGTTTCGCTCCTTTTATTCCTATCGTTAAAGGCAGTTTTTTACCGAATTTGAGGTGTTTGCTACCCTCGACCTTAATGATTCTTAAATTGGGGTATTGATGGGCATAGGCATCGAGAATATATTCTGAATCATCGAGGGATTGATGATTAATAACAATAACTTCAAATTTAGGGTAGTCCTGTTCCATGATAAATGGAAGGTTATTGAAGAGATTTTTCGACTCATTTCGAGCTGCAATAATTATAGAAACAGGTTCTTGAATTTTTGAAAGGGGCTCTGGTCGGTTTTTGTGAAATGCGAATCGTGTGTAAGTGAATAATACGAAAATCAGGTGCATAAGGGAAATCCCACAGAAACTCAAGAATAAATAGGTCGCTATATCATACTGAAATTTGGGAAGAAGGTCCAACATCAAAATCACTTTGCTACAAAGATGCGGGTTTGCTTAAATACATTTATCTTTGCGGCTGTAAATTATCAACATTTTTATGCACTTTGAACTCAAACATACTGACAGTCAATCGAAAGCGCGAGCTGGATTAATGCACACTGATCATGGAGTAATTGAAACTCCGATTTTTATGCCTGTTGGAACAGCAGGAACAGTCAAAACAGTCCATCAACACGAGCTAAAAGAGGACATTAAAGCGGATATCATTTTAGGAAATACGTACCATTTGTTCTTAAGACCGGGATTGGACGTGCTAGAACCTGCAGGTGGATTGCATAAATTTATGAATTGGGACATGCCGATCTTAACAGATAGTGGTGGATACCAAGTTTATTCCTTGTCGGGAGCCCGAAAAATTAAGGAAGAAGGCGTGACGTTTCAATCGCACATTGATGGAAGTTACCATTTCTTTTCTCCTGAAAAAGCAATTGATATTCAGCGTTCAATCGGTGCAGATATTATAATGGCATTTGATGAATGTACACCTTACCCGTGTGATTACAATTATGCGAAACGTTCCATGAACATGACCCACAGGTGGTTGAAGCGTTGTTTCAATCAAATGGATGCGACAAGACCGAAGTATGGACATGAGCAAGCTTTGTTTCCAATTATTCAAGGGAGCGTTTATAAAGATTTAAGAAAAGAATCAGCGGAGAAAATTGCTTCATTTGATGCGATCGGAAACGCCATTGGTGGATTGTCGGTGGGAGAACCTGACGATGAATTGTACGAAATGACAGATCTTGTTTGTGGAATACTTCCAACGGATAAGCCCAGGTATTTAATGGGAGTAGGAACTCCTTTGAATATTTTAGAATGTATTTCAATGGGAATTGACATGTTCGATTGTGTTATGCCATCTCGGAATGCGCGCCATGGAATGTTGTTTACATCCGAGGGAATCATCAACATTAAAAACAAAAAGTGGGAGAAGGATTTTTCGCCTTTAGATCCGAATGGAACCTCTTACGTCGATTCAACGTATAGTAGGGCCTACTTGAGGCACTTGATGCGTTCGAAAGAACATCTCGGAATGCAAATTGCTACGATACACAATTTATCATTCTATTTGTGGTTAGTTAAAGAAGCGAGAAAACGTATTTTGGATGGAACTTTCTCAACTTGGAAAGCTCAAATGGTTTTGAAATTAGGCAATAGACTGTAAATGTTAACGATACTAGATAAATATATTATTAAGAAGTTTCTTAAAACCTTCTTCTTCATTTTTGGAGTGATAATGTTATTGTCTATTGTTTTTGACCTCGCAGAAAAATTACCATTATTTGCATCTAAGGATGCTTCACTTTCTGAGATTGTTTTCGATTACTATGTGAGTTTCATTCTTTTCCATGGAAACATGTTCTCCTCCATGATCATTTTTATTGCGGTGATTTGGTTTACAGCAAAAATGGCGCAGGATACGGAGATTATTCCTATTTGGAACAGCGGTCGACCTTTTACAAGATTCATTCGGCCCTATATGATTGCGGCAACAATTCTAATGTTGATTTCACTTGGTTTAAACCACTTTGTGATTCCGAACACCAATCAATTGCGATTGAATTTTGAGGAGAAGTACTACCGTGATGAAATGTACATTTTGGACTATCATGCAGAATTCCCGGGCGGACAAGTCGTTTATTTTGACAGTTACATGGCGGATAAAAATCGAGCAGAGGATTTTGTTCTAGAGCAAGAAGGTTCAGATGGCGAGTTAACTTATTTTTTGAAAGCACGCACCGCAGAAAATAAGAAAGGAACCAACAAATGGGTGTTGACGAACTATTGGAGTCGAAGAATAGGCGATACCAATGATATTCTTTTGGAAGGCCAGCGGCTCGATACGTCTTTTAAATTTACAATGGATGAAATGGCAACGCGTGAAAATATAGCCGAGACCATGCCATATTTTGAGCTGAAAGAATTCATTGAACGCGAAAAGAAAAAAGGTTCAGATATGGTTCCTACCTATGAGATCGAGTTGTATCAGCGAACCTCTTATCCATTTGCGACTTATGTCTTAACAATCATCGGGATTGCCGTCGCTAGTCGAAAAAAGCGGGGTGGGATTGGAATCAATATCGCCATAGGACTAGGGATTATATTCGTTTATATTTTTGCAATGAAAGTTACGACAGTTGCAGCTATGAATCTAGGTTTTGCAACATACATTGCTGTGTGGATTCCGAATTTCTTATTCGCCATTTTGGCCTATTTTCTTTACAAGAAAGCCCAACGCTGATTAATCATCAGTGGTCGCGATTTCGAAGAAATATCGGCTTCCTTCACGCTTTTATGTACCACCCAATTGTTCGGTTAGAACATCAATTAACTCCAATCCAAAACTTCCGATTTCCTCTTCTTTAGGTTTAACCCATTGGCCGTTATTCTCGAAAGAGAAATAAACTTCGCATTCATTTTTTGGTTTGATCTGAATCCGAATCACTGCCAAATCAATCTCTGAATAAGCGTATTTTAGAGAATTCGAAATCAATTCGTTGACTAAAAGTCCAAAGGAAACAATTGTTTTCAATCCGGCGTATTCATCATTGGAATCAATTTCCAGAGACACTTTTCGATTTGCTACTGTCACTAATTCTTGATATAAATCATTGATGTAATCTGCAATGTTAATCCTCGAAGGTTCCTTTTCTTTATACAGTTTTTGGTGAATCAAAGACATGGTCAATATTCTATTGATTGCAATGGTAAACTGCTATTTATTTTCTTCTGATTTGATTTCTGAACGCTTCATACTTATCAAGCTTATGATGATTTTCAGGTTGTTTTTAACTCTGTGATGCACTTCTTTAATCAGCGTAACGTTTTCTCTATTTCGGTTTAAAACTTCCTCATTTTGTTGCTCCAAATTCAAGTTTAATTTCTTCAGCTGAAGTTGAGAATAGTATTGAAACAAAACATATTGGTTGACTAAATATGCTAGCACTAAAAACACTGAAATGATCTCGATGATGATAATGATTCGAGATGTCAAGCTCTGCGCTTCGACAATTCCAATGTGCGTATTTAAATTGAAAAGAGTAAACCAACTTAATCCCAAAATACCGAATTTCCTAACTAATCCACTGAAGTTTATCCAATTTGACTTTCATTCTAGCAAAGCCAAATGTTACAACAATCGTCGTTCCAGAGATTTCTTCTACGGTTCCCGATTGCTTGGTGGAAATGAGTTTAACTTTCGATCCAACTTTGATTTTGTCTCGGTTGAAATTGTCTTTAACAGGAATTCCTTTTTTCTGGCCCTTCTTTTTAGGTGATGCCAATGCTTGTTTCAAAACATTTTTAGTAGCTTCAGCCTTGGAGCGTTCAACTGCCAGGTATTTTTTTACTTCATCGAGAAGACCATCGTTAATTGTTTTCTTTCTTGACTTCGTGTTGTACTTATCTATAAATGATTTCATTTTTTTTCCACCTTGAACTAGCTTGTCGTTAGCAATAGAGTTCTGACGTAAATCCTTTAGTTTATTGTCGTAAATCGATTTTTGTTCTTCGTAGTTATTCGAGGCTTTTTGAGCTATTTCCTGCGCTTCAATATGCTCCTTGTTCAATCGAGTGAGGTAATTCTTTTCCTTTTGCAGATCACTTAAGAGCTGATCCATTTTGACTTTCTTGTCATCGAGCTTCGTTTTTGCATCAGCGATCAATTCTTCAGGAATCCCATTGATTGTTGCAACTTCAAACGTGAATGAACTTCCCGGTTGACCCGTGTCTAATTTATACAGCGGCGCTAAGGTTTCTGTATTGAAAAGCATGCAACCGTTCTGAGCGTTCCGAAGTTTATCGGCTTTCAATTTAATGTTTGAATAGTGCGTTGTAATTACACCAAAACTCTTCTTGTTGTAGATCGCTTCAAATATAGATTCGGCCAAAGCTCCACCCAAATCAGGATCAGAACCTGTTCCAAATTCATCAATGAGGAACAAAGAGTTTCGATTGGCAACATCTAAGAAACTTTTCATTCGTTTCAATCGATAAGAGTAGGTACTCAACTCATTTTCGATGGATTGATTGTCGCCAATATCGCTCATAATATTCTGAAAAAAACACATGATGCTATTTTCATGAACAGGAACCAGCAAGCCCGATTGAAACATAATTTGGATTAAACCAACGGATTTCAGCGTAATACTTTTACCACCAGCGTTAGGGCCAGAAATCACAAGCATTCGAGAGAATTTATCCAGAGCTACACTTTGCGGATGTGTTTTCTTCTTTTGATCTTTGTTGTTCTTCCAAAGAATAGGATGGTAGGCATCTATTAATTCGATTTTTAGTTCATCGGAAATTTTTGGAAGTTTGCAATCCAATGCTGTGGCCAATCGCGTTTTTGCATTGATGAAATCAAATTCAGTTAAGACTTCTTGATAGCCCTTAATGAGCGATAAATGATCTTTAAGCTCGCGGCGTAAAATTTGAAGGATTCTGAAAATTTCTTTTCGTTCGTCGTCTTGAAGCAATTCCAATTCGTTGTTCAATTGAACATTGACTTGCGGCTCGATATACGTAAACGTTCCAGTATTGCTTGAACCGGTAACCGCTCCTGAGACCTTTCGCTTGTGCGAAGATAAAATCGAAAGAACACGTCTGTCGTTGATGAACGTTTCTCTCGTATCACCAAGAATATTGTCTTTAACAAGCTTGCGCAATTCACGATCGAAATTTTTATTGATCTGCCTTTTCAATCCGTGCATATTAGTGCGGATTTTAGCAAGAAGTTCTGAAGCTTTGTCCTTCACATTTCCAGTGCTGTCAAATACTTTTTCAATGGCTTCAACGATCTCTTTAGTATAGTAAACATTTTCTAAAGTTCCGTTTAAAAGAGGGAACTCAGATTCACGTTTGTCAAAGAAAACTAGAAGTGAATTCACTAGCATTGACGCTTGATGCACCTTCATAAACCCATCCAAAGAAATTGATGCATTCTCAATTGGAAGCATTTTTATTTCGTTTTTCAGCTCCTCAAAATCGAGGTGAGGAAAAGTTTCTCCAACACTTCTAATTTCAAGAAATTCATTGGTTTTATCCAACTGATACGTGATCTCATCAAAGTTGGAAATTGGAGCAAGCTTTTCCAAGCGTTCTCTAGCCGTAGATTCTTTCGCATACTCCGCCAACCATAAGCGAATAGTATCGAATTCAAGATCGGCGAGGGTTTGTACATCTATTGACATGCCGCGAAGATAAACCTAATTTGTAATTATGAATTGATAATTATGAATTATTGAAGATCTAATGTTAATGATAGGAGTAACTCTAAAATTCCTAATTATTATTCCATAATTATTAGCCTTCTTTCAACTCAACTATTCCATCCGCGTGTTTTGCAAAGCGTGTTTTCTCGCGGGCATGAACCATATCGTATTTCTCCCAAGGCCATCCACCGTATTGCGTTGCGTGGTAATCTTCGAATGCTTGTTGAATTTCTTCACGTGTATTCATAACAAACGGCCCATGTTGTACAACGGGCTCTGCAATTGGCATTCCTTGAAGAACAAGAATTTTTGAAACTGTATCTCCATTTTTGATGACCAAATTTTTCGTTGGATCAACTTCCGCAGCATGGTAAAATGGAATTTCTAAATCTTGAATTTTCAAGTCGTTTCCTTCATAATAATAAATTGTACGGTTTACGCCTTCAACGCTCTCCTCCAGTTCAAACGTAGAATTTGCTTCCAATTTAATGTTGAAGATTCCAACATGGTTGACTTTTTCATTTGCCCAAGAATCGGGTGGTGGAGCTGGAGCGTTTTCTTCTTTCAAAGTACCAGCGATAATTTCAATTGTTGCAGATAACTTCCCCAAAAGATCTTTTTCCTCAATAACTGGAATTGTATCGTTCCACAGCATTGCGAAATGAGGTTCTACCATTTTACTTCTCTTCGGAAGGTTCAACCAAATTTGGAACAATTCCATCGGATTTTCTTTTTCCTTCGAAACGAGCGGAAACATTTCGGAGTGCTGAACTCCTTTTCCAGCAGTCATCCATTGAACATCACCATTTCCATAACGCCCAGAAGCACCAGTCGAATCCGCATGATCTACAATTCCTTCTCGAACAATGGTGATCGTTTCAAATCCTCTGTGCGGATGACCGGGGAACCCAGGAACCGTTCCTCCGTGGTACATTCTCCATCCGTCTTTTATAATGAAATCTTGTCCTAAATTTCTTCCTTCCAATGAAGCGTCAGGCCCCATCGCATCATTTCCTTTTGGATATTTGTCTTCGTGATGAACACAGAATAAAAAAGGATCGGCCGTTTTCCATTGAAACCCTAGAGCCTTAATACTTTTAACTGGATGCACTTGTTCCATATCGTCTTCGTCTTTTGTTTTACTACTGAATAAAAAAGGTAATGCTAAAACTGATGAAAAGCCAAGAGCCATTTTCCCTAAAAATGCACGTCTCTTGTTTTTCTTTTCTTTCATTTCGGTTTTTTTTGTTACCATGGTAAATATAATGATATTTTGTCAGCTTTGACTACATTTGAATACAACATTTTTTAGCTATGAAAATTATATCGTTCAACGTAAATGGAATCCGAGCAATCGCGAAAAAAAACTTTCACGAGGACATGAGAACTGTAAATGCAGACATCATCTGTTTGCAAGAAACAAAATCAACCGTTGATCAAGCGCGGGAAGTCGCGAATGAGTTAGCAGGTTATCATTTTTATGGAAACGATTCAAAGGCGCGTAAAGGATATTCTGGGACGGCCATTTTATCTAAAGTTGAACCAATTTCAAATTCAATTGACATTGGAATTAGTGAGCATGATCAGGAGGGGCGGGTAACATGCCTGGAATTTGAAGGCTACTATGTTATTACCGCTTACGTTCCAAATTCTGGAAACGATTTACGTCGTTTGGAATATAGACAAAATTTTGACAAATCATTTTTGGTTTACTTGAAGAACCTTGAAAAAACTAAACCCGTAATTGTTTGCGGTGATTTCAATGTTGCCCACAAAGAGATTGATCTTGCGCGGCCAAAACCGAACTACAATAAATCTGCAGGCTTCATGCAAGAGGAAATCAATGGAATGGACGCCTATACTTCGAATGGATTGGTCGATACGTTTAGAGCGAAGACATCGGAAGGAGAAAATTACTCATGGTGGAGTTATAGAGGTGGCGCCAGAGACAGAAATGTTGGCTGGCGGATTGATTATTTCCTTGTTTCACAATCACTGATGGATCGAGTAGAGGATGCTTTCATTTTGGGAGATGTTCACGGGTCGGATCATTGTCCGGTTGGGATTGTTGTTAAAAAACTTTGATAATTTGATCGTTGCAGAGTTTTATAGCTGTTAATTAACGTAAGCTTTTCAAGCAAATATGGTCTAAATATTGTTTTTTTTGAAACAATAAATGAAATACAATCATAAATTTGTAATTTGAAAAAGTGGTTTCAGACATGAGAAAATATTAAATAAATGAAGGATGAGAAATTTAAAGAAAGCATATATCGCTGGAGGTTGTTTTTGGGGTATGGAAGATCTTTTTAGAGTAAGAAAAGGGATCATTGATACTGAAGTGGGCTATTTGGGAGGAAATAATGATTCTCCGACGTATAAAAACCACCCTGGACACGCTGAAGGAATTGAACTTACATATCATTCAGATGAGACAACTTTTGAAGAAATTTTAGATTTTTTCTACCGCATCCACAATCCAACAACAATTGATAGGCAAGGAAACGACAGAGGTTCGAGCTATCGATCTACGATCTTTTTTCAAAATGAAGAAGAAAAAGAGATTTCACTCAAAATAATAAAACTGGTAAATGCAACAAATAAATGGGAGGGCAAGATCGCAACAACTTTAGAACCTTTTGATCAGTTTTGGCCAGCAGAGCCGGAGCATCAGGATTATCTAGTTCGAATTCCGAATGGATACACTTGCCACTTCGAGCGGTTCGGATCGTTTTTACAACTTTAATAAAGAGCTTTTCGTCATTGGTTAGAATGAAGCTTACAATCATTGTAATGGTAATCGGCTAGTTGTAATTTTAGGAATTTTACTCTTTCGAATTAGAAGGAAAACATGGTTGGAATAACAAATTCTAAGTTAAATAGAATTTCTATTTAAATCTTTTCTGGGTGTAATTTATATACAGAAGTATTTGCCAATACAATCGCCGATAGAAGAAGCAATAGACTCTCTTACTGCGATAATTTATTTTTGACTATTCTAATTGCAGAATTCTCTTTCGTGTTCCGTCGCTATAAATAAAAATCAGCGGGGTATTAAATTTCATCTCTGTTTTTCGTCCCATTAGATCAATGATTTTGATAAGGTCTTTGGGTTTATCGTTTGAGAACTCTTGAACTTCAGCAGATGAAGGGCATTGTTTTCCTTCTAGAAAATCCCAAATAATTTGGGGAGAGTAAAAGTCCATATTGATTGTTCCCAGACCGCCCCAAACTGTTGGTATACCAGGCCATTGATGTCCACCTCCTACAACTTTTATATGTTCAAGAATTGAGCTGTTACAATTCGTGAAAGTATATAGTTCAGGATAAGAGAAGTCTAAAACGCTTGGGTTGGGCATTGAAGTCAAAGTAGGAGTAAAATCACAATTGTAATAAGATCTCCATTTCTCCATTAAAATATCAACAGAAATCCCTGTAGATGCCGATCCATTGTAGTTGACAACTCCATCTAAGGTTCCATGGATGTGTAAGATGTCTGGGGCATATTGAGGATTGCAATTTTGGTAAACGGTGTCACTCATCGTTCCAGATAAAGTAGCTATTGCCGCAAAGCATTGATTTGATTCACAAATCATTTTATGGCTCATAAAACCACCATTTGAAAAACCACAAAGGTATTGTTTGTTGGGATTAGTGTTAAAATTGTTTTGCATATATAAGGCCAGAATTTCCAGAAAACCTATATCGTCTGCTTGAGATACAGTAACATTCATATTAGCATTCCACGCAGCACTAATTCCATCAGGGTAGCAAACTATAAAGTTGTTTTCTTCTGCAATTGCATTGAAACCGGTAATATTCATTATTCCATTTCCATTTTGTGTTAATCCGTGCAGCACAAATAGAATGGGTAAAGATTCACTTTGTGTCCATGAAGTGGGTGTGTAATAGATAAAATTACGATTGATTCCGTTGTGTATCAAATTATCAGTCGTTTGCGAGTGGCTAATTGAACTCACACCAATGATTAGAATTTGTAGCAATATCTTCATAACTAGTTAATTTGCGAAGGTTGGTTTTAATTAAGAGGCTGGATTAGGAAATTGTGTGAACTTTCTAGAGAGTAAAAAGTGAAAAAGCCGCATCTATTAAAGAATGCGGCTTGATAATATCTCATAAAAGAAATTAAGCTACTGACTTAGAACAACATGATGAAGAAGCGCATTTTTTCTTCTTCGATTTTTTCTTTTTCTTTTTCTTTTTCTTCTCTTTCTTTTCAACTTCAGTTTTAATTGTTTTGTCAGTTGAAGAATAGTTTGCCATTGTCACAGTTCCAACGAATAATGTTAGAGAAAGTGCTAAAAATACTTTTTTCATATCTATGGGTTAATTTGATTCAGATGATCAATTTACTTTAAAATTAGAGATTATCCTAAGTCATTGAAGATTTTAACTCTCCAATCTTTGTTAATTTGGCTTGAACTTTATCGCCGATTTGGATGTCAATCTTTGTTCCTATTGGAAGCATTAGATCAATTCTGGACCCGAACTTTATGAATCCGAATTCTTCGCCGGTAGTTACATTCTGATCCGGCTTGGCATAATAACAAATTCTTCTTGCTACAGCTCCAGCGATCTGGCGGAACAAAACTTCCTGCCCATTTTTGTGCTGCGTAACGAATGTTGATCTTTCGTTATCGGTACTGCTTTTTGGGTGCCATGCAACTAAGAAAAGTCCTTTGTGGTATTTCACGTATTTGACAATTCCAGAAATTGGATTGTAATTCGCGTGAACATTCATTGGAGACATGAAAATCGAAATTTGAATTCTCTTGTCTTTGAAATATTCCGTTTCCTCAACTTCTTCTATCACGACAACTTTTCCATCCGCTGGACACATAATATCATTTTCAGAAAAAACGCATTCTCTTTTAGGAACACGAAAGAATTGAACGATCAAATACATCATTACCACTGCGCCTAATGAAAACAAAGCGTAAAGCCAAAGCCACTCTGTATAAGTAAACAAAAGGTAGTTTCCGATCTGAATAGCGGAAAGGATTAAAAATGCTACAAGGATAATAACGTAACCTTCTCTGTGAATTTTCATTCTGCGAATTTACGCTAAAGAATAGAGATAAATAGATGTCCAAGCCACAAAAAATGGAATTGTGAATAACGCGGCGTCGAAACGGTCCAGAATTCCACCGTGTCCGGGCATAATGTTTCCAGAATCTTTGATGTTTAGAGATCGTTTTAAAAGAGATTCTAGCAAATCACCTAAAATTGCACAAGGCGCAATGATTAATGCTGAAACGATCCAAAAGAGAGGTGAATAGTTGGGGGTATTAATAGCAAATGCAAAAAGGCATCCAACGCCTATTGTGAATATGATTCCGCCAATTGTTCCTTCCCACGTTTTATTTGGTGAAATACGTTCGATCAATTTTGTTTTACCAAACAGACGTCCTGTCAAATAAGCGAATGTGTCGTTAGCCCAGATCATTAAAAACATACCAGCGATTAGTGGGAATTGAAACGTGTCGATATCATTTGTCACAGCAAGGAATTGATCAAGGTAGTTAATATAGATCAGCAAGAAAAACGGTAGAACAATATAAATCAAACCCGTAATTAATAGTGCACCATTAATGATTGGATTCTTTTTTTTTCTCCAAAGCTCTGTTAAAAGCATTAAGAAAATGATAGGAAGAACAAACCATAATAAGTAGGAAGGAAGCTGTTCATATAATGAACTTACGGCAATACCGAATATTAAAAGACCTGCTGTTGTTCCAATCCGCCAATCGATATCAATGGTAGTATGGTTTTTAAAAAGCGAGTAGAATTCAATTAAACCGATAAGCATTACAACTGATAAAACTCCAGTAGCTGCAAGGTCATCAAAAATGATTGACCCGATTATTAAAAAGGCAAATACAGCTCCAGAAATCGCTCTAACTATCAGGTTGTTCATGATCTGTATTTAAAATTTTTCTGGCTTTTTCAAGGTCTATAGTTCTAAGATCGAGATAAAGATAACCAAATGCATTATAAGACGAATCCCGCTGATCAAAGATCATAACGGGAATATTTTCGTCCTCTAATAGAAGCTTCTTTATTCTTATTCATTACTTGTTTAAAAAACAGACTCCCAACTAGGCTCCTTTAGGAGCTTAACCCTTAGGCTTTTCAGTCTGTTCCGCAGTCGACGAATCAGTTTTATTGATTTCCGTTTTCACTAATTCTACAGCTGGCGTTTCATCAACACTTGGCGCTGGCTTAGTTGTTTTAGGTTTCTTCGCAGCAACAACGTTGTCCGTGTCTTCTTTTGATTCCTCATCAGAAGCCTTCGTTTCGCTAGTTTCGGCAGAGTTTTCTTTGATTGTAGCCTCGTTTGTTGATTCCTCAGCATAAACGGGTTCAGAGTCTTCGTCATCTTTATCCCAAGGACGCACTCCGAAAATGGCAACCAAGTCCTCCTTAAAGATTACCTCCTTTTCAAGAAGCTTCTCTGCCAATTGATTCAATTGATCCTTATGCTCGGTAAGAACTTTTATCGCTCTTTGGTATTGAGCTTCAATCATTTTACTTGCTTCTTCATCAATCACTCTTGCAGTTACATCAGAGTAAGGCTTTGTAAATTGATTTCCATTTGGATCATAGAACGAAAGGTTACCAACTTTGTCATTCAATCCGTAAATTGAAACCATTGCGTAGGCTTGCTTTGTTACCTTTTCAAGATCGCTTAAGGCACCTGTGCTAATTTTCCCGAAAGTCAATAATTCAGCTGCTCTACCTCCAAGAGAGGTACACATTTCATCTAATATTTGCTCGGTTGTTGTAATGCTTCTTTCTCCAGGTAAATACCATGCTGCTCCCAATGAATTTCCTCGGGGAACAATGGTTACTTTAACCAAAGGGTTTGCATGTTCCAATAACCAAGATACAGATGCGTGACCTGCTTCATGAAATGCAATTGAACGTTTTTCCTCTGGTGTGATAATTTTATTCTTCTTTTCTAATCCACCAACAATTCTATCAACGGCATCCAAGAAATCTTGTTTCTCAACTGCTTTCTTATTGTTTCGTGCTGCAATTAGAGCTGCTTCGTTACACAAGTTAGCGATATCTGCTCCAGAGAATCCAGGCGTTTGTTTAGATAGGAAACTAATGTCTAATCCTTTTTTCAATTTCAATGGCTTCAAGTGAACTTGAAAGATTTCCTTACGTTCATTCAAATCAGGAATATCAACATAGATTTGACGGTCAAAACGTCCAGCTCTTGTCAAGGCATTATCTAGAACATCTGCACGATTTGTTGCAGCAAGAATAATAACTCCAGAATTTGTTCCGAAACCATCCATCTCAGTTAATAGTTGGTTCAAAGTATTCTCTCTTTCATCGTTAGAACCAAAACTGTTGTTTTTCCCTCTAGCTCTTCCGATAGCGTCTATTTCATCAATAAAAATAATTGACGGTGCCTTTTCTTTAGCTTGCTTGAATAGGTCACGTACTCTTGAAGCACCAACACCTACAAACATCTCAACGAAGTCAGATCCAGACAAGGAGAAGAAAGGAACTTTTGCCTCACCTGCAACGGCCTTGGCAAGTAATGTTTTTCCTGTTCCGGGAGGTCCTACAAGTAATGCTCCTTTTGGGATTTTAGCTCCTAGTTCAGTATATTTTTTAGAGTTTTTCAAGAATTCAACAATCTCCTGAACTTCTTCTTTTGCTCCTGCAAGACCAGCAACGTCATTGAATGTAGTGTTTGTTGACTTCCCTTTGTCGTAAACTTTGGCTTTTGATTTTCCGATATTGAAAATTTGGCTTCCGCCACCACCTCCGCCACCACCAGTCATACGGCGCATAACGACTAACCAGATAATGATAAGAATAACTATAGGAAGCATAAAGCTCAATATTCCACCAAAGTAATCAGGTTCTGTTTTTGTTTGGAGATCAACTATCGGTTTGCTATTCTTTTTTAATTCTGTATTGACTTTTCCAACTCGGGTAGTAAAAGTCCCTGGACTACTAATGTCAGTTGTAAAAATAAGTTCATCATTTCCTTTTACGTTGTTCTTTAGGGCCTCTTTCATAGGAGCATAACGCGTTTCAGATCGTTCTTTAACAAACTTTCGTCCTTCATCATTTAGCTTATAATCTATGCGTGTTCTGTTAATGAAATTAACTTCTTCGATGCCTTGTTCATCAACAATTCCAAAGAATGCCTCTTCAGTATTTATAGTAATACTAGAGTTTGAGGACATGAATAATTGAACCCCGATGATAGCAACTCCAATGACAGCATAGATCCAATATATAGAAAATGGGCTTTTCTTTTTGTCTTTCTTTTCGCTCATGTTAATTTAAAAAATCATTTATTAATTCAAATCTGGTACATCTGTTCTGACGGCGTCAGACCATAAATCTTCCAAATCGAAAAATTCTCTTGTTTCACGGTAGAATACGTGGGCCACAACACTAACATAATCCATCAAAATCCATTCTCGTGCTGTTTTACCCTCAACACTCCATGGTTTTTCTGATAATTCTGAACGTGTATGTCTCATCACTGTTGAGCTAATTCCCTCAACTTGCGTGGTTGATTCCCCACTGCAAATGACAAAGAAGTCGCATACGGCGCTCTCTACTTCTCTTAGGTCTAAAACCACGATGTTTTGTGCTTTATTTTCTTGCATCCCTTCTACGATTGTATCGCATAGGGTTTTTGAATCGTTCTCTTCTATGTCTTTCGTCATTTACCTTTTTTATACCTTTACAAATCTAACGTTATATTTAAAGAAAACCTTACGTTTGATTTCACCAACTGTTAAAATGCATGGAGCAAATAGGTCGTAAAATAGTCCGTTTGGAATCTGTAGATTCTACGAACAATTATACTGCCAATCTGATAAAGAGCGGCGAATTGGTTCATGGCTCGGTAATAATGGCAGTTGAACAAACGAATGGCAGAGGTCAAATGGGCGCTGAATGGCTTGTTAAACCTGGGGAAAACCTCACATTTTCTATATTTATTGACAACGTCAATCTGTCAGTAGACAATCAGTTCTTTTTAACTCGTCTGGTGTCTGTTTCACTGATCGATTTTTTGGCAAACTTTAACATTCCTGCAATGATAAAATGGCCGAATGACCTATTTGTAAATGATAAAAAAATTGCTGGGATCTTAATTGAGAATAATGTGAGCGGTTCATTCATTCAAAAATCAATAATTGGGATCGGTCTAAATGTCAATCAAAGTGAATTTGGAAACCTTGAGGCAACGAGTTTGTATTTGAAAACAGGAATTCACCGTTCAATGGACGATGTTCTTTTCTCTTTTATAAAATCATTCAATAATAGAATCGCGGAAGGGGAGACGAATTCAAAGTTGGAAGCTGATTATCTAAAGTACCTTCATTTGCTGAATGTGAAAAGCAGGTTTGAAGATAAGGACGGTACGTTTGAAGGAACTATTTTAGGTGTAGCCGCAAACGGTCAACTCCGCGTTGAGAAATCAACGCGCGAATTACTTTATTCACTTAAAGAGATTCGGTTTATTCGCTGAATTGCTTTTGAAGCCGATCAGACATGTAATTGAATAAGTTCGTCAATGGTCGTTCAACCATCATTTTTAGAAACGCATTCACTTCGCCATCAAATTGGATATACCCTTCTGAAGTGTCTCCAACTTTTTCAACTTTAATCGTCAACCTAAATGGAAATGGCGATTTCTCACCTGATTTCATAAAGAGAATGTTGTCTCCGCTTAAACCATCTTGGATAAGTGAAATCATTACACCACCTTGAACTTTAAATGAACACATTTCACCTGTTGACTTGAAATCTGAAATCTTGTCCTTTGGTAAAAGGTGAGAAATGTTATTCGAGTCTCCTAGAAATGCGAAAATTTCAGCTTTACTTGCGTTAACGGCAACTGTATTTCCTTTAATTGTCATGACTTATTGTTTCCATTTTTTAGGATCGGTTCTCCAATCTTTCAATGATTCTAAATCGTCCTTAGAAATTAAATTGCTATCCAAAGCCATGCTTACCATCGTGTCGTAATCAGATAATGTTAAGTAAGGACATTCCGAATTGGCGAAGTTTGCATTTGCTACATCGAATCCATACGTGAAAATTGCAATAAGACCTTTAACTTCAAGGCCACCATTCCTTAATGCATCAACTGCTTTCAAGCTACTTCCTCCGGTCGAAATAAGATCTTCGATCACAACAACCTTTTGGCCCTTTTCATAGAAACCTTCAATTTGATTCCCTAGTCCATGCTCTTTGGCAGAACTGCGAACGTAAATGAAAGGAAGATTCAATTCTTGGGCTACAAGAGCACCTAAGGCAATTCCACCTGTTGCTACGCCAGCAATAATATCTGGTTTACCATAATGATCTAGGATACTCTGAGCATAAGCTTGGCGAATATATGTTCTGATCGTTGGGTAAGATAATGTCACCCTGTTGTCACAGTAAATCGGCGATTTAATTCCGGATGCCCAAGTAAATGGTTCATTAGGACTTAATTTAATCGCTTTGATTTGAAGCAAAAATTCTGCTACTTTTATTGCCTGGTCTTCATTTAAAATCATGGGCGTAAATGTACAAAGTTTTTATAGACAATAAGCTTATAGTTTTCATTCATACAAACGATTTATCAACAGTGAATCTACAATTGAAATCGAAGGAGGTTGAACGCGTGAAGGACTTAAAGGGCTTGCTTGAAGTTTCAGGAATTAACAATCCGTTGTATTTGACAAGTAAAAAACCGTTTGAAGAATTTAATCGATTGTTCAAAGATTACAAATATATTGAAGCAGCGGGAGGAATCGTTCAGCGAAAGAAATCTTTCCTTGTGATTAAGCGCAAAGGATTGTGGGATATTCCTAAAGGAAAAATTGAAAAAGAGGAGTTGCCAGAGGTAGCTTGTATCAGAGAAATAGCAGAAGAGTGCGGAATAGACGGGCATCAAATTACAAGACCGTTGGTGAATACTTACCATGTTATGAATTGGAAAGGACAGAAAGCGCTCAAGAAAACATTTTGGTTCATGTTAAGATATAATGGTTCAAAAGAAGTAACGCCAGCATTGGAAGAGGAGATTACAGAAGTCGTTTGGATGAAGGAAGATGAGCTGCTCGGAATTCGGAGCAATACGTTTGGTTCAATCAATGAGGTTTTGGATGCTTTTATGGATTGATAGCATTTAGATCGCTTCGCTGGTAGATCGTTCGCTCCTCACTTTTAGACATTAGAATTTAGACGTTCAATGTTCTAACAATTTAAATTCTAATATCTAAGCGCTTAAAGGTGTTCCAGAATTCAATCAACCCTTATACAATACCTGACTGCTCGCTTGCGCTGCAGGCATTATCACAATATCGTTCAAATTCACATGAGCAGGCCGAGTTGCTGCGAAATAGGCAGTTTCTGCGATGTCAATTGCTTGAAGTGGATCAAATCCATCGTAAACGGAGTCGGCTACAGATTGGTCTCCTTTAAAACGAACAACCGAAAATTCCGTCTCAGCTGCTCCTGGCGCAATGTTTGTTACTTTAATATTGTGAGAAACTAAGTCTATGCGCATTGCTTTTGATAAAGCGTCAACAGCGTGTTTAGAGGCGCAATAAACGTTTCCGCCGGGGTAAACTTCTTTCCCTGCAATACTCGCGATATTAATAATGTGACCGCCTTTATTCGCTTTTAGAAATGGAATGACAGCATTTGATACGTAAAGTAATCCCTTCACGTTCGTGTCGATCATTCGGTTCCAGTCATCAATGATCCCATTGTCAATCGGTCCCTTGCCGACAGCCAGTCCAGCATTATTGATTAAGATTCCAATTTCATCTTTTATTTTTTGAGGCAATTCAGAAACAACACGTGCGACTTCTTCTTGATTTCGAACGTCAAAATTCAATGTGTGAACATCAACGCCGTATTCAGATTTAATTTCACTCGCTAATTTTTCCAAACGTTCTTTCCTTCTTCCAGTGATGATTAAGTTCCAACCGTTTTCAGCAAAAAGGCGCGAACATGCTTTACCAAAACCTGCCGTAGCTCCTGTTATAAATATGCATTTGTTCATACTTTCGATTTGCTTTTAAAATGGGGTTTAATAATTAAGAGACCAATGATTACAATAGCAATCGTTATTGGAAGTCTATATCTTACAATTGCACCTAAGACAGGTGTTATCAGGCCAATAATTATAGAAAGTGTAAATATAAAGAGGAGCAATGAAACGATAATTACTCTGACCCCTTCATTGATTTTTCGACGTTTTAAAAATACATACACGATAAATAGTAGAACTAACCACATTTCTATTATTGCTGGATATTTCATCCAAGTTCCCGGGTCTGAAATGTATGGACGAAGCAAGCAATTTCGAATAGCTCCAGGGATATTGATTAATAGTTGACTGAATGAATCATTGATATTCTCAATTTCGATATATCCTTGAGACTGTTCACTCATGAAGTATATCGGCCATTTGGTTCCATCTTTTGGAATTAAAATGGGTATTGGAGATTCAAATCCACCGTGGTCAATAAGAGTAGCTTTAAGTGGTTTTTTGAGCTGAACATCGTCTTCATTAATAATAATATCAGGGAATTGACTCGGTTCGAAATAATAAAACCCATCACCGTTCCATGCAAAAATCCCCCCCTTCCCAACGTTCTTAAAATCTTGTTGTTTTCTAGTAATTAAGTGAACCATTTGCTCTCTTTTCTTTGAAAAAATGAGAAGCGATGTTGACGTAATAATTGTAAGTAGAAGTATGGAGCCAATGATTTTAAATTTCGGAAGGATTTTGTGAAATCCGATAAATAATAGGGCTGGAATAAACGATAATATAACATATGGCTTAAACCCTAAAAGTAGAACGACTCCCAGAAATATTAATGTACCTCGCTTTAATTGACTCATTTGAGCTAGTAATCCTCTAGCTAGCAAGCCAATTCCCAAGAACATAAATGGTTCTTTTAAGATCCCAGATGTCCAGAAAAGTGCACTAGGAATTAGAATTATAGACCAAAATAGGATGTTCTTATTTAAGTCTGTTTTGGAAGCAATACCAATGAGTAATTGTCGTGTTCCAATAGTAGATACTAAGCAGAAAAACAAAACATGAATTACAGGGCGTCCAAAACTGATAAAGTGCAGTAAACTGTGAATTCGAAGGATGTTTTTATTGTCATTAATTAATGATTGGGCTCCTGCATCCCAGAGGTGTGTCTCAAGTAGGTATTTGTGCTGTAAATAAGTATTGTCGCCAATCCCTGTTAGAAATTTGAAGTAGTCAATGGGTGATTCTGAGAAAACATTATTTAGGATTCGACTTTCTCTCATAAAGATACCCGCATCAGCATCTAGGGTGCCGTTTCCGTAAAACTCCGTATAGATGAATAGGAAGAATAGCCCTATGATGACTTTGAGTCCATAAGCCCAAGGTAGACTCCATTTATTCAATCCTTCGATTCTCATTACTCTGGAATACCGAGTATATAAGAAGATCGCAATAAAGATCACAATGGAATAAATTATCACCCTTTTTTTGGCGTAAAAATAAACAATATTAAGTGGATTGTGTCACATTGTCCAAATTCTGCGACAGTTTGGCAGAGATTGTACAGTGGCATAGAGATTGACTAAGAAAGGAATATAAAAAATAACAAAAATGAAAACAGGTCAGATTAATGTACAGACGGAAAATATATTTCCAATCATTAAAAAATTCTTGTATTCGGACCACGAAATTTTCTTGAGAGAATTGGTATCGAATGCAGTTGATGCTTCACAAAAATTAAAGTTTTTATCATCGAACGGCGAATTCAAAGGCGAATTGGGTGAGTTGAAAGTTGAAGTAATACTTGATAAGAAGGAAGGAACATTGACGATTCGAGACAATGGAATCGGAATGACTGAAGATGAGATTGATAAATATATCAATCAAATTGCTTTTTCTGGAGCTGAAGAATTCGTTAAGCAATACGAAGGAAAAGAAGGTGCTGAGCAAATCATTGGACATTTTGGTTTAGGGTTTTATTCTGCATTTATGGTAGCTGAAAAAGTTCAGATCAAAACATTATCGCGTCACGAAGGTTCAAAAGCTGTTCAGTGGGAGAGTAATGGAGATCCAGAATATACAATTGAAGAAATTGAAAAAGAGACAAGAGGAACAGATATTGTTCTTTTTATCTCAGACGAATCTAAAGAATTTTTAGAAAAAGCACGTGTTCAAGGGGTTTTGGACAAGTATTGTAAATTTTTGCCTCAACCGGTATTCTTTGGAATGCGAACAGTTTATGAAGATGACGAAAGTGGGGAAAAGGATGAGAATGGTAAAGTAAAGAGAGTCTCTCTTGAAGTTCCAAATCAAGTAAATAACGTAGCTCCAGCTTGGACAAAAGCTCCTGCTGATTTGACAATTGAGGATTACCAAGGATTCTACCGTGAATTGTATCCTGCGACAATGGAAGATCCATTGTTTCACATTCATTTAAATGTGGATTATCCGTTCAACTTGACGGGGATTTTATATTTCCCTAAGATTTCAGAGAATGTTGAGGTTCAAAAGAACAAAATCAACTTGTATTCAAATCAAGTATTCATTACAGATAACGTTGAAGAGATTGTACCTGAATTTTTGACTCTTTTACATGGTGTAATAGACTCTCCAGACATTCCTTTGAATGTTTCAAGATCTTATTTGCAAAGTGATGGCAACGTGAAGAAGATTTCATCTCACATTACGAAGAAGGTTGCGGATAAATTGGCTCAAATGTTTAAGAAGGACAGAGATGACTTTGAATCAAAATGGGAAGATTTGAAAATCTTCGTTCAATACGGAACTCTTTCTGATGATAAGTTTGCTGAGAAATCGGATAAATTCACTTTGTTGAAAAATACGAAAGGTGAGCATGCAACAATTGAAGAATACAAAGAAAAAATTGCTGCGCTTCAAACGAATAAGGACGCTAAAATAGTAATGCTTTACACGAATGATCCTCAGGAACAATTTGGATTCGTGAAGAAAGCGAACGATAGAGGATATGATGTTTTGCACTTGGATGGCCCTTTAGCACCTCACTGGATTGCTAAATTGGAACAATCGAATGACAACATCATGTTTGTTCGTGTTGATTCTGACACATTGGATAAATTGATCCAGAAGGACGAAGAAATTCCTTCAAAATTATCGAAAGAAGATGAGGATAAATTGAAACCATTGTTTGAAGAAGTTGTGAATAAAGAAAAGTACTCGGTTCAGTTTGAGAGTATGAATTCAGAAGATGCGCCAGTAATTATTACCCAACCCGAGTTTATCCGTCGAATGATGGAGCAACAAAAGATGGGAGGAGGCGGCTTCATGGGAGCATTTCCAGACATGCGTAATATGGTCGTAAATGCCAACCACGAAAAAGTAGGTGATATTCTGAATACGAAGACAAAGAAGTCCCAAGAGCGAAAGATTAAGCAGTTAACAGATATTGCTTTGTTGTCTCAGGGATTACTTAAAGGAGAAGAATTGAACGAGTTTATTGAAAGAAGTATCGAATTAATATAATTTTACCGGGCGGCCAGATGGTCGCCCTTAATTTTTTTGTGATTTGTATAAAGTTATATTAGCAATTGGTGGTTATTTCCTTTTTAAAGGAAGTATTTTTGGCGCAATTCTAGGATTTTTTATTGGTTCTATGGTTGATAACTTTCAGAAAGTCAGTAGCTCGGCGCGTTCACGAAATGGTGGAAAAAGAGTTACTGCTGAAGATATGTTTCAATACTACCAGCAGCATTCAAGTTCTCAAGGGAGAAACGATGTGCCAACAATGCTTATGGCTCTTTCAGCATCCGTAATGAAAGCTGACGGGAAGGTTTTAAAGTCAGAATTGAATTACGTTAAATCCTTTTACAATCAACAATTCGGAGCTCAATATTCACAACAGCATTTACAAACACTTAAGCGCTTTTTAGATTCAGACGAAATTCCATTACAGAAAATCTGTCAAGATATTAAAATGAGAATGCAGCCTGAGGTTCGCGTTCAATTGCTTCATTATTTATTCGGTATAGCCAAAGCAGATGGTGATGTTTCAGATTCTGAGATTTCTGTGATCAAGTCAATCGCAGGAATGATGGGTGTATCGAATGTCGATTTTGAGTCTGTGAAGAACATGTTCTACCGCGATGTAGATTCTGATTACAAAGTACTTGGATTGGAGAAAGAGGCGACAGACGAAGAGGTTAAGAAAGCATACCGCAAGATGGCGATAAAATTTCACCCAGATAAAGTGGCTCAAATGGGAGAAGAATATCAAAAAGGAGCGAAGGAGAAATTCCAACAAATTCAAGATTCTTACGAAGGGATAAAGACGCGTAGGGGGATGAAGTGATTGGATCGGCTTTACCTTTTAGAATTTAGATGTCAGACTATCAAGTTTCCAATATTCAAGAGCCCAAAGGCGTTTTAAAATCGGAGCATTCTACAAAGGTGTTTGCGACTGATCTAAAATCCAATGTCCTATTGCCCAATCCCTATTGCAAACATCGCAGGTCGTTTCGCCAAATCATATGCTTTATCGCGCCAATCCTTAGCACTCATAGTACGTATGTCTTGTGTAGGTAATGAGATATCACAAGCGATGCAAATCATTGTAGGGTCGGCCAAGTTGTTCAATAAATCATCCAAAACATTCATGTTTCTAAATGGAGTATCCATAAATAAATGCGTTGTTCCTGTTTTTCTCGTATCACCTTCATAATACTTCAAGGCGCTAATTCTGTCTCTACGTTCTTTTGGTAAATACCCATGAAACGTAAATTTTTGACCTGAAAAACCACTCCCCATTAAAGCAAGAAGAATCGAAGAAGGTCCAACCATTGGGTGAACTCTAATCCCTGTAGAATGAGCCAAACTTACAATTGCCGCACCTGGATCTGCTACACCGGGACAACCTGCGTCTGAAATTACACCAATGTTGTGTCCATCGTACAAGGGTGACATGAATGAATTCAATTCACTCGGTTCCGTTTTCTTATTTAAAATAAAGAAGGTCGATTCATCAATTGGAAACGTTCGATCAATCTTACGCAAATAACGTCGCGCGGATTTAATGTTCTCTACGATAAAGTGCCTCAATCCTATTGTTTGGGCCTTCACATCCTCCGGAATGATATCACTTGTCGATTCACCACCCAAAGTTGTTGGGATCATATAAATAGTTCCTTTATCCATTATTCTTTTAAATTTTTGATGATTACATCTGTTGCTGCGTCCAAAAGCCTGTATACTTCTATAAATCCTTTGTCTCCTCCATAATACGGATCGGGAACAGCAAGGTTCATTCCTGGATGTGACTCATTTAGAATTAATTTCACTTTTGCTTCATCCTCAGAAGAACTGGCCAAAGAAAGGATATTATTATAGTTGCTCGAATCCATTGCATAGATCAAATCGAAGTCTTGAAAATCTTGCACGATAAATTGCCTCGCCTTAAGATTGTCAATTGGTAAGCCAAAGCTTCGAGCAGTAGCTCTCATTCTTGAATCGGGTGCGTCTCCAATGTGGAAGCCTGCTGTTCCTGCAGAGTCTACAAAAACGTCCAATACTTCATTTTTAACCTTGGCTTTTAATAAACCGTCGGCCAAAGGAGAACGACAAATATTGCCTAAACAAACCATTAATATTTTCATGTGGCAAAATTACCATTCAATTCTTATTGCACCTATAAATATTCGATGAAAGGTAAGAAATATTCATTTACCATGGTAATTTTTGGTTTATTCCCAACGAAGACAGTAAGTTACACGTTGTTAGTGAAGACAAACGTATAAAATACGTAAGCGCATGAGACAATTAAAAATTGCAAAACAAGTCACGAATCGTGAAACGGCATCTCTTGATAAGTATTTACAAGAGATAGGAAAGGTAGAGCTTATTACAGCAGAGGAAGAGGTGGTTTTGGCACAAAAAATCCGAGCAGGTGATAAGGAAGCCTTGGAGAAATTGACCAAAGCAAACCTAAGATTTGTTGTTTCTGTGTCCAAACAATATCAGAACCAAGGCTTGTCTTTACCGGATTTAATTAACGAAGGGAACTTGGGATTAATTAAGGCTGCGAGACGCTTTGACGAAAAGCGAGGATTTAAATTTATTTCCTATGCGGTATGGTGGATTCGACAAGCTATATTGCAAGCATTGGCGGAACAAGCTAGAATTGTTCGTTTGCCACTAAATAAAATTGGTACAATTAATAAGATCAATAAGGCGTATTCTGAATTGGAACAACGTTTGGAGCGACCACCTTCGGCAGAAGAGATGGCTGACTTCTTAGAATGTTCAGTTAGTGACGTTAAACAATCTTTGCAAAATAGTGGACGTCATGTCTCAATGGATGCGCCTTTAATTAAGAATGACAATTCCTCTTCGAGCATGTACGACATACTTCCAAACGATTCATTACCCGGCCCTGAAAAGAACCTTGTAGTTGAATCATTAAGAAAAGATATCGAGCGATCCTTATCAACATTGACTTCAAGAGAAGGAGACGTGGTAAGATTGTATTTCGGATTAAGCGGAATTCATCCAATGACGCTTGAAGAAATAGCAGAAAGATTTGAATTAACTCGTGAAAGAGTTAGACAAATTAAAGAAAAGGCAATTCGTCGTCTTAAACATACTTCTCGAAGCCGGATACTTCAGTCATACCTCGGTTAAGCAGGGTCTACGTCGACAATAGAACGAATTGATTTATTTAAAGGAGCGCTAAAAAACTCATCCATTATTAGGTGAATGCGCTCCTTAACTTTTTTATCATTAGCGTCTCTTTCAACTTTTATCGTAATTTTCTTAAGAAACAAATTGTAAATTCTTTTTACTGAAGGGAATTCAGGCCCCAATACACGCTCCTTAAATGTTCCTCGAAGTTTTTCTGCTAATTCGGCTGCAGCTCTATTTAACTCGTTCTCATTTTTATGTTTGAGGGTGATTTCTATGATTTTGAAATAGGGAGGGTAGAAAAAATTCTTTCGTTCAATGATTTCAGAATTATAAAACCCAACGAAATCGTGTCCAATTACTTTTTCAATTACCCAATGATCTGGATCCCCCGTTTGAACGATTACTTTGCCTCTTTTTTCTCGACGTCCCGAACGACCCGCAACTTGCGTCATTAACTGGAATGAGCGTTCAAAAGCTCTAAAATTAGCTCTGTTCAATAGCATGTCAGCGTCCAAGATCCCTACAAGATTGACATTGTCAAAATCCAATCCTTTTGTTATCATTTGAGTTCCAATAAGAATATCGATCATTCCATTGTCGAAATCATTTAAGATGTTCGCGTACGCATTTTTAGAACGCGTAGTATCAAGATCCAAACGCTTTATTGTTTTGTCTTCGAAAATCACTGAGAGTTCATCTTCAATTTTTTCCGTTCCAAACCCAAGCATTTTCAACCGATTACTTCCGCATGCTTTGCAAGAGCCAACCGGTTTCGTCGTGTAGCTACAATAATGACATTTGAGATTATTACTGTGTTTGTGGTAGGTCAATGACACGTCGCAGTTGACACATTTTGGCGTCCAATTGCAAATTTCACACATCCAAAGCGGCGTATACCCTCGTCTGTTTTGGAATAAAATAACTTGCTCGCCTAAATTCAAACTTTCTCTGATGTTTTCCATCAAATAAGAAGTGAAATGTGATTGCATACTTTTTTGGCGACGCTCCTTTCGAAGGTCTGCACAAAAAATCTCCGGGAGTTGATTGGCACCGAAACGATCCCTTAAAGTTACCAGATGGTATTTTTCCGTAACAGCGTTGTAATAGCTCTCGATCGAAGGCGTGGCAGAACCTAAGAGGATATTTGCCTTGTGTAATTTACTTAGAACGATTGCGCAATCTCTGGCGTTGTATCTTGGAGAAGGGTCATATTGTTTAAATGACGATTCATGTTCCTCATCAACAATGATAAGTCCTAGATTGCTGAAGGGTAGAAAGATAGAAGAACGTGCTCCTAAAACAATCTTGTATTTATTGGGATCATTGTTGAGGACATGGTTCCAGATCTCAACCCGCTCGTTTTGATTGAACTTCGAATGGTAAACCCCAACTTGTTCTCCGAAGTAAGCTGAAAGTCTTTGGATTAATTGTGTCGTTAGTGCTATCTCAGGCAGCAAAAACAACGATTGTTTACCCAAGTCCAGTTGTTCTTGAATTAATTGAACATAGATTTCTGTTTTTCCAGATCCTGTAACTCCATGAAGTAGCGCTACTTTTCCGTGATCAAATCCTTTGTGCACTTCATCCAACGCTACTTTCTGTGATTCAGATAATTCTTTGAATTCACTTCCCTCGTAATCGTTGGATTCAAATCTTGAAATTTCTAATTTTTCTTGAACGATGATTCCGTTCTTTTCTAATGTATTCAGAGATGACATTGAAATATCATCTTGCATGATTAAGTTCCGCAAGACAGAATCGGGAATTTCGCTTTGTAAATCGACATGGCGCAATAAAGAAAGAAGAGCGTTCATTTGCTTCTCTTTACTTTTGATTCCATCGATACTTCCTATGAAATCGGTTAGTTTGTTTTCATTGTTGTATTGGTTGGATAAACGAATGTGAACTGCTGTTTTAGGCGTGAATTTTTCGTTCAACTCTTCAAGGGAAAGAACTGCTTTTTTATCAATTAATGCTTTGATAATCGGTTGGACCGTTTTGATTCCAATAATTTCGGAGATCTCTTTAAGATCGAGAACCTCCTTCATTTCTAATGCAGAAACAATCTCATATTCTCTATCTGTCAATAATTTTTGATCGATTTTATAGTCAGGATGAATAACGATTTTAGTTTCACTTGCCAGTTTGAAGTTGGCGGGAAGTGCTGCGTTCATTACATCACCTATTGGCGCCATGTAATAGCTCGAGATCCATTTCCAAAACGTATATTGATTTGGATTAATGATTGGCCTTTCATCCAAAAAGTGTTCAATAAATTTGGCTTGATATTCTTGAGGAATGTTTTCATGAACCGAAGTTATTATGCCCGTAATCAACTTCGACTTCCCAAATGGAACGACCACTCTTGCGCCAGTAAAAATGGCGTCATTGAGCTCAAAAGGTACGCGATAAGTGAACTCTTTACGAATAGGTATTGGTAGAATAACGTCTACAAAAAGCGTTTTCCTTTCTGACATCCGCTAAAGGTAGAGATTGAGAAGGTTAGTTGCAATAATATGCCTTGGGAATATCCAAAACATGATGGCTACAGAACAAGTAAGATCCAGTAATTGCTCCGATACAAAGTTCTTGAGTAGACGTTGCATCAATACATCTAACAAACTGACTGCTTGGATCGGTGAATTGAATTGTTCTTTCGTATGTGTATCGAGACGAAAACAATCCCACTACTTTTCGGTCTCCAGAAGCGGTTAAGTTTGTAAATGTTGGTTTGTTTTGAGCCAAACCAGAACTTGGTTGGTTCACTAAGATGTAATTCAACAAATCAGCAGAACCACCAACGATTGAAAGTGTTATTGACTTGAAATTTCTTTTGTCAATTAAGGGATCAGCATCCTCACAATCCGAGGCAATAATGTTGTAAAAAACTTCGCCATTCATTGTGAAAGTCTCATCCACGACATCAACCTCTCTCTCTCCAAGCTCCCAAGTAACTGAAGCATCTGTTTCTGCAGTACCGATAAATTCTTTATAGCTTAAAACAAGAGTAGCGTTTATCAGTGATGAATTCCCAGGAGTAACATTTAACCCTGTTGTTTGAAATTCTCCAGTCGTATTTGCTCCCTTTGCAAAATTGAAATGGGTTGTTACCTGACCTTGACTTGAATTAATACCTGAAATAACTTCAGTTTCGCCGGAAACACTGAATTCTCCATTGTTTACATTGATGTCCAAGTGATAAATAGCATTGGCTAAGATAGGCTGACCTGTTGGTGAATTGCTGTTATCATGAACGCCCGTTTTGAAAGCATAAAGCTTTTGATTTGGAGAATAGAAAATACCGTCTGTATCTTTCGCTACAATTGTATCGTATAAAGTCCAAGTGCGCGCCGCAGAACCATTGATTTTCTCAGTGATAATTGACTGAACCGTTTCAAAATAATTTGAATCTGGAATTGTAGAAATCTCTAGTGCGTTTCCAGGACCAATAAATGCTCTTGTAATTTTGATCAAGTGAACCGAGTCCGCTTGGTCAATTAATCCGTAGACAACAGCTGTCTCTTCAAAATCACCTGTGATATCAATATCTTGATTACAAGATTGCAATGATGCTACGAGGAGGGCTATGGAGAATAAGCCAAGTATATAGTTTTTCATTTTCATTCTAAGTATATCCCAAAGGTATGGAATTAAGCCATTCAAAAAAAACAGTTTAATCAATAAATTGGATTGTTAAATCAATAACTAGTCTTTTACCTTATTCATTCCCATAGCATGAAGCATCCAATTTGGCAAATGTTTGCCTGGTTTTCGGTTTTTTAAATGGATGTACCATCCCATTTTTTTCATAACAGGTACCTTGTGTGTTTCAACAAATTCTATCCAAGTTCCATCGGGGTCTTCAATGTACGAAAAACGACCGCCAGCCTCACCCATATCGAATGTATCTGAACTATCGACAGTAAACGAGAAACCTTTCGCTTCGCACTCTGCTTGCAATTGATCCATTCCTTGAACGTCAAAACACAAGTGGATGAATCCCCAATCTCCCCAAAACCTATCTTTGAAAATAGACTGGCAATCTTCGCGTTCTATTGCCTGAACTAATTCTATTTGAGAAGGACCTAATAATCTAGCAAAAGGGCCTTTTCTTTCTTGTTTGTGGGATAATAATACACGGCGCACTTTTTTGTTTCCTGCAGGCAATCCACTTAAATCATCAAAAGTTCCTGTTTCGTCGTATTCAATTGTTTCGTAGCCAAGAATGTCTTGATACAATGGAAGTGCCTTGTTCATATCGCTTACTCCTATCATTGTGCCAGCAACAGCTCCGCATTTAGATGGGTGTTTGGTGTTCTTAAACCATCCTTTTCCTTCAACGATATTGAAAATATTCCCATTCGGATCTTTGACGAAAAATGTTTTTTCGCCTGAAGGAGTCGTCCCCAATTCTCCTAAAATTTCAGCACTATTTGATTTGAAATAATTGTAGGAAGCTTCAACATCTCTAGATTTGATTCTACAACTGTAAAGTCCGTAATCACCAAGTAGGATATCAAATTTTGATTTTTCTGTTGGACGCGATGTGAATTGCCAAATCTCAAATCCACCGCCACCTTCCATACTTAAGGCCAATGTTGCTGTTCGAGAATGAACAGTGTCTCCAGTATAACGGGTCATTAAAGGTGCATCGGCAGCTTCTTCGAAAACGCGAACGTTTACTCCGAAGAACTTTCTATACCATTTCCATACTTCTTGTACGTCTGGAACTCCAATTCCCATTTGCTGAATACCGCAGATAATTTTTTCCATGCCTCAATTTAAAGAAGGTAAATATACATTTATCTTAGCGAATTGCACGTTCGTTGAAGATCACATGTCCAATACTAAATTGCAATGCGTATGGGTTATTCTGTCTTGGAAAATAATTGAATGTAAAACGGATTGGTCCAATGAAACTGTGGTAAATTGCTGAGGCAGAAGACATAAAAGCTCCCCCGTTGAAAGGCTGGGAGAGCTCTAAAGTTCCATCCGTGTTTTGAATCACTTGAATAAAAGGTTGATAGAGAAAGGCATCAATCCGAAGGTCAATCTTTTTCTTTATCGTGAAAATGGTATTCAATCCACCACCAACGAATTGAGGCGACCGGTATTCTCTGAGAAAATAAGTTTTAGCATCTGGAACCAAAGAGAACTCAGTCATAGATAGAATTGAAGCGGTGTAATTAGCGAATAAAGTTTGGCTATTAAAAACCATTTGCCCTTGGATACCAAGGTGGAAATAGGGTTTGTCAATTAAAAACGATTGATAATCGAGGCTTAGATTAATCCAGCTGTGGTCTTTGAAAACCTCGATTGGATTGATAGATGTTGAACCTGGATCAGTATGCTCACTACCGCTAACATACCGCGCTTTAAACCTAAAATAGTTGCCACTCGTTGCAAATTGTTTTCTATTCAACGTGTTTTGTGTAAGACTCCAACTCAATGAATACCCATCAAAGTTTGTGACATCAACCGTGTCTGAATTTGTGAATTGCTCGGATTGGTAATAATTATCGTTTAGTTGAAAACCTCGAGCGTCTATTGTGCTTGTGATATTATTCCCAATTGGTTGACAGAATTGCGCTCCTGCGTAGATTTCGTTTTGAACCAGAAAAGATGGTTTAACATCTTCAAAAAACGTTGCGAAACTTCTGAAGTAATCCCAACGATTCAATGCGAAATAGCCTGTTATCGAAAATGGGTATACAGCAGGTAAATCTAATTTAAATGATGCTTTCGCGGCTCCATAGAATTTACCGAAATGAGACTCAAGCTTTGTTATGGTGCTTATTTTATTGACTGTTTGATAGGTGATTCCGAAGTAGCCAGTATTGACAGGTCGTGAAGAAAGATGTCCACCAATATCAACTTTAAAATCACGCGCCTTTCGAATCTCAACCTCCAAACTATAGGTAGAGTCATTGATTAGGGTTAAAGTCGGGAATAAAAATTCAATTTGAGGAGAAGCCTGCAATCGAAAATAGCGTTTCTCCAATTCAGAGATGTTAATGCGCTCTTTTCTTTTGCTTCTAATTAGCGATTTCTTAGCGAACTCAACTTCTTTGTCCTTTGACGTGCTCGTTACTTGTCCAATATTAATCGGCACGATGTCTTTTCTGAATTTGACTCTACGCGCATCAATTTCCTCTTTTGGAATTCTTTTTTTGATATACAACTTTAAAGAATCCATCGAGGCCATCGCAGAATTGTATCCGTCTTCGATCAATTGCTTCACGCGTGTAAAATCAAACGAAGAACAGTAACTATCTGGACTGATAATAAAACCTTCCTCACAAGGCAAAGTGAAGTCGGAGTGGCTCACAAGCATGTTTGTTAATTGTCCAATTAAATCATCTTCATCTGGTGGGGCTGCATTGTAAGACACATTACTTCCTATGATGTAATCAGGACCGAAATCGTTGTACATCACATCAGCCGGGAAGTTGTTGTAGAGTCCGCCATCGAATAATAAGACATCATCGATGCGAATTGAATTGAAGTAGAACGGATAAGTCATCGAAGCACGAACAGCTGCATTGAGATTTCCATCATCGAGTACTACGGATTTTTTGTCCGAAATATCAGACGCAACACACCTAAATGGAACAAAGAGGCTGTCGAAGTGTTTGCTTTTTGACGCTGAAACTGTTCCTAATAATTTCATCATTTCAAAATCCAAATAAGCAGAGGATATGAAATTGGTAGGCAATGATCTTTTCAAGAGGCTGTCTTTTGAAAATGAAACACTAACAACTCCTGGGTGGGGAACTTCATTACGAATCAGAAAGCGCTGTTCGGCTTTCATTTCACCTGCCACCATTATTTGAAATTCTTCCGATAAAAAAATCGCTTCAATCTCCTCTGGACTATAGCCCGCAGAGTATAAACTTCCCACCAAAGCTCCGGAAGAAGTTCCAGTGATATAATCAATTGGAATCCCACTTTCTTCGAGCGCCTTTAAGACACCGATATGAGAAAGCCCTTTCGCGCCACCACCACTTAACACCAAACCGATTTTTTGCTGGGTGTAAGCATGATTGACGAGAAGTAAACTAAAAAGAAGTATGTATAGCTTGTTTGCTTTCAAATTTGTTCTTTTGTACAAAAGTAAGAGTTTATCTCGTAACGTTGAAATGATGAATAAAGAGGAAGCAAAAGGGAAGAAGTTGATTATTACTCTAAAGACCGTTTTTGGTTTAGAGGAAGTTCTTGTGGAAGAGCTAGCAGAACTTGGTTATAAGGATTCTAAAATTCTTAATAGAGCCGTTCAAATCAAAGGGACGTGGAATGATGTTTATTATTTGAATGTTCATTTACGCTGTGCGATTTCTGTTTTAGTTCAGATTGAAACCTTTAGAATTCGCAACGAAGACGATTTGTACAAGCAAAGTATGAAAATCGACTGGACGAAATATTTTACACTTGATAAGACATTTGCGGTTAAAGGAGCTGTTTTTTCTGACTTGTTTAGTCATACTCAATATCCATTTTTAGTTGTAAAGGATGCTATCGCTGATACGTTTCGAAAGAAACACAACGATCGTCCGGATGTAAATATCAAACGTCCTGCAATTTTATTCGATGTTTATATCAATAGAAACGACGTAACGGTTTCTTTGAATACTTCTGGCGCTCCTTTGTTCCAAAGAGGGTATCGTCAAGCAGCGGGATTGGCACCAATGAATGAAGTTGTTGCTGCAGGATTGCTTCGTTTGACAGGTTGGGATAAAAAATCGACAATCGTGGATCCATTTTGTGGTTCGGGAACATTGTTGATTGAAGCGGCACTTATGGCGGCTGAAATTCCTTCTTCAATTGAAAGACAACATTACGCATTTAAGAATTTTGCCAACTTCGATGAAGAGGCTTGGAATAAAATCCAAGAAGATATCAATGATCGAGTCCGAGAATTGCCTTGCATTATTAAAGGATCTGATATTAGTGCCGAAATGGTTACAAAGGCAAGAAGAAACTTAAGTGGATTGTCAGTTGGACGTTTTGTAGAAACAATCGTTGACGACTTTGCTGATATAAAAAAACCTACACCTACCGGAATCGTTATTACAAACCCACCTTATGGGGAACGAATGGGAGAGGAGATCGAAGAAATGTATGAAGATCTCGGAAATTGGATGAAGACTGAAATGAAAGGCTATGATTGCTGGATAATTTCATCGAATCTTGAAGCTTTCAAATTTGTTGGACTTCGACCTGATCGAAAGATTAAGGTTTATAACGGAAGTTTGGAATGTTCTTTCAGAAAGTATTCGATTTATGAAGGATCGAAGAAAACGAAATTTCAAAACCAAGAAGGAGATCAAGTTCAGGATTTAGACAACGATCAGAATCAAGATCTTGATAAAGAGCAAGAGGAAACAAATTCTTAGTATAGGTAATTTTTCATGCTTTTCACGTTTTTATGAGATTTCCGTGCAGGAGTCTTTGAATTCTATATCTTTAGTTTTGTCGAATGCTATCGGAGCTGAAAGTTATGAGAACGATTGTAAAAAAATTGGAACAGATCCTGAAAATGAAATTCAAATAAACGCTAAAGGAATCACTGAGGTTCACGCCCGCCTAAGTGTCAAAGGCAGCAGAGCAGTTTACTTTTCCTCTACAAGCTCTAAAGCTTGAACACTTGTTAATGGAAAACAAATTTCAGTTTAGAAAGAAGAGCAAGCTTTATGAGGCTTTCGAAATATAATTTACAGACGAATAGATAGCGCAAATCCATTATATAAAATATGAAGCAAAAAAAAATGGAGCCAATTGGCTCCATTTTTTCAATTCTATATTTTATTATCGTTTTTCAACTGAAACGTAACCTCTTTCGTTTTCTCCAGTGTAGATTTGACGAGGACGACCAATTGGTTCGTTGTTCTCAATCATTTCTTTCCACTGAGCAATCCATCCTGGTAAACGTCCGATAGCGAACATTACCGTAAACATTTCGGTTGGAATGTTGATTGCCTTGTAGATGATTCCAGAATAGAAATCAACATTTGGATACAGGTTGCGTTCTTTGAAGTATTCATCTTCCAAAGCTACTTTTTCTAATTTTTTAGCAATCTCCAACATTGGATCATCAACTCCTAATTTCTCTAATACGTCATCACAAGCTTTCTTGATTATTGTCGCACGAGGATCGAAGTTTTTATAAACTCTATGTCCGAATCCCATTAAACGGAAGGAATCGCTTTTGTCTTTTGCTTTTGCTACCCATTTGTCAACATCTCCACCATCGTTAGCGATTTGCTCAAGCATTTCAATTACAGCTTGATTCGCTCCACCGTGAAGTGGTCCCCAAAGTGCTGAAATACCAGCAGAAATTGAAGCATAAAGGTTAGCATGAGATGAACCAACAATACGTACAGTAGACGTTGAGCAATTTTGCTCGTGGTCAGCGTGAAGGATCAATAAAGTATTTAATGCTGAAACGACAACTGGATCAATTTGGTATTCCGAAGTTGGCATCGCAAACATCATGTGCAAGAAGTTCTCGCAATAATCCAAATTATTTTTTGGATACATGAATGGGTGACGCATTGCATTTTTATACGACCAAGCTGCTAGTGTTGGTAATTTTGCAATTAGTCTATGAATCGTTAAATCTTTCGCTTCTGTCCCTCTGTCGTGGTCTAATGATTCAGGATAGAAAGTTGAAAGTGAACATACCATTGATGCCAGTACTCCCATAGGGTGGGCTTTTGGCGGATATGCTTCGAAGAATTGCTTCATGTCTTCATGAACCAATGTATGGTTGGTAATGCTCTCTGTGAAAGATGTTAACTCTTCAGAATTTGGAAGATCACCATAAATCAATAGATAAGAAACTTCTAAAAATGTCGCCTTTTCAGCAAGTTGTTCAATCGGATATCCACGGTAACGTAGTATTCCATTTTCACCATCTAAGTAAGTAATGGCACTTTTCGTACTTCCAGTATTTTTAAATCCTGGATCGATAGTAATATAACCACCAGTCGCACCTCTCAGTTTACTAATGTCAATTCCTTTCTCGTTCTCTGTTCCTTCTATAACAGGGAGTTCGTACGAAGTACCCCCCAATTCTATCTTAGCTATTTCACTCATTTTCTCGTAAATACAGTATGTGATGTCCTATTCGGACGCCTAAAGTACCACTTCCTTTGCGTTCTATCAAGTATTTCACGGATTAAGTTACCCTGACAACTATAAATTTTTCAAAGTATAATCAAGCATCATGTTGTATAAATGATTACGAGTATTGCCTCCGTATATTCCGTGATTCTTATTTGGATAGATAAACAAATCGAACTGTTTATTTGCAGAAATCATAGCGTTTATCATCTCCATTGTGTTCTGGTAGTGGACGTTATCGTCTCCTGAACCGTGAATCAATAGGTATTTACCTTTTAATTTGTCAACGAAGTTAATAGGTGAATTGTCATCATATCCACTTGCGTTTTCAGCAGGAGTTCTCATAAAACGCTCTGTGTAAATATTATCGTAATACCTCCAATTTGTGACTGGGGCAACTGCGATTCCCATTTTGAATTGATCCGCTCCTTTCGTCATTGCCAAAGATGTCATGAATCCACCATAACTCCATCCCATGATTCCAATTCGTCTTCCATCAACATAATCATATCCTTTTAGTTCTTTTGCTACTGAAATGAAATCTTCAGTTTCCAATTTGCCCAATTGCAAATAGGTGCTTTTTTTGAAATCAGCTCCTCGGTACATCGTTCCTCTTGGATCCACTGAAACAATAATGTATCCTTCTTGCGCTAATAATTGGTGATACATGAAGTTGACACCTCCCCATGAATCTGAAACCATGTTCGAACCAGGTCCACCATAAATATTAACATAAACAGGGTATTTCTTAGAAGGATCAAAATTTGGTGGCTTTATCATCCATCCATTCAATTCCGTTTCGTGCCCTTTGAACGTGACAAAGTTCTTATCCGAAAGATTGTAACTATTTAATTTAATTCTCAGATCAGAATTATCTTCTAAGACCTTAAGTTCTTTTCCTGTGTTGTCGCATAAAGAATAAACTGGAGGCGTATTCGCATCTGAATAATTTTTGATGAAGTACTTCATTCCATTTGAAAATTTTGCACCATTACTCCCAGTTCCTGAGCTTATTGCCGTGTTGCCCGAACCGTCCATTCCAATCTTATAAATTCCTTTGTTAATCGGTCCTTGAGTTGCCGCCGAGTAGTAAACGATTCCATTATCTTCATCTATTCCTAAGAATTCAATTACATCCCATTTACCTTGAGTAATTTCTTTCGATGTTCCGTCAAAGTTCAATTTGTAAATGTGGTTGTAGCCAGCTTTTTCACTTGTTCTTAAAATTGTTTTTCCATCTTTAAGTATCAAAAGGTTGTCATCAACGTCAATGTATGTTTTTGACTGCTCTTCATAGAATACTTTCGATGTGAATTTCTTCTTGTTCATCGCAACCAAGTGGTATTTTAAATTACTCTGATGGCGATTCATTGTTTGAATGATCAAGTTGTTGTCTGTATTCGACCACTTTAATCTTGGAATGTATTCGTATTCACCCAAATCAATTGATTTTGCTTTTCCACCTTTCGCTGCAACGAGATGTGCTGTGACTACTGAGTTGTCTTCTCCCGCTTTTGGATATTTGAACGGGTATAATTTTGGATACAGCTCGAAATGGTAGGTCAATGTGAACTCTCGAACCTTATCTTCATTAAATTTTAAGAAAGCGATGTGTTTACTGTCCGGTGACCAAGCATAGGCTTGCGTAATTGAAAACTCTTCCTCGTAAACCCAATCCGTGCTTCCGTTAATGATTTTGTTTGCCTCACCGTCTTTGGTTAATTGTTTCACTTTTCCTGAAGCGATGTCTTTTACATACAAGTTGTTGTTGTATACGTAAGAAACTTTGGTTCCGTTTGGAGAATATTGAGCCAGCATCTGTGGTTGACGTTTTTCGTCCAAAGGCTGCATTTCTTTTGTTTCTAAATCCAAGAGGTAGTAAGTGGCAGTGTAACTTCTTCTGTAAATACTTACTTGATTTGTCGTGATCAGTACTTTTGATTCATTTGAGTTAAATGAATAGTCATCCATCTTTATACCCTTCAGCAAATCGGATGAAACAAGAACCTCGCCGGATCCGCTATAATCAGAGAATTGATGTTTCGTTATTGATTTCTGTCCTCCGTTCTCTGTGATTTTAGAAAAGTAATTCCCATCTTTCATTGACCTAAAGCCACTTACAGAAGTACCAAAGAACTCATAATCTTTCCAGATTTTTTCAACCGTGATTTTATCAAATGCGGGTTCTGCTCTTAATAGCATAACTGGTTCTTTCAATGGAGATAAGGTTTCCAATGATTTAAGTGGTCCAGATTGAGCCATCAAAGCCGAACTTGATAGGATAATTCCGAATATTAAAATGATTCCTTTTTTCATATACAGTGCTTGTTATTTGCTGCTAAAGTGGAAAAAAAAATCAAATGTTTCGGCGTATTATGAATGAATGGTTAAAAACATTAACAATTTGTTGATAATTTATTCTTTTAGGGATTACTTTTTGTCATACATTTGTGATGTAATCAATTTCGTGTCCTCCTTGATATCAATCCGATTGAAACCACGAAATTGAACACACAGTCGAAGTAGAAAAGAATGAGTACTACAAAACTACTGGTTATTGAGAATCAGGAATTGCGTCTTAATGAGTTTATTAAGCGTAACAGCAGACCTATTATCGACGTTACTATAAATGGAATTTCTTAATCACAAATAAATTTTTTCACATGAAAAAAACATTACTAATATTGAGTGCATTCGTTGGTACATTTACAATGGCCCAGGACTGTTCTGAATTATTCATTTCTGAATATGTAGAGGGTGTTTCAAACAATAAAGCTCTCGAAATTTACAACCCAACTGGAGCAGATATAGATTTGAGTCAGTACATCGTCATTCGTTATTCAAATGGTTCTACATCGGCAACCCCTGCAAATGCAGTTGCTTTAGTTGGCATGATTCCTTCAAAAGGAGTTCATGTTGCTGTTCTTGAAAAATTGGATCCTGCTGGTACTGGACAAGAAGCTCCAATTTGGGATTCACTTCAAGCAAGAGCAGATGCGTTTTATTGCCCAGATTATAATAGTTCTAACGCATTTTATTGGAATGGAAATGATGCCGTTGCCTTGGCAAAAGGAAGTATTGGTGATATCAATAACGCGGTTTTAGTTGATTTATTCGGTAAACTTGGAGAAGATCCAGGTGAAGCTTGGACAAGTGATTTCCCTTACACTGGAGCAGGCGTTGTAGTTACTAAAGATCACTCTTTGATTCGTAATCCAGGTGTTTTAACAGGACAAATCAACCCGACTATTGCTTATTTCGATCCATTGTTAGAGTACGATTCAATTCCTGCTTTGATCACAATTGGTGGACAACTATACGGAAACTGGGATTCTTTAGGAGAACACACTTGCGATTGTGCGACTGCTGGAATTGAAGAACAAGCAGTTCCTGCGAAAGTATCTGTATTCCCAAACCCTTCAAATGCTGAATTCTTTGTAAACGGAGCAGCAAATTATCCAACATTAGTAGTTGTTAATTCTCTTGGACAAGAGGTAAGAAAAATTGAAAAGAATACAAGTGCAATCGTTTCATTTGACCTAGAAGGTAGACGCGGAGTTTATTTCCTGAAATTATCCTCTACAGACGGTTCAACGGTTACTAGAAGAGTAATCATTAAGTAATAACTTAGATATTAATAAGAGGCATTTCGATATTCTATCGGAAGGCCTCTTTTTTTGACAAATTATGAAATCATTCCTTCTCATTTTTGCCCTTGCAAGTTCGTTTTCAATTATTGCTCAGTCTGCAACTGTAAGTGGTACGGTTACAGATAATGGAGCTAAAGAAGCAGTTGTTGGAGCAAAAGTAATTTTCTCTCCAAAATATCGAGCAATCACTGACTTTGAAGGGGGGTACGAAATCAAAGATGTTCCATTTGGAGAATATAATTTAGTAATTACAATGTTGTCTTTTGATACTTTATACCTCACAGTTAAAGTTGATGAAGCGAATTTTACGAATGATATTATTCTTGGTGGAAGCCAAGAAATAGATGCTGTTAGTGTTATAGGGAATTTAGCACAAGACAGAAAAACTCCTGTTGCTGTTACCACAATAGGGACAAAAGAAATTGGAGAGGAATTGGGGTCGCAAGATTTGCCAATGATTCTAAATTCAAAACCCGGTGTACATGCTACGCAACAGGGTGGAGGAGATGGTGATGCAAGAATCACAATTCGTGGATTTGACCAACGTAATATTGGTGTGATGATCGATGGAGTTCCTGTAAATGATATGGAAAATGGAGCGGTGTATTGGTCAAACTGGTTCGGTTTGGATGCAATTACTTCTCAGATTCAAGTTCAACGTGGATTGGGAGCTACAAAGCTTGCAATGCCTTCAGTTGGAGGAACAATGAATATTTTAACTCAGAACACCGGAGGTAAAAGACAAATTAAATTCAGACAAGAATACGGAACCGGGAATTTCCTGAGAACATCAATGTCATACAAGTCAGGAAGTTTAAAGAATGGATGGGGAGTATTATTCTCAGGTTCTTACAAACAAGGAGACGGATGGGTTGATGGATTGAGCACGCAAGGCGGGTTTTACTATCTAAAAGTTCAGAAAAAAGTTAAGAACCATGTTATTTCTTTAAGTGGTTTTGGAGCACCTCAACAACACGGTCAACGTTCGTATTCTCAACCGATTGAGTATTGGGATTCTGACTATGCACAAACAGTTGGGGTTCGTCCTTCTGATATTGATACTCTTGGTAATCGTGGTCTTCAATACAACGAACATTGGGGATATCGAACTGATGAAAATGGAGATAAGCAAGTTTTCGCTGAAAGAAGAAATTATTACCACAAGCCTCAAGTTACTTTAAAAGACTTTTGGAAAATCAATGATAAACTATCATGGTCCAATACGGCTTATATGTCTATCGGTCGAGGTGGAGGACAACGTTATTTTGGTTCAGGTTCAACGATCACAAGAGATGAGAATGGTCAAGTTGATTGGGATGAAATTGTCTACAACAATCAATTTAAGACATTGTTTGGGCAGGTATTACCAACAACTGATGTTGCTTATGATCCAACATTGCTAAAATCATCACAAATCCTTTCCGCTTCTGTTAATAACCACTTTTGGTTAGGTGGATTGTCTCAGTTTGATTACAAATTGGGTGAGAAGTGGAACATAGCTGGTGGATTGGATTATAGATATTACAAAGGAACACACTTCACTGAAATCTTGGATTTACTTGGAGGTGAATACTTTATTAATGAATCAGATTTGAATGCTGAAACAACAATGAAAGTTGTTGGAGATAAAATTGCAAGGGAGGATCGTCCTTATCAAAACTACAGAGATGGTCTAGTACAATGGGCTGGTGGTTTCGGTCAAGCGGAATATTCTTTCGGTCAATGGACTGCTTTTGCGAACGTTTCAGTTGTAGGTAACTTTTACAAGGGAATTGATTACTTCAGAAATAAGCAAATTACTTTGGGCGGTGAAACATTCGTTATCGATGATACAACTTCTATTGAATACGACGGGCAAACATACGATGCTAATTCACCTGAATTAGTCGACAATCAAACAGAGTGGATTAAAAAATTGGGTGTTACATTTAAGACAGGAGCAAACTTTAATATCGATGAGAAATCGAATGTTTTTGTGAACGTTGGTTATTTAAGCAGAACGCCTCAATACAGCAACGTAATCAACAACAATATTAATCAACCGTTCGATGAGTTGATCAATGAGAATATCTTGGCTTTCGAGGTTGGGTATGGATTCAGATCAAAGAAACTAAGCGCAAACTTTAACGCATATTATACACGTTGGGAAAACAGACCACTTCCCTTTGGTTTGAGTATTCCTGACCCTAATGATCCATTAGAATTCATTACAGTTAACGTTCCAGGAATGGATGCATTGCACATGGGGGCTGAGGTTGATATTGCTTACAAGCCAACGAATAAATTGACGATTGAAGGAATGGTGAGTCTTGGTGATTGGACTTGGCAATCTTCTGAGGAGATTCAAGTATATGATGAAATCATTACATTTTATGCAACTGGAGTTCATGTTGGAAATGCAGCCCAATCTACCGGAGGAGCAAGTATCAGATACCAATTTGTAAAGAATGGTTACGTAAAGCTTAAGTATTCTGTCTTCGGTAGGTACTATAGTAGCTTTGATCCAACATCGTTGTCTACACCAGATGATACGAAATACGAATTGATCGATGATACGAATCCAGATTTAGGTTACCAAGATTTGGCTGGAAACCCTATTGCTTTTGATGATTTAGAAGGAAGAGATTCGTGGATTGTTCCGTCATACGGGTTAATGAGTCTGCACGCAGGGTACACCGTTAAGTTTGAAAAAAGTCAATTGAATTTTAGAGCAAATGTTTTCAATGTATTGAATTCAAGATATATTTCAGATGCTAGAAATAATCGCCATCAAGATGGTTCTTCTGATTTCGATGCAAACTCAGCAACTGTATTTGTAGGACAAGGGGTTCGATTTAACCTTTCACTTGGGTTCCAATTTTAAATAAGTTAAAACGTGGGCTTAGCTCACAAATAAATAAAGTAAAATGAAAAATATACTATCAATTTTAGGGTTTTTCGTCTTTTTAGGGACGCTTTCTGCTCAAACGGACATTGCAAATGCAAGAACGTTTGGTATAGGTCAAACAGTTACGATTACCGGTGTTGCAACCAATGGTAGTGAGCTAGGACCTATTCGTTACATGCAGGATGGAACTGCTGGATTAGCAGCTTACGGTGGACCAATTGGTTCAGTTAGTAGAGGAGATTCTATTACAGTTACTGGACCGCTAATTGAGTTTTCTGGATTGTTGGAAGTTTCACCTGTGACAAATGTTGTCAATCATGGACCAGCAAATGTTCAGCCAACACCATTGCAAATTCCTATTACTTCAGTGAACGAGTCTTTGGAAGCACAATTAACGGAAATTCAAAATGTGACCTTTGTTGAAGTTGGAAATTTCGCTGGAAATTCGACATATACAATTTTTGATGGTGTCAACAGCCTTGATGTTCGTGTCAATAGCGGAACAAATCTTGTTGGAACAGCAATTCCAACAGGACCGATATCGATTACTGGTTTGGTCGGTCAGTTCAATGCGAATTATCAAACTATACCAAGAGACCTGAATGATATTGTTGCTTATGTTGCACCCGCTTTCGAAATCAATGTTTTGGTTGAAGGAGCTACTGTATTGAATAACGGAAACTACTTCGTTGGAAACTCTTCAGTTGTTAATGTTACAATCGAGAATTTAGGTTCTACAAACCTTAACGTTACTGGTCATACATTTACAGGTGCAAATGCTGCAGCCTTTACTTCAAACATCTCTGCAGCTTCGATTGGTGGATTGGGTTCACAAGCCTATACGGTTAACTTCGCTCCAACAATGACAGGTTCTTATTTCGCTGCAATTGAAATTGGATCGAATGATACGGATGAAAACCCTTACACGATTTACTTCGAAGGAGTTGGAACGGACAACCTGGCAACTGAACCAACAGCAAGCGCATCTGCATTGACTTTTCCATTGCTTGAGGCATACACGCTTGGAGGTCAATATACTGCTGGAACTGGTGCTTCGAATTACTTAGTCTTGATTAAAAGTGGAAGCCCAATTACAGCAGTTCCTGTTGATGCGAATTCATATATGAGAGGTGACTGGATTGGTGATGCTAAAGTTGCTTACATCGGATCTGGAACATCGTTTACACCACGTGGAGTTATTGCAAACCAAGATTACCATTTCTCAATTTATGCTTTCAACGGTTCGAATGGATTTGAGAACTATTTAACAACGGCTCCTGCAACTGGAAACGTAGCAAGTTTGGGAGAAGATATTGGAACGTACTACAGCGGAATTTCTTCAGCTTCGCCAACACTTCCAGCAGATCTTTATTCTTTAATCAATCCGCATACACAAGTGTCGTATTTCCTTTATAAGCAAACGATGATGAATGAGTTTGAAGTAAAAGATACAACAAATGGTCAGTCATTCATTACGTGTGTTTACTCAGGTGAGAACTTAGTGTTTGACGATCCATTTGATTGGACAGCTACAGGTTACAGTAGAGAACATACTTTCCCTCACTCTTGGATGCACACTTGGCCAGCAAATAGTCCAGAGGAACCAGAATATACGGATCAACACAATTTGTATCCAACGAATTTAAATCAAGCAAACCAACCAAGAAGTAATGTGCCTTTAGGTGAAGTTACGGGTGCAGTTTCTCAATCTTATTTAGAAGGAACTCTAGGTCAGAATCCATCAGGACAACTTGTGTACGAGCCGAGAGACTCTCATAAAGGAAATGCCGCAAGAGCTATTTTGTATATGACGGTTGCCTATAATTTTGAAATGGCTGGTAATTTTAATTCAGACGATCAAGATCAAGAGTTATTAAAAGATTGGCATTTCGCTGATTTACCAGATAACTATGAGATTGCACGTCAAGAATATATTTTCAGTCTACAAGGAAATAGAAATCCATTTATTGATTCAGTTGAATTTGCATGTTTTATTGACTTTCAACAAAATACGCATGACGCAAACGGATGCTTGGTTGGAATTGATGAGAAATTGGAAAACAGTTTTGTAATCTATCCAGTTCCTTCAAACGACATCGTTTATGTTCAAGTGAATGGAACAACTATCAATTCATACCATGTGATTGATATGCAAGGAAGATCAATTCTTAGTGCTGAACAAGTTGAATTGTCTTTATTAGAAATTGATGCGTCGAGCTTTACATCAGGTTCATATATCATTGAAGTAACGACTCCATACGGAAAAGTACAGCGAAAGTTTATCGTTGAATGATATTAAAATATTGCATAGCGTTATTTTTCGGAGCAGGCCTTTTGGCCTGTTCTGCGGTTAATACAATTACTGTTGAGAGTGATTCTGTTGCTGTAACAGACAGGTATGCCAGTCCTAATATTATCGATAGTATCGTTTCGCCGTACAAGGTGGGAATGGATGCTATTATGGACTCGGTGATCGCTTTTTCTCCAAATGACTTTACCAAAGGAAGACCAGGTGGTTCTTTGAACAATTGGTCGGCCGATGTAATTTTGAGTGAAACGCTGAGTCTCATTCCAAAGTCAGGTCCCGTTTTTTGTTTATTGAATGTTGGCGGGTTAAGAAATCCAATTAACAAAGGCGGAGTGACGGTCGGAGATATCTATAAATTAATGCCTTTCGATAATGAAATTGTGATGGTAGAAATGCCATTATCGACAATTCTAGATATTGAGGTCTACTTGAAAAAATCAGGAGGAGAGCCAATTGCAGGAGCTAAAATTATTAGTGGCAAGTTGAAATTGGATGGAATCCATAAAGACACAAAATCATACTGGATTGTGACTTCCGATTACTTGATGAACGGTGGAGACAAGATGAACTTTTTTGAAAAGCGACTGTCAGAAGATTTTGCAGGTGTTTTAATGCGCGAGGCTATGTTGGACGCAGCTATAAGTCAAGACACCTTGATTTGGAATAATGAAAACCGAATCTCATTTTAAGATGGAAAGAAGAACGTTTATTCGAAATACGGCCTTGCTTACTGGAGGAACATTGATTGCACCATCACTGTTTGCTGCGATTGGAAATCCTATAGAAGTTGCTGATTCTGCAAAAGGATTGAACACATTAACCATTTTACATACGAACGACACCCATTCGAATATTGATCCGTTTCCAGACAATCATGCCAAGTACGCAGGGAAAGGGGGGGTAGCAAGACGCTACGAGTTGATAGAGCAAGTGCGTCAACAAGAAGATAATGTCTTATTGATCGACGCGGGAGATATATTTCAAGGAACGCCTTACTTTAATATGTACGGTGGAATTCTTGAAATGAAATTAATGTCCGAGTTGGGATATGAAGCCGCGACTATGGGTAATCATGACTTCGATGCAGGACTGGAAGGTTTTGTTGGAGCTCAGAAGCACGCTAATTTTCCGTTTTTATGTTCGAATTACGATTTCGCAAATACGCCTATCGACGGTCTCACAAGTGAGCGATTGATTTTACAGAAAGGAAACATCAAAGTTGGATTGTTTGGTATTGGTATTGAATTGGATGGATTAGTTCCCGATTTGAAATACGGCGAAACCAAGTTTCTAAATCCAATCGAAAAAGCGAATGAACAAGCTGAGAAATTGAAGGAGGAAGGCTGTGATTTGGTGATCTGCATTTCTCACTTGGGGTATTCTTATGACGACGATAGAGTTTCAGACATCCAATTGGCGAAGAAAACAAAGAATATTCATCTAATTATTGGAGGCCACACGCATACCTTTCTCGAAAAACCCGTTGAAGAAGTTAATTTGGATGGCGAAACGGTGTTAATCAATCAAGTGGGGTGGGGAGGGATTAACGTTGGAAGAATTGATTTTAAGTTTGATACAAAGAAATTTGCGAAAAAAGATGTGCTGGTTGTACAATAAAACGCCAACTTCTCCTTTATATACTGCGTTACCTAATTTAAATTAACAAAAAATACTATGAAATCCCTAAAAACTATCTGCTCCGTTGTGTTGCTATTGGCAACAGTTTCGACTTACGCTCAAAATGAAGTCATTATTATTGATAGAAAAAATTACAAGAAAAATAAGAGTCGCGACATTAAGAAAAATGATAACACGCAAATCATTAAATTCTCGCCTCTGCAATTGTTGGCAGGAGAAATTAACCTAGGTTACGAAAGACAAATCAGTAAAAAAGGAAGTCTTGATTTCGAATTTGGCCCTACAATTTCAAATATAGGCTTTGGAGTGAATAATCATTTTATAGATCCTTTTAACCCAAGTGCGATTCAGAAAAGTGCGCTAGGGCTTGTCGCTTCTGCTGGATATAGATTTTATCCATTGGATGAAACAGAAGCTTTAAATCGATTCTACATTTCTCCCGTTTTGAAATTTAGATTAATGAATTCAATTTTTGAAGATGGCTCTGGCATTTTGACTGAAACGCAGAGAGGAGCAAGAACAAATACAAACTTCTTTTTCAACTTTGGGTATCAAATGTGGCTAGCGAAATCATTTAGCTTGGACTTCTTTGCGGGCTTTGGAATAGGTATGCAACAAGAAAAGAGTTTTTATACGACACAAGTTTTTGAAAACAATACTTGGGTTAATGAATGGCAAGAAGTAAACTATAATGATGCTCTTTACGTTGGGAATATTGGAATTAAAATTGGAATTGGCTCTACCGGGAGGTAAACTCAATAAATGATAATGAAGGTTGAGCAGATCCATGCGGTAGGTTCAACCTTTTTTTATTTATAAAAACCACGCATTTTTTCCAATAATATACCCTTTCGTTTCTAGGAATTCAATTAATTCCGTTTGATCTTTTGGATAGATCGAGATCAACAATAAATCTTCATTGATTTGATTGTAATCTTGAATGGTTTCTTTTAAGATTGGAGCGTTGAAATTCTTGTAGTTTAAATCGTACCAAGTCGCTTTTACATTTTGGGATTGGAGCAAAGCCATCGATAATTTCCCTTTTGTTCCAGCACCTAATAGTGCTAATGATTTATCAGAATTCATTAATCGAACGAACCATTCTATTTTTAATCGGAAAAGGGCTGCTTGGTTGTAGGCTTCTGAATTTTTTGAAGTCCGCGTTGGATGATCCCGCCAAAGCAATGTCGTTTCGTGCAAAGCTTCAATCTTAAAGTTGTTTTCGAACCAATGAAAGACCAAATCGTAATCCTCGGGATATTGTAATTTATCGAATAAGTTAGATTCAATAAGGTCCTGCTTTCTTGTTAACCAGTTTGGTGAAGCGACAACACATTCTCTATAAATATGCTTGTAATGATCATTTTTGTCGATCCTGTTGTTTACCCATTTTTGGTAGTTGAGAAAACCATCTGAAAGTTCTCCTTCAGCGAAGTACTTCACTTTCCCTGTTACGATTGTCTTTTTGGGAGTATGTATTAAGCTATTATGCATGATTTTAAGCCGGTTTAAGGGCATCAGGTCGTCAGCATCCATTCTTGTGATAAATTCCCCTTGTGATGATTTTAATCCCGATTGCAGCGCAGCGATAATTCCGATTCCGTCATTTTGAATGACTTGGATTCTAGAATCTTTAAAGTCACGTATGATTTCGACACCGCTATCCGCTGAATGATCATTGATACAAATCAATTCCCAATTGGTGAATGTTTGCTGAAGAATAGACTCAATGGTTTCTTTCAGCCATGGTTCGGCATTTTTAAAAGGAAGAATGATTGAGATTTTCATTGCGAGACAAAAATGGTGTTTTTATTTCTAACTCAAAAAAAACGCTGATCCTAAAAAGAATCAGCGCCTATATCATGTGAATTGTTAATCGAGCTTAGTCGATATAACAATCGATCTTACAAGTGTATCACCTCACCATAAGCTGCCGCAGCTGCTTCCATAATCGCTTCTGACATTGTCGGGTGCGGGTGAACTGTTTTAATTAATTCATGACCAGTGATTTCAAGCTTGCGAATCGCAACGATCTCAGCAATCATCTCGGTAACATTTGCACCGATCATGTGAGCTCCAAGTAATTCACCGTATTTTGCATCAAAGACCAATTTAACAAATCCTTCTTTGGCTCCAGCAGCACTTGCTTTTCCAGATGCCGAGAATGGGAATTTACCAATCTTCAAATCGAATCCTGCCTCTTGCGCTTGCACCTCAGTCATTCCAACGGATGCCACTTCAGGCGAAGAATACGTGCAGCCTGGAATGTTTCCGTAATCCAAAGGATCAGGATTTTGTCCCGCTATTTTTTCAACACAGATAATTCCTTCGGCAGAAGCTACGTGAGCTAATGCTGCGTTTGGAAGTATATCTCCAATTGCATAATATCCAGGGATATTTGTTTGGTAGTAATCACCAACAATAATTCTTCCTTTATCTGTTACAATTCCAACATCTTCCAATCCGATGTTTTCAATGTTTGCTTCAATTCCAACAGCAGAAAGAACGATATCGCATTCGATTTTTTCTTCTCCTTTTTTCGTCTTAATAGAAACAACACATCCTTTACCCGAAGTATCAACAGACTCAACAGACGAATCTGTCATTACTTTGATCCCTGATTTTTTGAATGATTTTGTCAATTCCTTAGAAACATCTTTGTCTTCAATAGGAACGATAGTTGGCGCGTATTCAACTATTGTTACTTCCGTACCAATTGCGTTATAGAAATAGGCAAACTCAACTCCAATAGCTCCAGACCCAACGATAACCATTTTTTTAGGCATGTCTTTCAAAGTCATCGCTTGACGGTATCCAATTACTTTCTTTCCATCTTGAGGAATGTTAGGCAATTGTCTTGAACGCGCTCCTGTTGCTATAATAACCGCTTTGTCAGCAGAATGTTCTGTCGTTTTACCCGCGTCATCACTAACTGAAACCTTCTTTCCTGGCATTATAGTTCCAGTTCCCATAAGAATGTCAATCTTGTTCTTTTTCATTAGGAATTGAACTCCTTTACTCATTCCGTCAGCAACTCCACGACTTCTATCAACCATTGCACCGAAGTCAGCTTTACTATCTTTTACAGTAATTCCGTAATCAGCGGCGTGATTAATATACTCGAACACATTCGCACTTTTCAAAAGTGCTTTTGTTGGGATACATCCCCAGTTCAAACAAATTCCACCTAACGACTCTTTTTCAACTACAGCCGTTTTTAGTCCTAGTTGAGAAGCACGGATCGCAGCAACATATCCGCCGGGTCCGCTTCCAACTACAATTATATCGTAACTCATATTTTCAAAATATTGGTGGTGCGAATTTAAGGATTAATTTGAAATCCTTGGTACGTCTTTCGCTAGATTCCAATAATCTTAGTTTTAGTTCTCAGTATTCTGTTTAATTAACAGATAAGTATGTCGCTAAATGTAAATCTGTTTTACAATAAATGGTTGTTAATTATTGCTTATGGCCAACTTGCTAGATAATTTTTATGTTTCTTTAAAAAGTAAATGTTCAAAGGAACATTAAAATGAAGTATCGATCATCAATATTTAAGAAGCAGTAATTGAGCCATCGTAATTATTTTATTTTGTTGACACAACAGAATGTTTCCTTTTTGATATTTCCAACGTTGGAGAACTTTCTCAAACTCAATTGTCGATTTATCCAAATACTGCCAACGGCGAGTTCTTTATTGATCTTCCATATGGTGCAGAAGAAGTTCAAGTTCTTTCATTGAATGGTAAGTTGATCGAACGTTTTGTTCCAAATGGAGAGTCAACGATGCAAATTAATCTTAAAGCATTAATCGATCTTAAGTTATTTCTCCACCAACAACTCCTCAATCTCCTTCAAAGCCTCGATTTCTGCTTGTTGAATCGCGTTCTCTTTTTCCAGCTCAGTTAGCTCTTTCTTCTGACCTTATATCATTTCCTGCTATTCTTAAACCGCATTGATCAAAGCATACGTAAACTTACTAGGATCCACATCAAAAAATTCTGAACAACTAATTTTTTTCTGATGTTAAAAACACATGAATAAACTCAGGTTAATTCCAAGGCAGAGTGCATTATTATCATTAATTTTGCACCACAGTTTATTTACACTATGGAAAGTACATTACAACAAGGCGCAACAGTAGAGCAAGCAGTAGAGTTAGGTCTCCGCGAGGACGAATTTGAAATGGTCAAAGGAATTCTTGGTCGAACACCGAATTTCACAGAAACTGCAGTTTATGCTGTAATGTGGTCAGAACACTGTTCTTATAAGAACTCAATTCATTGGTTAAAACAATTGCCTAAAGACGGTCCTCAAATGTTGGTAAAAGCAGGGGAGGAAAATGCAGGATTGGTTGATTTAGGAGATGGAGTTGGATGTGTATTTAAAATTGAATCCCACAATCACCCAAGCGCATTAGAGCCATACCAAGGTGCGGCAACTGGAGTTGGAGGAATCAATCGTGATATTTTCACGATGGGCGCTCGTCCAATTGCACAATTGAATTCACTTCGTTTTGGAAACATTGAAGAAGATAGAACGAAATGGTTGGTAAAAGGTGTTGTAAAAGGGATTGGTGATTATGGAAATTCGTTCGGAATTCCAATTGTTGGAGGAGAGGTTTTCTTCGATGAATCATACAATACAAATCCTCTTGTAAATGCTTTCTCTGCAGGTATCATGGATCCTACAAAAGTTATTTCAGCAACTTCTGCCGGACCTGGGAATCCAGTTTTCATTGTAGGAGCAGCAACAGGTAAAGATGGAATTGCAGGAGCGGCTTTTGCTTCAAAAGATATCACTGAAGATTCGGCAAACGATTTGCCATCGGTTCAAGTAGGTGATCCATTTATGGAAAAGCTTTTATTGGAAGCTACAATGGAGCTGGTAGATTCTGATGCCGTAGTTGGTATGCAAGATATGGGGGCAGCAGGAATTACTTGTTCTTCAAATGAAATGTCTGCAGCAGGAGATAATGTTGGAATGGATCTCGATTTGGATAAAGTGCCAACGCGTCAGGAAAACATGTTGCCGTACGAGATTCTTCTTTCTGAATCACAAGAAAGAATGCTTGTTGTTGTTGCAAAAGGAAAAGAGCAAATCGTAAAAGACATCTTTGATAAATGGGATCTACATGCAGAGGAAATTGGTGTAGTGACTGAAGGTGGAAGAGTACGTTACATGATGGGAGGTGAAGTTGTTGGAGATGTTCCTGCTGAGTCTTTAGTACTTGGTGGTGGAGCTCCAGTTTACGAAAGAGAATATTCAGAACCAGCTTACTTCCAAGAATACAAGAAATTCAACATTGATGATGTTAAGCAACCAGAAGACTTGAAAGAAGTTGCCTTCAAAATGCTTGCTCATCCAAATATCGCTTCTAAGCGTTGGGTCTATGAACAATATGATTCAATGGTTGGAACAAAGAATATTACAACAAACCGTCCAGCGGATGCTGCAATCGTTAATATTAAAGGAACGAACCGCGCATTAGCAATGACCGTTGATTGTAATTCAAGATACGTGAACGCAGATCCACTTGTAGGAACTATGATTGCAGTGTCTGAAGCAGCTAGAAATATTACGTGTGCAGGGGGTAATCCTAGCGCAATTACAAACTGTCTTAACTTTGGCAATCCATACAACCCAGAATCTTTCTGGCAGTTCGTTGGTGCAATTAAAGGAATGTCTGCAGCTTGTCTTAAGTTCGAAACTCCAGTAACTGGAGGAAACGTTTCTTTTTACAATCAAACGAGTAAAAATGGAGTTGAGATCCCTGTTTTCCCAACGCCAACTATTGGAATGATAGGAATTGTTGAAGACAAAGACAAAACGATGTCTCTTGACTTTAAAGCTAAAGGAGATTTAATTTTCATAATTGGACAATCACACAATGATATTTCTTCTTCGGAGTACTTAGTTTCATACCATGGAATTTCAGCGTCACCAGCTCCTTATTTCGATTTAGAAGAAGAGTTTACAATGCAACAAAAGATAAAAAGCTTAATACAAGAATCTCGCATTAATGCAGCGCATGATGTTGCCGATGGAGGACTGTTTGTTGCATTGGCAGAAATGGGAATGCCGAATAACTTAGGTTTTGATATAGTTACAGATTCAGAAGTTAGAGAAGATGCTTTCCTTTTTGGTGAGGGACAAGGAAGAGTTGTTGTAACAGTAAATGAAGATCAAGAAGATGATTTTATTGGAGCAATGATGGATTCTGGAGTTAGCTTCACATTACTTGGACATGTTACTAAAGGTAAGTTGATGATTGACGACGAACACTTCGGATTCATTAACGAAGCAAAGAACGTTTTTGATAACGCTCTTGGTAAGCATCTTGAAAATTAGTAGATTTACTACTTAGCTGGCTATGCCGGTGCCTGCATCTTAAGAACGAGCAGAGCGAAAATCACACTATGGAATACAATACATCGAGAGGTAAAATGCTTCTCCCCGAATATGGGCGAAACGTGCAAAACATGATTATGCACGCTCATAAAATCGAGAATAGAGAAGAACGTAATAGAGCTGTACAGGCCATTATAGTGGTTATGGGGCAGTTGAATCCTCATCTAAGAGATGTTGACGATTATAGACACAAACTTTGGACGCACCTTTTCATCATGTCTGATTTTCAATTGGACGTTGACTCGCCTTATGAAAAGCCAGAAAGAGAAGCTTTAGCGGAACGACCTGATATTATGCCTTATCCAAAAGGGAAAATTCGTTTTGGACATTACGGTCAATACACACAGAAAATATTAGAATTATCGAAAGGTATGAAAGACGTTGGAGAACGTGTTTACATGACCAATTCAATGGGTAATTTTATGAAAAAGCAATACCTATTGCACAATAATAATGCTGTTGAGAACCAGGTGATTGCCGATCAACTACACGAATTGTCGCACAGTGAATTGACAATTGAAAAGCCTGAAGATTTAATTGGTACGAATCAAGTATTGAAAGAGCTTGGGATTCAAAACAACAACAACAATAACAACCAAAGAAATCAAAAGAATTCACGCCACAGTAACTCCAACAATAATAACAAGAATAAGAAACAATTTAAGCGTAGAAGATAAACGCTTATCTCATTCGAATATATAGTCGTGCTAGGATTTAGCCAAGCACGACTTTTTTATTTAACCCATACACGTTTCGAAGTGAATAACTTTTCAATAGCATGAATCGGACCTCCCAAAGGTTTCTGTAGCTTCACAGGAGTAAATAAAATTAACGATTATTATGGCCTCTTTCGAAATTTATGGTGGTAAACCTTTAAAAGGAGAATTAATTCCTCAAGGAGCAAAAAATGAAGCTTTACAAGTTTTATGTGCACCGCTTCTTACCGCTGAAAAAGTTACAATTTCTAATATTCCTGATATTGTTGATGTAAACAAACTAATTGGTTTGTTGCAAGCAATGGGAGTGAAGATCGAGAAAGTGGAAAAAGGAACTTACATCTTCCAAGCGAAAGATATTAATCTGGAGTATTTACAAACTGAGGATTTTAAAATTAGAGCAGGTTCGTTAAGAGGTTCTGTAATGATTGTTGGGCCACTTCTTGCACGATTTGGAGTCGGTTATTTACCAAAGCCCGGGGGAGATAAAATTGGTCGTCGTAGATTGGATACGCACTTTGCAGGGATGATTTCTCTGGGTGCTAAATTCAACTATGATGCTGGTGAACATTTTTACGCCGTTGAAGGGGAAAAGTTAAAAGGGGCATACATCCACATGGATGAAGCCTCTGTTACAGGTACCGCCAACATTGTAATGGCTGCTGTAATGGCTGAAGGTAAAACGACAATTTACAACGCGGCATGTGAGCCTTACTTGCAACAGCTTTGTAAAATGTTAAACAGTATGGGAGCAAATATTTCGGGAATCAGTTCGAACATGTTGACCATCAAAGGAGTTAAAAAACTAGGAGGATGTTATCACAGAATCCTTCCTGATATGATTGAAATTGGATCGTTTATCGGATTGGCAGCAATGACAGGGTCTGAGATTACGATTAAAGATGTGAGCTGGGAAAACCTTGGAATCATTCCAACAATATTTAGACGACTCGGGATTAAGATTGAGAAGAAAGGAGATGATATGTTTATCCCGAAACAGAAGAGTTATGAAATTGAAACATTCATTGATGGATCAATTATGACAATTGCAGATGCACCTTGGCCTGGATTTACACCCGATTTATTGTCGATTATATTAGTGACAGCTTTACAGGCAAAAGGAAGTGTTCTTATTCATCAGAAAATGTTTGAATCAAGATTGTTCTTCGTCGATAAATTAATTGATATGGGAGGGCAAGTTATTTTGTGTGATCCACACAGAGCTACGGTGATTGGAATGGACAGAAAGAACTCTTTAAGAGGAATTCAGATGACTTCTCCAGATATTAGAGCAGGAGTTTCATTATTGATTGCGGCGCTTTCTGCGGATGGTAAGAGTACAATTCATAACATTGAGCAAATAGACAGAGGCTACCAAGATATTGATATCCGATTGAATAATTTGGGCGCTGATATTAGAAGAATCGGATAGCCATCCAATATAGAATTGAAAAGCTCCTCGGTTTAGCCGAGGGGCTTTTTTTATTTGCCTATCTTAGGTCAATTAAAATTATTTTATGAAATACGCGATCATTTTTATTGGAATCTTATTTCTCGGGTTCACAACGCTCGAATCAACTCTAAAGACACTTTCTAAAGCTCCTGGTAAAGGATCCATCGCGCCTGATTTTGAATTAAAATCTCCAAAAGGGAAAAAGATAAAATTATCTAAATTGAAAGGGAAGATCGTGTTAATCGATTTTTGGGCTTCGTGGTGCAGGCCTTGTCGTGCAGAAAACCCAAATGTGCTTGAAGCTTACAACAAATACAACAAGTCAAAATTTGAGAAGGGAAATGGATTCGAAGTATTGAGTGTTTCTCTTGATCGCGCTCCAGACGCTTGGAAGAAAGCCATCAAGGACGATGGGCTAAAATGGAAAAATCATTGCATCGATGACCTAGGAAAAGTGTCCACTCAATACGGTGTGAAATCTATTCCTACTGCTTTCCTAATTGACGGTGAAGGAAAAATAATTGCATCAGGTACTAATGTTCGTGGACTCAAGCTCCACATGGCGTTGGATAATCTGTTAAGGAAGTAGAAGCACCCTTCACCTAGTTAATTTTTTGTTGTTTCCCTCATTCATATTCACTTCAAATATAGTAGACATTCGAACACCGAATGTCCTGTTTTGGCAAGGTTCTCTGCCAACTTTTCACACCTTTCAAAAAATTAACTGCCAACATGTCCTATTTGTACTAATGGCAGAATCTTTGTGTTCGACTAATCCAGAAAATATTATTAGCATGTCAGAGGAAAAAGGTTTGAAAAACGATCAAAACGAAAAAGAGCTTAACGATCAAGTTATGGATGAGCAAATTGTTGAAGAGCAGGAAGCGCCAAAAGCACCAACTGTTGAAGACAAGTTCAATGAGCTTAATGACAAATACATGAGAATTCACGCTGAATTCGATAATTACAGAAAAAGAACAAACAAAGAAAAAGTGGACATCATAAATACGGCAAATGCTGGAATGATGAGAGACTTGCTTTCAGTGATGGATGATTTGCACAGAGCGAAAGTCAACAATGAAACTGCTGACGATATTGATAGTGTTAAAGAAGGGTTTAACCTTATTTTTAATAAGCTTAACGCTGTTCTTGAAGCGAAAGGATTAACAGAGATGAAAGCAGAGGGAGAAGTGTTCGATAGTGAAATTCATGAAGCACTTGCTAATGTTCCCGCGCCAAGTAAGAAAATGAAAGGAAAGGTAATCGAAGCAGTAGAAAAAGGATATTACCTAAACGATAAAGTAATTCGTTACGCTAAAGTGGTTGTAGGGCAATAACAAGATGACATGAGCAATAAGAGAGATTATTACGAAGTATTAGGCGTTTCCAAAGGTGCGGATACAGCAGAAATTAAAAAGGCATACCGCAAACTTGCGTTGAAATATCATCCCGATAAAAACGAAGATGATACGGCTGCGGAAGATAAATTTAAAGAAGCTGCCGAGGCATACGAAATACTTAGTAATGCTGAAAAGAAATCTCGCTATGATCAGTTTGGTCATGCTGGAATGGGCGGCGCTTCAGGCTTTGGTGGAGGCGGTGGAGGAATGAATATGGATGACATATTCTCTCAATTCGGCGACATCTTTGGCGGTGGCGGTGGCGGTGGCGGTTTCGGTGGAGCTCGCGGCGGATCCAGAGTTATCAAAGGTTCCAACCTTCGTGTTAAAATGAAATTAACGCTTCAGGAAATTGCTGAAGGTGTTCAAAAGAAAATAAAAGTCAACAAGTTGGTGAATGCCCACGGTGTGACGTATAAAGATTGCGGAACATGTAATGGTACAGGTCGTATCACACGAGTTTCTCAAACTTTCTTAGGTGCCATGCAAACACAATCTACATGTAATGTGTGTCGCGGTGCTGGGAAAATGATTGATAAAAAGCCTAAAGAAGTTGATGATCAAGGATTAACTCGTAAAGAGGAAGTTGTTGAAATTGAAATTCCCGCAGGAGTTGAGGAAGGAATGCAATTGAGCGTATCTGGAAAAGGAAATGCTGGCCCGTTTGACGGAATCCCTGGTGATTTGATCGTTGTTATTGAAGAACTCGAAGATGAAAACCTAAGACGGGATGGTGAACATTTGCATTACGATGCCTATGTAAACTTCGTTGACGCTGTTCTAGGAGAAACAATTGAAATTCCTACCGTTTCTGGAAAAGCAAAAATAAAGGTTGATCCGGGAACGCAAAGTGGAAAAGTGCTTCGTTTGAAAGGCAAAGGACTTCCAATGGTACAACGTTATGGTCAAGGAGACCTTTTCGTTCATATCAATGTTTGGACGCCTAAGAAAGTATCAAATGAAGAAAAAGAAATATTGGAAAAATTGAAAGAAAGTGAAAACTTTGAGCCAACTCCAGATTACCACGACAAAGGATTCTTCCAACGAATGAAAGACATGTTTCAATAAGCCATGAACTTTCTAGATCAAGGAAAAAAAGACAAGAGGGATGGAGCAATGTATCTGCTTACCTTAATTCTTGTCTTTCTCTCGTTTCTATATGGAATGTATACAAGCGCATATATTGCTGAAGGGCACTTGGGATATTCTCTCCTTGAGAAAATTCCTGAAGGTCAAGAGGCGATTGCATTTGGACTTCAATTGTTGCCATTCGTTTTTGGATTTGCTATTCTTTTACTCAGTATAAAATTTTTAAATAAGCGCCCCATTCGATCCTCTTTTACAATACGAGAACGTTTTGACTGGAAGCGGTTTTTCGCAATGTTTGCGCTTTGGGGGGGGATTCTTACTATTTTTCTGTGTGTTGGTTTCGCCATGCAAGATCCTATAGAACTGCAATTTAATTCAAGTAAATTTTTCCCACTTCTTCTTATTGCACTGATTCTAATTCCAATTCAAACTACCACTGAAGATTTAATGTTTAGAGGTTACCTGTTTCAAGGATTTGCCACATTAGGTAAGATCAGCATCTTCGGTAAGTTTCCCTTTGCATCATTGTCTAAAAGTGGATTGACTGGAATCTTGATTCTCGGAGGGCTATTCGGTTACCTACATATCGGTAATCCAGAAGTTCTTTTACTTGGGAAGGGTATCGTAGTGTATTACATCTCAACAGGAGTATTTATGGGCGTTTTAACCCATCTTGACGACGGCCTTGAACTTGGAATGGGATACCATGCAGCAAATAATCTATTCGGTGTACTTATCCTTTCAACGGATTGGCAAGTTTTTCAAACCAATTCAGTATTTATTGATCATTCGCCTCCTTCTTTTGGTTGGGATTTGATTCTTTCGCTTATTGTTCTTCAACCTTTAATTATCTTCCTTTTCTATAAAATTTACAAATGGAAAGGTGTCAAAGAAAAATTAATGAAGTAATTTGCGTTATAATTGTAAGGGATGGAATCATATTTCGTCTTTAAAATAAACAAAGGAAGAATAACGAATGGCCGTATTAGCGCATAAATCTTTAGTTGCTCAAAAGCACGAACTTTCTGAGACGAAAAAGCAATTAGACCTTATTGATAAAACTGGACTTGAAAGATTCCAAGATAAATTAACGCAAACGGGTCTCTATCCGCTTCCATCTATTGGGATCGACACTTTCCAAATTAACATGGGGAAGATGTGTAATCAGGTTTGCAATCACTGTCACGTTGATGCAGGACCAGACCGCAAAGAGGTAATGTTACGAGACACAATGGTGATTTGTTTGGATGCAATTGAGAAATCAAATTGTTCCACAGTTGATTTGACAGGTGGAGCTCCAGAAATGAATCCTGATTTCAGATGGTTTGTTGAACAATTGACAGCGCTTGGAAAGAGGATTCTTGTTCGTTGTAATTTAACGATCATTGTTGCCAACAAAAAGTACCATACATTGCCTGAATTCTTTAAGAAACATAATGTTGAAGTCGTTTCGTCATTGCCTTGCTATACAGAAGGAAACACAGATTCACAGCGTGGAGATGGTGTTTTCAGCCAAAGTATTACAGCGCTTAAAATGCTGAATGAAGTAGGATACGGTATGCCAGACTCTGGTTTAACACTGAATCTAGTTTTCAATCCAACGGGAGCAAGCTTGCCGGGAGATCAAATGCAACTTGAGCTTGACTACAAACGTGAACTGAAAGAGAACTTCGATATCGAATTCAACAGCCTGTTTACAATTACCAACCTTCCAATTAGTAGATACTTGCAGTATTTAGTTGCTAGTGATAACTATGAAGGCTACATGGAGAAATTGGTGAACGCCTACAATCCATCAGCAGCCTCTGAAGTGATGTGTAGAAATACAATTTCAATTGGTTGGGATGGATATATTTTTGATTGCGATTTTAATCAAATGTTAGATTTGAAAGTAGCCGCTAAAGGACAACACCTTTCCGATTTCAACTTGAAAGAATTAGAAGAAAGAAACATAATCGTCAATCAACATTGTTACGGATGCACTGCAGGAGCAGGGTCTAGCTGTGGAGGGGCAACAGTGTAATTATTAATTGTAAAATTATGAATTGGTAAGATCGGGTATTTCCTATTTTATCATTTTTAATTCCTAATAAAAAGAGAATGAAGTCATATTTAGATACAACGGTAGATGTTTATAGAGAAGCGGCATTAAAGCCTGATGTAGGTTTGTGTTGCACTACAACACCCGTTTGGGCATTGCCAGATTTAAATATGCCAAGCATCATGTTGGAGATGAATTACGGATGTGGAAGCACTGTGAATCCACGTGATTTAGTCAATCAACCAACTGTACTTTACGTTGGAGTAGGGGGTGGAATGGAAGTGTTCCAATTTTCTTATTTCAGTAGAAAGACAGCTGGAGTAATTGGACTGGATGTCGTTGATGAAATGATTGACGCTTGTAATACCAATTTAAAGGAAGCTGAAGCAACTAATTCATGGTTTAAATCTGAGTATGTTGATATCCGTAAAGGAGATGCTTTGAACTTGCCAGTTGACGATAACTCAATTGACGTTGCTGCACAAAATTGTTTGTTCAACATTTTTGACAAAGAAGATTTAAAGAAAGCGATTGACGAAATGTACCGCGTTCTTAAACCGAACGGGAGATTGGTTTTGTCTGATCCTGTTACGGAAGATCCAATGCCAGAATCATTGAAAAATGACGAACATTTGAGAGCTTTGTGTTTGAGTGGTTCATTGCCATTGAATGAATACATCAAAATGCTTACCGATGCCGGTTTCGGAACTATTGAAATTAGAGCGAAACGTCCATATAGAGTTTTAGACCCGGGCCATTATAACACGGATGAATTAATCTACTTAGAAAGCGTTGAGGTTGCCGCAATTAAAGATCCAATGCCAGAAAATGGACCTTGTGTCTTTACTGGGAAAACAGCGATCTATTATGGTGATGATGAATACTTCGATGATGGAGAAGGGCATACACTTATGCAAAATTCACCGTTGGCAGTTTGTGATAAAACAGCAGGTGCTTTTGCGAAATTGAATCGAAAAGATATTTACATTTCGGAATCTACATTCTACTATGATGGTGGCGGTTGCTGCTAGTTGATTGGAGAATTATAAATGATTAAAAAAGCGTCTTGGTTCATCCAAGGCGCTTTTTTTGCTTCTAGTAATCAATCACCAATTTAATTGGCGTTCTTACACAACCTAACACTTTTTCAAATAACTTTAGATCAAGGTTTTTAAAACCAATTTTTTAGACTGTAGTTTTTATTAAATATGGAATGATAATTGCAATCAATAGGGTGAATTAATACAAAGAAGAAATTATGATTTTCCGATTACTACCAATTCTATTACTAGCTGTTTTTTGCACAAGTTGTACAGCCTATATCAAAGTCGTTATAGATGAGGACCCGAAGGCCACTTCGAATGAAGGCTTTCAAAGAGTTGGTGTGTTTAACAGAACGAGACAAGATCCGAATCGACCTGGAGTGAGTAATAAAACGATTATTGAAAACAACAACGTTGCTGTACAGACATCAATTGATGGTGCTTTTAACTCAATGCTTCGTAACAACATTTGGGTGCAGGAATACGATATGGATTCTATCGGAATGATTGTAGGGTTTGATTGGGATATTTTGGATTCTTTAGGAAGAGCAGATTCTTTGGATTTCTTTATTGAATTGGGGAGTATCGAATTTAAAACAGGGGGTACAGGTTCTTTAGTCGCTTTAATCACAGGGCAATCTAGTCAGGTGCGACAAAAGTTAAATGGACTGATGTATGTTTCATTTTACGATTTAGATTTACACTTCGTTCAGGAATTACTAACCGTGAAACACGATGAAGAATTTCCTATTTCATTGAACCCATTGGAAGCTAAGAATAATGCCAGAAGTAAAAGAGCGGCAGTTGAAAGAGTGGGCTATCAATTGGGGTTTAAGGCTTCAGAATTGGTATTTCCACACGTTGTTACTGTAAACAGACAATACTATAAGTACGGAAGTAAGTCCATCAATGAAGTACGCAGGTTTATAGCGAACAGACAATGGGCAGAAGCCTCAGCGGTTCTCGTTCTAACCATGGACGATGGAAAACCGAGCAAACGAGGCAAGGAATTGTTCAATATGGCGATGGTGCAAGAAGCACAAGGGAATTTGGATCAAGCAATTGAACTCGCTGAACGTTCTGCATACAATTGTAAAAACACCAACGCGAAAATTTATCTGAGAAAGCTGCAGGAAAGCGCAGGAATTCGTGTTGATGAGGAGTGATCTTTGGAGTGTTAGACTTTGTTGTGATTATAGAATTGGTAAGAGATTAATTACGATTCAAATGTTAAATCCAACTAAGTGAAGATAAAAAAATCATAGGCCTTTAATCTGGTCCGCTTCACTATAAAACGTTCCTTTCCATGTCAATGGAACTTTAGAATCCAATGTATTCTCAAAGGTGAAATCAAACTTCCTTTTAGAATTCCTTGAGATTGAGCTTCTTCGTCCAGTACTAAAACTTCTGATTTTAATTGAAAAGTCGTTCTAGGAGTTGGTGTTACACTATTGAAATCAACATAAACCTTAAAATAAGATCCTGATATTTCAATATGCAATCTACTGTGATTTACTGCATCATAAGCCGATATTCTCGAATATGAATATCCTTTCAACTTTGTGAAAATCATAAAATCTGAATTGAACCATTCGTATTGAGTAGCCTCTGAACTCAATGAATGAAATGTATGCGTCGTAATTAATCTCTTACCAATTCTCCATCCCTGTATTATCCACTGAGATGTCCGCCAACCATAGACCTATCGACGTAACTGAATTTCTCTAGGTGATCTTCCTTTAGCAATGAATTAATTGTATGGACATAAGCATCAACATCAGCCTTGTCAAGAACTTGAGCAAAGAGTGATAGTGGAAACATTAAGAAGATCAGCCAAACTTTCATTACTTCCGAAATAAGAAGATTTGACATTCTTTTAATACAAAGCACGACAATACATGTTAAATGCAAAAAACGAGTCGTTTTCAATCGACTATTAACCAAATTACTTTATCCCGTTAATTCATTACACTTTTATTATATTCACAGTATTATCATTTCTATGCTTGAAGTAAGAAACATTAGTAAATCATTTTATCGAAAAGAAGCGCTCAACGACGTTTCGTTTACGGTGGGAAAAGGCGAGATTTTTGGCCTCCTAGGTCCAAATGGTGCTGGTAAAACAACCATGATTCGTGTTATAAACCGAATTGTAGAATCCGACAGCGGATCTGTTCGGATCAACGGCGACTTAATGGTCAACGATGATTTAAAACAGATTGGATACCTGCCCGAAGAACGCGGGTTGTATAAAAACATGACTGTTGAAGCGCATGCCATGTTTCTTGGCCGGTTGAGAGGACTTTCCAAAGCGGATGTAAATACGAAAATTGATTATTGGTTTGGCCGTTTTGAAATCAACGATTGGAGAAAGAAGCGCATCGAGCAACTTTCAAAAGGAATGGCCCAAAAGGTTCAATTTATTTGTACAGTCTTACACGAACCTAAATTGCTCATCCTCGATGAACCCTTTAGCGGATTCGATCCGGTGAACGTAGAATTGATCAAGCAAGAATTAATTGAAATGAAAGCCGCAGGGAAAACAATCATCCTTTCATCGCACAATATGAAAAGTGTGGAAGAGATTTGTGATCGCGTGGTCTTGATAGATAAAGCGAAAAAAGTCGCAGAAGGCTCAATCGCAGAGCTCCAGGAAGAACGGAAGGCTGGGTTGTATGCCGTTAAGTTCCGAGGGAGCATGATTGCGTTTGTCAATGCGCTATGGACTGGATTTGAAGTCGTAGATAAAGACATTCACGGAGGAGACAAGTTTACCGTTCGTTTGAAAATGAGAAACGAAAGTTCGTTTGATGATTTACTCAAAGTATTAATTGGTCAAGTGAAAATTGAATCCGCATGGGAAGTATTGCCTTCGATGCAAGATGTTTTTATTGACATAGTACAACCAAGAAAGGAGAACGAAGATGAGAAATAGTTTATTAATCGCAATACGAGAATGGAAGGCTAGAGTGTTCTCTAGATCTTTTATTGTAATGTCCATCATTGGGCCAATCGTCATTTTAGCGTTGACTTATCTGTTGTTCGTTTTTGGTGACAATGGTAAACAGGAATGGAACGTTCTTATTACTGATCCCGCTGGAATAATGGATGGTAAAATCAATTCTCATGGGAGCAGTCGCGTCACGTACTCATTTGCCAATGACTACATCGAACATGAGGATTTCCGAGACGGTAAAGCGTATCAGGAGTTTGATGCGATGGTCGAAATCAATGGCAAGGTGCTGCAAAATAAAGTCAGCCATGTTTTTTACCGCTCAGAGCCATCTACAAGGATGCAAACCACTGTTCATTATCACGTAGAACGGCGGCTCGAAGAAGTAATGGTCGGGCAATTTACAGACTTTTCAATTGGAGAGTATTTAAAAATTAAGCAAGAATTAGTACTAGGATTTCACAATGTTTACGATCCTTACGACAAAGCAACAGACCTTCGAGGTTGGGTAGGGTTCTCTTATGGAGCACTAATATTTGTCTTTATTTTTCTCTTCGGGATGACCATTCTAAGAAGCGTTGCAGGCGAGAAAAGCAACCGTATTGTTGAGGTCCTTCTTGCATCTGTCTCTCCGAATCAACTGATGTCTGGAAAGATTATTGGAATTGGATTGGCTGCGATCATTCAATTTTTAATCTGGTGCTTGTTCATTGGACTTGGGTTATATTTCATGCGAGAAAATCTATTTCCAGACATGCTGGACCCTCAAAATGTTGTTGATCAAGAGTTATTTGCTTCGGCAGAATACAACCGTTTTGTAGAGTTGATTTATAGAGGCATTGATTACGGAATAATGGTTCCGTTTTTCATCTTGTTCTTCATTGTAGGTTATTTGTTCTACGGTGCATTATTCTCTGGAATTGGAGCAACGATGGGAACCGAAAGTGATGGGCAGCAATTTGTTATTCCAATAATATTCCTGCTCGGCTTTGGATTGTATTCGGGATATTACGTCGTCAATTATCCAGAAAGCGACTTGGCAATTTGGTTTTATTATTTGCCTTTCACATCTCCCGTTGCAGTTATGATTGACCTAGCTCAGTCTGATTCACCGGGCTACGAAACCTTCTTATCGCTCTTCATCTTAATTGTCAGCGCGGCTATATTCCTCAAAATTGCAGGGCGCTTGTACAAAAATGGCATCCTTCAATTCGGACACCGTGTTCGACTGCGCCACATTATAAAATGGCTGAGAAGAAGTTAATATGAAAAGAGCCGTTATTGATATTGGTACAAACACTTTTAATCTTTTAATTGGAGAGTTCGACAACGGACATTTGAACCGCTTGCGAACTGAAAAAGAAGCTGTTTTATTGGGAATGAATGGCATCAATCATGGAACAATTGCCGAAGAAGCATGGCTTCGGGGTTTGCAAAGCTTATTAAGGTTCAAGGCGCACTGTGTTGAGGAAGGAGTTACTGATATTGTTGGCTTCGGCACTTCAGCATTGAGAAGTGCGAAGAATGGCGATTTGTTCGTTCAAGAAGCCAAAGAGCAAACGGGAATCCAGATTGAAATTATCTCGGGAGAAACCGAATCCAAATTTATTTATCAAGGCGTAAGATTGTTGTACGATTTTCAAAAACCGGGAATGATCATGGATATTGGTGGGGGAAGTACAGAATTTATTTTAGCAGATAGTTCGGGTGTCCAAACTGCGTCAAGCTTTGATGTTGGCGTTTCTAGATTGTATCAAGAATTGGGAAAGAACAACAACTTAACTGTCCAAAACTATAAGTTCTTGCAAGGTTATTTTGACGCCCGATTGAGCGGCTTTTTTGATGCGAACAGATCCGAAACTTTAATTGGTGCTTCAGGAAGTTTTGAAACGTTCTACGAAATGATCTACCAAAAGCGCTTTTCAAGCCACAACAGTATCGAAAGACTTCCAATGAATCCCTTGATGGAAAAAATAGAATGGTTAATTGATTCACGTTACGAAGACAGAATGAACAATGAATGGATCATTCCAATGCGAAAGCAGATGCTTCCAATCGCTGCTTATATGATCAAATGGGTGATAGAAAAGATGGGCATCAAAAATGTCTTTGTTTGTCCTTATTCATTGAAGGAGGGCGCTTTTTTGGAGTGAGGAAGACGGGCTTGTTTCATTCAGTTTAGCACAGAATATGGAGATGGTGGTTCAAAACAACGGGAATTTATACTTGAGTTACTTTTAATTCTTGGGAGTGCTTGTCTATGTTGTGGTTGGTGTCCATTTAGATTTTGACAAGTAGTCTTCGTTTTAAGATTTCTAGAACAAACTTCAGGGTATATTATTCGGCAGATTTAAACATTTCGTTGAACGTTGAACATATTTCGTAGAATGCAATTAAATGTGGAATTCTGATTTGCAAACGGAATAGGTCACTTTCCCTTTTTCTGTATCTTTACCATAAAACATCACGGAATGAGTAAAATATTGATAGTCGATGACGAACGTGCGATTCGAAGAGCTTTAAGAGAGATCCTTGAATTTGAAGAATTCGAAGTTGACGAAGCAGAGAACGGTAAAATTGGTTTGGGTATGGCCAAAGCCGAAAACTACGACATCATATTTTGTGATATTAAAATGCCAGAAATAGATGGAATGGAAGTTCTCGATGGTTTACAAAAAGCCAATGTTGAATCTCCTGTAATCATGATTAGTGGTCACGGGAATATTGAAACAGCTGTTGTAGCCATTAAAAAAGGTGCATTTGACTTTATCGAGAAGCCACTTGATTTAAATAGAATTCTAGTTACAATTCGTAACGCAAAAGATAAAAACGTTTTGATTGAGGAGAAGAAAGTCCTTAAGAAAACGGTTAAGAAATTCAGAGGTTCTTCGATTATTGGAGAAACAGATGAGATCATCAAAATCAAAGAGATGATCGAAAAAGTCGCTCCTTCGGATGCAAGAGTGCTTGTGACTGGAGAGAATGGAACGGGAAAAGAACTTGTCGCTCAATCGTTACATGATTTAAGTGAGAGAAAAGGAAATCCATTCGTTGAGGTCAATTGTGCGGCGATTCCAGCTGAATTGATTGAAAGTGAGTTGTTTGGCCACGAGAAAGGAGCTTTTACATCGGCAATTAAGCAAAAGAAAGGAAAGTTTGAATTGGCATCTGGTGGAACGTTGTTCTTGGATGAAATTGGAGATATGTCGGCAAGTGCTCAAGCCAAAGTTCTTAGAGCACTTCAAGAAAACGTTATTCAACGCGTCGGTGGAGAGAAAGACATTAAAGTAAACGCTAGAATTGTTGCTGCCACAAATAAAGACCTCCGAAAAGAGATTGATAAAGGAAACTTCCGTGAGGATTTATTCCACCGTTTAGCAGTGATCTTAATTCACGTTCCCTCGTTAAACGATAGGAGGGATGATATACCATTGCTAGCAAATCATTTTATGTCGATGGTCTGTTCTGAGCATGGTATCGCGAGAAAATCGTTTGATGATAAGGCGCTGGAACAATTACAAAAGACAGATTGGTCAGGTAATATACGTGAATTGAGAAACATTATTGAGCGTTTGATTATCCTTGGAGGAGATATTATTTCTGCAGAAGAAGTTCGACTGTTCGCAAATCCACCGGTTACAGCAAAATAAATTTTAAGATTACTTGTCTTTTTGTTAATAAGTGGGCAAGTATGTAAATCTTTTACCATGAAACGGTTGTAAGAAACTTGGCGAAATTGGGATTCCAAGAATAGTTGATCTATCCAATGGCAATAACAAAATTATTAGCTGTATTGAGGAAATTAAATTAAAGTTTAACAGAAATGGCATATGCCGGAATTTTCTTCAACCTTCTTTTGGCAGTTAGTGCTCACGTAGCAGTCTTAGATTGTGAATTTCCAGCTACACTTTAGGAGTGGTTTTAGTTCTAGCATCTTGCTTTGTATGGGGAGAATCCCCAAAAAAAGTATAACTAAAGAGTAGTATTGGTAAGTTAAAAAAGGATGTTTTCGGCAACGAAGGTATCCTTTTCTTGCAATTGGAATATATTTTTAGTCACCATTTCCATTACGGTTGTTTTAACCATTAGATCGCCATCCATCCATTCTATATCTGTAGAATCGCTCGAAATTAATTCAAGGTGAAGAGTGTTTGGCTCATAGTTATTTTCCATTAAAGCTCGGTGTGAATAAACACGAATAATTGGAGAAGGGTGAATCAATAATTTATTCAATTCGTGGGCGTTAGCGACTTTTTTAAGTTTACTGTACTCATGGTAAATTTCACTTGAAGCAACCACAGTAATTTTATCTTCTGCTATATATGGCGATTTGGACAAAGTACTTACAATTCGATGCACGTGCTTTTCATGGTAAACAGAATCACTTTTGTTCTTCAATTCCCATTTCGTCAAAAGCTCAACATCCTCGTCATCAATAACTCCATCTTGAGCATTGATCGAATACGTCTTAATAGCTAAGGCAACGATAATCGAAAATAAAGTTAACAAGCGTAATTTCATGTTTTTCTAATCAACGGTTTTAGTATTCGTCTCAATTTAAGCTCTTCCCCATTCTAAAACTGTGAATCCGTCGTTTTTGAAGGTTGGAATCTCCTGTGGGAGCAATCCAATCTTGTTGAAGTCGTTTCCAGAGTCTGCCCAAAGCATGTAAAAATGCGCTGTTTGGGATGGTTCAGGGCTTATGTTTAAGGTCGTAAATTCATCGCATGCTCCATTAAACAGGAAGTAAATATACAAATTTGTTACGTCTTTCATGTTTGGAAACCAATATGTTATAAAATTAGCTCTCTCTGTTGAGGTAAACCCAAACTTCGTTAACGCGCCCTCAAGATATGAAATCAACTCATTTTGTGGAATAATAACTCCTTGATTTCTATCTAGTTTCGTAGTATTGAATTGATCTTCACCTTCCCAAAAAAGATAATTGAAAGTCTCACCATTGTGCTTAATTGTTCCTTCAGGAGTAGCCTTCACATTCCATCCATCATTACAACTTGGATAGGTAAAAAACATTTCACCAACTGGGTATACTTTAACTTCAAAAGTATAGTCTTCTAAATTGACTCTAGATTCAGCAACATCTATGCTATATTGGACATCTATTGATTGAGTATTATCTGAGACATTTTTTATTTTAAATTTATAAATAGCTTCTGAGCACGAAAGGCCGACTTTTTTCTCTGAAGAGTCCAATCGAAATTGAGGTGCCATTCTTCTTAATTCAATTCCACCAAATGAATTTAGACCTAGTAATGTTGGGAATAGTAAGGTGAACTTCAGAGTCATGTTTTTAAGGTGAACTTCTGTAAAATGAAGATGCCAAATAGTTCACGATTTCATAAAACTAATATTGAAATTACCTTCTAAACATTGAGCAGAGAATATGGAGTCTAGAATTTTGTTGAACCACATATTTTAAGAGAATAATGCTGCCGTTGATAATTGGATTTATTAAATTCACGCAAATAACATTTGAAGTATGAAATTCGATATCAAGGCATTTTTTATCAGAAACTGGCAGCATTTTGCGGCAATTGCATTTTTTATTCTAGTGGCTGTAGCTTTCTACCAACCACAGATGAATGGAATGAAATTAAAGCAACATGATATCGAGCAATGGCAAGGTATGGCTCATGAGGCAAGAGCTTATCGTGCTGATACTGGTGAAGAAGTACTTTGGACCAATTCCATGTTTGGAGGGATGCCCGCCGCTCAAATTTCGGTGAATTACCCCGGGAATGTTTTTCTTGAAATAAGAACTTGGTATACGAAGTCTTTTCCTGGAGCAAGAGGACACTTATTGCTCCACATGCTAGGCTTTTATATTTTCGCTATATTCCTTCGGATTAAACCTCTTCTAGGCGTTGTTGGGGCAGTGGCGTTGGCTTTTTCAACCTATGAAATCTTAATACTACAGGCAGGCCATACCACTAAATCGGTAGCTTTTGCATTCATGGCACCTGCTTTAGGAGCCTTTATTTATGCCTTTCGAACCCATCGAGTCTGGGGAATACTCTGGACCATAATTTTTATGGGTTTTGGATTTTCGGCCAACCACTTCCAAATAACATACTATTTACTCTTCCTTTTATTTGCTATTGGTGTTTCATTTATGATCGCAGCTTACAAGAAAAAGGAATTGAAACCCTTTTTCATAACCTCAGGGGGGCTAGTGGTCGCAATTGCGATGGCAGCAGTAATCAACCTTGGAAATATTCTTCTTACTTCAGATTATGCGTCTCATACAATTAGGGGAGCGAATGATGTAAAAGTTAAGGCGAATGGTGAGCCTGCTGCTTCAACGCAGTCTTTAGGACTTGATAGAGATTATATTACTTACTGGTCTTATGGACTGGGAGAGTCATTTAATATGATGTCTCCAAGTGTTATGGGAGGAGGAAGCTTCCCTATATTAAATAGCCAATTTGAAGAAACTGTAACCAATTCTGAATTTACGGAGCCTGATAAAAGAGCGCTAATGGAGATGCGACCTTATTGGGGGGAACAACCAGGTACAGGAGGACCAACATATTTAGGGATTGTTGTTGTGTTACTCGCATTTTTAGGACTTGTTTTTATAAAAAGTGGAATAAAATGGCCATTACTAGTTATTACTGTATTAGCCGTCTTTCTTTCTTGGGGAAAGAACTTTATGGGCTTAACGGATTTTTTCATTGACTATATTCCTGGATACGACAAGTTCAGAACTGTAACCATGATTTTGGTGCTGGTACAGTTATGTGTTGTTGTCTTAGGTGTGTTTTTCCTTTCGGAATTGATTAAGAATCGAGAGGAATTTATAGCAAAGAAAAATAAAGTTGCGATCGCATTAGGCGGGTTCTTTGTATTTATAATTATTGTAAAGTTTGTTGGGATAGGAGATTATGCTTCCCGAGCCGAGCAGGAATATGTGGCTGAGTCAGAAGTTGCTATTAAGGAAAATGTACTCCGAGCTAACCCTGAGGTTATGAGGCAGAATTATAATATTGACATTAATAACTCTCGTGAAGTGGACGGGTTTGTTGCTGCACAATTGAAGCCTTATTCGAACATAAAAACAATTCGTGCTGAAATATTTCATTCGAGTATGAATAGATCGTTAATCTTTATTTTCTTAATGAGTGGATTGGTATTGGCATTCTTATTCACTTCGATTCCGGCTATAGCAATGAGTCTGGGTGTGCTGGTGTTAGTAATGGTTGATTTAGTGCCAATAGCAAACGACTATATCGGAGATGAAGATAAGTATTGGGATGATGCTGAATTGATGACGTACCCTGTGACTGCGAACGATGGAGATCGAATGATAATGGAAGCTGAATTAGCAGCGAATCCGAAACTAAAAGGTATCATAGATGAGGCCGCTAAAAAAGGTGCACAAGAAGCTGAAAGTTTAGATTTTACGGGGTTAGTGGCAATAAGAAATGTAGTTAACGCAAATAAGTTCTATGCATTAAATATGGCTACGAATTATCGAGTCTTTGAATCTTACGGAGGGTTCCAAAGCAGTAGAGCTTCTTATTTTCATAAATCAATAGGAGGTTATCATGGTGCGAAATTGAGAAATTTCCAAAATGTAATTGACTTTCATTTAGGTCTTGGACATCAAAAAATATATGACATTTTAAATGTCAAATATTTTATCCAGCGAAATGAGGATGAAAAGACTCAGGCAGTTACTCACAGTGCGTCTGCAAGTGCAAGTGCCATGGGTAACGCTTGGTTTGTCAAGAGTATTGAATCACATGCAACTCCAGAAGCTGAACTTCGTGCACTTGGAATAAATATTGAGGTTAATAATACTTCTACTGGTCAGTTGTTAATTAATGGGAAACCTAAAGATCGCTCAATGATATATGGTGCTGAAAAGGTTCAGTATTTATTTGCAGGTCAAGACACAATCAATTTACCACTTAATCAAAACCCGCATAGGAGTCTGTTTGGCGGTGGATTTAAAGAAGGAGTAGAAGCTGCCACTGTTTTGGATGTGAAAGGAGGAATAAATTTAGTGCCGATGTTCACGGTGCAGAATGATACAGCAAATTCATTCAATCAATTACTATCGTTTAAGGTAGTCAATGAATTTAAACCAAAAGAGGAAGCTGTAATGCTTGAGTCTATAGCTGAAAAATTGGGAGGAAAGGAGTTTTCTGGAAAAGGAAAGATTGAAATGAAATCGTATGATCCAAAGAAGATTACATATTCGGTTAGTGTCGAAGATCAGCAGTTTGCTGTATTCTCAGAGATCTATTATCCAGATGGATGGACAGCATTTGTTGACGGTAAAGAAGTTCCAATTCATAAGACTAATTATCTCTTGAGAGGACTTGAAATTCCGAAAGGTGCACATGAGGTTCGTTTCGAATTCAATCAACCAAAGTATCATACTTCAAATAATTTGTCTCTGGTTCTATCAATATTATTGGTTATCTCTGTTTTTGGATACGCTTTTATTTATTACCGAAAAAAGAATAAAACTGAAGTAGAAACGACAACTGCAGATTAGTCTCAACTTAATTTAAAGTAAAAAGAGGCATATCTAATATGCCTCTTTTTTGTTTGTATAAGATTGTTTCCAAACTGATATTGGCTCAATGTTTTGAATAATTTATTAAGGTTTGTAATAGACTGAAATTAGTTGACTATTGCTTTATTCTAAAGACTTTATTTATTATCTGATTGACATCATTAGAAAGGCGCAGGAAATATGCGAGTGTAAAGTAAATGATTGTCAATAGACCACCTGAAATGAGAATCCCTAGTAATGGGTCATTAATGTTCGGCATAAAGAATTCAAAGCATCCAAATAATCCTAAAATGATGAAGGCATTAATAAGCATCTTAATCGAAAAAGGAAAGAGTCCCATTTTTCGATAGAGGAAAATAAAGCGAATTGTATTTACAATTAGCAATGCAAGAAAAGACGAGAATGCAGCACCGTTAATCCCCCAAATTGGAATGAAGATAAGATTAAGACCAATTACCAAAACAATTAGAATTCCAGTGAAATAACTGTTGTATTTGTAATATTTCGATACGTTTATTATTTCTGCGTTCACTCCTGTAGCCATATCAATAAGCTGGGCAAGGCCAATGAATAATATTACATATAAACCTCTCGAATATTCAGGACGCATGAATTCAAACACATGATTGACGGTAAACCAAATTCCTAAGAAGAGGTATCCGGCTATTAACAGTTGATTTAAGCAGCTTTTTTTATAAATTTCAGCAACATTAGTCATGTCGTTGTCTTTAAAAGAGTCAGAGAGAATTGATGCCGCAATTCGTTTCAATCCGCGTGATGGAATACTGATAAAAAGTCCAAAGAAGAAGGCAACAGAATAAATTCCATTTTCACTTAATCCAAGCATATTACTAATCATTACACGGTCAACCTCAAGAATTACCGCAGCTCCAAGCCCACCAATAACTCCAAAGCTTCCTATGGACACAATCTCTTTCCAGTTGTAGCCAGCACTTTTACGGAAGCTATTCACATTAAGACTCACTTTTTGCGTTAGTAAGTATATGGTAGCGATAACTCCAGGAAGTGAAATGGCGATAATGTAGAGGATGAGTACAAGACTAAAGTCCCCCTTAAACCCCCAAGTAATTATTAGAAGGCCTATAAAAATGATGAGCTTCGTAAGAAACCCTTCAAGCATGATTCCGAGAACAGTTTTGTAAAGCATTCTAAGATAACTATCAATATTTTTGAATAGAACTCTAAATGCGAAAATCGTGGTAAATGCAATAAAGAAAAGGCTATAATTTCGTGCTGCATTATCCTTTGAGATCAGAATATCATTTAGCGAAAGAAAGGCTATTATTCCAATCGAGATACCTATTAAACTTCCATAAAACGATAGGGAAAAGAATCCATTGTCACCCTTTTCTCGATTTCTAAATTGAGGAAATAGCTTTATGGTAATTAAAGGAATTCCTAAACATCCAATTGTCGAAAAAATGAGTGTGAGGGAATTCAGAAAACCAATGAGCCCAACTTCTTCTGTTGTAAATAGTGCTGGCAGTAAAATTGCAGAGTTGAGAAAACCAATCCCAACACCTAAATAGGTAAAGATGGTAGACTGAATAGACTGTTTCTTTACGATTCCCATTTTATTATTTTCTTGCTACTTCTGATTACTATTCAGAATGTAATGCGTTTAAAAGTAACGATTCCAAAAAGTATTTATTGATTTACACTTGCAATTTTCCAGTTTGAGGAATGTTATTGATTAGAATCGATTAATAAAGCGAGCTGATAGTCATGTTCACTAAATACTCCAAAAGAGGATTCTTTATCGATCATCATATGTCCAACCATTCCATTAATAATTTTTTTCTTGGCATCGAATGCTTTTCTGCGAACGACTGTAATCCCTCCGGAGTGTCTATAAAGAGCATCACGTTCCAGTTTCGTGAATTGGTCTCGTTCTAGAATAGGATGAAGGCCATCTCCCTTATGAACATAGAATACAGAGCTATCAGATAGTACACTCAGTAAAGAGTCTGATCCAAAAAGGAACAATGTATGAATAGCATCGTCAATTTTATGAGACTTAAGAAATGGATACTCTATTGCGATTACACAAATATTTGTGAATTCAATTTTTTGAACCCAATCCAATTCAGTGATTTCTTGAATAGTACCATCAAGACTTTGACTAATTCTCGCTTTGTCTTCACCACGTAAATGAAAGTGAACCCGATCATTATTACGCAAGTTTACATCGAGGGCATCGTAAACGTTTTGATCTGGTGATGTTATAATTATTTCTGTGTGGTTTACAGTTTCTAATGCTTGACCTACTTTTTGACTAATAAAATTACGATTTCCAATTTTTCTGTATGCAAGGTCTTTTTCACCACCACGAACTGGAATTACAATTAATGATTTCGTAGAAATTCCACTTTCTGCTATGTAGTCCGAGTTTATTTGAGCTCTTGTATCAAGAATTCGATTTTCATTAGATGTTAAGTTCGCGCCATGTTGACGGTAGTAAAATAAAGGTTTACTAACATTAGAGATTTTGAATTTAAGTGTGAATTTCACCCAAAGTTCGTATCCATCTTGGCACGTGTAGTTTTCATTGTAACCACCAACTTGTTTTAAGAAATCAGCACGAATCATTGTACAAGCTCCATGTGCGGCCTGATCAAACAATTGAACTTCATTGTCAAAATCATGTCTAATTTCCTCAGAGATTATAAAATCATCCTTATTTACTAAATAGTAATTGGGGAACACTAATCCTAGTTCAGGATCACTTTCTAACTTCTGAGAAAGGATTTCAATTGCATTCTCTTCCAAGTAGTCATCTGCGTCAAGGCGCATAATGTACTTTCCATTTGAGGCTTTTAAAGCAACATTATTTGTAGCGTTTAAGCCCTTGTTTTGTTGGTAAATGATACTGACTTTCTTGTTGCTGCGGTAACTTTCTATAATTTCTTTCGAATTGTCTACAGATCCATCATCAATTATAATTAGTTCGAAATCAGTCGTTGATTGGTTTAATACAGAATCGACAGCTTTGCTAAGGTATTGACCGTAATTGTAGTTTGTTATGTAAACCGTTATAAGCATATAGTTTATTATTGTCGTAATTTAAGTTGCTTGGCAGGAACACCTCCAACGATTATATTTTTATCTATACTAGTATTGACAACAGCATTACTTCCCGCAATAGAACCTTGTTTCATCGTTACGCCAGGAAACACAACAACATGAGCTCCACACCAAGTATCATCTTCAAGAATAATTGGAGCGTGAGAATAGCCTTGATTTTGTACCATTATTTCTTTTTCATGATTGTGCATACTTGTTTGAAGGTAAACGAATCCAGAAAGTAGAACGTTTTTACCGAGTGTAATGGAATCGCCACCATTTAATACCGAATAAAGGCCAATTTTGGAGCCTTCTCCGATAGTTAATTCAGATTTATTAGCAGCCAATAACCGAACTCCACGATCAATTCTATTATTGCCTTTTAAATTAATTGTTGCATCACCATGAACTCTTAATTCAACACTTCTTCTAAGATATACATCGTCCTGAATAATTATTTTCCCCTTGTCAGTAATTGAAATATCCGGCCATGAATCACATTTAAACCGTTTACCAATTTGTAGTTTTTTCGAAGCGAATAGCAGTTTAAACCAAAATCCTTTCCAAGTTGGTTTTCTGTTTTTCAAATACAATTTTAATCCAAGTATCAAATGAAATGTTTTATTGTAAATATGACCAATTCAATTTCTCAAAAGCCTTTACGTCAGTTGTAAGGATCTTTCCAATAACCTTTTTATAATCGCGTGCGTCTATTCCGTGATTGGGTCTCAAATATACTAAATTATCAGGACTTAAAACCGTTCCTTTTGGTAGGTCAAATGCAGGATAAACGGCTCTTCTGAAGGTGATCGGATGCTCTCCTTCAACTGATTGTTTTTCTTTGATTGCTGAACCTTTTAATTGACGAATTTCAGTGATTTTTTTATTCAATTCCAAAACTTCATCGCGCGTTAAAGAAACTTTGTGATCACGAAATTCTTTTCCTTCTCGTGAATCTGTGAAGTGGAATTCAAGAATTTCAGCACCCATTGCCACAGCTATTTCCAAGGCATAACTTCCTTCGGTATGATCTGAATAGCCAACAGGAAGCCCCGTTTCTTTCTTAATTGAATTCATCACAGACAAATGAGCATACTCAGCTGGTATTGGATACATTGCTGTGCATTGGAGAATGGAAAGAAATTCTGGATCTTTATATTTTGGATCACACGATTGGATAAATTTAACTGCATCGAGAACTTCTTCTAAACTACTTAGTCCAGTAGAAAGAATAATTGGTTTTCCAATTGCAGCTGTCGCTTCTAATACCGGATAGGCTGTCATATCACCTGAACCTATCTTGTAAATGTCCATAAACGGATCGATCCATTCAAAATAGTCAGGGTTCCAAACTGAGGCCATAAAACCTACATTAGCAGCTTTACACATCTCTGCCAATTCAATGTAGTAGGAATGATCCAATTCAAATTTTTTGAAATGTTCGTTGCGAATTGGGTTTTCTACAGGGCTAACAAGGCTGTCTCCAGAATAAAGTTGAAATTTAATGAAGTCAACATTGGACTCAATTGCGAGTTGGGTTAATTTCTTTGCGTATTCGAAATCTCCTTCATGGTTCCCACCAATTTCTGCAATCATTAATGGACCGTTTTTACCTTTCCAATTGCTCATATGCTATTTTAATATCTTCTAATGAATAATTTTCATACGAAACTCCTAATATTTCGATGAGTTGATCAATACGCTTAAAGTCTTCGGAAGTATCTAGTGCAAGCTGAATCCCTTGTAATTCTTTTACTTTATTATTGTAAAAGTATTCATATAATCCCCAATTGTTTTGGTAGAGAGCAAGGGTTACGTGTTCTTCATATTCTGGATTTCCAACAAGTTTAGCGTAACAGTTTGCATAAAAATCTGTTCGAACTATTTCGATACTCATACCTTTTGGATATGTTCTATCCATGACGTTCGTCAGAAAATCTGTAGTTCCTTTTTGAGCAACAGTATACATTTTTTGAAGGCAGTCTAGATCAATGAAAATATTATCCCCATTCGTTCTAATAGCGTAGTCCCATTTCATAAGCCTACTGGCTTTTAAAAACCGTTCAGCAACGTTATCGAGGCTTCCACGGAATACATTCCACCCTTTCTTTTTTGCAAACTCAATAATTGGATCATCGGTAGGTTGATCTGAAGTAGCTATAGTAATTTGTTCCGGAGTAAGAACTTGAAGAAGTCGATTGTACGTGTGTTCAATTGCAGGAATGCCATGTAGCTCTTTCAATACTTTTCCGTACAACCTTGTGGAGTTATACCGCGCTATGATGACGGCTCCAACTTTCATTCTTTGCGTTCACTGATTACTTTAGCAGGTATTCCACCTACTATTTGATTGGAAGCGACGTCATCTTTAACTATTGCGCCAGCAGCAATTACTGCTCCATCACCAATTGTCACTCCTTTTAATATTTTAGCTCCTGTTCCAATCCAAACATCGTTACCGATTTTAATTGGAGATGATTCATTTCCCTGTTGATTAATGAGTTCTCCCTTTTTTATAAGGTGGTCACTGTCAACAATATATGCGAAAGGAGCTATTAAGCAATTGTCTCCAATTTCAATTCCAGCCGAAGCAAAAAGATGAGAATGATAACCGAAGGTTGTATTTTTACCTATGCTGACTTTGGCTGTTTCATTGCAAGCACAAATTCTTGCACCAGCCTTAATCATGGCATTGTCATGAATGGATACATTTTTTGGAAATCGAAAAATGTCAACTCCTTTGTCAAAAAGTACGCCATGACCACAGAATCCTAGACGTGAAGACTGTCGGAATCTACGCCACTTATGCAACCAAGTAACTTTAGTATGTTTTCTAACTTGTGATTTCGTCATAGGATATTTTGTCAAATGCGTCAATGAAAGAACCTTCTGTTAAATTATAAATTTTTGTCCCTTCCAGCTCAGCATATTCTTTTAAAAACCAGTAAGATTTAAAAGAATAGTAGAATTTATGAAGGATTTCGTGTAGCGGTTTGTGCTTCAGTGAATTTTCTTGAAAAACAGGCTTCGCACTATCCGAAAGAAGAGTACTATTTAATGATTTAAGTTGGTCTGCATAGAAATGCTTTTGTGCCATCATAGGAACATTATCTTGTGTAACGAACAGTTCTGGTAGCCAAGAGTGATCTGCCCCTGCTATATAGCAATTCTTGTATTTTAAGTTGATTCCTATTAAAATGGATGGAATTAAAACATTGTGTGGTCTAGGGCAAGCCTTGAATTTCTTTAGGTGACCGCTAAAGAAGGATGGATCATCATCCAAAGGAGTCAAATTGAAAAAATTAAGTTTGATGTTTTTATTTTGTGCCATAAAGTCTATCCACCCTTTCGATTTTGAAGCAACGATTGGAACAAATAAATTGAATTCCCAATCAACTTTTTCCACTAAAATTATAAAGATTCTTTTTCTATCATTATCCCAGCCTTCGTTTTCATCAGTACCCCAATACTGCTGAGAAACAATGACGTGGTAAAGTGGCTTTAGTTCTAAAAACTCCTTTGTCGCTACAAAGTAATTAACACCAAGAACGTCTCTATTCTTGATTATAGAGCGAATATTATCCATGTCCTTTGACAGAGACGGACCGTTTCCTAAGATAATGAGATCATCAGATTTTCTTTTTGCAATTATAGTTGGTTTTTTCGATGTCAACCAAATTTTCAAAAGACCTTCGAACTTTATTTTAAACGATTCATATCCCATAATTCATTTGATAATAGTAGATCTATTGAATTTTCTTTTTAATAAAAAAGCCGAGCAAAATGTACCAACGAACAAGAACAATGTACTTTGCTTTTGCTAATTGTCCTTTAATTAAAAACATCACAGCTAATATAAACGAAGCTCCAAGCTTGAATTTATATTCTATTAATTTAAGCAATCGTTTTCCTAAGCCCAAGTCTTTTAATCTAAGAGCTTCACTTTGTCCAACAATCTTAGAAAGTTTTTTTATAAATGGATGCTCCAAACGATAATCGTCTATGAAATGTTCTACTTTCATTTTTGGGACGTATAATGTTTTTAACTCTGCTTTTTTCAACTTGTCAAAAACAAATTTTTCGTCGCTTCTAGTATGTAGATCAGTATTGAAGCCTCCATGTTCTACAAAGAATTCTGAGCGAAATGCCATGTTGCATCCAACCGGATATTTCTTTACAAAGGGCATGATTTCTTCTCCCATGTCCACTTTTGACACCAATCCTTCAAGGTAAGATGAAAGCCATTTAGGATCTTTACCTAAATTGTATCTTGGAATAACTTTTCCTCCAAAAGCTACATATTCATTATAGTTGCTGTCGGATGAAAAATTAATTAGTGTTTCAACGTATTCAGGAACAGCAAACCCATCATCATCAATAAAGCAAACAACTTGTCCAGTCGCAGTTGCAATTCCACAATTTCTGGCGTAAGATAAACCTGGGTTCGATTCTAAAGCATAAACTACGTTTAAGTCAGGGTTCTGATTTTGGAAGTCTTTACAGATTTCTTCAGTACTATCGCTAGAATTATTATTGACAAGAACAATGTCGAAATCTGAAGGTGAAGCAGTTTGTTGTTTCAAATGTTCTAGACATTCTGGCAAGTAGGCCTCACGATTATATGTGCAAATAATAACTGAAACTTTAACCATCATACGATTTTATAGTTTAGCTTTTACTTCCTCAATGGCTCCTTTTAATCCGTCAGCGTTTTTTCCGCCTGCAGTTGCAAAGAAAGGTTGGCCTCCGCCACCTCCTTGAATGTGATTGGAAACTTCTCTGATAATCTTTCCTGCATCAAAAGCTTTGGAAGCGATAACACTATCAGAAGCGATAATACTTAAGGTACATTTCCCATCTTCTTTTCCACCGATAACGCCAACAAAGTCATCAACTTCTCCTTTTAATTGGAACAGAATATCTTTAATTGACCCACCATCTAAATCAACTATATCACTTAAAAAATTGACTCCATTATATGGTGCGATGTGTGCTTTTAAATGAACTTTCATTGATTTCGCCTTTTCCTTTTGGAATTGCTCGATCTCTTTGCTAAGCGCTGCATTTTTAATCAATAAATCATTCACTGCTTTTAAGATGTCTTTTGGACCCTTTAGCGTGTTGCTGATTATGTCGAGAGTACTTGCTTTATTAGAGTACAATTGCTCTGCTTTTTTTGATGTAATTGCTTCAATTCTTCGAACACCTGCGGCTACTGCAGTTTCAGTCGTAATAATGAATAGACCAATTTCACCTGTTGCTTGAACGTGTGTTCCTCCGCACAATTCTACTGAATCGCCGAATTTAATAACACGTACTGTATCACCGTATTTCTCTCCAAACAAAGCCATTGCACCCATTTCTTGAGCAACCTCCATCGGAGTATTTCTTTTTTCCTCAAGTTTAATATTGGCGTGAATATTAGCAGAAACAATCTCTTGTATCTTTTCCAGTTCTTCATCTGTCACTTTAGAGAAGTGAGAGAAGTCGAAGCGTAAATAATCCGAGTTAACCAACGAACCTTTTTGTTCAACATGCTCACCTAGAACCGTTCTAAGAGCATGATGTAATAAATGCGTAGCTGAGTGATTGTATGCCGATGCTAATCGTTTTTGCTTGCCAACTATACCATCAAATGTCGTTTGCAGATCGCTTGGTAATTCTTTCATTAAATGAATAATCAAACCATTCTCTTTCTTTGTGTCGAAAATTGAATACTTCTTTCCTTCATTCTCAAGATATCCTGTATCTCCAACTTGTCCACCGCCTTCAGGGTAGAAAGGAGTTAGGTTAAATACAACTTGATAGAATTCTTTTTTCTTTTGAGATACTTTTCTGTATTTCACGATCTTAACATGTGTCGAAAGTAGGTCGTATCCTACAAATTCTTCAACATTGTCTTCTCTTACTATAATCCAATCGTCTGTTTCAATTGCAGTTGCGGAACGAGATCGCGTTTTTTGTTTTTCTAGTTCTTCATCGAAGCCTTTCTCATCAATTTCAAGACCATTTTCTCTCGCAATTAAAGATGTCAAATCAACCGGGAATCCATAAGTATCCAATAATTCAAATACAATAAACCCTTCAATTATATTTTGATGAGCCAATTTGGTATTATTGATTACATGATCCATTCTCCTCAAGCCTTGCTCAAGTGTTCTAAAGAAACTGTTTTCCTCTTCTCTAATCACCTTTTGAATTAAGCCTTTTTGTTGCTTCAATTCTGTGAATGAATCTCCCATTAAGTCTACTAGAACTTCTGATAAATCAGATAAAAAGGATTCTTTTAAGTCCAATGTTTGGTATCCGTATCGAACAGCTCGACGCAAAATTCTACGGATTACATAACCGGCTCCAGTATTTGATGGCAATTGGCCGTCAGCAATAGAAAACGCAATTGCTCTTACGTGATCTGCGATTACTCGAAGTGCAACATCTGTTTCTTCGTCTTTTCCGTATTCTACAGCTGAAACCTTTTCCATATGCTGGATCAGCGTTTGAAACAAGTCAGAGTCATAATTTGATTGCTTTCCTTGAAGTGCCATAGCAAGACGCTCTAGTCCCATTCCAGTATCAACATGAGTTTCTGGAAGCGGCTCTAGTTCTCCGTTTGCTTTTCGGTTGTATTGCATGAAAACATTGTTCCATATCTCAATCACTTGAGGATGATCTTCGTTAACCAATAACTTACCGTCTAACTTAATACGATCTTCTTCTGATCTTAAATCAATATGGATTTCTGAACAAGGACCACAAGGACCGATGTTACCCATTTCCCAGAAATTATCTTTTTTATTCGCTAAAATGATTCTATCTTCAGTAATGTATTTTTTCCAAATATCAATGCTTTCTTGGTCCAATGGAACTCCGTCGGCTGTGTCGCCTTCAAATACGGTAACGTAAATTCGATCGACAGGAAGTTTGTAAACATTCGTCAATAAATCCCAAGCCCATTCGATTGCTTCCTCTTTGAAATAGTCACCAAATGACCAGTTTCCAAGCATTTCAAACATTGTGTGATGATAAGTGTCAACCCCAACTTCTTCCAAATCGTTGTGCTTTCCTGAAACGCGTAAACATTTCTGTGAATTGGCAAGGCGTGGGTTTTTAGGAACGGCATTTCCAAGAAAATAATCCTTGAATTGATTCATTCCGGCGTTGATAAACATCAATGTCGGATCATTTTTAACTACCATTGGTGCACTAGGCACAATCTCGTGACCTTTTGATTCAAAATAATCAAAAAATACTTTTCGGATTTCAGCAACTGTCATTTCTTACCTGCTTGTATTATTATTTTAAATAGTTTAATTGAAAGACTAATTCAAGTCTTTGTTGTATTGCAATGCTGTTGGGTACGCAAAGTCTAACCCAGCTGCGTTAAATTTGCGTAAAATTTCCATGTTTACTTCAGTTTGTGCTTCAAGAATATCCTCTGGACTTATTATCCAATAGATGAACAATATTCCCATTGAGAAATCTCCCCAGCTATTAAAAGAAACCAAAACGTTACCTGTCAATTTTGGGTTTGCTGCAACAATGTCTTTTAAGAGATCCATCGCCATCGTCATTTTTTCTGGGTCGGTTTCATATGTCAAACCAAGGTTGACAACAACTTTACGAGTAGGTTCAAGTGTAACGTTTTCAACAGCATTGTCACTAAATTGTCCATTTGGAATAGTAATAAGTCTACCTTCTAAAGTTCTTAATCTAGTACTTCTTATTCCAATCTCTTCAACAAAACCATCCATACCATTCACTTTAATTCGCTCTTTCATTTTGAAAGGCTTATCAAGGAAAATCATCAACCCTCCAAAGATGTTCTTAACCGTGTCTTGCGCGGCCAAAGCAAGCGCTAGACCTCCAATTCCAAGTCCCGCAATCAATGCTCCCACATCAAAACCTGAATTGCTTAATGCGATCACGATTCCAAAGATCCAAAGTACTGCCTTAATCGTTTTTCGAAGAACCGGAAGTAATTGATCGTCTAATTCACTATCCGATTTTTCAACCATTGGAACCACATATTCTTCAATCAAAGAGTCAACTACACGGGCAATTAGCCACGTCACATTCAATATGAATATGATCATAAAAACACTGGCAAAGAATTCGTCGACGTTATCCGTAAAATGAAGTCGTCTAAACCCCCAATAGAATCCAAGAATAACAATTCCATAAACCACAGGTTCTTCAAGCTTGTCAACAAGGATATCATCCAAACCTGTTTTGGTCTTTTCTGCAAATGCTTTAACGAACTTACCAATTGCCCAGTAGAGAATCTTACCAATCACAATTGCGGCAATTACAATAACTAATGACATGATAATGCTCATTATCGAGTTCTGTCCCCAATTGGTTTCTAGCAGCATGTCTGGAGCCCAATTTGTGATCCAACTAGGTAGTTTTTCAGTACTACTTGATAAACCAATTAAAATATTCATAATCTATGTTTTAAAGATTCAACTTGCGAAGATAACGCTATCTTTTATCAATACATAGCAAAGATGTGAGGATTAATTGACTATCAATCGTTGAATACTCGTCTGGCCGCTATTATCATTGATTTGAACTAGGTAAAAACCGGATGATAACTTAGATAGATTCAATTGAAGTTCGGCTTGGAATTCAGCTTTGACTGTTGATTCAATTACTCCAATTGAATTGTAAATTGTTATTGAGTAATTGGTAGCCTTGTCAAGGTTGATAATCATTGTATAATTATTACACGGGTTCGGATAAAGTTTAATGTTCTGAATTTCGAATTCGTTGATACCAACAAATGTTGAGGAATTCAAAGAATCAACTATGGTTTTTCCTTCACCAAGATCATGGAAATCAATTGTCACAAAATTTGGAAACTTTAATTTTTCGCTATAGTGCTGTTGAATTCGTGGCATTAAGAAAGCGTATTCATTGACAACTGCGGCCGTATTTATTACTCCAATTCCTAATGTTGGATCGGTCACGAAGTGGTTAAAGATAAACAGATCATTTATTGAATCTCCCCTGTTGAAGTCATTGTTGAAGTCATTGATATTGTCGACAGTGTAGTTTGTTTCTACACAATAATCCCAAGCATAGTGATACCATTCTTGTCCGGTTGAGGCATCGTCCTCGTCCGTGAAAATAACAAGTCTTTTATTGCTGTTTATCATGTCTTGGAGATAGTCCCATTCGCCTCCTGATGGTTTTGTGTAGAGGTAGTTCAATAATCCAACATTATCAAATTCACTTTCAATGACATTCGCGGAAACATAACACTCGAAGATAATTGTGACAATTTCATTCGTGTTAGCATCCAGAAAGTCTTTAATTTCAAAAAGGTTACTACTTAAAGGGTCGTTTCCAAAAATGCTTATTCCATGATAAACTGATGGTATTCCAGACAGGGAGTAAACATCAAGCATTAGTCCTCGAACTCCATCATTGAGTTGTTGGGTTAATCCATAGTTTTGGTTTGGAAAAGTATAACCTTGCGTTTGTGCATTAAAAGCATTGTGCGTTGTCAAATAGGCTACTTCGTCATAACGTTTAGAGCATAGGTCTTGAGATCCATTACATTGAGAAAATGCATTTGAAGAGAAAATAAGTAGAAAGTAAAGTATTGAAATTCGCATGTTTACTTATCAAGTAGAATCAAAAATAGTCAATTCGTAGATAGGATTAAATAGGGTTTTAATCTTTCTTAACATTGATTTCATTGATTTCATTGATTTCTACGTAATTTTATGCCGTGGCAAAACAACACTTTAAATACAATCCTAAGACTTTATCCTATGAAGAAGTCAAAGTTAGTGCTGGAAAAAAAATATTAAGAGCACTGCTCTGGTTGGCTCCAAACGTTGTTATTGGTCTCTTGCTTGCTTTTATATTTACACAGAATATTAATTCACCAAAAGAGAAGGAACAGCAAGCTGAAATTGAACAATACAAAAAAGAGTTAGGGATAATTAAGGAGGATTTGGAATTGTTTAATAATGCATTAGATGCCGTTCAAAGTAGGGATGAGGATTTATACCGTTCTGCTCTGCACGCAAAGGAATTCCCAAAAGAATTGAGGATGATGGGAGCTGGAGGGAGTGATAAATATGCTTACTTAGCTAAACTTTCGAATTCTAAATTGTTAATTTCAACGAAAACAGAAATAGATAGATTGGAACGTAGGCTAAATGCTCAAAGTATGTCATTTACTGAGTTGATGAATTTAGCGAAGGAAAAGGAGAAAATGCTTTCTCATATCCCAGCGATTCAGCCGGTAAGAAATTCTGAGTTAAAGCGTGGTGTTTCCGGGTTCGGATGGAGGATTGACCCACACTACAGAACGCGACACATGCATACTGGTATTGATTTTACAGCAGATAGGGGTACTGAAATATATGTAACTGGAGATGGGTATGTTGAAGAAATTGAAAATAAGAGATGGGGATATGGAAAAAGTATCATTATCAATCATGGGTTCGGTTATAAAACGAGATATGCTCACTTAAGTAAATTCGAAGTAAAGAAAGGTCAGAAAGTAAAACGAGGTGAATTAATCGGATTAATTGGTTCAACTGGAAAATCAACAGGGCCTCACTTGCATTATGAAGTAGTCAAGGATGGTATTAAAATTAATCCGATTGGATTCTTCCATTCAGATCTTACTCCTGAACAGTATGAGCAATTACTTGAAATGAGTGAGAACTCACACAAAGCTTTCGATTAAGTCGATTCATGCCTTAAATAAATCATTCTGAATTTTCTTTTATTCCCAGAACTTAAAACGGACAGACTTAGAGCTAGGAGAGTCGTTGAGTCTGACTGTAATGTTGTATTTAAGATCTGACGGAGAAATTAATAAATATATTTATCTACCTGAAAATCGCAAGACGAACACTTAGTCTGACGCTCTAGAATTCATTAAGAAAATAAATCTTGAAGAGGAAAACGGATTGTCTATTACTTGGGGAATTACTGTTGATGGAAGTCCAGAGTTAATAGGTTCCATTTGCTTGTGGAATATTTCTAAGGATAATAAAATGGCTGAAGTTGGGTATTGTATGAATTCAAGTTCTCAAGTTCGGGGGGGCAATGAGTTAAGCTTTGAGCAGTGTTCTTAGTTTCCGATTCAATGAAATGAATTTGGATAGGATTACAGCATATACTAACAAGGAAAACAATAGCTCAAAAAACTTACTAATAAGAAACAGTTTTAAATTAGTTGAGACAGAAATCGATTAGAGCAATCTATCAAATATTAATTTTGAGATTCTAAAAACAACTGTATAATAGCTTTAGCTCAACTTGATATACTGACAACTTGACGTTTTGTCAGTCTGAAATCCCCTTTGTTTACAGCATTAGCTATCATTTTGTCAGAAAAACGGCAAAAACTCCCAATGGCATAAAGATTGTCCTAGGCTTAGCAACACAAAATTTGAAAATAATAGTCATGGGAAAAATAATCGGTATAGATTTAGGTACAACGAACTCTTGTGTTTCTGTAATGGAAGGAAATGAGCCAGTTGTTATCGCAAACTCAGAAGGAAAAAGAACTACACCATCGGTAGTAGCATTTGTAGAAGGAGGAGAACGTAAAGTTGGAGATCCTGCGAAACGTCAAGCGATTACTAATCCAACCAAAACGATTTACTCGATTAAGCGTTTTATGGGATCAACGTATGATGCTTCAAACGGTGAGTATGATAGAGTGCCTTACGAAATAGTTAAGGGTGATAATAACACACCACGTGTATTAATTGACAAAAGAAAATATACTCCACAGGAAATTTCAGCGATGATTCTTCAAAAAATGAAGAAAACGGCTGAGGATTACCTTGGACATGAAGTTTCTGAAGCAGTAGTTACTGTTCCAGCATATTTTAACGATTCTCAACGTCAAGCAACGAAAGAAGCAGGTGAGATCGCAGGATTAACAATCAAACGTATTATCAATGAGCCAACTGCGGCAGCATTGGCTTACGGATTGGATAAAAAAGGTGTTGACCAAAAAATCGTAGTATTTGATTTTGGTGGAGGTACGCATGATGTTTCTATCCTTGAATTGGGAGATGGAGTATTTGAAGTATTGTCAACAGATGGAGATACGCACTTAGGTGGAGATGATGTTGATGATGTTATCATTAACTGGTTGGCTGACGAATTCAAGAAAGACGAAGGTTTGGACTTAAGAAAAGATCCAATGGCGTTACAACGTTTGAAAGAAGCAGCTGAAAAAGCGAAGATTGAATTATCTTCTACAACTTCAACTGAAATTAACTTGCCTTATATCATGCCAGTTGACGGTGTGCCAAAGCACTTGGTTAGAACAATGCAACGTTCTAAGTTTGAGCAGTTAATTTCTAAAATTGTTGAAAGAACTATCGCACCTTGTCGTTCTGCATTGAAAAATGCTGGATTAGATAAAGGAGATATTGATGAGATCATCTTAGTAGGTGGGTCAACAAGAATTCCAATTATACAAGATGCAGTTAAGAATTTCTTCGGTAAAGAAGCTTCTAAAGGAGTAAATCCAGATGAGGTTGTTGCAGTTGGCGCAGCAATTCAAGGTGGTGTATTGACGGGAGAAGTAAAAGATGTACTTCTTTTGGATGTAATTCCATTATCATTAGGAATTGAAACAATGGGTGGTGTTTTGACTAAGTTGATTGACGCGAATACAACGATTCCTACAAAGAAAAGTGAAGTGTTCTCAACAGCATCTGACAACCAACCTTCTGTAGATATTCACGTATTGCAAGGTGAGCGCTCAATGGCAGCGGATAACAAATCATTGGGTAGGTTCCAATTGACTGATATTCCACCAGCGCAAAGAGGAATGCCTCAAATTGAAGTAATTTTCGATATAGATGCAAACGGTATTATGAATATCTCTGCAAAAGATAAAGGTACTGGTAAAGAGCAATCAATTAAAATCGAAGCTTCTTCTGGATTGTCGGAGGAAGAAATCGAGAAAATGAAAGCTGAAGCTGAAGCAAATGCTGAATCAGATCAAAAAGCTAGAGAAGCTGTCGAGGCTGTTAATAAAGCTGATTCATTGATTTTCCAAACGGAACGTCAATTGAAAGAATATGGAGATAAAATCCCAGCGGATAAGAAACAACCAATCGAAGATGCTTTAGCTGCACTTAAAGTAGAATTCGAAGCGAAGAATATGGATAACTTAGAGCCAGCAATGGAGAAGTTGAACGAAGTATTCCAAGCGGCATCTGAAGAAATGTATGCAGCTGCAAATGACGGCGGAAACGCTGAAGGAGCAGGATCTGATGCAGGAGCAGAAGGAGCACCAGAAGATGAGGTAACTGATGTTGATTTCGAAGAAGTTGAAGAAGTTGAAGAAGAAACAGAAAAATGATAATTTAGAGAATTATTTTTGGCAAACACATAAGTGAGGTTATCCATACAATGAATTAGGTTCGACGGTTGAACGCACAATTGAGTGGAGTTCAAATAGATTAGTCAAAGGGGATAACGAAAGTTGTCCCCTTTTTTCGTTAAATTCGATTCAAATCACAGACCATGAAAACCTTCGCTTTTTTCTGTTCACTTTTGTATTGCTTATAAGTTGCTCTGAAATTAGTGAATCATCATCTGAAAAGACCAAGGTTGAAGTTCCAGGAAATAAAGTAGAGGCGAATTCACAGGAAAAAGTTGTTCAAATGGAAGAAATTGTTGAGCCACTTAAAACGGTTTAAAAATTGAAATTGATCTGTGTACTTTTGGGCGAGGATGAGAACTATATTCCGCGCATCGAGGTGAAACTTGAAATTGATGATAAGAACGGAATGTATGTTAATAAAACAAAAATCAATCAGATAGGTATCGGATCTTATAGTTCAACAAAAAGATTGATTTTAGATTAGAAAGCGTAATTAATAGTTTTAGTTTCATTTAAAGTGTAGCTTTCTAGTGTTACAACCCTTGCCACCTTGGTTCAATCGAGATGATGCGGGTTTTTTATGAGATAGAAATTTACAAATGTTAGCGCATAAAAAAAGCCCTCAAAATAGAGGGCTTAATGCTATATAAAGTCGTTTAATTACTTCTTAACTGCGTTTACAACTGCTGCAAATGCATCTGGGTGATTCATCGCTAAATCCGCAAGAACCTTACGGTTAAGCTCCATTTCACTTTTGTTAATAAGTCCCATGAATTGAGAATAACTCATTCCGTGTTGTCTAGCACCCGCATTTATACGAGTAATCCACAATGAACGGAAGTTTCTTTTCTTTTGTTTACGTCCAGTGTAAGCGTACAACATCCCTTTTTCAACGGCGTTCTTTGCTACTGTCCAAACGTTTTTTCTTCTTCCAAAGTAACCTTTGGCGTACTTCATCACATTCTTACGACGTGCTCTTGAAGCTACATGATTTACTGATCTTGGCATAAAATTAAGTTTTTAATAAGGAGTGCAACATTATTTCAGTAGACTTAGTTACTCATTACTTGGTTAACATATTAAACCTGTGATGCTTTGAATTCGTTTCGGCTAGTCCAATTCGAATTACTTCATACACAATTGTTGTTTGATGTTTGGCGTATCAGCTTTAGATACTAATCCATCCTTCGTTAAATTACGCTTTTGTTTCTTCGTCTTCTTCGTTAGAATGTGACTCTTAAACGCGTGTTTTCTTTTGATTTTACCGCTTCCAGTTACTACGAATCTCTTCTTAGCACTAGATTTAGTTTTCATTTTTGGCATCTCTGTTCAATTTTAAGTTACCCTTATATAGCTTCTTCTAATTGATAATTCTTAATTATCAATCCTTAATTCTTTTTTGGGTTGATAAGCATAATCATACGCTTACCCTCCAGTTTTGGCATCTGCTCAACAACTCCATATTCTTCAAGCTCTTGTGCCAATTTTAACAAAAGAATTTCTCCCCTGTCTTTAAACACAATTGTACGTCCTCTAAAGAATACGTATGCTTTCAGCTTACTTCCATCTGTTAAGAACTTCTTAGCATGCACAAGTTTGAAATCGAAATCATGATCATCGGTATTTGGTCCGAATCTAATTTCTTTTAAAACAACCTTACTTTGTTTCGCTTTCAGCTCTTTTTGCTTTCTCTTTTGGTTGTAAAGGAACTTTTTATAATCAAGAATTTTACAAACAGGAGGTACAGCTTTCGGCGAAATTTCAACAAGGTCTAAACCTTCTTCATCGGCCAATTTAATTGCTGCATCCGTAGACATAACTTGAGGCTCTTGGCCTTCCATTACCAATCGAACCTCACGTACTAAAATCTTTTCGTTGATTCTATGCGGATCTTCTTCTTGTCTTTTTACAAATTTTCTTCTGTTGTTTGGTCTTCTCATTAAGTTCTTAAACGTTTAATGCTAGTTCGTTTTCAATCGCATTATTTATTAATTTGGCAAAAGTATCGGCATCCATTGCTCCAAGGTCTTCTCCACCACGCTGTCTCACAGAGACTTGATTGTGTTCGGCTTCTTTCTCACCGACAATCAGCATAAATGGAATTTTTCCAAGTTCCGAATCTCTAATCTTTTTACCCACTTTTTCGTTACGATAGTCAACGAATCCGCGAATATCGTAATTATTTAGCAATTGCAAAAGGTTTTGCGCGTAATCATTGTATTTCTCGCTCAATGGCAAAATTGCAATTTGATCCGTTGTTAACCATAAAGGGAAATCACCTGCGCAGTGCTCTAATAGAACGGCAACGAATCTCTCCATCGATCCAAACGGTGCTCTGTGGATCATAACCGGTCTGTGTTTCTGGTTGTCTGAACCTGTGTATTCCAACTCGAAACGCTCTGGCAGGTTATAATCTACTTGGATTGTTCCCAATTGCCATTCTCTTCCCAATGCGTCTTCAACCATGAAATCAAGCTTCGGTCCATAGAACGCAGCTTCTCCATATTCAACGATTGTATTTAATTCTTTTTCAGCTGCAGCTTCAATAATTGCATTTTCCGCTTTTACCCAGTTGTCATCTTCTCCAATATATTTTTCTGGCGTCTCAGGATCTCTTAATGAAATTTGAGCCTTGAAATTTTGGAAATCAAGCGTTTTGAAAATGTACAATACAAGATCAATTACTTTTTTGAATTCTTCTTTTACTTGGTCTTGTGTACAGAAAATGTGCGCATCATCTTGTGTAAATCCTCTAACCCTCGTTAAGCCGTGAAGTTCACCACTTTGCTCGTATCTGTAAACCGTTCCGAATTCAGCATAACGAACAGGAAGGTCTTTGTATGATTTTGGTCGTGCTTTGAATATCTCACAGTGATGTGGACAGTTCATTGGTTTTAACAAGAACTCTTCTTCATCATCCGGCGTATTAATCGGTTGGAATGAATCTTTCCCGTATTTAGCATAGTGTCCAGAGCAAACGTACAATTCTTTACTTCCGATATGTGGAGTAATTACTTGATCGTAACCGCCTTTCTTTTGTGCCTTTTTCAAGAAATTTTCCAAGCGTTCTCTCAATGCAGCTCCTTTCGGTAACCACAATGGCAATCCTTGTCCAACTCTCTGCGAGAAAGTAAATAAATCCAACTCTTTTCCTAATTTTCTATGGTCTCTTGCTTTCGCTAATTCAACGTTTTCGAGGTACTCAGTTAACTCTTTGTTCTTAGGGAATGTAATTCCGTAAATACGCGTTAATTGCTTTCTCGTTTCATCTCCACGCCAGTATGCACCAGCTATTGAAGTTAATTTAACCGCCTTGATATATCCCGTGTGAGGAATGTGCGGTCCACGGCATAAATCAGTGAATTCACCTTGTGTGTAAAATGTAATTGTTCCATCGTCAAGATCTTCAAGGAGTTCCAATTTATACTCGTCGTCTTTGTCTTTGAAATATGCAATTGCATCCGCTTTGGAAACATCTTTCCGAATAAATTGGTTTTTTTGCTTTGCCAATTCTTTCATCTTCTGCTCAATCTTTTCAAGATCAACTTCAGTGATTGTTTGATCCAAGAAGTCGATGTCGTAATAGAATCCATTTTTAATCGGAGGTCCAATCGCCAATTTAACACGAGGGTAGTAAAACTCAACTGCTTCAGCCATTAAATGTGCTGAGGAGTGCCACATGGTTGATTTACCATCCTTGTCATTCCAGGTTAACAATTGCAATGTTGCATCGTCATTCATAGGACGATTGGCATCAATTACTTCATCATTTACTTTGGCGGCAAGAACGTTTCTGGCAAGACCTTCAGAGATACTAAGTGCAATATCCATTGCCGAAGTTCCCTTTTCTACCTGTCTTACAGAACCATCTGGTAGCGTTATATTAATCATTCTACTATAAATAAATTAGAGCCCAAAGATAGACAAATGGATTAATTAACAGCATGAATTTAATGTAAAGAAATGCTTTAAAAACTCAGTGAAAATTTACTTTGAGAAAGTTGTGTTGGTTTACTTTTAACCGCAGAGGCGTAAAAGAACTATTTGATTCCTTTGGAGACTGATGCAAGATTTATTTTGCAATAAATCCCTTCTTATTCCAGAGCGCGAGGAAACTTGTAATTTAAAACCAACAACTTCTAAGCTCCAAAAAGGAACTTGCGGTTCAATTACTTCTTGGCCATTACCAATACCCAGTAATACCCGCTTGAGCTTGATATATCTTAGAAAACTCCGATTCCAACTTTTTTGCTTGATTCATCAAACAACACGACGTATTGCTCATCTTATTCCATCCATTGGTTGAATGTTTCAATTGCGTTTGTGCTTTCTGCGGCAATGTTCTGCGAGAGAAGATGTTGCTTTGGGTGGAATTGTCCAATGCGCATTTCTGCGTCACTTACGAGTACAAGTTCACCGTCAATCCTGTCGTAACTTTCTTTATATAAGTAGTTCTGAGTTGCCATGTAAAAAGCTCGTGCACTTTAGCGCAGAGTAACCCTCGAACTGTGGTGCCTCAACGCACCACCTTCGATGCTTTGAACTATCATCTTACGTATGATATTTTTGCAACGCCCCGTGTGATCGTTCTGGATAAAAACAATGTGATTATTGCAAAATAACTGACAAATTCTCAATTGGAGGATTTCATTGACCGAATGCAAAAAGTGACAGATGTTTCAAAATTGTTCCCGCCAGATCCGGAAGAGGAAGAAAGTATGAAAGACTAGTGCTAATAACTTTTCTAAATTGTTAACCTTTTTTCAATGTTAAATTGTTACAAAAGGGATAAAGTTATATATTTTAGTAAAAAAAAATATGAAAAAAATTTTATTCTTATTCACACTAATTACCGGTTTAACGTCATTAGCTCAAACCTACGAACCATTTGCGTTTACCGGTGCTCTTAACGCTGGTGGTTGGACCACTCACAGTGGAATAGCGGGCCAATTGTCAACTTTAACAACTGCTTCAACAACAGGCAATAGTTTAGATTTTACAGGTATCACTACACCAACTGGTAACAGAGCAATGATTGATAACAGTTCTTCAGAAGATGTAAATTATCCTCTTCCTGTAATAACTGGAGATGTTGTCTATTACTCATTAATCATCAATGTAAATAACACAACTGGTTTATCAACTTCAGGAAACTATTTCTTTGGACTTGGTGGCACAGCAGGTGGCACAGTTACTTCTTTGCATGCTAGATTGCATACGAAAGTTGGTGCAACACCAAACACATTTCAAATAGGAATCACAAATTCAGGCTCATCAGAAACATATGATGCAACTGATTATGCAGTTAACACAAACCATTTTGTAGTTGTGCGTTACGACAAATCAGTTACTCCTGCAGTTGCTGAGGTGTTTGTTAACCCAACACCAGGAGGAACTCAACCAGCGATATCGAATGTTTCAAACACGGCAAGTACATCTGTAATTGGTGCTTTTGCGTCTTTGTTCATTCGTCAAAGCTCAGGAACGGGTAACACAGAGATTGATGAGATTCGCGCAGATAACACCTGGGCTGGGGTAACTCCAGGTGGTGTTCCAAGTTGTAATATTGCATCTTCTGGTCTTGCTTCATTAAATTGTAACGATGCTGGAACTGGTTCTGTAACTCTTGATGATTACTTAACTTTTGATTTAGACCCAACAGGAACATTATTAGGAACTACTTATACCGTTTCAGTTTCTTCTGGATCAATCACTCCTACAACAGGAACATATGGTGCAGCTGCTTCATTTCAATTGCAAGCTGGATCAGCTGGAGCAGGAAACGTTACAGTGACTATTACCGATGCAGGAACGGCAGGATGTTCAGCAACAGAAACTATTACTGATCCAGGAGCTTGTTCATCTGCTACCCCTACTATTGAATTGAATCCTGGAGCAATTCAAGGTTTTGATCATATAGTTGGAACTCCATCTTTAGAACAAACATTCATGGCTGGCGGATTAGGATTAACTGATGACATTACATTGACTGCTCCTGCAGATTTTGAAATTTCATTAACAACAGGAACTGGGTTTGCAACTACATTGACATTACTGCAAGCAGCAGGTATTGTTTCACCAACTACAATATACACACGTGGAAACTCGCTTGTTCAAGGAGCGTTCAACGGAAGCATTGTTGGAACTTCTGCAGGTGCAGTAAATGATACTGTTCTTGTTTCAGGAGTTGCAGCTGATTATGTATACTCAACAATAGATTTAATCTCAATGGTTGATGTAGACGGAATTGCTGTTTCTATGGATCAATTAGTAGAATTAACGGGAGTTGTTCACTGTATGGATTTTGATGGAAACAGCGGGTACAGCTTAACGATCATAGATGAATCAATGGAAGGTATCAACTTATTCTCATTTAATGATGTTTCTGGTTACACCGCGCCAATGGAAGGGGATTCTGTGCGTGTTTTTGGGGAAATTGGTCAATATAACGGTTTACTTCAAGTTGCAGCAGACTCCATAGAATTGTTAGCACAGGGTGTTGGAACAATGAGCCCAACAGTAGTAACTATTTTAGATGAATCAACAGAGTCTCAGTATATTCAAATGGATAATTTGAATTTTGTAACACCCATAGCTACATTCCCAACGGGAAGTACAAATATTGATGTAACAGACGGAACGAATACGTTTACAATTCGTGTGGATAGCGACACAGATATCCCTGGAGCAGCAGCGCCACAAGGTCTATTTAGCGTTGTTGGTGTTGGAGGTCAATTCGACAACTCAGCTCCATTAACAGACGGATATCAATTATTCCCTTGTGGATTGATCAGTTTCCAACCCGCATGTCTAATACCATCTAATGCAACGACAACAACGAACCCTTCAACAGCAATGGCGACAGCGATGGGTCCTGACATCACATACCAATGGATTAACTGTGCAGGGGATACAACGATTGCTGGTGCAACATCTCAATCGTATACGGCAACTGCTGCTGGCAACTATGCCGTTATTGTAATGGCTGGTTCACCTAGTTGTTCTGATACGTCAAGTTGTATAGCTCTAGAATCCGCAACACAAGGATTGAACGAAAATGCATTATTTTATGCGATCAACGTATATCCAAATCCAGTAAATGATGTCTTGACTATCAATAACTCGTCAAACACAACGCTTACTTTTGTTGTAGTTGATATTAATGGGAAGGTAATATCAACTGTAAACACAGTTGATAACTCAACTACGATTTCAACGTCAAACTGGAACAAAGGAGTATACTTTGTGAAGTTTAAATCTGAATCAGCAAGTGCTGTATTTAAGATTGTAAAATAAATTAAGATTAATAAAATGTAAAAGTCGTCTCATTCGTGAGGCGACTTTTTTCGTTTATCAAAATTTTATCATTGCAAAGAGAATTCCCCCTGTTTTTGCATATAAAACTATCCATTATGAAATCCATTATTTTTATTCATTGTGTTTCCTTGTCAAGCCTTTTGTTTGCCCAATCTGATTGGTAGCAGGAAGTGAATTATGAAATCACGGTTGCCCTAAACGATACTGAACATAACCTCGATGGAAAAATTCAAATTGATTATCACAACAAGAGCCCTCAAACATTAGATTTCATCTATATCCATTTATGGGCAAATGCATACAAAGACTATACGACAGCCTTGGGGAAAAAATTGTATCAATCAGGTAATGGTATTTTGAAATTTCATTGCATATCCTTTTGATTTACTTATCATTAAATACCTCGTTTTTATTGATGAATGAGCGTTCGCTTTGCGGTATACGATTGAATCAAAATAATAGGGAACAGCGTTATCCGGTAAATATTTGATATAACGCTTTGACACTTTTAAGCATCGTGAAGGATCAGAATTGTGCAATCTATCAAGACGATTATATGGACGAACTACCGCAACTGTCGTAAAACTGACACAAATAATTGCAAGTAAGGAGGTAAGATTTTTCATAATGTCTTGTTTTAGAATTTGACTTTATGCAGTGCAATTTGGAAACCAACTTATGTTAATGTATTGTTAGCGGGTATTCATACTGCGTAATTTCTTAACAGTCATTTTGCGCAAATGTTGCAAAAGATTGAGTACAAATACTCTTGTATTAAGGTTTACCAAATCATAGTTTTGCTTATCACCAAACTATATTATTCCATTGAAGTTTTTTAAAGCTCCCTTTTCCGCTATCACATTTTTACTCATTGTGGGGTTGATCCTTGGAGGAATGTATTCGTCCGATTATGGAATAATGTTTTTTATTGTTCTTTTCTCGTTGATTGCGTTGACTTTTATAAAGAACTTAAATCATGTATTAATGACAACCTGCATTGGTATTTTGATTGTTTTGCTTGGTGCCGAACGAATGGATTCATTTCAGTCCGTTGCGGATTCGAAAGCGCGAGACGATAGTTCTGTAATTGTTGAGATAGAAGAGCTTGAGAAAAGTGACAAGCCTTGGAAGAAAACCCTAGGCAGGTTGACGCATATTAAAACGAAGGATGGAATGGTTCCTTGTTCTGAACTCGTCTTGTTTTATACTCAAACGCAGTTTGTCCAAGGAGATATTATCTTTTTGAAAACAAATTTTCAGGAAATTGAAAATGCTAGAAACCCAGGTGAATTTGACGCTAAGAGCTATTGGAACAACAAGAGCATTCGGAAGATGGCGTTCATCGGTGAGTCTGAATTCAGATATATCGACCATAAAGATATTTCCCGTATCACTTTTTTTTTTAAAAGTATTCGTTCCAACTTAACGGCTTCGTTGACCGCAAATCTAAGTAGGGAGCAAGCGGGAATTGCAAAGGCCCTTTTGTTAGGAGACAAGAGCACCTTGTCTATGGAAACGAAGAAAAGTTTCGGGAACGCTGGAGCAATGCATGTTCTGGCGGTTTCTGGATTGCATGTTGGGATAATAATGTATTTGCTTCTTTTTGTACTCAGTAAATTCTCACGGTTTATTTCAAGACGAAAGGCTGTTTTAATTTGCGTTATTCTGGTTTGGATTTACGCAGGCATAACTGGATTTTCTCCTTCGGTAATGAGGGCTGCTTTTATGTTTTCGGTATTGATGTTAGGGCAGGTCTGGAGTAAGAACGGAAACAGTGTAAATACGCTTTTCTTTTCGGCATTCGTTCTTCTTTTGATCAATCCATTGTTGATTAATGACATTGGATTTCAGCTGTCCTACTTAGCTGTTTTGGGTATTTTATTGATGTACAAAAGAGTTCGTTCTTTACTGCTAATAAAAAATAAATGGTTAAACAAGATTTGGGAAGGAACAGCTGTTGGAATCTCTGCGCAAATTTTAACCGTCCCATTATCGCTCTATTATTTTCATCAATTCCCAAATTACTTCATGTTATCAAATGTAGGAGTGATGGTATTTGCAGGCGTTTTACTTGCAATTGGATTGGCATTATTCACCTTTAAAGCAATTGCCTTTTTGAAACCCATTTTGGTTTTTGTGCTTGGACTTGGAATCTCGTTGTTGTTTTTTTTTATTCAGTTCGTGGAATCAATTCCAGGTTCCGTAGCAACAGGATTCGCACCTTCGGCAATGATCGTTCTCTTCCTATATGCTTTGATTGCGATATTAATTCTTGCTCGAAAAAACAAGCGCTTGCTTTACGTTGGATCATTGATGGCGTTGATTTTTTTGACAGGACTTCAATGGGATAGATATGAGAGAATGAGCCAAAATGAGATGGTGTTTTACAACGTTGGATCGCCGACCATTTCGATAAAATCAAAAGGTCAAATTACTTGCTTTTATATCGGGAAGAAAGACGATTTGAAACGGGTTCATTTCCTATTGGGTGCGTATTCGAAGGTAAAGCCGGGAAGTGTAAAATACGTTGAACTGAAAGAAGGGAAGACGAAATACAAATCGAAATTGGGCACGGTTGAATTTACCAATATCAATCACGATGTGTATTTAGAGATGAATGGAAAGACGTACTTTTTGAGATCCAATTATAAGCAGGAAGAAAGAATGGTGGATGTTGTTATTGACTTACCTTATTTAGCAAAAAATCAATCGAATTATAATTTGAAAAGCGGCGCTTATGTTGTTGAACTTTGATTTCGCTGCGCCACATCATTTCCAATCATTTCCGCCAATTTCAAAAGTGCATCGGAATTAACGACCGTATCCCTAATGTAAAGAGACCTGCGCTTCATTAATTTTTTAATTTGATTCCCGCCTTTGTGCCCTGGTCCCACAACCAACTTGTACTCATTTACTCGTTTCGACCTGGACCATCTTGCAATGGATTGAATATCCTTAACGTTTAAATTGTAAATTTTCCCGAGCCATGCTGAATGGTCGTTGAGAACACCGTTTTCATAAGAAATGATGCCGTCTTTGTATTTTCTAATCTTCCAGTAATGGTAAAACAAAAGTAAGCCAACGGTCGCCCCAAGGATGATGAAGACGAAATAAACGAGGTTCTCCATTAAAGCCTGCTCGTTCTTGTAGCTGTCGGCCATAAGTAAAAACGCTACCGCATATTGAAACAATACAAAGAGCAAAGCAATGGTCATTTTTCTTACGTTTTTCTTCCTGTCAAGTACTATCTTCATGGGCAACGAAGTTAGTCATAATTTAATTCGCGAGAAAGATGGGGGCAAGGCATTTCCAACTTTGGCACACTCTTTGAAATCCTTTGATTAAATAATTTAAAACAAGAGTTATGAAAAGAAGAATTACATTCCAAATTATTATGATGTCAATTCTTTTCTTGCCTTCATGTAAAAGAGAAGAATCTGTAAACATCGATCAAAACAGAATTTATTCGAGCTACGATTACACGTACGACGCGAATGTCAATATGTCAAGTATGACGGCGATGTTTCGTTTGGACAATAGCGGCGGAAAAAAGATTGAATTGTCTTACCCTTCTCGAGTTCACTTTAATGGAGAAGGGCTTGCATGGAAAAATGCAATGGGTCATTATTCTTTAAACCGCTCAGGTAATTTAAATGGAGGTTCATTTTCATTCGTTGATACAGATAGTAAAGAGTTTGAAAATCAAGTTTCAGGTTTGAACTCAGTTGAAATTCCATTTGGCGTAAACAGTATCAGTAGAAGCGGAAACTTTTTTCTCCCTTGGGTCGGTGCTCCTTTGGTTTCTGGAGAGACGATTAAAGTGACTATAAATGGATCAGGACAATCAGGATCTAAAACTTGGACAATCACGAACCCGGGAACATCTCATGTTATCTTGGATCAATTCAAATTGAATGGATTGGTTGTAGGAACAGCGAACATTCAAATTGAAAGAGAAGTGTCAAGTTATTTAACAGAAACAGGTCTAGCGGGAGGTCGTATTTCAGCTCAATATAAAAGTAGAAAAATAGCGATTAATATTATGAATTAAAGTCCAAGGAAAACGAGAAATGAGCGTCTAATTTGAGAAATCAGGTTGGACGTTTTTTTTTGCTTGAAGTATTTTTAACTGCTGAGTCAAAAGGATATTATTTTGTTTACTTTGAAGTATTGCACAAGATTTAATTTGTATTAAATTGAAATGCTTTGAAATCAGTGGTGTGGAGAATTCCTGCTCAAAGGTAATTAGGTAACGTTCGAAAAGTCGAAAAAATACTTGACAATGTTCAATTTTACTTATATTCATACTGTGAAATATTTCTACTTTTTTATCCTCCTATTTATCATTGGATCGTGTTCATTGAATGCTACTCAAGAGTCAGCATTGAATCAATCCAAAAATGAATATATTGGAGCTATAAATGAAGGTATTATAATTAGTTATGTCGCTTACACGCATCCGAATGCCGTTCGCTATTACAAAGACCTTGGCGATGAGGTATTCTTGAATAGGAATTTCGGTACGAAGGAGACCCTGTTTTCATTTATGTCTTATCGGCAGATGATGGCAAATCCTGCCATTTTTTGGAAGAGAAGGATTATTTCAACAACAAAATCATTAAACCCAAAGATAGATTGATCAAGAAATGATGAAGTTACTTTTAAGTTGTCTATTGATTGGTTTGTTCCAATTCTCTTTCGCCCAAGGCTGGGTAACTTCGGGTGGTAAATCGATGTCCATGGCGAATGCATCGGTTTGCAACAATGATGTTTGGGGATTCCACAACAATCCCGGAGCATTGGGGGATGTAGAGAAAATCAGTGTTGGTATTTCGTATGAAAATCGATTTTTACTCAGAGAACTTCAAAGTCAAGGGATAGCCATGGCCATTCCATTGAAAATTGGGGTTATTTCATTTGGCGGTCAATTGTATGGCTACAATCAATTTAGATCGTACAAGGCAGGTTTAGGATACAGCTTGAAGCTTGCCGATAAATTCTACGCTGGAGTTCAATTGAATTATCAAGGATTGCGACTTGCGCAGAATTATGGAAGCGTAAATTCAATGACTGCTGAAGTTGGCGTTTATGGAAAGGTAACGGATAATTGGAAAGTTGGAATTGCAATCTTCAATTTAGGACGTTCGAAATTATCCGATTTTCAAGACGATAGATTTTCGACAATCATGCGAATTGGAACGTCGTATACCTTCTCTGAAAAAGTAATGCTTTCAGCAGAATTTGAAAAAGACCTTGACAATCCAATTCGATTTAGAACTGGGCTGGAATATCAAGTGATCGAAAATTTCTTTGTTCGTGGTGGGTTTGCAACTGGGCCAGTAGAATTGACTTTAGGATTCGGTTATCAATTCAAAGAAATTCAGCTCAGTCTTGGAAGCGCTTACCATCAGGTTTTAGGTTGGTCTCCACATTTTTCATTTGTTTTCCAATCAAAATAATTGCGCTTAAAACTCTATACAGCCTCTTTATTTCTCCTTGTTTCAGGGATGTCCTTGGCGCAAGATAAAGATGAAGTTATTCAACAAAGAGTTGAGTTTATCTCAGAACAGCTGGAAGACGAAAACATCGACTTGACCAACGTTGTTGAGCAGTTGAATTTCTATTACGAGCATCCGTTGAACCTTAACAGTGCAACATCCGATCAGTTGCGAGATCTCTGGATATTATCGGATATTCAAATTAACGACCTTCAATTGCATATCAAGTTGTTTGGGAAATTAATCTCTCAGTATGAATTGCAGAGTTTGGAATATTGGGACATGTCCACAATAAAAATGGTTCTTCCATTTATTCGAGTGGACGACAAGCTGGATCAATTGCACGTCGGATTAAATGAAGCATTTAAGAATGGGAAGTTTGAAGTATACCTTCGCTATCAGAATATTCTTGAGAATAAGTCAGGCTATGATGATGTAGTAGATTCAATATTAGAAAACAGCAATTCGTATTACTATGGTAATTCCGCTCGTTATTATACAAGATTAAGGTTTAGCTATAGAACAAATTTAAGTGTTGGAATTACGGCGGAGAAAGATCCCGGAGAGCAATTCTTCAAGGGGAAACAAAAGTATGGATTCGATTTTTATTCGGCCCACGCCTTTTACAAAGGTGGTAAGTATGTGAAATCAGTTGCGCTCGGTGATTACCAAGTACAAATTGGGCAAGGTTTGAATTTTTGGTCGGGTTATGCTTTTGGTAAATCAGCGGATGTCACTAATGTAAAGAAATCTGCGAACCCACTTCGGGCCTATACTTCTGTAGATGAAACGCGTTTTCTTAGAGGCGCTGCGGTTGTTTTGGGAGTTGGTGACTTCTCCTTGACGGCATTTGGTTCTCGAAAAGCGGTGGATGCATCCGTAGTTGTCGATTCTTTGCTTGAAGATCAAGAATTTGTTTCGAGCATCAATCTAACGGGATTTCACAGAACCAATTCAGAGATTGAGCGAAAAAATGCGTTGATTGAAAATGTTTATGGAGCTAATTTCCAGTATGCGAAGCGGAATTTTCAGGTTGGAGTTGCAGCCGTTTCTCAGGGATACAATTCGGAATTCATAAAAGACATCCAACCTTACAATCAGTTTGATTTCAGAGGTAAAAATTCAGTTGCATTAAGTGCAGATTATAGTTTTGTCGTTAAGAATTTCAACTTCTTTGGTGAAATTTCGAGAACAGGTTATTCAGGTAAGACGGCGGTTTTGAGCGGTATTTTATTTTCTTTAGACAAAAGAGTTTCAATGGCAATTGTGGCCAGAGATTACGACCGAGCCTATCAAACGTTCTACAACGCAGGTTTCGCGGAAGGAAGTCGAACACAAAATGAAAGAGGTCTTTACGCTGGTTTGAAATTGAACTTGTCACGTGATTTCTCAATTAATTCATACCTGGATGTTTTCAAGTTTCCATGGATGAAATTCCAAGTAGATGGCCCATCTGATGGATATGAAATCATGATTCAACCTTCTTATAAGCCAAGTCGCTCATTGGAAATTTATACCCGTTTCAGACAGCAAATGCGTCAAAAGAACAGCCGTGATTCTGATGGAACGATTACAGGATTGGAAGATGTACTTCAACGGAATTACCGAATCAATTTCAATTATAAGATTTCAGAAGCATTTAGATTAAAAAGTAGGGTAGAGTACGTTACGATCAACCGAGCTAGCAATGCGGCTGAAAACGGAATCATCATTACGCAAGATTTACTTTACAGACCAAAATCATCTCCAATTGATATTGCGCTCCGTTATGCTTTATTTGATACAGACAGCTATGATACACGAATTTACACTTTTGAAAGCAATGCCTTGTACGTGTTTTCTGTTCCTGCATATTACTACAAAGGAAGTCGCGCTTATGCGCTGATTCGCTATACCTTCCTGCGCAAATTCGACCTTTGGGTAAGATACGGTGTGAGTATTTTCGCAAACAGAACGTCTTTGGGATCTGGAGCGGAAGAAATTATAGGAAATACGAAAACGGATGTAACGATTCAGCTGCGAATGAAGTTATAGGGGTCTGAAGCTATTCTGATTACCCTTCACCAACGTTTCGATACGTCGTCTATTTATTTCTGAGTAACCTCTACAAAGCAAAAAAATGGAAGAACATTTCTGCACTTCCATTGATTAATTTTTGTTCGGTGATTATAAACTAACTAGTTCATTCTACGAATATAAATCAACTTATACCTTCCTTTTCCACTATCTCTTTGATCAATTTCAAACTTTCCAGTCGATTTAATCAAAGGCGTAAGTTTTTCAAAACCATAGTTTCTCGAATCAAAATTCGGTTGTTTTTTCTGAATTAAACTTCCAACATCTCCTAAGAAAGCCCAGCCCTCATCATCGGCCAAATCGCTGACAGTTTGCGTTATTAACTTGATAACTTTTGGGGTTACCGTATCCACCGATTTCTTTTTCTCTCGTTGCTCGGGTGTTGACTCATCGTCTTTTTCACTTGCTCGCAAAATCTCTAAATAGATGAACTTGTCGCAAGCAACAATGAACGGATCTGGAGTTTTCTTTTCTCCAATTCCAATCACACTCAATCCCGTTTCTCTAATTCGAGTTGCAAGACGCGTAAAGTCACTATCGCTAGATGCTATGCAGAAACCATCCACTTTGTCTGAATACAAAATATCCATCGCATCGATGATCATTCCTGAATCGGTAGAATTTTTTCCAGTTGTATAATTGTATTGTTGAATTGGTGTTATGGCGTTTTCTAATAGAAGCTTTTTCCATTTAGAAAGTTGAGGTTTTGTCCAATCGCCGTAGATTCTTTTTATGGTTGGATTACCGTATTTGGCAATCTCTTCCATCATTTCTTTAATATATTTTGAAGGTATATTATCACCGTCAATTAGGACGGCTAGTTTTTTATCTTTTTCCATTATTTATTTTATACTGATAACACAAAGGATATGCTTTTTAGAATTCAATATCCAGATTAAACGTGTTCTTTAATGTATGTAAGTTAGGGTTTTTTCTCGCAAGTGATGCAAATTTGTCTTTTCCAGTTAGATATTTCACCTCTTCCTCAGGGTTACTAGTCACTTCAATTTGGATGTTAAACGCGTAGTTTTTAACCGATGCACGAACATATCCAACAAGGTCACCGAGCATTGGGAAAATGTAATCCACTTGCACTGCATTGTCTACTTCAAGAATATAAAGCTCAGTCGTTCTTACAACCGGATCTCTTTTGATCAGCGCATTGTAAAACGTTTCCTTGTGCTTTTCTTTCATTTGGAAAGCGAACCTTCTCCAGGCCATTTTGAAGTCATCGAACGAATAATCGTTCATTGGCATGTTCTCGATGTCCATTGTTTGTCCAATCGATACTACAGCATCTGCGTCCATCAATTTTTTGATTGAAAGATTGGAAGATTTTAATTTACCAGAAGTCGTTGACATAACTTTTGGTTTTTTATCTTCAATAGGAGGCTTAATAGATTTTTTAACAACAGGTTTCTCCACTTTTTTAGTAGCGCGATCTCTTAATCCTTGCTCCGGAAAAGGAATCACTTTAACCAGGTCCGTTAATCGTTTTTTTTTTCGAGCTCCTTAGAAATGGAACACAGTTGCATAAGAGCCATTTCGACCAGTAATCGCTGATTTTTTGAGACTTTAAATTCAACATCTGCTCTACTTAGAACTCCCAGCGCACGAATGATATGGTTCGCATCGATTGCTTTAGATTGCTCAACAAACTTGCTTTGAATAGCTTCTCCAACTTCGAGCAAATCGGCAGTTCGAACATCTTTACAAACGAGTAGGTTTCTATAGTGATCAGCCAATCCAACAATAAAGTTGTGTTGATCAAAGCCTTTTTCCAAAATGTCATTCAACAACAAGAGCGACGCAGGAATGTCTTCTTTTAAAGAGCAATCTATAATTCTGAAAAAGTAATCATAATCTAAAATATTCAAATTCTCAATTACGCTCTGGTACGTAACATTGTTTCCAGAGAAGGTCACAACTTGATCAAAAATGGACAGTGCATCTCTTAATGCTCCATCGGCTTTTTGCGCAATTATGTGCAAAGCTTCTTTTTCTGCGGTCACACCTTCTTTCTCAGCTATGTTAGCCAAATGATCAGCGATGTCTTTAACCTTAATTCTGTTGAAATCAAATATTTGACAACGGGATAATATAGTAGGAATTATTTTGTGCTTCTCCGTTGTAGCCAAAATGAAAATGGCATGCTTCGGTGGCTCTTCAAGTGTTTTCAGAAACGCATTAAATGCACTCGTCGAAAGCATGTGAACCTCATCAATGATATATACTTTGTGAGTTCCGAGTTGCGGCGCTATGCGCACTTGATCAATCAAACTTCTGATATCTTCAACCGAGTTGTTCGATGCAGCATCCAATTCATAGACATTCAATGATGCCCCAGAATTAAAAGATTCGCATGAATCACATTTGTCACACGCCTCAATTGAATCCGATTTGTCAAAACAATTGATCGTCTTAGCTAAGATTCTCGCAGTCGATGTTTTACCTACTCCTCTTGATCCACAGAACAAAAACGCCTGAGCCAAATGGTCATTTTTGATCGCATTTCTCAACGTTGAGGTAATAGATTTTTGGCCCACGACAGTGTCGAAGGTTTTCGGTCTATATTTCCGTGCTGATACTATGAAATCGCCCATCCGATACAAATATAAATGAATTCTCCGTTGAATTGTAGAACTGTTGATAACTCTTGTGAAAAGTGGAATTATTCTTCCTTTAAATCTTCCTCACATTCTACGATTCTTAGAATATCTTTGCGTCTTCTTTTTTCTTTTTGGGCCTGTTCTAATTGCTCTGGTTTTTTTTCTTTAATACTTTCATCGGATTTCACTTCACATGAAGTAACAAAAAGGAACACTCCGATAAAGAGACAGTTGAGAATTATTAAGCTGGTTTTCATAGACGAATTACAATGTTCGGATGTTTAAGATATAGAAATATTGAGGACCAAAAAAAGGGAAAAGTAAATAACTTGAAAATCAATTTAAGCTATTTACTTTTCCCTCAATAAGATCGATGTACTTTTAAAGTACAGTGATGCTATCTATAGAATCTCCTTCGCGAATCTCATCAATTACATCAAGACCGTCAATAACTTTACCGAAGCACGTGTGACCTCCATCTAAATGCGCAGTATTGTTTCTAGAGTGACAAACAAAGAATTGCGATCCTCCAGTGTTTTTGCCAGCATGAGCCATTGAAAGAACTCCTTTCTCGTGGTGTTGATTTCCTCCGTCAACTTCACAATCAATTTGGTAACCAGGCCCACCTGTTCCTGCCATTCCTTCAGCACCGTCTCTTGAATTCGGGCACCCACCTTGAATAACGAAATCAGGTAACACTCTGTGCCATTTCAATCCGTCATAATATCCTTCTTTCGCCAATTTAGTGAAATTAGCTACTGTTTTCGGAGCATCAGTATCGTAGAATTCGACCTTCATGTCTCCTTTATTAGTTTTAATAATTGCTTCCATAAAATTCAATTTTTGTAAAGATAACTTCTTGCCTTTATTATTCAAGGCAACTTAAGTACATTTGTTCAATGAAATCAATGACAATTAATAGAAAGGAATCAGGACTGTTTTCTGAACAGCAAATCAAAATGGTCTATGATCAAGAATTTTATTCAAATTTTATGAATAAACCTTTCGAAATTGATGCCTTTGAAGGTCAAATAAAATTAAAGGCAGAATCGTTTGATAATGAGTCGAGAAAGGTGCTTAAGAATGCATTGATTCAACAAAACACGACTTTGAATTTAAGTGAAGCTTCTCAAATCAACTTGGATGCATTGTTGAACGAAAATACCTTCACGATAACAACGGGACATCAATTGTCTTTGTTTACAGGGCCGCTTTATTTTGTTGTAAAAATTCTTCATGTGATAAAAATGTGTGAAGAGCTTAAAGTAAAGTATCCGAATAAAAAATTCGTCCCGGTTTATTGGATGGCCGCAGAGGATCATGATTTTGAAGAGATTCAATCGTGCAATTTGTTCAACCAAAAAATCACTTGGGAAAGCGACCAGCAGGGACCTGTTGGTCGATTTGATGTCGATGGCTTTGAAGAAGTAAGAGAGAAATTGATGGATCTGTTTTCAAATCATCAGGATTCAGAGGTATCGAAAATTATAGATGCATACAGCGGTAAGGACTTTGCTGAAATGACTCGAAGCTTGGTCAATGAAATCTTTGGAGACAGAGGTTTGTTGATTGTAGATGGAGATGATCGCGCCCTTAAAAGTAGTTTCATTCCAGTAATGGTAAAAGAAATTGAAGAGCAATTTTCATTCAACCAAGTTTCTTTGACGAATGAAAAGTTAGAGAAAGTAGATGCAAAATTACAGGTGACTTCAAGAGAAATTAATCTCTTTTATATTGAAAAAGGAATCCGTCAAAGGGTTGAAATGGTGGATGGTAAATTCATTATTGAAGGAATTGGAGAATACAGCCAAGAAGCTATAATCGAAGAAATCAATGCAAATCCAGAACGATTCTCACCAAACGTAATTCTTCGTCCTGTTTATCAAGAAGTTATTTTGCCCAATTTAGCATATATTGGTGGAGCAGGGGAAATCTCTTATTGGTTGCAACTCAAAGGTGTTTTTGATGCCTTGCAATTGCCTTACCCTATGATTCAAGTTCGGAATTCAGTTATATGGTTGGATAGCGCAATAATAGGGAAACTAGAGAAATTCGAATTTGCGGTAACAGACATCTTTAAAGATCTCGATGCCTGGAAAAAAGAATTTGTGCAGGACAATGCCGGGGATGAATTAGACTTTACTTTACTTAATGAGCAATTAAAGGCCTTAACGGACACCTTGAAAAATACAATTCTTGAGCTCGATCAAAGCAAAGGGCAGTTTGCCGATGCTGAAGTTGCAAAGTTGTCGAAGCAAATTGATGGAGTCAAATCCAAGGCAATAAAGATGTCTAAAGGAAAGCACGAGGAGGTTATGAAGGCCATGGATCAAATTAAATCGAAACTTTTTCCAAACAATGGATTGCAAGAACGCTCTGTTAATTTCTTCCAATTCTGTGCAGATGGTAAGGTTTCGTCTCATGTAAACGATTTATACACTATGCTAGATCCATTTGAAAAGAACTTAATTCTCTTACTTGCTGAATAAGCTTGAAATATTCCAATAGATCTAACGTTTGTTAAGCAACAATTATACAATGCACAAATTACTGTTACTTATTTTCCTATGTTTTACTAGTCTGATTTTCGCGCAGACAACTGTTGTGACCGGTCGTTGCATCGATAAAAGAGGGAAAGCCCTTCCAAATGTTCTCGTTTCAGCGAAGAATAGCGTGAATCAAGATTTGCACTTAACGGATAAAAACGGTCGGTTTGAGATTAGCTTCTTCAATCAATTTGGGACTATGCTCTATTTCGAATTGGATATGAAAGACCGATTGAAGTATCCAGTGAGTTTTAACAAAGAGGATACAATCGACATCGGTGACTTTAGGTTTCCATATCAGGTGGAAGGTCCGATTGTCGTGAATCATGCCGTCGAAAACCCACTTGAACTTGATAAATTAGAGTATGTCGATCTTCAGTTAATCCCAATGAACGGTGGCGTTGAGAGACTTCTTGCATTAACCACGGCTGCTTCTTCTAACAATGAATTAACAAGTAACTATAACGTAAGAGGTGGATCGTACGACGAAAACTTAGTCTACGTCAATGGGTTCAATATTTACCGACCGTTTTTAACACGCTCGGGACAGCAAGAAGGAATGAGTTTTATAAACTCTGCGTTGGTCAGTTCAATACAATTTTCTGGAGGTGGGTTTAGCGCAGAATATGGTGATAAGCTGAGTTCTGTCCTAGATATTACATACAAAACGCCTGGCGGAAAAAACAAGAAAGATTCATTGGAGGGTTCTTTAATGGCTTCACTTATGGGCGTCGAGGCTCACATTGGACATGCAGTTTCAAACAGATTGAATTATTTGGTTGGTGCGCGTTACCGTTCTAATGGTTATTTGTTGAATTCTCTTCCAACGAAAGGTTCTTACAACCCCGTTTTTTGGGATGCGCAAGTTCTTGTGAATTATAAAATAACAGAACGATTGACTTGGTCGACGATAGGACATTTTTCATCGAATGATTACCGATTCGCACCAGAAACGGCACGAACAGATTTCGGAACAGCAAACGAGGCCTATTCATTTACAATTTACTTCGATGGGGAAGAGAAGACGCGTTTTCAGACTATGATGGGAGGAACAGCTTTGAAATATCAAACGGTCGATGAGAAGTCGCATTTGGAGTTGTACGCTACTGTTTTTAATACTGATGAACGCGAGTCTTTCGATATTCAAGGCCAATATTTCATAAATGAATTGGAAACAGATCCATCAAAAGAAGAATTCGGTGACTCTATTGCCGTTTTAGGAGTTGGAACCTTCTTAAATCATGCGAGAAATAGACTGAATGCAACGATTATCAATGTTTATCATCATGGCGATCATCAGCTCAATAAGGGTTATAAAGATGATGAAAGATTAAAGTTCAGAAGCAATGTTTTGAAGTGGGGAGTCAACTTCCAAATGGACGATTTTCAAGATGTGTTAAGTGAATGGAGAATGATCGATTCTGCGGGTTATTCTGTTGCACCTGAAGAAACCCCACCCAATGAAATTCAATTGTTTGAAACGATTAAAGGCAAGTTGAGTCTAAGATCGCAACGCTATACGTCCTTTGTTCAACTCAATTCAATTTGGTCTAAAAACAAATTGAACCATTCTGTTGAAGTGACCAAAAAATACAAAAATAAACTTGGAGTTAAAGAGAAGGTAACGTTTAGAGATACAATCAGAGAATCGCGATCTAAATTGGCTATGAGCTGTGGGTTACGAGTTGGGTATACAAGCGCAAACGACGATTTTTACCTTACACCAAGAGCTACTTTGAAGTATTTCCCAAGGGTATACATGGTGGATGATTCTGTTGTAAAAAGAAGAGATGTTGTCTTTAAAGTAGCTACAGGATTGTACTATCAACCACCTTTTTACAGAGAATTTAGGACGTTTGAAGGAGGATTAAATATGAATGTTCTTTCTCAGAAATCATTGCACATTGTTACGGGAACAGATGTTTATTTCAATATGTGGGACAGAGAAGTTCCATTCAAATTTACAGCAGAAGCCTATTATAAGTATTTGTGGAATATAAATCCGTATGAAATTGACAATGTTAGAACGCGTTACTTTGCGAATAATGATGCTGTTGGCTACGCTTATGGTCTTGACCTTAATATCCATGGTCAATTTGTTCCTGGAATTGAATCGTTCTTTAAAGTTGGTTTCTTGAATACGAAGGAAGATGTCTTAACAGATCAATTCACGGAATACTACAATGAAGCGGGTGACAAGATCATCTTTGGAATTAGCGAAGATCAAACGGTTGTTGATAGTGCTATTATTGAGCCCGGTTATATTCCAAGACCAACAGATCAATGGATGAATTTCGGTGCTTTGATTCAAGACCGTATGCCTAAGTATGAAAGTATTAGCGTTCAAGTTGGTATTCAATTTGGATCAAGATTGCCTTACGGACCGCCAGACTTAAACCGATACAGAGATACACTGCGCATGAAATCCTACTTTAGAGTGGATTTTGGAACGTCCTATGATTTCCTTTACCGCCATAAACAGAAAGTCGCCGCTCAGGAGCTAAGAAAGTTGAAGAATGCAGGGACTGACCCGATCAATGAAGAAATTCAAGAAAGTTTCTGGTCTAGAAGGTTTACCGATGCAATAATTTCATTCGAGGTATTTAATTTATTGGGTATAAACAATGTTCTCTCGAAACAGTGGATTCAAGATACCCAAGGTGTTTACTACTCAATACCTAATTACTTGACACAGCGTCGGTTCAACTTAAAGTTGATCTTAAGGTTTTAATCCTTTCAAAATCTATTAAAGTGTTATTTTTAGGATATGAAGTGTTTCATTTACCTCTTTGTTATATCGACAAGGATAGGAGGTATTTAAAGTTTTCTGGAGCGCATCAGAATTATTGGGTTTTAAAGCCAGAAAGTGCAAACAATGGACGGATTGTAAATGAGCATCTGTGGATCATGAATAATACGGTTTTTCAATTATAGAGCTGAAAGGAGAACGCCAAGAAATTGATAAATCAGCGAATAAAATTAATTTGATGAGCAAATCGATGATATTTGCATCCTAGTTGTTTAAGTCTAACAGCCGTTCATCTTTCTTTCCAACCGTTGAAGAATTCTATTGTTAATCATTTGTAAAAATTGCGTTAGCAACCCTTCTATTCCTTAGTTTTGTTGTGTATTAGTGGATACAAATGAAAATTAAACTGCTCTTTCTTTGCTTAATATTCTTATCCTGCGGGCAATCTGCTTATGCTCAGCGTGAATACCATGTTGAGCAACAAGATGCCGTTTTAGAAATGGATGGACTTCTTAATGAAAAGGTTTGGAAAACCACAGAAATTGCAGATAAATTTACAGTGAATTCTCCTTCTTACGGAGCGATATCTAAATTCGATTCTGAAATTCACGTTTTTTACGACGATGACGCCATCTACTTCGGAGGGAATCTTTATGACCCAAATCCTGATTCTGTAAGTTATACTTTATCACAAAGAGATGATACTGGAAATGCCGATTGGTTTGGCGTTTCTCTTGATCCTTATGCGAATAGCGTTAATGCGTTTGCTTTCATGGTAACCGCTGCGGGTGTTGAAATAGATGGATTGGAGTCGTCCGATGATATGGACGATTCATGGAATGCAGTTTGGAAAAGTGCGGTTTCGAAAACAGAATTTGGTTGGTCGTTTGAAATTAGAATTCCGTATTCAGCGGTTCGTTTTCCAAATAAGCCGGTTCAAGAATGGAAAATGAATTTTTGGAGACAAGTTCGAAGAAGTCGTGAAATGTCCCATTGGAATCCAATTGATCCGCAAGTTTATGGAGGAATAACGCAGTCGGGTTATATGAAAGGTTTGAAAGATGTTAAATCACCGTTACGACTTTCAATCACACCTTATGCAACGGGTTATGTTGAGAATTCATTCGATCAGGAAAGCGGACTCGAAACCTGGAAAAGCAGGTTAACTTATGGAGTGGATTTGAAATACGGATTGAACGATGCATTTACATTGGACATGACTTTGATTCCCGATTTTGGCCAAACCACTTCTGATAAGCAGGTTTTAAACCTCGGGCCTTTCGAAGTTCGTTACAATGAGAACCGCCCTTTCTTTATCGAAGGAACTGACCTGTTCCAAATCGGCGATGTGTTTTACTCCAGACGAATTGGGGCACGACCCTACCGATACGACGATGCTATTAATGGCTTAGAGACAAATGAAACGTTAGCAAGCAGCCCGAACTCTTCTCCGCTTATAAATGGAACAAAGGTTTCTGGGCGAACAAAAAATGGACTTGGAATTGGAATTTTTAATTCTGTTGAAGGCCGCACAAGCGCCTCAATTTTAGATTCAAATGGAGTGGAACGACTGGTGCTCACGAATCCTTTGACGAATTACAACGTATTTGTGCTTTCTCAAAACTTGAAGAACAACAGTGCAGTTTCATTTGTGAATACTAATGTGACGAGAGAAGGCAGTGCAAGAGATGCCAATGTGAGTGTAGGGCAGGTGAATTTGTTCTCCAAGAACGGGGTATACAAACTTTCATCGACAGTGAGAGCTTCAAATGTCATTGAAGACGAAGTAGTGAACGGACACAGTTTTACTGCAAAATTTGCTAAAGTCTCTGGTCTGATTCAATACGACTTCGGTTATTGGGAAGAAAGCAATACGTACGACCCAAACGATCTTGGTTTTCTTTACAATAACAATGAGCGAGGATATAGTGCTGGAGCGAGTTGGAATGACTTTAAAGGAACCAAGAACTTCTACCGAAGAGATGTACGTCTTGGATGGCGGTATGCGGAACTTTATAAACCGCAATTGTTTTCATATACGCAATTCAATTGGAGAATAGGAGCACTTCATAAGAAGCAACTTTATACCAATTTTACAGGGAATGTAAACCCTTTTGGGAGTGTGAACCATTTTGAATCAAGAGATTTTGGAAGAGAAGTTCGTTTCAATCCAAGCGTGGAATTGGCAACATTTTTCACCAGTGATTATAGTAAACGGTTTGCGCTGGATGGACGGTTTTGGTTCAAGAATTTCTTTGGAACGAGTCAGCACGGAAAAGGATTTTTTATTAGCCCGAGGTTCAGAATTTCTGACAGTTGGAACCTTGTCGTCAACGTGGATGCGGACTTTTTCAATGAAGATTACGGCTATATTTCTCCAGATGAAACAGGTTATGAAGATCAAGTTCTGCTTGGCGTTCGCGATAGAGTCGTGGTTGAAAATTCCATCGAAAGCCAGTTTGTTTTTACCAATCGAATGGGAATCGATTTACGTCTACGCCATTATTGGCAACAGGTAGATTACAGTTCATTTAGATCACTAATGAATGACGGTTGGACCGAGCCAAGTGCGTATGATCCTCTCGATAGTGAAGGAGAATCTGTGCACAACACGAATTACAATGCTTTCACGGTCGACGTAAATTACCGCTGGATTTTCGTTCCAGGAAGCGAGTTGAGAGTGGTTTACAAGAATAACCTGTTTCGCTCAAAATCAGACTTAGATCCAAGTTATTTCGGAACGTTTGGTTCTCTTTTCGATCAACCTCAAATCAACAGTGTTTCTATTCGATTTCTCGTCTTCGTTGACGCCATTTACCTTAGAAACTTTAAGAAGAAAAAATCCGATATGATTTAACAATTGATGAATCAGCAATTTCAAGTTTGTGTTTTAATCAATTTAACATTCTGTTCGACATTTCCTTGACCTCAGCTTCCGTCGACAGTAAACTTGATTTCGCATTTTGTTTGTATCTGCAGTAGGCTGCGTAACGTCAGCGAAAGGTGAACTAGTTGGAACTTAAACTTAAGATAGAGGTTTAGTATTTATATTAACCTCTAAATTATACCAGAGATGGCAAAAAAGAAAAGTACAAGTGCGGCTAAAAGTGCAGTACGATTTTCATTATTGATTTTTATCTTTAATTCGATACAAAAAAGCCATCTAGTTTACACGAGATGGCTTTAACAGTAGAGGGTTAATTCCTAGCGATTCAGCATAACTGGCATCACTAGCATTAAAATATCTTCGTCTTCATTAGATTCTGATGGCATTAACAAACCAGCTCTGCTTGGCTCGCTCATTTCCAATCGAACTTCAGAGGTGTCAATGTTATTCAACATTTCCATTAAGAAACGCGAGTTAAATCCGATCTCCATGTCTTCACCAGAGTAATTGCATGTTAAACGCTCGTTGGCTTCGTTTGAGAAATCAATATCTTCTGCAGATAGTGACAATTCAGACCCCGCCAACTTCAATTTGATTTGGTGTGTTGTTTTGTTTGCGAAAATTGAAACACGCTTGATAGAACTCAAAAATTGCAATCTATCAATTGTTAATACATTTGGATTTTCCTTTGGAATCACAGCTTCGTAATTTGGATATTTTCCATCGATCAATCGGCACACCAAAACGATATCATTGAATGTAAATACCGCATTCGAATCGTTGTAGTCCAATTGCACTTCTTCCTCGCCCTTAATATTTGATTTAAGCAAGTTCAATGGCTTTTTCGGCAAGATGAAAGATGAACTTCCATCAGCTTGAGAATCCGTTCTTGTGTAGCGAACCAATTTATGTGCATCTGTTGCAACGAAAGTAATACTCTCTGGTGAAAATTGACAAAAGACACCGCTCATTACCGGACGAAGATCATCAACTCCAGTAGCGAACAAGGTTTTGTTAATCGCATTTGAGATAATACTTCCCGAAATTTTTATAGAACTTGAATTTTCTAATTCTGGTGTTTTTGGAAAGTCATCACCGTTGTATCCAACCATTTTTGATTTCCCGTTATCATAAGCAATTTCAACTGCAAAGTTCGATATGTCAACCAAGAAAGTACAAGGCTGGTCTGGTAAGTTTTTAAGAACGTCTAAAAGGAGTTTTGCTGGAATAGCAATCTTTCCTTCTTCTTTTGCTTCAACTTCCATAGAAGTGCGCATTGTTGTCTCCAGATCTGAAGCTGCAACAGTCATTCGACCATCAACGATTTCGAAAAGGAAATTATCAAGGATAGGAAGCGTGTTACTCGTACTGAGAACTCCCGAGATTCCTTGTAAATGCTTTAATAAGGTAGCACTTGAGATTACAAAATTCATTTCAATAATGTTTAGCTACCAAAGCTATTAAATTCACAGGATTTAGAACACGGGATTACTACTCATTTTTCCCTGAGTTATTAACAACGAATGTGGATTTCTAAACCGACGGATAAGATTTAGGGCTTATGAATTCAAAAATTACTACAGAACTATAGTTTCACTTTCAATAAACTGAATTCCATCGTGTGTTTTGACACCTGTTAAATCCAATGGGAAATAAGCATCTCCACGCAATAGACGATTGAAAACAAAATATTGACATTTAACAAATTCACCAGTAGGAAGTTCACACCAGAACCGATCGAGATCAATGTCTTGCATTTCTGCCATTCCTACGCGCTGTTCCGGACCGCTTACAATTCTGTAAAGTTTGTAGGTTTTCTTTTTCTGTCCAACTTTTTTGATGGACAATTCACAGAATGGAGTCGTACGTTTCAGGCTATCCATTTGAATCGCATTCAATTCGTAATTTGCCGTATTGAAATTAACATCTTGGTAGTTGCTCAAGTAATCGTAGATAGATGAAGAGCTAATTCCAGTCAGTTGTTTACTCTTTTGGAATATTTTCATGTCACTGTCTTTCTTTGTGACTTTAAAGCTTCTTTGAGGCTCGTCGTTGAATTTTACATCAATTTCAGAAACTTCAGAAAGCTTCATTGTGATTAAATCCTGACACATCCACTGAAGAGGGTCTGCATAGAAACGCGGATCGATAATTCCGTTCATATTGTTCAATTCCATAAGAACTGGAAAAGCACTTTTACCTTGTTCTGCATCATCCAATAACATGATTTGGCCGTCGTGATTTTGAGCTGCTGGTCCTAAATACCACGTTTTACTCCATTGACCGTTTTGAAAAATCTTTACTTTAATGTTCTGTGCAGCCATCAAATTCGTGAATTTCTTTTTGGAGTTGTCTGCGAGGTATCCTTTAAATTCAATGTTCTTAAATGCATCGAGGCAAAATGAAACTTTGTCCTGGGTAACGCAACCGCCTTTTTTATCCGTCCAGATTCCATTCGTTTTGCGAAGTTCGAATACGTTTTCAAATTTATCCGTGATGATAATTTTATCGATCGATTCAACATCTTCTATAGCGAATTCAATCAATTCATTATCTGACTTCCCTGCGTTTTCAGAAAGATTCTTGGCGAAATAGAGCATGCCCGCCAAACCAGCCAATGCGACGATTATAATTATTATTTTTTTCATTTGAAGTAGGTTATCTTGAGAATTTTCGTTTTCTCATAATGTTCATTACCAGGGCCAGTAGGAGTATTATCACAATTGGTAACCCAACGTTTAGCAGCTTGTAAAATCCTGAATCGGCTTTCACTTTCTCAGTATCAATTGCGTGTATCCCGATTTCACGCGATCGGATGTCCATAACAGAATGTTCACCCATCATGAAATCAGTTAAGTTTTGATAAAATTCTTGGTTCCCGATAACATGCTGGTAACGTGCTTGAACTAATTCGAAATTTTGTTTTAAGTCGTTTACATCCAATTTAGGGCGGTATTTAAAAACGCTATCAGATCGAAGTCCTTTCGGCATTGAGTCGTATCTGTTTTCAAAAAACCGTCCATTTCCAACTAAAAGTACTTTTCCTTCAGTCTTGCTTTTTTCGAGGTAGTTGGACTCAGGATTCTTTGCAAACTCATCAACAATTCTAGTTCTAAAATAAGATTTGAATTTACCCGCAGAAAGTGCCGCAAGACATTTCGCATTATTTGGATTGTCCGGGTTTGGAGCCAACGGCTCGTTGCCATATTCAATTGGAGTCATAAAACTCACTTGTGGCGCCATTCCTGTAGCGACTGAGTTCGAACTTGAAGTTAATATTGGAGTAACTATGTATTCATTATTCTCGGAAGGAATGAGCTGAACTTCGTTTGTGTATTCCAAAGAAACAGGGTCTAAATTTCGAGCAATGGGGTGATTCGTCGGAGTGGCCAATACATTGAAAAACCACGGAATCATGGCCTGTTTCTCCATTCGAACGGGTTTAGGCAAACAATTTCGATCCATCACGTAATTGTCCATTAATTTTAATCCATAATCGAAAAGAAGCTTGTCAAGTCCTGTTTCAATTCGGGTTGTTGGCGATACCCCGTAACGATTCAATGTATCCATTGGTAGGCTTAACTTATCTAAGAAACACATTAGTCGACCACCTCTCATAACGAATTGATCTATTAAATATAAATCTTTGTTACTGAATTTCTGAGTTGGGCGTGCAATAACAAGCCCATCAAATTCATTTAATGCTCCCAAAGAATCGTTCAATTCTACATCCGTAACAGAATAATAGGGGTTGATTAACGCACGAGTTCGCTGCGTTTGAGCGAAAGTTAACTCACCGTGTCCCTGCAAGAATGCAATTCTAGGTTTGCTCTCTTGGATTACACGCCTTAGGGCGCTTACTAATATGTATTCTAAATCTTTTGTTGAGTTCTGAATGATTTGACCAATATTTTCTAATGGAAACGGTCGTCCGTCATTTGTTCCTGGCATCAGTTGGACAGCTTGCTTTTTCGATCCTGTTCCTGCGCCACCATAATCCAAAATTGCTCCAGGCCATAATTTAATCTGACGTTGAGAACCGTCCTGCATGTAAACGACATTCATTGGTAAAATTCCTTTCCCTGCATTGAATAGGCGATCTTCCAACTCACGCTTATCAACCTTAGAGCCAACTGAAGGATTAATGAATTGGTATTCAATTCGATCTCCAGCGTGGATTTTAAACTCTTTTAGTTTGTCCTCAATGGCAACTCTAAAATGTTCAATTTCCGCTGGCAATTCGCCTGCTAAATAAATCTTAATACTAATCCTTCCTTTGAAGCTATCTGATTTCTGTAAGAATTCTTTCGTGCTTTCGGTCAGCGAATAGCGCTGATCTTCGGTGACATCAATTCGCTTGTACCAAAATGAACTAATAACATTAACCAAGATTACAGCTGCCAAAACAATCCCAAGGATTGTCCAGTTGTAAAGACCGTTTGTGGTTTTTTTAGTCTGATTATTCATAGCTATTTCTTAAGTGATTTGATAACTGTCAAAGCAGCATAAATGAACAGGACAATAATTGTGATGAAGTAAACAATATTCTTCGTGTCGATTAATCCACGCTTAATTCCGTCGTAATGATAGGTCATCCCACAGTATTTAATTACAGAATCCAAACTCCCCATTTGGTTGTAGGATCCCATTAATTCGAAGCCTTGGTAGAAAAGAATGCACAAGAACATCGCAATGATGAAGGCTACGATTTGGCTGCTTGTAATCGCCGAAGCAAATATCCCAATAGCGACAAATGAAGCTCCGATTAGTATTAGGCCTAGATAAGACGTTAATGTTGCGCCATCGTCCATTATACCTACTGGTTTGCCTAGATAATGCATTGAACCATAATAAATCAGGGTCGGTAAAAGTGCAATTATTAATAGAGTCACACTTGCAAAGTATTTTGCGAGAATGATTTTCAAATCAGAAATAGGTCTTGTAAACAGTAATTCTATTGTTCCCGTTCGTCTTTCTTCTGCGATTGAACGCATAGTAATTGCGGGGATTAGAAAAAGGAAAAACCACGGCGAAAGATTGAAAAACGGAATTAGATCCGCTTCCATTCCTTCTAAAAGGTTTGTTTCCATTGATATTATCCAATGGAATGCCCCTGATAAGATCAAGAAAATTAGGATAAATATGTACCCGATAATGGAACCTAAAAAACTCCTTATTTCTTTTAAATATAGTGCTCTCATGTGCGCTAAACAATTATACAAGATTAGTATCGGACCAAAAATAAGATTTCCTTTCAATACATCAACGGAAAGAGTGCGAAGTGTTACTATCATTTATCAAGATGTTGTTGTTTATTAATAGATTGCTTTGGTTTTAGGGCTTGGATATTGGATCGCCTTCGGCTTTTTGATATTAAATATTAAAAGTTCGGATTGAGTTCATTGAAGCCAAATCAGTCTATTATCCAATATCCAATCAAGAGCTTGTACCGATCCAACAACTAATAAAATAATTGTAAATTTGTCCGCAATTTGCAAAGCATTGATCAAACTGTATAGATGAGCAAGATACAAACAGCAGAAAGAGTTTCGGGAAGTGATGTTTCTGACAATTATGTTTTTCAAAGAAGTCTTTTGGCTTATGTTGAAGCGGCGAAATTAATTTCAGGAAAAGTTTTAGAAATTGGAACAGGAAGTGGTTACGGAATTGAAATAATCAGTCCTGTAGCAGATGAATTTGTGACAGTAGATAAGTTTGAGACTTCTGCATTGGAGAAAATAAAGGGGCATGACAATGTCAAATTTATTCAAATGAATATTCCGCCGCTGGTTGGTTTGGAAGATAATAGTTTTGATTTTGCTATTTCGTTCCAGGTAATTGAGCACATTAAAAAAGACCATGATTTCATAAAGGAAATTCACCGCGTTCTTAAGCCAGGAGGGAAGTTCATCGTAACAACTCCAAACAAAACAATGTCGATTTCTAGAAACCCTTGGCACATTAGAGAATACAAGATTGAAGAATTGACAAGCATGCTTGGAAAGTATTATTCATCGGTAGATTCAAAAGGTGTTTTTGGAAATGAAACCGTTATGAAATATTACGAGCAGAACAAAACTTCTGTGAACAAGACTATGCGCTTCGATATTTTCAATTTCCAATGGTGGGGTCCAAGATGGATGCTGCAAGCTCCTTATGATTACTTGAACCGCAGAAATAGGAATAAATTGACGGACGCTGGAGCACATATCCAACTCGAAGATTATCTCATTGATGACGCGAAAGAAGGTTGTTTTGATCTGTTTTATGTAGCAACGAAGTAGATTCGATCGTTAGATCAGTCGTGAACTCCCTTTTTGATTGCTACATTCCTGGGCTTTTTGGATTCGATTACCTTTCTAACCTCTAACCTCTAACCATCGATTAAGCTCCCGATAATTGCATTGAGCTCATCGGCGTTGTTTAGAACAATCATGTGACCTCCGCCAGAAATAACATGATCTATTCCCTTCTTCATTGGAAGCAAACGGTCTTTGTCCCCGTGGATTCGAATTCCATTTGACTTGTCATAATTCCGCCAATTCGCGATTGAATTCATTGCCCATTTTAGATGCTTCGGATCTCCGTCATGCAGAATATCTTTGAAGACCTGCTTGTTTTCGTTGTTCGTAATTCCAAAAAGAAAGTAAGAGATGAAGTTCGGATATCTTACGAGTGACATTGGAACAATCTTGTGAAGGTTCAATGCCCCAGCAACCCGAATATAAATGGGCAAACCCTTCGTGTCACGCATAGTTGAAAGAAGAATCAATGTTTTTGGAGTTTTGATTTTTTCCCATTCCGCGGCGATCATTCCACCGAAAGAAAGTCCAATTAAATTGTAACCGTCTGTGGGTTGGGTTGCCTCAAACAAACGTTTCGCATAAGATTGTAGGGATTCATTCTCCTTAAAATCGATCCATGGAACATGCACAAGTTCAACGCCTTCAATGTGAATATGTTTAAACGCTCTTTCGTCCGTTCCGAGACCGCTAAGGCAATAGAGTTTCATAAGGTTAAATTAATTGATTGTGAACATAAGTGCAACTATTCGGAACATAGGTGCAGGTATTTATCCTTATTAATTCATGATTTCTCACTCAAAACTCATCACTTCACATCAAACCCGTTAAAATAAGCGTCAACACTCCAAGCTTCAGGCTTAGCGTCGAACCAAGGTTTTATTTTGGGCCAAATCATTCCAAATTGTTCTGAATTCCTGTAATTTTCCAAAGACGCTTCATTGTCCCAGTGGCTATACGTCATTACAATTGTAGGTCGATTAATATCTTGGTATAATTTCATTCCAGAACAGCCGGGGAATTCATTTACAATATGTTTAATTGTATCGAAGAAACTTAAGAAGTCCTCAATGCGCTCTTCTTGAAGTTCGAGTTTTACAATTCGTGTAATCATTAGAAAAGAGAGTCTAAAGTTTCACGAGATCCAGGCGGTGTGAACTCAACGCGGATCATGTCGTTTTTGTGCATTCCAAATAGTTTTTCCGCTCCTCCCGTACTTGCGTTTGCTCCACGGTTAATGGCAATTTCTAAATACCCCGTTTCATTGAATATTGCTACCTTTTCTCCTTGAGCAACTTCATTGTACGTATTCGAAATGACATCGATGAAGTAATCTTTTCGCCTGAAATAAAGGATGAAGGGTGTATCCTTACCAAAGCGTTCAAACAATGTGCGGTGGATGTTTGTTACTACATTCCCGTAAATATCCATGTGAACAACGTGGCCTTTAATCAAGTTTGTTTCCGAAATGGCCGCAAGTGACAATGCGTTTTTATAACCGTTGAATGATGTCGCGAAAGATTCGGGCTTCTCACCGTTTATTATGCGAGCAGCGGCTTTAATTAAAATATTCTTTGTTGGGAATTTGAATGCTTTTGGATCAGAAATAAAATCCTCAATTCTCCAAATTGCAACAGGTAGTTCTTCTTTCAGAAAGGCGCCAAAGAATCCGTTGTCATTCGAAATAAAGAACTGTCCTGCAAATTCCATGATGGTTGGAAAACTCCCATCAGATCCACCAAAATTTACGATAGGCTCACTGTCAACACCAATTACATGGATCGTGCCTTCAGGAAAATCTTGATAGCAGCAATTCAAATGAAACGCGGCTTCTGAAATGTCAAACGGACGAACGGCATGTGTAACGTCAATAATAATTGCCTTTTCAACAGCAGATAGTATCGTGCCCTTAAGCGAAGCCACGTAGTGGTCATCAAGCCCCATATCAGTTGTTAAAGTAATAATGCTCATCTGTGATAAATTCAGTCGTTTTGCGACGAATATTTTCCTAAATTTGGGTTAGTAATCCTTACGAGTAAAGGTAAAAATAAATTAGTCTATTGCTAGAAAAGAAGATTGAAATAAAAGGAATTAGCCCAGCAGAGTTGTTTGGCTCAAATAATACGAAACTCAAGCACATCAAGAGTTTTTTTCCGAAACTTAGAATTACAGCGAGAGGTAACGTAATTACATACGCTGGAGATGAATTGGTCATGACTGAATTTGAAAAGAAATTTGATCTTATCATTCGTCATTATAATAAATTCAATAACCTCACGGAAAATAACATTGATAATCTAATGTTGGACAGTGGCTCTGAAATGTTGGAGTCAGATGACGGATCAGAAATATTGGTTCATGGAAATCACGGTGCTAAGATTAAGGCAAAGACAATCAATCAAAAGAAATTGGTTGAGCTCGTGAACAAAAATGATATGGTTTTCGCCGTCGGACCTGCGGGAACGGGAAAGACATATACTGCGGTTGCACTTGCTGTTCGAGCATTGAAAGCCAAAGAAGTTAAGCGTATCATTTTAACACGTCCTGCTGTGGAAGCGGGTGAAAATCTAGGTTTCCTTCCTGGTGATTTAAAAGAAAAACTCGATCCTTATTTAATGCCTTTGTATGATGCTTTAAGGGATATGATTCCAGCGGAAAAATTGGCAGACATGATCGAATTTGGCATTATTGAAATTGCACCTTTGGCGTTTATGCGTGGACGAACTTTAGATAAAGCCTTTGTTATTCTCGATGAGGCTCAGAACACCACTACGATGCAAATCAAAATGTTTTTAACCCGAATGGGGAAGTCAGCGAAGTTTGCGATTACGGGAGATATGTCCCAAGTCGATTTACCGAGAAAGCAGAAATCAGGTTTGGCTTATGCCTTGGATGCTCTTGATGGAGTAGAAGGGATAGGAGTAATACGAATGGGAGCTGCCGATGTGATGCGTCATCAATTAGTGAAAAGGATCATTGTTGCGATGGATAAAATGGATGAAGATAATGACCAATAATTATTAATTGGAGGTTCAGGTTTCAACTATAGAATTTTCTCATATAGAATTTTAACAAGTTGTGGGTAATTAATAATTAATAATTCACAATTAATAATTCCATTTACATAATTTTGCACCAAACTTTTTCTCATGAGCGAAGCAATTATCGAAAGCACTTTTACTTTTAAAGGACAAACGAATGTGTACAATGGAAAAGTCCGTGATGTATATACGTTAGACAATGGATTGATGGTAATGATTGCTTCGGATCGGATCTCTGCATTTGATCATGTTCTTCCAAAAGGAATTCCTCACAAAGGTCAAGTTTTGAATCAAGTGGCAACTATGTTTTTGGATGCGACGAAAGATATTGTTCCAAACTGGTTGATTGCAACTCCAGATCCATCGGTTGCTGTCGGATACGCTTGTGATCCAATTCGTGTTGAAATGGTTATTCGTGGATATATGTCAGGGCACGCGGCACGAGAATACAAGGCAGGCAAACGAATACTATGCGGTGTTCCAATGCCAGATGGAATGAAAGAAAACGATAAGTTTCCGGTTCCAATTATCACGCCTGCAACAAAAGCGGAGGAGGGACACGATGAAGACATTTCGAGAGAAGAAATTATCGCGCAAGGAATTGTTCCAGAAGCAGATTACATCAAATTAGAAGCGTATACGAGAGCTTTGTTTCAAAGAGGATCAGAAATGGCGGCTGCCGAAGGATTGATTCTGGTGGACACGAAATATGAATTCGGAATGAGAAACGGAGAAATCATCTTAATTGATGAAATTCATACGCCAGATTCTTCTCGTTTTTTCTATTCTGATAGATATGAAGAACGCCAAGAAGCTGGAGAAGCTCAGAAGCAATTGTCAAAAGAATTCGTGCGTCAATGGTTGATTGAAAACAATTTTCAAGGACTGGAAGGACAAATAATGCCTGTTATGCCAGGTGATTTCGTTAAAGTGGTGACAGACCGCTATATCGAGTTGTTCGAAAAAATCACAGGAAATGAATTTGACAGAGCGGATACTTCTGATATTACTGCAAGAATTCAAGGTAATGTAGACGCTTTCTTGGAAAATTATAAAGATTAAACCGTATTGGGTTTCATTCAGCAGAATTGGACTTTCAATCCTTCAAAGTTGAGGGATTGTTGCAATGAATTTCAAGTATATCTGTCTATTGCAATTTTCGAGATTCCTTCATAACAATAATGAAGTGTATACCTTTATTCCACTTTATTACCCTAATTTATCAGCTTGCTCATTCGCCTTTTTCATTGCCGCATCTGCTTTCTTTTCGCCCTCCTTTTCTAAGGTTATCGCTTTCTTTTCAGCTTCATCCGTATATTTTTTAGCCGCTGCTTCTGCCAATTTTTTCTTGAGTGGGTTGCTTCCAGCTTCTTGAATCAACTTTTTTCCAAAAGCATCTGCCTCCGTTCTTATTTTATCGGCTCCTTTTTTAGCAAGAGCTTTTGCTTCATTTGCTTTTTTCTGAGCATCAGCTAAAATTGCTTTCTTCTGCTTTTCAATCTCCGCTTTAAGATCTTCAACCTTATCATCGATAATTGCCGTAACTGAATCTTTTACAGCGGTCTTTATATCTTCTATTAGGTTTCCAATTTGAGCTTTCACTGCTTTTGAAACTTGTTCCTTTAAATCCGTTGTGATCTTTGGGTTCTTAGGATCTCCGCTTGCAAAAACATTGACTGGAATGAATGTTGGAAGATCGCCCATCTTAATAGATGGGTGAAGTCCGTTAAGCGTTGTTAATCCTTTTTCAACCTCCTTTAAAATGGGTGCAGGAATTTTGTCTTTTGGAACATTCATCGCGAACTTATAATTCATGTTCTTTTCTAAAGTCGTATATCCAGAGACTTTGGTGTTAATTCCACCAAGTTTCAAATCAAAAGGAGTCAACATTACTTTACCGTCATGAACTGAGAAGTGCGTTGTAAAATTCTTGAATGTTTGTTTTGAGAAGTCTTTGAACTTCGTCACCTGTTCAATTTTATTCAAAAGTTCAAACCCTGTTACTTGTAGTTTATTTGAACTGACATCTCCATCACTTGAGATTGAGTTTAAAACCGGCATTAATCTAGTCGTTAAGTTAGAACTCATATCGAAACTTGAGGAGATTTTTCCTTTTGCATATTTAGCAATTGGAGCTAATTTCTCTAATGTCAAGAAGTTTTTTGTCAATTCTTCAATGTCAATTTCTTTGAGCTCATAGCCGAAGTTAAATTTCGGATTCTCATGGTCTTGTGTATTGTAATTTCCAGTTAATCCAATGTCTCCTCCCATTGCTTTCAAGTCAAAATTGCTTAGTTCGGCAATCTCATCCTCAATAACCAATTTCCCAGAAATGTCTTTGGCATCGATTCCGCTGTAACGCGCCTTGTTTATTTTCGTAGAAATTTTCAAGTCGATATTGGCCGGAACAAGAGTTGGTTCAACCTCAACCGGGGCAGGAGCGGCTGCACCTAAAGTGTGGCCGTCAGCCCGTGTTTCTTCCTCTGGGTAAATTCCCATTAAATCGTCAAGATCGATGTTGTCACTGTTTAAGTTGAAATCGCCCGCCAAGACACCATCTCGAAGCATATAATCGAAATAGTCATGAATCTCACCGTCCAATTTAAAATCCGATTCTCCCATTTGGGCATCCAATTCATTCACTACTAAACTCTCAGGCGAGAAGGTTAATTTTAAATGGTTGACATCTACCTCTTCAGATAATTCTTCAGATTTATAATTCATCTTCGACAACTCTACTGTTCCTGCCGCCGTAAAATTCTCGTAATCTTCAGCGTCTAAAGCACTCATTTTCCCTTTAATATCAACATCAGCATCTAGAATCCCACTATATTCTTCACCTTTTTCCATTGGAATGAAATCCTTTAATGTTGCCAAGTCAACATGGGTGTTGATCGAAGATTGAATGTAGGGGTCGGACATTAATTTCTTCATGAACAAGCTTCCGTCAATTGTGGTCTTTGAAAGGTTCGCATGAAATTTAGGCATGTCAAATGTCATGTCATTAAGATTTTCGCCTCCGGGGTATTTACTTGCCGCATCCACCTGAACATTTGTAATCTTACTTAACCCGGGGTATTTAATTGATCCGTCTTTCAATTTGACACCGAAGTCCCAGCCCGGCAAGTTTTTCTCGTCCATTTTACCTTTAATCAATCCGTTAAGCGACATCGATCCTGACGAAACCATATTTTCATAACCTGAATGATAGAACGTCGGAATGAGTGATAGGAAGTCTTTGAATGAAGATTTTGATGCATCAAGTTTCAAGTCCATATTATCATACCCCTCAAATATTTCGTAATATCCATAAAGAGAAAGCTCTACTTTGTTCAATAAAATACTGTTTTTCTTCAAAGTGAATTTCGATGATTTCTCCGTGAATTTCATTAAAAGATTAATGTCGGCATCTGTTTTTACCTCCGTCAAATAATTCAGCCCCTCTATGCGGTACGTCAATTTATCCATCGTTGTTTTCGTTTCAAAATCAACAACATCGGCTGTTAGATCTCCACTCCCGGAATGATTTACATTGATCAATTCAGCAAACATGTCTGAAGCACGATCATCGTATTTGATACGCGCATTTGTAATTGTATATTCTTTCAAGGACAATTTAAAACTCGATGGTTCTTCAATTTCCTCTTTTGTTTTTTCAGTGTCGGGTTTCACGATATCATAATTGGCCAATCCGTTTTTCAATATCCTAACGTCAATAATCGGCTCATCAATGTGGATTTCATCAATTTCAACTTGATCACCATCAATGACACTCCAAAAACCAACGTGAGCTGTTAAAGTTTTGATTTTCATTAACTCAACGCCTTTGAACTCTTTTATTCCCGTCAATTTAGCATCGTGAATTTCTACACTCATGTTTGGGAAAGTGGTGATAAACGTCAAGTCAAAATCCTCAATAGTTAGCTTTGCATTAAGGTTCGTATTCACATCATCAATTACCATTTGTTTGATCTGATCCTTAAATAGTATTGGAATTAAAATTAAGAGTATAATAATAACAAGCAGCGAGATACCTGTCCATTTTAGGATTTTTTTAACGACCTTTTTCATAAAAAAATGGGATTTAGTTTTAATCGTATTTCAAAGATAAGAAAACACCTCATTTTCAAGTTGAAAAAAGTACTGACAAATGTTAATTAATAAACAAACGAAAAATCATATTTCAAACGTTTTATCTGATTATCTTTGTTTCCAATTTATCAATTACAGATGGAAAAATTTGCTAGAGGCTTTTTCTCGATTCGAATGATGGCTGTTGGAATGTTAGTGTTCCTTTTGGCCATAGGATTCGCCACTTTTATAGAGACTAAATTCGATACTCAATCAGCGAAACTAGTTGTTTACAACGCAATGTGGTTTGAACTTTTATTAGCATATTTGGCTATGAGCCTTATTGCGAACATTTTTAGATACAGAATGTTCCGACCGGAAAAAATCGCGATTCTCTTTTTCCACCTTTCATTCATAGTTATGTTGATTGGTGCTGGTGTGACGCGATATGTGAGTTTTGAAGGTCTGATGATTGTTAAAGAAGGCCAACAATCGGATTTTATTTATTCCTCTGATCCGTATTTCTGGATGAAAGTGAATGATGGAAAGTTGCAATATACTTGGGATCAAAAGGCATTAATGACTGAGGTTTCAGATTTTTATAATGATTTTGATCATGAATTTAAATTGCCTGGACATGTGCCAGTAACAATTGAATACGCTGATTACCGTAAAAACCACATGGATTCTTTAGTTACGGATAAAGAATTTGAAGAAACCACTTTAGAAATTGTAACCAATGGAATGAAATCCAATTTTTTAACGGAAGGTTCTTTTTTAATGGTTGGCGAAACAGCGCTTTCTTTTGAGAAGAAGGATGCCATGCCTGGAGTTCAGATCAAGCGAAAAGGAGCGAAGTTAATGATGGAGTCAAAACTTCCAGTTACCTTTTTGGCAATGTCTGAGATGCAAAAGGCGGCTCGAACAGGACAAGTTGCGGATTCCTTGTATCAGAAAATTCCAGTTGATAGTATCGTTCCATTGCAAACAGCAACGCTTTATAAAGTTGGTGAAGAGCAATTTGTATTGAAATCGATTCGAAAGAATTCAAAAATGATGGTTCTTCCAGCCCCAGAGAAAAACATGGGTCGGGATATCTTAACGGTGAAAGTTACCGATGGTAAAGAATCTAAAATGGTAGATTTAAGAGGTGGGGAAGATGCTATTCCAACGCGATCAGTGTTTGAATTTAAAGGTTTGATTTACGAAATGGACTATGGTTCTAAGGAGATTAAGGTTCCTTTCTCCATTTTCTGTAAAGATTTCAAGTTGGATCGTTACCCAGGGTCAAATTCTCCATCTTCATTTGAAAGTTTTATTACAATTATTGACGATGAAAACAACTACAAAAAGAACACAAGCATTTACATGAACAATGTAATTGACTATAAAGGATACCGTCTTTTTCAATCTGGATACGAACAGGATGAAAGCGGCACACACCTTAGTGTAAATCACGATTGGTGGGGAACGAATATTTCGTACTTGGGTTATTTGATGATGGGAATCGGAATGATTCTTTCGCTATTCTCGAAGCATGGAAGATTTAGAGAATTGATTGTATTAATGATGAAGACGAACGATAAATTGGAGAAAATGTGGCTTCCTTTAGTGGCTCTTTTGGTTTCGACTTCAATGAGTCTTGCAACTCAAGACACTATTGTAAACCCGTCCGACTTGGATACGATATCGCATACAGAACATCACGATCACGATGGCCATGATCACAGTGATCCAAATCATAAGCATGAAGAAGCACAAGCACAGGCACCTGTGAAAAATATGGCTTTTAATGTCATGACGGAGGAGCATTCTGAAGAGTTGGCTTCACTTCTTGTTCAGGATTTTAGAGGGCGAATTATTCCAATGCATACCCTGTGCAGTCAATTACTTCGTAAAATTCATAAAGACGACTCGTATGACGAATACAATGCTGTGCAGGCAATCATTAGTATGCACATCTTTTGGGATTATTGGAAGAGTCAGGAGATGATTTACGTCTCAAGAAAAGGAGGAATTCGCGAAAAATTGAATTTGAAAGGAAAGTACGCTTCGTATGACCAATTACTGGATAAAGAAGGACAATTTCTATATTGGAAATCATACAATAAGTCACATCAGACTTCCGAGGCGGATCGAAATGAATTTCAAAAACAAGTTTTGTTGCTAGGGGAGAAATTTCAAATTCTACAGACGATTTACTCTTTCAAATGGGAAAACTTGAAAATTTTGCCTATCAAAGGAGATAAGAGCGAAACCTGGACGCCGATTGGAATGGCAGATAAAGATCCTGAAGGATTTAATACTGCTGTTGCTTATTTCAATGCGCTGAACGACGCTTATTCGAATCAAGGAGCGTATAGGATTGCATCAGAGAAGTTAAAGGACCTCAAAAAATTCCAAAGAAAGTTCGGGGCAAATGTTGTTCCAAGCGAGAAGTTGGTTGATCTTGAGATTCGCTACAACAAGATGAATATCTTTGAAAAAGCGATCAATTATTACTTGTATCTCGGTTTAATTATATTGATCATTTATTTCTTCAAGGTATTTATCCGTCGCACGCAAAGAGTAAAGAAAGCTTTTAAAGCAATAGGATGGGTATTGATCGGTCTAACTAGTATATTGTTTCTGTATCATGGATACGGGATCTATATGCGAATGATGATCACGGGAGAAGCTCCTTGGAGTAATGGTTTTGAAGCAATAATTTTCATTGCTTGGGTTGGCGTTTTAGTCAGCTTAATTTTTGCTAGGAGGAGTATAGCGATATTAGCAGGAGGAACTCTTTTGGGCTTCTTTATTTTATGGGTAGCCAATATGAATTTATTGGATCCTGAAATCACACCACTTCAGCCCGTGTTAAAATCGTATTGGTTGATGATTCACGTTGCCATCATTACTGGGAGTTATGCACCATTAGGTATTTCATTTATGCTTGGCTTTATTAATCTTATCCTTTACATTTTTAGAGGAAAGAGAAAAGGAGAAGTAATTGGATTGGAAATTGCAGAAATCAGATATGTTGCCGAAATAACAATGATCATTGGATTGTTCATGCTTACGATCGGCACATTCCTTGGTGGTATATGGGCAAATGAATCTTGGGGCCGCTATTGGGGATGGGACCCAAAGGAAACATGGGCACTTGTTGCGGTTTTAGTGTATGCTGTCATTTTGCACTTACGCTACATTCCTGCTTTGAAAGATAAATTTACATTCAATGTGCTTTCATTCTGGGGGTTTTCTTCCATTCTATTTACATTCTTTGGAGTGAACTTCTACTTGGTCGGCTTGCACTCGTATGCGAATGGAGATGGCTTAGGAGAGTTTCCTGAATGGTTGATTTCCATGGTTGTGATACTTTATATCTTCACTGAGATTGCATCGGTTCAAAACCAATTGTACATTACTAAAGGGAACGTTGCCGCTTCGTATTTTAAGAAAAAAATCGCACTTATTGCAGGCTTTGTCTTATTTACGAGCTTCATGCTTTGGGTATTATCCGTAACTGAATTCTTAGTAATGATAAAACCATTGCTTCTTATTCTTGGTTTGATTGCTGCAACGAACGCTTTACAATATGGATACGTGTACCTTAGAACTAATAAGGCCACTTCGACAGAAATTGATGAGATATGAAATTAGATATTTTAGTTTTTGCTGCACATCCCGATGATGCTGAATTGGGTTGTGCAGGTACGTTAATGAAACAAATCGAAGCTGGATCTAAAGTTGGAATAGTCGATTTGACACAAGGTGAAATGGGATCTCGTGGTACGATTGAATCTCGTTACGAAGAGGCCACAGCCGCTTCTGAAATCATGGGGATTCACGCAAGGGTGAATCTGAAAATGACCGATGGTTTTTTTGAAATCAACGAAGTGAATAAACGATTGATTATTGAACAAATTCGAAGATTTCAGCCGGAAATTGTTTTGATGAATGCCTTGAATGACAGACATCCTGACCATGGACGTGCTTCAAAACTGGTTTCAGAATCTTGTTTTCTATCAGGATTGATCATGTGTAAAACGGAGTGGGAGGGAAGTGAACAAAAGGCAATCAGACCTAATGCGGTTTATCATTACATTCAAGATTATTATATCAAACCTGATTTCGTTGTGGACGTTACGAAATACCATGAGCGTAAAATAAATGCGGTTCAAGCGTATAAAACACAATTTTACAATCCGGATTCAACGGAACCTGAAACTCCAATTTCTGGATTGGATTTTTTAGAATCAGTTTCTGCGAGAATGATGGAATTTGGTCGTCCTGCTGGATTTAAATATGCGGAAGGGTTCACCGCTGAGCGTTTTATTGGTGTTGACAATCTGTCGGACCTTATCTGATTCATCACTGGTTAACACTTTGTATACCCCTTACTTTTGCTAATTAGCAGCGCATGTGTTATTTTCACGTTTAGCTTACAGACGAATATCACTAAACTGTAATTATAAAAAATTATAATAGAAGCGAATGAAAAGTTTTTTATTGAGTGGTTTATTTTGTTTAATAGCAGTGTTTGGGTCAAATGCGCAGTGTGCTAACCCTACAGTAATGCTATTTGAAGATTTTGAAGGGGCAGCTCCAGTAATTGGAAGTATTCCTGGGACAACTTATGGTTCGGTATGGAATAATGCAGCTTACATACTTAGCGGCTCTCAACATGGATGGTTTAACGTTGTCAATGGATTAGGAGATATAGACGTTTACGATAGGACAGTAAGTGGTTATTGTGTCGGATCAGACGCTGAAATTTCATTTTGGACACGACAATCTTTTGGTGTGACCAATGTCACCTTCACAGCTTTTGACGATTTAAATAATATTCTTGCGTCTACAACAATTAATTTAACAAATGTATTTCAACAAATAACGTTTAGTTTCATTGCATCAACCCCTGGTGTTCGATTTGTGATTCATTGTAACTCTACAGGCGGTAACGGTGTCGATATTGTGATGGAAGATATGTTGTTTACTCAATGTATAAGCTCAACATCAGAAGATATCGTTTATATAGATTGCTCTTCACTTGTTCCATTCGACTTGTTCCCTTTCTTTACTGCTATTCCTGCTGGTGGAACATGGACTGGACCTTCAGTCTTAACTAACGGGGATTTGGGGACATTTGATCCAACTGTTAATAATTCTGGACTGTATTCTTATACTGAAATAACAAACTGTGGACCTATTGTATCAACCGTAGACGTTTCATTAATGAATGATATTGATTTAGGAAACGATACATCTTTTTGTTCGGGAAATGCTTTGATCTTAGATGCAGGGCCGGGATTTGATTCTTATTTATGGTCGAACGGAGCGACAACGCAAACAATTAACGCTACAACTTCTGGAACGTACAGTGTCGTTGCTGGAATTCCACTTTCGAACATCGTAGCGAATGGAGATTTTGAAGGAGGCACAACTGCCGCATCAAACAACTTTACAACTGGATATGCAGTTGGAAGTGGTGGAGTATGGGGACTGCTTTCGAATGCTGGAGAATGGGCAATCACAACAGCTGCAAACCTTGTACATAATAATTTCCCTGGATGTACAGATCATACTACAGGAGCGACCAATATGTTTGTTGCTAACGGAGCATCGGTTCCCAATATCAATGTTTGGAGTCAAACGGTACCTGTAACTCCCAATACGGATTATTTATTCTCTTTCTGGGCAATGCGTGTCAGTAATGACCCGAATCCCGCAAATCTTCAGCTGTACATAAATGGAGTAGCTATTGGTCCTGTTAATTCAACAGGCGGAATTTGTACTTGGGGACAGGCTGCCGATTCTTGGAACTCTGGAGCTGCAGTTTCTGCAGTTTTGAGTATTGTAAATCAAAGTACGGCAGGGTCAGGAAATGACTTTGCCTTAGACGATATCACATTTGCACCGGTTTGTGCTGCAACAGATACAATCGTAGTCAGTGTTCAAGCACCTGTGCAATTAGTCACCTTTGTTGATCCTTCGTGCAATGGATTGGCTGATGGAGAAATTCATGTTGACAATCTTTTAGCCGATGATTACAGCAATGATGGTGGATTAACATGGCAAATAGATTCCTTCTTTGTTAACCTTCCAAGTGGTGTTTACAATGTATGTTCTCGAACGGCAATTGGATGTGTTGTTTGTCAAAACGTTTTAGTAATAGATCCATCACCTGTTGTTGTAACAGCAAGTGCAGATGTTCTTATTTGTCAAAACGATTCAACTGATATTAGCGCTGCCGCAATTGGCGGAACAGTTTTCTCTTATCATTGGGATTTCACAGCAGACACGACTAATACTCAAAATGTGTTGCCAATAAATGATTCTATTTTTTATGTGTATGCAGAAAATGAAAACGGATGTATTTCAGAAATTGATTCTGTTATTGTTACGGTTAACCCTCCACTGGACGGAACAATTTCCGCAAACGTATCGATCTGTCCTGGTGATCAAACGACGATCAATGCTACGGCAAGCGGTGGAATGGGTGCGCCTTATACCTTCATGTGGAGTTCTGGGGCTGTGAATACAACGGCTGGAATAGATGCAATAACAGTTTCTCCAGCTTCAACAATAGTTTATACAGTGACGATTACAGACGGATGTGAATCCACTCCTTTTGTGATTAGTAATACGGTGACAGTTTCACCCGTTCCTGAGCCTTCTTATTTAATCACAAGTCCACCACAGTGCGAACCAGCGACGTTTGAAATAATCAATACAACAGATCCGAATTTGAGTGATATTATCAACTGGACTGTAAATGGAACTGAATTATTTTCAAGTCTCGAGTCGATATCAACAGGGCCATGGACGGCAGGGGATTACGACTTGGAAATGGTTGTAACTTCATCTGACGGTTGTGTTGGAACTGCATTTTTTCCAGGCGCTTTGGTCGTTCAGCCAGTTCCCATAGCCAATTTTACTTACAGTCCTTTGCCTGTAACTATGTTCAATACGAATGTTGTTTTCAATAATGGATCGATTGGCGGCGCTTATTACCAATGGTATTTCGAAGAAGGGTCACAAGCAAATTCGACGAGTTATAACCCAACAATAGATTTTCCAGACGGTCAAGTAGGAACCTATGAAGTGATTTTAATTGTTGAATCTGAATTGGGCTGTTTTGATACGATTACTCAACTGGTTCAAGTATATCCCGAAGTTATTTTTTACGCTCCGAATACATTTACGCCGGATGGAGATGAATTCAACCAGCTTTGGAATGTCTATATCGAAGGAGTAGATATTTACAATTTTGAATTGACCCTCTACAACCGTTGGGGGCAACAAATTTGGATCAATAAGGATCCTAATCAAGGTTGGGATGGAACGTATAATGGTCAATACGTTCAAGCTGGAACTTTTGTTTGGACAATTACCGCTAAGGATTTATTGAATGATTCGAAGTACGAATTTAACGGACATGTTACTATTCTTAAATAAGATCTAGAATTTCAATCTGGCCGCTCATTTGAACGCTATCGCCTTTACTTTTCCCCAAAAGCTGCTGTCCCATTGGGCTTGTTGCCGTCAAACAAAAAACGGTTTCGCTGCCTACATCTATTTGCCCAAGTCCAACGGAAAAGAAGAAATAGCCTCTGCTAGATTTAACCAAACTACCGTATTGAATGATCGAGTGCTCATCTTCTGGATTCACTTTTGCTAGCGCACTGCGCAACAATGTCATTTGGTTTAACGATTTGGAAAGCTTTTCTTGCTCTAATTGAGCCATCGCACGACCTGTTTCATGCTTGTCACCCGCAGAGCTTTTCGTTTCGTTTGTGAGCGATTTTTGAAGTTCATCAAATTGAACTTGAATCCGATGGATTCGACCCATCAACTCTGTTTTTAGCGTTTTATATACCAATTGTTTATCCAACATGCTTACCGACAAGTTTGGTCCATTCGTTTAATATTGACGCTGAAGAATATTCTGCGGCTTTTGCTGCCAGCTTATTTTGATCGAATTGAACTTCGCTATTCATAAATTGAAGCATCGCGTTTTTTAGATCTTCGCTAATTCCTTTTTCAACTTGAATTCCCAATTCAGAACTCATTCCATTGGCAATTCCAACAGAAGTTGATATTACAGGTGTTCCCGTAGCCCAGGCTTCCGCTAATACGATTGAGAAGGTTTCATAATCTGAAAACAAAAGGAATGCATCAGACGCGTGATAATAGGGTGCAAGCTCGTGCCATTGCAACGGGCCAATAAATTCAATAACATCGTTCAAGCCTAATTCTTCGCAGTGCTTTATCCAATCTGCAATGTCTTCATCGCAAATGATTGTCAATTTGAAGTTTGCGTTTTCCTTTTTTAGCAATTCAACCGCTTCAATTATTCCATCGGGGTTTTTAGTGTTGTGATCGAATGTTGAAACATGCAAGAATTGAGTTTTGTCATTCTTAACCTTAGGCTTTGCGGAAAATAAATTAATATCAATATGATTTCCGATAACATTGATTTCTCTTTTTTTGAAATTTGGCTGCATATCCACTTTTAAAAAATCGGATACGGCAATAATCTCTGTTGATTTTTTACGAATTTGACCTAGAATCCAATGGTGCATTCGGCCCCATTTAAAAGGTCCTTTAGGTCTAAAGTAAGATCCATGTTCGATATAATATACAGGACATCCAAAGTTCTTTCTTGCGACTAAAAATTGCCACCCTCTTGGCAGCAATACATTTCCAATGATCAAATTTACATTGTCTAAACTATCAATCCCGCGAATTAGTGCAGCGCGTTCTTGTTTCTTTCTCGCGAAAATGTGTCCGTTGCCATTGTATTTAACAAGAATTTCATTGAATTCTGTTTTCTTGGATTTTTTGAATTCAATTGCACCGTTATCTTTTGCAACTGTATGAACTACGGTAACTTTATATCGTTTCCCCAAGAGTCGCGCTTGACGCTCAACGAAATTGCCTAAAAAGGGATATTCTTTTGATGGATACCAAGAACTTAATATGAGGATGTGAATATCATTATCTTCCATGCAATGACAAAATACGAAATTAAGCCAATGTCTTCTCGAAAACAGATTTTACCTGATCAAGCGCAAAATCAATTTCTTCCTTAGTTGTGAGTCTTGAGAATGAGAAACGCACATTCGGACGCTCCATATCTGCTCCAATTCCTTCCAAAACATGAGAACCTTTCGAAGCTCCAGAGGAGCAAGCGCTACCTCCAGAAACTGCAACGCCTTTCATATCCAAAGTAAAAAGTAACACGCTTGATTTTTCGTTTTTAGGGAAACAAACATTTAGAACTGTATACAATGACTTTTCTGGGGCCGTTTCGCCATGGAAATTAATTGTGTTGAAGTACTCTTTTAATTGGTTGATCATGTACGTTTTCAATTCCTGTACGTGATTTTTATGACCTAAAAGATCTTCATAAGCCAAGTCCATTGCTTTCGCCATTCCAACAATTCCGTAAACATTTTCCGTTCCACCGCGAAGACCTCTTTCTTGAGCTCCACCATGAATTAGCACGTCAGCCTTACGGTCTTTGTTGATGTAAAGAAATCCAATTCCTTTTGGTCCGTGGAACTTGTGTGCGGCTCCTGCAATGAAATCAATATCCAATGCTTTTAAATCAAATTTATAGTGACACATTGTTTGAACGGTATCTGAATGGAAAAGTGCGTTGTATTTTCGGCACAGTTCACTTACCTTATCGATAGGAAGAAGAGTTGATATTTCATTGTTTGCATGCATCAAGGATACAAGCGTTTTATCTTCATATTGCAGCAATCGTTCAAGGTCCTTTAAATCGACGTTTCCTTTTTTGCAAACGTTTACGTAAGAAACGCGCACTGCATCTGACTTCATGTGCTCAGCGGTATGTCCAACTGCATGATGTTCCAACTTAGAAGTGACAATGTGCGTTACACCCATTTGATTTACAGCGGAATTGAACGCCATATTATCAGCTTCCGTTCCACCTGAAGTGAAAATAATTTCGGAAGGTAAACAGTTCAAGTGTTTCGCAATTGAACGCCTTGAAGTTTCGATAAGAGCCTTTGACTTCCGACCGTAACTATGGGCCGATGATGGGTTTCCAAATCCTTCTTTCAAAACAGGAAGCATAGCTTCTATAACTTCTGGTGCAATAGGCGTTGTCGCCGCGTTATCCAAGTAAACAGACATGAGCATTATATTTATGGCTCAAATATATAATTATTAGAGCAAATCTTTACCTAAGACATGATGCATTGTTTCTTCTCCTTTTTGAGCGCGTTTTAGGTTTTCAAGAAAGAAGATGCTTTTCTCTATTTTTTTGTCACTGGATTTGATCTGAATGATCGGATAAATGATCGCTCTTTGAACACCCATTCGAAGTGAATCGAAGCGCTCTCGTCTCTCGTGATCCTGCTCTATAACTTCAGTGAATTCCTCTGGAACTTTGAACCTCATACTTTGAGAAATCGAGTTTCAGTTCTACAGAAAGCTCATCATTCTAAATCAATTTTTAATTCCTTCATTCGCGCTTTTGAAAGTGCAATATAGGCCGTATTATTTCCCAAAGAAATAGAGTCATCTTGCCATGTAATCTGATCGTCCAGAGTGATGTGGAAACGCTGGTTGTAGAGCGATCCTATGTCATCCTTTGTCCAAAATGATTTTAGAATTTCATCCGTTACAGTAACGTTATGCATTTTCAGTTTGGCGAGGTGCCCTATTTTCGATTTGAATTTCAAGTAGAGAAAGTAACGATTTATTTGGAAAATTGCATTGTTTGGATTCCTAGTAAATAAACCCGCACTTCACTCGACTTAAATAATACACATTCTATTATTAATTCAAAGAAATACATGTTACATTGCAGTCTCTAATCCTATAAATAAAACGTGTATGAAATTATTAGCAAGTTTAACGTTGGCGTTGTTATTTAGCGCAACAGCATTTGGACAAACGAATGCAACAGATGCAACAGTTACAGATTGCGCAGGAACATCGTATAATTTGTTCGATGAATTAGACGCTGGGAAAATAATTGTAATAGGTTGGACAATGCCATGTGCAACTTGCGCGGGGCCTTTATTGGATGTTCACAATGCAGTTTTGGGTTTTGCTGTTAGTCACCCAGGTGTCGTTGAATATTGGATGACGGATGATTTTTCAAATTCTTCATGTGTAACGATTCAAGATTGGTGCGCAGCAAGTGGTATTACCAATGCAAAATTCTTTAGCTCTACTGAATTAGATATGTTTGATTATGGATCAGCAGGAATGCCTAAGGTTGTCGTTCTAGGATGTACAGATCATAAGGTATATTATAATAAAAATAATTCACCAAGCGGTCAAGCAGCTGAGGTATCAATTAATTATGCTTTGGATGATCTTGCGAATGCGTGTCAACCTGTTGGAATTGCCGAATTGGAAGTTACCAATTTGGATGTTTCTTGTTTTCCTAACCCAACAAGTTCTGTTTTGAACGTTACGGTTGGAATGGTTGCTCCTCAAGCTGTGGTTATAGAGGTGATTGGATTGAATGGAAAAGTTTTCTCAACGGTTTCAATGGCAGATTTAAACCTTCTTGTAGATGGAATTCAGCTAGATGTGAATAATTTAGCAACTGGTATTTATATGCTGAAAGTATCTAGCAATGAAGAAACGGTGGTTGAGAAATTCGAAGTAAAGTAATTCAGAAATCTACTTTCTTATGCGTTTAGTAATTGTTTCAATCCTTACGTTGTTTCTTGGAAATAGCTCTTTTGGCCAGGGGTGCTGTTCTGGTGGTGGAGGTTCTCCATTAGCAGGTGGAGCTTCGGCTGGTGTTCTACAAGAAAGACAAGTTCAACTTGTAGGTTCTTATAAGTACACAAGGTCTGATCGATTTATGTCTGGAGATAGAGATACTACTGCGTTTTTCGATAATTTATCAAGCGACTACCTTTTCTTGAAAGCAGATTATGGCCTGACAAAGAAGTTGACATTTTCAGTAGCGGCGGGTTATTATCTAAACAGAACGATTACTGAGAATCCTGACACAACTATGACTGGCGGTGTTCAATATATTAATAGTGAGTCGGTTACCTCATCGGGATTTGGTGATTTAATCCTCTTTCCTCGATACAACGTTTATTCAAATGAAAAAAATTCGATTCAATCTGAGTTGACACTTGGGTTGGGATTGAAAATGCCGTTAGGTAGACATGACGATTCAACATTTGTGGGTCAATCCTATTTTTTGAATCAAGATGATCCTTCTAGTCCATTCATTGATTCTATTGAAATCTGGCAGACATCGCCTCCAACAGTTCAAGCCACAACAGGGTCCAATGACTTGATGTTCTACGCATTCTATTTGAAGAATTTCAAGAAAAAGAATTTTAAATTATTTACAAGCGCCCTCTATATTCACAAAGGTTGGAACTCTTTGGGAATTAAATTTGGTGATTATGCAACAGTTGGCTTTTACGGAGGAACAAGCGTATTCAACAACAGATTGAGTCTGTTGGGCCAACTTAAAGGTGAATGGGTTGGGAGAATGCAAGCACATGAAAACCTGAATATCTTATCGTTATACAATATAGAGCAAGAGTCTACGGGAAGTGCGATGCTTTCTTTTGTGCCTCAGGCTACATATATGTTTAAGAAACCACAGATCTCTGTTTTTGCAACGGCTGACATTCCAATGTATCAATTTATGCGAGGGACGCAGATTTCATCAGGAATTCAAATTACCGGTGGAATTTCATACCGCTTCTTCGCTAAAGAACCAAAAAAGACACTCGTGCAAAAAGAAGAAAGATTGTTCGTTTATCAAGAAGAGCGTTTCAAGGTTTTTGGGATTTGCGGAATGTGTAAAGAAACAATTGAAGGAACTTTAAATAGTATGGCTGGTGTTTCGTTTGCCAATTGGGATCAAAAATCTCAATCGCTTAAAGTGCGTTTCGACTCTTTGAAATTGTCATTGGATGATTTGAAAGTAGCACTTGCCGAAGTTGGGTACGACTCTGACACACACAAAGCTACTGATGTAGCTTATGAAAATCTTCATTCATGTTGTAAGTACGAGAGATTATAATTTTCTCTATCTTTAGGGAACGCTATAAAATCATCGATCATGAAAAAGTACATCGTATATCTGCCAATATTCTTATTGTTTTTAGCTGCAAGCTGTTCTGAAGAAGCGTCGAGTGATACAACCAAAGATCAAGTTGATGAGACGCCTGAAAAAGCGTTGGAAGAGCGAGAACCTGAGGTTAAAGAGTATTTAGACGCTGTCGATGAATTGGCTACTGAATATCTTGTCTTAGCGGAAGGGTTGTTGGATGCCTATGATAAAATGAAAGAAGGGGAGTTGGATGCCTTTGAAAAATTGGCACTAGTTGCCGAAATGTCATCAACGGCTCTAGAGATTGAAAGATTGTCAGAAGAGATTGTATTCATTGAAAATCAACAAGAAGGCATAGAAGCTAAATTGGATGCGGATGATATCATCGAATTAGGAATGAAAGTTCAAGAAAAGATGGTACGCTACAATGAAGTAATGCAACGCTTTAGTAAAATTGACTTTAGCGAATTCTCTGACGTTTCAGATCTTATATCTTACTTTTAGTTCTTCCCAAAAAAAAGCTCTGATTTCGATAAACTAAACCAGAGCTGAAACATGAAAACTTACTTACTGTTTACCCCACCTATGGAGTTTCTTTCTGGAAGCCAATAATCGTCCGTCTGGTTTCTAATTGCATTAATTTAAATTTTGTTAGACGAAACTAAAGCACGCATGATCTGCGTTAAGTCAATATAGATTGGAACCAAAAAAGACATTTACCTCCAAAAGAATGACATAAACTATTAACTTTAAGTAAAATGAAGGATGCTCGATAAATCATATAGACATATTGGATGCGAGAATTGTAAATCGAGAAACAATTCTCTATTTGCTTCATTTTGTGATTCTGATGTTGACATCATGAATAGTGCAAAAACATGTGCCTTTTATAAGAAGAATCAGCCACTCTTTCTAGAACGAAGTGCGCCAAGAGGAGTTTATTGTATTAATGAAGGAAAAGTCAAGATTTTTGGAAGAGGAGAGGAAGGTAAAGAACAAATAATTCATTTAGCAGTAGCAGGTGAGATAGTCGGTTTTAGAGCAATGTTTAGCGGTGAACCGTATACAGTTTCTGCAACTACTCTTGAAGACAGTAATATCTGTTTTATTAACAAAGCAGACTTTTTGGATATGGTGGACACAAATCCTAGTCTGCGCAATGGAATAATGAAAGAGCTATCTATCGAGTTGGCTGAGCGCGCAACTTTTGTTACAAATATGGCTCAAAAGTCAGTTCGAGAGAGATTAGCATCATCATTGGTTATTCTGAATGATATTTATACCAATGAATTGATTAACCTTTCAAGAGAAGATTTGGCTAATTTTGTAGGGACTGCCACCGAGACTCTGATAAGACTTTTAAAAGACTTTAAAGATGAAGAGTTAATCAAAACGCACGCTAGAAAAATTGAAATTCTTAACAAAGATGGATTATTAAAAGTTGCCGGGGGTTAAACCTGATATAAATCACCTTTTCGGTCCTGATATTCATTGTATCTTTGTCACTAAATACATAGTTATGGCGGTTTTTTCTAAAGGTTCGAAGTTCTACAGTATTTTTAAAATGAGATGTCCACGGTGTCAGGAAGGTGATTTTTTCAAGTCGCATCCTTACAATCTGAAAAAGGCTGGGGATATTTATAAAAACTGCCCAAAATGTGATTTGAAGTACTCACCAGAACCTGGGTTTTATTTTGGTGCACTGTTCGTTTCGTATGCTCTAGGAGTTGCTTTGTTTGTCACTTTTTGGGTCGCATTTAATTTATTTTTTGAAGACATGGCCGTAGGATTGCAGATCTTAATTATTGTAATTGCATCAATTGTTACGGCTCCGTATTTCTATTCCTTATCTAAAATTATTTGGGCAAACCTATTCATTAAGGCAGACCCAGAGTTAATTTCATCACAAAAGAAGGATTAAGATTGGTTTCGATTAATCCTTTGACTATTGTTGAATACTAAGGTTTTTTTATTAATCTAACGGCTTTGTAGATTTACCATTTAAGATATCTTAAGTTAAGATTTAAATAGTCACACGAATGTCGTATATTTATAACTTAATTAAAAATTATAACTATGAAAAAAATTTTACTATTATTAGTAGTACTTTCTGCTATTTCGTCGGTTAACGCTCAGGTTATCTATAGCGCAGCCGATTCTACTGATTTCGCAGCATGGACTGCCGTTGACCAAGACGGTGACGGAAACAACTGGTCTGCAGTTATTATTAACAATCCTGCAATTACTGCTCCAGGATTCGACGGAACAGATGGCTACCTTTCAAATTCTTGGTCAACAAACCCTTTAACTCCAGATAACGTAGGTGTTTCTCCAGTAATTGATTGTTCAGGTGAGTCTACTGTTTATGTAAACTGGTTATGTGGAAGCCCAGAGACAACTGCTTCAGGATGGTACGAAGAGAAATACGCTGTTTACGTTATTTTGACTTCTGATATAGCTGCAATCTTAGCAGGCGGAGCATTGCCAACGCCAGTATTCGAAACTACATTATCTGCAGGTGAGACATGGTTTGCTGAGTCTGTTGATGTTTCTTCTATTGCTGGAAACCAAGCTTCGGTTCACGTAATTTTACGTCACTACGATTGTACTGATGAGAACTGGATCTTGGTTGATGGATTAGAGGTTTCTAGCTCGAGCGTTAGTATTGAAGAAAATTCATTAACTGTTGGTGTTTACCCTAACCCAGCTGCTGATGTATTGAATGTAACTTCTTCTAACGAATTATCTACTGTTACTATCATCGGAATGGATGGAAAAGTTATCTCTACTTCAGATGTTAACGGTTCTAACGCTTCAATTGAAATTTCTACTTTAAATGCAGGAGTTTATTTCTATGAAGTTCTTACTGTTGATGGAACTATCAGAAATACTTTCGTTAAGAAGTAATTCACTACTGAAAATATTAAATCCTCTCTTGTTTATTCGAGGGAGGATTTTTTTTGCGCTAATATTTGAAAGTTTATAAACGATTGATAAATATATTTGAAGTTAAAAAAAGGCAACTCCCTATTAAGAAAGCTGCCTTCAATATTAAAAATGTACAATTTATATTCTGCCTGGATAAACTTTGAGAGCCTCTTCTAAGCATTTTACAGCCATCTTAAGTGAATCTTGGTTCAATACATATGCAATTCGAGCTTCTTGCTCACCAAGCCCTTCTGTAGAATAGAAACCACTTGCTGGCGCCATCATTACTGTGTCTCCATTGTAATCGAAATCTTCTAATAACCATTGACAGAATTTCTCTGCATTATCAACTGGGAATTTAGCAACGCAATAAAACGCTCCGCTAGGTATTGGGCAGAAAACACCATCGATTTCATTCAAGCCATTTACCATTATGTTTCTTCGTTCAACATATTCCGATACAACATTGTCAAAGTAAGACTGGGGTGTGTTTAAAGCTGCTTCTGCTGCTATCTGGTCTATTGTTGGAGGAGACAAACGCGCTTGCCCAAATTTGAGCGCAGCGGCCATTACTTCTTCGTTCTTCGTAATCAAAGCTCCAATTCTAGCACCGCACATTGAGTAGCGCTTAGAAACAGAATCAATCATGATCACATTGTTTTCAATTCCTTCTAGATTCATCACCGAGAATGGAGTTGCTCCGTCGTAACAGAACTCTCTGTAAACTTCATCGGCGAATAAGAACAAATCGTGTTCCTTAACGATGTCACGAAGTTTTTCCAATTCTTGTTTAGAATACAAATAACCCGTAGGATTTCCTGGATTGCAAATCACAATCGCTTTTGTCTTTGAGGTGATCTTCTTTTCAATTTCTTCAACTGGAGGAAGTGCAAATCCGCTTTCGATAGTTGCAGTTACAGGAACGACTTTTATTCCAGCTGCAACAGCAAATCCATTGTAATTTGCATAAAATGGTTCTGGAATAATGACCTCATCGTGTAAATCACAAGTCGTCAAAAAGCCAAAAGTCAAAGCTTCAGATCCACCAGTTGTAATAAGGATGTTTTCAGATTCAACAGGCAATCCTGCATTTTTGTAGTACTTCGATAAATTATCACGGTACGATTGAAATCCTGCCGAGTGACTGTATTCAATCACCTTACGATCCATGTTCCTTATGGCATCCAAAGCAACTTGAGGGGTTTCAATATCAGGTTGTCCAATATTTAAATGAAACACTGATTTACCACTCGCTTTGGCTTTTTCAGCGTAAGGTACCAGTTTACGTATTGGCGATTCTGGCATCTTAATCGCTTTGTTGGATATAGTCGGCATACAATTAATTTGGCGCTAAATTAATTAGAAAGTTTTAGTCTCTTTATAATAATTTAGATTTTGTTTCTTTGTTAAATGAAATTCCTAACGGCGATCGCTATTGTATCCATTTTCCTATTCTCTTGTGGAGAAAAGAACAAGGTCGAACCGAAACATGAAATAGAAGTTGTTGAAGAACCAATCATAATTGAGATAGACCCAATGACTGAAAGCGTATTAGCGAGATACGATTCTTTTGGTTTAGTAGAATTGAAGGACAGAAGAATCTTAATCGATCTAAGGTATTCAACGGATAATAATTTCATGAAAACCGTGCTATACGACACGTTAAATAAGTTATTCGTTCAAAAAGAAGTTGGAATTCGACTTGTTCATTGTCAAGATTATCTTGATTCGCTTTACCCCGGATTACGTTTGAAAATTTTTGATGCTGTTCGTCCGCTGCATGTGCAACGTGAGATGTGGGATGCTATGGATACAGTTCCTGCAGGATTGCGAGGAAAGTTCGTCTCCAATCCAATTTACGGTTCAGGTCACAATTACGGAACATCAGTGGATCTAACAATTTGCGATTCGCTTGGTCAAGAATTGGATATGGGAGCAGGTTACGATGATTTCAGGACTATTGCATTCCCAAGTAAGGAAGCTCACTTTTTAAAAACGGGAGAATTATCAAAACAGCAATACGATAACAGAAAATTACTGAGGAAAGTGATGCGTTTTCAACGATTCTACGGAATTCCAAGCGAGTGGTGGCATTTCAATGCTTATTCTCGATTGGCCGCAGAATCGCTGTTTGACCTTCTTTTGGATGAATCTGGAAATCATACGAGATGGGTCTCGCCAAAAATCAAGAAGGACACAATTGTCGATTCGATACTTATCTTAGTTCCATCAACTATTTAATCCTCATGACTCAATTTTTTTTCAACCTTAATCTTATGTGCCTGTTGCTTTGTGCTTCCTTATCTGGTCGATCACAAGCGGACAGTACGGAGTTGTATGAAATGCTCGACTCTATCGTTGATATGGGCGTCAGGAATTCTCGATCATTCGATTTTTCTAAGCTTCGAATCATCGAACAATCGACCTACCGAATCTTCGATTCGTCCAAGACATTAATGAAATGAAAACCTCTAGCTTCGTATCCATTCGCTTCGAAAAAATCATGAGACGGAAGGTTTTTTCTGTAGGAGTCCAAAGCCAGCATCGTGCATTTTTCTTCTTCTGCTTTTTGTTTGAAGAAATCAAACAATTGATTTCCAATACCTAATCGACGATATTTTTTCGAAACTACAACGTTGTCAAGTTCCATATACTTACCGCACCAAAGTTTAGTTCCAATCCAATATCCAGTTAGACCAGCACAAATTTCACCATCAAAAACACCTGCTTGACCATAATTGTGCTGAAGCATTAAATCCAATTCCGAGCTGTATTCGTCCTTTGTTAAGTTCGGGTAAACCTCTAAAAGAAGATCGTAATTTTTCAACATCTCTTCTTTTGATGTGATTTCTCTTAACTCCATATTATTTTTTCTTTAGAAGAAGTTCCTCGTTAAACAATTCATAAATTCTTCGGTATTCATCCGTCCAAGAAGTGGCTTTTTTAAATCCGTGCGCTTCAACTGGATAAACGGCCAATTCCCAATCTTCTTTTCCCAGTTCAATAAATCTTTGTGACATTCGAACTACGTCTTGAAATTGGACGTTGTCATCAACCATTCCATGCAACATGATCAATCGGTCTTCCAAGTTGTCCGCGAAAGTAATCGGCGAGCTCTTCTCGTATGCTTTTGGGTCTGTTGTCGGGTAGTTTAAGATGTTACTCGTGTATTCATGGTTATAATGGTTCCAATCCGTCACAGATCGAATCGCAGCGCCAGCCTGAAATTTCCCAGGTTCGTTCAACAATGCCATAAGCGTGATAAATCCACCGTAAGACCCTCCATACATTCCAATTCGATCAGGATCAATTCCCAAAGAGTCAATTAAATACTGCCTTCCATCAACTTGATCTGATAAGTCTTTTCCTCCCATGTTTCGGTAGATCGCTGTTCGAAAATCTCTACCGTAGCCCTTACTCGCTCTGTAATCTATGTCAATGATTGTATAGCCGTTGTCGCGAAGCATGTTGTGGAACATATATTCTCTAAAGTATCCGCTCCAAAAATTATGAGCGTTTTGCAAATATCCAGCACCGTGAACGAATACAACTGCCGCTCCGTTTGATTTCCCTTTTTCGGGTTTATATAGCCTCGCATTAACTGGAACTCCATCCGATGCTTTGAATGTGATCACCTCTGGTGCATACCATTCATACTTTTCAAAATCCGCAGTTGTCGATTTGGTGACTTGACTTATAGTTGAATTCACTTTGTTAGGAGCAGTGTACAATTCCCAAGGTTTGTTCTTCGATGAATACCGAACCGCTAGCGTCTTTTCATCAGGCGAAATACTAACTTCATGATTTCCTGTTTTCGTCAATATTGGAATTAGCTTTTTGTCTTTGACTATCAAATGGTAAAAGCCTCTATCGCCAGGGTGCGTTTTGTTTGCAGTGATGAAGAATTTTGATTTGTCTTTGCTCAACTGTACATCGTGAACCTCCCAGTTCCCAGAAGTTAACGATGTAGTATTCGCGTCATTATCGCGAATCATATCGTATGTATATAAATGCGAGTATCCCGTTTCTTCAGATTGAAAGTAGAAGGTGTCATCATTGATCCAGCCTAAAGTTCCAGAAACCATATTCCAGGAGGAAATTCCAGGGCCTCCAATCCAAGCTTCGTTATGCTGATGCATGTATTCTCTAACCTTCCCGCTCCTTAAGTTAACCGAAACGATCCATCTGTCTTTGTTGTCATAGCTGCGAATATCCATGATGTTTCTCTCACCGTTATCCGTGTAAATCAGCTTGTGCATTATGATGTTTCGGTCTTTCTCGTATTCCAATTCAGTATCGCCATATTCAGAAAGGTAAGCTGGTTTTTTTCGAATGTCTGTCAGTTTTGAAAAGTCGATGAGGTACGTCGAATCTCTTTTAAGATCATAAACCCCCATTTTATGCGAAGGGTCTTTATCAGATACTTTTGGACGAGCATCTTTAGCGTACGTGTGTCCGTCAGCCGAGATGTGGTGATCAACATGCGTTCTTTTGCCTTCAGATCGTTTGTCTAATCTATATGTAACATATCGCTGGTCTGGTGAAATTTGAACATTTGAAATCGAGTTTTTGCCGAAATAAACTATTGGTGTTTTCTCATCCCAAATGGAGTCTTGAACCTTGTTCCACGCTTTCTTCTTGTTGCTGTCTTTATGGAATTCAAACAATTCTTCTTCTTGTGTTTCCCAATGGGTTGGTTTTTTTGCTTCTGCTGGTTTTTCTTCTTTTTTAAATTGAAGAACAATCAATGAAGCATTCAATCCTCGTTCTGATTTGTAAATGTCAGACCCCATTTGATAATAGAAGCTTGAATTGTCTTTAACGTTCATTAAGTTTCGAACATCTTGCCCCATTTTAAGGTAAACTTCGGTCGATTTGTTTTTTATGTCGTATTGATAAATTGCTCCGTTGTGCGTGAAATAATCGAAGAGCTTCGGTTGAAATTGACTCGGATTGTATTCACTATTCTCTTCGTAAAAGGACGGCTGAATTGAAACCGTTGACTTGTCTGTCAATGAATAGCCAAAGGTTCTATCGCCCGATTCATTGTCAGGGTTCCATTCAAAAAGAATTGTTTTACCATCGTAGGTCCAACGGATATTATTCGGTTGATGCCCAATAAACTCATTCCCTTTCATGATTTCAGGGAGCTTGAGGCTAGACTTGTTCTCTATTTGAGCAGTAGCTAAGTTTGTGAGAGTCAATAAAGCGAGAGTGATAAAAATCTTCATAATTGTAGAATGATATGACGGTGAATTTAGCTATAAAAAGTAAAAGCATCATTCGAAAATGATGCTTTTACAGGTAGCTTACAAAATGTTTAATTTCTAAAGAAACTCTCTAGAATTAATTGAATATAATTCTACTCGTTCCAGTTCTTCCCTCCGAATCGGTAATCTTAAGAACATATGTTCCCGATCCAATTCCGTTCTTTTCAAATGTATATTCCGATGCATTTAAATCAAAGGATTCAATTGATCTTCCTGATAGATCTAAAATTTCAATCGAATGAATTTTAGAAGTCCCTTCCAATTGAACTGTGATTAAATTGTTCGATGGGTTTGGGAAAATGTTTGCTTTGATTTCAATTTTACCCTCGTTGATCCCAAGTCCACAATACGTAAGTGGGTAAAGAACAGCATTTCCTGTTGGCGTATTGTCTGGCTGAAGAATTGGTTCAGAACAAACCAAATGATCCACTAAAAAGTCAGTAACGAAACGAATAGTTGTGTCCATGAAGGCGGCACTTGAGGCGTACACCGCATGACCAGCTCCGTAATGTGTGTAGAAATTATTTTGAATTCCAACTGAGTTTGCTTGTTCATTTAAAACACGACTTCCATCCATTTGAATAACATTAAAACCAGCAACACTTGCTTCGTCTGTGTTATAAGGCACTGTGCCGTCATCATCTCCATGCAACGAACAAAATGGAATATCTCCTGATTCCATCCATCCATAACTTGCTAAAGCACCACATAAATTGATCACAGCATGCACATTCGTTGAATATCCTGGACTTCCGCTTGTACCTTCAAGCCCACCCATTGCATTTAAAGCTGCATTACTAATATATTGCTCTACTTCGCAATCCTTGTTCAAATAAGCTAAGTGAAGCGCTGTAACCGCTCCGGCAGAACTTCCTCCAATGATAATGTTGTTCGTGTCAATTTTGTACGTGTTTGAATTTTGTCGGTCTTCATAGAAGAAACGAATTGATCCCTTCATGTCTTGTGTAGCTCTTACAACCGCTTTAACCGCATTTATAGAATCAATAGGAAACATTCCTGTTCTATAATCGATAGAAACACAAACAAATCCTTTTTTCGCAAACGCATTTGCCAGTGCAACAATATCACCGTCTGTTCTCGTTCCTGCGATAAAGCTACCGCCATGCGCCCAAATAATCAAAGGCCGCTCTGTTTCAGTATCTCCAGTTGGCTCATAGATGTCCATTTTTAGGTTCATGTTTGATCCCGTCCATGTTGTGTTTGATCCAAACTGAACACCATTTGTTATTGTCACATTTGGGAACAATTCAGTGTAATACCTTCCATTGTCGCAAGGAGTTTGTGCTTGCGCAGATCCAAGGATGCCAATTAAGGCCAAAGTTAATAAGTAGATTTTTTTCATAGTTTAATTTATTGAAGTGTTATGGGAAATAGACTCCCGGGTAATTCGTGACTGGCGCTAGCGGAATGCGAGCATTGTACTTGTCATTTATTGCTTTTATATATTGGTTCGCGAATAACGCATTTCCAATTGGATTTAAGTTGAGACCATCCATAGAAAAGGCGCCTCCTGAAACAAATTCGGTTGATATTGAAACGCCGTTGTAAACAATTCCTGATTGCAATGAAAGATATATCGCGGTTGCATCTACTAGAGCATAATTATACGTCGCAGCATAGCTTGATATTTCATTATTGTATTGAAACAATGTTTGATTAAGAGCTGTTATTTCATCCAGCGTTAAAATGTATCTATCTGGAATTGGAACGATTGATCCCATGCCAAAACATTTAACGGAATCCAATGGAATGCTCAATAAAACCAATTCACCCTCCACCATTTTTCGAACTCCAAAAGGTTCACTTAAGTCTTCTATTAAAAAACCGTTATCTCCCACATTAAAAGATATTCCAATTGGATTGAAAACGTTATTTATTGTGACTGCTTGATCTGCTTCTAAAGTCAGCCCATTGTATGGGATAGTATTGAAATAAGGCGTTAACAATACGTTTGGAATTATCGATATTACGCCTTGTGTATTTGGGAATGCCGTTGCAACTTCCTGTAAATCGTTAAAAAAATCTACGCTTGAAGGAAGTGCAGTTCCGGTTGTGCCCGACTTTGCGAAATCAGTGATGTCATCTTGTCCTATAGAAAGGAATAGAAAAGTTGGATTTAAAGCCACAGCATCTGACAAAATTGAACTGTTTGCTTGATCACTTGCAATTCTCGAGAACCACGGATTGTAATTTCCAATACCGTTTGCAGGGTTTCCTAATCCGACATCGTTCAGTTCCTGAAATTTTAGGTTGGGAATGGAAAGGTTGAAAAATGGTCCGTCTGTTCCATAAACCCAATTGTTTAAATCATCAACATTTCCTGAAACTGCTTTTCGAATAGGCGAAAGTGAAGTCTCATTGTTGCAATCGGTTTTGTAGCCCAAGATCAATTTTGAATCTCCGTTCAAATTTATTCCGTTTGAAGAAGACGATAAATAGGGTAGCGTGAATGGATTAAATTGATTTGACTCTTCCATTCTGTCCAAGATAATGCTTGGGATTGAATATTCTTGACCTTCTAGATGCAGAGCGTCATCCGAATACCCTGCAAAACTATTTCCGCCAATCGCGACGGTAGAAGTTACATCAATATCTCCCAGAGTGGCGGGCACTTCAACTTTCTTTGGTTTACAACTTGAAGCAATAATGATTAATACAAGGAACATTATATGTCGTTTCATCTTCATCATTTGAATAGGTATGAAATGGAAAGTCCGGGCGCGAAAGCAATAACTTTAAACGTTCCTTCTAAATTCGTTTCTATGTTTTTATCCGTCCGAGTTACTTGCGTATAAAGCAAAGACGCGTCTAACTTCAAACGCTCTTTAATCGCGTAGCCAAAACCAACGGTATAACTAACTCGATTCGCATCAGGCGTTTCTGGTGTAACGTATCCGTTTGAAACAGGAGATATACCGTAACTAATTCCAGCGCGGGCAGCGGTTTTTTCTGTGAAGTCATATTGAGCACCCAATCTAAAAGCAAAAGTGTTCTCATAATTCCGAGGCGACTTCGTGTCTTCGAGCGATTCTGTATTGACCTCATAGTCGAAGGCAAGCGTGTCATAAGCTACCCAGCCAACATGATTGATATCAAGCGCTATTGTTAATTTTTCATTTGGTTTGAAAGAAAACCCCAATGTCACAATGCTCGGAAGCGGCAATGATGAAGTAAAGTTTCCAGATGGAAAATTCTCTTCGAGCGAACTTGGAACAGTGAATGTAGACATTCCTTTATTAAGGTTCATGTTGACTTGCGAACGGTATGTAAACCCAGCGGAAAGCCATTTTACAGGTTCGAAATAGATTCCTGCATTAAATCCAAATCCACTTCCCGTTCCGTCCAATTCAACAGAACCGTATTCTCCATTTTGAAATTGTAGCGGTAGGTCTTTTTGCAGGTTTACTTTACCATAGCTGTATACAAATCCTGCTCCTACACCAATTGCGTCTGTCAACTTATAACTTAAAGTTGGTTGCACAAAAATAGACATGAGTTGTAAACGTGTTACCGCGAATCGTCCAGCCCATCCTTCTTCCCATTCAACTGTGCTTCCGAAAGGTGTATAAACGCCTAATCCGAAGCTTAATTTGCTTGAATCGCTTAATTTGTAAACTCCATAAGCGGCAAACGGAGTTCCGACTGGAGATGTAGTTCTTCCATATTCACCCGTTTCAGCTTCTGTAAAAAGACCGTTTGAGATTGTAGGCGTGACTCCTCCAATGACTTGGCTTTTATCCAAAAAAGACATTCCTCCAGGATTATAAAAAACACTTGCTGCGTCCTGAATGAAAGCAGTTCCTGCACTTGCCATTCCTTGTTGAGCCTGACCTTGAAGATTGACTTGATAGCCTTGAGCTAAGCTGATCAAAGGCAGACAGAAAAGAATTGATAATAAAATAGTTATATGCGATACAGGAGTTTTCAAGTAGCAGCTTTTTTTGTGAAAATAGTGAATTTATAGTAAAATATAAAATAGAATATTTGAATGGTAAAATTTTGACATGAGTGGTATTTTTTATTGAAAAAAACGGAATGGATTAATCGTATTGAACTAATACTAATTTAGTTAGCTCTGAAAGAAGTCATTGATACATCCAATACGGAAAATTTCACAGTCAAGAAAAACCGAATGTCCTCGAAAGGCTAATTCTGATTGCTATTTTAATTAATATATTTTCAGGTTGATACTGGTTTGTTGTTAACAAAGTGTATGAAAGCATCGGAAAATTTTGAGATTAGTCCTTTTTTTTGAAGGTTTCGGCTATCTTATTGATCTTGCTATGATTGCTGAACCTTTATTTTTGGCGTTTAGTATCAAAATGAGTAAATGGAGAATTTTAGCGTTTGTGTTTGGAATAACTTGCGCTGTTGTCAGACTTTACTGGCTCTTTAAAGCAATGATGGCATTGCCAAAAGAAGAGTTAGTCTATTTCGAATTCTAATAAAATTATAACATATTTTTAGTGCTATTTAAATTATGGAAAATTCGATTCTTAAGTTGAAAGTTAAATACCGCTTTACACGCTCATGGATCGAATCGAAATATCCAATTCTGAAATTTGACTTTTTTCACTTAACCTCCTAGCTTTTATTGGAATTAGTGTTATCTTTGCCGACCCATCTCGAGAAGATGGATTATTATTAACACGGAGTTTCGTACTCCAAACAATAAGATTTAGATATGGCAACTAAAATTAGATTGCAAAGACACGGTAAGAAAGGTAAACCTTTTTACCACATCGTAGCTGCTGACAGCAGAGCTCCAAGAGACGGTCGTTTCATTGAGAAATTAGGAACTTATAACCCAAATGTTAATCCAGCAGTTATCGAAATTAATTTCGACAAAACATTAGGATGGATACAAAAAGGTGCTGAGATGACTGATACTGCAAAAGCGATTTTGTCTTACAAAGGAGTTATTTACAAAAATCACCTTATCAAAGGAATTGCTAAGGGAGCATTAACTGAAGCGCAAGTGGAAGAGAAGTTCGCTAAGTGGTTAGAGGAGAAAGAAGGTAAAGTAGCGACTAAGAAAGATGGTTTGTCTAAAGCAGCAGAAAAAGCAGCAGCAGATGCATTGAAAGCAGAGTCTGATGTTTCAGCAGCGAGAGCTAAAGAAATTGAAGCTAAAAATACTCCTGAGCCAGAAGTAGTTGAAGAAGCTCCAGAAGTAGTTGAAGAAGCTCCAGAAGCGGTAGTTGAAGCAGCTCCAGAAGCAGAAGCAGCTCCAGAAGCGGTAGTTGAAGAAGCTCCAGTAGTAGAAGCAGCTCCAGAAACGGTAGTTGAAGAAGCTCCAGTAGTAGAAGAAGCTCCAGTAGCAGAAGCAGCTCCAGAAGCAGCAGCTCCAGCTGATGAAGAAAAACCAGCAGCAGAGTAGAAAGCTTAGCTTTCAACAAACATTAAGAATGAAAAAAGCGGATTGCTTTCATTTAGGATATGTAGCGAAACTTCACGGATTTAAAGGTGAAGTTTCGTTGTTTTTAGACGTTACTAATCCTGAAGACTATCGCACACTTGATGCGATTTTTATTGATCTTAATGATCAACTTACCCCTTTCTTTCTAGAATCATTTAAACTGAAGAACAAAGGATTTGCTGCGGCAAAATTCGAAGGTGTTACGTCAGAAGATGGAGCTAGAAAACTTTTGAGAAAAGATATCTATTTACCTGCTCAAATTTTACCTGAGTTAACAGGACTTCATTATTATGATCACGAAGTTGCTGGATTTACAATCGTGGACGCAAGACTTGGAGCCGTTGGAGAACTGCAACAAATAGTCGATTTTAAAGTCAATCCATTGTTCCAAATAATTTCTCCAGATTCAAAGGAGATTCTAATTCCCTTACTCAAAGATACCGTCACGAAAGTGGATCGTGAGAAGAAAGAACTTCACGTTCAAACACCAGAAGGCCTCATCGAAATTTATTTAAGTTAATGTCAAACTTTCGATTCAAACAATTCGAAATCACTCAAAACGACAACGCTATGAAAGTTGGAACCGACGCAATGGTTCTGGGATCTTTCGTTAATAGTAATGGAAGTAAAAAAGGATTGGATGTTGGTTCTGGAACAGGAGTTCTGTCACTAATGATTGCTCAAAACAATTCCGACATTTCAATTGACGCAATTGAATTGGACGCGCTTTCTGCAGCTGAAGGCGAACTTAACTTTAAGAACTCACCTTGGCCAGAGCGTCTTAAGACCCATCATTGTGATTTTTTAGAATACGAAACAGAAGAAAAATACGATTTGATTGTTTCCAATCCGCCTTACTATCAGACAACACTTGTAAATCAAGATGATAGAAAAGCAAACGCGCGTCACGAGAAAAGTTTACCGATGCGCGAGTTTATTCTTAAAGCCCGAAGATTGCTATCTGATGATGGTGAATTTTGGTTTATCGTTCCAGTTGAGGATGAACAAGTTTGGAAAAAGCAATGCAACAGTGCCAACCTTCATATGATTGAGAAGATTTCAATTCATGGGAAAGTAGGTGGTGATACGAAAAGGGTGATTTTTGTCTGTTGTAACTATAAAAGCATCCTTGAAGAATCCCATTTCTCGGTTCGCGACAAATCAAACGGTTACTCGAAAGAGTATAAAGAACTTACTAGAGAATTTCATTTCAACGTGTTGTAAGTCAGGTTCAATGCAACTTACAACTTTAGTCAAAAAAACATAGTAAAGAAGCCGCTCTCCGCCGTCTTTACACACTTCTATACTACTAACATCTATATATTCTAAATCAATTCGGCTAATTCTTTTTGCATTGAAATTCCTTTGTCTTTGTTATACCAAACTTGTAATTCCGATTTATTCTCTTCCGCTGTTTGATTTGAAGATTTGCGATTCATAAAAATCGCTTGAGGTTCTTTTGGACGGGGTCCCCAATTGTACAAATCTTTTCCATTTTCATCTCTTACTATTAACTTAGGAATCGACTTTCCTCCATTCGTTAGGTAATTATGAATTTCGCTTTGTTCGCTATCTCTTTTTTGTATTTCTAACTCAATATGTTTAGAGTAGTCCGCCATCATTTTTATAAACGGAGTCAAATGGGCAGCGTCACCACACCAAGGTTCCGTGATAAGAATCCATTTTTGTTTTGCTTGAACTGAATCTAACTTCGACTTAATATCATCCGTTAATTCGCCTTTCTTAATCCATCTCTTAGATCTTGAGTTGTTCAATTTTACATATTCAACATATGCAGGATCGTCATATGGTGAATCTGTGAATTCGCCACTTAGTATTTGGTCAAATTTCAATTGATATTCTTCCCATTTCATAATTTCTACTTTTTGCTTTTTTATTAGAACTCTATTGATTCTTTAGACTTACAAAAGTAATTTAATGATTCCGGTTATTATTGCAATCCTATTGATATATAAGAACCATTGTATTAAATCTCATTGATTTTTTGAAGTTTACAAAAGAAACTACATCTTTTTTAGGCGCTTAATTACGAGCTCTTTACACTGAAGAGGACTACCTTTGCATCAGGTTTATGCCGTCATTTTCTTTCTTGTAATTTTTTTCCAAAGATAGAAATACACAGATTATTCCATCGCTTATAATTTCGTATATTGAGATTATCATAAACCGATCATTATTCATATCATTATTCTTCGGCGTAAGTCTAATTTGCTTTTTCAGCAATGGATTCGCACAAGATACTCTGAAAATCGTATCGTGGAATGTTTTTCTTCGCCCGAGTATTTTGGCCGACAAACAAATGAAGCGGGTTGACAGCATCGCAAATTACCTCATCGAAACCAATGCAGACGTTATCATTCTGCAAGAGGTATTTCACAATCGAGCGTCGAAGCACCTAAATGAATTGATGGCTGAATCGTATCCGAATATTACGAAACCTGGGCCGAAATCCCTTTTTGGAGTAGCGTCAGGCGTGTTTGTTTATTCGAAAGTGAAGTTCAAAAATCAGCCTAAACATTATTCTTTTAAAGACAAAACAGGCGCAGATCGACTAGCAAAGAAAGGCCTTGTTCATGTTACGCTGGATATTGAGGGTAAAGATTTGGATATTTTAGGGACACATCTGCAAGCGGGGAGGGGGCTTAAACGAATTGGAATTAGAAAGAATCAAGTAGAAGTGATTAATACGGTTCAGCGAGAAATTAGTGATTCAAACGCCGTTCTTTATGTTGGCGATTTCAATATTGCTGCTTCAACAGCCAATTTCGACAGTTTGACTAAAACGCTTCATGCATCTACGCTTGAGCCAATGGGTAAATTAAAAAACACGTGTAATTTCAAGGATCATGATTTGATGGAGGCCAACGGAAAATCCTATTGGATTGATTTTATCTTCCTAAGAAAGAACAAGCGATCAAAATTGATTGGATCTATTATTGAATCACCAAGGCAAATCATGAATGGGAAGTCATTGCGATTATCAGACCACAATCCGATTACATCAACGCTAATCTTGAAGTGATCGACTCTATAAATCCATCGCTTTGATGCTTTCAATTCTATTTCGAGCCAGGAATTCGTCAATTGATTCGAAATGTTCTATCACTCGTTTTTCTCTGAATTCAAATACCTTTTGAGACAAACCTTGAAGGAAATCTCTATCGTGAGAAACAAGAATTAACGTTCCGTCGAAAGCTAAGAGAGCTTCTTTCAAAACATCCTTCGATTTAAGATCCAAGTGATTTGTCGGCTCATCGAGAATTAAAACGTTCACAGGTTCAAGAAGTAATTTTACCATCGCTAAACGCGTCTTTTCCCCACCGGACAAGTATTTCACCTTCTTGTCAATAGCATCTCCACTAAACATAAATCCACCCAAGATATTTTTCATCTGAGTTCTGATTTCACCTAGGGCAACATTATCAACAGTTTCAAAAACGGTCAATTCTCCATCCAACAACGAAGCTTGATTTTGCGCAAAATATCCAACCTTCGCGTTGTGTCCTAAATCGCATTGGCCTTCGTATTCGATTTCACTCATGATCGCCTTAATCATCGTCGATTTCCCTTCACCGTTTCTTCCAACGAAAGATACCTTTTCACCTCTCGCAATGGCTAAACTCGCATCCTTGAAAATAACGCTGTCACCATACGATTTACTCAATTCCTTCGCTATTACGGGATAATCTCCAGATCGCTGTGATTTAGGAAAACGCAAGTTCAAAGCTGAAGTGTCAACATCATCAACCTCAACAATCACAAGTTTGTCCAACATTCGTTTTCGAGAGTTGACCTGATTGGACTTCGAGAACGTTCCTTTGAACTTGTCAATAAACAGTTTCGTGTCTGCGATAAACAATTTCTGCTCGTTATACGTCTTGATTTGAGCCAACCTTCTGTCTTCTCTTAACTGCAAATAATGAGAGTAATTGGCCTTGTAGTCAAATATTTGTCCCATCGCTACTTCAATGGTGCGGTTGGTAATGTTGTCAATAAATGCTTTATCGTGAGAGATTACAATCACAGCTTTTGCTTTGTTTAGCAAGAAGTCCTCGAGCCAAAAAACAGATTCAATATCAATGTGATTTGTAGGCTCATCAAGAAGAACCAAATCCGGTTTTTGCAATAAGATTTTTGCCAGTTCGATTCGCATTCTCCATCCACCACTAAACTCACTGGTTTGCCGCGTAAAGTCAGAACGTTTGAATCCCAATCCCAAAAGTGCTTTTTCAATCTCCGCATCAAAGTTCGTTTCTTCAATTGAATAGAACTTTTCACCGATATCAGAAACCTGCTCGATAATGTCCATATACGCCTGCGACTCGTAATCGGTTCTTGTTTCCAATTCCTTGTTCAAACGTTCCATATCTTCCTTCATCTGGAAAATACTTCCAAACGCTTTCGACGTTTCATCGAAAACAGTACAATTATCTTCGGTCAATAAGTGTTGTGGCAAATAGGCGATAACAGCATCTTCTGGACCTTGAACGGTTCCCTTGTTGGCTTTAAGTTCTCCAGCAATGATCTTCATCATCGTTGTTTTACCGGCTCCGTTTTTACCCATCAATGCAATCTTGTCGTTTTCATTAATCACAAAACTCACATCACCGAATAAATCTTCACCGCCAAAACCTATTCCAATTCCGTTAACCGATATCATATTCTCTTATTTAAGAGCGCAAAGCTACTTGATTAATTGGGAATTATGAATTATTTACACTGAGTTTATCGAAGTGTGGATTAGAAATGATGGGTTAGAAGTTATGAATTTGAAAAGGAGAGTTGATTTATCGAAGCACAATGCGCCTAGAATGTTTTTCTTGGGACCCAATCGATGAAGTGGCGCTAGAAAATGGGGCTATTTGACGATCTCGGCTCAGCTAAGAGAGGAGTTCTTCATTTTCAAGTCATGAATTCAATATTGGGTAAGAGAGTCATGCAGCTTTAGGGACCTTTTCGCTGTACTTTTTCAGCTCTAGAAAAAAGCAGCAAAACTATATTCCGAATCGCCAATACATCGCTTTAAAAGGCAATTAATTCATCTTAAATCACTACTTTTACAAGGCTTTTTAAAAGCATCACAAATAGCATTTATGGAAAGAGTAGAACCTTACATCCCTTCAAATAAAGTACGAATCGTAACGGCGGCATCATTGTTTGATGGGCACGACGCGGCTATCAATATCATGCGTAGAATTATCCAATCAACAGGTTGTGAGGTAATTCATCTTGGTCATGATAGATCTGTTGAAGAAGTAGTGAATTGTGCAATTCAAGAAGATGCGCAAGCAATTGCGATGACTTCGTATCAAGGAGGGCACAACGAGTACTTTAAATACATGTATGATTTATTGCAGGAAAAAGGAGCTCCAAACATTAAAATCTTCGGTGGGGGAGGAGGAACTATTCTTCCATCTGAAATTGCTGAATTAGAAGCCTACGGAATTGAAAGAATTTATCATCCAGACGATGGCCGTTCAATGGGACTTCAAGGAATGATAAATGACCTTGTTAAGCGTTGTGATTTTCCTGTTGGAGATAATTTGAACGGAGAAATCAATCATTTGACTGAAAAAAGCGATCCAGCAATTGCCAGAATTATTTCTGCTGCTGAAAATTTTGCTGATGCTTCAAAAGACATCTTGGAACAAGTAAATGTAATGGCCAAAGCCGCTGCGGTCCCTGTTTTGGGAATCACTGGAACAGGTGGGTCAGGTAAATCATCTTTAGTGGATGAATTGGTACGCCGTTTTTTGGTTGACTTTCCAAAGAAAAATATAGCTGTTGTTTCTGTCGATCCCTCAAAACGGAAGACGGGTGGTGCGCTTTTAGGAGATAGAATTAGAATGAACTCGATTAAAAGTGACCGCGTTTATATGCGTTCATTGGCGACACGCCAATCGAATTTGGCTTTATCAAAGCACGTTGCGGAAGCAATCAATGTTTTGAAGGCGGCAGAGTTCGATTTAATCATCCTTGAAACATCGGGAATTGGACAATCGGATACTGAGATTTTAGACCATTCAGATATGTCATTGTACGTAATGACGCCTGAATATGGTGCGGCAACGCAGTTAGAAAAAATAGATATGTTGGATTTTGCCGACGTTATCGCGTTGAATAAATTCGACAAACGTGGAGCATTAGATGCTGTTCGTGATGTTCGAAAACAATACCAAAGAAATCACAATAGATGGGAAGATCCAGTGGATACAATGCCCGTTTATGGAACAATAGCTTCACAATTCAACGATCCAGGAATGAACACCTTGTATAAGGTGATCATGGACAAGGTTGTTGAAAAAACTCGTGCAGACTTGAAATCAACTTTCGAGATTACAGAAGAAATGTCGGAGAAGATTTATGTGATTCCACCAGAAAGAACGCGTTACTTGTCTGAGATTTCAGAGAGCAACCGTGCTTACGATAAATGGGTCGACACACAAGTTAAAGTGGCTGATCGACTTTGGGGATTGAATTCTTCAATTGAGTCAATGAAAGAATCTTCTCTTGAAGACAAAGATAGGCTCATCAAAGGTTTGCTAGAAGCATTAGAATTAGAAAAATTAAATTTTGATCCAAAGAACTGGGCAATTCTAGAAAACTGGGAAGCGAAAAAACAATTGTACAAGAACCCTGAATTTAAGTTTAAGGTTCGTGATAAAGAATTGACAATTCAAACGCATTCGGAATCATTATCGCATTCTCAAATTCCAAAAATAGCAACGCCGAAGTATACAGGTTGGGGAGATATTTTGAGATGGTCGTTGCAAGAGAATGTACCGGGTGAATTTCCTTACACTGCTGGATTGTTCCCTTTCAAAAGAGAAGGTGAAGATCCGACGCGGATGTTTGCAGGTGAAGGTGGACCAGAAAGAACGAACAAACGTTTCCACTATGTAAGTTTGGGAATGCCTGCGAAGCGTCTTTCTACAGCATTTGATTCTGTAACACTTTACGGAAATGATCCAGGTGAACGCCCAGATGTTTACGGAAAGATTGGTAACGCAGGAGTTTCAATCTGCTGTTTGGATGATGCGAAGAAATTGTATTCTGGGTTTGACTTATCAGCCGCAAAGACTTCTGTTTCAATGACGATAAATGGCCCCGCGCCAATGTTGTTAGGGTTCTTCATGAACGCCGCAATTGATCAAAACTGTGAAAAGTACATCAAGGAAAACGGATTAGAAAAAGAAATTGAGGCGAAAATTACCGCAATTTATAAGAAGATAGGAACAGTTCGCCCAACCTATCAAGGAGATCTTCCTGAAGGGAACGACGGATTGGGATTGATGCTTTTGGGAACGACAGGAGATCAAGTTTTACCTGCCGATGTTTATGCTGAAATTAAAAAAGTAACGCTTACTCAGGTTCGTGGAACGGTTCAAGCGGATATCTTAAAAGAAGATCAAGCGCAGAATACATGTATTTTCTCAACTGAATTCGCGTTGCGATTGATGGGAGATGTGCAGGAATACTTCATTGAAAATGCAGTACGTAATTTCTATTCAGTTTCTATATCTGGATACCATATCGCGGAAGCTGGATCGAATCCAATTACGCAATTAGGGTTTACATTGGCGAATGGATTCACATATGTCGAGTATTATTTAAGCCGTGGAATGGATATTAACAAATTCGGACCTAACTTATCTTTCTTCTTTTCAAACGGTATCGACCCCGAATATGCAGTTATCGGACGTGTTGCAAGAAGGATTTGGGCGAAAGCATTGGACAAAAAATATGGAGCAGATCCTAAAGCTCAGAAATTGAAGTACCATATTCAAACTTCGGGTCGCTCATTGCACGCTCAAGAAATTGATTTCAACGATATTAGAACAACGTTACAAGCACTTTACGCTATTTACGATAACTGTAATTCATTGCACACAAACGCTTACGACGAGGCAATTACAACGCCAACTGAAGAGTCGGTTCGTAGAGCAATGGCAATTCAATTGATTATCAACCGTGAGTTGGGATTAACACAGAACGAGAATCCACTTCAAGGTTCATTTATTATTGAAGAGTTGACAGATCTTGTAGAAGAAGCAGTATTGACAGAATTTGATCGTATCACTGAACGTGGTGGGGTTCTTGGTGCAATGGAAACGATGTACCAACGATCTAAGATTCAAGAAGAATCGTTGTATTACGAAACGTTGAAGCACACAGGCGAATTCCCGATTATTGGAGTGAATACGTTCTTAAGTTCAAAAGGATCGCCAACTGTGATTCCGGAAGAAGTAATTAGAGCAACCGAAGAAGAAAAGCAATATCAAATTACAATGTTGAAGGAACTGAATAACTCCTTTAAAACTGAAGTAGCTGATGGAATTCAAAAAATACAGAAAGCCGCAATTCAGAACCATAACATCTTTGAACAATTGATGGAGACGAGTAAATACGCTTCTTTGGGTGAAATTACAAATGCTTTATTTGAAGTAGGAGGGCAGTATAGACGGAATATGTAATTCTGTAGAAAAGTCGATTTAGTTGATAAAAAAGAGCGTATTGTCTTTTGAAAATCGAATCAATCTTCTTTATTTGCGCTCTCACTTTGAGAGGTCTAATCACTACTGATTTTCAGTTGGATAGTTAATAGCTTGTTAATGGAGTCAATCTTATTTTATTGGAATTCCATTAGAAGAGGTAAGTATTGCCCAAGGTAATGTCGTGATTAGTTATCCCATAATGGTAAATTAAAGATTCTACTTTCTAATTTAGCGGGTATGAAAAACATCATTTTTATTCTGTGCATACTATTTGCGTCAAGTGCTATTGCACAATGCACAATAATTCCAACTCCGTTGGTGTATTCTCCTGTTCAAGGTCATTTCATAGTTTCTGACACCTTAACAATTAACGCCCCTGATTTGCTGCCAGCAACCTACAATTACCTTGAAAAGGAGTTGGCCGCAAGATCAGTTGTTTTAATAAAGACAAGCAAATCAGAAGATTTAAGAATTTTACGGGACGATCATGGTTCGGAAAACAGCTATGAAATGAACATTTTGAATACTATCGCGATTTCTTTTAAGTCGGATAACGGAGCTTTCTATGCCGTGAATTCAATTCTTCAAATGATTATCGAGAAGGACGGTCAACTAGCGATTCAGAAATGCTTTATTATGGACGAGCCTCGATTCGATTGGCGGGGATTGCACCTTGATGTTAGCCGTCATTTCTTTAATGTCGATGAGGTTAAAGGCTTCATTGATCTGATGGCTTTGTACAAATTCAATAAGTTCCATTGGCATTTAACAGACGATCAAGGTTGGCGGATTGAAATTAAAAAACACCCTAAATTGACATCGATTGGTGGATTTAGAGACAGCACTGTTATTGGTCATTTCTCAGATTCACCTCGTAAATACGAAACTGAAAATTATGGCGGTTTTTATACCCAAGAAGAAATTAAAGAGGTAGTTGCTTATGCGAATACAAAGTTTATTACTGTTGTTCCTGAGATCGAAATGCCTGGACACAGTCGAGCCGCATTAGCCGCATATCCTGAGCTTTCTTGTACAGGTGAATTAAATACTGTTCCTGGTCTTTGGGGTGTTTTTGACGATGTTTATTGTTCCAAGGTGAAATCAATCAACTTCATGAAAGACGTTTTAGCTGAAGTTCTTGAACTTTTTCCATCTGAATATATCCACATCGGAGGGGATGAAGCACCGAAAGAAAGATGGAAAGAATGCAAGCAGTGCCAAAAAGTGATCAAGAAAAATAAATTGAAAGACACACATGAGCTGCAAAGCTATTTTATCCGCCAGATGGATGCGTTTTTAATGGAACGTGGACGTAAATTAATTGGCTGGGACGAAATTCTCGAAGGAGGTTTGTCACCAAACGCAGCGGTAATGTCTTGGCGTGGAGAAAAAGGTGGGATTGAAGCTGCTAAACAAGGGCATAACGTCGTAATGTCGCCAACTGCATATTGTTATTTCGATTATTACCAAAGCGCTCATGATATAGAACCGCTGGCAATTGGCGGATATTTACCATTAGAAAAAGTGTACAAATACAATCCTGTCCCAGAAGAGTTGACGGAAGAACAAGAGAAATACATTCTGGGTGGGCAAGCCAATTTATGGACGGAATACATTACCACAATGGATCATGTGGAGTACATGGCCTTTCCACGAGCATTGGCTTTGATCCAAAGTTTGTGGTGTAAAAATAAACCAGAATACGATATATTTCTTGATACCTATTTGAAGTATCAGGAAGATTATTTGAAACTTCACAATGTCAATTTTGCCAATTCAATACATTATCCTCAGCTAAAAATTGGAAGAGCGTCAGAAGGGTTAAATGTTAATTTCAAAGGGACTCAATCAACAGAGGAGTACTTGCTTTCTACATTTTTTAGAGATCATGAATCGTATGTGGATATGGGGTCAAGAATTATTGTTCAAGATACGATGACTTTAAAAAGACCTTCTGGAAAGGGGGACAGTGAAATGACTTATCTGTTGACATCAGATAATTTTAACGAGACCTTGATGTATCACTTTAATCTTTCTGGTGATTTGGGAAGAGAAATTGAATTGGTGACACCTCCACATCCAAAATTCGATCACAACGGAAGTTTAAACTTAGTAGATGGAATTTCAGCAGGAGTAAAATTCAAGGGAACAGATTGGTTGGGATTCAACGAAAATCACATCGAAATGATCGTTGATATGGATGGTTCCAAAGAAGTGAATGGTCTTAAAATCGGATTTAATGACAACAAAGGAATGTGGATTTATTTACCAGAAAAGGTGACATTATATGCTTCGGATGATTCTGAAAATTGGCGGGAAATAGGAAGGGCAAATGAGTTTAAGGATAGGCAGAATCAAATATCTTTTCCGAGCACCAAATCAAAATTTATCAAACTCGTAATTAAGCCATTGGATGAGATTCCAGCAGGAAGTGGCGGAGCAGGAAGTGTCCCATGGACATTCATTGATGAAATAGAATTTTTAAGAAAAAACTAGTTATGGAATTAGAATTATGTGCAGCATCGATTGAAGCAATTCAACTGGCAAAAAAATATAATTTATCGAGAATCGAATTGTGTCAAAACTTGGAGCAAGGTGGTATTACACCTTCTCCAGGGTTGATTGAATACGCCTTGGCTTATGGAGTTGAAACACACGTTTTGATTCGCCATCGACCGGGTGGTTTCCGATACAATAATGATGAAGTCCAAATAATGCTACGCGATATTCGTGAATGCAAAGCAATAGGGGCGCAAGGTGTCGTTATTGGTGCATTAAATGAACGTGGATTGATTGACAAAAAAGCCGTCGGGTTAATGATTGAGCAAGCGCAAGGAATGACGGTTTCTTTTCACCGCGCCTTTGACGATACTTTTGAATTTGTAAAATCGCTGGACACATTGATCGAATTGGGAGTAAATCGCGTTCTTTCTGCTGGTCTGGCAAGAAACGTTGATCTTGGACTTTCAATATTGAAGGAGATGAAAGCTTATGCAGGGAACCGGATCCAAATTATGCCAGGAGGTGGCGTCAATGCATCCAATATTACTAAGATTAGAGATCAAGTTCAACCGGATGCGATTCACTTTTCAAGCACGGAAAACCATCTTTTGGACGAATCTTCGATGTTCTCAGAGACTATTATGAAAGTGAGTGAAGAGAAGGTTCAGCGTCTTTTGAAGCAGATTTTATGATAGATTTGTCTAACTATTTTCACATAAGGACACAATTTGATATAGACTGTTGAACTTGGACACAAGAAGACCTTAGGGTCTTCAAAGCTTTGTACCATTACTCCAAGTTCTTCATTGTGTCTAATACTCGGCTCAGCCGAGTGCGAATAGCGCCTTTGTGTTAATAAAAAAAACAGCTAATACTCCAACCAACCAATAAAATATCCACTATTAATTAACGTTAGAACACTATGCGCATTGTATTCATTTTATTTCTTTTTATCACTCCATTTTTATTCAGTCAAAACTGTGACTCTATTCCTGAGATAAATAAAAAAATTGTAACGCTCGCGAAGAAGAAGATCGGAAAAAAAGTTGATCGTGGAGAATGCTGGGATTTAGTCAAGTACGTTCTTGATAAAACAGATTCGAAATGGGACAAATTTGAAGTCTATGGCGAACTCATCAATTGGAAAAAGGAATGCATCAAGCCTGGAGATATAATTCAATTTGAAAAGATTAAACTCGAATGGGAAGATGGCAATACAACATACAATGAAGAGATGAAACACCATACGGCTGTTGTCCAAAAAGTGATTGCGGAAGATTTAATTCTTATTCTCCATCAAAACACCGCAGAGCATGGTCGAAAAGTAGGTTCGTCAAAATTGAGACTGGACGCAATTAAAAAAGGGAAATTGTACATCTATAGACCTGTTGAATCCAATTAAATTCGGTCAAGAACATATTCAATCAATTCCAGCATATCGTCGTTGTATCCTGTCGAGAATTCCTTGTTTGGACGGTTTGCGATCCCAAGACAAATAGTAGCACATTCGTGTCCAAGCGCTTTCCCCAAACTAAACAATGCCGAACTTTCCATTTCAAAATTTGTAATTCGATGACCACCTGAATTGAATGAAGTCAATTTATCATTTAACTCAGATGTTCTGTTCTTTAAACGCAATTGACGCCCTTGTGGCCCATAAAATCCGCTTGATGTAACTGTAATTCCTTCTTTGGTTCTGTCAGAGGTAAGTTTGGTAAACAGTCCAGAGGATGCTTCTGTGGTATACGTTTTTATTCCTTCTGGCAATCCAATATGATCCGTGATTGCCTTATTCAATGCTTTTTCCTTCTCGTTAAATTCAATTTCGTAGAAATGGGCAACATTATCCAAGCCATACGCATGTGTTGACAGGATAAATGAATGAACGGGGATTTCAGGATGCAAAATACCGCAAGTGCCTATTCGAATAAGGTTTAAGGAAGTGAAGTACTTCTTGTCAACTCGATTCGCAATATCAATATTATAAAGCGCATCCAATTCATTGATTGTGATATCAATGTTATCTGTTCCTATTCCTGTAGAAAGAGCAGTAATTCGTTTTCCTTTGTACATTCCAGTTTTACAAACAAACTCTCTGTGCTGCGACGAATGCTCGATAGAATCAAAAAATGAGGCTACCAGATCCACACGGCCTTGATCGCCAACGAGAATTACATTTTCAGCAACATTGTCTATTGATAGTCCAAGATGATACACATGACCATTGGCGTCTAGGACAAGTTCGGTTGCAGGATATTGCATAGGTACTTTTTTGGTAAATACTAAAAGTAGACAATTTAAGTCTTTAGCACAATAAAAAAGTCCTTCCCGATTTACGAGAAGGACTTTTAACTGGATGTATGTTGTTCTTAATTTCCTAGGCTACCAAATACTTTTTTAAGAATATCACTAACTCGAGCAATAGGATCCAATCGAATTTTGTTTTCTTCTTTTGCTACCATTATGAATAGGCCTTCAATTGCCTTATTGGTTACATATTCGTTCAGATCTGGATTTAATTTTTCACCTCCAGTAAGTGTCATTGCGGAGTTATACTTTGTAATAATTGGATTCCAATATTCTGTTAACTTCACTTTTGCAATTGACGCTTCAACCTTAGGTCTGAATGCGTCTTTTAAAGCACTCGAAGTTGCACCTTTAAGATAGGTTGTTGCAGCTCCGTCTCCACCTCTCAAAATTCCAAAAGCATCTTGAATACTCATTCCAACAATTGCACTTTTAAAAATAGGTAGGGCTTCTTTAGTTGCCTCTTCAGCTGCTCTATTCAATGTTGTTTCAAATTTATCAACTTGACCATCTAAACCCCAATTCATTGCTTTTTCTTTTACTTTTTGAGCATCTTCAGGGAAAGGCAATCGAATTTCACTATTTCCTAAAAAGCCATCTGTTACAGATGTCAGATTAACTGAATTTTTAATTCCAACAGTTAAAGCTTCTTTCAATCCAGAGATTACTTCTCCTTCTGTTAAGTTTGGCTCAGCTGTTTCCGCTCCTTCAGTTGATAATACTGATCCAGCAACTTCCTCCAAGACATCACAAGATGAGATTGAAATTGTAGCAATTAACGCAAGTGGTATGAATAGTTTTTTCATGGGTTTTATTTTTTTCAAAATTAATAACTTTTGGTGTATTACAAATGCAATGCCATTCATAAAAAAAGAGGCCTGGATTTAACCAAGACCTCTTTAAGGTTTATTATGGCGAGTCTTTTATCGAATAAGATTAATTGATCCAGTGAATTCTTCTTTACCATCGTCATAAAGATTTGTTACTCTAGCTCTCCAAGCATACGTTCCATTTTGAACAGGCTTGCCTTGGTAAGTTCCGTCCCATCCAGCTGAAGGATCATGACTTTCCCAAATTAATTCTCCCCATCTGTTGAAGATGAACATGTCGTAATCGTAAATATCTATTCCAGAAATTTGAGGTTTCCAATTTTGGTTGAATTCATCCCCGTCTGGCGTAAATGTGTTCGGAGCAAAGAACAATACATCTGGAATAACATTGAAGATATATGTAACTGTATCTAAACATCCTCTTTCTGTTACTACAGAAAGCGTTACGGGGTATTCACCTACAACTCCTTCAGGGAATTGGAATGATGGATTCTGAGATGAACTAGTCATTGGTAATGAACCAGGACTGTACCAATCCCATGCTACAACATCAAATGATGATTTGTCTTGCATGAACACTGATGTTTCAAAAATCGTTGCCGGATTTGTTGAGAAGAAGAAGTCTGCTGTTGGCGTTGGCTTCACTTCAATGATTGCCGAAACAGAGTCTTCATAAACACATCCATAAACAGAAGTTATTGTCATATTTAAGGTATATGTTCCAACCTCGTCAAACCACATTGATATAGAATCATTTCCTGCTTCTAACATTGATAGTTCAAGTGAACCAAAGTCCCAATATGTGGTGGCAATCTCTCCACCGTTTGTTGAAGTATTTGTGAACTCATAATATCCCGGCACACATTTTTCAACTTCATCAGGAATTGCACTAGGTACAATCGGAATAGGGAAATAAATTAAAGTACATTCTTCATCTGTTGGTGAACCACATGCCTCAGACATAACAACACAGTATGTAGTATTCGTTAATAAAGGGTCAACTGTGATTTGGTCTCCAGTTCCAATTACGATTCCATTTTCAGACCACGTAAATGTGTGAAGAGATGAACCACCAGTTCCAGTTACTTCCAAAAGAATATCATCTTCTGGACAAATTTGAGTATTAGCAGTTACAAACGTAATGCTCAATGGTGTAGGCTCTCCAAGAACACCTTGAATACTAATCATACATCCGTTAGAATCGGCTATATCTATTGAGTGTGCGCCAACAATTAAGTTTGACGCAATATTTGTTGTCGATACTGAATTGTCCCAAGAATACGTATAAGGAGGAGTTCCTTGAATAACATTTAATTCAATCATTCCGTCACTTCCACTGTTGCAAGTAACATCCGTTTGGTTTGCAATATTTGCAATTAATCCTGGGATTTCAAGAACATCAATAGTTACCACTCCAAGACATCCAATGTCTGAAGTAATAGTACAATTGTACTGTCCTGCTGTGAGACCGACAGCAGTTTGTGTAGTTTGCATTAATGGATCATCCCATAGGTAAGTAATGTTACCAAGCATTGGAACCATTTCAGCGAATGCCGTACCATCACTGCCTCCAGGACAAGAGACAACTGTAAAAGAACTTTGAAAAGTAGCCGGAGTATCTCCTACTGTTATATTTACAGAAGATCCACATCCATTTCCATCTATCATTTGGACAGTATAAGTTCCCGCAAAAACTCCATTAACAGATTGCGTTGTTTGGTTACCTAATCCCGGCCAGTTATATGAATAAACAGGAATGCCACTAGTTGGCGTTGCTGTTACCGTGCCAATTCCTGATGAACAAATATCATCTGTCATAGATGCTGATACACTGGAAGAAATTCCAGTGATAAATGTAGTGTCAGACGAGGATATTATTGGATTATTTGAACAAGCTGCTGGCAAAGAATTTGATAAAAAATATCCCGTTACACCAGGGATTGCTTGGAGAATATTTAAATCGCCACCGCTATAAGGCCATGTTGTTGCGTTTAAAGTATTTGCCCAAACCAAGTTGTTCACAACTGCTGTATTTACTATTGTTTCATATGGAATTTGTCCAATTGTATAATTGTTTGTGTTTCCCGGTGACGTTGGTGTCCACTTTCTAGAATCTTGAGTTGCAGTCCACTGCGTGTTGTTTCTTCCTGGAGTAATATGTGCCAGAGTTCCGCTTGCGTTTTGAGAACCTTGAATAGCCAGACCTCCGTTCCAAGTCGGAGACATAGACTTGTATCCTAAATGAAACTCAAATGTATTTGAAGTTTCATTCATTATCAAAGCCATGTCGGCACAGAATCCAACAGGACCGAAATTTTGTAGATTTTTGTAGACAACTACAAACCGCCGATTAGGAGCCGTACCTATAGTCTCATAATAAATTGACCCGTTTGGAGATGCAGCTGGGTTAATATCGTGGTATGCGGGCATCATTGAGTTTAAAGCTGATGCAAATCCAGGGTTTGGCATTGTTCCAGCACCACCAAGAGCCCATGGACAATATCCATTTGCATTTGCAAGATTGAATGAAACAAGTCCGTTTGATCCAATCACACAATTTGTAAATGTATTTCCGTAAAAATTAAAGTTAAATCCAATTGGAACTGCAGCACTCCAGGAGTCATCTGATAAGAAAACGTTTGATGGGTTAGCTACCACAGTTCCAGTAGTTACTCCAGGGTTACAATCCTGAATCAAAACGGGACTTCCGATACATACGGTAGCATCACTGCCTAAACAAACCGTAGTTTGTGCATTAATAGATGTGAAACTGGCTAAGATAATAGACAGTGTTGCTAATGCCTTTGTAGTATATGTCATCATAAAATTATTTTCAGTCACTAGACGAGGTGCCTTTAAATAAGTTGCCCCTAAATGTAAAATATGTTAACTGCTTGCTGCAGTTAATAATTCAAATCTAACGATTATAGAGTTATTCACACATGTAAACCAATGTTTTAGTCGTTCAAATCCAACATAAAATAGATTTAGCAGTCCAAACATATATTTAACAATATGTGCTCGAAACTTAAAAATTATTTACATTTACACCTGAAATAAACCAATTATAAATGTCAAATAAATATCAATCACAAATTGATGCTTTCATGGACAAAGTGAAAGCTTCTAATGGTCACGAAACGGAATTTTTACAGGCTGTACTTGAAGTAGCAGAAGCTGTTATACCGGTGATCGAAGAAACGCCTAAGTACAAGAATGCAAAAATTCTTGAGAGAATGGTTGAGCCAGAACGTACAATCATGTTTAGAGTACCTTGGTTGGATGATAAAGGTGAAGTTCAAGTAAACAGAGGTTTTAGAATTGAGTTTAACTCAGCTATTGGACCTTATAAAGGTGGATTAAGATTCCACCCTTCTGTGAATTTGTCGATCCTTAAATTTTTAGGATTCGAACAAGTCTTTAAAAATTCTTTGACAACACTTCCAATGGGAGGAGGTAAAGGTGGTGCTGATTTTGACCCAAAAGGGAAATCAGACAATGAAGTAATGAAATTTTGTCAATCTTTCATGACTGAACTTTCCAGACATATCGGTCCTAACACGGATGTTCCTGCTGGAGATATTGGTGTTGGTGGAAGAGAGATAGGGTATATGTTTGGACAGTACAAAAGAATCAGAAATGAATTTACAGGTGTTTTAACTGGTAAAGGATTGAACTGGGGAGGATCTTTGATCCGAACTGAAGCAACTGGTTATGGAACTGTTTATTTTGCAAAAGAAATGTTAGCGACGAAAGGTGATTCGTTCCAAGGGAAAACAGTAGTGATTTCTGGTTCTGGAAACGTTGCTCAGTACGCTTGTGAGAAAGTAACTGAATTAGGAGGAAAAGTGGTAACGCTCTCTGATTCTTCTGGATTCATTCACGATACAGATGGAATTGATGCTGAGAAATTAGCATTCATCATAGAATTGAAGAATGTTAGAAGAGGTCGTGTTTCTGAATACGCAGATAAATATCCTTCAGCGACATTCACAGCAGGTTCTCGTCCATGGAGTGTTAGAGCAGATGTAGCTTTACCATGTGCAACTCAAAATGAATTGAATGGAGAAGAGGCTGCTCAGCTTGTTGCAAACGGTGTTATAGCTGTTGCTGAAGGAGCGAACATGCCAACAACTCCAGAAGCAATCGAAGCATTCCAAGCAGCAGGAGTTTTGTTCTCGCCAGGAAAAGCTTCTAACGCTGGAGGTGTTGCAACATCTGGACTTGAAATGTCTCAAAATTCAATGAGATACAATTGGACAAGAGAAGAAGTTGATGAAAAATTACACACGATCATGGTTTCAATCCACGAAGCTTGTGTTAAGTATGGTAAAAACGACGATGGTACAATTGACTACGTGAGAGGTGCAAATGTTGCGGGTTTCGTTAAGGTAGCCGATTCAATGATCGATCAAGGAGTAGTTTAATTCATATCCATTATATATCGAAAAAAGCCCGAGCATTAACTGCTCGGGCTTTTTGATTTCTAATACCTTGTTTAGTACTAATGCGCTATTTAACCATTAAGTGCTTTTTGCCTAATTCATTCCATCCCGCATTGTATTCTCTATCAACATAGAATATTTTAATGTCAGCGTTATATTCTCTATCAACGAAAAACACATTGATTTCTCCATTGTACTCGCGATCGACAAAGAACCATTTCCCGTCATTATCGCCAGCCTTATATTCCCGATCTTCCTTAAAAACCTTTAAATCGGCATTGTATTCCCTGTCCACGACAAAAACATTTACATCTGCGTTGTATTCTCTATCAACCTCAAATACTATTTGAGCATAACTGTTCGAGAGTAATAGGAATAGAATTACGGTAGTTAATAAATTTCTCATACTCAAATGTATAAAAAATCAATTTAGAGGGATTTATTGATAATAATTAATGCCGATTAATTTAACAGTGAAATGATCTATTTGTTAGATTTGTTTTAAACAATGTTGAACTATGGCTGTCCTTGATAAAAGAACAATAGAGTATAACCGCACAGGTTTTGATGACGCGGAACTTCTTGGGATTTACAAGAGAATCCTAAAGCCACGATTGATTGAAGAAAAAATGTTGATTCTTCTTCGTCAAGGTAAAATTACAAAATGGTTTTCTGGTTGGGGACAAGAGGCTATTTCTGTCGGTACTACTTACGCAATGAAAAATGAGGAGTACATCTTTCCGATGCATAGAAACCTTGGTGTTTTTACAACGAGAGACATTCCATTAAGCCGGCTTTTTGCCCAATTCCAAGGCAAGATGTCTGGATTTACAAAAGGTAGAGATCGATCTTTTCATTTTGGTACTCAGGAATACAATATTGTTGGAATGATTTCGCATTTAGGGCCTCAATTGGCTTTGGCTGGTGGAGTAGGGCTTGCGTCGAAAATTAGAGATGAGAAAAAGGCTACACTGGTTTTTACTGGAGACGGTGGAGCGAGTGAAGGAGATTTTCATGAAGCTTTAAACGTTGCTTCTGTTTGGGATTTACCTGTAATTTTTGCGATTGAGAATAACCGTTGGGGTCTTTCAACGCCATCGTCTGAGCAATTCAGATGCGAGCAATTCATTGACAAAGGTATTGGATATGGAATGGAAGCGATTCAAGTCAATGGAAATAACATTCTTGAGGTTATCACTGCGGTTCGTAAGATATCGGAGTCAATGCGAAATGACCCAAAACCAATTTTACTAGAATTGATGACGTTCAGAATGAGAGGTCATGAAGAAGCGTCTGGAACGAAATATTACCCGGAAGGTTTACAGGATGATTGGAAAGCATTTGATCCACTTGATGCCTTTACGAGCTTCTTAAAAGAAGAGGGTGTTTTGACAGATGAGATTCAAGTGTCATGCACGAAAGAGATTAAAAAAGAAATTCAAGACGGTTTGGATATCGCATATGCAGAACCTGCAATCGTTCCTTCAATGGAAGACGAAGTGACTGACCTTTTTACAGATTACAAACAAGTAGTTAAAGAAGGTTCTGGTGCAACAACCGAAAGAAGATTGGTGGATGCCATTCAAGACGGTTTGCGCCAATCAATGGAAAAATACGATGATCTTATAATAATGGGACAAGATGTTGCAGAATACGGAGGTGTATTCAAAGTGACTGAAGGTTTTGTTGAACAATTCGGAAAGGATAGAGTGCGTAATACTCCTATCTGTGAATCTGCAATTGTAGGAGCAGGACTTGGATTGTCCATCGCAGGAATGAAAGCTGTTGTTGAAATGCAATTCGCCGATTTTGCAACTTGTGGATTCAATCAAATTGTAAATAACCTTGCCAAAATGCACTGGAGATGGGGACAAAACGCAGATGTTGTTATTCGAATGCCTACGGGTGCGGGATCAGCTGCTGGACCTTTTCATTCACAAAGCAATGAAGCATGGTTCTTCCATACGCCAGGATTGAAAATAGTATTTCCATCAAACCCGTATGAAGCCAAAGGTTTATTGGCCGCAGCGATTGAAGATCCAAACCCGGTAATGGTGTTCGAACACAAGTTCCTATACAGAAGTATTCGCGAAGAAATTCCAACTGAATATTACACAGTTGAAATTGGAAAAGCGAAAGTCGTAAATGAAGGTTCAGACCTCACAATCATAACTTATGGATTGGGCGTTCACTGGGCGAAAGAGTACGGTGAAAAGCATTCCGATCAAAGCATTGAGATAGTTGATCTCAGAACGCTACTACCTCTAGATACGGAGACGATATACGATTCTGTGAAGAAGACTGGCAAAGTTGTCGTTCTGCACGAAGATTGTATGACCGGTGGTATCGGTGGTGAGATAGTTGCGTTGATTTCTGAGAACTGTTTCCAATATCTAGACGCTCCGGTAAAACGAGTTGCTTCTTTGGATACTCCAGTTCCTTTTGCTGAAGACCTAGAAAAGCAATTTTTACCCAAGCATAGATTGGATGAGGCTATAGCTTCAGTTTTGGCCTATTAGCCTTCAACCTTTTTAAAGGAAGTGGGTAAACTAGTTTTAATTCAATCAGTTCATATACATCCATAAATGTTGAGAGCCGAATAGAATCATTCCCACATTTATCTTTTAAAAATGCTACTACAACAGTCTTTCTGTTGCCATACAACTAAGTTACATTTGCGTTTTCATTCGTGTTTTAGTAATCGAATAATTCATTATCCCTCGACTTTTTAGGGTCATTCATATCCTGTGGTATTTTAGTTAGTACTATTTGTTGGCATTACAATTTAAGGCTTATAATTTATGATTGACGAAGAATATACACCTAATTTTATTGCAATAAATACCTGATTTATTAAACGGTAAAAAGCCCGCTGATATTTAAATCAGTGGGCTTTTAATTTTTAATACCTAATTCGAGATCAGTTATCTCTAACTACTGTATACCCAGGATATTTTTTTGCTTCGTAAATGAATTTAGAATCGTTGATTTCAGGATTCGCTGTATAATTTGTTAAGCGATACGTCATTCTCGTTCCATCTTTCATTTTTAAAAGAACTTTCTTTAATTCGTTTTTAGTCTTCGAAATGTAAAGGACTACCGTATGATAATCAACACTTCCAGGGCTTTTAGGGTAAAGATAAATCTCATGAATAGCTTCACCATTCAATTGCTTTTCTTTTCCGTATTTGTTTTTGAAGCCGCTTTCCCAGATTGTCATTAACTTCTTAGGATTCATCATGTCATCATCCTCATCCTCTTCATCCGCTTCGTAAACTGTTTTCTCTTCCTTGACAACCGTCCAAGTCTTCTTACCATTACTGATAATTGTGTTGTCACCAAAAGAAGCGTAATATTTATCTCCTTTAACCCATCCTTTTCCAGTCTCATTTTCATCTGTACCAGTCGAAGTGTTTTTGATATTAGCACTGAACTCCATGTAAAAAGAAGTATGGGCTTTAATTTTTTTAGATAGATCATCTAAAATACCTTGAGATTTTGCATCCTGTCCAAAAGAGACGAACGTTAAAAAGGTAAAAAGTATAAGTACTAATTTCATATTATTTTATTTTCCTTTGCAAATATCTAAAATTGTGCCAAAAGTACGTCGACAATATTTACTTTAATTTATTTGACGAACAATTTCATTTAAAGTTTTACTCTCAATATCATGTTTTCCGTGGTATCGAATGCAATTATATCCTCTCTTCTCATAGTATGCGATCAATGCATCTTGCTGTTCTGGAGTATAAAACTCATCTTCCCTACCAATTACGAAATAAGGCCTATTAACGCGACTAGCCTCAGCGTTCAATTCCAAATCAGGTGGGAAAACACAAGCCCACAAAACCATTTCGTCAAATGAAACAGTTCCTAAAGTTTCCCATCTTGCTGCAGTTGCGCCACCTTGCGAAAATCCTATCAATATTCTTTTTGAAATTGAATACTGTTCAGAAATTTGTTTGTCTAATTCATTGAGCCAATTAATGTTGTCAGTAATATCAGATTCTCGTGCTTCTTTTGTCATCCAAGAAGCGCCAACTCGTCCGCTAGATGCCCTTAAATAAAATCGATGCATTCCTTCGGGGGCAACAATCATTATATCCTTCGATAAATATTGAAATTTTCGAATGAAAAATTTGGCCAATTGACCATACCCATGCAATACGTAGATCACGATTTTAGGGGACGGTGAGGGGTTGATAATTTCGTAACGGTATGTTTTTGTGTGTTTGAATTCAACTTCCATAATTATAACAAAGTTAATTTATTAATTCTTGGCACATTCATTGTTGCCTGATGTACAAATCGTACTTTCGCAATAGTGAGTAATCTAAGGGTATATCTGTTATTAATAAGTTTCGCTTTCACGGTTCAATTTGTCTTTGCACAAGAGATTACTGTGATAGATCAATTCACTCGAAAGCACATTCCAAGCGCAAAAATTGAATGTAGCGATTTGTCCATTCAAAAAATAGCGAATTTGGATGGTAGATTCAACCTTGAGCACTTCTATTCATGTGATTCCATATTCATTTCCTATTCAAGTTATTCTACTGGTTACTTTTCTGTGGCGGAGTTAAAAAAAGTTGTTGCTGTTGAACTTTCTGATTTGAAGTTGGATTTTGATGGAATTGATGTTACCGCAAATCGATGGAAACAAGAAAAGGCTGAAGTTCCAGTAAGAATCACTCAAATAAAAATAAAAGATTTGGACTTGTACAGTCCACAAACAACAGCTGATTTATTAGAATCGAGTGGATATGTCTTTATTCAGAAAAGTCAATTGGCTGGAGGTTCGCCTCAATTGAGAGGGTTCGGAACAAATCGAGTAATGATTGTTGTCGATGGAGTTCGAATGAACAACGCCATTTTTAGGTCAGGTAATTTACAGAATGTTCTATCCGTCGACCCGAGTTCGTTGGAAGATGTCGAAATATCTTTTGGTCCCGGTTCTGTAATGTATGGTAGTGATGCCATCGGCGGTGTAATGGACTTTACTACCAAAGAATCGAAGTTCTCCCCAGATTCAACAAGACGGTACGTAAAAACAAATATTTTCAGTCGGTATTCAAGCGCAAGCCGCGAATCTTCAAGTCATGCTGATTTCAGTTATGGCACGCAGAGGTTTGCTTCAACAACATCCTTGTCTTATTCGTTATTCGGCGATTTAACTGTTGGCAAGCATGGCAATGATCATTTCTTACGGCCTACTTATCAAGAGAATGGCGCAACAGTTGTTAATCCAAATCCAAGAAAGCAAGTTCATACAGGTTATGATCAATTAAACGCCATCCAGAAATTTTCATTTCAAGTCAAAGAACATTTCCGTATTGATTACGGATTTAACTTCTCAACTAACTTGAAGTATGTTCCTCGTTATGACCGCCTTACATTAGATATAGACAACGATGGAAACTTGGATTACGAAGAATGGTATTACGGTCCGCAAGAATGGATGATGAATCGATTGGCATTTACTACCGACAAGAAAACCAAGTTGTTTGATGAATTCAGAACTATTCTAGCATATCAAAGATTTAAGGAAAGTAGAAACGATAGAAAGTTTGGAAGTACAAACATCCGTCGACAGTTTGAAGAGGTTGATGCACTTTCAATGAATATCGATTTAAATAAGGTATTTAGTAAAAGAACGACCTTGTTTTATGGTGTTGAAGCGATTTATAACAAGGTAAGTTCAAATGCATTCAGAGCAAATGATGATGGAATTGCGACAGTCATCAATCCACGATACCCAGACGGATCAACATGGCAGGCGTACGGGGTTTACTCAAGCCTAAAACACTTCTTGACTGACACTTGGATCTTGAATACTGGAGTTCGTTACAGTCAATATTACATTCAAGCCGACTTCGACACAACATTATTTCCTTATCCAATTGCATCAACGGCCAATAACAAAGGTTCATTGAATGGTAGTATTGGCTTGGTTTTTCATCCTGACAAAACATCACAGTATTATTTTAATGCTTCTTCTGGATTTAGAGCTCCAAACATTGATGATTTGGGAAAAGTATTTGATTCAGAACCTGGAAGTGTTGTTGTTCCAAACGAAAACCTAAAGGCAGAGCATGCTTACAATACTGAGTTAGGGTTTGTAAAGTCGTTTAAAGCAAAGCTCAAACTTGATGCCGCTGTATACTATACTTATTTACAAAACGACTTAACACGCGCTAACTATATGTTGAACGGGCAAGATAGTATCCTTTATGATGGAGTTCTAAGTCAAGTTCAAGCAATTCAAAATTCAGGAAATGCTCATGTTTATGGTGTTCAAGGAGGAGTTGAGGTTTCGCTTGCCAAAGGTTTATCGTTGTTTAGTTCGATTAGTTTTCAGAAAGGAGTAGAGTTGGATGTTGATAGTGCCGTGTATTTTCCTAAATCACATGTTGCTCCCTTATTCGGCAGAACTGCTTTGCGTTACAAACGCCGTCAATTAAGCCTAGAATTTTATGCTGTGTATCATGGTCAAGTTAGTTATGACGATTTGCCATTGATAGAAAGAAATGATGCTTCGTATGCTTTAGATGAAGATGGTTTGGCCTTTACGCCTGCTTGGTACACGCTGAATTTAAAGGGCTCCTTATTTTTTAATAAGCATTTGTCTTTAAATGCAGGAGTAGAAAATATTACCAATCAATTGTACCGTACTTTAGGCTCAGGGATTTCTGCACCCGGATTGAATTTTATCATCTCACTTAACACAACCTTCTAGGGTTGAATCATGTAGTATTTCCTTTGCTTTGGACTATAATGCCAAATACGATCAATCTTCCCTGTTGATTTTATTTCTGGAACGAGAGCATATACATCGTCTGGCACCTCCAATTTTATTTGCTCCAATGAACCTTCATAAACAACGATGTCATTCGAAGCGTTCGATTCATGGTTTACATATTCAATAACGTATGATTCCGTTTCTTTTCCGTCCAATCCAAGGTTGTAGAAAATAACGTTTTCACAAACTTGCAAGGGTGAATTATTATTGATTGCATAAAACCGTCTTCTTCTCGAGTTTCGAATCTTATAGTCAACTACAAAATCCTTATGTATTTGTGAGGTAATATTCTCGAAACCAATTATTAACTCAGCTTTGGCGCTAGACGGCACAACGACTTCTTTAGAAAGCTCTTTTGTTTTCCCATCCACAAAAAAGAAGTAATTGTAATTCCCCAAAAAGCCTATTTCAGCCATTTTTGCGGTTTTGCCATTTTCGATTGCCTCATTGATTGCTCTGTCCTTAAGATTGACTGCAATGATCCAATCAATGCTGTCATCTCGATTCAATTCTTCTTTATAAATCTTAAGATCGTACTTTTCTATCGCAGAAATTTTAAGCTTTGAACAGATTTGACGCGTGAGTTGCTCTTCTAATGTTCCTACAGGAGTTTCTTCTGGTTTGTCTGTTACTATTGGATCTTCTTCGTTTTTTGTAGATTCACAAGAAATAAATGAGATCGAAATCAATATAAAAAAAAGGTACTTCATGGGGTAAAGATAATGCTTCTTTATAAATTCGTGATATGGACTTAGAGATAGAATCATCTTGGAAAATTCGACTTGAAAAAGAATTCTCAAAACCCTATTTTAAAAAATTGCAAGCGTTCATTAATAATGCTTATGAGGAAAGTCCTTATTCAATATTCCCAGAGAGACATCAAATTTTTCGCGCTTTTGAAGCCTGCCCCTTTGACAAAGTGAAAGTTGTTGTTTTAGGACAAGATCCTTATCCCACCAAAGGACATGCGCATGGATTGTGTTTTTCCGCAGCACCAGATGTAAGGCCATTGCCAAAAAGTTTAATCAATATTTTTAAAGAGTTAGAATCTGACCTTGGAATTAAGCCGCCAGAGAATGGAGATTTAAACCACTGGGCAGAGCAAGGAGTCTTAATGTTGAATGCCATTTTAACCGTTCGCGAAGGTGAGCCACTAAGTCATAAGAAACAAGGATGGGAAACATTTACGGATGGAGTCATTCAGGCATTAGGCGAAAAGGAAGAGATTGTTTACATACTATGGGGAAACGGGGCAATTAAGAAAGCTGAATCTGTTGACAGCTCGCGAAACTTGGTGCTAAGTTCATCGCATCCTTCTCCACTTGGGGCGTACCGTAGTTTTTGGGGCAGCAGGCCGTTTTCTAAAGCAAATGCTTATTTGAAGTCGTTTGGAAGTGAGGAGATTGTGTGGTAAAATATTAGATTGTGTACTTATTTAACCAATATGCCGCACTACTTATGCACTTGGTATAATGATTCTCTAAATAGATCCCAAACGAATTGCGCGCTAATAATCTAACGATCGAATTATTCAACAATCGAATAATCCCTATCTAGCGACAGACAGGTAACAATCCAAATTACTATCTTTGCGGCAATGAATTTGAAGAACGATTTAATATTAAGAGCAGCTAGAGGGGAGAATATCGAACGTTATCCAGTTTGGCTCATGAGACAAGCAGGTAGAATTCTTCCTGAGTATAGAGCAGTGCGCGGTTCGCTATCTGGATTTAAAGAACTTGTTGAAACGCCTGAGCGTGCTGCTGAAGTAACGGTTCAGCCTGTTGATATCCTAGATGTTGACGCAGCAATTATTTTTTCAGATATATTAGTAGTTCCTGAAGCAATGGGACTTGAGTACCAATTAATTGAGAAGAAAGGACCCTGGTTTGAAAAAACGGTTCGAACGGAAGAAGCTTTGAAATCAATCGATACTGATTTCGATGTTGAAGATAGATTGGGTTACGTAATGGAGGCCATACGAATTGCGAGTAAGGAAATCGATGGTAGGGTTCCATTGATTGGTTTTGCAGGCGCTCCATGGACGATCTTTTGTTACATGACAGAAGGTCAAGGCTCGAAAACATTCTCGGAATCTAGAAAGATACTTTACACAAATCCTAGTTTGGCACACGAGTTGCTAAACAGTATTACAGAAGTGACAATTCGGTATATCAAAGCTCAGGTAAAAGCAGGTGCTCATATGGTACAGGTTTTTGATTCTTGGGCGGGAATTCTTGGAAAAGAACAATATGCCGAGTTTGGATTGAAATACATGGAAAGAATTGCTTCGGCAATTAATGAGGTTCCGGTGACATTGTTTGCCAAAGGAGCTTACAATTCTGTTGTTGAGTTATCTAAAATGGATTGCAATACAATTGGAGTTGATTGGAACATGCAAATGGATACCATCCGAAAGACGGTTGGAGAAACACGAACTTTGCAAGGGAATTTAGATCCATGTGCTTTATATTCATCACATTCTGAGGTGGAGAGGCTGACGAATAATATGCTGGATTCTTTTAAAAGTAAAAGACATATTGTTAATTTAGGGCACGGTGTTTATCCGGACGTTGATCCTGAGAAGGTAAAAACATTTATTAAAACAGTTAAAAGTTATGAAAATCACTACTAAGAACAGAATTAAAGTAATCTCAACAATGACCTTCGTGGCGCTGTCGTTTTTTGCTTCGTCTCAAGACAGTGAGAATTTGGTTGCAAATCCAAGTTTTGAGTCTACGGATAAAAAAGTAAAACGATTGGGATCGATTGCAAATGCAACAGGCTGGACATCTCCAACAGGTGTGCGTGCTGATTTATTTGTTTCCAGTAATATTCCTGACTTAAGCGTTCCAGAAAATATTTATGGATCTGAAGTTGCAAAAGACGGTGATAATTATGCTGGAATTGTTAGTTATTCTTATGGGAATAAAGTTCCTAGAAGTTACATCATGAGTAAGATGGATGCTCCTATGAAAAAGGGAATGACCTACTGCGTTAAATTTAATGTGTCTCTTTCAGAAGCTTCAAAATACGCTTCGAATAATATTGGGGCATTGTTCTTGAAAAAACCGAAAGGTACGGACGCTAAGCTTCCTATCATTGATGAGCCAAGTGTGGTTCATTTCAACAATGACATGAAGATTATGAATGCTCGTTACAACTGGACGGAAGTTTGTGGAACATTTATTTCTACGGGAGGTGAGAAGTACATTATGCTTGGAAACTTTTTGTCTGATGACGAAACGAAGTACGAAAGAATGAAGAAAAGTAAAGACGTTAAGGTAAAAGAACTTATTGCGGCTTACTATTATGTTGATGAGGTTTCAGTTCAATTGTTGGATAGCGATAAGGGAGAAAGATGTGAATGTGCTGCTGAAGAAGCAGGGGATTCGTATTCAACTACAATTTATCAAAAGGTTTTTCAAATAACTGAGGAAATGACTGTTTCGGATCAAATTGAAGAACACCGAGTTTTCTTCGCCTTTGGTAGAGATAAAATGAACTCAGAAGGCAAAGGGTCTTTGAATTTCATTATTGAACAATTGAAAGCAAATCCAGAAATGAAACTTCAAATCAATGCGCACAACAACGCAATGGAAGATGAAGTTGCAATAGAAAACGATTTCTATGCTGATATGGATGGAAAACGTCTTGGGTCTGTGATGGAGTATTTAATTGCCGGAGGAATTGATAAGGGAAGATTAATTCCTTCTCAAAAAGGCAGTGATTCACCAAATCCTGATGTTACGGAAGAAGATTTAGTTGAAGATGAAGATTTGGCTCTAGCAAAAAGTAGAAGAGTTACCTTCAAAGTAAGATAAACTGACTTAATCAAAAACTCCCTCTCGATTTTATCGGGAGGGAGTTTTTGATTTATAGAATAATTTGAACCCTATTTCTTTAATTCCCAATTCATAAAACTCATAAGGTTTTTGTACTCCTTGATTGATCGATCCATTCGGTCCTTAGCTATTGCTTTAGTCAACTTGACCAATTGAATAGCTCACTCTTCCTCCAAGCCCAGAGGCTTATCCGCCAGTGGAAACTATGCTTTATTGGGAGAAATTGAGCAGACCAAAGCAGGCAAAAAAGCTAGTAACCACAATTTTTTTCATAATGTAGTAGAGTTATACTGTACTAAATATAAGGCATTTGGATCATTTTTTCAGAGTGAATTACAATTTATATTGACGGTGAATAATTATCGTAAAATTTACGCTAAGAATTAGTAGTAACAGAACTTCCATGTTAACTTCGAACCGTGATAAAGATCCATTCTCATACTGTTCTTAAAGTTGATGCGCCCATTCGTTTGGTCGATTATGTGATTGGGGTTTTTCCTCAAGTCATGACTAAAAATGCAGTTAAGAATTCGTTGAAGCGTAAAGAATTACTAATCAATTCTAAAAGAGCTGAGTCAGGTTTTTGGATTAAGGTAGGCGATATTATTGAATACGTAGACCCTCAAAATCGAATTCCAAAAGAGTTTCCTTTGGATATCGAAGTCGTTTTTTCCGATGATTATTTATTGGTTGTTAACAAACCTCCGGGACTCGTTGTTAGTGGGAATCAGTTTCGCACACTGGAAAATGCGTTAGTCAATTCAATAAAACTTTCCTCTCAAGAAGATGCTCTCAAGTGGGCGAAACCGGTTCATCGTTTGGACTCAGCAACGAGCGGGCTTGTTTTGTTGGCAAAAACGGCTGAGGCGCACAGGAAGCTTTCATCGATGTTTAAGGATAAAACGATTGAGAAAAAATACAGAGCCATTGTCCAAGGGAAACCGAAGGAATTGATGATTGTTAAGGATTCGATAGAAGGCAAAGAGTCTGAATCGGAATTGCGGTTACTCGAAAGTGTTCATTCGGTGAAAAGTGATTTTTTATCCTTGATTGAATTAACACCAAAAACAGGCCGTACGCATCAATTAAGAATTCATTGTAAGAACATCGGCCATCCAATTGTTGGAGATAAGTTGTATGGAGAAGAAGGGAATATCATGAACCACAAAGGACTTTTCTTATCGGCCGTTTCGTTGAGGTTTATGCATCCGATTTTAAATGAAGAGGTGTTTGCTGAATTGGAGCAGCCTAAGAAGTTTGATGCTTTGTTGAAACGAGAATCTCAATGGTTTAATAGAATTAGGAATTAGGAATTATGGGTTCCGTGAAATTCGTCTAATTCATAATTTAGGAAGCGTTCCGCCAAAATAAGCACTGTATACTTTGGAATCACATGCTTGCTCTTCCTCAATAATAATATCATTTTCAAAGACTTTTTGTATTCCTATTTCTGTACTTTACCAACCTCGAAATTCGAATTGCTCTGAGATGCTAATCAGTAATTAAACGAAACTTGCAGGATTTCACATGGGTGAATTGTTGTGATTTCCAAAGTATTATGAGAAACAACAGAATCGGACTCTCTAATTATTTCAATGCCACATTTGAAGGATCCTTTGGCTAAAAAGAAAAGTGTTACATCAGCTCTTGATTCAATTGAAACTGAAGCGTTTTGTGAGTAAGACAGGTGTTTAACAACAGCGTTTCCGTTTTTCCACATTACATTAAAGTCCTTCACTTTTCCTTGACTTCTGATGCTTTCATCCCCTGAAAATGAATGTTGTTGGTAGGGCTTTAAGTAAACTTCAAAATGATTTTCGTTGATTAATTTTAAGTCGCCTTCAAGAACGGTTAATGTTCTGCTCACACCGGGCAGAGTAGTGAAGGTTGTAGATGATAAATTAACTGTCGCAAGGCTGACTCTTAGGTCGTAGTTTCCTTCTTTGAAATGAGAACCATGTGGTTTGATCAAAATTTCGAATGTCTGACCTCCAGACCATTCCGTAACTTTTGCATCTTTAAAACGAATGATGTCCATATTATCTGATTTTCAACTCATTTAAAGTCGTTATAAAATCCAATTTGATTTGATCGTAATTACCGCTTTTTCCATTTGGAAGTAAAACACCATTGGCGATAGTGCCGCTCTGTTGCGTTGCGTCTGCCGTGTAAATAATACTGGAAGCCAAGTTTGCTTCAGAACAAGTAGCAAGCAGAGGAGAGCTGGATTCTAGAATAGAAGCATTAAGTATCCCGCCAACTTTGAAATAGTTCGAACTAAAATTATTCATTGCTTTTCTTCCCGCTTCTGTCGCCATTTTAATAGCAAATTCACCGCTATTACCTGTGGTTTCTGAAGTGAAAGTATTTCGTTTGTGTGTGATCAAACGTTGTCCGTAATCTAGAAGCCTTAATTCTTCCAATGGGTTTATTCCAACATGGCTGTCCGTTCCGATGCTCCAGTTCCCACCTTGCGCCTGAAAATCACGAAGAGGGAAAATGCCATCACCTAGGTTTCCTTCGGTGCTTGGACAAACAACAACGTTTGCCTTGCTTTTCGCGATTCCAACTGTTTCCGCGTTTGTAAGATGCGTCGCGTGAACGAGATGGTACCTGTCGTTAAGATCCACGTTTTCGAGAAGCCATTCTACTGGTCGTTTGTTCAAATAGGCGATTGAATCTTCTATCTCTTTTAATTGTTCAGAGATGTGAATGTGAAATGGGATATCTTGCGGTCCAGACTTCGCTATCTCGGCAATATCATTGGGTTCAACGCCTCGCATCGAATGGATTCCCAAACCGATATTTGCTTGCGAATAGTGCTTGCAAGCCTCAGAACTCGATTCTAATAATCTTAAATAACTATCAATGTCTGAAGAGATAAAACGTTTCTGTCCTTCCGTTGGATTTTTTCCAAATCCGCCTTTTTGATAGAAGATCGGAACAAGTGTGATTCCAATTCCCGCCGTTTTTGCTGCTCCAATCATTCGACTTCCCATTTCAGCAAGGTTATCGTAATGTTGTCCATCTTTATCATGATGAACATAATGGAATTCCGCAACATTGGTGTATCCATGGCGCAACATCTCCGCGTAGAGCATCGCTGCAATACTCTCCATTTGATCAGGGTTCACGCTGAGTGCTAACCTGTACATTGCATCTCTCCACGACCAAAAATCATCGGATGTATGCGATATATTGTGCACTTCAGCCAATCCCGCCATTGCATATTGAAAAGCATGAGAATGTGCATTTTGAAACCCAGGAATCGCTAGTCCTTTGACACGCGTTCCTTCTTTTTTTCCATTTTCTTGAATGGAAGTAATAATTCCGTTTGGATTCGTTGAAATCAAGACGTTCGATTTCCAACCGTCATTTTGCAAGATTTTGTCAAAGAAAAAATGTCCCATTTTAAATACGATCTAATTCAGTAATTATGTTGTTGAAGGTTCTGATCAGAACTTCTCTCATTTTAGTTGCGCGGCTTTCATCAAACGCCAGCTCCTCATCGTTCATGTAGAGAATCTTATTCATCTCTAATTGCAAAGCATGTTGGTTGTTTTCTGGTTTACCAAAATAACGCGTGATGTGTCCGCCTTTGAAAGGAGTATTATGATTTATACCGTATTCTCCTGATTTCAATCCTGCAAGTGTTGTCTCAATTAGGTTTTGGTGTGACGTTTTACCGTCGTTATCTCCAAGAATCATATCTGGGAAAACTTCTTTTCGAATCGTTGGGACAAGGTGCCGAATTGAATGTGCATCCCAAAGAAGTGTTTTTCCAAACTCCGCTTTTCTTTCGTCCAACAAAGTCTGAACTTTTTGATAATATGGCCAATAGTAATTCGTTAGTCGACGTTCAACTTCTTCCTGATTTGGAACTTTATCTTCAGAAATATAGATGTCCTTCCCAAAGAAATCAGTTGTTGTCGTTAATCCAGTAATAATTCTTCCATCGTCATACAAGGGTAGGCTTTCTGGATCTCGGTTCAAGTCAATGACCCAGCGGCTGTACTTTGCATGGATAATAGTAATCCCCATCTCTGAAGCGAAATTATACAAGTCATGCACGAACCAATCGGTATCATCTGGAGCTGCCACCATTGAGGGAACATAGTCTCCGATAATTTCTGAGGGGAATTCTGTTCCGCAATGAGGCACGCTTAAAACAAAAGGAATTTTCTTGCCTTTTGGCTCGATAATATGGAAGGGATCCGACATAAAAACTGTTTTAAACAAATTTAGCATTGTTTCCCTATCTTGTGCGTCCTATGGATTCGAATTCAATCGATACTAAAAAAGAAATTTCATTCTGGTTGGCCAGTATACCAATGCTTGCGATGGGTCTTTTTGTTGGAGTCGGAAACCTGTGGATGGAAATTGATTTAAAGTTCATTCTTTTAATCTCTACTCTAGTTGCAGGAATCGTTGCATACGCAGTTGGAGTATCTGTCAAGGAAATGATCGAATCGATTGCAAAGACTGTTAAAAAGGCGTTTCCTGTCATTCTAATATTGATCGCTATTGGCGGAATTGTCGGTACATGGATGTACAGTGGAACAGTGCCCTACTTGATCTATTACGGCTTAAAACTCTTACACCCCGATTATCTTTTAGTAACTGCATTCCTTGTAACAGCGACTGTTTCAACGTTCACAGGAACCAGTTGGGGATCCGCTGCGACTGCTGGAGTTGCATTTATGGGAATTGGAATTAGCATGGGGGTTCCACTTCCGATGGTTGCTGGGGCTGTTATTTCTGGAGCTGTATTTGGAGATAAAGTCTCACCCGTTTCTGACACAACGAATATCTGTGCGATGTCTGCAGAGATATCCGTTTATGATCATATCCGTGGAATGTTGCCCAATGTTTTAATCTCTGGAGGACTTGCTGTCATTTCCTTTTTGATTTTAGGATTTATGAATGGAGGAGAGGCAGGTGAGAATGAAGGAGCGTTAAGAGTTATGGGTGCTTTGGATGGAATGTACAATTTCAACCCAGTGATGTTGATTCCTCCAATCATTGTTTTTGCGGGGGGATACAAAGGGTACAATCCAATTGCTCTAATGGTTTCATCGTGCATTGCTGCCATAATAATCGGGATGGCGTTTAACGGTTTCAGTATTCAAGACGGCGCTAAATCAATGATTTCAGGGTTCAATATGGAAATGACTCACTTTTTAGCTAGCAATAGCTATTGGGCCCAAGAAGCGCCAATGCCCGTTGATGTTTTACATATTCCACCGCTTAAAACACCGATGAATGTAATGAATGTTCTTACGACTTTACTCAACCGAGGTGGATTTGAAGGAATGATGAGCGGTGCTGTGTTGTTCTGTATTTTGGCCATCGCATTCGGAGCGATAATGGAAGTTTCGGGTGCTTTAAATAAGTTAATGTATTTGCTATTGAAAGGTGTTAAATCTGCATTTAGCCTAATTGTTGCTGCCTTTGTTTCTGGTGCCCTTTTGAATGGTGTAACTGGAAATGCAACGTTCTCAATTTTAACGGTCGGGCAATTGTTTCGAGATTCATTTAGAGAACGCGGCGTTTCACTTCCAATGTTATCGCGATCCATGGAAAATTCAATGACCTTATTCGAATCACTAATTCCTTGGCACGTAACAGCGATTTATATGGCAGCGACATTGGAGATCGATACACTTTCCTATGCGCCGTATGCTTTCTTTAATATGGCTGGAATTGGATTGTTTTTCATTCTCTCCTATCGGACAGTTAAGAAATTGAAGTTGTGATTTACCATTACTTGAATAGTAGATGTTGGAATTACAGCCGACGTCACGGGAACTCAAGTCAATTGAATTTTTAATAGTCTTTTCTTTACATGTAGCGAATTTTCACCGTCACTGACTTGTCCGTATTTAAATACAGTTTGAATTTGTAAAAAGTCGGTTTAGACCATGCCGTGTGGTAATAATCTGAAAATCCAAAGCCTTCTTTCGGGTAAACCAAACCGTAATCCATTTTCTTGTTCCCGTTTTCATCATCCAATAATGCAAGGCCATAATGGTTTGGCTCAAGTCCCGTGATCTTGAAATCAAGTGTTTTCCCAGTTACATCATTCTTGGAAATGCGGAATGTTTTATAAGGGACTTCTGCTTTGAATGCCTTTTGAGTCCGGTACAATTGAAGCTGAATTTTACCCTTTTTGTTTCGGATATTCGTGATATTAATCGAAATAGTGTATGTTTTTACAGGCGGCTTCGCTTTAAAAGAACTAGAAACAACGACTAAGAGTGCAACAACTAAAAAATTTAATAAATATCTCATATTCATGTCCGAAATTTAATAAATCCTAGTTTTCAATGAAAACCGTTCAACCCATTTGGTTGATTTTAGCAAATAAAGGGTTTAGTAAACGTTTTATAAGTAGTTATTCATTTAATTCTGGATTTGTCCTCTCTAACAACAGGCGTTTATTTTCTATTGCTTTCTCCTGATCAAGTAGCGATTCTTGAAAGGAGGTGATCAACTAGTGCCTTGTTGTTCGGCGTTGCTATTTTTCTCAAATTCAGTACCGCACTCTTTGCATTTATAAACGGATTTGGCGTAAATAGGAAAAGCGGTCAATGCAAAGGCCGCTATCATCGCAAAAAAACCTTTTGGATCTTTCATTGATTTGAAATCGGAATAGAAACTTTGAGATTCACAATTTGGACATTTTATAATATTGTCTTCATTGTCTGTGTAAGGAGTCTGGTCTAATTCAAGTAAGATGTTTTTCGCTTTTGAGTAATCTTGCTTAGGCACTTTTACTTTAATTCCACCAACAGCGAAGTTTAGCATTGGATTCAATGTTACAATGTTTTCATCGAATATATAAGACGCTATATTTTCACCATCTAATCTGTTTTTTAGGATGTGGGCTTCAATCGCAGTATCGAAGACTTTAATTGTAATTAGTTCCATTTAATCGATGATGATTTTCAGTTCAAAATTCGAGGTTTAAGATCGGAAGAATAATTTCAAAAACCGCTTACTTTTTTAGAAATGAAATTTTTTGCTCTACTAGCATCCAACTTAAATCCTAAAATGCTTTTCTTACTTCGAATAAAAGTAAGTAACATTTCAGAAAAAATGATTCATTTCATCAGCCGTTAATTTCACAAACTTCGGAATTTAGCTATGAATGCTACGCAAACAAATTATCGATTCAAATAGCTTTGTAGTTCAGTAATTTTGTGTGGCTGCTTAAACACGCCTCCATAATAAGAAGTAACGGTAGCAGAGGTAGTGTCTTTAATTCCACGAGAAGAAACACATAAATGCTTTGCATCGATTATAACTGCTATGTCTTCTGTATTTAAAATCATCTTCAAATCCATTGCTATTTGATTTGTTAATCGCTCTTGTACTTGCGGACGTTTCGCATAATATTGCACAATTCTATTCAATTTTGATAGGCCAATAACTTTCCCCGATGAAACATAAGCGATGTGCGCATGACCAGTGAAAGGAACAAAATGATGTTCGCAATTGGAGTAAAATGTAATGTTTTTTTCAACCAACATCTGGTTGTATTGGTACTTATTTTCAAACAACGAAATCTTTGGCTTGTTCTCAGGATTAAGTCCAGAGAAGATTTCTTCAATATACATTTTCGCAACTCTTTTCGGCGTATCTTTTAAAGAATCGTCTGTAAGATCCATTCCCATTACATCCATAATCTGTTCAAATAAGGCAGATATTTTCTCTTTTTTCTCTGTGTCGGATAGTGTATGTGCATCTGCTTTCATTGGCGTTTCTAAGCCGTTATATATATGATCGTCTCCCATCTCATCAATGGATAGATCACTAATTGTGTTGCTATTAGTCGGTGTTGAATTTGTTGTTTTCAATTTCATCTATTTTAGTATGTAAGAGTATGTTTGGTCTTCTTTCATAACTTCCAGAAGTTTCTTTTTGATTGTAAACTGCTTTCTTTTATGGTACAAAGTTATGATTTGTTTAGCGAATACCAATAAAGATTAAACAAAATTAGTGATTTAGTGTAGGTTTTACTGAACAGCTATTGTACATTTGTTGTTTAACTGAAATATCTAATGTTTAGGTTTGAATCATACGAAAAAATGACAACCAAAAAGTAGTATGTCTAAATTGCCTAAAGAACACAAGTTTATAGACCTTTCAGATTATGGAAGGCCTGTTGCCAGGATTATCGCTAATTCGCTCAAAGAAACGTCATGTACACCTATTGATGTAACAATTTGGTTTATTGTTTCGGGATTGATTGGAATTGGGTGTATCGTTTTTGGATATTACTGGGCAGCAGCTTTTTTCTTACTGTTTAAATCGATCTTAGATGCGGCCGATGGAGAATTAGCAAGAGTAAAAAATACACCTTCATATACTGGACGCTACCTCGACTCTGTGGCAGATATACTCCTAAACATGCTCATTTTTATAGCATTGTGGTACATTACTGAGGTTCATTTTATATACTGCATTTTGGCATTCTTGGGAATTCAACTGCAAGGCACCTTGTACAATTATTACTATGTTATTTTGAGAAATAACTTGAATGGTGATACGACCAGTCGAATTTTTGAAAATGAAACTCCAACCGCTTTAAAGGGAGAAACGCAAAAAAATGTAACTCTTCTTTTCGGAATTTACAAAGCGCTTTATGGAGTCTTTGATAAAACTATTTACGCTCTAGATGCGAATGCTTCTAAAGGCAAACGACTTCCAAATATACTAATGACGGCGCTGTCAACTTTCGGATTGGGCTTTCAACTTCTAACTATAAGTTTGATGTTGGTTTTGGGATACAAAGAATATATCGCTTATTTCTTTTTATGGTATTCCCTGATGATCCTTGTTTTTATAGCTATTAGGAAGCTTCTCTAATTTTATAAAATAAGATTAGAGTTTTGTATTCTCCTGTCGATTTTAAACAAAAAAGTTTAGTAGGGGTATTCAACAATGTTTCTTCTCGTTTCGTAAAGTTTTATTTTCAATTCGAGGTTTTCATCTAACTCCGGCTTAAGGAGATTGTAAATAACCATCGCGATATTTTCAGCCGTAGGGTTTAAGCCTGCAAATTCGCTTGTGTCGACATTTAAGTTTTTATGATCAAATTTATCAAGCACCTTGTCTTTAATGATGTCGGAAAGAAGTTTTGTATCCATAACGTAACCCGTATCTGGATCGCAGAAACCAATCACCTTGACTTCTAATTCATAATTGTGTCCGTGATAACTAGGGTTATTGCATTTGCCAAAAACTTCTCGGTTTTTTTCATCACTCCAATTAGAATTGTGTAATCTGTGTGCTGCATTGAAATGTTCGCAGCGGACAATGGCTGTTTTGTTCATATCTCTAGTATGTTATGATGGTCTATAATATTATGACTGTAAAGGTATTTAATTTTTTGTTTAATCCTGCATGCTAATCGTTAAACAAAAAATGAATACGCTAAAATTAGACAGAAATAGCGCTTTAACTGGTATCATTTAAAATCTTTAGAAAAAACAAAACGCCTAAGAAATTTGATACTTCTTAGGGGTTACTATGTCTAAACCTTTGTTAATTCGATTAAAATCAACATCTTAGGTTTCGAAAACTAATAAAGCCACTATGAAAACCCTTTTACTATCACTCGTTATACTATTATCGTTCACCTCACTTGCACAACCACCTGCTTATGTGCCTGCTAATGGTCTTTTAGGCTATTGGCCTTTTAATGGCAATGCCAATGATGAAAGTGGCAATGGAAATAATGGGACAGTTAATGGAGCTACATTGACAAATGATAGATTTGGCAATTCAAATAGTGCGTATAACTTCGACGGGATTGATGATTACATTATTGGCAATTCCACTAATTTAAGTGTAGCATCTACCAACAAACTTACCATTGCATCATGGATAAATGTTAACCAACTTGCAACAGCACCTGCGGCATCAAAGATATTTACACATACAAATAATGCTGCAACCGGTGACCAACAATACGCCTTGTCAATTAATTCCAACGGCTCTATTTATTTTCTTGCAGGAAATGGGGCATTCGAGAATAATGGGGCTAACTTAAGTCCTACAGGCCAAATTCAAAGCAATACTTGGGTTCACTTAGCAGTTGTTGTTTCAGTTGACTCTGTTAAACTTTATTTCAACGGTAATGTTGTAATGAGTAAGCCCGAAAATGATAATTTTCCAATTAACCCTGTAGATTTATTTGTATTTTCTTCATCTACCAATACAACCTTTAATAAGCTTTTTAACGGCTCGATAGACGACACCGGCATCTGGAACCGTGCCTTAACCCAAGAAGAGATAATCACTTTATATGAATCTGAGGTTTTAAGCACTAACACTGCTAACTATGAAAGTAACGTTAACATTTATCCTAATCCCACCACCGACTATATTAATATTGATTTTGGTAATCTTGATAATGTAGAGGGATTGAATATTAAAATTATAAATATACTTGGTCAAGAAGTATTAAGTCAGCCAATGAATACAGATAAAATAAATGTAAGTGAATTATCAAAAGGAGTTTATATCATTAGAATTTCAGATGGTGTTAATCAAACTATAAAAAGGTTTATAA
>CAJVYC010000001.1 GCA_913009205.1 uncultured Fluviicola sp. | reverse complement strand
GACTGCCCCGCCAATACGAAAACCTGAACAGTTTGCTGAGCAGACAAATTGTTTAGGGAGAAACTAAGAAGCGCGAGCGCCACAATAATTACATTTTACTTATGTATGGTTTTGTCATAACAGTTGGTTAATGTCTTTTGGAGATTTAGAGATATATTGGCATGTGCTGCAACGCTAGCGGGTAAGATGTCGTAGCTGACTATAGTAAGCTCTGTATCTTACCCAATGTTGGCAAATCGTTACTTTTTTATAACCTTTATGGCAATAGATTCCCCTTTTCCAGTTTCAACTAGTAAAATGTATACTCCTGTGGGAACATCTACATCAATGTGGAAGGCTTTAGTGTTTTATTTCAATACTACTTTCCTCTCTACTGTGCCATCATTATAGATGTATAAAAGAGGAGTGTTTGGTTTAAATGGTGTCTCTCTGCCTAGTACATCAACTATCTTTATTAGTTGTTTAGGGGTGTTGTTTAGTTCACCTATTCCTGTGAAGTTCATTGATAAATCTATAGTGATTATACTATCACACCCTGCTGCATTTTGAATAGTATCTGTATAAACTCCTTCTGTTGTGTAAACATCACCACTTGGGGAAGTGTATGAGTCTAATCCTTCTGCTGTTATTATTGATGAGGTGGGAGTACAAGCAGTACAGGCATTATTACAGTTTGTACTGAATGATGTTTGAGCATCTATGTTAATCCAATTAGCATTAGACCAAGCAACATCGTCCACTTCGATACAAGTAAGGTTTGGGTTATTTGAAGCGGCGAAATTATTATTTAAATTAGTATTGTTTCCATTCTTCAAATTTAGACAAGTTAGTGCATTTTCCTCGCAATATAGTTTCGTAAGTAGAATATTTTGAGATACATCTAGGCTAGTCAAAACAACGTTTGTAAAACAGAACAGGACAATTAAATCAGTATTTTGGGTGACATTTAAACTAGTTAGTTGATTAAGTTCACAATATAATGCGTCAATGAGGTTATTTTGGGTTACATCTAAACTTGTCAGTAAATTATTTGCACAATTTAAAAAAGTCAGATCTGAATTTTGAGTTACATCTAAATTTGTTAATTGATTAGCGGCACACGATAATTCAGTTAAGTCAACATTTTGAGTAACATTTAAGCTGGTCAGCTGATTATATGTACACCGCAATATATTTAAAGCGCTATTTTGGGTAACGTTTATGCTTGTAAGTAAATTCCCATAACAATTTAGGTGATTTAATGCTGCGAAATCTTCTATTCCTGTTAAATCACTAATGTTATTATTCATAATGTTAAGTGTGGCGACCGTGTCAATATTCGCGGTAATAACACTTCCATCAGGAGTTCCGAAGTCGTATCCTAAATTGATTAATGCTTGCTCAAAATTGACATCAGGCACGGCGGTTGTTTGACCAATGACCAGATTAGATAGTGCAATGGTCAATAAAAATGATAGTAAGGTTTTCATAATATTTGTTAAAGGTTCTAGGCTGAGAACGTGCGGTCTCTTCCAAGGTTATTTTCCCGAAGGTCAGAATAGATTTGTTAACCAAAAATGATTTTCCGAAACGAAAATTTCTCATGGTTTGTATGCTATGTTAGCAAACGTTAGTCTTTTATAATAATTGAATTAGTGACCTCATTTTTTTCATCAATAATTCTCAGCAAATATGTTCCAGATACATAGTTGTCAATTTTCAGTTTGAAGTTATTTGAATTTAAATTTGTTTTAAAAACAAGATTTCCTGTTAAACTATATATTTCGATTGCCTGAAGTTGACCTTTATCAATGCTTATATTTATTACATCACTTGACGGATTTGGATATACACTTGCAGTGGCAGGCTTGATATCATCAATACCTGCTATATTTGTTACGTCTGCACCAACATTACCATGAACAAATTCCCACCTTCCTGTAAAAACACCTGGAATAACTTCTGTTACCTCCCAATATAATTGGTCTTCTATCAAACATGCAACTCCAGCTGAGTCATTTGTTAAAAGTGCAGTAACATTCATTGTGTCGTTAATAGGAATGTTATGATAAAACAAAAAATCACTGTTATCAATTAATGTGTCGTCAGCAATAATAATACCTTGAGAATCTGTAATCTCCCAAACAATAATATTTTCATTTTGGGGCCAAGTTAAATAGTGGCCGGGATGATATAATTTAACTAAACCAGTATCAGACACATTAACTATTAAGTTCATCATATCACAACCGACTTGTGCTTGAGTTGATTGAATTAGCCCTAAGCCGGCAATTAGTGTAAATAAAAATTTCTTCATAACATTAGTTTTTTTTAAATATACCAGAGTAGCTCGTTTCTATATTCACGCTTAGCCGTGAAATCGCTATTATCACGCGCACAAGTGAATTTTAAACGCTTACAATAGGGGCATTTGATGTCTTAATTGCTTCTAACAATAATGAAATTTTCTTGTACTTAGATTCTTTTATTTCGAAGTATTCATACATTCTTCGTAATGAGGAGCCTATTCCATCAACACTCATAAAAGCTTTTTCAGCTATTTCTTTATTTGTAATTACAGGATCATCAAGCAGTATGTTTAGGACCTTCCAATCCGTTTCATTTATCTTTTTATCAATATGGCTTTCAATGCTGGTTCGATTTAGCTGAAAGCTATTACCAGTAAATGAAATAGAGGACGTTTCTACAGATTTCAAACGTGCAATTTCATCCAATAAATATTCTTGTTGAATTTGATTTTTCTTGATTCGAAAACGGTAGTAGAAAAATAAAATGAGGATAATTATCGCAGCAATCAGAATAAGAGAATAAACCAGTCTCAATTGTTTCAATTTTAATTGCGCTTGTTTTTTTTTGGCCTCTATTTGATTCTCAAATACCTTTGTATTGTGCTCGGCTCTTAAAACTTCTTTAATAATTGCAGTCTTATTTTTCTCTATTAGAACACTATCTGCATAAAGCAAATATTGCTCATTCATTTCCAGTGCTAGTTCGTATTTTTCTTGTTTTTTGTAGCATTTATAAAAGAGTTGAAACAAATCAGATTTATATGATTTATTAGTCCCATTAAGGATTAAATCTTTTAATTCTTCCACTATACGATAAGCATGTTCAAAATCTGAATCTATAATCAAGCTGGCTTTAAGAAGTTTAAAAGATATTATTCCTTTTCTATTATTATTATTACCTGTTTTCGTGACGATTTCCAATCCCTTTTCAATCATTATATTGGCACGATCAAAGTTTCCGGTGCCCTGATAGAATAGCGCTAATTGATAAAAATATTCTGGAAGGTAATACAAATCGTTTTTTGCTTTTAAAATTGGGTATGCTTTCTTAAAATGCTCTCTGGCGATTGCAGTGTGTCCAGTTTGAGTATAAAGGACAGCCATATTTAACCAAAGAAACCCAAAGTTTTCTTCCGCACCTTCCTCAGAATAAATATTCATAGCCTGTTTATAGGCTGGTAAGGCTAATTCATATAATTCTATGGATTGGTAAATACCCGCAATGTTGTTTAAAACATCGGCCACTAATAAGTTGTTTTTTTGTGCTTGAAATAGGGTTAAGGCTTCTGTGAAATAATGAATCGCAGATATGTAATCTCCCTTTTCTACAAGGAGCGCGGCAATATTATTCTTTGTAGAAGCGATTCCATTGAAATTATTCAATTCAGTGTAAATAGGTAATATTTCTTGAAGCAAAGAATTTATGCTATCTAAATCATAGCCGAGCATATAAAAAACAATTGCTTTTTCATTTAGCGCTAGAGCTTCTTCTTTTCGATTCCCAACCTGTTTGGCCAATTGGTAATGAAATTTGGTCAGTTTTAAAGAACTATCAGGGATACTATTCGTGTTATTTACATAGAATTTCATAATGGACTGAAAACGAACCGTATCCGCCAAGGATTCATTCTCCCAAATAATTTTTAGTGAGTCGGCTTGACTTTGGGAATAAGTCAATGATGTGCTCACCAAAAGCAGCATAGTTATTATGAGTTTTGTCTTTTTCAAATTGAAAATTTTAATGATTGTTAACTACTGCATAAACGCATACATCAGTATATTGGCGCCCATTTTTAAGGCTTGAATACGTTTGTTTTCTTCGTCGTTGTGGACTTCAGAATTTTCCCAGCCATCACTCAAATCTGTTTCATACGTGTAAAGACAAACCAATCTTCCGTCTACGATGATCCCAAATGCTTGCGGTCTTTTTCCATCGTGCTCGTGAATTTTAGGCAATCCGTTAAAGTCATAATTTTGATGAAAGATGTCATGCGTAAATGGAAGCTCTACCAATTGATTTTCTGGAAATACTTTTTGGATTTCCACACGGATAAATTCGTCCATTCCGTAATTGTCATCAATGTGAAGAAATCCTCCTGACATCAAATAGGTTCTCAAATTCTCCGCTTCTGCCGCAGAAAAAACAACATTTCCATGGCCTGTCATGTGCAAGTACGGGTGCAAGAACAAGTCTGGACTTCCAACCTCAACATAAGGTGTCTCGGTCGAAATGTTTGTTTCTAAATTCTGATTGCAAAATTTGATAAGGTTGGGAAGTGCTGTTGGGTTCGCGTAATAATCACCTCCCCCTCCGTATTTTAAAACTGCAAGTTGATAACTGCTTTGACTTTGAACGTTTAAAACGGCAAGTAACGCGATTAATGTTATTATTGATTTTGCAAACCTCATTCTGTAATTAATTTGGCATTCATACAAGCATATAACCCTGCTGTTTCGGTTCGTAACCTGTTTTCACCCAATGTAATTGTTTTATAGCCACTTTGTAAAGCCAATTCGATTTCCTCTTTCGTGAAATCTCCTTCTGGGCCGATCATTATTGGGCAATTTTTCAGTTCGAAAACATCTGAAATTTTAGAGCGTTCCTCATTATAACAATGCGCTATTAAGCCACTTGGATGTCTTTTAATAAATTCCTTAAAAGTCGTGAGTTCGTTTATTTTAGGCAAGAACAATCGATGTGATTGCTTCATCGCAGAAATACATTTTTTAACAAGTCGATTGATTTTTATTTTACTTCGTTCCGAATTTATGCATTCAATTAACGTGATTTCAGTTATACCGATCTCCGTCGCTTTTTCGACAAACCATTCCAACCGATCCATCTGTTTTGTTGGTCCAATCGCGATGTGAATATCATAACTCGGTCGATCTTCGATCTTTTCTTCGATGATTTTCAGCTTGCAGCGTTTTGTATTGTCATCTGAAATTTGACATTCAAAAAGACTTCCATTGCCGTTGAGCATTCCAACAGTATCGCCAATTTTCATTCTCAAAACACGAATGATATGTTTTGATTCTTCTTCACTCAATTGATGAGAAGTGTCTTTAGAACTGATATTTGAGTCGTAGAATAAGCGCATCAGTGCATTAATCGAAAAACCATTTCCTTCATTAACTGCCCATGTGTGAACGATGAGTTGCCAATTCCTTTTGATTTTAAATCGAATTCGTGAAGTATCGAAATGTTCGCTGCAATTTTCTTCGGGTTGTAAATCTTAGCCGAGTTCAATAGTTGACTTGCGACGAAAGGGTGCACTCTTAATTCACCAGAAATATTTTCCTTTGATTTATTGGGTAAAAAGTGAATTTTCATCAACTTTGAGTAATGACCGAATAGGTTCGAAACAACCATGATTATACTTCCTGCCTTGGGATTGTGAACGAAATAATCGACAATCTTATTTGCTTTGGAAACGTCTCTAAGTCCAATTGCATTCACCAATTCAAAAACGTTGTAATCTTTAGAAATCCCGATGTTTTCCTCAACATGAATTTCATTGATTATCGTTCCTTTTTCAACAAGAATTTGAAGCTTGTCGAGCTCGTTGGTGATTTTACTTAAATCGTTTCCTAAGAATTCGGCTAAGAGCATGCTTGCTTTCGGTGTAATTCCATAACCGCTTGATTTCACATACGATTCAATCCAACTCGCGAGTCGGTATTCTTTTATTTTCTCCGATTTAAAAACTATTCCATTTTTTGCGGCCGCTTTCATGGCTTTCTTTCTGGAATCGTAATTCTTGTATTTGTGGTTGATTACAAAAATGGTTTTGTCAGAAGGAGATTCGAAGTAGGATTTTAAATCTTCTAATCCCTTAAAATCTTGCGCTTCTCTGAGAATCACCAACCTTCGTTCGGCCATCATTGGATATCCTTTTGCCTCGGCAATTAAGCTTCCCGCATCGGAGTCCTTTCCGTATAATATGCTTTGATTGAAATCTCGCTCATGATCTTCCAGCGCATTCGCAATGATTGCATTTGTAATTTTATCAATATAGTACGCCTCCTCACCATGCAAGAAATAGATCTTCTCAAAGTTTTTCGCTTCGATTTGTTTTATGAGGGCGTTATGATCCATTAGCTATGCTTCGACCAAATTTGAACTAATTCAACAAGTGTTGCTGTACCTTTTTCCATGTCTTGGATACTTACGAATTCATGACGAGAGTGTATGGCCATTTCACCTGTAAATATATTTGGGCAAGGCAATCCCATAAAAGATAATCTAGAACCGTCTGTTCCACCTCTAATGATTGTAGGTAAAGGTTTTACACCTGCGTTTTCCATTGCTGAAACAGCATAATCAGTAACGAAAGGAACATCTTTAATGATCTCTTTCATATTTCTATATTGTTCTGTCACCTCGAATTTGTATTCCAATTTCGGATAATTCGATAGTGTTTCTTTCAATAATTCTTCAAGGCGTGTCTCATATTCAGCAAGTTTCGCTGTGATATGATCTCTAACGATAAATGAAACAAATGCTTCTTCGAGTCCACCTCCAATTGTATGTGGGTGAACAAAACCTTCACGATCTTGAGTCGTTTCAGGTGACCAACTATCTTTTGGCAATGAAGCAACAAATTCAGAAACAACTTTCAACGCGTTTACCATTTTTCCTTTTGCATATCCAGGATGTGCAGAAATTCCAGTAACGGTAATTTTTACTCCGTCAGCTGAGAAGCTCTCATCTTCCAATGATCCTAAGACACCACCGTCTAAAGTATAGCCATAGTCAGCGTTTAATTTATCCATGTCTAAATGATCAACACCACGGCCCACTTCTTCATCTGGCGTAAACAAAATTCTTATAGAGGGATGTTTGATTTCAGGATTTGAAAGAAGGTGATTTGCAAAATCCATGATTATTGCCACACCTGCTTTATCATCAGCACCAAGCAACGTAAGTCCACTCGCTGTAATTAAATCATCTCCGATTTTTTTCGTCAAATAAGGATGTTGTCTAGTCGTAATTACTTGATTCGTATCGTCCGGCAAAGTAATCGGAGCACCATCGTAATTTCTATGAACGATTGGTTTAACATTCTTTCCAGTTACATCTGGCGCCGTGTCCATGTGTGAACAAAAGCAGATTGTAGGAAGAGAAGCGTTGTCCGTGTTATTTGGTATCGTTCCAAAAACGTAACCCCATTCATCCATTTCAGCGTCTGCAACACCCATATCCAATAACTCTTGAAGTAATACCTTTCCAAGATCCTTTTGAATCATAGAGGAAGGAAATGTCGTCGAATTTGGATCTGCTGTTGTATCTATTTTGGCATATTTTATAAAACGGGATTCAACTGTTGAGTTGTAATTGTGCATGGAATAAATTTGATACTCAAAAGTAATCATTTTGCTGAAAAAAAATCAGGTTATTATCATAACGAAACAAGTATTTTGTATTATTGAATTTAATAAAATAACGAAATGAAAAAGTTATCTCTTATTGCCGTCAGATTTACTTGTTCGTTTTATAGAGCGCAAAAAAAGCCTCTATCATCGATAGAGGCTCTCTTGGTATAATATGTTTCTGTGCTTAGAAAATTTCAGCAGCAGTAAAATGGAAGTTCCCTTCGATTTCAGCATTTTCATCAGAATCAGATCCGTGAACTGCATTTCTTCCTTTATTTTCAGCGTATTTAGCACGAATTGTTCCTTCAGCTGCTTCAGAAGGATCAGTAGCACCAATCATTTCTCTAAAGTCAGCAACTGCATTGTCTTTTTCTAAAATAGCAGCAACGATAGGTCCAGAAGTCATGTATTCAACTAGCTCTCCATAAAATGGACGCTCAGCGTGAACTGCATAAAATTCTTTCGCTTGCGCGTCAGATAATTGAGTGTACTTCATTGCTTTGATTGAAAATCCAGCTTCTGTAATCATTTGAAGGATGTTCCCAATATTCCCGTTCTCAATTGAATCAGGCTTTAACATTGTAAAAGTTCTATTTGTTGCCATCTTTTTATTATTTGAATTTTTGCGCAAAGATACACAATTCTTAAAAGTAGAGTGTAATATGTTTGAGAAGAATTTGTTAGATTTGTCTAACATTTTAAAAAGATAATTCAAAAAAAATATGGATCCGGTAATTGGTTATTCTAGTTGGTACGGCAGTATGGTTGACTATTTGGCTTCCATTGATCCAGTACTTGCAGCACTTTATGCTACATTATTTACATGGTTTTTAACGGCTGCTGGAGCAGGACTTGTTTTCTTTTTTAAAACGCTTCATCGAGGTGTTTTAGACGCTATGCTTGGTTTTACTGGAGGAGTAATGGTTGCGGCCAGTTTCTGGTCACTTTTAGCACCGTCCATTGAAATGTCTGAAAGTATGTATCCTTCGATGAAGTGGATGCCTGCCGCAGTTGGTTTCTTGGTAGGAGCACTGTTCCTTTTTGGATTGGATAAGATATTGCCTCATTTGCATATTAATTTTCGAGAAGAAGAGAAAGAAGGCGTTAAAACGGAATGGCATAAAACAACACTTTTAGTCTTAGCAATTACACTTCACAATATTCCTGAAGGATTGGCTGTTGGGGTTGTTTTTGGTGCCGCTGGAATGGGCATTGATGGGGTTACCACGGCAGCTGCAGTTAGTTTGGCTATCGGAATCGGAATTCAAAACTTTCCTGAAGGTTTCGCCGTTGCAATGCCATTGAGAAGACAAGGTGTTAGCAGAAGAAAAAGTTTTTGGTACGGTCAGATGTCTGCGATAGTTGAACCTATTTTTGGCGTTATTGGTGCGATGGCAGTTATTTACATGGAGCCAATTTTACCATATGCTCTAGCTTTTGCGGCTGGAGCTATGATTTACGTTGTAGTTGAGGAGGTTATTCCTGAAACTCAAAGAGATAAGTTCACTGATGTTGCTGTACTTGGATTTATTGGTGGTTTCCTCGTAATGATGATACTCGATGTATCACTTGGCTAAAAAATTAACAAATTTTTAATTGGAAATTATTGTCAATCTAATTTTTAGACTTAACTTCGGAATAACAAAAAGGTGAGAGGAGTCTTGCTTTTTTGAGTTTTATAGTTTTAGCATGGTTTAGCAAAAAGAGGAAGAAGTTTCACGAAAACTCCTTCCTCTTTCTGGTTTTTGGAGTTTTCCTTACATTTAATGGAATTAAATAACAACCAACTATGAAATCTACCTTACTTTCCTTTGCTTTTATTGCCTTGACGGTTTTTTTAAATGCTCAAAATCAAGGGATTTCGTATCCTTCAGTGGGCAGGGGCGTCGCTACAACATTCGTTAATGATTACCACAGTCTAGGAATCAATAATTCAGCTTTGGGTTGGGGAAATGACTACGGAAAGAATGTTACAACAGGAATGTCTGAATTTAGTTTGGGATTTTATTCAGATTCTTTATCCTCTGAACGATTAAAGAAGTTGTATAAGGCAATTCGAACAGATATGAAAGATGAAGAGCCAACAGAAGGGCAATGGGCAGAACAAAAAGAATATGCCCAAGACTATGTTGAAAGTGGAATGGCAATTGATTTAAGCCATAACTGGTTGGGTTTCTCCTTTCAAACTAAAAAATTCGGTGGGATTGCATTTAGCGTTTCGGAACATTACAATTGGTATTCTAAGCTGAATTCTCAAACCAGCGACCTCATTTTTCAAGGAAAGCTTTCGTCGTACTTTGATCAATTGACAGTTGTTTATGGAACAGATACGACTATGATTTCAAACTCTGGAAATGTTCCACAAGATTCTTTGGATCATGTAATTGAAGGATCAGCCTCTGTTCCTTTGAATTTAAGTGGTATTACAAACGGTTCAAGAATTCAATTCACTTGGAACCGCCATTACAACTTTGGATACGGTAAAAAACTATTTGGTAACGATTCAACATTCGCGATTTATGGTGGAATAGGTGGACGTTTTATTCAGTCAATGGCCATGTATGATATGGTATCCGACAATGAAGGAATAAGAATGTATTCAGCAATGTCACCGAGCTACAATCTTGATTATGGTTCAGTTTCGAACATAAATCCTTCCAATTTTACAGAGTCTGGTTTCATTCCAAAACCTGTTGGAACGGGATATGGAGTTGATGTATCCGCGAGTATTAAATTGTTTGGTAAGTTGAAAATTGCCGCTGCTGTGAACAATGTTGGTTCCGTAAAGTACACCCGAAACGTATATAGGGTTATGGATACACTGGTTGCAAAAATGTCATTAGGAGGAATAAGTGATTATAACGTTACTGACGCAATAGAGCCATTCTTGGAAGATGGAGGGCTTTTCTCATTGGTTGGAGAGGAAGAGCACGTAGTGAATAATGCAGCAACCTTCAGAATTGGAGGTAGTATTGATCTTGGGAAATTTTTGAGTTTAGGAATTGATCTTGTTACTCCTTTTAATAAAGAGAACCCTGGAAGTTTGGCAAATGGAGTCATTGCTGCTGGTGGAGATTTTAAGCCAGCGAAGTGGATTGCTATTAGCGCAGGGTATTTAGGCGGTGGAATTTATAAACACAATGTTCCCGTGGGAGTTAACTTCATTCTTGGCGGTGGAACATACGAATTTGGTATTTCATCAAGAGATGCATTATCGTTCTTCTTGGATTCTTCAAACAGTATCTCTACAGCATTTGGATTTGCAAGAGTTCGTTTTTAGAATGATTTCAAAACAGCTTTAAATTCGGAAAGGATCATTGCGGTTGCTCCCCAAACTACTTTGTCTTCGATATCGAAGTAGGGAATGTTCTTTTGGTTGAATCCATTTCGAAATGTTAGGTTGGTATGTTTTATGCGACTATCATCCAACAATGTTTCTATTTCGAAGCTGAATATTTCATCAACTTCTCTTTCGTCTGGCTTTAATTCTGGTAAAGATTCAACATAGAAAACGTAAGGTTGAACAAGGAATTTACTGACTGGAATGTACACTTCACTCAGCAGACCGATCGTTTTCATTCGCGCTGGTTCTAGAGCTATTTCCTCCATGCACTCGCGCTTGGCCGTATATTCTAAATCAGGATCGGAGGAGTCCATTTTTCCGCCTGGAAAGCTTACTTGACCGCCATGCTTTCCATCGTATTGAGGGCGCTGAATTAAAACACATCGAATTGAATCGGCTTCTTCATATAAAACAAGACCAACGGCTGATTTTCGATAATTCGTTGCGCGTTTTAAAGCTTCTTGAGAGAAAGGTCGATTTATTGGCATTAAATCCGCATGTGCTATTTCGCCAGGGAGTTTGTTATCCAAAGCAGACTGCAGTCTTATGATGAAATGGTCGGACATTTTTATTCTATACTAGAAAGGATTTCAATAAAATCGTCATGCAAATATCCCATATTGTCTTCCTTACCAATAAGTTGAAAGACGTAATACTTATTCCCTACTTGTATAGTGGCTAAAAAATAAGTTGCTGGCAGATCATTTTCGTATCGAGATCCACTTATAACCTGAATATAACCTGGGTAATTGACAGATTTTGGAACTGCCTTTTTTATTGATATTGTATATTCATCAAGGGTGTTTAACCGTTTTTCAGAATAAACATCGTGAACTGCATCTAATCCGTCAATTTCTGTATCAAAAGAGTATGCATAAGCATCGGCCTCAGATTTGGTGAAAGATTCTACAGTAAAGTAAAGCGACAATTGAGATATAACTCGAACAGCTGCGTCGTCTTGGATCACCATGTTGTTGTAACTAGACCGCTCAAATAAATTAGAGATTTTGAAGTTGAGTCCCTTATGGTAAAAGCCAGCAGGTTGAGGCAAGTCCATGTTGTTTTCTTGGATCAACTCTAAAGGTGATTTAGAAGTTGTTCCGGGACAGGCAGTTAGCAGAAAAAGTCCTGTACAAAGTGTTATAATTCTTTTAATCTTCAAGTTCACGAATATACTATTTATGCCCAAATTTTGAGAAGAATTTTTAGAAATTGATGTATCTTTGTTCAACTTTTTAACGAAATAAACATAGCATGCAACTGTGGAATAAATTAAGTAAAGAGGAACTTGAAGCTCAATTGAGAGAGAAAGGTACAAAGTTTGTTACTATTTCTTTTTATCAATATGCCAATATAGAAGATCCTCAATCATTCAGAGATCACCTTTTTCAGATGTGGTCAAATTTAGATGTAGTCGGAAGAACTTATGTCGCACGAGAAGGGATTAATGCTCAGATGTCTGTTCCAGTTGGGAATCTCGATCAATTCAGAAAAGAACTTTACGAAATTGATTTCCTTGATCAAATTAGACTAAATATCGCGGTCGAAGATGAGTCGGCTGAATTTCCTTTCATCAAATTGAAAGTTAAAGTCAGAAAAAAGATTTTAGCAGATGGATTGGAAGACGAATCGTTTGACGTCACGAAAAAAGGAAAGCATTTATCAGCTAAAGAATTTAATGATTTAACAGATGATCCTAAAACCATTCTAATTGATTTTAGAAATCACTATGAGTCTGAGGTTGGTCATTTCAAGGGCGCGATTACTCCGGATGTTGACACATTTAGAGATTCACTCCCGATTATCGAAGAGGAGTATTTAAAAGGAAACGAAGATAAAAACTTGGTCATGTATTGTACTGGAGGCATTCGTTGTGAAAAGGCTTCGGCTTGGTTCAAGCACCGAGGGTTTGATAATGTGCATCAATTAGAAGGCGGAATCATTAATTACGCAAATCAGTGCACGGACGAAGGCGTTGAGAATAAGTTTGTTGGAAAGAATTTTGTTTTCGATGAACGAAAAGGGGAACGAATTACGGAAGATATAATTTCTGTTTGTCATCAATGTGGTGAACCTGCGGATGATCATACGAACTGTGTGAATCAAGCATGTCATCTTTTATTTATTCAATGTGAATCGTGCAATGAGAAAATGGACAACTGCTGCACTCCCGAATGCCAAGAGGTCGTTCATTTACCAGAAGAAGAACAAAAAATAATTCGCCAACAAACTACAGTGAGTAATAAGATCTTTAAAAAAGGACGGTCTGAAAAATTGCCTTTTAAAAGCAGAGGGTAAAAGTGTATATTTGAAAACAACTAAAAAAGTAGATTAAACGTGATTCAAGCGATAAAATGGGATGTAACTCCCGAAATAATAGACGGATGGAGTACTCCAAATTTGTATGGATTGCTTTTCGTTTCAGGTTTAATCATTGGTTATTTGGTGGTCAAACGAATGTTCAAGAAGCAGAACATTTCAGATGCCATTCTTGACAAACTTGTTTTTTATATGGTGCTCGCTACAATCGTTGGAGCACGATTGGGACATGTTTTTTTCTATGGTCCTTATTGGGATGTGGAGGCTTTCGGACAAGTTCGTCGCGGTTATTTAGACCACCCTGGGGACATCATTAAAGTATGGGAAGGCGGACTTGCCAGTCATGGTGGTGTTATTGCAATCATAATATCTTTATTTATTTTTTCCAAATGGGTGTCAAAAAAACCGATGCTTTGGATTTTAGATCGAATAGCTGCTCCTGGTGCTATCGCTGCGTGTTTCATTCGTTTAGGAAATTTAGTGAACAGTGAAATCGTTGGACACGAAACAAACGTTTCATGGGGGTTTAAATTCCTTCATAACTATTGTCCTGATTCATCATGCCCTTGGGATATGGTTCCAACCCGCCATCCATCTCAATTGTACGAGGCAATAGCATACTTGTTCATTTTCGGAATTCTTATGTTTATGTATTGGAAGCGAAATGCATGGATGCGTCAAGGACTGATGTTTGGGATTTTCCTAATACTTCTTTTTGGAGCTCGATTCTTAATTGAGTTTACGAAAATCCCACAAGTTCCAGGCCGCTCAGATTGGGCTTTGAACACGGGGCAATGGCTAAGTATCCCGTTTGTATTATCGGGTATATTTTTCCTTTGGCGAGGGCTTAAAAAGAAACCTGAGCCGTTTGTGCCTGAAACTGTTCAAGATTCGAAAGAAGAAGCTTGAGAAACTACATAAAAGTTAGTGAAAAGTAGTTTTTTTGCTACTGTACTTGGATTCAACTCTCTGTGGATTGGTAATTTGAGTATACTTAATCACCTAATTAAAACAGATTGAATTATGATGGAATGGTCTCGAGTTGTTCGATCGTATTTATTGGTTTATTGCAATTCCTGCTTTTTTGTTTTTCCTTATAAACTTTAATAGCTATTACCATACTTAATACTACAATTGATAGTCATAATATAAGAAACATTTTTTTTCGCGGTCATGAGGCACTTTGGTTATTACCTATAATTTATCCCTACACACACAACCACCTATTCCTCGATCAACTCGATCATCTCAGCAACAAAAACGCCTTTTTTAATCACACCTTTTACCTTCGCCTTACGCACAACCGTGCACAAACCATCATCCGCATGCGCGTCTCCATGCTCATCAATTGCTGAACCTTCAATGTAATACTCTTTGCCTTCAATTCTAATCGCCAAAGCGCAATCTTCACCCGTCATTTCGAAATTGCACATTCCACACGAAACGTCATATATTTCTTCAATTGAATTGTTTGTGTTTTTCATTGTCGCGCAAGAAGCTATAAAAAAAACGATAGCTGATAGAGATATGATTTTAAGCATAGTTGATGTTTTTTGTTCTAAATTACTTTATTGAATTCCAAGTCGTGTACATCGCTTCCTGTTGAGGTCTGTCTTCTTCAATCTCTCGAAGCGGTTCACATTCTTTAAGCGTATCATGACATTCCTTTGGCAAAGCTTGATACAATGCCGTTCCTTTTGTTTTCCAAGAGATCATCGTGTCGCTAACGCCCTTTATTTTTTTCGCGGGGTTGCCGACAATTAAGCTACGTTTTTCAAAACTTGAATTGGCCGCAACAAAACTTAAAGCGCCAACAATCGATTCGTCTCCTATTGTGACATCATCCATAATCACACTGTTCATGCCAATCAAACAGTTTTTTCCAAGCGTTCCGCCATGAATAATCGCTCCATGACCAACATGGGCGCCTTCTTTGAGTGTAACTGTCGTTCCAGGGAACATGTGGATTGTACAGTTTTCTTGAACATTACACCCGTCTTCAATAATGATCTGTCCCCAATCTCCGCGAATCGCAGCTCCGGGACCAATATAAACGTTTTCACCGATGAGTACATTTCCAGTCACGCTCGCTTTCGGATGAATAAAACTACTTTCCTTAACGACAGGAATAAAACCATTGAAAGAGTATACAGACATGAGATAATTTAAAATTTATTTTAATAAGTAATAAAGATCGTCCTAAATCGTCTAAATTCAAAGAATATTGTTGACTATGAAATTATTGTTTGTTTATAATGCGGAAAAGGATTTTTTTAATGGCGCAATTGACTACGCACATAAAGTTTTTAAGCCGTCTACTTATAAATGTGATTTATGTGCCTTGATATATCATAACTTAGGCCAAAGATCCGCTTGGAAAAAGTTTAAGGAAGCAACAAATGCCGACTTGTCTTTTTATTATATCAAAGGATTTGAAAAAAAATTCAACGAATCCTATGATTATCCCGTTGTAATAATGAGAGATAATCGACAAAATACTGTAATTTTGAACCAACAAGATTTAAGTGAATTCGATACTATCGAAGATTTGATTTTGAGAATGGAAGCCATAGTAAAAAGTTCGAATTAAGAAATGAGTTACTGCGAGTATTGCGAAAAACAAGAGGCAAAAGAAATTCATAAAAAGTACCACGATTTGTGCTATGGATTTCCTATTGAAAATGATAATGAGTTGTTCGGAAGGTTAATCATGGAGATTAATCAAGCAGGACTTTCTTGGGAGACAATACTTAACAAAGAGCAAAATTTCAGGAACGCCTATTCGAACTTTACAATTGAAGAAGTTGCTCAGTACGATGACATTCAACGTGAACGCTTGCTTTCGGATGCTGGTATTATTAGAAATAAATTAAAAGTGAATGCCGCAATTTATAATGCTCAACAAATAATGCAGTTGAAACAAAAATTCGGTAGCTATAGTAATTGGTTGAACGAAAATCACCCGTTAGCAAAAGAAGAATGGACTAAATTGTTTAGAAAGACGTTTAAGTTTGTAGGCGGTGAAATCGTTAACGAGTTTTTGATGAGTACAGGTTATTTACCAGGTGCTCATGTCAAAAGTTGCGCGATTTTTGCAGAGGTATTGAAGTCAAACCCAAAATGGAAAGAGATATGAAATTATTTACACTTGTATTCGTAGTTTTAATGACAGGCGGCGCTTCGGCTCAAATTGGAGTGAGCGCCGGTGTAACGATGCTGAATGCATTCGGGAATTCTAAGCCTTACGGAGGAATGCACCTTACAGTTGAATATCCGAGCAGTGAATCCGTAACTTTTTATGGTAAACTGTCACATTTGTTTAAACAACGGAATGAAGATTCATCGTTAATTGCAATTACGGCTTACGATTTCACAACAGCACCATACATAAAGAATATTGGAGGATTGTCTTCATTGAACTATACAATTATTGAAGGTGGAACGAAATATTACCTCGGAAACGGATATGATTTTGGATTAGCAGCTTACGGTGGGCCAAACGCTTTTTTAGCGTTTAACAGAGTGAAAATGGAATACGCTCCATACGATGAAACATTGTATGAGTTGCCACAAGATTACGGACGTAAAGCTTCTATTATCAGTTTTGGGGTTGGTTTTAATGGGGGGATTAAATATTCTATTGAAAGAGTCGGTACGGTTTATTTTGATTTGGGACTCTCTTATGTTGTAAGAGCTATTGAGAACAATCAAATGGCTGCTATCGAAGGATGGCCAAGATTGAGTGCATTGTTATTAAACTTTAATGTTGGATTTAGAAGAGATATCCTTTGGTAGTTTTTTTAAACTGACGTTCAAATTCCTGAGAGGCGCACTTCGGAAATACAACCTAAAAATTATTTGCTTGATAACACACTATTAGCAATTGTACTTGCTGGCCGTTGATGCTTTTGCAAACGGTTGAGATGGAGAGTGTTGGGACGGTTTAATTATCAATACAAGTCAATTCGTATACAATCCTATTTAGTATCTCGTCGAGTGAAAGGTCCTTGGCGTTGATTAAAGTGTAGTTTTCAGATAACATTTGAATTTTAGTTCGATATATTGATTGATTCATCTATGAAAATAACCTATTGGTAGAATTTATTGGATTTATTAATAAATTATTATCAATTTCATGTGTAATTAATAGGGTAAAACATGGAGAATATTGAATTTACTGCAACAGCTCGCACGCCTCAGATCGATTTTAATTCGACTACCGGCATTATGAGGATTAAAGGCAGATGTATTCCTGACGCGCCGGATGAATTTTGGTTACCTGTTTTGAATTGGTTTGAGTCTTATTTGTTGGAACCAATCGAAAATACAGTTTTTCGAATTGATTTGGAGTATTTCAATATTTCGTCATCTAAAAGAATACTTTTTCTTTTATACAAATTGAACGAACTTGCTGATTCAGGAAGGAATGTAAGAGTAGAATGGAGGTATAAAGATTCCGACGAGGACATGTTCGAAGTCGGTCAAGATTACGCCTATATGGTAAAAGTTCCATTTGATTTTATAGAATATAAAGAGGCCGATTTGGCACTCGCTATTTAATAGAAAAGTTAATTTTTGTGAAGCATCCATACCGGTTCATCGGATATGGATGCTTTTTTCTTTAATACAAAAGGGATTTCTGTTATTTTTGTCAATTATATGAGACTAATTAAAGAAATACCACATGCACATTTTAAAATTCAAATACATCAATACAATGGGAAATACATTGTTAAGATTGAATTGGGCCAATTTGAACAGACCTATAAAATCGGAGATACTGATGTCAGTGGACTCGAAGAAGTGGAAAATATGATAACACCCGAATTGCTCGATAACACGATCAAACGATTTATTGAAATGCGAACAGATTGGGAACTTGCATTTACTAAAAAGAATATAAAATGAAATACCTAGTAATTAGTACATTATTGATAGCATTGTTAGCCTCTTGTAGAGGAGATGCAGAAATTAAGAAAGACGAATTTAAGGAGGATACCACAGCTAAAGTTCAACCTAGAAAAACAGGGGAATTGAAGATTGCTTTTTACTCTCAGGATTCGATGGCAATTCATTTCACAACCTACCGAGTGGCAGATTCATTGGTTCAACGTGATCAACTTACCTTCGAAAGAGAGGTTCAGCGCCGTGAAACTGAATACGTAAATTGGGCTCAGCGCAAGGATGGCGAAGCTCAAAAAGGATTATTGACTGAAAATGACATGGCTCGTTTACAACAAGAAGCGCAAAGAAGACAAGCTCAATTAGCCGAATACCAACAAAAGCGTGGTATGGAGATTCAACAAAAATTAGCGAAGGAAATGGATGCGCTTATGAAAAAGATCAATCAATTTTCAACTGAGTACTGCGAAGCGAATAATATCGATATCCTTATTAAAAGAGGTACTGGTGGTCAATTCGGATATGTTCACCCTACAATGGATGTTACAGCGGAGTTCATAGCTTATATGAATCAAGCGCAAGAGAAATTAATTTCAAGTAAATAGTTTCGTAAATGCTTATAGCCCAACAAAAGAAGAATGAAAACATCGCCGAGTACATTTTATACATGTACCAAGTTGAAGATATCATTCGCGCTTTTAAATTTGATTTAGATGCCATTCTAGCGAATTACGTTGAACCTCAATTGCCAGATTCATCTTTTATGAATCAATACAGTGCTTGGTATACATCTTTGATTCAACAAATGAAATCTCAGAAAATCGAGAAAACAGGCCATTTGATGGATACTCAAGAAATTATGATTGAGCTTTCTTATTTGCACAATACCTTGTTAAATATGACCAAAGACGAGAAGTACATCGCCTTGTTCGATGTTGCAGCAAAAAACATTGATGAGTTAAAGGCAAAATCTGACCTGAAGGAAAAAAACCATGTAGAGATTGCTTTCCATGGGATGTACATGAAATTGCTTTTGAAACTCCAGAAAAAGGAGATTAGTTCAGAAACAGAAGAAGCGTTCGATTCCATGCGAATAATGCTTGCCTATTTAGGTCGAGGGTATCATAAAATGAAGGCAGGAGATTTGGACTTTCTTCAGAATTAAAATATTTTCCCTGGATTCAGAATTCCTTTTGGATCGAATACCGTTTTAATTGAACGCATTAAGTCAAGCGATTTTTCGCTGAATGGAATGTCCATATATTGCTTTTGCACCAGGCCAATTCCGTGTTCGCCAGAAAGTGTTCCTCCCAAATTAACCACTTCTTCGAAAAGCTCTCGAATTGCAATTGGCAATTGATTGTTCCATTGATCATCGCTCAGATCACCTTTAATTATGTTGATGTGGAGATTACCATCACCTGCGTGCCCATAGCAAACAGATTTGAACCCGTATTTCTTTCCAATGCGTTTAACTTGTTTTAACAGCGTCGGGAGCTCATATCTCGGCACAACTGTGTCTTCTTCCTTGTAAATGGAATTCGCTTTTACAGCTTCCCCAACGGATCTTCTCAACTTCCACAGTTTGTCTTTTTGAGCTTGAGATTCAGCAAATAGAATTTCATCTGTTTCAAAATCTTCTAAAACTTCAACAATCTTGGAGCATTCATCCATTAATTTCTCTGGATCAAATCCATCAACTTCGATTAACAAATGAGCAGCGTGCGTATCTTTTATTTCAATTGAATTGTCATTAAGAAAGTCGCGCGTCCAAATCAAAGCATCGCGCTCCATAAATTCTATTCCACTTGGTGTAATTCCATTTTTAAATAGTGCCGCCACCGATTTGCAAGCGGCATCCGAACTAAAAAACGGAACGAGCATTAATAAATCGTGAGTAGGGTGTGGTATGAGTTTTAAGACGATTTTTGTAATGATTCCCAATGTACCCTCAGAGCCAATTAAAAGTTGTGTTAGATTGTATCCTGTGGCATTTTTTAGAACATTTGCTCCAGTCCAAATTATTTCTCCCGTTGGAAGAACAACTTCAAGGTTCAAAACATATTCGTTCGTGACTCCATATTTAACTGCTTTGGGTCCGCCAGAGTTTTCTGCAACATTACCACCAATGAAACAACTTCCTTTGCTGGCAGGATCGGGAGGGTAGAACAGCCCTTTTTCTTTTACGGCCTCCTGCAGTATTTGCGTTATGACGCCCGGTTCCGTTGTAACTTGATTATTGTTCTCGTCAATAGATAATATTTTATTGAACTTTTCCATAGACAAAGCAACGCCTCCATGAGAGGGAATGGATCCTCCACTAAGTCCTGTTCTTGCACCGCTTGGTGTCACGCAAATCGAATTTTCGCTGCAATACTTTAAAATAGATGAGATTTCCTCACCTGAATTAGGCTTTAAGACAACTGAAGGTAAAATAGAAATGTCTTCGGTTTCATCATGACTGTAGGTTTTCAATGCATCATCGTCAGTATACACATCTGATGGAAGAATAGAATTGAAATACGAAATATCTTCTTGAGCTATTGTTTTAAAAGCGTTTTGCATGGCTTAAAAATACTTAAAATGTTATGATTTAAACGTTAACTTGAAATAGTAAGATTTTAGTTTTAATCGCAGAGTTGCAAGCGGCCTTTAGGCAGTGACAATGGTATATTTTATTTTTTCGTTTTTAGCCTAAAGAGCAATTCGTTCTTGCGGGTTGTGGTTTAGCGAAAGCATAAGCGAAATTTTACGTTAATATAATGCACAACTAAGTAATGCAATTACTCCTCCATGGTTACATAAAAAACAAAAAAAAACTTCCGTTTCAGCCAAGCTAAAACGGAAGTTTATAAACTCAAACTCAAATTCAAAATTCTAATTCGATTTAATCTCGAATTCAGTTCTTCTATTCTCTTGTCTTCCCGTCGAAGTGCCATTTGTTGCAATCGGCAAGCTTGAGCCATATCCCTCCGCTGTTAAACGTCCAGTGTCAATTCCCATTAACTTAAGATAATTTACAACCGCTTGCGCTCTATCTTGAGAAAGAGATTCATTTAACCTGGCAGAGCCAGTATTATCTGTGTGTCCTGAAATTTCAATTTTCAAAATAGGAACATCTTTCAAAAGTTTAACCAATCGATCCAACTCTCTGTTTGAAGTGCTTCTCAAAGTCGATTTTCCGGTATCAAAGAAGATATTGCGCAGTGCAATCTTACTTCCAACAGCGATGTTTTTCAATTCAATAACCTTGTTAACAAGGTTGTCTCCACTTCCTGCTGGAATATCGAAGTTCTCAGAGTGAAATAAATACCCTTCTGCCTTAACGGCAATTCCGTAATTCTTACCTGATGCTAGCGTGATAATGAACTTGCCCGTTGCGCTGTTTGTCGTAAAAGTTTCGATTAAATTTCCTGTAGCGTTGTCAGTAATCTCGATTTCAGATTCAACCGGAGCCTTCGTCATTGCATCAATCGTTTTACCTTTAAAAACAGTAAATGATTTCTTTTTAACTTCAACCGTTGTTTCAATTGCGTTGTCCTTAATTGGGTTTACGATAGATGCCAATAAGTAATCCTCTGTTTCCATCGCTGGAGTTTTTGGTGGTCCAAAGAAAGTTACTTTGTATATATCATATCCACCTGATCCGCCTTCTCTATTTGAGGCGATATAGGCGTATTTTCCATTTGCCGTCGCTGAAAAGAAGAAATCATCATAAGGCGTGTTGATTGGGTATCCCATGTTTACCGGTTCTGACCAAGATCCTTTGCTTCCTCTTGAAACAAAAATATCATAACCTCCATAAGACCCTTTTCCTTGTGATGCGATGTACATCGTTTCACCGTCGATTGCAACATAGATGGGTCCTTCATTGAATTTACTATTTACAGAAGATATCATTGTTGCAGCCATGTAGTTCTTTGTGATTTTACTCTGCATCGAACTGTACATTATTTCAAATCCATTTGAACGCGATGCGTTGTCTCGGCCAAAATAAATACTCCATCCATCGGCACTGTATGCACCATATACATCGTTCGTACGAGGCGAAGAAATTGCGTGTGGCAGAATTTCAGGTGACCCCCATGCAGCGCCTTTCAATTTACTTTCAAAGATATCCATGTTTCCATCGTTGTATCGGTGCAAAAGCATTTTTGTCCCGTCATAACTCAAGTTGTTTGAAATCTCATCCGCCTCAGTATTCACTCCACCTTTTAATGGTTGAGGAGCACTCCATTTGCCTAAGGAAACAGTAGAAGAATAAATATCTTTGTCATACGTTCCTGATTCACTTTTTGCATGCCCGTTTGGACGGTCAGAAGTGTAAATGATCTCGCTTCCGTCTGTTGTTACGGCTGGCCCAAAGTCATTGTACTCAGTGTTAAGTTCTTTAATATTATCAACCCAAGCTCGGATCGGTGATGCAATCCCAGCTTGCGCAGCAGCACATTCTTTTTTTCGTTTTGCAACGAATTTAGAAAAATCATCTGCTTTTTTATACGCCTCGTTGAATCCGTTGTATGCTGTTATCGCCTCAGTAAATTTGCCCTCCAATTGCAAAGCAACACCATAATAATAAAGCATGAATTCATCGCATTCAGGATCTAAATTGTGCGCTTTGTTTAAGTATGTAATAGATTTGTTGCTGTAAGGAGAGTTCGCGTGACAAACACCGATTTTGAAATTTAATAATGCATTGTCCGGGTTGAATTTTTGTGCGATTTCATAATTGATGAGCGCCAATTCGTAATTGTGTCCCGGTCCTCTTACAGCAAAAAAAGCTTCATTTCCAAGCTCTAAAAATTCATCACCTGACTTGATTGCTTCGTTGGCTGTTTTAAGGCCATCTTTATCGTCTTTGAAATTCGCAGCTTTAAATTCTATGTTCTGGGCACCTACGATATAGGCAAGAAAAACGAAAACGACAGTTAATATATTTTTGAACATGATAATCTAAGTTTTAGTTTCCGCAGTTTCCAGCGTAATAAATTTTACCCATTTCAGATCCAAGCTCTTTAGCTTTTAACCAATCTTCACAAGCACCATTCATATCTCTAAGCATCTCTTTGGCCATTCCACGGTTAGCATAGGCCGCAGCATTTTCTTGATCCATCTTAATCGCTTCGTTTGCCATCTCAAGTGCTTTTTTGTAGTCTTCTTTCTTAAAGTAGATTCCGCTTAAGTTCGCTGCTGCTGGAGAATAATCGGATTTTACAATTAGTGCTTTTTCGAAATCTTTGATCGCTTCACTCAATCTGTTCTGATTCATTTGAACTACGCCCCTGTTGTTGTAGGCCAAATGAAAATTCGCGTCAATTGAAATTGCTCTACTAAAAGAAGCCAAGGCATCATCGTATTTTTTCAATTTAGATTGAGTTGTTCCCATATTGTTCAATACGAACGCCATGTTTGGGTTCTTCCGAATAGCTGCCTGATAATCAACAAGTGCCTTTGTATAGTTCCTCTTCATTCGATAGGATGATCCTCTGTCGTTTAATGCATTTGCACTTCCACCATCTAAGTCAATACTTTTTGTAAAGAATTTTACAGCAGCATCATAATCTTGTTGTAGAAACCGAAGCGTCGCATAGTTGTAATAGGCTTTCGGATTGGTTGCATCCAATGCTATTGATTTTTCATAATCCGTTTCCGCTTTCAAATAATCATTCAATCCCTGATAAGAGCGACCTCTTTGGAAGAATGCCTTGGAATATCCTGATTTTAATTCAAGCAATTTCGTAAGTGTTTTTACACCGTCGGCAAATTTTTCCGATTCATTTTCGGCCACACCTTTGTTGTAGTAGGCAGCGGTAAAGTTAGGATCGAATTCAATTGATTTTCTGAACTCGGTAATAGCAGCTTCAAACTTTTTAGCACCGAAATACTCAATTCCTTTGTTGTAGGCTTCTTGGCTATTGGCGACTGTCTCGTTTTCTAAGTTCAGTGCGGTAATTGAATCTTTGTAAGCTTGTTCCTCGGGAGTTAAATCCTCTGGTTGGGAAAAAGCATAGGAACTGACTACCAAACAAAGTAAGGTAATCATCGTTTTTGGTTGCATCACGCTGAAAGAGTTTTATAATTAGCAAATTCAAAATACAAACTTTGTGCCGAAGAACGGGAAGAAGTTATTAACAACTAGAAGAATTAGTATCTTTAATGTCTTAAATAAAGAAAATGTCAAAGGAAGTGTTTATAGTAGATGGAATTAGAACTCCAATTGGAAATTTTGGAGGAACATTGGGTCCGATAAGAACCGATGATTTAGGAGCTCTTGTGATTAAGGAGTTAATGAATAGAAACTCTAACATTGACCCAATGTTGATCGAAGACGTGATTTTTGGTTGTGCAAATCAAGCTGGAGAGGACAACAGAAATGTTGCCAGAATGTGTGGTTTACTTGCCGGATTGCCATGGCAGGTGGGAGGAGAGACTGTGAATCGTCTTTGTGCTTCTGGAATGTCATCTACAATTAACGCTTCAAGAGCAATAAAAGATGGAGCCGGAGATATCTATATTTCAGGCGGCGTTGAAAACATGACGCGTGGTCCATGGGTTATTTCTAAAGTTTCAAAACCATTTGGAAGAGATGCTCAAATGCATGATTCTTCTTTTGGATGGAGGTTTGTAAACCCTAAAATGGAAGAGCTTTATGGAACAGATGGAATGGGTGTAACGGCAGAAAATCTTGTTGAAAAATATGGGATTGACCGTGAGTCACAAGATCAGTTTTCAATGTGGTCGCAACAAAAAGCGACAGCTGCGATTAAATCTGGTCGATTTGCAGAAGAGATTATGGCCGTTTCAATTCCCCAAAGAAAAAAAGATTCAATCATTTTTGATACAGATGAATTTATACGTTCAAATACAACAATGGAAACATTGAGCGGTCTTCGACCTGCATTTAGAAAAGACGGTTCAGTAACTGCTGGAAATGCATCAGGATTAAATGATGGAGCAGCAGCTTTATTGATTGCTTCTGAAGATGCTGTAAATAAACATGGGATGAAGCCATTGGCTAGAATTGTTGGAGCTGCAGTTGCAGGCGTTGAGCCTCGAATAATGGGGATAGGACCTGTATATGCTTCACAAAAAGTTTTGGAAAGAACAGGTTTGACGCTAGACCAAATGGATGTTTTGGAATTGAATGAGGCCTTTGCAGCACAAGTTTTAGCATGTACAAGAAAATTAAACCTGGAAGACAATGATCCAAGAATAAATCCAAATGGTGGAGCGATCGCTTTGGGACATCCATTAGGGATGACCGGAGCTAGAATTCTTCATAGTGCGGCTCTTGAATTGCAGAAATCGAATAAGCGATATGCACTTGTTACCATGTGTATAGGCGTAGGTCAAGGTTACGCGACTATTTTAGAAAAAGCATAAAGACCAACCTAATAGGAACTAAATACGTCTAGAGATAATGAAATATTCACTATTTATACTGCTACTAATTACCCTTGTTACTTCCTGTAAAAAAGAGCAAACGGTATGGGAATCCGACTGGAGCGTGCCTATTATTAATGATACCTTAACCTTGACGAACCTAGTTAATGATTCAACATTGACTGAGAATTCAGGATTCTATGAGTTGAGCCTGACCCGAACCTTATTTGATCTGAATCTCAATGAGATTGTTAACATTCCAGATACAACCATTAATGAGCAATTTACTAATGGAAGTATTGATAATTGGTCAATTTCTCCTGGAAGCAGTATTTTTCCTCCGGGTGTTATTACAACTGACGAGCACGTTCTTCTATTGGAAGATGTTCAATTGAAAAAAATCATACTACAGGCGGGGCAGATAAAGGTGAAAATAGAAAATCCACTAGGGTTGAATGCAAACCTAATATTAGATTTACCAGGATTCACAAAGGAGGGCATTCCTTTTAATGAAACATATCCTATTCTTACTGGAAGTGTTGCTTCTCCTGGATTTTCCGAGCAAATAATTGATTTGACTGGATATACAATTGACTTAACAGGACAATCAGGAACAGACTACAATACTTTTGTCTCAGATGTTGATGTAATTGCCGATCCAGATGGTGTGAGTACGAATTTCGGAAATGAACATACAGTGGTTATTAAAGCCACTTTTAGTGATGTTAAAGTCAGTTATGCCAGAGGTTACTTCGGAAGTCGATTGATATCAGATATCGTTGATGTTGACCTTTCCGCTCTAGATATTTATGAAAGTGGAGCCATTGATTTATCAACATTGTCTTTATCGTTCGATATTGAGAACGGAGTAAAAGTCGGTGCTGAAGGGATATTGAATTCTGTGTCTAATAAAAATGCATTGGGAAATATTGTTAGTCTAACTGGAGGCGGAATAGGAAATGCGTTTAATATTGACCCGGCAACAGGGACATGGAATACTTTAACACCTTCATTGAACTCTCTTAATTTTACATCTGCCAATAGTAACATTGAAAACTACTTGGAAAACCTTGGAGCGACGCATACTGTGGATTACAGTATTAAATTGAATCCCTGGGGCAACACATCAGGATCTTGGGATGAAATTTATCCTCAGAGTGCTTTAAATGTTAAGTTACGAGCACAGATGCCATTGGCAATTGGATTGAATAACTTAATCTTGAAAGATACTTTTGAAGTAGACTTAGTTCAAGATCCTGAGAAGACTCGAATTCTTTCAGGTGAGCTTATTTTAAACACTAGTAACGCATTTCCGTTCTCGGCGGATGTGAGTATTATGCTTCTCGATGCTAACGGGAACTTATTACATACTGTGAATGGGTCAGAAAAAATCCAAGCAGCTCAATTCGGAAGTTTTGATGTCAATCATAATTTGAATGTCGCTGAATCAGAAGTCCATTTTGTTCTTTCTAAAGATGTGGTTTCAGGTCTCAACGATGTAAAGTTTGTGTTGGTTAAATCCCACTTCAATTCGATGGATCCAATGACGATGGTAAATGAACAAATGATTATTCCAGTTGGAGCTTTCGTAAGTGTTAAGCTTAAAACGAAATTCAAATCTGAAAATAGATTTTAAAAATGATAAAAGTGTATTTAACTACAGTTTTTGCGACGGTAATGTTCGCAAGTAGTTCTTGGTCTCAGATGCAGGCCAATTCATACGATTCTATTGAATACAACCATCAGATTATTTTGAATGGTACTGGTGATTATAGCGCATCAGGAATTGAAAACGGAATCACATCTAAGTTTGTCAGAGGAGGGATTATTGATGATCAAATGAAAGATGCCTCATTCGATAAACATGGAGCCATCAATAGAGTAGGAGTTGACTTGAGTGGTGAGTTGATATATAGAAATTTCAGAACAAAGATATTCAAGAATAAAAATTGGGGGATGCAATTCCAAGGCGGCTATTACACATTTGGAGGGGCATTGTACTCGAAGGATTTATACGGTTTGGCCTTTTATGGGAACGAGGGTTATGTTGACGATACCATGAATATGTCTGGATCCGATTTAAGCCTGGTCTCGTTTCAAAAAATTGGTTTTGGATTGGTTGATGCGAAATCAAAATCGAGTGTGATCTTAAATATTTACAATATCAGCAATCGAGTTAGTGCAGATTTCCGAGACCTGGAAATAGCACAATCCGCTGATGGCATGAATGTAGACCTTTTAATGGATGGTGAGGTTGAAATGGGGCAAAACAATAAATTCAGTCAAGGAATTGGTTTTGGATTTGACGTTGATTTTAGACTAACGGTAGCGTGGTATAAGAAACGTGATGCTAAGATTCAGTTCATGGCAAAGAATATTGGATTCGGCTACATGCATGAAAGTCAGAAGCGTTATAGTTTTGACACAACGTTCAATTACAGTGGATTCAAATTTGAACAGATAATTGGTGACAACGCCATTCTTGCTGACAGCATTAATCTGTTGGATACTCTGGGAATTCATTCCATAGATGTCAATCCTGTTTTTATGTTACCGGGTTACCTTCAAGTAGGGAAAATGATTGATAACAATAGCGAATATAAATTGCAATCGTTTTTTGGCGTGCGTGTTTACCCGTCTTTGATTTACAGCCCGTATATTTTTGCTGGAGTAAATTACAAACCATTGGATTGGTTGAATGTCGGAGCTAGTGTGTCTTATGGTGGGTTTGCAGGGCTTAGAGCTGGACTTTACAGTAATCTTTCTTTTGACAAATTCAAAATGGGCATAGGTACTGATAATTTCATTGGAATTGTCAGTAAAAAAGGAAATGGTCAATCATTATATCTGAAACTACAATGCACAATTTAATCAAAATCGCAATAGTATTGATTTTGCCATTCTCAATGTTTGGACAAATTAATTATATAAAACATTATTCGAATAGCGGCTATGATGCTGGTCAAGGTATTTTGCAAATGGCGGACAGCAGTTACGTATTGTGTGGACATTCAAGTAGTTTTAATAGTGGTCCTTCACAAGCATTCATGATGCACGTTGATAGTCTTGGGAATTTTATTTCGTCCCATCAATATGGTGGTTTTGAATCAGAATCTGCCCGACGGGTAATGTATCAAGAAAACTTTGGATTCTTCCTTGCGGGCTACACCAATTCGATTGGGAATGGAGGGTTTGATTATTATCTCGTTAAGACAGACGAGAGCGGTGAGAAGGAATGGGAAAAAACTTATGGTGCTGATGGATGGGAAAAGGTGAATGATGCCGCTCTAACTAGAGATACTGGAGTAATTATGGTTGGGGAAACGAATTCGAACCTTGTAACGGGTAGGGATATCTACATCGTTCGAACAGATAAAAATGGAGATACTCTTTGGACAAAAACGTTTGGTGATATTGGCCCAGATAGAGCCACTTGTATTGAACGTTATAATGATTCGTTGTTCGTTATTGGAGGGAATAAGTGGGTTCAAGATTCACTGAGAACTAAAGTGATGTTGATCTATTTAAAAGACGATGGAACAATTATAGACTTAGATACGCTTGTGAACGGAGCAGGAAGTTGGGAGCTAAATGACTTTACTTTGTCGAATGACACGCTTTCTGGAGTTGGATTTCAACAAGATGACCCAAGTTCCATGAAGGAAATAGCTTTGTTTTTATTCAAAGTATCGCCAACTGCAACTGCAGCTATAGGTTACTATTCCGAGTTTTTTGCGGGAAACACTATTGGTGAACAAATCTCTACTTATGGAGACGGAACCAGTCGGTATGTAAGTTTCTCGAATGCAGATCATGTCAATGCTTATGAACCCGGTCCGGATGTGTTGATTACGAAGTATGGATCTACCTTAATTTGGCAAGGACAAGTTGCCCAAATTGCAGAAGTACAACCCGACGCTTGTGGAGAGATTATTCCAGCAAGTGATGGTGGAGCTGCGGCTGTGGGTTATCGCGAAGGAATAGGTGAGGGAGGAGGTTCTATTTTTCTTCTGAAAATTGGACCCAATGAAGTTTATCCAACAACATTAGGGGTTACTTTTTATTCTCATTTGGTAGCTGTGGAATCCATTCAAATGATTGAGAGTTTGGAAGTTTTTCCCAATCCTGCTTCAACGTCATTTACCGTGAAGTCTCTTCCTCAAGATTCGTATGAAATAATGATTTCAAATAACATGGGACAAATTGTAAGAACGGTTTCAGTAGTTGGAACCAATTCAATCGATGTCTCAGATTTGGCATCTGGAATTTATACATTGATTTTTAATGAAGGAGGAGCACCTGTTGGCTCTTATAGATTGGTGATTCAGTAGTCTACCACTCAAAAGCTTTCTCGCTAAACCATTTGCCTTGAACACGCATGGTTTGTTCAATTACATCACGTACACAATGTCGGCCTCCATTATATGGAGATTGGTAATCACAGATAGCTTTTAATTCAACAGCCGCATCTTGAGGACATGTCGATACGCCAACAATTTGCAAAACTTGATAATCAGGAATGTCATCCCCCATGTAAAGTACTTCTTCATCTTCGAAGCCGTATTTTTCCTTAAGAGTGTCGTAAACATCGACTTTGTTGTGTGCTCGCATGCAGACTTCAGTCACACCAAGAGTTTCTAGTCTTTTTTCGATTGCCTCAGAATTTCCGCCTGTAATAATAAAAATGCGGTATCCCATCTTCGAAGCAAATTGAAGCGCATATCCATCTCTGGAATTTAAGGTTCGAACCACCTCATCCTTATACATAATTACGCTTCCGTCTGTCAAAACACCATCAACGTCAAAAATGAAAGTTGTTACTGGATTTAATTTTTCTTTATAGCTTGTCATTCTTTGGATATGTGTTTTTAATACTTTCTGTAATAAGTTTGTAAATTTCCTGGCTCTGCCCTTCCAATGAACTCAGGTGGTCTTCAATTGTTTCTTGGTCGCCTCTTCTTGCAGGTCCAGTTTGGGCATTAAAAGGAGTATCGCTCTTCAATTTATTAACAGTTTCGCATAAAAGCGGCAAGAAATGCTTAAAATCAATATTGTGATCGTCCGAGTAGGTTTTTGCCTGGTGTAAAATATGATTTGTAAAATTGTTTACCATTACCGCCGCAACATGCATATTTTTCCGCTCTGTCGATGAGGCCAAATTTACATTGTCACTTATGGTCAAGGCCAATTTCATAAGACGGTTACTAAAGTCAGTATTCGTTGCTTCGATGAAAAATGGGACTTCGGAAATTTTTACTTCGCTGTCTTTAGTAAAAGTTTGTAACGGATAAAAAACACCAAGGTATTTTCGTTTCGGTAAATTGTTGATTTGAATCGATCCAGAAGTATAAGCCGCTGGTATTGATTCATCCAACTCATTCAGAACTTTACTGATCGCTTCGTCTCTTACACAAACAATTGCGAGTTGGTCTTTCGGTAAATTTTCAATCGTGCAAACGCCTGCGCCAATCTCGTTGGCCAATTCCAAATCAGATTGCGCGTTGTGACCCGAGACATGTGTTATTTCAATACCAACTTTCGACAACTCTTTTGCCAAATGATGTCCCACATTTCCCGAACCAATAATTGATATTTTATTTGCGTTTAGCACAGTTCAAAGATACTTTATTTCAGGCATAAAAAAGCCTGAATCTCCATATAGCTATCAGGGCGAAACAGGCTTCAATAAATTAATCGCTTATGCCGCTAATCGAGCGAAGCCAAGTTAGTTATTTACTTACCGTGACACTGCTTGAATTTTTTTCCGCTTCCACAAGGACAGGTATCGTTTCTTCCTATTTTCTTTTCAACCGAAACCGGTGTTTGTTTTACAGGAGGTCTGTTTCCGCCAGAACTACGAATCGCCTCATCATAACCCTCTCTTCCAGAAGATGCTTCTTCTTGATTGTTTGATGTTGCAGAATTTCCGTAATTACTTTGTGATGTGATCTCTTTATTTGTGCTTTTAATATCAGTTGATACTGGAATATCCAATTTTGTTAAAAGCTCAATTGTTTCAATGTTCAATCGTGCTAACATTCCTTTAAACAACTCAAAAGATTCCAGTTTATAAACCAATAATGGGTCTTTTTGCTCGTATTGCGCGTTGTGCACTGCAGAGCGCAAGTCATCCATTTCACGTAAATGCTCTTTCCATTCATTATCGATTCTATCCAAGATAATATTTTTCTCAAACTTGTTCGAAATAATTGCCCCTTCAGAATTGTAAGCATCTTTCAAGTTAATTACCAATTGAACTTCTTTTTTGCCGTCTGTTAATGGGAAAACAATGTTTTGGTATTGATCCGACATCGTCTCGTGAACATGCTTGATTTGAGGCATTGCCTTTTCAGCGATCTTTGCATTTTTTCTATCGTAAGATTTTCTTAATCCTTCATAAACCTTATTGGTAATAACGTTATCGTCTTCGCTTTCAAATTCTTCAGGCGTAACTGGAGATGAAATTCCAACCACACGAAGTAATTCTAATTCGAACTCATTGTATTGTGTTTTGGTGTGCGAAACAACAATTGATTCACTTACATCGTACAACATGTTGTCAACATCGATATCCAAACGTTCTCCGAACAATGCGTTTTTACGTTTTCTGTAAACCGCCTTACGTTGAGCGTTCATAACATCATCGTACTCAAGCAATCTCTTACGACTACCGAAGTTGTTTTCCTCAACTTTTTTCTGCGCTCTTTCGATTGACTTAGAAACCATACTGTGGGTAATAACCTCACCTTCCTTAAGTCCCATTCTATCCATAAGCTTCGCGATTCTTTCCGAACCAAACTTACGCATCAAACCATCTTCAAGAGAAACGAAGAATTGAGAAGATCCTGGATCACCTTGACGACCAGCACGACCTCTTAATTGTCTATCGACACGTCTAGAATCATGACGTTCCGTACCAATAATGGCAAGTCCACCAGCTTCAATTACACCTTCTCCCAATTTAATATCTGTACCACGACCGGCCATGTTTGTGGCAATTGTAACGGCTCCAGCTTTACCTGCTCCAGCTACAATCTCAGCCTCTCGTTGGTGTTGTTTCGCGTTCAATACTTCATGAGGAATGCCTTTCATCTTTAACATTCGACCAAGAAGTTCCGAAATATCTACAGTCGTTGTACCAACAAGTACAGGACGTTTCGCTTCAACTAATTTTTCTATTTCTTCAATAACTGCAGTGAATTTCTCTCTAGCCGTTTTGAAAACGAAATCATTATCATCTTTTCTTTGAATCGGTCGATTTGTTGGAATAACAATAACCTCTAATTCATAAATGTCCCAGAATTCTTTCGCCTCTGTTTCCGCCGTACCAGTCATCCCAGAAAGCTTGTGGTACATTCTAAAGTAGTTCTGTAAAGTAATCGTTGCATAAGTTTGTGTTGCAGCTTCAACTGTTACATCTTCCTTCGCCTCGATCGCTTGGTGCAATCCATCAGAGTAACGACGACCTTCCATTATACGTCCAGTAGATTCATCAACGATCTTTACTTTTCCGTCCATGATTACATATTCTACTTCTTTTTCGAAAAGAGCGTATGCTTTCAATAATTGGTTAATCGAGTGAATTCTTTCTGACTTAACACTATAATCTCTAATAAGGATGTCTTTCTTTTCCAAGAAAGCATCTGGCGTCATTCCTTCAGCTTCTAGTTTGGCAATTTCCAAACCGATATCTGGCATAATGAAAAAGTCACGATCATCGCTTCCTGAGATCAAATCAATTCCTTTACCCGTAAGTTCAATGGTGTTGTTTTTTTCCTCGATAACGAAGTACAATTCGACATCAATCTTTTTCATGTGCTTACCTTGCTCTTGCATGTAGAAGTTTTCAGTCTTCTGCAAATGTGCCTTAATTCCAGGTTCAGATAAGTATTTGATTAGTGCTTTGTTTCTTGGGAAACCTCTATGCGCTCTCAATAAGGCTTTTCCACCTTCTTCGAGCATCACCTTTGGATCTTGTCCTTCAGGAACTTCACCGTTAAGAACAACCAGTTGTTTCTTTGCTTCAACCAAACACTGAGTAACGAATTTCCGCTGTACGGCAACAATGTTTTCAATGCGTGGCTTTAACTGATAAAATTCATGCTCGTCACCTCGTGGAGTAGGACCAGAAATAATCAATGGTGTTCTCGCATCATCAATCAGAACTGAATCGACCTCATCAATAATTGCATAATGGTGTTTTTGTTGAACAAGATCGTCTGGACTACCTGCCATATTGTCACGGAGGTAATCAAAACCAAACTCATTGTTCGTTCCAAATATTACATCTGATAAATAGGCTTGCTTTCTTTCTGCTGAATTCGGTTGGTGCTTATCGATACAGTCAACTGTAAGTCCGTGGAACTGATACATTGGTCCCATCCACTCAGAATCGCGTTTTGCCAAGTAATCATTCACGGTTACAATGTGAACACCTTTACCAGACAATGCGTTTAAGTATACAGGAAGCGTTGCTACCAATGTTTTTCCCTCACCAGTCATCATCTCAGCGATGTTTCCTTTGTGAAGAACTCCACCACCCATTAATTGAACATCGTAGTGAACCATGTTCCAAGAAACAGGAGCGCCAGCAGCAGTCCATTCATTGTGCCAAATCGCTTTACCGTTTTCAATTGTAATTCCATCCTTTTTAGATGCCAATTCAATATCAAAATCGAGTGCTGTAACTTCCAATTGACCGTTCTCATTCCAACGACGAGCAGTTTCTTTAACAACCGCAAAAGCCTCAGGACGAATAGTTTCAAGAACTTCTTCGATTTTAGCATCTATTTTCCCAGTCATCTTATCGATGCTCTCAAATAGCTCTTCTTTCTCGTGTATTGGAGTTGATAAATCAGCTGCTTTTTTGTTCAAAGCTTCTAACTCGTTCTCTAAATTTGCAGTTGCATGTGAAATTACTTCTTTAAAGGCGGCTGTTTTTGCACGCAGTTCATCGTCAGATAAACCTTGCAGTTTAGCGAAAGCAGCATTCGCTTGATCGATTGATGGCTGGTAAGCCTTTCTGTCCTTAACGGACTTATCACCGAAAAGTTTCTTTAATAAATTTGAAGCCATATAATAATTAAAAATCGAAGTCGTAAAAATAACAATTTCCCACTCCTTCTAGTAGCGTTTGTGTTCTATTTTGAATGGTTTCGTCATAAATTATTCCAACTTGTTCTTTTCTGACAAATTGTCTATTAAAAATGTTGACAAAAAACGATAAACAATATAAAGCAAATAGAAGTATTCACATTATCTTTGCGCCATGCATGAAAAGATTTTAATCCTAGATTTCGGTTCTCAATATACCCAGTTGATTGCCAGAAGAGTTCGCGAGCTCAATATTTACTGTGAAATTCATCCTTGGAACAAGTGTCCAGAAATAACTGGAAATTATAAAGGTGTTGTCCTTTCTGGAAGCCCGTTTTCGGTTAGAGATGAGGCATCTCCGAAACCAGATTTGTCTGAAATTAAAGGAAAGCTTCCTTTGTTGGGGGTTTGTTTTGGGGCGCAATATTTGGCCCATAATTTTGGAGGAGAAGTAGCTCCGTCGTCAACGAGAGAATATGGAAGAGCGAATTTAACTTATGTTGATTCGAGTAATGTATTGACAAAAGGAATGACAGCTAATTCACAAGTTTGGATGTCTCATGGCGATACGATAAAGGAAATGCCTTCGAGTTTTAAAACAATAGCAAGTACAACTGATGTTGAGTTCGCTGGATTTGAAGTTGAAGGAGAACAAACCTTTGGAATTCAATTTCACCCGGAAGTATATCATTCGACAGAAGGAGCAATGTTATTAAAGAATTTCCTTGTTGGCGTTTGTGGATGCACTCAAGATTGGACACCAGATTCATTTGTTGATGAAACAGTAAAGAAACTTCAAGATAAAATCGGAACAGATAAAGTGATCTTAGGATTGTCCGGTGGGGTTGATTCTTCTGTTGCAGCTGTTCTTTTGCACAAAGCAATCGGTTCAAATTTACATTGTATTTTCGTTGATAACGGACTTTTAAGAAAGAATGAATTTGAATCTGTTCTTGAATCTTATCAAGGAATGGGCTTGAATGTTAAGGGTGTTAATGCAAGTGAAGATTTCTATAGCGAATTAGCAGGACTTTCAGATCCAGAAGAGAAAAGAAAGGCTATCGGAAAAGTATTCGTCGATGTTTTCGATTCTGAATCTAAACTTATTGACGACGCAAAATGGTTAGGACAAGGGACAATTTATCCAGATGTTATTGAATCTGTTTCTGTTTCCGGTGGGCCGAGTCAAACGATTAAGTCGCACCACAATGTTGGTGGATTGCCAGATTATATGAAACTAAAAGTCGTAGAGCCTTTGAAGTTATTGTTCAAAGACGAAGTGAGAAGAATTGGTAAATCTCTCGGGATAGATCCTAATATATTGGGGCGTCATCCTTTCCCAGGTCCAGGACTTGGAATTAGAATTTTAGGAGACGTTACAAAAGAGAAAGTGGCTATTTTGCAAGAAGTGGATCATATTTTTATCTCTACTCTGAAAGAAGATGGATTGTATGATGATGTATGGCAAGCCGGTGCGATTTTCTTGCCGATTCAATCTGTTGGAGTTATGGGAGACGAGAGAACATATGAAAATGCAGTTGCCCTAAGAGCTGTTTCATCTACTGATGGAATGACTGCAGACTGGTGTCATTTGCCTTATGAATTTTTGGCAAAAGTCTCAAACAGGATAATTAACCAAGTGAAAGGTATTAACAGAGTGACTTACGACATTAGTTCGAAGCCTCCTGCAACCATAGAATGGGAGTAATATTGTGTCTGGCACATGAATTGTAATTCCAATTCTGTAAATTTGAATTATGCGAACTATTATATTTCTTTTTGTTCTATTAAGCTCGTCTCTGTCATTCGCTCAGCCGGGTGTTGCACCTCAAAAGGAAGTTGGTGGTGTGATGAGTTATATTCACACGGTTGAACTTGGTAATACGTTATGGGGGCTCCAGCAAATGTATGGAGTGAGAGTTGAGGATATCATGAGCAACAATTCTAACTTGAACGAAGGTTTAAGTGTTGGTCAAAAAATTATTATTCCTGTTCCAAATTACGTTAAGCCATTACCGGAAACATCAAAGTATAAGGTGAAAAAAGGGGAAACGCTTTACGGACTTTCTCGAAAATTCAATACCACTGTTGATGAATTAATAAAAATCAATCCAGAATTATCTAAAGGATTGAAAAAAGGGCAATTAATTCAAGTTCCTGGTAAAATTGAACCTGAGATCGCTGAAGAGATTGAACCAGAAATTATTGATGAGCCCGTTCCGAATCCATTTGTTGCAGATACCATCCTAGAAACACAAGAAACCGTAACAGTTTCTTTCAGCGATTCCATTGTTAGGCATAACGTTATGTCACACGAGACAATGTATAGCATTTCAAAACGCTTCATGGTTTCCATTGAAAAAATCATGGAAATAAATAAATTGAGTACAACTCGATTGTCAGAAGGTCAAGTCCTTATCATTCCAGTTAAAAGTGAACGAATTACGAAAGTTCCCGTTAAACCGGTTCCTGATGTATACGATCCAGATGATAATGAACCGCTTATTTTTGAGATTAAAGAGAGATATAAAATTGCTGTAATTCTTCCGTTGCATTTGGATTATGGACCAGGATACTCGAAATATGTTTCGAGCGTTGCAACACAATTTTACATGGGAGCCTTAATGGCTATAGATAGTTTGAAAGCAATGGGTTTGAATGCCGATGTTCATTTCTTTGATTCGAAAAATGATTCTGCTGCGGTTCAAGCTCTAGTTAATGGAAGTGAATTCTTGGATGTTGATCTCGTAATTGGTCCGTTTTTCTCAAAAACTCAAGCTATTTTGGCGGAGTATTGTAAGAATAACAAGATTCGAATGGTTTGCCCAGTATCTTCTGAATCCAAATTATTAGAGAAAAATAGGCTTGTTTATGCAAGTGTACCATCAAATATTACGTTGGTTACTGGATTGGCTCAATATGTTCTTAGAACGCACGCACAGGACAAGATCATTTTGGTAAAATCTACTGATAAGGATGATTTACCTTTGTATGAAGCATTTAGAAAATCGTTTAATGAATCTCCAATGCTTGGAGAAAGTAGGCCTGCATTAAGAGAGACAACTATTGATGGGATGAAGTCATACTTGGATAGAAGTTCAAAGAATATTATAATTATTCCAACTTTAGATAAAACCACTGGAATTAGGTTTATGAATACCTTAAACCGATCATCTTTCAGAGCGAAACCGGACGAGATTTACGTGTTTGGAATGAAGGAATGGGTTGATTTTAAGGATATTAATAATATTTACAAGAACAAGTTTAATTTGCATTTTGGGAGTCCAAATTTCGTCGATTACTATACCGATGAAATGATTGAATTGAATAGAACTTTTAGACATGAGTACAATACGGATATGAGCAAAATGGCTGTTCAGGCTTACGATGTGTTTTTGTTCTATTGTTCAAATTTCTTTTTGGAAAATCAAAAACCGAATTTGATGATGAATAATTTCAGAATGGAACAATTTTCCGAATCTGATGGCTATGAAAATCAAAACGTATTTATTTTAGAACAGGAAGAGTACGAATTAAGAGATAGCGAAAATCCGATTAATGACTAAGGAAAGTATTACCAAATCTTTTCAAGATTTACAAAATCGAATTTGTCAAGGACTCGAGCGCGTTGACGGAAAATCAAAGTTTCAAGAAGATTTATGGACTAGAGCTGATGGCGGAGGAGGCAGAACTCGTACGATTGGAGGTGATGGAATCATAGAAAAGGGTGGGGTAAATTTTTCAGAAGTACATGGAAAGGTGACGGTTATGATGAAAAAAAACACCGAAATTAATGGTGATTCATTTTTTGCTTCAGGTGTATCAATCGTAATTCACCCTCATAGTCCTCATCTTCCTATCATTCACATGAATGTTCGATATTTTGAATTGGATAATGGGAAATATTGGTTCGGTGGTGGAATAGATCTGACTCCACATTATATAATTCCAAATCAGGCACAAGCATTTCACGCAGGATTAAAGGTTATTTGTGATAAATACAATGCTGACTTTTATCCTAAATTCAAGTCTTGGGCAGATGACTATTTCTACTTGCCACATCGAGAAGAAACTAGAGGTGTAGGAGGAATATTTTTCGATCATATTTTGGAGGATGAAAACAATTCAAAAGAAGATTTGTTAAGTTTCTGTATTGAACTTGGGGACTCATTTTCAGACTTGTATGAATATCAAGTTGAATGCGGTATTCATGAGTCGATTTCAGAGCGCCATATCGACTGGAGAAATACAAGGAGAGGGCGTTATGTTGAATTCAATTTGGTTAACGATAGAGGCACTAAATTCGGTCTGGTTTCAGGAGGAAGAACAGAGTCTATTTTGATGAGTTTACCTCCTGTCGTAAAATGGGAATATTGTAAAGAAATTGAAGCTGGTTCCCCAGAAGAAATCACCCTTGATAGTCTAAAAAAAGGTGTGAATTGGTTAGCTAAATAATTCCTATTTCTAGATTCATCTTATTTTATCTTAAATAATCAACAAGTATTTGTTCATTTCGAGCAACCTTTTCTCAACCAATACGTTATAATTTTGACGACTAGTTTGGGTTTTTCGTATTTTTTTATTTTCAACTATTTAGTATCGATATTCAATGGAACATAATAAATATTCAACCAGGATGTAGATTTGAAAAACGAAGAGCACTTAGATTTAGAAAATAGCAACCAAAAGAATAAATTTTAGTTAATGTATTAGAGGTTTAAATTTAATGTTTACTTTTAATACTCTTATAACCCCAAATAAAACTACTGAAAATGAAGCTAATTTTTGTCAGTTTAATGATGTCATTTTTTTATTTGAATGGACGCGCTCAGCAAGAATATTCAACCGTACAAATTGATATTAGTGATGTTGATTCAATCAATCCAACAGATTGGGAAACTTATATCGACAATGCAACACTCAAGGTCGAATATAAAATGGTTAACTGTGATCCCAATAAAGGGTTTGATTTTGAAGCTGTTTTTTTTAAGATCACAAATAAAACTGGAAGTAAATTAGAGGTCTCTTGGCACAAGCATCTTTACTATGCAAGTGTGTGTAGAACTTGTGATTTTCCTGACGAATACAGTTTCGATGTAAGTCTGGGGCCTAATGAGATAGTTGAGGGAGATTGCGATCCTCAAACAGGTTATCATTTAAAATTATTCTCAAGATTCAATGATATCGACCATTCAAGTGGAGACGTTTTAACAGCGTTCAAACTAGATAATTTGGGTGTAACACAATATTAGGCATTGTTAACATTCTATACTATTCTATAAAACATCTGTTATATGAAAAAAAGACTACTCATTCTCTCATTTATTTTATTCACCTTAGTAAATTTCTCTGCTTTTGGACAGACTTACAATATGGCGAATGGAACATTCACACCAGCCTGTTCAGGTACTTTTTATGATCCCGGAGGATTAGGGAATTATGCAGACAACACTGGATTAATTACTATGACTTTCTGCTCTGGTTCAGGAGATGAAGTTGTTTTAGATTTTAGTGGTTTGCCATTTCAAGTTGAAACAGGCTTTGATTTTTTTAATATTTACGATGGAGTAGGCACAGGTGGAGCAAACCTGTGGAATTCTCAAACTGCTGGGGGAACAGTTAATCCCGGGGTAATAACGTCAAGCACTGGTTGTTTGACGATAACATTCTCAAGTGATGGATCTGTAAATTACAGCGGATGGCAAGCAGCTATTTCATGTTTTACTCCAACACCACCAACCTGCGTTGACGGAATAATGAATGGGCTTGAAACTGGTATTGATTGTGGAGGACCAGCGTGTCCTGCATGTCCAGATTGTAATAATGGAATTCAAGACGGAAATGAAACGGATATCGATTGTGGTGGTGCTTGTGCGCCGTGTCCAACTCCTTGTTCTGTTAATATCACGGATGTTGTTGTTGGTCCGGCAATTGACTGTAACGGAGGTGACGTTCAATTAACAGCTGATGGGGTGGGGTCTTTTGAGTATGTGTTATACAACGATTTTAATGCTGGGGCTGCTGGAACGGGTTGGAGTTCAACGGGTGGAGCAGCTTTTGGAGAACCGTGTGGTTCAAATCCTACGGCCTCTCCTTATTATTGGGCATCAACGTCTATTGGTACTCCTCAATTAACAACAATTCCATTTGATGTTTCTTGTGGAGGAGTTGTGACCTTTGATATGACTTATGCTACGCAAGGTGGAGCTTCGCCATGTGAAGGACCGGATTTACCAAATGAAGGAGTTACTTTTCAATATTCAACAAATGGCGGTATAACCTGGACGACTATTCAATATTGGGACCCTGTTGGTGGTTATGATCCAATCTTGACCTCATGGAATACCTATTCGTTTCCAATTCCTCCAGGAGCAATGACACCAAACACAACTTTCCAATGGATTCAAAATAATTCGTCAGGAGCTTGTTGCGATAATTGGGGTATAGATAATGTCTCAATTACTTCATTATTAGATTGTACACCCTACTGGTATGACTGGTCTCAAATACCTGGCTCGCCTGATGCTGCGGTTCAAAATGAAACTGTTGTTACAACAACCACTTATATAGTTACTTACACCAATGGAATAGATGCATGTTATGATACTGTGACATTTGTTGTTCCATTAGGATCGACAGCGGATGCAGGACCCGATCAAGTTTATTGTGTGGGATCTCCAGCGGTGGTGATTGGTCTTGATCCAGTTTGTCCGGATAATGGAGCGACATTCTCTTGGGATAATGGAGGAGGTTCAGGTACTATTGATTTAATTCCAGCAGGAGGGACAACAAACGGTCAAGGATCTGTATCTCCAGCTGCAACAACTACTTATGAAGTAACAGTTGATTTTAATGGTTGCCAAGTCACCGATCAAGTCACCGTAATTGTGGATGCACCGCCGACAGCATCTAATCCAGCAAATATTAATATTCAGTGTTCGGGAGATGTTCCAGCGGTAAATACAAATGTTGTTACTGATGAAGCAGATGATTTCACAACTCCACCAGCAGTAACGCATGTTGGAGATGTGTCCGACGGATTAACATGTCCAGAAACAATTATAAGAACGTACAGAGTTACTGATGGATGCGGATCATTCGTTGACGTAACTCAACTTATTATAATTGATGACACTCAAATTCCAGTAATGAACGTTGCTCCTGGAGTATTAGCTGTTCAATGTGCCGGAGATGTTCCCGCAATGACAAACCTGGGTTGGACGGATAACTGTGATGGAGCAGGAAGTGCAGCTGGGAATGATGTTTCAGATGGACTTTCATGCCCAGAGACAATTACAAGAACTTGGACATATACGGATGCTTGTGGAAATACTTCAATAGCTGCAACGCAAACTATTACTGTTAATGATACTCAAGTTCCTGTTTTCGCTGCGCCACCTGCTAATGTAACGGTGGAATGCGCGGGAGATATTCCAGCAATGACCAGCCTTGGTTGGACAGACAACTGTGACGGAGCAGCAAATGTTGCTGGTGTAGACGGAGCTTTAGTTGGGGGACCTTGTGGGGGAACAATCACACGAACTTGGACATATACGGATGCATGTGGAAACAATGCGACTGTAAACCAAACAATAACTTTTAATGATACAACACCACCAACAGCAACGAGCCCATTACCTCAATTAGTTGTTCCACCCGCATTTGATCCTCTTCAGGTAACTGATGAAGCTGACAATTGCAGTGTTCCAACTGTAACAAATGGAGGTGATGTAAGTGATGGTGGAAACTGTCCAGAAATTATTACAAGAACGTATATCATAACGGATGCTTGTGGAAACTCAATCAATGTAACTCAAACATTTACGGTTGAAGATTTAATACCTCCAACCGCTTCAAACCCACCTCCAGTCTTAGTTCAATGTGTCGGAGATGTTCCTGTAGCAGACCCAACAGTGGTGACAGATGAAGCTGATAATGGAGATTTAGCAACTGTAACATGGGAAGATGATACTTCAGATGGTTTGTCTTGTCCAGAAACGATTTTAAGAAGATATAGAGTAACTGATGAGTGTGGTAATTTCATTTTTGTAACACAAACAATCACAGTTCACGATACAAAAGCGCCAATATTTTTAGCGCCACCAGTAGCTGCAAATGTTCAATGTATTGGAGACTTACCAGCAATGACCGACCTAGCATACACAGACAACTGTGATGCAGCAGGAACGGTAAGTGGATCAGATGTTAGTGATGGCTTAATATGTCCAGAAACAATTACACGAACATGGACTTATACTGATGCTTGTGGAAACAACGCAACAGAAACACAAACAATTACTGTTCAAGATACTCAGATGCCCGTATTCGCTGCACCACCTGCTGCTTTCACAATAGAGTGTATTGGAGATGTTCCAGCAATGACTGATTTGGGATGGACAGACAACTGCGATGGAACAGGAACTGTTACCGGAGCAGACGGAGCCTTAACCGGTGGCGCTTGTGGTGGTACAATCACAAGAACGTGGACATATACTGATGCTTGCGGAAACAACGCCATAGTAACACAAACAATCACTGTTGATGACACAACACTTCCAACAGCATCGAATCCTGCAACTACGACTGTCCCAGGTGGGCCAGCTCCAGCAGTAGATGTCACTGTTGTAATTGATGAAGCGGATAACTGCACGGTAAATCCAGTTGTGGCGTTTGTGAGTGAAGTGAGCGATAACAATCCTTGTCCAGAAACAATCACAAGAATTTATAGCGTAACAGATGAATGTGGAAACACAATCAACGTAACGCATTTAATAATAATAACAGATCCATTTTTGCCAACGGCATCTAATCCTCTTCCAATCAATTTGGAGTGTATCGGAGATGTTCCGGCAGCAGATGTATTGGTTGTAACAGACGAGGCAGATAACCAAGGAGTGCCGGTGGTTTCCTTTGTTGGAGATGTATCAGATGGTTTAACGTGTCCAGAGACAATTACAAGAACATATAGCGTTACTGATTTATGTGGAGGACAGATTTTTGTAACACAAATCATAACAATAATGGATGTTACAGCACCAGTAATCGCAGCAGCTCCAGCGGCAGTTGCAGTTCAATGTAATGGCGATTTACCAGCAATGATAGATTTAGGATATACAGATAACTGTGATCCTGCAGGAACGGTAAGTGGATCGGATGTTAGTGATGGATTAACATGTCCAGAGACAATCACAAGAACTTGGACTTATGCAGATGTTTGTGGGAATTTATCAACGCTAGTAACACAAATAATTACGGTTCACGATACACAAGCGCCAGTATTTTTAGCGCCACCAGTAGCTGCAAATGTTCAATGTATTGGAGATTTACCAGCAATGACCGACCTAGCATACACAGACAACTGTGATGCAGCAGGAACGGTAAGTGGATCAGATGTTAGTGATGGCTTAATATGTCCAGAAACAATTACACGAACATGGACTTATACTGATGCTTGTGGAAACAACGCAACAGAAACACAAACAATTACTGTTCAAGATACTCAGATGCCCGTATTCGCTGCACCACCTGCTGCTTTCACAATAGAGTGTATTGGAGATGTTCCAGCAATGACTGATTTGGGATGGACAGACAACTGCGATGGAACAGGAACTGTTACCGGAGCAGACGGAGCCTTAACCGGTGGCGCTTGTGGTGGTACAATCACAAGAACGTGGACATATACTGATGCTTGCGGAAACAACGCCATAGTAACACAAACAATCACTGTTGATGACACAACACTTCCAACAGCATCGAATCCTGCAACTACGACTGTCTCAAGTGGGCCAGCTCCAGCAGTAGATATTACTGTTGTACTTGATGAAGCCGATAACTGCACTGTAAATCCAGTGGTAGCTTTTGTTAGTGAATCGAGCGATAACAATGGTTGTCCAGAAACGATTACACGAATTTATAGTGTAACGGATGACTGTGGAAACACAATCAACGTAATGCATTTGATCGTAATTACAGATCTTCTACCTACAGGAACTGCTCCAGCAACAGTAAATGTTGAATGTATTGGAGATGTTCCCTCGGCTGATCCATTATTGATTACCGATGAGGCAGATAACCAAGGAGTGCCAATAGTTGCCTTTGTTGGAGATGTTAGTGATGGACTTTCGTGTCCAGAGACAATTACAAGAACGTATTCAATTACTGATTTGTGTGGAAATATTGTTTTGGTAACTCAACTGATTATTGTAAATGATGTGACAAATCCTACGGGAGTCGCTCCTGCGAATGTCAACGTTGAATGTATCGGAGATGTTCCAGCTTCGAATATTTTGAATATTACAAACGAAGCAGACAACTGTGCATTAAATCCAGTTGTTGCCTTTGTTGGAGATGTATCTGACGGGTTATCTTGTCCAGAGACAATCACAAGAACGTATTCAATCACTGATGATTGTGGAAATCAAATCACAGTCGATCAATTAATTATTGTAAATGATGTGATACCTCCAACAGCAACGAATCCAGCTTCTATTTCAGTTCCAGGTTCTAACGATGTTCCATTACCAAACCCATTGGTTGTGATTGATGAATTAGATAACTGCACTGTCAACCCAGTAGTTGTATGGGTGAGTGATGTTTCGGATGGAAACGTTTGTAACTTAGAAAAAATCACTAGAACTTATTCTGTAACGGACGAATGTGGAAACCAAATATTTGTAACACATGAAATCACAATTACCGCTGTTCCAGTGCTGATTGATGCAGGACCAGATCAAACTATATGTGAGGGCGATCTTACTACAATTACTACCAATATTCCAGTTGGTGTTACAATCGTATGGGATCCAGTAGTTCCAGCTGGGCCATTCAGTCCAGGCGTCACGACAACATATACTGTAACCGCGGATAATGAAGGTTGTATTTCAACGGATGATGTCGATGTTACAGTCAATCCTTTGCCAACGGCAATAATTGGAACAGATGTTACAGTTTGTTTAGGAGATTTCGCACCTACAATTACATTTACAGGAGCAAACGGTACTGCGCCATATACTTTTACTTACAACATTAACGGTGGATCAAATACGACTGTGACATCTGTGGGTAATATTGCAACCGTTACAGCTCCAACTGGGGTGGATGGAACATTTGCTTATAATCTAGTAAGTGTTTCTGATAACTCAGTAACTTCATGTTCACAGGCTCAAGTTGGAATAGCTACCATAATTGTTAACCCATTGCCAACGGCAACTATTGGAACAGATGTAACAGTATGTCTGGGAGATGTTGCGCCAACAATTACTTTTACCGGAGCAAATGGAACAGCACCTTATACATTCACTTACAACATTAACGGTGGAGCAAATATTACCGTAACAGCTCTTACAAACGTGTTTGCGGCACCTTTTTCAACTGCGGTGGCGGGAACATTTGTTTTTAATTTAGTGAGTGTTTCAGATGCTTCAGTCTCTTCATGTTCGCAAGCGCAAGTGGGAACAGCGACAGTAATTATAAACCCAGCTCCAACTGTTGATCCAATTGCTGATGATGCGCTATGTGCAAATGATTCCACGCTAGGTGTTGTTTTTACAAGTGGAACTGCTGGTACGATTTTCGATTGGACAAATAGCTTGACTTCAATAGGACTTGGAGCATATGGATCAGTAGATATTGCTTCATTTACAGGTCTAAATGTTAGTGCGACTCCATCTATAGCTACAATAACCGTTACGCCTAGCTTAGCAGGGTGTGCAGGAAGTCCCGAAACATTTACAATTACAATAAATCCGTTGCCAACTGTATTTGCTGGAAATGATTTCACGGTTTGTGAAGGAAATCAAGCAGTGTTGACAGCATCCGGTGCTTTTGGATATGTATGGACTGCTCCAGTAATTGATGGTGTGGCATTTACACCTTTAGTAACTGGTAATTATTTTGTAACAGGAATAGATGCAATCGGATGTATTGGAACGGATGATGTAACTGTAACAGTAGAAGAGGTTCCGATAGTGAGTTTCGTTGGTGATATTCTTTCCGGGTGTGCACCATTAGAAGTTACTTTCACAAACACAACACCTGGAATTACTTCAGACTGTGTTTGGTCAATTGGAGGAGTTCCATACACAGGTTGCACAGTAACAACTTCTCTTGGAGTAGGACTTTACGATGTTACTTTAGAAACAACAAACGATGTTGGATGTTCTTCGCTTTTGACGTACACCGACTATATTTATGTTGAAGCTGTTCCATTGGCACAGTTCACAGCTTCTCAAACTCAAATGACGAATATATTTACAGAAGTAGTTTTCACAAATAACTCAGTTAACGCAACGGATTACTTATGGACAATGGGTGATGGAACACCATCAAGTACTTCGATAAATACAACTCATACTTTCCCCTCAGATCCAGTAGGAAGTTACTTGATTGAATTAGTAGCCATGTCCCCACTTGGTTGTGCAGATACAGCTTGGGTAACGGTCAATGTGAGCGAAGAAGTAATTTACTATATACCGAATACATTTACGCCAGATGGAGATAAATACAACGAGTATTTTAAACCAATCTTCACAAGTGGTTACGATCCTTACGATTTCGATCTATTCATCTTCAACAGATGGGGTGAAACGATTTGGGAATCACACGATTCATCAATAGGGTGGGATGGAACATACGGAGTATCGGGTAAACTGGTTCAAAATGGCACGTATACATGGAGAATCGAATTCAAAACAACAGAAAGTGACGAACGTATTTTGGTGACTGGACATGTAAATGTTCTTGACTAAAAAGAATCGAATCACACAATTATTAAGGAGGACTTCACTAAATGGAGTCCTCCTTTTTTACACTAAAAACTCATCATTATACGTTTTTACACATATTGAGAAGTAAATTCTAATTGAAAGGTAAGCATTGATTAGATTTATTGTTTAATAACTGGAAATCAATCAATTGATCAGTTGTCTAAATGAACCGAATTAATTACATTTATAACATAATTAATCGTTCAAACGGGCCGTAAATCGAAAAAAGTAGCTTTAGAAATCATAAGATTTCATCATCAAGGAAGCGAATTATTGAATGTATTAGATTAAAAACTACTGCGATAATATGAAATCGATGAAAAAAAGTATACTACTTCCCCTGTTTGCAATTTTTTTACTTTGCAACTTATCATTAAATGCTCAATCAAATATTGAGATTCAATGCACGATGTCCTTAGAGGCAATCACCCAAGTGCAACCTTACGATGTCGATCATCCTAAGCAAGAAGAAACAATGGAACTGGCAACGACATTAATTTCTGAATTAAACCTTGTTTACGATAAAGTGAATAATTATATTTTGCTTGGTTTGGCTGAAAATCTTGAAGCGATTCAAATAGCGGTTGATGCTGCTAAACTACTTGGTATGAATTATTCCATGTTCGATGCAGATCTTGAATTTATTGAAACTTTAAAGTAAGTACAATGAAAAATCCAACTTCAATAATAGCGGTTCTTTCTTTAGTACTTTTCTCTTTTGAAAATGTCAATGCTCAATGTGGAGCAACTACTGTTGCAGCCGATCCACAGCCTGAGATCATATGTGAAGGGAATTCAACAATTATTACATTTACACCAACTGGAACTTGTGCTGGTAATTACGAGTACGAAGTATTGGTAGGGGCAACCGTAGTCCAAGCTTGGAGTACAACAGCTACTTTCAATGCTGCGCCAATTGTTACTACTTTATATATTGTTAACCTGAGATGCAGTGCATGTCCAGCAACAGTGGTTTCTGTTAACTTTACTGTTGATGTAATTGAAGAACCAACAGTAAATGGAATCTTGAGTATTTGTCCTGGGGAATTCACAACGCTTACTGCTAGTGGATCAAATGGAAATTTAAGTTGGTGGAATCAAGCTTCTGGAGGTGTTCAATTATCTCCAAATGATGTTTACTCAACACCCGGACTCTTAGCAGATGCAACGTTTTATGTTACTGCTACAGGTTCTTTAGGTGGAGGTGGAGGTGGAGGATCAATCTTAATTACTGAATGCGGTCTTGACGGAGCAAACGGAGGAACTGGATCTGAAGATTATATAGAAATCTCAAACTTATATACAACACCAATTAACACTACTGGATGGACTGCAGCTGTTAGTTCATCCTATACAAATATTAATTCTACAAACGCAACAACTTGGAGTTTACCGAATTCTTTTCCTGCTTGTTCAGTTGTAACAAGAACGGATGTTTCTGGAACGCAAAACTACTGGGGGAATAATATTTTTTGGAATTCAACAAGTAACAGCTGGGCTATCGTGATCGATAACTTTGGAAATATAGTTGATTTTATTGCTTGGGGATGGACAGCAGCTCAATTGGCAACGTTTAACCCAACAATCAATGGCTTCTCTGTTAATTTAGGAGGTCAATGGACAGGAAATGGATGTCCATTACCATGTGGATCAGCTGCAGCTGTTCAGTACAGTTTTGCCAGAACTGGTAGTGCCGATAATAATGTTGCAGGAGATTTCGTTTGCCAACCAACTTCAGTTGATTTGGTGAACCCAGGTTTATCTTGTGGTTGGACTGTTGGAGTTAGTTGTCCGTATCCAGTTGATGTACTTGTAAGTGCAACGGCTGACGCAACAATCACGCCTACTGGACCTTATTGTGCCTTAGACGTTCCAACAAACTTAACAGCAGTTGATTCAGGTGGTACTTGGAGTGGAACAGGAATTACTGATTTCGTTCTTGGGACTTTTGACCCCGCAGCGGCTGTAGTTGGTACAAATACAATAACGTATGACATCCCTGGAGCTTGTGGTGATGTCCAAACTTATGACATAATAATTGACCCTGCATTAAGTGCTTTGATCATACCTGCTGGACCATATTGTCAAACGGAACCTGCAATTTTTATGAATGCAGTTGATGTTGGTGGGGCTTGGAGTGGAGCCGGTATTACCGATCCAATGACGGGTGCTTTTGATCCTGCTGTGTGCGGTCCTGGAATTCATACAATTACATATGATATCCCTGGAGCGTGTGGAGATCTTCAAACTTTTGATATCGAAATTTTAGGTTTGCTTAACGCAACAATTACACCTTCTGGACCTCATTGTGAATCAGATCCTGTTGTAATGTTAGCACCTGCTTTTGATTTAGGCGGAACGTGGGGTGGAACAGGAATTACCAATCCAGCAACTGGTGCATTTGATCCAGGAGTAGCGGGTGGTGGAACTCATACTATTACATATTCGATTCCAGGTGCTTGTGGAGATGTTCAAACTTTTGATATTGAGGTTTACAATCAACTAAACGCAACTATTACTCCTAGTGGTCCTTTCTGTGAATACGACGCTGCCATTATCATGAGTGCAGTTGATGCCGGTGGAACGTGGAGTGGAGTTGGTATAACTAATGCTGCAACGGGTATTTTCGACCCTGCAACGGCTGGAGCTGGACTTCATACTATAACTTATGAAATAACAGGAGCTTGTGGTGACCAACAGACCTATGATGTTTTAGTGCATGTAACCCCAATTGTCGATTTTATACCTGATAATATCGTAGGGTGTGCACCTGTTGATGTAACTTTTACAAACCTTTCGACACCTCTTGGTTCAGGTTGTGTGTGGAGCTTCGGTAACCTTGATTCTAGCCAGTTAACTACTGGCCCTGCAACAACGTATAATACACCAGACTGCTTTGATGTGACTTTAGCAGTAACTGAAAACGGATGTACCAATTCATTGACAATTCAAAGTATCGTTTGTGTTCAAGATTTTCCAGACGCTGGATTCATTGTGAACTCGGTTGGAGCTGATATCTTCGATCCAGAATTTGTCTTTGGAAATACTTCAATTTATGCTGATACATATGTTTGGGACTTTGGGGATGGAGAAACCTCGAGCGTTGAGGATCCAATCCATGTTTACCCGCAAGTTGCATCGGGCTACGAAGTTTGTTTAATAGCATCGAATTCAATTGAAGCGTCATGTGCAGATACTATTTGTGTTCCCGTAACCTTGGATGAGTTAGTGATTTACTATTTACCAAATACATTTACTCCTGATGGAGATAGTTACAACCAGTATTTCCAACCCGTTTTCGCTTCAGGCTATGATCCATATGATTTCAATATGTTTATTTATAACCGATGGGGAGAAATCATTTGGGAGTCACATGATTCATCAATAGGCTGGGATGGAGCGTATGGAGCATCAGGTAAACTGGTTCAAAATGGCACGTATACATGGAGAATCGAATTCAAAACAACAGAAAGTGACGAACGTATTTTGGTGACTGGACATGTAAATGTTCTTGACTAAAAAGAATCGAATCACACAATTATTAAGGAGGACTTCACTTTAGCGATGTCCTCTTTTTTTAATTAGAATAAGTAGACAAATTCATGATGTAAAAAATGAAAAGCAACCAATCTAATGTTAGATTCGTCTCACTAGTGTGTCATTTTTCACAAATAGTGGTACATCGATTTTAATTGTAACATATAAAAATTGATAGAATTTGATATTGTAACTTTATTGAAATAATATGTTTCAGAAGAACTAGCATACTGCTGATTTTAGTTTAATTTATTAATTTCGAATTAATGAAAAGAAGGGTAAAAAATAGATTATTCGCCGTTATGGTCTTAATTGCTTGTAACACATTTAGCGCAACTACATTAGAAAAACCGTTAGAAATTGAAGTTACCTACGAATGGCAAGAATTGAAGACTGTTGATGGAATTAAGATTGAATACAAGTATCAAGCTTTTGAAAGTGGAACTTTCAGGAATTCGCTTCTCGTTTTATTCAGATTTACGAACATGTCAACAGGATCAAAAACAATGACATGGGTAACTAAAGAATTTAGAAATGAAATTTGCTCAAATTGTGACCGATTAGACAATCCAGAATATTCTCGAACAATTTCTTTAACTCCAGGCGAAGTATTTGAGGGAAAAGCACTGGACGCCTCTAAAACGGAAGAGTATTTATTTTCCAACTTTATTAAGCTTGTTCCAGGAATGTCCAATCAGCGATTGACTGATTTTGATTTTATTAACGTTAACGTAACAGCACTTTAAGAATGAATTTCATATTTAATCTTCGAAGAATTGTTCTTGTATTATCATTAGTTGCAACTTCAAATGCATTTAGCCAGTGCGTTGTTAATGCAGGTCCAGATACGCTTTACGCAACGTGTGGACAAGACACCTACCTTTCAGCATCTGTTTTATCCGATAGCGCTGTTTTAACATCAACGTTTAATGGAGGTCAACTCGGTTCAGGCTGGGGTTCTTCAGTAAACGCACTTTTTAGCAACCCTTGTGGACCAACACTTGATGGAACACCAGGCTTGTGGTTTGGGAATGTTCCCGCTCCAAGAACAGTAACGACGAATGCATTCGATGTTGCTTGTGGAGGTCAAATTTGTTTTGACTTGGATTTTGCTGCAGATGATGTTCCAGGTGGTAACTGCGAAGATCCCGATTTAGCCAACGAAGGTGTTTACTTTCAGTATTCAATCAACGGTGGAATATCTTGGATAGATATTTTCTACTTTGAACCAATTGCCGGTTATGCAAATGCATATTACCAATGGGATAATTATTGTTTCAGTATCCCAGCGGGTGCAATGACATCAAGTACGATGTTCCAGTGGGATCAGCCTATTGTAAGTTCAGCAGTCAATGATCACTGGGGAATTGATAATGTAAGTATTACTCCTGCAATTTGTAGTGTGGGTAACTTCGATTGGAGCAACATCCCAGGGCCAGGAAACGGTTTTGATCAATGGGTGAGTCCAATAGTTACTACAACTTACATTGTGACATTCACAGATAGCTTAATTTCTTGCGCAGACACAGTTACAATCATTGTTCCTCCAACTACAGCGGCAGCAACAGCAGTATCGAATAATGTTATTTGCCCAAACTGTACTGATTTAGATGTTCAATTCACAAATTACAATGCAGGATCAATTGTTGATGATTTTGATCCTTCATTTGACGGAACAATGTGGGACGATCTTCAAAATGGTACCGTTGGTGCTGGTTGTGGATCGATGAGCGGAAATGCTTTGTACTTTGATGGTGCTGGATTGCGTCACGCAGAAACGATTTCAGTGGATGCAACAGCAGGTTGTGGATTTATATCTTTTAGTATGTTCATGGGGAATACAGGTTCTGGTGTGGGATGCGAAAACGTTGATGCAGGAGAAGATGTTGTAGTTGAATATTCAATAAACGGCGGTGCAACTTGGACGACAATTAACACCTACTACCACAGTCAATGGGATAATAATAATACATGGCAAAATTTTGTGATTCCTGTTTCGCCGATGGCGCAGACCTTGAATACTAAATTTAGATGGAGACAGATTGCATTTACAAATGCATCCAATAATGATAATTGGGCATTGGACAATATTTCATTCTTATGCACGCCACCAGCCTTTGATGTTGTTTGGACACCAGCAATTACCTTGGATGACAATACACTTCAAACACCAAACGCTTGTCCATTAGATACAACGACATATAACGTAACAATTACTGATCCAATTACAGGTTGTTCAGCTACTGCTAGTACTACGATTAATGTTTCTTGTTCATGCATGTTCTCCGCTTTGAACACAAACATTAGTTCTTGTGAAAACGGAAATGAGTTTAGCGTTTCAGGTGATTTCATTTATATCGAAAACCCAATGACTGGTACGATCGTTGTTGATATCATTAATGCTTCTGGAACTTATTCACAAGTGATTCCTGGACCGTTTACAGATTTAACTCTTACCAACTTCAATATTTCAGGAATACCAGCAGATGGCTCGCCATTGATAGTTAGCGTTTACTTCTCTGATGATTTAACTTGTATTTTATCAGTGAATGATGTTTCTCCTGTTCTGCCAGAAGTAACACTTACAAGTGGAAGCGGAGTTTATTGTTTAGGTCAAGCAGTTGGCGATATTTTTGTAAATGTGAGTGGTAACGGTCCGTATACATTGGATTATTCTTTGAATGGAGTGCCTCAAACTGTGGTCTCGGCTATGGATACGGTATTCAATCTTGGTTCATTTCCGGGTGACTACGTTATTACGAATATTTCGGACAGTGGTTGTACAAACTTGGCCGTTGGAAATGAAACGATAATCGTTCAGAATGTCCCAACAGTTGCATCTGTTGAAGACGGAGGATTGTATTGTGCGAATGAAACAATCAATGATGTTTTCGCTGTATTGACTGGAACGGGACCTTGGGATATCGATTTCACTTTAGATGGTGTGCCAACGACAATTAATAGCTTGACAGATACAGTGGTTTTAGGAAATGCAGCAGGAGTTTATGTTGTAACTGGCATTACGGATGCAGGTTGTTCAAATACAGCTGCAGGAACTCAAACAATTGTTATCAATCCAATGCCTATAGTTTTTGCTGGTAATGACTTTGTCAACTGTGAAAACGATCCAATTACTCTTTCAGCAACTGGAGCAGCTAACTATGTTTGGGACAATAGTGTTTTTCAAAACGTTGCTTTTACTCCAACAAGCACATTGAATTATACAGTCAGTGGAACTGATGGAAATGGATGTATCGGAACAGATGCGATAACGGTAACTTTTGAACCGACGCCTAACCCTTCATTTGTTGCAGATAGCACAGCTGGTTGTGAGCCAATGGATGTGCTTTTCGTGAATACAACAATTGGCAACTTCGTTGATTGTCAATGGACATTTGGTGACGGAAATACTGGAATTGGTTGCGCTGATATCCTTAACACCTATCAAAACGGTGGGATGTATGATATTACACTTTTGATTACTTCTGCAGAAGGATGTTCGAACAGTGTAACTTATACGGATTACATTTATGTAGAAAACAACCCGTCTGCTTCGTTTATTCCATCTTTGAATACTGTGCTTAGTTTAGATACTGAAGTGTCGTTTACCAACACAACAACTGGTGGCGCGACTTATGTTTGGGATTTCGGTGACGATACAGATTTGTCAACTTCAATGAACCCATCGCATGAATTCCCAGGAGATCAAACTTCAGGATACATAGTTACGTTGTATGCTTATTCGCCAATAGGTTGTATAGATTCTACAACTTCTATCATTCAAGTAAACGAAGAGGTGATTTATTACATTCCAAATACGTTTACGCCAGATGGAGATGAGTTTAATCAACTTTTCCAACCGATATTCACGGCAGGATATGATCCTTACGATTTCAATATGCAGATCTTCAACCGTTGGGGAGAAGTAATCTATGAAACGAATGACGATACTGTTGGATGGGACGGAATGTACAATGGAAAAATAGTCCAAGATGGAATTTATACATGGAAGATTGAGTTCAAAACAATTTCTTCTGATGAACGAATTATGATCAACGGACACGTTCTAAAAACAAAATAGAACAGAAAGGTTTTATAAGTTGAGACCTCATGAATATCTATTCATGAGGTCTTTTTTTGTGGTATGATTTTACTTATAAAGCCTCTAGTGATTCAGCTTTTTTTTTGCGGAAGTTCAGCAATCGTTAATAGAACTTATGATGAAACTTATATGCTGAGTCGTGTTGAGTGCGTCCAGTTATGTCCCATTATCGAACTATATGGAATTCCACCAGCAACTGCATCTCATTTCAAATGGATTAGCATAAAAAGACTTACATTCTTACTTCTAATTCCAGCAATGATTCGCAGCGAAGTTAAACCTTCGGGAAAGATAAAAACAAATAAATCTGAAATCTCTAAAAGCTCTCATCCTGAACGATCAGTTACCAAAACTGACTGCACTCTTCCGAAAAAAAAACCATTGTCTCAGAAGAAATAATTGACTTTCCATCAATAGAAGTATCTTTCCCGGGAGGCAATGAAGCTCTAATCGAATTTGTCAATGATCAATTGCAATACTTTGAATTCGCTATCAAAATGTATGTCGAAGGAAGGGTTTTCGTTCGGTTTTCAATCCAAAAAGACGGATCAGTAACACAGATTAAAGTAATAAATAGAGTTAATGAAACTCTTGATAAAGAAGCTAAACGTGTGATTCGGAGAATGCCGAAATGGATTCCAGCAGAAGAAAACGTTAGAAAAGTAGAATCAGAATATACAATTCCAATTGCTTTTGAAATCAATTAAAGCTTGGTTTTCCTTCTTTTGCGCTCCTTCATGATCAAAGATAATTCTCGCCCGGTTTGTCCAGCAACCGAAGTGTTTTCATCCGCACGGCGAATTAAATAAGGCAGCACCTCTTTAATTGGACCGTAAGGGACGTATTTAGCCACCATTAGGTCGTTGTCAGCGAGATTAAACGATATGTGGTCACTCATTCCAAGTAATTGTGCAAAGTACGCTCTAGGGTCACTAGAATCAACTCCGTACTCTTTCAATAATTTTACCAAAAGCATTGAGCTTTCCTCGTTGTGCGTTCCAGCGCAAAAGGAAACACGATCAATTCGTTCAATAACCACTTTAAGTGAAGCGTTGAAATCCTTATCAGCGGCATCTTTATTCGGTTGAATCGGTGATGGATATCCCTGTTCTTCAGCACGATCGCGTTCTTTTTCCATGTATGCTCCTCGAACCAATTTAACGCCCAATTTGAAGTTCTCCTTATCAGCCCGTGCTATTTCCGATTTCAAAAAAGCCAACCGGTCATGACGGTACAATTGAACAGTATTGTATACGATTGCTGTTTTTTGATTGAACTTAACACTCATCTCATAAGCGAGGCGATCTATTGTATTTTGAATCCACGATTCTTCGGCGTCAATAAAAATTGGAACGTTTCTATTATAAGCTTCCGAGCAAATACTTGAAACGCGTTCTTTTAATTTATCGAAATCTTTTTTCTCTTCAGTTGATAAATTCTCAATTCCATCGTTTGATTTTTCAAGAATATCGTGAAGGCAAATTCCAGTGACTTTAAAAACAGCGAATGGAATATTTTTGTTATTCTCACCTTCTCTAATCGTTCCAATGATTTCTTGGACTGTTTTATCAAAGTCTTCTTCCTTCGTTTTGCCTTCAATACTGTAATCCAGAATGGTCTTTACGTTTCTTGAGGCCAATGTTTTAGAAGCTTTCAACGATTCTTGAATCGACTCTCCACCGCAGAATTGACGAAAAATAGTCTTCTTAATTATTGCTTTGATTGGAAGTTTCAATCGCAATGCTACGTTCGTAGCCCACTTACCAAACCGAACCATAGCCGGACTTGAGACTACTTTAAATAGCCAATAGGCCCGGTTCAAATCCCCTTTGGATTTACCGCGAAAAGCTACCTCTGTGTTGTCGAACGAAATCATGGCACAAAAATAGTTTCATTTTTGAAAGAGCTATATAAAATGACCGCTTTTTGTTATGGTCTCAACAAATCTTTATTTTTACCGTTTTAAGTTCAACATTAAATGAAATATATAGAGTCAAATAATAGTCGTTTAGAAATAGGGAGCATTGAAGACTCATCTTTTAATGAAGTCCTTGGAACGAAGTATAAATCGTCTAAGAAAGTCATTATCGTCGACGAGAATACACACATCAGTTGTCTCGAATATTTGATAACAACCTTTGAACAACTTAAAGATGCTGAAGTGATTGTGCTTCCTGCTGGCGAAATGAATAAAGAGTTGGGAATTGTAAATAACGTTTGGGAGGCCCTCACGGATTACGGCTTAACGCGACATGATTTAATTATTAATCTCGGCGGTGGGATGATCACAGATATGGGTGGATTTATTGCATCTTGCTACAAACGCGGAGTTGATTACATCAATATTCCAACCTCATTACTCGGAATGGTAGATGCTTCAATAGGAGGGAAGACAGGGATTAATTTGGGAGAATTTAAAAACCAAATTGGTGTTTTTTCACATCCAGAAGTCGTTTACATTGATATTGCTTTTTTAGCGACGTTGCCTAGCGAAGAATTGCTAAGTGGTTATGGAGAAATGCTGAAACATGGATTGATCAGCGATGAAACGTTGTTTGATATTCTCATTGCTCAATTAAAAGGAGACCAAGATTTTTCAGAGGAAATTCTACTGACCTGCATCGGAGTGAAGAATGAAGTTGTTATGAAAGATCCATTGGAAAATGGATTGCGTAAAGTATTGAATTTTGGACATACGATTGGTCATGTGATTGAAGGACACTTCATGAACGGAAAGAAAATGACTCACGGCCATTGTGTCGCAATTGGTATGGTAATGGAATCTTATATTTCATTAAAAATTGGGTTGTTGGATGAGAAAGCATACGATAAAATTCAGGAAAATATTTTAGCGTTTTACGAAATGCCTTTGTATTCAAATGACGAAATCAACGAAATGGTGATCATGCTATCCAATGATAAAAAGAACAGCAATGGAAAGATTTTATGCTCGCTACTAAGTTCAATTGGAACGTGTAAATACGATCAGGCAGTTAAAGAAGAATTATTTGTTGAAGTCTTCTTACACTTTAAGAACTTGCAGGTAAATCTAAATTGAATTTCGGTTTTTAACCTTTCAATGCAATCAACTTCGATTTAACGACTTCCAATCTAGAGATTAAATTTTCATGTGAATGATCGCTTGAACTCGATTCAACGGCAGGTGATTCTATCTTAGCTCCAGATTTTAATGCTTTTCGAGCACCATCCAGGGTGTATCCTTTTTCTTTAACGAGAATATAAATCCGATCAATTTTCTCAATCTCTTTCGGAGTATACAAACGATTTCCCTTCCTGTTTTTCTTAGGCTTGATGATCGGAAATTCCTTTTCCCAAAACCGAATCAATGATGTGTTTACATCTAGCATACCAGCTACTTCACCTATTGAATAATAGAGCTTTGTCAGTTGATTATGAGCTATTTTTGACATCAGTGTTAAAGTTTGAATCTAATATAGCAAATTTTTATAGAATGAATTCGAGTAAATAGTTTTTTCGTTTCTTTAAGGCATAAAACAGAATAATGTTCAAAGGAAATCAATTGGAGGATCAGACAATTCAGCAAAGGCGGGAATGGGTTTTCTTGCTCATGGCAGGAATTTTCTTGGGGTCATTGGCCATGCTGAATATTCTTGGCGTTTCGCGATTCATAGACCTTTCAAGTTATGTTGGGATTTCCGATAGCAGTGATATCCGTTTTGTAATCGCAGTTGGCGTTTTACCCTATCCGATTACATTTTTATGCACGGATTTAATCTCTGAAATTTACGGCCGAAAGCGCGCCAATATGGTTGTATGGATTGGCTTTGTTCTCAACGTCTGGATTCTTATCATAATGTGGTTCGGAGGTTGGTTGGAAGCGCCAGCAGAATTGCTTTCCGATGGAACCTTACCGCTCACAGTTGGAGAAAAAGGAGCCGAAGCACCCTCAGGATATGCCTTTTATGAAATTCGAAAATTGACTTTCGTAGCAACGTTTGCATCAATGATCGCGTATCTTTCGGCACAATTTGTCGACGTTCAAGTTTTTCATTACTTAAAGAAAAAAACGAAAGGGAAAAAGCTCTGGCTGAGAAACAACCTGTCCACAATGACAAGTCAATTAATAGATTCGATTGCAGTAATTCTAATCACACATTATTACGCAGGAGCGCTTCCAATTGCTGATGGGGCCAATGTTCCAAATGCGCTAATGATGTTTATTATATCGAGCTATTTGTTCAAATTCTTTTTTGCTCTATTTGATACTATCCCGATTTACTTCCTTGTGAAGCGATTAAGGAAATACCTTAAAATCGAAGATGAATTAGGTTTTTGATTCACGGAATTTTAAATGCCAGAACAAATAGATGATGGCGACAATATTCGTTGTGATACCAATCGCTACGGTTTGAGGAATAGAATCCAAAGTATTGTTGTACGTTAACATAGTACTGAAAGACCCAAGCATTATTCCGGATTCCAAAGCGATAAAAAGAGTCCCAGCACCAACGCCTCTTCTATCCACATGCGACAAGTCAGCCGTCCATGTGAAAATAGTAGGACTATTCAATCCTGTAGAAAGGCCGAATACGATTGCTGACAGCGTAAATGTCGCGACATCTCTGGTGAATGCCAAGAGTATCATGCTAGACACCATGAAAAACAATCCGATAATAAGTGTTTTACGCCGCCCAATTGTTTCAGAAACTCTACTTCCAAAGAGACGAACAAGAACAGTTGATATTACATAATACCCAAAAAAATGGCCTTTGTTAATGTCAAGAAATTTTGATATTTCTTGAGCGACAACAAATAGTACACCTGTTGATATTACTGAAAGAAACATTACTGTTGCTGCCGGCATAACCGGTGGGTCAAAGATATCCGTTAATTTAATTTTTAAATGAGTATGCTTGAAAGGTGCTGTTGTAGGTAAAGTCTCTCTAAGGTTCATCACAATAAACAGTGTAATCAAACTTAAACCTGACGCGATAAAAAACAACAAATTAATACTTCCTGAAGTCGTTATCCAAGAAGCGAGAATTTGGCCAGACCCGAATCCAGCCGAAATAAAAGTTCCCCAAATTCCCATTCCCAAACTCCTTTTTTCTGGAGGTAGAATATCTGTAACCATTGCCGTAGCTCCAGTGGGCAAAAAACCAGCACTAAATCCATGAACAAATCGTAGCATAAGAAAGAAGACCATTCCTGCCATTCCTCCGATTAAGCTTGAAATTGGATACGATGCGCAAACAATCACACCTAAAATCGCACCGATTATCATTACTTTTTTTCGACCGATGTAATCAGATAATTTTCCCGAAAATGGACGTGAAATGGCGGCCGAGAGAGAAAACAGAAATATGATTAATCCTTTGAGGTATTCGCCGTTTTTATACAAACTACTTAAGTAATCATTCAGCTCTGGAATAATAATATTAAAGCTCACGATAAAGAAAAAGAGAGCGAAACAAATAATCCAGAAATTACGTTCGAATCGAGGGAATTTCATTTTGCAAAGCTAGTCCTAAATATCACTTAAGAGGGATTGATAGTGACAAAAAAATGGTGAATTAAAAGATGGAAATGAAGTGAATGATTTTATTGATTATATTGTAAGAACCAATAAATAAAACCTATGAAAAAACTACTACTCATTGGAGCAATAAATATGCTCTTTTTTGTTTCTTTTGGTCAATGTGATATTGTCTATGTAGCATTAAGCGGACTTCCATCTGCAACTGGTGCTATAGGTGATCCATTGGATTTGAAGACAGCAATCTCAACAGCAAATGACGGTGATCTTATCCGAGTTGGAACAGGGATTTACGATCTCGATGTCTCCTTAACTATTCCGTTCGATAACATCATTATAGAAGGTGGTTTTGATGATTTTAATGGTTGGGAAAAAACAAGTTTAGCTGGAGCGACAACAATTAATCGAACGACAGTTAATCCTGACGGGATGATGAACGATTATCGTTTGGCTGTTGTTTATGCTGCCAATATTAGTGGATTTGAATTGCACGATATTACGTTAACAACAGATGATGCGACTACTCCTGGCACCTCTACTTATGGGATGCACATTGATAATTGCACAAACTACTTTATAACAAGATGCCAAATTCTACCTGGAAATGCTTCCGATGGAACGGACGGTTTAGATGGTACGAATGGCGCCGATGGATCGAATGGTGGAAACGGAGCGAATGGAGATATTGATGATAATAGTTCAGGAGGAACAGGCGGAACAGGAGGCGCTGGAGGCGGTGTTGGCGGAGGTGTTTTAACTGCTGGCGGCGTGAATCCAGTTGGTGGAGGAAACACTGGTGGTGTAGGTCCTGGAGGAAATGATAGTTCAAATCCTAGGGCCGGCGGTTCTGGTGGTGGAGGCGGATCCGGTGGAGAAACCGACAATAATGGTGGATTCGGTGGCACTGGAGGAGGTGTTAATCTTGGAGCAAATCAAATGGGAGGCGGCGGTTATGGAACTTGGGGTAACCCAGGAGGTGATGGCTCAGACGGTGCAGCTGGCTCAGCTGGTTCTTCAGGAACTAATGGAGTTTATGGAGGTGCGCCCTTATACAATCAATTTTTTGTTGTTGGTTCAGTTGCAACTGACGGTACTGATGGCGGTGGAGGTCGTGGCGGTGGCGGTGGTCAATCGTGTTTCTTTTGTGATGATGGCTCTGGAGACGGAGGCGGAGGAGGCGGAGGTGGCGCTGAAGGCGGAGAAGCTGGAACTGGAGGCTATGGTGCTGGTGCTTCTTTCGGTATCTACTTATTCAGCAACGGTGTAAACGGTGTTGTTCAAAATAGTTATATCGCTGCGGGTGCGGCAGGACAAGGTGGAACAGCAGGCTTAGGCGGTAGTGGAGGAACAGGTGGAGCAAATGGTCTTGGAAGTACTTATGGAACTGCTGAAGTCGGTGAAGGCGGAAACGGTGGAGACGGCGGAGACGGTGGAAACGGTGGAAATGGTGGTTCGGGAGCAGACGGGATTTCACAAGATATTCGTGTTGCAACTGGAGATGCTTTAGCTACGCAAGAAACGATGTTCGATCTAGCAGCAATGCCAGAAATTACTGCAACTTACGCAACATGCACGAACCAAAACATGACATTCACAAATGTTGACGTGCCATTGGGTGGGGGAACTACATCATGGGATTTCAGTGGGAATTCATTTCCGCAGTCAAGTTCAATGAACCCGTCAGTAACAGAGTTTACTGTCACAGGACAGCACGATGTAATCGAAGGAGTGAATACGTATATGGATTTCATTTACATTACTTGCAGTGTTGATGCGTCGGCATCTCAATTGGGTGCAGTTTTAACTGCGACTGCGCAATCTGCAACGTATCAATGGATCGATTGTAATACTGGATCTGTTTTGGCTGGAGAAACGAGTCAAGCATATTCGGCAACCGTTACTGGTGATTATGCTGTAATTGTAACTGAAAACACGTGCACAGATACATCAGAGTGTTTCAATGTTGATTTCACAGCATTGGAAGATTGGTCCATGAGTGAATTCAATGTCTATCCGAATCCAGTTACGGATGTATTAACAATGGATTTCAATTCAGCTGTGAATGGTGAAATTAAAATTTACGACGTAACTATGAAATTGATTGATGCAATCCAAGTGTCTAAAACTTCATCTGTGGAATACACAATGAACGTTCTAAGCGGAGTTTACACAATTGAATTTATTAGCGATGATAGACGAACAATACGACGCGTGGTCAAGAAATAATTGAACTTTTCTGTTTATTAAGCCTGTCTTTGTTTATCGAAGACAGGCTTTTTTGTTTAACGACTATTTTTGCTAATAGTGTTATTTTTATTAATAACAATAATAGTTTGCGTCCATCCTGAAAGGCGTCTTGCGTCTTTTGGGTTTAAAAAAATGAATACAATATTGAAGTTAACTTGAAATGTTAAAATAAATTAAAAAAACCATGCGTCAAGGAAGGATTCCAAATCACCTTCGTCGAAGCAGTATAAAAAGAAAATATATGAAAACGAATTTCCTATTATTTTGCAGTGCAATTGTATTTGTAGCCTGCAGTTCAAGTTTTGATGCTTCACAGATCAATGGCTCAAATGAAGCGTCTCTTATTGATGATTCCTTAAAAGTCGTAAAAACAAACGCCGAGTGGGAAAAACAATTATCGCCATTGGAGTTTAACGTAACAAGAGAAAGAGGGACTGAACGTTCATTTACAGGACGTTATTGGGACAATAAGAAAGTTGGAGAATACTTTTGCGTTTGTTGCAATAATCTTCTTTTTTCTAGTGAGACCAAGTTCAAATCGGGTACAGGTTGGCCAAGTTTTTATGATGCAGCCTCAAAAGAGAACGTAGGTGTAGCAAATGACAGTTCGCATGGAATGATTAGAAACGAAGTTATTTGCAATGTCTGTGACGCACATTTAGGACATGTCTTTAATGATGGCCCGAATCCAACAGGATTGAGGTATTGTATCAATTCAGCCTCGTTGAACTTCATTGAGAAATAGAATAGTTGCAAAGTCTATAAAATGAAAAATCCCGTGTTGGCTTAGCCGACACGGGATTTTTTATGCTGTCTAAAATAATATTCTGTGTCCTTAATTTTTAAGGACTAGTTCTGATTTGAAAGCCAAGTTTCGTATGACACGAGTTGTTCGTCAGAAAGAATCATTTTCATAACTGACTTATGATCTTTCTTATTTCCATTGATAAATTCTGTTTTCTTCGCAGCACTAAATGTTGCATTCGTCTCAATTACCTCAATTTTGTTGGCAACCCTCAAATTTAATGATTCAACCTTCACAACTTGTTCTGGAGTTAAAGAAAGTACTGAAGTCATTTCAGCTGTTTGACTCGCTGCTTTTTCAGCTGGAGTTTTCGTTGCACTAACCGCAGCTTGAGATCGCAATGTAGTATTGTTTTGAGCATTCGCATTAACACCTCCTAAAAGCACCATTCCTGCAAGTGCATATTTTAAAATCTTCATAATTTATTTTTTAACGTTCCATACTTAGAGATCTGATAATAGATCCGTTTAATATCAAGATGCAAAAATATACGAAAAGTTGCTTTAAATAGCGAAAATATCTGCTTTTCCTTATCTTCGAGAGTGATCAAAGCCCTCTTTTTCTCGATAATTGTCATTTCTCTGGGCTCTTGCGTTGCCATAAAAGACATTCGATACTCCAAAGGAGGTACTTCACTTAATTTATCAAAAAAAGGCTTAACGTCATTTCCAGATGAGGTTTTTGATAATAAAGAGCTCAAAGTCTTACGTCTTTATGGAAATAAAATTGATTCAATTCCAGAACGGATCGGCGAACTCGTGAACCTTGAAAAAATCTATTTAGGAAAGAACAATTTAACGTCACTTCCGAAGTCTATTGGAAGTTTGAAGAACTTAAGAATTCTTTCGGCTCAATTCAACGATATCACTTCTTTACCAGAAGAGATAGGAGATTTGACGAGTCTCAAGCATCTTTCCTTGAATCAGAACAGATTAATAACGCTTCCGTCGGGTATTGGGAAATTGCAGCAATTGGAAGTTTTAGAATTGAGATTTAACTTTTTAACTTCAATTCCAGATGAAATTACGAATTGCGCGAATTTAAAATTCATCTACCTCAATCGAAACAATTTATCAATGTTGCCCGCGGAAATAAACAAATTACAATCGTTGAAAGAATTGCATTTGGCTACTTCTGGAGTTTTGATTAATGTTCCTGAAAGTCTTTGCCAAATTCGGAACTTGGAGGTGCTGGAGATTGATTTTCAGGTTGCGATACCCCCATGCCTATTGGTTCTGAAGGCAAATCGTCTTCAAATTCTCCTTCGCTAATAGCGTTGTATTCAGCAAGGTAATCGTCTTCAAAACTGTATACAACTCTGTCTTCATCGTCCTCATCAGGAAAGGTTTTCATAACGTAGAACAATACGAAGTCGTAACAGAAATGAGCTGCAATACAGAACCACAACCCATATTCGTCAAGTGCAAAACTGATCACTAAAATGAATGGAAGAACGATTAAACCGTACAATGACATGCGCCAATTGAACGGATTCAAATAACCATGAATAGCAACGAATATAACCGTCGTAATGATTGGCCCCAAATAAAATTGCACTCCCGATCTAAAAAGCAATTCTTCACCAATGCCAGCGCACAAGGATAGAAAGATGCAATCCAGCGTCGTTAAGTTCATGCTTTGAACTAGTTTCTCAACCCGAGTTGGCATTTCCTTGAAGACTTTAGCTTGCATTAATAACAAAGCCAAGAACGCGTACAAAACACCAAACCCTGAGCCTAAAGCAATTGGATACCATTGAAAATGATCGAAATCTAAAATCTCCAGAGGTGTTGTTCCTTCTGCAAAGTACAATCCAAAAAAGGTTGGAATAGGGAACACTAAAAGCGTAAGTAAACCAAGAAAGAGTAACGATCTTTTTTTCAAAACAAGAATTCTAAACTGAGTTTAACCGAACCTTAAGTGTTTCACCGTATTTCCGTTATTGATCAATTGTTTTAAAGATGCAATTCCTATTTCAAGATGACTACCAACGTACTTTGCCGTCACTGAATTGTCGCTTGAGCTTGTTTTTACGCCTTCAGAAACCATTGGTTGATCCGATACTAGTAACAAAGCTCCAGTCGGAATTTCATTGCTGAAACCAACTGTGAAAATCGTTGCAGTTTCCATATCAATGGCCATTGCTCTAATCGTTCCCAAGTACTCTTTGAATTTATCGTCATGTTCCCAAACGCGTCGGTTGGTTGTGTAACATGTTCCCGTCCAATAATCACGATTGAAGTCACGAATCGTTGTTGAGATTGCTTTTTGAAGCGCGAATGACGGCAAAGCAGGAACTTCTGGCGGGAAATAATCATTACTTGTTCCTTCACCACGAATGGCTGCAATTGGAAGAATTAAATCTCCCACCTCATTCTTCTTTTTCAATCCACCACATTTCCCTAAGAACAAAACAGCTTTTGGTTCAATGGCTGAAAGTAAGTCCATGCATGTTGCAGCAGAAGCACTTCCCATTCCAAAATTGATAATCGTGATACCTTCAGCAGTCGCGCATTGCATAGGTTTGTCATTTCCAATAACCTCAACATTGTGCATTTCTGCAAAACGGGTCACATAATCTTGAAAATTGCAAAGTAAGATGTGCTCACCAAAGTTTTCTAATTTCTCCCCAGTATATCTAGGTAGCCAGTTATCTACGATTTCTTTTTTTGTCTTCATTCAGTCTGTTTAGATTGATTTTTAATTAAAGATAATGCTAATAATTTCAAAATCACATTCTCAAGAATAAATCAATCAATAGGAACTAGCTTTGCATGAAGTCTTCACCCAAAACAATCATCATTCTAGAGATCAATTCTAATGCATTTTCATGAGAGAAAACCATTGGCGGTTTGATTTTTAGAACATTGTGTTCTGGTCCGTCAACGCTCATTAAAATCCCCATTTCTTTCATTCGGTTTGCAAGATAAGCTGCGTGATCTGGCAGGGGTGTTTTGTTCTCGTCAACCAATTCAATACCCAAGAAGAATCCTTCTCCGCGAACATCACCGATGATTGGAAATTGTTTGGACAAACCTGTAAATTGACTTTTTAAAGAGTTACCAATTTCAAGTGCTTTCTCTTGCAGGTTTTCGTCTTTAATAACGCGGAGGACTTCTGTTCCAATTGCGCTGGAAACAGGATTTCCGCCAAATGTGTTGAAGTATTCCATGCCGTTCGCAAATTTCTCGGCAACTTCTTTTGTGCAGATAACCGCAGCCATTGGATGTCCATTTCCGATTGGTTTTCCGACAGTAACAATGTCAGGAACAACTCCATGCAATTCGAATCCCCAAAATGTTTTTCCAACACGGCCAAATCCCACTTGAACTTCATCTGAAATACAAATTCCACCTGCGGCTCGAACGCTTTCGTAAGAGCGTTTAAGATAAGCTTCTGGCAATTGTATTTGACCGCCGCAACTAATAATCGGTTCTGCAATAAAAGCCGCTACATTTCTTTCTTTCGATTGAATTTCATCGATTGCAATTTGAACATGAGCGGCATATTTTTCTCCTGTTGATTCACCTTGATACATTCCTCTGAATGAATCGGGGAGGGGCACAATTTGAGTGAACTCAGGCTTGCCTTTCCCACCTTTTCCGTCGAATTTATAGGAAGAGATATCGATACAGGAATTTGCATTTCCATGGTATCCAATTTCAATGGCAATTGTGTCTTTTTGCCCTGTGCAAGCCTTCGCCATTCGCAAAGCGAGTTCATTAGCTTCGCTGCCAGAATTGACAAAATGTACAACCGATAATTCGTCAGGGAAAGTCGCCAATAATTCCGCTGCAAATGCATTAATGTTCTCGTTCAAATAACGTGTGTTGGTGTTCAATAAACCCATTTGTTGTTGTCCTGCTTTAACAATTCTCGGGTGTTCGTGCCCAACGTGCGCAACGTTATTTACCGTGTCTAAATATTTCCTTCCTGTCGTGTCGATTAAGTAAGCACCTTCTCCACGAGCCATATACAGCGGCGTTTTGTAACTCAAACTCAAACTTTTCCCGAGGTGTTCTTTTCTGTATTCTGATAATATTTTAGAATCGATTTCTTCGGTATGGTTTAAGGTTTTGTTTTTGAAAATTGAACTCGGGTTTGGACAGATGCTCGACCAAACGGCTTTGTGGTTCCAAATACACGTTCCAGGATAGTTTGTTGCGTTTCCCAGAAGGTCTAAAATAATTTGAAAATGCAAATGTGGCGTCCAGTTTCCATTAACGGATGAATCACCAACTTCGGCAATTTTTTCGCCTTGTTTTACCCGTTGATTGAGTTTTAAATGCAAAAAACACGACCGACTTAAATGTCCATACAAAGTGTAAAATGATGCTCCATTAATTTCGTGTTTTAGAAGTAAAGTGGGGCCGTAATCTTTGTCAATGTTATTGTCGAAGAGGATTATGATTTCACCATTAAACGGCGCGTGAATAGCAGTTCCAGCATCTAGCCAATAATCGACTCCGAGGTGCGTGTTTCTGTATTCGTAACCTGAATTCCCTTCGCTGCGGTAAGCTTTGGTAGTATATAATGGCCGCGTTTCTAAATAACCTCCTGCGATAATTGATTCTGGAAAATCATTTTGAAGTTGAGAAAGCTTGAAAGCAGTTAAAGTTTCGTTTTCGAATTCAGATTTATTTCCCAACCATTTACTTGAAACGCTCATGTCAACGTTGGCAGTGTGCGATTTATTCAAGGTTGGAAATAGGACATTCAGATCAATTTTATTGGAAGCTATCCAATTTTCCACCGTCGTTTCGTTTGGATGCGGTGTTAACCCACAAGCGTTTCTAAAGGTGAAATACGCCAATTCTGGATTGATCTCGATCCATTTATGCAATGCACTCCAAGCCGGTTTTTCACTGACCCACAAGTATTCATTTTCAGGTTCGAGCTCTCTGTTAATGCAGGCTTTCGTTACAATTATTGAAAGTCGAGATGCGATTAGGGTATAAAGACATTTCAGTTCGTCGTCTGAAAAATTATAATGTCGGTTGTAGCCTTCGAGAAATTGCGCCATGGACGTTAAAGGGTCATTTCCGTACATGATTAAATATGCTCCTGCAACGCTGATATCATTAATGGTTTGCGTGTAAATAGCATCGCCATAATCGATTAAGGCAAGAACTTTCGGGTTTTTTAAATCGGAACTTACAACGATATTGTTGTCGTTTGGATCGGCATGAACAATACTTTTTGGCAAGGTTGAATAAAGCTCTTTAAAGCCATCAAATTTATCTTGATAGAAGTTGAGAATTTCCAATTCTGTTCCTGAAAAACGATGGAAGTGCTCTTTTACCCAGGCCACTTGTGCGGTATCCCATTCGAATTCTCGTTTTGCGTGGGAATGATCAAACGACGCTAAAGCATTGGTCATTTTTCCGCAAAGTTCGCCCAATTCAAGTCGTAGTTCCTTTGTGTGCGGATTTACTCCAGACCACAAGCGACCTGATACCCATGTTAACATTCGAACGAATCGTTTGTTTCCAGTTTCGTCAACGAAAGAACTAAGCGTATTTCCATCTGTATTTTTCACCACTTTAGGTGCCATAATTGAAGCATTGGCAGTTGCGATGTGCTGGATTAATTTCTGCTGGAAGTCAAGGTAGCCTTCATCTTCATTGGGTCGGCTTACTTTCAGAATATAAGAGGCATCCGTCGATTTAATTTGGAAGTTGAAATCTTCGTAACCGTCCAGTTTTGTCACTTCTCCTGTGATTCCAAAATGGTGTTTGGCAATATCGAGCGCTTGTTCGTTTGTGAGAAGTAAATCTTGATAGGAAATCATTCAATGTAATTTTACCGACTAATTTACCAAATAAGTCCCTGATGGCAAGAAGAAGTTAAAATGGGAACAACCTTAGTTTCCTCCATTCGCTGCATCAAGAGGAATGAATTTTTTACTAGATGAAAACAACACATCAACGATTTTGTTGCGAGATTGGTTCTCGATAGATCTTAAATGGCTGGGCTGAATTCCGAATCCTGCTCTCCAATATAAATGTTGAATTTCTTTCTTATTATGTTTCATATGACTTAGACAAGAGTGGAGCAGGAAGGTTTAATCTGGTGCGATAGATTACATTAATTCTTTCAAAGCCTTCGCAGTTCCAATCTTTCGCGTTATAAAATCAACATCAAACTTCGGGGACCGCGAAGGAGAATATTCCCGACCGTAAAAAATAATCTGCAAATGAATTTTATTCCATAATACCTCATCGAACCATTTTTTGCCGTCTTTTTCCGTTTGAACAACATTCTTTCCACTCGTAATTCCCCAACGCGTCAGTAATCTATGAATATGCGTATCAACGGGGAATGCAGGAACATTGAAAGCCTGAGCCATAACAACAGAAGCCGTTTTATGTCCTACGCCTGGCAACTCTTCCAATTGTTCAAACGAAGCGGGAACTTCACCGCCGTATTTTTCAATCAGTATTTCAGACAAGGTGAATATTGCTTGAGATTTTTTTGGTGAAAGTCCACAAGGGCGAATGATTTCTCGAATTTCTTTGACGGTCAACTTCACCATATCAAATGGATTGTCAGCTAAGTTGAATAACGCAGGAGTGATCAAATTCACACGTTTGTCTGTGCATTGCGCTGAAAGCAACACCGCGATCAATAAAGTGTATGAATCCTTATGATCCAATGGAATTCGCGTTTCAGGATACAATTTCTCCAATTCTTCAACGATGTAATTGGCCTTGTTTGCTTTTGTCATTTGATCTTAAATCCGTTTCTAATAAACCGTATAAATTCTTTGAATTGATTCTTCGAAGTAAATACTTTTTTGAATTCTTTTGAATTTGTTTTCGTTTCGTCCGACCCTTTATCCGACGGCGAAAGATCTTCGATTGGTGTTTCTTGATTTGGAGCTTCAACAGCCTTTTCGCTTACTTCCAAACCCTCCATCACGTTCAGTAAACCATTTTCTTGTTCCGATAATTTATCCGCGCGAGCAAAGCGTTTTTCCGATTGCTTTTTGTATCCCATTTCCTCGAGCAACATGCCCAAATTGTTTTGAGCGACTGCATCTTCAGGGTCTAGTTCAACCGCCTTTTCATAGTCCGCAACCGCACCCTCTAAATCACCAAAGTGTTTTTTGGCATAGGCTCTGGAAGCATATCGGTAGGAATAATTAGGCTGCAATTGAATTGCTCGGTTAAAATCACCAAAACAACGAAGCTTATCGTTTTTGTGCAAATACGCCACACCTCGATCCGAAATAATATTATAATCATCTGGTGCTTCGTTCAAAGCTTTGGTGTAGAGTTCGATAGCCTCATCTATTTGACCTTCTTTCAACTTGCTGGTCGCCTCCTCGTGTGTTTTATTCGTGAACATTATCTAATTTTGTATTATGTCAGACAAAGTTACCGACTTTCCTCAATACAGAAAACTTTCCAACGATAAGGTTTTCTATCGTATCAATAATGATCGACAGTTTGATGAAATTCAAATCATAGGAAGTAAAGCGCGGCTCCATACCGTTGAAGCCTTTCAATACCCGGAAATACTGAGAATTCAAGATTTACTTTCTTATGAAGTTGAAGGTTTTATACTCTCTAATGAAAAAGAATTTGACGATTTATTGAACTACTATTCTCTCTGAGAATAATATGTTATTGTTGATTTCTTAAATGGTACGCAAGTGTTTTATCCAAAACAGGCTGCTTTTAAGGAATTATTAAAAGGTCATAAGGATTGCGCCGTGGCCGGGCTTATAAATATCTAAAGACCTACCGAATAATATCGGTCGTTTCCTTAATCTCTCGAATGGCATCCTTCAAATAATCCACATCTTCTTGTGAAACGTAAGCCTGAGCAGATAAACGCATAAAAACCATGTCTCTCAATCGGAAAACGGGAATCTCAATTTTGTATTTCTGAAACAAGGTATTTTTCAATTCTGATTCACTACTAATGTTAACAGGAACGCTGCAAATTTGACCCAAGAACTCTGAAGTGACTGGACAAATTGGTTCAGTTCCGAAAAGGTCGCAAAGGTCTTTGTAGTTGTCTAAAATGAGTTGCTTCGCTTGTTTTGAAACTTCTTCCCAATTGTTTTCATTTAGAAATTCAATTGCTTTTGGAACTGTTAAAAACGCCGAGTAATCGCGCGTTCCTTGAAGTTGATGGTAATCCAAAAACTTTGATTTCCCAGGGACATCCGCGTCGAAGCCCCAGCTAATTAACACGGGATCAAAATCATTTTGAAATTCTGGTGTGATGTATAAGAACGAACATCCTTTTGGCGTTAACATCCACTTGTGACAAGCGCCTGTGTAAACGTCTGCTTTTAATTCTTGCAAGTCGAGTGGAATGTGTCCGGGTACGTGTGCACCGTCAACGATTGTCAATAAACCAAGATCTTTCGCCCGCTCGCAAATTTCTTTGACAGGGAAAATTGTCGCCGTCATGCTTGTAATTTGACTTATAAAAATGGCTTTGGTGTTCTTCGAATATCCTTTCCAAAAAGCCGCGATAAATTCTTCTTTCGAAGAGAGTGGAAGTGGAATTTCTTGCTGAACATATTTCGCTCCTGCTTTATCGCAATAGTACTTCCATGTTCTGTCAAGTGCGCCATATTCTGCATTTGTAGCAAGAATTTCATCTCCAGGTTTGAGATCCAAACTTTTCGCAACGATATTGATAGCCCAAGTTGGATTCATTGTGTAAACAAGGTTGTCTGCATCGCAATTGATGTACTTCCCCAGCGCTTCTTTTGATTTCTGAAGTTGCACATTTCCTTTGTTTACAAAAAAGTCAACAGGGTCTCTTTCCAGCGCCAATTGCCAATTTTGATAATCTTCAAAAATTGGTTTTGGGCAGGCTCCAAAGGATCCGTGGTTTAAGTGTTTGTATTCGGGGTTGAGGAAAAATTGATCTTTTAAATTGCCCATTCGTTCTATTTTATTCTTGTGATAAATCCAATCCGTCCAACGCAACTTTCATTGCGACCAATTTAAGATGGGTCCACTCTCTTTGCAACACCACAGGGTTTTCCTGAAGGCTGTCGACCTTTTCTTTGATCGCGATTAAAACATCTTTATCGGCATTTTTAATAACAACTTCTTCGTATTGCAACCATTGAATTCGAACTCCAGCATAGATACTAAAAAGTTCTTCCATGTCGCTAATGTCTTGGTCGAAGGTTTTATTCAAAGAGGTGATTTTTTTGATCCGATCTAGCGCTGCCGTTTTCAGTTCTTTTTTCAATAATTGACTTTGATAAGGGAGCTGATCTGCATACAATGAATTAACGATTTCCAAATGTCCAAAATTCCCGATTTCGATAAGAGAAGTTGTTGGAACTTGTTTAATGAATTTTTGAAGCATTCGTTCGCGATCGGTGTCAAAAGTGTTTGCCAATTCAGCAATTCCATACGTTAATAAGTTGAGTTCACTGGATGCAGTGTTATTCAAACTCGCGAGGTATTTGTAGTCCATATAAAACAGCAAATTGTCCAACAAATCAATGGATTCTTGATCGGAATGCTGAGAAATGGGAGTGTTGGTCATTAAAAATGATTTTCCCCTGCTCAAATAGTTATCTACCAAGCCAAGAGAGTAAAGTTGAAATGGACTTGCGAAATTAAATTCCCGATCAGGATTGCTCGCAATAAGATCAAGTATTATAAAGGCGTTTTGTCCTACACTTGGGCCTTTTAACTTGATTTCCAGATTCGACCCTTGAAACGGAATCATGAACGATTCTGGAACCAATGAATAAGACAATGAATCCGTTAGCGTTAACTTATTTGTAAGCCATTGACTGAAAGGTTCAACTTGCGATCCTCGATCGATATACTGGCCTTTATTTAGGAGTTTGCCATAATTCTTTTGGTCAATTATGGATGTGTATTGACGGCGCTCTTTGTTCATTTGAACGTACCAATGTGTATACAAAAGCGAGGTATTCAAAACAATAACGTCTTTTCGATAATCGAGCTTTTTTTGAACGTACCACAGTGGAAAAGTGTCCGAATCGCCTTGAGTGAACAAAAAGCTTTTTTCCGGACAGCCATACAACAGGTTTTTTGCACTTTGAACTTGACTCGGAGAAAAATACGCTCTTTTCAGAAAATCATCGGCCAGCTTTTCTTCTTTTATAGAGATCAACAAGTTGTAATAGTGCATGTATTCATTTCCGATCTTTAGGTTGAGTTCTGAAATTATTAAAGGTCTGTAGGATTCATCATCCTTTTTAATCTCGGTCCAAAAGTCCATAATCAAGTTGACTTTGTCCATGAATAGATCAACGCGTTCTTGCTTTATTTTTGCATATTTCCGAGGCAAAAATTCTTTACCTGAAATTCTATTTTCAATGATGTCAAGTGCCAAATATCCATTTGCTCTGGCCATTATTTCTCTATCCTCGTTTGATAAAAATGGGGCATAAGAGGATATAATTTTGATAGCGTCTGCTGCCCATTCTTCGTAGCCAAAAACAAGCATGAAATCGTACTTCGCCCGGAAGTTATATAGGTTATTTAGGTCCGAGCTATTTGCACTTCTGACTTTCGTTAAGTCAACATAATCGTCAATATCGAATGCTGTAAATCCATTCAATTCCGGCTTCCAAATTGGAACTTCCTCAGTTTTTTTTGTGCTATAATTATACATCGTTAGATAATAGCCCGTTTGCTTTTTTGCTACACCGTAGGCACAATCGTTACATTCATATTCAAGTTGTTGATTGAGAAATGTCAAAACTTCTTCCATGTGCGGAAAGTTGTCTCGAATATACTGGCGTTCGTCCATTCTAAACGCGTTGCTGTAGTTGGTGTTGAAAAGGAAAAAGAGGCCTATAAGTATTGATGTCAGTTTCATGCGTTAAAAATAGCGTATTAATCTGAAGTTGTTTGTGAAGATTCGTTAATAGCCTTGCAGTCCCAACGGCATTCATTTGTATATTGCATAACGATGAACGTGAATCTTAAACATCAGTATTTTGGTTATTCCGCCACACCAAAATTGTGGGAAGGCAAACTGTCGGGCTTGGAGCAATTTGACTTTAATCGAGACAGTGGCAATTCATTTTTGGGAAGTATCAAGAAGAAATTGCGTCTTGGACATCTTGTTGAACACTTTGTAGAGTCGGAACTAATCTCAGATTCGAGCATTCACATTTTAGGAAATAACATCCAAATTTATTCGGACAAACAAACCATTGGTGAGTATGATTTTCTAATTGAACAAGATGGAAAGCAATACCATATTGAGGTTGCTTATAAGTTCTATGTTTATGATGAAAGCGTCGGGAGCTCTGACATTAAATCATGGATTGGCCCCAACAGAAAGGATTCATTGATTCAGAAAATGGATAAGATTAAAGAAAAACAGTTTCCTTTAATTAACCGACCGGAATCCATTGGTGCTTTGAAATTGCTCGGAATTGATTCTGCAAATATTGTGCAACGTGTTTACTTCAAAGCGAAATTGTTTGTGCCTTTTGGAAAAGATATTTCCGTTCTGCCTTTAAATCAAGAATGCGTAGCTGGATTTTATATCTTATTTAAAGATTTGAATCAATTCGAAGCAGCGCAATTGTTCATTCCATCAAAACACGATTGGCTTGTAGAACCAAACGATGAGGTAGCGTGGATGCCGTTTGAAATCGGTCAATTGGAAATCCAACATTCGATTAAGGAAGAGCGTTCTCCATTGATTTGGTTAAAGAGAGGAAGTAGGTTAGAAGCGGCGTTCGTTGTTTGGTGGTAGTTTGGATAAGTAGCAAGCTTCCTTTTGGATGTCGGATCATTCGATTTATTACAAAGTAATTCTTGCATCAAACCAAATCAACAAAACGATATGCTTGCGCATTTTGTGGCTAAGCGGTTAAAAAAGAAAATTCCTCCAAACTTGGGTCGATATGTCACATTTCGAGTAAAGCTGTCAGTATTATTCTACATGAAAAAATTGGTCGAAATATGTTTGATATAATCTATTGGACTATCAGGGCAACAGATTTAATACCATTTGAGTCATTTATACTCACACGATAATACCCTGCGCTTACTCCATAAATATCCAGCTGTAATTTCTTTCTTCCTTCTTCTAACGTTTGTTCTAAGAAGGTTCTAACAACTCTTCCTTTGGTATCCACTAGATTAACAACAGTTTGGCCCTCATGACTATAAAAATCAACAAAAGCGACTCCCGATCCTGGATTTGGCCACAAAAGAATCGGCTCTTCATTGTGAAGACCGTTACTATAGCATCCATCCATCAAGCTAATGTATGCCGGCGAGTGATCACCAAAAACACTTTCTATTTGTTCTTCCGGGACTCTAAACCAATCTTTCAAAACTGATGCGTATACATCGCGAAAATCAAATTGCATATCAACCCCTTTTTGATTTTCAATTTCACCTGCAATCAATGGGTTTGAACCAATCACTGGACTTGAAATACACTTTCCAAAAAGAAGGAGTGGCGCCGCGTCACCATGATCTGTTCCGTTACTTCCGTTAGATGCTATTTGTCTCCCGAATTCAGAAAATGACATTCCCATAACTCTCTGGTCCAAGTTTAATAAAGATAAGTCATCTTCAAATGCATGAATCGCATCCGAAACTTGTTGCAATAAATCTGCATGTTTACCAAGTGACGTATCATTTGTATCGACCTGATCCCCATGCGTGTCAAAACCTCCAATATTCAAAATATATACTTTAGATTGCATTCCTCCCGCTATCATTTGCGCAACATAGCGCAATTGCTTAGCTAAACTACTTTTGTAATCATTCTGTGGATTGTTGTCTAGGTAATAATGATTCGATAAAGAGCTCCCCAAGTCATATGCTTCGTTTATTCGAGCTCCATAGGCATTTGTTTGTTCTATTAAAGTAGAAACAAAATCAAGGTTGCATCCGTACATAGTACCGTCATTAATAACAGCACTTTCATTCAGATTAAATGAATTACTAGGGTTAGAGACTAAAGCGGAGAAATTCGAAACAGAGCCTTGGCATGTTGCAGACAATGAACCACCTAGACTAATCGCAAATGGATCTGGATATTCATCATTTGGATAATTAGCTGGATATTGGGAATGGTTTTGCTCAAAATAACGCCCAAGCCAACCCCGATTTTCATCAGTTGAAGTGGAGCCTGCAGTCCAGATGTCATTGGACCGAAAATGCGATCTGTTTTGTTCTGGATACCCAACACCCTGAATAACCGCAGCTCGACCTTGCTGAAATAAATTTTGGATGCCACTCATTGCGGGATGAAATCCCAATTCGTTTGTTCCTAATAAAATTTTAGATTCGGGCAAAATAATATTTGGCCGCTGTATGCTAAGATTACTATACTGATCAAGAGGAATAACAGTATTCAAACCATCATTACCTCCATTCATGCGAATGATAACTAATACCCGGTCTTCATAAGATACAGGTATATCAAAGCCTGATGAAAGCATAGCTTGTGCACTTAAATTTTTGACGAAAAAAGGAACAGACAAAGAGGCTAATGAGACATTTCTAATAAATTTTCTTCTATCCATAGTGTCAACAGCTTTGAAATTCTGGGAACATAAATAATTGTGAGAGCACCTCTTCTACTTTTGATTTAATGGGGTCCGAAAACGTTATGTCTCCAGGGTTAGCAGTAAATTCAGCGTATTGCAGTGTCCATTCAAACTCAGGCAATCCTCCGGTAAGTGTATTCAACAAGGCATCCTTTTTAGATTGATCAAGCGTCCTCGATAATAAAAACAGACATATTTCATCAATCAACGCGGCTCCATTGCTTGGATCCTGAATGGTTGCTAGAAAGTTTAATGCGTCGATCTTAATGTTATAAAAGGTTCCAAATTCATCACTCCATATACCGTTAGTATTTGTTGTCAATTGGGTTATACACCAAAAGCGATTATTAATCGTTCCTGAATTCAACCAATGCTGCATAAACGCAGGAGCTTGATAATATGCTGGCCAGCCAGCTACACTTGGCGGAAAACCCCAATTTAGGTCAAAAGCTATTGCTTTATGGTATAGCTTTTCCCACATCATATTATCTCCTTCTATTCCATAATCCGGAATCGTTTCTGTCGCATTCAACATACTAAATATAAACTCAAATGGTGATTTCAAATGAGCTCCTATATTTGCGATATCGTAAAAATGTTCGCTTTTAAACAACTCTACTAAGACAGGTCTGATTTCATAATTATTCACTAAAAGAGTTTGTGCCATTGTGTTGATAATCTCAGACTCTATGTCTTGCGTGATTTCTGTGTTAACAAAAAAAGTGTATAATTTTCTAGCAATGTGATAGGCTGTTTCGTCCTTTTGAAAAATTAGACCTATAAAATCTTTGTATTCAAGATCATCTGTATTAGATACGATTGCATTATTGAAATGGTAAGAGAGTGTTTTGCCATCTTCATCATGATGAGATTGATCAAATTCGCTATAAGGATGAGCAACTGAACTTGCGTATTCACGCACCTTCCATCCAGTTAAAATTCTAGCCCCAGCAGCGATATCATCTTCGGTGAAATTAGAATAATCACCTGGACCTATCTGTGGTCCTTTTCCTACTGTAAACAACTCCAGCAATTCACGCGCATAATTTTCGTTTGGAGACCACTTAGTGTTTGATGCCGTATCCAAGAACAGCATCATCGATGGATTAATAGTCATTTCTTCAACGAATGTTTGGAAATTACCAAGAGCATGCGTTTCCAAGAGTTTATGGTAAGCATAATTAACGCGATCATCTTGCCTCATTGTTACCGAAAAATGATTGTGCCAAAAAAAGCACATTTTTTCTGTAATAGAAGGAGCTAGTTGTTGTTCTTCGTTTGTTCTTTTCACAAACCAAGTATACATTGAATGGTGCCTTGCACTTATTGTTTCATTTCTTAAGGTTTCATCTGCTGGAAGAAATTCATTAACCCAACTAGCCCCCTGCGAACCGACAGCCTCAAGAGGATGCCACGTAATTGGGTCCGCCGGTGAAACGATTTGAAGAATTGACTCAACCGCCTGGTCCATTCCAAGGGATACCATTTGATCTATTTGGAATCGGGTAGGACCAAACAATGTTCTTCGAAGCAGATGAATCGCAGTTTCTGCTGACCAAGAACCAGTGTAAGGAAGCATACTAAGCGATGCAACTGGTGCATTTTGACAAGTTATCATAAGAAATATAATTACGACAAGTTACAAACTATTTTAATAAATATCAGTCAATTGATTAATTCGAGATTAGTCGTAATGCTCGAACGTTAAAAATTTTAATTATGAGGGAGTAACTAATTCTATATCAGTCTGACTAAACTATGCATAGGCAAGAATTTAATGCGATTTGTATTAACTTTTTTTTAGAATTTCTCAGACAGATTTGAATCTAATCAAAAGCCTTGTGAGAGTTCTCACTAATTTCCAATAAATGCTCATATTGCTCTGGAGTTAAATCCGAATGGAAGAAACCAATTGGATTAATTTTCACTCCATCCTTCACAAACTTATAGTGTGAGTGAGGTCCAGTGGATTTGCCAGTCGAGCCTATCAATCCTATGAGCTCTACCCGCCTTACTTTTTAGCCTTTCACAACTTCAAACTTACTTAAATGTGCATATCTAGTTTTGTATCCAAATCAGTATTTTTTCAGAACAGTCGTTGGCTGGATCAAAAGAAAAATAAACCCGCCGAGAACGTGCATCAGGATATTAATTGGATCAGAAACATAACTGGTAATTTTCGGGAAATACACTTCAAAGTAAAGAGGAATTAGCACCACTTGAATGAAAATCAGAAGCGGTGAAATCGTTTCTTTTCCCGTGCTTCCTCTCTTTCCTTCTCGATAATCATAGGTGAAACTGCTTCCCCGCATGAAATACAATAATCATTATCCTTATTCCAGGCTCTACATTTGAGGCATTTTCTTTCAACTGACATTTTGCTGAGATTCTATCATAAAAGTATCGTATCTTTGGTATAGTTGAAAATTTACATATGAAATATTTACTTTTTATTGGTGTTCTGGCAACCATTTTTTTTGGAAGTGGATTCCGAAACAATGGCCGTCGTATTGAAAGTCAATTGAAGGACGACTTAATTATAGCGAAGAAGGCAGAAGATACGCTTCGGTATGTTTTTATGGGGCACACCTATAGGTACAACAATCCGGGCCCAAGGTATATCGTGGATCCCCGAATACAAGATTTTGATTTTACAGGTTATTCAAGAACTTGGTTGGGTGGAGATATTTCAAGTGAGGCTACATTGAATCGAGGAAACTTCGTTTACTTGGACAGTGTTTTTGATCTGATGGCGCCAGCGACTCAATATGCATTGGGAAATCATGATATTCGAAATGGAAACATTCAATATTATCGAGAAGCGACAGGCAGAAAAAGCTATAATGTGTATTCGGCGAATGGTATTGTTTCCGTTTGTATGAATTCTCAATTAAACCCGAGTAACTGCGAAGATTTGAATCTGCAATTTCAGATGCTTAAGAATGTCTGCGATACGATTCAGAATTCATCACATTTGGTTTTGATTATGCATAATTGTTTGTTTTATGGAGTTCCAAATATTCCGCCACCAAACACATTCGCGCATTCAAACTTCACGAATTGGAACGCCAATTGTTCAAGTTCAACCCAAACATTTACAACGGCAATTTATCCAATGCTGGAAGCGGTAAAAGAAAAAGGAATTATGGTTCATGTCATTATGGGAGATACAGGAACAAGCGTGAAGCAATTCCATCAAGAGTCAACGGATTCGATTCATTTTTTCGCGAGTGGTATCGGAAATTCAAAATATTTGGACTCGGCGGTTTTGGCGACAAAGCCATTGGATCGCGTTCTAGTATTTGAACATGTCTTGGCGACACAAGAAATGACATGGCAATTCCAAGATTTGGATTCACTCGTCAGTACACAATAAATTTTCCGCGAAATTCAGCGGAACAAGGAGATGTGATTCGATAGATATATGTTCCTTGTCCAAAAGCTGAAACATCGAGATTGACCAATTTGGTGTTCTTTTCAAGCGCGTAAATCAACCGTCCTCTTTCATCAAATATTTCATAGTTGTAGTCCAAACATTCTTGGCCTTCTTGGATATAAAAGCTAATGTTATCAACGGCCGGGTTTGGATAAATGAACATATTGTTTTCCTCCGATCCGGAAAGTGGTTCTAGCAATCCGTTCTTGCTCAATTTCACAAAGTAGATGTCATCGTCTCCAGCTCCAAATGATTTTGAATTGCCTATAATAGCACATCCTCCGTCTTCTGTCGCTCGAATGAAATTACCGCAGTCGGATTTGTTGCCGCCCAAAGTGATGGACCAAATTTCATTTCCTAGAAGGTCCGTTTTGATTACAATAACATCTGTCTGATATGTCAATGTATCCATACTCGCACTTCCCGTCAGATAGATGAAACCGTCTTCGCTTAAGTCAATTGATTTTCCATATTCAAATCCTGAATTGCCGTATGTTTTGGACCACAATTCAGTACCATTTTCATCGAGCTTGATGAGGTTCATGTCAAAGCTACCGTTCCCTGAACTCTGCGTCGATCCAATTACGTAATAACCTTGATCATCAGCTTCCTTTACTTGATACGAGAGCTCGTTTTCGATTCCTCCATAAGTATTTGCCCACAATTCATTTCCGTTTGCGTCTAATTTTGCAACGAGCATATCCGAATGCGTATGTGTAAATTCAAAGGTCGAATAGCGGTGGAATCCTGCATAAACACCTGTAACCACAAATGATCCATCCGATGTTTCGATAATGTCAAAAGCGTAGTCTTTTCCAGGACCGCCAACATAATTCCGCCACTCTTCGTTGCCCAAATTATCTGTTTTGACGATATACATTTGTCCAAAACTGAAGATGGTATCAGAATTTGTATACCCGCAGATTGCATAGCCACCATCCATAGTTTGCTTCACCGAAAAAATTTCTTCTCTCGAAGAACCTCCGTGGTATTTTGTCCATTCGACTTCACCTTCTTGATTCAGCTTCATCATATACCCATCCAGCCGCGCAAAACCACCGTCCCATTTATTACCGGCAACGATATAGCCTCCGTCTGTTGTTTGTTCAATATGTTCGGCAATGTCGTGGTGTATTCCGCCGTACGTTTTTTTCCAAACAATATTGCCTTTTCCGTCAATGTTAACAATCGAAAATTGTTCAGAGCTGTCAATTGCTGTCCGCTCAGAACCCGCAAGTATGTATCCTCCAATATTGTTTAGCGCAAAACAATAACCGATATCATCGTCATTGCCACCATGTGTAAACGTATCAGTTTGGGCCCGTGAAATTGAGCTAGAGAAAAGAAGAAGTAAAATTAAATGCAAACGCATAACGCAAATATACGGAGAACCTTTTCAGAAGAAAAACTTACTTGAATTTTAAACGAAAAATTACTTTATCAATTTATTATAGGGTTTATAGTGCTGAATTAAGTGTTTTAACCATCCATAAATCACAGGCGAAATGACCTGAGTTTCCCATCGGTTTATTAAGAGTTGAATACCCCAGTTTTTCATAGAGCCCAACGGCGCTGTTCAATTCAGGCATGGACTCCAAATAGATTTGAGTGAAGCCCAAATTAAGCGCTGCTTCGGTACACATTTCCATGAGTTTCTTCCCAATTCCTAGACCACGAAGTTCTTGACTTAAATATAGCTTTACCAGTTCTACGCAATTTTTTGGCAATCCTTCCGTAGGATACAATCCGCAGCCTCCTAATATCGCATCTCCCTGCTCAACAACCCAGTAGCACGAATTATTAATCTTGAATAAATCAAAGAGGTTGTCCGTTGTTGGATCTGTGTAAACAGTTCCCGGTTTGTTCATTCTATGCTCTGTGAGAACGGATCGGATCAGTCCAGCTAATTTGACGTTATCCTTTTCTTCTATCGGACGAATTAATATTGACATTAGAGCTTGATGAATTTTCTAGAATTTTTTGTTCGCTGTTAATCGCATCGATACCATGATGATGTCAAAAGTTGGTGTTGGCTGTCCAAAACAGAAGGCCGATAGGATTAAAAATACAATTAGAAGCTTATTTTTCAAGATTTTAATAGTGTATTAGTCCAAATATCTAGTAAATAGAGGGGAAATCAGTTGGATTGGCCTCGTTCATTATTCCGTAGGCTTTCTCAACGATATCATCGATGCTTGGTTTCGAGAAGTAATCTCCATCTGTACCGTAAGCAGGTCTGTGATCCTTTGCACTCAGCGTTAAAGGCGCTGAATCCAAGTGATAATAACCTTGCTGCTCAACCATGATTCTATCCAATATGAAGGCCGTTGCACCGCTACTAACGTCTTCATCAACAATCATCAAACGATTTGTTTTCTTAAGAGAAACCGTAATCAAATGATCAATATCGAATGGAAGTAAGGTTTGAACGTCAATTAATTCAGCAGAAATTCCCAATTCGTTCAACTGCTTTACAGCAACTTCACAGAGGTTGAATGTTGAACCATAGGAAACCATTGTTAAATCTGTTCCCTCTTGAACGATTTCAGGAATACCAAATGGTTCTCTGAAATCACCAATATTAGTTGGTATTAATTCTTTTGTTCTGTATCCGTTCAATGGTTCAATAACCAATGCAGGCTCATCAGAAGCAATTAATGTGTTATAGAATCCAGCCGCTTTGGTCATGTTTCTAGGAACACAAACGTGAATTCCACGTATTGAATTCACAATCATTCCCATTGGAGAGCCACTGTGCCAAATCCCTTCCAGACGATGCCCTCTTGTGCTAATAATAAGTGGCGCTTTCTGACCGCCTTTTGTTCTGTACTGAATTGTTGCCAAATCATCCGACATCACTTGAATCGCGTAAAGCAGATAATCCAAGTATTGAATTTCAGCAATTGGGCGTAAACCACGCATTGCCATTCCAATTCCTTGACCGATAATTGTGCACTCACGAATTCCCGTATCAGCAACTCTCAATGCGCCAAAGCGATCTTGCATCCCTTCAAGCGTTTGATTTACACCGCCAATTTTTCCTGCATCCTCTCCGTAAACCAATACTTCTGGATTTCGTTCAAGAATTTTCTCGTAGTTGTCGCGAAGTATAATTCTTCCATCTTCCGTTGCGCCAGAGCCATCATAAGTCGGAGCAATTGGTTCAATGTTCAATACTGATCTTTCTGATTCGCTGTATAGATAACTACTATATCTGTAGTAATTCGTATCAATTTGTTGTTGGGTCCAAGTAGATAGCGCTTTTCTCGCAGCTGAATTTTCACCTCTTAACAAACGCAACGCTTTTCTTGCCGCACCAATGAAATCTTTTCTGATTGGCTCCATCGCTTTTTCAAGATCATCAGCAATTTTATTAATGAAAGCTGCATTGCTACTTCCATTTGCCGCTGCCTTGATTAGCGTTAATGCTGCATCCATGTCCAATTTTAAACTTGCAGAAAATGCAGACCAAGCAGCACGCTTGTCGTTGTTTACTGATTTCTTTGATTCCTTTTGAATTTGATCCAATTCTTCTTCCGTTGCGATAGACAAACCATCTGCGTCGAAATTTAGAATCCACTCTTTAAATTTACTGTTACAATCAAAATCAACTTCCCATTTCAGGCGAGCTTCGTTCTTGTATCTTTCGTGAGATCCACTTGTTGAGTGTCCTTGTGGTTGATTCACGTCTTTAACGTGAACCAAAACTGGAACGTGTTCTTCTCTCGCGAGTTTTACTGCTTTCTCGTAAGTTTCACACAAGTGTGGATAATCCCATCCCTTAGTGACAAAAATTTCATATCCAGGCTTTTCTTCCGTTCGTTGCATTCCAGCGAGTGCCTCAGAAATACTGTCTTTTGTCGTTTGGTGTTCTCTTGCTACCGAAATTCCGTAACCGTCATCCCAAACGGACATAACCATTGGTACTTGTAAAACACCAGCAGCATTTATCGTTTCCCAAAACGGACCTTCAGATGTTGAAGCATCACCGATAGTACCAAATGCTACTTCGTTTCCTCCGTTCGTGAATTTTTTGAATTCTTCTAAGTCTTTTAATTCTGGATGCTCGCGGTATACCTTAGAGGCATAGGCAAGACCTAACAATCGCGGCATTTGTCCAGCAGTTGGAGAAATGTCGGCAGAGCTGTTTTTTTGTTCCATTAAGTTTTTCCAGTTCCCTTTTTCATCAAGGTTTCTTGTGGCGAAGTGGCCTCCCATTTGTCGACCAGCAGATTGAGGTTCAACTTCAACATCCGTATGAGCGTATAGCCCTGCGAAATATTGTTGAACGTTCAATTGTCCAATTGCCATCATGATTGTTTGATCACGGTAATAACCAGATCTAAAGTCACCGTCTCTAAATTGCTTTGAAAGCGCAATCTGGGCCAGTTCCTTTCCATCGCCAAAGATTCCAAACTTCGCCTTACCAGTCAAAACCTCACGGCGACCGAGTAAAGAGGTCTCTCTTGAGGTCGTGGCTAAACGATAATCCTCAAGAACTTGTTTCTTGAATGATTCGAAATCAACATTTTCCAGTGTTTCAACGACAGATTCTTTCGCCATATTGTTTGATTTTAGGGAGTACAAAAGTACGTAATTTTTAGTGAATTTGGAAGGGATTAAGCGAGAAACCGTTTGCTGTAATCTCTCTTGTGTCTCTCTATCTAACTATCGACGTCTAAAATCAGTGATTCTTACTGGGTATTTTGGGTTTGATGAAATGAAATTTGTCGCTAGTAACATTCTGAGGGATAAACTACAATCAATAATACAATCCCTTATCCAGATTACCAACCAAAACCATTAAATTCGCGTTATGGGAATGAAAGAATCTATTAAAAAATACAAACCGTATTTCATTGATGTTTGGCAGTACTTGGTTATAATTGTTTTGTTCATCCTTGCGGCCATTTTTATTTTATAATCGCTTTCGTTAATTGGAGATTTAATTCCAAACTCAATATATTCAGTTATGCTTAAAACATTACTCCTGACTCTTTTACTCGTTTTTACTTCTTCTGCCTTTGCCCAGTTAAATATTGATTCGTTGTCAAATCTAGATGTAGGAGGGATGCACAACCAAGGCTTAAATGATATCTGGGGATATGTTGATGAATTTGGCAATGAATACGCAATTGTTGGTGGAACAAAAGGGACGAGTATTGTAGATATTTCCGATCCTGCAAATCCTGTAGAAGTTTTTTTTGAAATTGGACTGGAATCCGTTTGGAGAGACTGTAAAACCTATGGCGATTTCGCTTACATCACAACTGAAGCGTCAAATGGATTGTTAATTATTGACTTGTCGCCATTACCCGCTTCATCCGTTTTGCCGGTGGCTTATTACAATGGTTCAGTAGGGCAAGGATGGAGTTCAGCACATAACCTTTACGTTGATACCCTTGGATATGCATATATTTTCGGAGCAGATAGAGGAACTGGAGGTTGTATTATTTTGGATGTAGCAACAGATCCAATGAATCCAACTGAAGTTGGAGTTTTTGACGATTGGTACGTTCATGACGGTTTTGCTGAGGGAGATACAATGTATTTAGGGCACATCTCAGATGGTTTTTTCAGTGTTGTAGATATTCAAGACCGCGCAAACCCAGTCTTATTGGGAACGCATCCAACTCCTTCTGTTTTTACGCATAACGTTTGGACGTCTGGTGGTCAATATGCTTTTACGACAGATGAAGTGTCGGATGGATACCTTGGGGCTTATGATATTTCAGACCCAGCGAATATTATTGAATTGGATAGAATCCAAAGCTCACCTGGAGCGAAAGTTATTCCGCACAATACACACGTTATGGGGAATTTCCTTATTACCAGTTATTATTCCGACGGTGTCACTGTTCATGATATTACGTATCCATACAACATGATTGAAGTTGGAAACTACGATACTTATCCAACTCAAACAACAGGTTATGATGGTTGTTGGGGAGTATTTCCATTTTTCCCGTCAGGAACAATGGTAGCTTCAGACAGATCGGAAGGACTGTTTGTGTTAGGGCCAACTTATATGCAAGCGGCGTATTTAGAAGGAACAATTACAAATTCTGTAACGCTTTTGCCTATTGATTTCGTAGAAACACAAATCCTTGGACACAATCAGGTGGATGAAACCAATCTGGCTGGTTTTTACGCAACGGGAATTGCAACTGCGGGAACGTATGATGTTGAATATTCAAAGGTTGGATATTTTCCGCAAACGATTTCAGTGAATCTGGTAAACGGGATTATTGCAACACAAGATGTTGTTCTTGTGCCGATTCCTCCTTACAGTTTAACAATTACCGTTTTGGAAGAAGGAACAAACAATCCAATTGATGGAGCTGATATCTTATTGGAAGCTCAATTAATTGAACATCTTGGAGCTACGAACGCTTTAGGAGAAGAAGATTTTACAATGTTCTATGAGGAAACGTATCGCGTTACGTTAGGGAAGTGGGGATATCTTACACATTGTGAATCGATTGCAATTGACAATTCAACAGGAGCGTTTACAATTCACCTGAAGCCCGGAATTTATGATGATTTTGTTTTTGATTTTGGATGGACGACAGCAGGGTCAGCTGCGGGCGGTTTATTTGTTCGGGATATTCCAATTGGTACTGCTGAAATGGCAAATCCTGGATTTGATTCTGATAACGATTGCAATGATTATTGCTACGTGAGTGGTAATGCTGATGTTTTTGATTTCAACGCAGATGATATTGATGATGGTGATGTGATATTGCGTTCTCCATTAATCGATTTAACTGGGTATTCGGATCCTTATGTTGGGTACCAAAGATGGTTTTTCTGTGAATACGGAATTCTGCCCCCAGGTGATTCGTTAGAAGTATTTGTAAGCAACGGAACAACAACGGCTCAAATAGATGTTCAAACTTATGATCCTTCTATTAATTCTCAATGGATAGAAAAAGGAATTAGAATTCTTGATTATGTTCCCCTTACAGCGACGATGCAGTTTACATTCTTCGCATCTGATTATGCTCCAGACATCAATATTACAGAAGTTGCCATTGATCGATTTTACATTTCGGAAGCTGAATTTGTCAATATTGAATTCAAGGAGAACGATCCGTATGTGATTTATCCAAATCCAGCTGCAAAGGAATTTAACATTGATGGGTTGACGAAAGATGCTCAATATGAAATTGTAACAATCAACGGTAGAAAAATGCTTTCAGGTTCTATTTCTCCAACTGAAAATAAAATTGATGTAACCGTCTTGCAAGATGGGGTCTATTTTATTCGATTGGAAGATCAAATGCAAAAGATTGTTATATCACAATAAGCACGTTTGGATTAGTTATATTTGTCCATATCTAAAGTAGTTGATTTGGAATTAAAATATGACATCTCCGTAGTTGTGCCTTTACTTAACGAGGAGGAATCCCTTCCTGAATTGCATTCTTGGATCGTAAAAGTAATGAAAGAAAATAATTTCTCTTATGAGATTTTGTTCATCGATGACGGCAGTAAAGATGGTTCTTGGAAGGTTGTTGAAGGGTTGAATTCTAAGGATGAAAATGCCAAAGGAATTAAATTTCAACGCAATTATGGGAAGTCAGCAGCTTTGCAAAATGGTTTTGAAGCGGCGCAAGGTAGGGTTGTTATTACAATGGATGCTGATCTTCAAGATTCACCAGATGAAATCCCTGAATTACATCGTTTAATTATTGAAGAGGATTACGACGTGATTTCTGGATGGAAGAAAAAACGGTTTGATCCAATTACAAAAACAATCCCAACGAAGTTATACAACTGGGCAGCGCGTGTAATTACTGGAATTAAATTACATGATTTCAATTGCGGTCTAAAGGCTTATAAAAATGCAGTTGTAAAGAGTATTGAACTTTATGGGGATATGCACCGCTACATTCCGCCATTGGCAAAATACGCAGGTTTCAATAAGATTGGTGAGAAGATTGTACAGCACCAGGCTCGTAAATACGGCACAACCAAATTTGGATTGAATCGATTCATTAATGGACCACTCGATTTAATGACAGTGGCTTTCATGGGGAAGTTTGGAAAAAAACCAATGCACTTTTTTGGAATTATTGGAACAATACTTTTCTTCATTGGTTTTGGAATCTTCGCTTATCTCGGTATCGAAAAATTATTTGTAAACAGTAATGCGAAATTAATCGCAGATAGGACTGAATTCTTTATCGCCTTGGCAGCCATGGTTATTGGGTCTCAATTTTTTTTAGCAGGATTTATCGCTGAACTTATTGGAAGAAATGCCTCTGGAAGAAATGTCTACTTGATAGAAAAGAAAATAAATGTCGATTAAAGATTGGCAAATAGACGCTACTTGGACTTTATTCCTCGATCGTGATGGAGTAATTAATGAGCGTATTTTTGGAGGATACATAACCAAAGTTGACGAATTCAAATTTCTTCCAGGAGTAGAATCGGCAATCGCAGGACTCACAAAAAAATTTAACCGGCTCATTGTAGTCACAAATCAACAAGGAATTGGAAAAGGTTTGATGACGGAGCGTAACGTTCTGGAAATTCATTCTTATATGTGTGATCGGGTTCATTTAGAAGGAGGAAAAATTGACAAATGTTATTTTGCGCCGAATCTAAAAGGAGCTGAGGACGACTTAAGGAAACCCAATCCAGAAATGGCCAATATGGCTAAAATGGAATTTTCAGAAATCGAATTCAAACGCTCTATAATGATAGGTGATACTGATTCAGATATTCTTTTTGGCAAGAATATTGGTATGTTAACAGTAAGAATTAAAACGGAAGAACCAATTGGCTTAGAAGCCGATTTAACGGTTGACAGTTTAAATCAATTTTTGAAACGAATTAACAATGAAACTTAATCTTATATTTCTTTTTGCGTTTATTGGATTTGTCAGCTTTGCACAAGTCAACCAAGTTGATAGTAAAGGACGAAAACAAGGCAAGTGGGAAAAAGTACATCCAGGAACACGTGTGTTTATGTACCGCGGTGAATTCAAAGATAACAAGCCCGTTGGTAAATTTGTCTACTTCTATAAATCATCAAAAACAAAAGCTGTAGTCAATCACAACGCTCTAAGAACTGGACGTTCGGTTGCTTATCTCTACCATGAGTCAACTGGCAAAGCGATGAGTATTGGGATATACAACAACTTGAAAAAAGATAGTGTTTGGCAAAATTTCACACCGTCTGGGAGATTAAGTAATACTGAGACCTATAAAGACGATAAGTTGGATGGGATTAAGAAAATCTATTTTGTTCCAGAAGACCCAAGTGACAAATCACGAATTGTGGCAACAATTATGACATATAAAGCTGGTGAGCTTCATGGTGAGTATAAAGAATACTTCCTGTCCAAAAAGGTAAAGATTCGCGGAAATTATACCAATAACAAACAAACGGGAGCGTGGGAAGAATTTCACATTAATGGACAACGCGCCGCAACATACAGGTATGACGCAGGAAGAAAGCACGGTTATGCAATTGCTTACGATACCAAAGGTGCTAGACTCGGCGAAGCTTTTTATTATTATGGACTTAGATTAGATGGTAAGCCACTAGAAGACATGCTCAAAGAAATGGAGAAGAAAGGTATGAATCCATACACAATGACAACCAAATAATCGTTAGTTTCGTCTTGTATATTATGAAACGAATCAAGCTTATATCTACTATTGTTCTTATCGTTACTGTTGTAATCTTTACTTCATGTAATCAAGACCCAGCTCCACAATTTCATTACGAGTATTTTGGACTTAAAGAAGGCCGCTACGTTATTTATGACGTTGTTGAGGTAGAGCACGACGATGCAATTCAAGTTCATGATACAACATTGTATCAATTGAAAACGGTTTGGGGAGGAGAATACATTGATAATGAAGGGCGAACTGCTCGAGAATTTAAAAGGTATAAGCGAGATACTCCAGGTGATCCGTGGATTTATACAGATCTTTGGACGGGAGTTTACGACGGAATTCGAGCAGAATTAACTGAAGAAAATCAACGAATTATTAAACTTGTTTTTGCACCAACATTATTAAAGCAATGGAATGCAAATGCATATAATATAATGGGCGAGAAGGATTGTTATTACAGAGATATTCACGATGATACAACGATCAATAATGTTCAATTCGATTCTACACTCGTTGTCGAAATTGATGAATTTACATCGCTTACTGATACGGTTCGCAATTATGAAGGTTACGCGAAAAATGTAGGTTTGATTTACAAGCATTTCGTTGATAATTATTATCAATTTGCCAGTAGCACAGTTATCCTAGGTACAGAAGTTTACTATACCTACCTAGAACACGGTATGGAGTAGCCTCAATTTCAATGCGTTTTAAAGTTGAATAAATTCAAAATTGTAAATTTACGTCTCGAATAAAAGTAAATGATCTCCATTTTATGCAAAAGTTAGAATTTTCGTTAATCATTCCCGTATACAATAGACCCGTTGAAGTTGAGGAATTGCTCGAAAGTCTCATTTCGCAAACTAATAAAAACTTCGAAGTTGTTATCGTTGAGGATGGTTCAACTGAAAAGAGCGATGAAGTAGTTAAATGCTATCAAGATCGTTTGGATATTAAGTATTTCTACAAGGAAAATTCGGGTCCTGGAATTAGCCGGAATTATGGTTGTGATAGAGCAAAAGGGAACTATTGCATTTTCTTAGATTCAGATTGTATTTTATCGCCGCAATACTTTCAAACTGTAGTTGATAATCTAAAGGAAACGTATGTTGATGCTTTCGGTGGTCCGGATAAAGCGCACGAAAGTTTTACCGATCTTCAGAAGGCTATAAATTATTCAATGACTTCATTCTTTACAACAGGAGGGATCCGCGGAGGAGGGGAGAAACTCGATAAATTTTATCCGAGAAGTTTCAATATGGGGTTTTCCAGAGAAGTGTTTGAATCAACAGGAGGCTTTCCAAGTTATCGATTCGCCAAAGCCAAAGCCGCCGGTGAAGACATGGATTTAAGTATTACAATTAAAAAAAAAGGGTTTTCGACAGCGCTTTTTAAAAGCTCACATGTATATCACAAAAGACGTACAAGTTGGAGTCAATTTAGAAAGCAAGTTGCAAATTTTGGCTATGCTCGAATAACAATTTATAAAAGACATCCTGAATCATTAAAATGGTTGCATTTCGCACCAGCCTTTTTTGTTGTAGGAATTTTGAGTTTAATTCTATTGTCTATTTTTGTGTCACCATTGTTTCTTTTGCCTATCCCGGCTCATGTTTTGATACTGTTTATTGATGCGAGTATTCAAAATAAAAGTATTGTGATTGGTTCTATGGCGGTCGTTACAAGTTACATTCAATTGATTGGATACGGTCTCGGTTTTATGAAAGCCATATGGAATCACGTAATCTTAGGCAAAGAAAAAGTGCCTGGCACTTAGGTGAATTTAAAATTTCAAATTCGCTCAAATGTTATTTAGCATGAAACACTTTAAATTAATATTTCCTTCACAAGGATTTAAGGTGCAAGTGGTCAAAGGGTCAAGTGAAAGATGAAAACGGGAATTTAGATGGGTATATTTTGCATCCTTGTAAACTTTCAAGAAATGGCAAGGCAAGAGTTGACCAAGATGATATTAAAGAAGCTACTACTGGTTCGGATAGTGAGACGGTAGAGTATACCGTTAACATCAAAATGACACCAGGTGGAGATAAGGAATGGGTTGCAATGACATCTGGTAATACTGAGCGAACAATAGCAATTTGCATGCATGACATCGTGATCAGCGCTCCTAATGTTAGAGGTGCAATAAAAGGAGGTGATACGGAAATTTCAGGTTTCTTTATCATGACTGAGGCTAGCGCTTTAGCGCAAATTTTATCCATTGGAAATTTGCGGCTCCCCTGTGCTTTTGTTAGTATTAAAAAGCTCTAATAAAGCATTTTAAGAAAGTTAAGGAAGCGTAAGAACGAACCCGTTTTTAAGCCTAGAAATATTCTTCCTCAAATAGACGAATTTAATATTGACTTTAAGAAACGTAAAGCCTATATTTGCAGGCTTAATAATAAATAAACTAATTACCAAAATGCGTAATAAAGGATTTTTTTGGTTTCTGACAATACTACTTACAGTAATCTGTATTTATCAGTTGTCATTTACATGGGTGTCGAACGGAGTTGAGAAACAAGCTGAGAAGGAGGCGAGAGCCGAGGTTGAAATTCTAATCGAGAAATCGAAGGCGAATGACAACATAGGGATCTTACCTAACAGTTTAGATCCAATTGACTTTAGTAAGGCAGAATCGAAAGAAATTGCAGTTGCTGATATCATCAACTTTAAACTATCTAGAAAGGCAGACAAGTCAGTATTTCTTGGTTCTACTTTTGCTGAAGTAAAAAACCGCAGTTTAGCTTTCGGGCTTGACCTTGTAGGTGGAATGAGTGTTACAATGGAAGTTTCTATTCCAGACCTTGTTAAGAACTACATCAGAAACGAGAATGATATTGAATTCAAAAGAGCATTTAAAAAGGCAAATAGCGAAGCGGGTGATGGTAACTTCATTGAAACGTTTGTTGCTGCGCATCAAGAATTGAATGCAGGCAAAAGTCTAGTGGGTTATATGAACCACTCTGATATCGATGAGTTGAATCGTAATTCTTCAGATGACGAAGTTTTTGAGTTCTTGTTGGATAAGAGAAAATCTTCAATGAAGGGTGTGAAGGATATTATGGAGCGTCGAATCAATCAGTTCGGAGTTGCACAGCCAAACATTCAAATTGATGAAGATAATAATAGAATTTACATTGAATTACCAGGTGTTCAAGATGAGGCAACTGTGGCAGCTAAATTAGTTTCTACGGCAAACCTTCAATTCTACGAAACATGGGACCTTTCAGCAATTCAAGGGGTAATGACACGGGCAAATCAATTGTCTATGTCTCTAGAATTAAAAGCAAGTGATTTACAGGATACTCCTGACGCTGCTTCAAATGATTCGATTGATGAAAATGGAGTACTTATCCCTGATTCATTAAGAGCTAATGCAGAAGATGAAGTAACGGCTGAAATTTTAAAAGTAGGCGCTGATGGGTTCAAAGGATTGGCGTCTCTTATGGTTCCTTTTGGAAACCAATACTTTGTTAAGATGAACGACAGAGCTACTGTTGAGAAACTGTTAAAACAAAGAAAAGATATTGCCGGTTTGTTCCCAAAGAACTTATTGTTTATGTGGGATGCAGCAACAATGAAATATCCTGAAACCAAAGAAACAGGATACCTTCTATATGCGATTAAGACACCTCTTGATGGTAAAGCAAAAGTAGGCGGTAAAGACATTAAGAAAGCCTCTACAGGGTATGATTCTGAAAACGGAAGCATTACTGTTAATGTGGACATGACCGAAGAAGGAAGTGCTAAATGGGCACAAATGACAGCCGATAACATTGAAAGACAAGTAGCGATCACAATGGATAGTGTTGTTTACAGTGCTCCAAACGTGAAAGGTGCTATTAACGGTGGAAGTACAGAGATTTCTGGAACATTCACAATTGATGAAGCAAATGATCTTTCAGGTCTTTTGAATGGTGGTGCTCTTCCAGCTCCATGTATCATTAAGGAACAATCTAAAGTTGGACCTACTATTGGAGCTGAAAACTCTCGTGCTGGTTTAATGTCATTTGGATTCGCATTGCTTTTGGTATTTGCTTATATGATTTTCTATTACGGTAAAGCTGGAATTGTTGCTGATATCGCTCTATTCGCGAACATCTTATTCATCTTCGGATCGCTTGCATCATTTGGAGCAGTTCTTACCCTTGCAGGTATTGCAGGTATTGTTCTTACCATTGGTATGGCCGTTGATGCGAACGTACTTATCTTTGAAAGAATTAGAGAGGAACAAGCATCAGGTAAAGATTTAAAAACATCTATCGACACTGGGTTTAAGAAAGCCTTGACTTCAATTATTGATGCCAATGTAACGACTTTATTAACAGCGATTGTTCTTAAGTCATTCGGTTCAGGTGCAATTGAATCATTTGCAACAACTCTAATCATTGGTATTTTCACATCTGTATTTGCAGCCTTAGTAATTACAAGATTGTGTATCTCATGGTGGTTGAAATCAGGTAAGACAATCAACTTCGAATCGAAGCTTACAAAAAATGCGTTCAAAAACTTCAAAATTGACTTCGTTGGAAAACGTAAATCCTTCTATATCTTATCAGCAGTTTTGGTAATTGGAAGTATTGCTGCAATTTTCACTCGCGAGTTAAGTCCAAGTGTTGAGTTCTCAGGAGGTCACTCCTATACCATTAAATTTGACAATTCAACAGAGGGACACAGTAATTTAATCAAGGCGAACTTGAACAAAGTTCTTGTTGATGAAAATGGAAAAGTAGCATCTACAACTGTTAAAACTAAATCAAACAGTTTTATCCTTGAGATTACAACGAACTTTAAAAAGGACGGGAATCCAAATGAAGAAGTAAAAGAGAAAATTGAAGAAGGTTTGTCTTTGTCAGAGAGTAAAGTTGGAAAAGCAGAGATTCAGGAATCAAGAAGTGTTACTTCATCAATTTCTGATGAGCTACTGGGATCTTCTATGCTTGCGGTTGCGATTTCATTGTTAATCATCTTTGCCTACATCTTATTACGATTCGGAAAATGGCAATATTCAACGGGAGCGATTATCGCGATGGCCCATGATGTTACCTTGGTACTCGGGATCTTTGCATTGTTCCACGGCATCCTTCCATTTAACATGGATATCGATCAAGCCTTCGTTGCCGCTATTCTAACGGTAATTGGTTATTCCATAAATGATACCGTGATTGTATTTGATAGAATTCGTGAAAACCTACGAATGAATAAGAATACAAATGAGAATGATGAAATTAATAGATCATTGAATTCTACATTATCGAGAACGATCAATACATCGATGACAACGTTCATTGTTTTGTTAATTATCTTCCTATTTGGTGGTGGAGCAATTAAAGGATTCATCTTCGCTCTTATGATCGGTGTTATCGTTGGTACTTACTCTTCAGTATGTATCGCAACACCAATCTTGATTGACTTTTCTAAGAAGAGCAAGAAAGGATTAAAAGAACCAGAACCAGAAGTAATTGAAACTGTAGAAGTTTAATATTGCTCTAATTATATTTAAATCCCCTCGATTCTTAGAGTCGAGGGGATTTTTTGTTTAATCATTAGATAAATCAGCTTGCCCAGGCAGATGAGCTTAACCATATCACTTTAAACATCTCGACTTCCTCTAAGGAGACTTTATCAAGGTCAATGAATAGTTATTGAATTATTGGTGAAGTGTCATTTAAATCGGCGCTAGTGTATGCAGCTTCGCTAATTACTGACAAAGGTTGTTTAACATAGTCATGCCTTTATGGGATTTATCAATCGTCGGCACGAAGAACGCTTTTGTAGCATCGTGATTTCTTAAGTTCTCCAATTTCCAATTCCCGTTTTTGAACTTTTGTAATTCGATTCTTTGACTATTCTGCCATAAGCGTTGTAGAAACCAGAATTATCTTCTAGAGAAGTTGCTTGGCATATCACTGATAATCATAAATACTATATCACTGAATCAAGCGTCTATCCGATATTAAGGGAAAATGATCTTATCACTGCACCTTCATTTAGAACTATGAGTGCCTTGGACAGTTTTCATGATAAACCAACGGCAGTGAATCAAATGTGGCAAACTGATTTCACCTATTTCAAGATATTCGGCTGGGGTTGGTGTTACTTGTCACCATTTTAGATGACTACAGCCTTTACATCCTAATCTGGACCTCTGCTATACGATGAAACCAGAAGACCTCAAAGACACCTTGGATGAAGCATTATTGGTTTCAAATGTACCTGATAAAAACAGACCAAAACTATTATCTGACACTGTTTCATGTTACATATCACATGAACTTTCTGAATATTTGAAAGATAAGGATATGAAACTGAAAAAGACAAAACTAGTAACCAATTATGTCAAATAATTCCTAATTATCAATTCACAATTAAACTTTCACAATACCGTGTTTTTCACTCTTACTCAAAAATAATTTCAAAATCGTTCTTGCGTCTCTATCGTCTTGAATGATATCAAGAAATTCAACCCATCTTTCAGGTTTCAATTTTTTATAATGGTAGGGCGCATACCCCATCGCTCTAATCGATCCGTTTTTAACGAAGACCATACTTTTTTCGCCTCTTTGACGCCCTTTGTCTAAAACATAGAACGAAGATCCGCTCATTGTTAATTCGTTGATTAGATTCTGGCATCTAGAATTGTAGGATTCAAAAGGTTCCTCTTTAATGCAAGCCCCTAAACAGTTTTTAATGGTGTATTGAAAACAAGAACTTTTCGTTTTGTATAAGTCGCACAGCTTTGTACAAATGTCAAATTCTTCAACCTTACGCTCAAGAAATGCAACGCCTTCTCGTTTTGTGTTGAAGCTCGATATAGGGATTTCATTAGTTGTGGAAACCTTTGCGATAAACAATCTCAAGTAATTATCTACGTCCGTGTAATTGAACAATCCATACGGAAATGAATTACGCCGAAGAGTCCTATTGTATATCGGTTGGTGTTCTTTTATTAATATAGATTCTTTCAAAAGTGAAAGCAATTCCGACCCTGTAAGCTCGAATTCAATCCTTGAAATTTCTTTCTGCATTTTAACAGCCTTCAGGGTTTTATTATTCCTCAAATGCTGTTCAATGCGCTTTTTTATATGAATACTCTTTCCTATGTAAATAAGTTGATTGGTGTCATTGAAAAACCTGTAGACACCCGTTTTATTTGGAATTTCCTCTAGCGTTGCCAAGTTTAAATTTGGGTGCAATCGTTTCGGATTCAATTCTTCTTGAACAAAGTTTTCCAAGTTGTTCGGATCTGTTTTCATTAACAGGGTGAACAATTGAGCGGTTGCAAAAGCATCTCCACCGGCTCTGTGCCGTCCAACTAATTGGATTCCAAGAGAACGTGTCAATTTCCCTAAGCTGTATGAATCTTTCCCAGGAAGAACATAACGAGAAGTTCTTACCGTACACAAATGCGGAAGTCGGTAATCATACCCCAAAGTCTTGAATTCGATTCTCATAATTCCGTAATCGAAACCGACATTATGTGCTACAAAAATACAACCCTCCGTAAACTCAATAATTTTCTTCGCTACTTCGAAAAACTTAGGAGCTTCGCTAACCATTTTATCACTAATCCCCGTCAGTTGAACAATGAAGGGTGGGATTGGCATTTCAGGATCAATGAGTGTTTGATACTCATCAATAATCTTTTCGCCGTCGTGTTTGTAAATCGCAATTTCTGTGATTTTGGAGTTTTTTGGACTCCCGCCTGTTGTCTCTATATCTATAATTGCATAATGCACAGCGGCAAAGATAGGAATACCTTGGGCGTTATTAAAGAATAGCCCATTAAAATATTAATACAGTTCTTTAGCAATCATTAACGATATTAATCGCATTTCATGAAGACAAGCGTCTCAAATTATTTACCTTTAAGGTATAATAAGATTCAATGGATAAAAAAACTCAGTTTAAGTACATGGTCGCAGGCGGCGCAGTAATAATTGCAGGAGTTATATTTTTGTCTGCTAGATACTTACTAACGAAATCTCCATTTGTCAAAATTTTGGCGATTGCGTTAATAGTATCAGTGTCCTATTTAGTTATTGATTATTTACGCAAAAAAAACAAGGAGATTTAAGATGAACGATTTTAAGCAACCACAAATGCCGCAATTCAATATGGATCCTAAAAAACTAGGAAGGTATATTGCAATCGGTGTATTAGTAGTAATTCTATTGGTAGGATTCATTATGTCATGGAAAACAGTAGATCCTGGATACGAAGGGTTTGTTAATAAACCGTATAACGGCGGTGTAGATGCATCAACAACTTACAAGGAAGGAACGCACTTTATTGCACCTTGGAACGAAATGATTACGTATACGGTTCTTCAGCAGTCAAAAACATATACTTCGACTGTTATGGATAAAAACGGAACGGATATTACAGTTGAAGTTGCGATTAACTTTTCAATTCAAAAAGGGAATACACCAACATTACATTTGAAAATTGGAGAGAATTACATCCAGATTATTGATGATAAATCTCAAGGTGCAATTAAGAATGTAATTGGTAAGTACACTTACGAAGAGGTTTACAGTACGAAAAGAAACGTTCTTGAGGGTGAGATTAGAGATATTTTGATTGAGAAGTTCAATAAAAATTATGTAAACCTTGAATATGTTGAGATCAAGGATGTTGATTTACCTGCAGACATTGCAAAGCAGATTGTTCTTAAAGAAACGCAAAAGCAAAGAAACAAAACTGCTAAGGAGAAACAACAGGAAGAGGAATTCTTGGCCAACGCAAGAATTGAGAAATCAAGAGGAGATTCATCTTTAATAGTATCTGCACGTTATAAGGCAGAAGCAATTAAATTAGAGGCTGAACAAATTGGTAAGAATCCTCAATACATTGAGCTAAAAAAATGGGAATCTTGGGACGGTAAAGGTTCGCCTTACGGTACTGGAAACGTTTTCGGATCTGGAGTTTCTATCTTGAAGCAACAGTAGAAGAAGTACACATATTTTAAAAGGGATGTTCTCGATGATTTCGAGAGGATCCCTTTTTTTATAGCTGTAACTTTTTAACGAACCTTTTCTATTGGCGCTAAATTTGGTTCAAAAGAACCGTGGGCAAACAAGTTGGAACATCTCAATCAACTCTCTTGAATAGTATTTATAGTTATCTGGGATATTTAAGACTTCGATTATATCTTTTCCAACTTTGAGGTTGGCTTGGATCCATTTGAGATGTTTAGATTCTATAACTAAAGCCATCTGTTTGCAATCATTTTAATAAAAAAACTCCAATTCAAAATTCGAATCGGAGTTTAAGAAATAAGGTTTATGTCAGTTTTACTACTTACAATACGTAACTATATTAGAAAGGGTTGGAAATTATTTTAAGCCAAATAAAAAAAGCTTCTCTTGGAGAACCAAGAGAAGCTTTTAACTTCAATATTATTTGAATGAATTAAGCGGTAACGCCTAACACTTCAGCCATTTTTTGACCGATTTGAGCTGGAGAATCAACAACGTGAATTCCACACTCTCTCATAATTGCTTTCTTTGCTTCTGCAGTATCTTCATGTCCACCAACGATTGCACCGGCGTGACCCATTGTACGACCTTTAGGAGCTGTTTCCCCCGCGATAAATCCAATAACTGGTTTTTTAGAATTGTCTTTAATCCAACGAGCAGCATCTGCTTCAAGATTTCCACCAATTTCGCCAATCATCACGATTCCTTCTGTTTCTGGATCTTCCATTAGAAGTTGAATTGCTTCTTTAGTCGTTGTTCCAATAATTGGATCACCACCAATTCCGATAGCAGTTGTAATTCCCAATCCAGCTTTTACAACTTGATCCGCGGCTTCGTATGTTAATGTTCCCGATTTAGAAACGATTCCAATTTTTCCTGGCTTGAAAATAAATCCTGGCATAATTCCAACCTTCGCTTCTCCTGCAGTAAGAACTCCAGGGCAGTTAGGTCCAATCAATGTACAATCGTATTGAGCAATGTATTCTTTCGCCTTAACCATATCTTTAACTGGAATCCCTTCCGTGATGCAAATGATAACCTTAATTCCCGCGTTAGCAGCTTCCATTATCGCATCAGCAGCAAATGCTGGAGGTACGAAAAGAATTGAAACGTCAGCCCCAGCTTCATTGACAGCATCAGCAACAGTGTTAAAAACAGGACGATCCAAGTGAGTTTGTCCACCTTTACCAGGAGTAACGCCACCCACTACATTCGTTCCATACTCAATCATTTGACCGGCGTGAAATGTTCCTTCACTTCCAGTAAATCCTTGAACAATAACTTTAGAATTTTTATTTACTAATACGCTCATGCTTGCGGTTTTTTTACAATTAATTTATCGTGTCTCAAAAGTAGGTTTTTGGATTTGTTTTGTCAACGATTATTTCCTTAAGTTTTTGACAATTTTTGACTACTGTTGATAAATCTAAAAATGGACCTTGTAAGCCAGTCAACTGCTGTATCATCTTTAGATATTTACTCCCAATTATATATCGTCTAACGAAATAGTATCTATCGGACTTTTCTCATAATACGAATTCAAAAAAAACGGCAACAATCAAAATGAGTACTGCCGTTAATTTGTTTAAGATTGGATTATTTTTCTGAGTATCGGATTTCATCAATTTCAATTGTGATTGAGCTAATTGTCGCACGTTGTTCTTTCGTCATGTTTACTCCCATATCCAAAGTTCCTTCGTAACCTGGCGCCATAGTTCCAACTGTGGTTTTTTCTAAAAAAATAATTAGAAACTAGATAAGAAGTAGGCAATCTTTGAACAGTTTATTTGACGGATATAACTTCCAATTCAAATACAAGAATGGAATTTGGAGGAATGTCATTCAACTGATGTGTCGCATATCCCAATTGCGGAGGAGAAACCAAATACGCTTTACCACCAGGCTTCAAATTCAACATGATTTCTTTCCAGCAGCCTATCAATTTCGAAACTTCAAATTCAACGGGATCTTTTCGATCATCGAACATTTTTCCGCTCAATAACCTTCCTGTATAAGTGAAGGAAACAATGTCGTTGTATTGAATTTTTCGGCCTTTACCTTCTTCAAGAATTTTATAGTAGAGTCCCGAAGCAGATCGTTCACATTCGATGGTTTCCTTTTTAAGGTACTTTTTAATCTTCGTGTCAAAGCCCTCTAATTGCTCTTCTGAATACGTGTCACCGCAGCTGCTCAAGCAAAAAACAAGAAGGAATAAGCTCAATATTATTTTCATAATTCGATTGGTGTTAAAGTATACCCTTCTTTTTGTAATAATCGAATGACGCCTTCGGGACCACCAAGATGTCCTGCGCCAACAGCGATAAAAAGTTTTGAGCTTGGGAGAATGTTTTTCAATATCCCAATCCAGTTTTTGTTTCTGTCCGTCAAAAAGGCCTTTTCTTTTTCGGCAATCGTACCATCATCTTCGTGAATGAGTTCGTACAATTCATCTATTTCTTGGCTGTAGTAGATGGATTGCATCGATTCCATTAGGTCTTTGTCTGCTTCAGGATCACGAACTGTTACCATTAACATTTCTACTTGCTCTTCTATTGACATGTCATCAAAGATTTTCATTTGATCTGCGACAGTTTCAAGGCCAATAATCTTTATAGAATCTGAATTGGCGATTTCGGTAAAATCCATCTCATAAGATTCAACTTTGCCTTTAAATTGACTAGCAGTTGTTAATTGAATCAAGGCGAAAGGCTTCATTTTGGAAAAGACATTCTTTACCATAGATCTTTCATAGTCGGTGAATTCATCAATCCAAGCCATTAATGAATCTTCTTGTCCTGCTCCAAAGTAATTCCAAAGGGTATCGTCTTTGAGCATTACATATTTCAACATTTCATACGGCGAAGGAAGTCCGGGCAGTTCCATTACGATTGCGTCTGAATTTTTGGCAAGCATACTTAATTGGTCAGGGAAAATATAAAACTCACTTTCAATCATGTGCATCGTACCAAACAAGTGCGATGTATCCGAATTGTTTTCGTTTGTAATTTGCCAAAGAAGTGCGCCATCTTTCATTGGATATTCAGAAACAGTCCCGTCTTGACTAATTGCATTTAAGCTGATAATCAGTGCGAGAATTGTAAAGATGTATTTCATACTATTTTTAATTCTGCTAGATATTGATCGTCTTCCTCGTACATTTTAGTTGCAATCATCCCAACATTCTTTGCGGCTTCTGCAAGTGTATCGAAATCAACATAAAGCCATTCAAACCAATCTGTTTCGTGGTCTTTGTATTTCATTTGAAATTTGAAATTTCCGTAATACGTTGTATTTAAATCAACCCACATTCCACCATCGTTGGCTTCATAAAGATACTTGATGTCTGCGGAGTCACAAAGAATTTTCCCGTTTTCATTTAACATTCCTTTGGCACGCAAAAGCGTGTTTTCTAGATTGGCTAGGTTTTTTGCAATTCCAATTCCGTTCATCAAAAACAACAGCGTGTCGTATGCAATTCCATCGTATTCAAAGAAATCTACTTCACGTGCTTTTAAGCTTTTTGATTTTAAATGTTCGATTGAGTTTTTACTAATATCAATCACTTCAACGTCTATGCCTTGCTCGACAAGATATTCAGCGTGCATTCCCGCCGCAGCGCCAATGTCTAAAGTTCGTCCTGTACATTTACTCAAAGCGAATTGCTCCAGTTTGGGCATTTCATCGTAAGAGCGAAAGAGGTAAGAGGCGGGAATTATATCGTCTTCACAGATGTCAGAAATAACATCAATATTTTCTTCTTCGTGAGTGCGAGCAAAGTCGATGATTGCTTTCCCCATTGGGTCATTTAATCGGTCTGACATGCGGATTAATAATCTTCGTATTCTCCGAATCCGAACTCGTCTTCTTCTTCACTTTCTTCCGATTCCGTTTCGAATTGAATCGATTCATCGTCGCCAGATTTAGAATCTTCGGCAGGCGCATTTCCAACGGAAAGAACTGTTTTTGCGTTTTCTGGACCTTCTTCTTCGTATCCGATTAATTCAATTAAGAAAATCCACATACGGATGAAGTCGTGAACAAGAATCATTTTTTGATCTGCTTCCTTCACGTAAGCTTGCATCATTGAAGTACGCATAACGCTTGGGAGGATTTGTGTTGCATCTTCTCCAAACGACATATCGAAAAGGCTAATCTCATGTCCTTTGTCCCACATATCATTCGACATGTAGAAAGACGCCATTTGATCATCGGAAAAATGATACGCATCTAGGACGGCCTTGTAGAATGATTCGAAATTATCATTATCACTGATGAGAATGTCGCGAAACACTTCGTTTTTGTCTTTGGAATCGAGAAGAACTCTAAATTTTAATCCTGCCATACTGATACGTTGTTCCTATAGTTATCAAGAACGAATTTAATCAATTATTTGCTATTGCTTCAAGTCCCATTTCTTTCGCTTGATCTAACATAAATTTAAAGGCTTCATCTTTGTCATTTTCAATTGTACCCTCCAAAATAGCTTCTTTTATCTTATTCTTTAATACACCGATTTCGGCACAAGGTTCAAGCCCAAATGTTTTCATAATCAAATCTCCAGAAACGGGAGGTTGAAAATTTCGAATGTGATCCTTCTCTTCAACGGCCAATAATTTTTGCTTTACATCGTCGAAGTTCTTTTTGTACTTCTTGACTTTGAAGTCATTTTTTGAAGTGATGTCCGCATTACACAGTGTCATTAAATCATCAATATCATCGCCAGCTTCAAAAAGAAGCCGTCTGACTGCTGAATCCGTTACGTGTCCTTTCACCAAAGAAATAGGGCGGAGGTGGAGTCGAACAAGCTTTTGAACGTACTTCATTTTGTGATCCAAAGGAAGTTTCATTCTTTTGAAAATTTTTGGAACCCATCGAGATCCTAAGTCTTCGTGTCCGTGAAATGTCCAACCGGTAGTATCATTAAACCGCTTTGTTGGAGGTTTTGCAATGTCGTGCATGATTGCGGCCCATCTCAGCCATAAGTTGTCTGTGTTTTCAGAAATATTATCTAGAACTTCCAAAGTATGGTAGAAGTTGTCTTTGTGTGATTTACCGTCTCTCGTTTCAATTCCTTGAAGCGCAATCATTTCCGGAAAGAACTGGTGCAATAACTTCGTTGAATTCAACAATTTAAACCCTCTAGAGGGAGTTTTGGATAAGATGATTTTATTCAATTCATCCATAATTCTCTCTTGCGAAATAATCTCAAGGCGGTGTGCATTTTCAGAAATAGCTTCAAGACTTTTTCGTTCGATTTTGAAATCAAGTTGCGTCGCGAAACGAATGGCACGCATCATTCTCAAAGGATCATCACTGTATGTTTTTGCCGGTTCAAGCGGCGTTCGAATAATTTCATTTTCGATGTCTTCCATTCCACTAAACGGGTCGATTAGGTCACCGAAATTGTCTTTGTGCAAACTAATTGCAAGTGCATTGATGCTAAAGTCTCTTCTGTTTTGATCGTCTTGCAACGTGCCGTTTTCAATGGTTGGTTTTCTAGAATCACTTCTGTAAGATTCTTTTCTAGCTCCAACAAATTCAACGTCTAAATCTTTATAAACGAATTGAGCGGTTCCAAAACGTTCGAAAACGGAAACTTTTTTAACACGAAGTTTGTCTGCGCACGCCTTTGCCAAGTCTAATCCATTGCCAATTACAACGATATCAATATCCTTCGACGGACGTTCTAAGATTAGATCTCGAACGAATCCACCAATCACATAGGCTTCCAAGTTCTGCTCAGTAACAATCTGAGAAGCAACTTTGAAAACAGGGTGTTTAAGATATTGACTGTAGTTATTTGACATTGCGAGTGCAAAGATAGCGGATTCGTCGAAAAAATGAAGGATTATAGATATGATCTAATATTATTAGATTTATACTATGCCAAAAAAACTATCCATAATTGCTTTGTCCTTTATTTTGTTCAGCTGTAATACTTTTAAAATTGCGGAAAGACACTTGGATAAGAAGATGGATAAATCGGATTTAACAAAATTGATTTGGAACAATTCTCAAGTAGGAGACACAGTTGAATACTGGGACAATAAAAAGATGGATAAGCCCGTAATGATTTTAGTCCATGGCTTTGGTGCTTCAACGAAGTATCAGTGGTCTAAGCAAGTAAAAGTTTTGACTGATGATTACCGATTGATTTTGCCGAACCTCTATCAATTTGGAAATACTAAGCCAGGTTCTGAAAAGTTTGGTGTGGATGATCAAGTTGATTTAGTACATAGCTTAATTGAGCATCTTGGGCTTAAGGAATACTCTTTATTGGGTGCCTCATACGGAGGATTGATCAGCATGGAACTAGCGAATGAATATGAGTCTGAAGTAAATAGATTAATTATTTTGGATGCCCCTGTAAAGTTCTTTGATTCGACTGATGTTACTAAAGTAACAAGCTATTTTGATGCTTCAAGTATTGAAGAATTATTCGTACCTGAAAAGCCTGAAGGATTAAAGAAGTTGCTGTTTTTGGCTACTGGAAAAAAATCACACTTACCAAATGGCGCCTTTAACGAATTTCATAAAGAAGCCTACTTGAAAAATTTAAAGGAAATGAGAGGTTTAATAACTCATATGATGAAACGTCTCGAAGAATATCAAAATCATGAGTACAACCTGGACATGCCGACTCTATTGATTTGGGGAGAAGGTGATAAAGTTATTCCAGTAGATCGCGGTCAAAAATTGAAAGAATACCTGGGGTACAACGCAAGTTTTTATGTTATTGAGAACAGTACTCATATGCCAAATATGACGAAGCACAAGAAGTTTAATGCTTTGCTATTGGAGTTTTTGAATCGGGAAATCTGACAGAATAAATTTAGTAATCTGCCCTGTTTTCCGATTTATTGACTCTATAAGGCTAACCTACCTAATGGGAATTAACTCGAGACGCTGAACCCGAAACTAACAAAATTAACTGCGAATAATCTTCACATCACCACCAACGCCAATTTTAATAATTTGAGACGGTGTATTCATTTTTTCGTTTGTGCGTTCTTCAACAACTTCGTCAACACCCTCTTTAATTTTTGATGAGATATCATCGAAGCGAGTTGGAGATGCTTCCCCAGAAATGTTTGCTGAAGTGCTTACCAATGGTTTCCGCATTCCTCGAATCAATTTCAAGCAAATAGGGTCTTTGGTAACTCTAATTCCAACGGACCCGTCTTTTGCGAGAACAGATGCTGCTAAGTTTTTAGCATTCGGATAGATAATCGTCATTGGTTTTTCAGATAAATCAACCAAGTCATAACACACTTCTGGAAATTCAGGAATGTAATATTCCAACATTGCAAAATTATCGACAAGTAAAATAAAACTCTTGTCATCCCCTCTTCCTTTTAGCTCAGAGATTTTCTGACACGCTTCCTCATTGGTCGCATCGCAACCCAATCCCCAAATAGTGTCAGAAGGATACAATACTGTATTTCCTTCGCGTAATGCTTCTATCGTTTTGCTTAAATCCATTAGTCCAATAAATCAGATCGTCTATCTTCTGTTCTTTCGATCGCTTTTTTCTCCCTCCAAACCTCAATTTTTGGAAAATCTCCTGAAAGTAAAACTTCAGGAACCTTCCATCCGTTAAATTCAGGTGGTCTCGTATAAACTGGTGGAGAAAGTAAACCGTCTTGAAAGCTATCTGTCAGTGCTGAGGTTTCATCATTTAATACGCCAGGAACCAATCGAACAACGCTATCAACCAAAACGGCTGCACCAAGTTCGCCTCCAGAAAGCACATACGAGCCAATCGAGATCTCTTTTGTAATATAATGCTCGCGTATTCTTTCATCAACTCCTTTGTAATGTCCACAGAGAATCATCAAATTCTTAGAAAGACTAAGATTATTGCATATTCCTTGTTGCAATATTTCACCGTCGGGAGTCATAAAAATGATTTCATCGTATTCGCGTTCGGCCTTCAATTTTTCAATCAAAGCCGCAATGGGTTCAATTGTCATCACCATTCCAGCGCCGCCGCCGTATTGGTAGTCGTCCACCTTGTTGTGCTTGTCTGTTGAATAGTCGCGAATGTTGTGAATTTCCAACTCCAGATGCCCTTTCGTTTGAGCGCGCTTCATTATTGAGTCCGAAAAAGGACTGTGAAGCAAATCTGGGAGAATTGTGAGTATATCAATACGCATGGCGCGAAATTAACTAATTTAGGCAAGGTTAATCCTATCTTATGAAGCAAATTTTATTAGTTCTATTGGCATATATCTCTTTTGGATCATTCGCCCAATTGAACGGAAATACAACATTAAGTTATCCTGATCTTATAAAAACATACATACAACTTGCTGAAAAGCATAATGAAATTGAATTGTATGAGATGGGGGAATCAGATTTCGGACTTCCAATTTACGTATGCGTCCTAAATGGTGATGGAGATTCGTTAAAGACCTTTAAAAAAGCGAGAAAGAGCACAACCTTATTAATTAACAACGCAATTCATCCCGGTGAACCGGACGGTGTAAATGCGTGTTTGATTTGGATCAATGCTTGGATTAAAAATGGAAAATCAAAAGACATTCCTGTAATTGGAATTATTCCTGCATACAATGTTGGAGGGATGATGAATCGTTCGGGGACAAGTCGGGCGAATCAAGACGGACCTGAGGAATATGGATTTAGAGGAAACGCGCAAAATCTTGATTTGAACCGCGATTTCATTAAAATGGATTCTAAAAACATGTTCACATTTGCCAAAATTTACCATGCGCTCGATCCAGACGTATTCGTTGATACTCACGTTTCAAATGGAGCAGACTACCAATACACAATGACGTATATTGCCTCTGTAAAGGAGAGAATGGCGCCTTCCCTCGCAAAATTAATGCATGAGGTGATGATTCCAAAACTCAAGGAAGCGTCGTCTTCGAGAGGTTTTGATTTGATTCCGTATGTTAATTTGAAAGATGAGGTGCCGGAAAATGGAATGACAGTCTTCAATGATTTACCGCGTTATGCAATGGGGTATGCATCGTTGATGAACGCAATTAGTTTCACAACGGAAACACACATGTTGAAATCATTTCCGGAAAGAGTAAAATCAACACGAATATTTATTGAAGCGACTATTGACTGGATGCAAACGAATTCCAAGGCAATCGAAAAAGCACGAGAAGAAGCGAGAGAATGGGAACAAAACTTGGATTATTATCAGTACGATTTTGAAATTGTTGATGAACCCGTTTCAATACTCTTTAAAGGATACGAATATTCGCGGCCAAAAAGTGAAGTGACCGGTTTGGAACGGTTGAAATATCACAGAGACCGCCCCTATGAAAAACAGATATTGTACTACGATAAATACGTAGCAAGTGATTCAATCCAAATTCCTGATATTTATTTTGTTGGCTCCCAGTGCACGGATGTTATCGAAAGATTGACGGCCAATAATATTGAATACACGGTATTGGGCAAAGACTTCAAAGAGCACTCTAGCAATCAAAGGATTGTAGCGTTTTCTGAAGGGAAGTCTCCTTATGAAGGACACTTTTTGCATTCAGATGTCGAAATGGAGGTTGGTGCTGATGTTTGGAGTTTGAAGGAGGGCGATGTAATGATTTTAACACATCAACTGAATAGGCGATTTATTGCTTCTGTTTTAGAGCCGGAAACTCCAGATAGTTACTTCGCATGGAATTTCTTTGATTCTTATATGCAACAAAAAGAATATTTCTCTGCATATGTTTTCGAAGACAAAGCCCTCGAGATCTTAAATGCGAATCCGCACTTGAAAAAGGAATTCGAGATTAAAAAGTCAACGGATGAGTCGTTTGCAGAGTCTTCATTGCAGCAATTGTATTTCATATACCAACACAGCGATTATTACGAGCCTACTCACAATGTTTTACCTGTTGGGGTTTGCTGCGAGAAATAGTCGAGGCCCAATTGGAATAGACTTTAGTATTGGTTAGGAGTCTGTAAACGCTCGTTTTTGCTTGTCGAAAGAAACTGTCTTATATTTGTTGTTAAAACTTCCGAATAATGAAAACCATTTTAATCCTTTTCGTTGCGCTTTTATCAAGTACAATGACAAATGCACAAGACACAACTTGGGTTCAAACTTTTACTTTCGATTCTATTTCATCCCGACGTGGAGAATTTCTCTTTCCGCCTGAATTGAATTCAAAACGATTCGAACGCGTTTTAATGTCATACAAATTAAAGTGCAGCCCGCTTACTCCTTGGGATCAATACAACTGCGGAGAATGGGATTATTTAGCATATTCTAAAATCTATGAGCATACTGGATTGATGGATTCTGTTGGTCATTACAACGATCAATTTCTGAACAATTGGTCGGCAACGCAATCTTATAATTACGAAGCGTATAATGCGATGCGTATGGATCAATATGTAAGTTTAGAGAAATTACCTTCTACTGTTTCGACAACGCTTCAATCGGTTTTGCCAGGTACAGGCGGTTCTGGTTTATTTCCGTTTGATCAGCAAGCACAATCTGATCGGTACCAAATGTTATTGACAGGTGCAGAATTGACTGCCGGAGGAATAACAGCTGGCGATTTACAGTCATTGAGTTTGTTTGTTCCAACTGGAGGTGTAAATGGATCAGGTGAAATTATCAAACCTAGAATTTCAATTAAAGCAACGAACGCCGCAACAATAACTCAGTTTCACACAACTGGATTTATGGAAGTATACAATCTTTCGAGAACATCCGGAGCAGGGCCACTTATCGTTGACGGAGAAAACGAATTGGTTTTCTATCAGCCGTATACTTGGGATGGAACGAGCAATATAATTATTGAATTCTATTACGACCGCTCAATTAATACTGGAGCAAACTGGATCAGTTACGAATCAGACAACACTGCGCCAGATATGGCGAGATCATTTGGCGCTAGAAATGGTGCTATGGAATTCTCGGGTTCAAATCAAGCGATGTTGGAATTGTCTGATTTGGACTTAGGAGATGATGTAACAATCGCTTTTTGGGCACAAGGACTTGGGAATTCTGGAGTTAACACCTCAGTTTTAGAAGCTTATGACACTCTGAATCATAGAGTAATGAATATTCACATGCCTTGGAGCAACAATAGAATTTATTGGGATGCTGGAGAAGGAAGTGCGTATGATCGAATCGATCAAGACATGAACGGAGCAGGAGTCGACAATGAATGGCACCACTGGGCATTTATTAAAAGTACATCAACAGGAGAGATGAAAATTATGCGTGACGGCGTTCTTTGGCACAGTGGCACAGGATTGAATTCCCCGGTCGGCTACATGCATCGAATGGTCATTGGATCTAACAGAAGTATTGCTAACCACTGGACAGGTCAAATTGATGAATTCCAATTGTACAACACTGCGGTAAGTGAAGCAGATATAGCAACTTGGTACAACCAAACTGTTACTGCAGCTCATCCAAATTGGGCGGATTTGATAGTTTACTATCCGTTCGATAATGTTAATTATGCAAAAGATGCCACACCGAATAACATTTTATTGATGCCTTCTGAACAAGGAATGATTGAATTCTCTGCGAATCCTGTTTTCGATATGGCTGCGGATAGAGTTAGAGTTTCAATTGGACAAGGTGCAGTTGGGCCTTTCTCAGATGTGAACGTTAATTACTTAATGCTTAAAGAGCCAGAGGTGGTTTTTGAATATGTATTGCAAGATGAACACTACGAGATTTCAAATGCATTTTTAGCAATACCAGAAGGATCTGAGGATATTTATGATGCTGCAAATACGATTGTTTCTTCCGTTCCTTTCTCGGGAAGTCAAACGTTAACCAATGCATCATTGGCATATTACGATGAACCGTTTGAAGTTTTAAACCAGATTGAAATTGGCCGTTTCATCACACCTTATGGAATTCAGTTCGACCTTGGTATCAATGGATTCGAATGGATCTATGACGTTACAGATTACCAAATGTATTTGAAAGATCTTGTTGATTTTGCCGCACACAATACGCAAGAACTGATTGATATCAAATTCGCGTTTATCGAAGGAATTCCTCCAAGAGATGTTATGAAAAGAGAAGCGATTTGGTCGGACTATAGAAGTTATAATTATGCCAATTTGGCAAATGATGTAGACCTTCAAAGTGTTTCTGTAGCGTTATCAGATTCGGCTGAAATGTTTAAAATTAAAACGCGTTTTTCTGGACATGGACAAGTTGGGAATGGCGCATGTTGCGAATGGTCATCGAAAGATCATAAACTACTGGTAGATGGAGTTGAGCGTTTTAATTGGGATATTTGGGAAGAAACAGCATGTGGAGATAATCCAAATGTTAGTCAAGGAGGCACTTGGCCTTATGCACGTGAAGGATGGTGTCCTGGCGATGTTGTTAAAGAATATGACCATGATCTAACTCCATTTGTAACACCTGGAACAAGTGTACTATTGGATTACGATGTTACCGATGTTCCATTGAATGACCCGGGTCAAGCTGGTGGTAATTATGTTGCTGCATTGGATTTAATATCATATAGCGCTCCAAATCATCAAAATGATGCAGCAGTCATTGATATCTTAAATCCGAACTCTTGGGAATATTACAGAAAATGGAACCCAAGCTGTCAAAACCCTCGTGTGATTATTCAGAATACTGGTGAGCAACCTTTGACAAGTGCCAGAGTAACGGTTTGGATTGACTACAACAATAAAGTGTCTTTCGATTGGACAGGTAATCTTGAATTCCTTGAAAAAGAAGTGGTTGAGATTCCAATTCCAGCCTATTCGTTCTGGTACGATCTTGGAAATTCAGGAACGTTCACGGCGCATATTAATTACCTTAATGAAACATGGAACTTGGACGAATACCAGCAAAACGATGAAATCGTTATTCCGTTCGAAGCTCCAGAGCAAATGTACTTTAACGGGATTCCTTATAATGGATTCTTTGTGTGGTTCAAAACCAACAACAAGGCCTATGAGAACAAATGGAGATTAATGGACAGCGATGGAAATACAATTTTCGAAAGAATCAATCTCGCAAACAGCACGGATTATAAAGATACGTTCGATTTAGCTCCAGGATGTTATTCAATTATTTTAGAGGATAGCGATAATGACGGGATTTCATTCTGGTATTCAGCTTCTCAACAAGGTGAGACTGCAGGTTCTTTCAGCGTTAAATTAGTCGGTGGTCCAGTAATGGAAAATTTTGAGAAAGATTTCGGGAATTATAACCAATACAATTTTACCGTTGGTTTCCATTTGGATGCTGAAGAATTGGGTGAAATTGAAGATAAATTAATGGTGTATCCAAATCCCAATGACGGTGTATTTGGAATTGAATTGGTTGGCCGCGTTGACAATAATGCCGAATTGGAAATTTATGACATCATGGGGCGCAAAGTGTTCTCTGAAAAAATGAAGACAAGTTTAACAACTGCAAACTCAAATGTAGATCTTTCAGCTGTTGAATCTGGACATTATATCGTTAAGGTGATTACTCCGAATGGAGTCTTCACAGAAGAGTTCATTAAAAAATAAATGACTTCTAAATAAGATTTGAAACGGGCTTCATTCTATGGAGCTCGTTTTTGTTTTAATAAAGTGGGCCTGTTCTAACCGCTCAATGCGATGATTGATTAATTTTGTATTGAATCAGTGAAATTCATAAGTATGACTTACGACATAGCAATAATTGGTGGAGGTATAGTTGGAGCGGCAACGTTCTATAAAGTTCAGAAGCAAAATCCAAATCTGAAAATTGTTCTCATTGAAAAGGAAGCAATGCTGGCCGATCATCAAACTGGTCATAACTCGGGTGTTATTCATTCTGGGTTGTATTATAAACCAGGTTCATTGAAAGCCAAAAATTGCATTCAAGGCCGACATGAGTTGGTTGCATTCGCCAAAGAGCACGGAATTGACCACGATGTTTGTGGTAAGATTGTCGTTGCTGTAGACGAATCCGAACTGTCCAATCTAGAGAAGATTTATAACATTGGCTTAGAAAACGAAATAGAAGGCCTTAAAAAGATTACTGGAGAAGAATTAAAGGAATATGAGCCACATTGTGAAGGTATCGCTGGACTTCATGTTCCTTGTACTGGAATTATTGATTTCAGAGGCGCAACAGAGAAAATGGTTGAGCTCGCCTTGGCAATGCAACCGGAAAGTAAGTTGTTGCTTAACGAAGAAGTATTGGATGTTGATAGTTCTGGTGAAACAGCTATTCTCACAACAACCAATGAAATTATTAGAGCAAGATACCTTGTTTTCTGTGCGGGACTTCAAGCGGATAGATTGGCTGTCAAAGACGGTGTTGATTTAAAAGAAAAGGTCGTTGGATTTAGAGGTGATTATTATGAATTGACAGATCAAGGAAAGCACAAGATCAAGAATTTAATTTACCCTGTTCCAAATCCTGACTTTCCATTTTTAGGCGTTCACTTTACACGAATGACCAATGGTGAAATTGAATGTGGACCAAACGCCGTGTTTACATTCAAGCGCGAAGGATACGGAAAAACAGATTTCTCATTAAGAGATACTTGGGATGCATTGACGTATCAAGGAACATGGAAACTGTTCTTCAAAAACGCGCGATTTGGAATCAACGAGTACCGTAGAGCCTTCTCAAAAAAGTTGTTTCTAAAAACACTTCAGCGCATGGTTCCAGACCTAACTATGGACGATCTTCGTCCCGGCAGAGCAGGAGTAAGAGCATTACTGTTGAGACAAGATGGTGACACAAGAGATGATTTCAGAATTGAATACCACGGTAATGCAATTCATGTTTTAAACGCACCTTCTCCTGCTGCAACAGCATCTTTGGCAATTGGTGGTTATATCGCAGATAAAGCCAATGAGCATTTCGATTTGAAGTAAGAATATTAGATCGGACGTAAACTCCTTTTTAGATTTGAATAGGTTTCAATGAATCTATTTTTAATTATTCTTCGAACTATCGAATATTTCTCTTTACCAGAACGACTAACCCAAAGAGTAAATTGATGCCAGCGAAAAAGCTAAAAAAACATTAATTCGTCGATTGAGGAATAGAACAATTCAAACACTTCGGCAAAAGAGATGATTCCTAGAGCTATTAATCTCAATGATAAATGAAGCGACTTGATAAAGTAAATTAACGATTCCAACGAAAATTGCAGCTATATACATGGCGAAAAATCCCAACAAGAATATACTATTTGCTTCTTTTCAAATGCCAAGCACTAATGAAAAAATCAAACCACCCATAAAAAAAACTACAAGTGATAAAAGATAGGATCCTCCCATTTTTTAATATCTAATCGATTAAAAATCTAATATCCAATCAAACCTTACCTTTCTCACTCAACAATATGGCAATATTCCGAGTCCCCTTAAACTGAGAAAAGATGATAATCATAGTCACCGTTATCGGAACACTCAAAAGCATCCCTATTATTCCCCAAATGGCACCCCAGATTGCTAGAGAGAGGATAGCAACCAGCGGGCTTATGTTTAGCGTGTTCCCCATCAATCGTGGCTCTACGAAGCTCCCAATAAGAACAGCGACAATTCCCAATGAGATCAGAATTATTAAGAAAGGTGTGAATTGACCAAATTGAAGCAAGGAAAACAAGGCAGGCATTATTGTGCCCAATATCGGTCCGACTGAAGGGATGAAATTGAACATGAAGATCAAGAAGGCCCAGAAGACTGGTGAATCAATTCCGACGCCAAGTAAGATGAAATAGCTCAGTGTTGATGTCATCGATGCAATCAACGATTTTAAACTGATGTAACTTGAAAGTGATTTATCAATCTTCTTCAATGTTGATTGGAAGCCATCTTTCTTTCCGTTTTCATTAAAAATCATACTTATTTTTCTCTGGAACAATGTCTCTTCTATAAACAAGAACATCGTGTAGAAGATGATCATGACCATGCTGCCTAGTAATTCGGAAATAGAGTTAAAGAAAGATTCTAAGTAAGACGTGAATTCAAAATCCTGTAAGAATTTTATAGCCTCTTCATTTAAATTAATTCCAAGTAATCTATTCAATTTCTCGGTAATTATTCCAACGTTAGAAGCATAGTCTTCATAGGATACGGAAATGTTCTCAATATTTTTCGTTAACAGTTCACCAATAAAAAAAAGCAAAGCGAAAATACTAAAAGAAGCTGTTAAAGTCTTTACCCACATCGGAATGTACTTGTGCACAAATCCAATTTTATCAATTAGATTTCTCATCTTTTTAACGACGAACCAGATCAACAAAGCGACCACAAAAGGGACAATTATTGATTTACCAAAAACCAAAGTGACGATCACTAAAAGTGTAATAATCAGGGACGAAGTAACGTTGTTCAATTTCACAATCCTAAAAGTAAAAATTATTCTGTTGCGAACCTCTTTTTATAATGAACTTCAGATCGATGCTTTTAAATGAAAATGGTGATGTGAATTGTATTATTTTTGCTGCTTATATGAAATATTGTTTATACACCTTCGCGCTATTGCTCCTTATCGCCTGTTCTTCGGAAAAGGAGGGGGAAGTGAATAATACACTTTCGGTTTCTTGTGATGCCGAAAAATTAAAAGGAGCCAATTTTATTTCTGCAAATGTGGAGTTTAGAGGTGGGCAATCTCAATCCACGGATCATGCAAGAAGCGGCAAGCATTCTGTTAAACTGAACAAAGATTCCCCGTATGGATTTACCTATGAAGTCAAGAATGTTAAAAAAGGAGACATAATCGAAGCCTCAGTTTGGAAACATTTAAGTGGAAAGACCGGCGGGTTGGTCATTTCTGGAGAAGAGCCTCAAAATCAATATGAATTCAATCAAATGTTCATTGAAGAACAAGGTGAGTGGGGGAAAATTGAATCTTTTTTCGTTGCTGAACAAGACTATAAAAGAGTTCTGATTTATGCTTTAAACGCAGAAGCAATTCCGACATACTTTGATGATATCAAAATCAAAGGATATTTGAATAATTCAAAACCTGATGATTCTCACGAGGCTCTTGAAATCAACATCAATAGTTCGGCATATACTACCTTGACGGAGTTTAGAAAGACAGCTTTGGAGCAAGGCGTAATTACAAAAGAGTTAAAGGAATACGTTGATGCAAACTTAACAGTTGGAGGAAAGAAAATTCCAATTGAACTTCGTTTAAAGGGCGATTGGACGGACCACTTAGAAACAAATAAATGGTCATTTAGAATCAAGATAGGTGGAGATAATGCCTATCAAGGAATGAAGACCTTCTCTATTCAGAATCCACATACACGCTCATTTATGTTGGAATGGTTTGCGCATAGGATGTATGAAAACGAAGATGTTTTGACGACGCGTTATATTTTTGTTCCTATCATAATTAATGGCAAGAAAATGGGTGTTTATGCGCTTGAAGAACACTTCGATAAGCAACTTTTGGAATACCGAAAAAGAAGAGAAGGCCCAATTGTTAAGTTTGATGAAAGTGGAATTTGGCAGCTGCATTACATGGAAAAGAACGAACACAAATATTACAAAGTTCCAGCATTTAAGTCCGCGGAGGTAACACCATTTAAAAAGAACCGAACGAATAAATCGGAAGCTTTAACGAAGCAATTCAATACCGCCAAAGGTCAAATGGAACGGTATCGAAATCACGACACAGACGTAGATGATTATTTCGATGTGGAATCGTTGGCCAAATTTATTGCCTTAAGCGATGTCATTAATGGAAAGCACGGCTTAATCTGGCACAATCAAAGAAATTACTTTAATCCCGTAACGATTAAGTTAGAGCCAATTGCTTATGATTGCTTTATGGCTCCCAACCTCATTCAAACGAAAGTTGATATTGAAGGTTTGGATCGAAGCCGTAAACAGAATTTCACGTTAATAGAGGCGGCGCTATCGAATCCGAAAGTAGAAGAAAAATATTTTGAATACTTAAAGGAATTCTCAAGTGAGAATTACGTCGATGCCCTTTTTAGTGAATTGAAAGAGGAAATTAAGGCAGCCGAAACATTGTTGAGTTTTGAGTATCCAAATATAAAACTCAACAAGCAGTTTTTTAGAAATAACGCAAAACAAGTTAGGGAACAACTTCCAGAATACGCCGAGCATCGTAAGAATCCGAATGTGGAAAGTGAAGAAATGATACCTTTCGCAGTATTGCCTGAGAATATAATCTTTACGGATATAGCCTTGAAAGTAAATCTGGACGAAAAGAGAGAAGATGGAAGTGTTACAATTTCATTTCGAAACTTCCATTCGGCTGATCTTGAAATTATCGGTTACTCGACCAAAGCGAACAAGAAAGTCATTGTGCCGATGCCAAAGACAACCTTGAAAGCTTATGAATCGAACGCAAAGCCGCAGTTTATAAAATTGAAAGAAAAACCAAGACGCATTCATTACCGTGCAAAGAATTGTGGTGCTACCGAATTTAAAGCGGGAATCGAGAAATGGGGAGTGGCAAAACAACCTCAGTTTTTAGATAAAATGGCGTATATTCGAATTCCAGTAAAAGGAAGCAAAGAAGTTGTTTTGAGTGGGAAAAATATTTTCAAAGATGACATGCAGGTTCCGAGTGGTTATAAGCTGGTGATTGAAGCAGGAGCAAAAATTGAACTTGTAAATAATGCATCGATTGTTTCGTATTCACCTTTAGATATTCGAGGAACGAAAGAAAATCCAGTTCTTATTTCATCACCGGACGGAACGGCAAATGGATTTGTGGTGATTTCTGATGATGCTTCAAAAATTAACTATGCGATTTTCGATAATTTAAATACGATGAATAAAAACGGCTGGACTTTAACAGGTGCAGTAACGTTTTATGGAGGAAAGGTTTCGATTGATAATTGTGAATTCTTAAATAACAATTGTGAAGACGGATTGAATTTGATTCGTTGCGAATTCACAGTGCAGAATTCAACAATTTCCGACGCTTATTCCGATGGTTTCGATGCCGATTTTTGTCATGGTAAAGTTTCCAATTCTTCTTTTTCCAATACTGGAAATGATTGTCTTGACTTCTCTGGAAGTATAATTAAAATTGACAATTGTTCTATTAAAAACGCAGGAGACAAAGGGGTCTCAGGCGGAGAAGGATCCGAGTTACGTGTCTCAAATTGTTCAATAGACGGTTCGTACATTGCCTTGGCCGCTAAAGATTTAACTGTAGTTTACATTGATAGTATCAGTGTCAAAAATTCTAAGTATGGATTTGCTTGTTACCGCAAGAAACCTGAATACGGGCCTGCTCGAATTGAAGTGATTTCCATTAAAAAAATGGACGCTGAAAATCTAAAACTCCTCGAAAAAGGATCTGAGCTTATTTACTTGAATAAAAGCTATGTCGGAGAGAAGAAATTCGATATTGACTCCATGTACATGGTCTACACAAAGTAATCTGTAATATGAAAAAAATTCTTTGGATCACGGGTGTTTTAGCCGGATTAATTTCATCCTGTTCAGATGCGGTTTCTATTGACGGGATCGATTCATTAAAAATTTCATCGGGTGCAGAAAAAGTTGATGAAGACGAATTTACTTCGGGTAAATACAGGTTGACTGGGGGAGATCTTCGATCCTCTAAAATGGCCAGAAACGGACAGTACAGCCTTGCTTTGAATACAAAAACACCAAATGGATTTGGAATAAATTTAGAAGGCGTTGAAAAAGGGGATGCTTTCGTTGTTTCTGTTTGGAGAAACATTGGCTATGGCGCTGGATCAATTATCATTTCTGGTAACGACGCTTCAGGCGATTTGTATGAAGAGAATTCCACAATCATTGACAGAGAAGGCAATTGGGGATTGATTGAAATGAACTTCATTGCCCATAAAGATTTTGAGAAACTGATCATCTATATTAGAAATGAGAACAAGGTCAAGACCTACTTTGATGACTTCAAAATCAGTGGTTATTTCAAGCACTCAATTCCAAAAATGACGGATAATGCACTCGAATTGGAGATCGATTTTATGACAATGGATTCGTTGAGAATTCTTCGAAGCAAGGCGCTAAAGAAAGGAATGATCACAAGTAAAATGAAGTCTTATTTCTCAGCAAAACTAAATGTCAATGGTAAATTTGTTCCTATTGAAATTCGATTTAAAGGAGATTGGACGGATCATTTAAAGACGGATAAATGGTCGTTTAGAATAAAAATGGGAGATGACCACGCTTACAAAGGACTCAAAACCTTTTCTATCCAAAACCCTTCTACAAGGTCCTTCATGATGGAGTGGTTTGGTCACAAGCTTCTCGAAAAAGAAGATGTTCTAACAACACGCTATACGTTTATCCCCGTCATTATCAATGGCGAAAAGAAAGGCGTTTATGCACTTGAAGAACATTTTGACAAGCAACTTCTTGAGAGTAGAAACCGACGTGAAGGTCCAATTGTCAAGTTCGACGAAAACGGTGTTTGGAAACAGCATTTGGCAGAACTGAACGGAGGTAAAGCCTTTCACATTCCAACGCTATTGGCTGCGGAAATCAATCCATTTAAGAAAAACCGAACGAAGAAGAATCCCAACTTAAAGATGCAGTTCAATGTGGCTCAAAGTCACATGCACCGTCTTAGAAATCACGATATTGATGTCGACGGTTATCTGGATGTCGATATTGTAGCGCGCTATTTGGCCTTAACGGACATTTTAAACGCCAAACACGGTTTGATTTGGCACAATCAGCGCTATTATATGAACCCCGTCACAAGTCGGCTGGAGCCTATTGCATTTGATTGTTTTACAAGTCTAGATCAAATGTCGAAAGATGTTGTAACGGTTGGAACGGGTTGGACGTCAAAGAATTCGTACAACACGACTGAGGCCTTGTTATCCAATCCGGAGGTAAACGAACTTTATTTGAAGTATCTCAAACAGTTTTCCAATCCAAATTACTTGCGGAATGTCTTTAATGATTTGAATGTTGAAATCAATAAAATGGAACAATTGCTTGAGCATGAATATCCGTTTTATAAATTCGATAAGGAGTTTTTTGTATCGAATTGCACACAAATTAGGACGTCCATTCCTGAATTTGAAACGAAACGTTTGTCGACACCAAAGGAATTCTTTAAAGGTCAAGTAGTGTTTAATAAACTGCCTCAAGGTGAGTTATATAAGGATGTTTCGCTTAAAGCTTATATTATTAAGAAAGATTCATTTTTTTGTGATATTCAACTGAATAATTTTCACTCTTACGGCATTGAGATTATTGGATACACACTAAAGATGGATAAGAAGAAAATAATCAATCTGAAACAACCCATTCGAATGAAGGAATATAAATGGCCTTTGAATCAAACAACGATAACTTTGACGGAGAAGCCATATTCTTTTGTGTATCGTGCGGCAAATTGCAACGACGAACTCTTCTTTGGGAAGTTGAGTAAATGGAGCCCAATCGACCGAATTGAAATTCCTGTCGCCGCAGACTATAGTCAGTTGCCATTTAAAGAAGTTGGCGATAGTTTGGTATTGAAAAGCGGAAGTTATTCAGTTTCAAAAGATGTTGTTTTCCCTAAAGATAAATTCATTGTTTTTAAGGCTGGGGTTCGATTGAATTTAATCAATAGTGCTGCTTTTATTTCATATTCACCCGTTTTAATGGGAGGCAAAGCTGGAAATCCAATCCAAGTTACTTCGTCTGATAAAAGTGCTAATGGATTCAATGTTTTGACTAAAAATGGTATCTCAATTATGAAGTACGTTCAGTTCTCCAATTTGAGTTCATTGAACAAGGAGTTTTGGAAATTAACGGGCGCCGTGACAATCTATCAAGGAGAAGCACTCATTATGAACTGCAGCTTTGACAACAACAATTGTGAAGATGGATTGAACCTAGTTCGATGCGAGTTTATTATGGAAAATTCATCGGTTTCAAATACAACTTCGGACGGTTTTGATGGTGATTTTTGCAAAGGAAGAGTTATCGCGTCTCAATTTCAAAATACTGGAAATGATTGTTTAGATTTTTCTGGAAGTGATATCTTAATTGAAAACTGCTCCTTTAAAAATGTTGGAGATAAAGGAGTTTCAGGAGGTGAAAATTCTCATTTATTGGTGAATGGATGTTCAATTGATGGCGCTTATATTGCAGTCGCATCTAAAGATTTATCGACTATTTCTGTCGAAGAGATCAGTATTTCAAATACAGAATATGGATTTGCAGCATACCGAAAGAAACCTGAATACGGCCCCGCTTCTATTAACGTTGAATCGCAAATCAAAATGGATGTCAAAAATCTATACCTTCTTGAAAAAGACTCCAAACTTGACTACCTTAAAAACGAATTCGTCGGGACTCGAAAGTTCGATATCGAGGCCATGTATGCGATGTATAGTAAGTAGAACCAACGTGTGTTTACCGCTGTTCGCAATGCAATGAGCGATCTGCAAGAGCCTGAAAATCAATCCGAAAAAATGAAATAATTTAAAGTCATGAATCTAATTCGTGCCATCCTTCTCGGTGTCTTTTTAATTGCATTAAATTCTGTCTATAGTCAATTAGGTAAGAGCGGAAACAAGGACCGAATTTGTAGGATTTGCATGGGTTCCGGTATTTTTGCCAATTATATCTTTAAAACTCAAATCGACAGAGAAATAAATTATTTGGTTTACATCGTAGGATATGCAAACAACCGAGAAATACACAGAATCGGAAAGCCCTTGGCTGTTCATCGTTTGTTTTTGAGGTTAGGAGCAGAGCACAACTTTAAACATCCAATCATTGCCCTAAAAGTCGGTGTCGGCTGCCAGCCTTTTAAAAATTTATACACACAAAAGCCCATGTCGGATTTTACATCTAAGAACAGAGGGACTAAATTTTTATTAAAAGCTTAGGGTCGTTGGATTTTGCTTTTAACTTTTTGACATACTTAAAAGGTCATTTTAAAACGTATTACATGCGGTCAGAAATCGGTTTGGGAATCCCCGTCATTTATAGAATTATTCCAAAAAAATATTGTTGTTAAGCCATTATCTTTCAGAGTGGATTACGGTTACAACTTTTACAAAGACAGGATCGTTCCACTTTCAATGAATAACCATTTCTTTTCTCTTGGAATTATCTGGAAAATGGACTTAGCTCATCATTAACCTTGAAAAATCGGATAATCAAGCTACTTTTCCAACGCCAAAAAACGACAATCAATAGTAACTTTTCCTCCAATTTCACCCTTTGGTAAAACGCTTAAAAAACAACTATCAGTGCTCCAATTGTTTTTGTAAAGGAATTGAATATTCTTTCCTTTTAACGAAGCGGCGTGAACCTCTTTATCACCATTTGAGATAATTAAATCGAAATTTGATTTTACATTCCCGCTCACTTCAATTTCAATTCCATATACTTTTCCTTGGTCCAAATGCTTCGAGAAAGTGAAATTTGTTTCCTTTTTCAGATCAATCGTCTCCGTTTGTGCGGCATTATTCAAATAAATTGGTCGGATATAGGCAGCGTATCCCCAAAAGCCTAAGCCTATTGTTAAAGCTGCAATTGTTAGTGATACCGGAACGTAATATTTACCGCGATTTGCCATAATTAAAATCTTTTTTCTGTAAAATCTTTTTTTATTGAAAACAAATTTAAAACATTTGTTCTCATCAATATACCACAACTGTGGAACATGATTTATAAAGAAGAGCTGAGAGACAGGCTCGAAGACCCTCTGGCAACCAACCTAAAGTCGATGCGAAGGCGGAGATTGGAAAACCGGTGCCGATTCCTGATTCCTAATCGAATCGTTCGATGGGTGAATATAAATTTTGAGAGTATGAAAAACACTAAGGTTCAATCTTCCGGAAATAGACAAATTCAACCGCAATTGCACACAATGAGTTTATTGAGAAACACCTTCTCATAAATCGAATGTGCTGTTCTTGATGTAAATAGTCACCAAAATAATTCGTGAATGAATTCCGAAGTCGCAAACGACTTTCGAACACATCCGTACACACAATTCTTCACCCATAACTCAAAATTTAAACCTATTTCTTCCGTATCAAATTCCAATTCGAATACCCAAAAAACTGTCTCCCACCATTTAAAGCGTTCTCCAAAAACGTAACTACACGGTATTTCACCTTCTCATGCTTCATTTTATCTCGAGTAATAACGCCTTTTTTTGTCGAATTCAATTTACCTTCCCAGTTCATCTTCGCAATAAATGGCGCCATAGCTTTAGGATGTGTTCCAACAAATTTCGGCACTTTTCCTAAAGGACCGTAATCGAATTCATAGGGCTTTAATTTGTATTCATAATCAATTATCGCTTTTCCGTGGTGCATAGAATCTTGTTCCTTCTTTTTGGATTGCATCAAGCGCGGCGGGCGAACCCATCCATAATGATAAACAGTAGCGTTAGTTTTGATAACGTTTAGCTTTTCATTATTGTTTTTCCGGAAGGAAACAGCATCCAAATAAGAGTAGACACCGATATTATTCCGAACCAAACGAACCTCATTCTTGGCCCAGCCGTGAACAGGTAAATGATGGTTGTAATCGCCAAAGAAATGGTAATAATTGAACAACAGACCTTCTACTTCTGGATTGTTTAAATTGTCTGTGCATAGCTGAACGATAGAATCCAAATCTTCTTCATGAACTACTTCATCCGCTTGCAGATAAAGACACCAATCTCCACTACACTGCGACATGGCAAAAGTTGTTTCATTCGCAAAAATCACCCCGTCAACAAATTCTTTTTCCGACCAAATACGGTCAATGATTTTAACTTTATCCGAACCGATGGATTCGATAAGTTCTCTCGTTTTATCGCCTTCGTCATTGTTACCTAGCGCTACAACAAACTCATCCACAATCGGTAACACGGATTCGATTGCTTCTTTAATAGGAAAGTAATACTTGTCAGCATTTCGTACCATGGTAAATCCACTAATCGTCATTACAGTCCTTTTTTCTAAGCATTAATCAAATATAATTCGCTAAAATAGCTTGTTTTTAATACTTAAATGACAATTATCGTCAATGTTTTTTTTCACAATCTTCCCTAGGATTAAATAATATTAATCTAAACCCTATCTTTGTCAAAAAAACAGAATACATGTCAGAAGAATTAGATGCAGTTAGTTACTGCGTAGGAATGAGTTTAGGAGGTAGTTTACTTCAACAAAATTTACAAGGAATTAACACAGTGGTATTGGCTGAGGCCATCAACGATGCTTTTGCTGGTAAGGAAATGAAATATACTCCAGAAGAGGCCAACGGAATTATTCAAAAATTCTTGAATGCTGAAGGAGAAAAGAAATTCGGAGCAAACAAAGCAGTAAGTGAAGCTTTCTTAGCTGAGAATGCAAAGAAAGACGGAATCAAGATTACTGACTCTGGATTGCAATATGAAGTTATTGAAGCGGGAAGTGGTGACAAGCCAGATCCAACGAGTAATGTAACTGTTCATTATCACGGCACTTTGCCTGATGGAACTGTGTTTGATAGCTCAGTTGAAAGAGGTGAACCTGCTAGTTTTGGTGTGAATCAAGTTATTCCAGGTTGGACAGAAGCTCTTCAATTGATGCCTACTGGAGCAAAATACAGATTGTATATTCCACAAGATTTGGCGTACGGAGCAACTCCTCACCCAGGTGGACCAATTGAGCCATACATGGCATTGGTATTTGATGTTGAATTATTAGAAATAGCATAATGAAAAATTATTTATTTATTCTTCCATTCTTTGCGCTGTTTGCCTGCGGAGATAATGAAGTGAAAACAGAGGAGGTTAAAGTGATTGAGGTGAAATCAGAAAAAGATAAATTGTCTTACTCATTTGGAGCCCTTGAGTCACGAAAGATAACGGATTCAAAAAATGAAAACTTAGCTCGATTAGACAGAGATAAGATTCTTGAGGGATACAAAGAAGGATTCGCATCTGGAATTGGGCAAGATCAAAGTGATCCTTGTTACCAAACCTTGGAAAGCCTTTTTGGACAAAGAGGAATGGATTTCAACGAATTGTATTTGTCAGAAGGGTCTAAATGCTATGGAAGATTTATGGCTGCTCAATTTTACATGCAATTGGAAAGCGTTTCAGAAGTAGATAGAGTTAATAAAGAAGTTCTTTTTAAAGGGTTTCAAGAGGGATTGAAAGGAACGAATCCAGCTATTTCTGAAGAGGAAATCGAGTCAACAATCCAAGCTTTTGATCAAGAAATGCAAGCTAAAATGATGGCTGAACAGGAAGCACAATTTGGAGGTAATAAAGTCGCTGGTGAAAAATTCTTATCGAACAACGCGAAAAAGCCAGGTATTATTACAACTGCTTCTGGACTGCAGTACAAAGTATTGAAAGCAGGATCTGGGTCGGTGGCTAAAATGGGAGATCAAATAGCTGTTCACTATACTGGAACAACTTTGGATGGTGTTAAATTTGATAGTTCTTATGACAGAAATGAACCGTATCCTCTTACTTTACCAGCGCAAGTTATTACTGGTTGGAATGAGGTTTTACTATTGATGAAAAAAGGCGATAAATTTGAGGTTTATATTCCTCAAGAATTGGCATACGGAGCTACTCCGCGTCCAGGAGGTCCAATTGAACCATTCATGGTATTGAAATTTGAAATGGAAATAATGACGTTACAAGCTGCACCAAACGGTCAGTTTTAATAGAATCAATTGTTTTTTATAAACCACAATTCTTAATTGAATTGTGGTTTTTTTATGCGACTAAGTTAAAGGGATGAAGAATGCAATTCTGTAGATAATTGGAATTACCGTTCCGATAGAACTCTTTGTCAAATAAGGTTGCAAAGGGCTGTTTGGGTTTTTACTCTCCGGATTACTAGTGTTTGGAATATCGAGTATGTCATACATGATTCCAACGTTTAAACGAATATCTGATTCGCCAAGATTCATTGAAAGTCCACCACCCAATAAACAAGTTGGAACCCATTTAGGGTTATAACTGAACAATCCATTTTGAGAAAACGGAGAACGCAAGATTTCAACTTCTGCACCTATGAAAACAGCATCAAAAAATCGAGCGTGAATAAATCCACCACCTCCCCAGACATTAAAGCCAGATTTGGTCCCTGCTGCTAGTTGGTTCGACCAAGAACGCTGGTAGCGAAAAGAAGGCCCGAGAATTACGAACTCACCGAATTTCATTCCATACTTAGCTCCTATTCCAGCCGTGCCACCGACCTGAGATGCCCAAAAAGTTCCGTCTATTCCAAGTTCAGTTCCTTCGATTTGTGCATTGGCTGGTTCTATAATGCAGATTAATGAAAGAAATAATATAAGCTTTTTCATACGGTTGATTTTCGTCAAATATAAGTCATTTCAACAAGGAATATTTCATATTAATTTTTATTGTTAACACGGATGTTCTTATATCTTTGAGTAAAATAAAGATTTATTGTATGCAATTATTAGACGGAAGAGCAACTGCAGAAGCAATTCGAGAAGAGCTGAGAAAAGCAGTTGAGTCCCGAAAAAATGGTGAAAAGAAAATTCCTCATTTGGCCGCAGTGCTGGTTGGAAGCGATGGTGGATCATTGACCTACGTAAATGCAAAAGTAAAAGCTTGTGATCATATTGGATTTGATAGTTCATTAATAAAATATGAATCTGATGTTACCGAAGAGGAACTACTTAATAAAGTGAACGAATTAAACAATGACGAAAACATTGATGGATTTATAGTTCAACTCCCATTACCAGACCATATCGATGAGTTGAAAGTAACAGAAGCGATCGATCCAAAGAAAGATGTTGATGGATTCCATCCAATGAATCTTGGTAACATGGTCTTGAGTTTGCCCGGTTTCTTGCCTGCAACTCCAGCAGGAATAATGGAGCTTTTAAAAAGGAATAATATTCAAACATCTGGAAAAGATTGTGTGATTATTGGTCGTTCTAATATTGTTGGAACTCCATTGAGCATAATGCTAAGCCGTAATTCAAACCCTGGAAATTGCACTGTAACTTTGGCGCACAGTCGAACGAAGAACTTAAAAGACATCGCCTCTAGAGCAGATATAATTATTGCAGCAATTGGAATTCCTGGATTTGTGACCGCCGACATGGTAAAAGAAGGAGCAGTTATCGTTGACGTTGGAACCACACGCGTATCGGACGCATCTAAGAAGAATGGTTGGGCATTGAAAGGTGATGTTCTATTTGATGAAGTAGCTCCAAAATGTTCGTATATCACTCCCGTTCCTGGAGGCGTTGGACCAATGACAATTGCATCTTTAATGATCAATACCCTCCGCGCAATGGATCTAAACGGAAAATAATTTAACATCTAAAGTCCAAAACCAAAAACCAAAAAACACACAAACAATGAAAAGATTGAACATTATATACTTATTCCTAGCCATGACCATTGTCTTAGCTTCCTGTGGGAGTTCAAACAATGTTGTGAGCAACAAGCTAATTTCGAAGAGAAAGTACAGCAAAGGATTCCACATCAATAAGAAGGGGAATTACAAGAATTCAAATGAAGATGTAGCGAAAAACGAAAATGTCGATAAAACAAAGCCTAAAAAGTTTTCGGATAGAACTAAATCTATTAACAAACAACAGAAAGTTTCAAGAGTAGGATCTTCAGAAACAGCACCGATGACTTGGCAGGCTGAGGAATCTGAACTTACGGTAGGAAATGCAATTGCAGCGGATGGAGCTTATGCTTTTGAAGTTACAGTAGACGAACCTGTTTCTGTTGAAGATCTTGATGCAGCGGATGCGGCAGTTGAAATAGAGCATTCGAAGAAAGACATGCGCGAGTCGCTTAGAAAGAAAGTTAAAGGTTCAGAAAGCAGCGGATGGGGAGCAGATGCCATGTTTCTTTTGGCTGTAATTTTTGCAATTCTTTTTCCACCGTTAGGAGTAGCGATTTACACAAACATTGATTGGATGAAGGTTTTAATAGCTTTTCTATTAACCATCTTATTTTATTTACCTGGAATGATCTACGCACTACTTGTAGTGTTCGACTTGATTTAGCACGGGTAGATAAAAATGTTGTAAAAGAACCTTCTATTTATAGAGGGCTCTTCTTGTTTATAGGCGTTCCAACGGTGTTTTAACTCCATCTATAAGCGAATAGCAAGCCAACTTATCTTTGAAAACAGATGATTTGAAGATCGATTTGTTTAACAACATTCGAACGCATTCTTGAATTCCTTCAACAATGGATGGATGAGGGTGAACTAGTTCTGCCAAAACCTCTACAGCAGCATTCATCTTGATCAATAGTCCGACTGCTTGAATCGCTGAAGAAGCATGTTCTCCGACAGCACGCATTCCTATAATTCGCATTTCATCATCATTGGTAACGATTATTTTGAAAAATCCTTGCGTTTTTCTCATTGCAATTGCTCTAGCAATAACGGAGTAGTCCAATTTTACTACCTTGACAGGAATATTCTTCTTAATGCATTCGGATTCATTCACTCCAACGGCAGCAACTTCGGGTTTTAAAAACATGATTGTACAAACATTGTCATAACTCAAAGGCAACACCGAATCTAAAAATGCTTTTTCAACAGCATGCCGCGCTTCAATTTCCCCCATATTAACGAGCGCAATTCTTCCAGAAAGATCTCCTACAGCATAAATGTTCGGAATATTTGTTCGAGTGTCATCATCTCCAATGTGTATACCTCGCTTGGACATTTTAATTCCTGCTTTATCAATATTGAGACGTTCAATATTGGGAATTCTTCCAATGGAGAGCAATGCTTTTTCAACGCGAATTATTTCAGTTGAACCATCCGGATATTTCAGCTCATATTCAACTTCATTGCCGATTTTCTCCATTCTTTCCAAGCTGGAATTGTGGTGAATTGTCACACCATTTTCTTCTAGATTACAAGAAACAAGCTTGCTGATGTCTTGGTCCTCAAAGGGTAGGATTCGGTCTTGACGATCTATTAAATAAACTTTCGTTCGTCCAAAATTGGAAAAAATTGTCGCGTATTCACATCCGATGACTCCCGCACCGACAATTACCAAGCTTTTAGGGTAGTCTTTTAAAGTTTCAATTCCGTCACTAGTTAAAATACTCTGCTCGTCTAACGCAATTGTCGGAATTTTCCGAGGTCTACTTCCTGTCGCTAAAACAATATTTTCTCCCCAAATTGTTTCTTTTTGTTCGCCATTAACAATTTTAATTTCGTTCTTGGAAAGTAAACTACCAAACCCTCTTTTATATTTAAATGTCGTGTTTTTAGTTTCGTTTTGTAGCAATTTTATGTGACAAGAATATTGGAATTTTCTTTCGAAAATAGCTTCGTCCAAAGTCTTCTTAACGTTTGTCCATTCTGGCTTGTATGAGTTCCTGCCTTCACCAATCAATGTTTTGTTAATGTCAGCAACTCTATTAGATATTTCCCATAATGTTTTTGATGAAAGTGCACCATTATAAACACCCGCACCACCAATTTTATCAGCTTCTATTAAGCACACTTTTTTTCCAAAGTCAATTCCCCTCATGGCAGCAGCGTATCCTGCTGGCCCTCCACCAATAACAATTAAGTCATATTTCTCCATTAATGTGTAATTTCGTAACCTCTAAAGTAGAGGCAATTTTCGTTTCTATCTTTTAACTCGACCATTTTTTTTATGGAATATCAGGATGAATTAAATTACAGCAAAGAAGAACTTTTAGAAGTTGATAAAATGTTTAATCGGCTAAAACGTAGACGGCCTAAATATTTAGATAATGTTTTTCACGAAGCACACGATAATGCCTTCGAAAAAATTGATTGTCTTTCTTGTGGAAATTGTTGCAAAACAACCAGCCCAATTTTTCGCGATATTGACATTCAACGAATTGCAAAAAAGTTTAAAGAGCCCGCGGCAAATATTGAGAAAAAATACCTTAAAAAAGATGAGGATGGAGATTGGGTTCTTAAAGGTTCGCCATGTACTTTTTTAGGAGAAGACAACAGTTGTTTTATCTACGATGTTCGTCCACAGGCTTGTAGAGAGTATCCGCATACCAATAGAAAAAAGATGCATCAAGTTTTGGATCTTACCCGAATTAATATTGAAATATGCCCTGCAGTTAGCAATGTGGTTCGACAAGTGACAAAAGAATATACCTAAAACCAACCAAATTTTCATTATTTTCGTCTGGTAGAACGGGGAACCAATTAACGAAACCATGAAAACTACTCTTCAATTAATTTTTTCGTGTCTTGGAGTATTGATTTTGTTCAATTCTAATGCGCAAAGAGGCAAGGAAGGCAATCAAATAATCTCCACTCCAAACACGGTTGTAAATACATACACAAATCTTACTACGACCGCTGCGGCAGGAACTTCAACTCTTACTGTTGGAAATAATGCAATGATAGGAGGTTCTTTTGGAGGAACTCCTTTGGCACCAGGAGATTTGATAATGGTAATTCAAATGCAAGGAGCTGTTCTCAATTGTGATACCTATCCAAATGATAACGGATGGGGGACATATACAATTCCAGCACCTTACCGTTGGTCAAATTCTTGGAAACACCATGCTCACGAATGGGGAGCCTTAATCCACTTAAACATTTTTGGCAATCCAACAAACGGTTATGGAAACTCTGGAAAGTTTGAGGAAATTGAGGTTTTAAGTGTTACCGGTGGAACTACGATCGAATTAGGTTGTGATTTGACCAATACTTATGACGGAGGAGGACATGTTCAAATTGTTAGAATTCCCAGATACGATACACTTACCATAACTGGTTCAGGATCTATCATACCAAATTTATGGAATGGAACAATAGGTGGAGTCGTAGATATAGAAGTCAACTCTCATTTAGATATTAACGCAGGTGGTTTAATTAGCGCAGATGCTACTGGATTTAGAGGAGGCGAATTGGACAATTTTGGAACAGTAGGATCAATTATGGTGCTCGACGATGTTAAATTTTTAGGGACATCTGATCCTGCACTAGGTTCTGAGAAAGGCGAGGGGATTCATGGACATTATACTGAATTAGATGCAGTCGCATCACGATATGGGATTTCTGGAGCTTCCAATGGTGGAGGTGGTGGAGGATTTCAAAATTGTGGAGGCGGAGGCGGTTCCAACGCATACGCAGGAACACTTCGATATACGGGTACTGGAATACCCAATCCACTTTACAATGTGAATTGGGCATTGGATTTTTCTTATCCTGATTTTAATTTGGATCCGCAAACATATAGCAATTTAGTTGGTCGTCCTTCTCCAGGTGGAGGTCGAGGCGGGTATTCTTTAGCGATAAACGATAATAATGAAAACACCATTGGTCCGAGACAAGCAGCTTGGGGAGGAGACGGAAGAAAGCCAAATGGTGGTCGTGGTGGTCACCCTTTAGTTTACGATGCAACACGTATTTTCCTCGGAGGTGGAGGTGGTGCTGGAGATCAAGATTCTTTCCAAGGTGGAAAAGGAGGAGATGGTGGAGGTATCATCCATATCACTACGTACGGAACTTTTGTTGGTGATGGAACCATAAGCGCTGATGGTGAAGATGGTGAAAAAACAAACCCAACGAATCAAAATCCTGGTATAGCTGCTGCAGACCGTAGAAAAGGGAACGATGGTGCAGGTGGCGGTGGTGCAGGTGGTTCAGTTTTGATTGAAAACGCAGTTGCAATTCCAGCAACAATAACGATTCAAGCGCGCGGTGGTAATGGTGGAAATCAAGACATGAGATTGTATCAAAACCCGGGTTTCGGAATCAATACAGCGGATGAAGCAAGTGGACCAGGTGGTTCTGGGGGTGGTGGAAATATTGCTTTCAATTCTGGTGCACCAACACAAGATGTTGCGGCTGGATCGGCAGGAACAATTATAACACAAAATTTTGAGGGTGGAGTTTATACAACCATTGCTGGTATGGTTAGTAATCATACCGTAAATGGTGCCACAGATGGTTATCCTGGCGAGCAAAGTTTAGCAGCACCTTATTTCGATATTGCCGGAACAGATACTACAATCTGTGTCGGCCAATCGGTTAACTTGACAGTTTCAACTTTAGGGACTTTCTCAGCAGGATTAAGTAATGCAGATATTACATGGTATACACAGCAATTTTGTGACCCAACAACAAATATTCAAGGAACTGGTTTAACAATTACAGTTACTCCCTCAGCGACAACGACTTATTGGGTTGGAATTTGTCCAGGTAAATGGAGAATTCCAGTTGTAGTAACAGTGACACCCGGAGCAACGTTAGTAACAACTGATCCAGCAGCTCTTTGTTTTCCTCCTACCGCAGATATTTCGGTTCCAGCAATTACTGCTGGAAGTGATGCTGGTATATTGACGTATTGGCAAGACAACGGAATGACAACTCCAATTGTTGATGAAACAGCAGTAGGAGCTGGATGGCATTACATCAATCTGTCTTTAGGTGGAGGTTGTGAGGCTCTCGATTCTGTTTTCGTTACCATTAACCTATTGGATGATGCAACATTTGTAACTTCAGATTTCTGTGCTTCAACAGTGAATACAATTAGTGGTGTTGCCACTCCTGGCGGAACATATTCTATTATTGGACAAACAGGTTCTGGGCTAGTGACAATAATTGGAGGAACAGGAGTTTTTGCAAATTATGTTGCCGGAGATCAAGTAACAATTGAATATACTACACCAGCAGGTGGATGCCAAAATTCAAGTTCATTAGTAGTGAATGTTTTACCAGCAGATGACGCTACGGTTGTTATTTCCGATTTCTGTGAATCATCCGTAAATACAATTTTAGGAGTTGCAACCCCAGGTGGAACTTTTACAATATCGGGACAAACAGGATCAGGCCTTGTAACAATTGATGGTTCAACAGGTGTCCTTTCAAATTACATCGCGGGAGATCAGATAACGATTGAGTATACAACTAACGGAGCATGCCCAAACACAAGTTCACAAGTGGTAAACGTAACTGCTTTGGACGACGCTTCATTTACGACAATTGATTTCTGTGCTTCAACAGTTAATACGATTTCGGCAGTAGGAACCCCAGGTGGAACTTATACAATAACAGGTCAAACAGGGTCTGGATTGGCAACGGCTGATGGTTCAACTGGTGTGCTTGCAAATTTTGTTGTAGGAGATCAAGTGACTATAGAGTATACAACGCCAGCAGGTGGGTGTCAAAATTCAAGTACACAAATTGTGAATGTATTGCCATTGGATGACGCGACATTTGTTTCAACTGATTTCTGCGCATCTGCAACAAACACAATTTCAGCAGTTGCAAGCCCGGGTGGAACTTATACGATAACCGGACAAACGGGGTCTGGTTTGGCAACAATCAACAGTTCTACAGGAGTTCTTGCAGATTACGTTGTTGGAGATCAATTAACTATAGAGTACACAACGCCATCAGGTGGATGTACGAATACATTTACACAAATTGTCAATGTTTCTCCTCTGGATGATGCAAGTTTCACAACTTCTGATTTCTGTGAAGCTTCGGTTAATGTGATTTCTGCAGTCGCTATTCCAGGTGGGACTTATGTAATCGCGGGTCAAACAGGTTCTGGTTTAGTTACTATCAGCGGTTCAACGGGCGTTCTTGCAAATTACGTTGCAGGAGATCAAATTACAATTGAATATACGACACCAGCGGGAGGATGTCAAAATACAAGTACGCAAGTAATAAACGTAACAGCGCAAGATGACGCATCATTTACTTCGGTTGATTTTTGTGAATCGTCTGTAAACGCAATTAGTGCTGTTGCGATTCCCGGTGGAACGTTCGCTATTGCAATTCAATCAGGTTCAGCTACAATTGATGGCACGACAGGTATTTTATCTGGATATGCTGCAGGAGATCAAATTACGATTGAGTACACAACTCCATCTGGATCTTGTCAAAACTCAAGTACACAAATTGTAAATGTTGTTCCTACTGATAATGGAGTATTTACAATGACATCGACATGTGATGGAGGGACGGTTAACTTAACTGGACTTGCAGGAGGCGTATTTAGTTTCTTGAATGCACCAACGGATGATGCAATGATTGATCCACTAACTGGAACGATTTCTGGTGGAACAAATGGAACTAATTACGATGTTGAGTTCACAACAAATGGACTGTGTCCTCTAACCACTTCGCAATCAGTTGTGGGTTTGGATTTGGATGATGCATCGTTTATTTTAACACCAACATGTGATGGAGCTACAGCAACTGTATTAGGAACGGTAGGAGGTTCATTTGCTTTCCCGATTGCTACAGTGGATGTTGCTCTTATTGATGCAGGTACTGGAAGTATTTCTGGAGGAGATTATAATTCATCTTATGCTGTTGTTTACAACACAGCGGGTGCATGTCCAGCAAGTTCAATTGAGAATGTGATTGTAGATGATTGTTCGGTTCCTTTATCGATTGTTATTCCTACAGCCTTTACGCCTGGTTCGGATGGGGTAAATGGAACATGGGAAATTCAAGATTTAGATAATAATTATCCTGATAATTCAGTAATAGTGTATAATAGATGGGGAAGTGTTGTTTTTAAATATACTTCAAGTGCTGCAAGTCCTTACTCATTGAATGAATGGGACGGAACATTTAAAGGTCAAGAATTACCAGTTGCATCTTATTATTTCATCATTACTGGTAACGATGGAAGTGATGATTCGTTTAAAGGTACGGTCACAATTGTAAGGAACTAATTAAGAAAACGTTTATTTCATTAATCCGAAATAAGCCCAATAAGAATGAAAGAAATAGAAAATAACAAGATTGCGACTGTAATACGAGATGTGTTTCAGAGCAAGCACGACGATTTGGTAAAGACTGAGGCGAGGAAAATTCTTGTTTCTCATTACGGTACTTTCTCACAAGATCTCGTTGGTTCACTTTCGAATAGTGTTGAAGAACTTCTTATTTCTATTGGAGATAAAAAGATTGTCATTAAAAGGATGTTTTCTATCCTTCTTGAAGGACTTCAGAATATTAGAATTCACGGAGGACAAGACGATTCTGGCAATCAACTTGGGTTTCTTCTTATTGGAAGTGATACGGACGATTACAAAGTGGTGATGTCAAATATTATTGAAGCAGGTGAGCGTGAAAAAATGGAGGTGCACCTGGTCGAAATCAATTCATATACAGAAGAAGAATTGAAAGAACAATACCTTTCTGTTTTATCCAATGAATTCTTAAGTCAAAAAGGAGGAGCTGGTCTTGGATTTATTACGACGCGAATAAAATCAGGGAAGTTTAGATATTCTTTTGATGATGTTGGTCCTGATGCACTTCTTTTTAGCTTAGAGTTAACATTACCGCGCTAGTCATTTTTAAATCATTGAATTAAGAGGTTCAATTTCAAATTATGACAAATATCATTTTACCAAGAATATATTTTTGTTATCTTTGTTTAGAATTATTCTAAATAATGAAACAACAAGTCGTAAATACTAATAATTTTCTACCAATTGACCTTGGTTTAAACATACCATGTTCAGCAGATGTGTGTGGTAAGAAAACGAAGTGTTGTAAAAAGTACAAGAAAAAATCTATTCACTGTAAGAAGTGCCCAAAGATTTGATTAATTGCTAATTTGGTCGTGACGTTAAATGACCATGATGCGCTTTTCCCAGTTTATTCTTTTTTGTAGTTGCATCGTTTTAACCGTATCCTCATGTTCGGATGGTAAGCCAACTCGAGATGGAGACCATGGTGAATTTAAATCCATTCCTACAATAAATATTCAAACAACCGGAGGAAATATCCCTTGGGATAAAAAGGACAGTTGTATTGCTTTTTATATAGACAAAGGAGATACGATTGAAATTGGCGCTAGAATAAAATGCCGAGGTGGAATGTCGAGTAGGTACGACAAGCATTCGTATAGTATTGAATTTGATAAGTACCTTAAGATTGGAAATTCTCCCGCAGATGACGATTGGATTCTGAATGCCAGTTATATTGATAAGACGTTTCAGCGGCACAAGTTGAGTTATGACTTGTTCCGACAAATGGATTCGAACAATGTTGCAGCCGAATGTCAATACATCAGAGTTATGCTCAATGGAAATTACCAAGGGCTTTACATTGCGATGCAGGAAATAAATGGGTCCATGATTGGTTTGGATAAAAAAGACCCAAATGCAATGCTATTCAAAGATCCTCCAATCTTTTATGAAGAGCGTCTGGAAAACCCTCAAGATTCGAACAATTATTACCAGCAGAAATTCCCGAAAATAGGGGTTTCACCTAGAACCCAATTTTTGGATGAATTCAACACCTTTTTGTTTCACACTTCAGATGAAGAATTCGAAGAGTTTATAAGCGATTGGGTTGATATTGAAAGTGTAATTGATTGGCATTTGATTCTTTTACTTTCCAACAATGATGATGGTTTGTTTAAAAACTTCTATTTATATAAGATAAACGCAGAATCACCAATGCGATTCGCTATTTGGGATTACGATCATTCGTATGGGCGAGATGGAGATGGAACTATTAATATGATGAACCCCAATGGTGAAGTTGATTGTCATAAAATTATTTTACTCAAACGCCTATTGGAAAGTGAAACATTGGGGTACGGAAAAAAACTAAGTCAGAAATGGTATGCTCTTGAAGCTGCTTGGACTTTTACTCTTGACAACATAGAACGTATGATCGATGAGAATACCAGACTTCTTGACGACCACCAAATAGAGAATTTTGAAGAATGGCCAGTAGAAAGTAAATGGTACGAGGATAAGAAGGATTATGATGCAGAAATAAGACTCATGAAACGGTACTTCGAAAAGCGATTCAAATTTCTGGAACAATACATGATCGCATTAAATCAATAAATTAAATTATGGCAAAGAAGAAAAAATACACTATATATTCTACAAATCCTGACTTTAATTACGATAACGACGAAGAAGAGAATGAAGAAACACTCGATGCCAAGGACCAAAACCTATACGTGTCAATCGATCGAAAGCAACGCGGCGGAAAAGAAGTGACTTTGGTAGAAGGATTCATCGGTGATCCAGATGATTTGAAAGACTTGACTAAGATGTTGAAGGGTAAGTGCGGTGTTGGTGGGGCGGTTAAAGATGGAGATATTCTCATTCAAGGAAAACACAAGGATAAGATTTTTGATCTTTTAATTGCAGAAGGTTATAAAGTTAAGAAGAAAGGAGGGAACTAATTTCGATCATTTTATTTTTCAATTATTAGAACGGCTGAAGCCTTTTGGATGGTTATGATTTGAAAACGATTTTTAGATTCTTTGCGCATGTATCAAGTAAGTCAATAGTCTCCTTTGCGCCTTTGTGGTTAAAAAATAAACCAAGTACTTCAATTAAATCTGCACGTCTTTATTGCCGAGCGAGATCAACGGAAGTAATCTTCTTCTTTTTCAATTTTAGATTGTTTAATTCAATCGAAAAATCTGTTTTTTAGGCAAAAAAAATACCTGAGCTCAAATCAAAAAAACCGCAGTCAACCAATACTACTATAAATAATGAAGATCTGAATTCAGGCATTTAAAACAAAAAAAACGGAAGTCTAATTCGATTTAACTTCCCTTTATGCTACCTAATAGAGTAATATAGGGGCTTTTAGCCTCCCTTTTTTGAATAAAATCTGAATGGTATGAATTGTTGATTTAACAGTGCTAAATCAGAAATTTAATGTTTCAAATATATTTCAATCGTTTCGCGTTGGGCGTAATAAAATACTCTTTATCTTTGTTACAATGGAAAGGCAAGTGATTCTTAATTCTAAGCATTTTGAACTAACACTTAACCGCCTTTGTTATCAATTAATAGAAACCCACAACGATTTTTCAAATTCAGTTCTCATAGGCCTACAACCTAGAGGAGTCAACGTTGTTAGACGTCTGAAATCAAAATTGGAAGAAATTCTTGGAAAGGAAATTGTTTGCGGAAATTTAGATATTACGTTTTATCGAGATGATTTCAGACGAAGAGAAGTTCCACTAATTCCAAGTGCAACTAATATTGATTTCGTTATTGAAAACAAAAATGTAGTTCTTATCGACGATGTACTTTATACAGGTAGAACAATCAGATCAGGACTGGATGCATTACTTGCCTTTGGTCGACCATCTAAGGTTGAACTGCTGACAATGATCGATAGAAGATTTAAAAGAGATTTACCAATTCAGGCGGATTACGTAGGAAAGACAGTAGACACGCTGATTTCTGAAAGAGTCTCAGTTGAATGGAATGAAATAGAAGGAGAAGATAAAGTCGTACTTTTTACACCGGAAGCCAATGGATAGTTTAAGCGTTGAACATTTAACTGGAATAAAGGATCTCACTAAAAATGATATTGATATCATTTTTAAAACGGCAGATGCTTTTAAAGAAGTCATCAATCGCCCAATTAAAAAAGTTCCTTCACTTAGAGACATCACTATTGCCAATCTATTTTTTGAAAATTCAACACGGACCCGACTTTCATTTGAACTGGCCGAAAAAAGACTTTCAGCAGATATCGTGAACTTCTCAGCAGCAAGTAGCTCTGTTAAGAAAGGCGAGACTTTAATAGACACCGTAAACAATATTCTTTCAATGAAGGTGGATATGGTGGTCATGAGGCATCCCAATCCAGGCGCAGCGAAGTTTCTTTCCGAAAGAGTAGACGCCAAAGTAGTAAACGCTGGAGACGGAACACATGAACATCCGACCCAAGCTTTACTTGATTCTTATTCAATTCGAGAACGACTTGGAGAAGTTAAAGGGAAGAAGGTTGTCATTGTTGGAGATATTCTTCATTCAAGAGTTGCGCTTTCAAACATCTACTGCCTTCAAAAACTTGGAGCTGAAGTGATGGTTTGCGGACCGACAACGTTAATTCCAAAGTACATTCACAAATTAGGAGTGAAAGTCGAACACAACCTTTTGAAAGCGCTAGATTGGTGCGATGTTGCAAACATGCTTCGAATTCAATTGGAACGACAAGAGATTAAATACTTTCCGTCACTGAGAGAATACTCAATGCAATATGGATTGACCAAAGAAATTCTAGACTCACTTTCAAAGAAAATCGTTGTGATGCATCCAGGTCCAATCAATCGTGGAGTTGAAATTACAAGCGATGTAGCAGACTCAGATCAAGCCATAATATTGGATCAAGTTGAGAATGGAGTAGCGGTTCGAATGGCTGTGATATATTTGTTGGCTGCAAAAATAAAACGCCAATAAAAATTCTTACATTTGAAAGAAACAAATACACAAATGGACTTTACAGTAGATCAGGAAAACGGTACAGCAGTAGTACAAGTTAACGTCGTGAAGCTGAATGCAGGAAACGCATCCGGTTTGAAGGCTGAATTGGTTTTATTGAATAAGAACGGTGTGAACAATATCGTGATTGACATGTCGAAAGCAAAATACTGCGATTCGTCCGGATTAAGCGCAATTCTTGTTGCTAATCGCTTGTGCAAGGATACAAATGGAAAATTTGTTTTGTGCGGACTTCAAGAGAATGTTCAAAAGCTTATCGAAATTGCACAATTGGATAAAGTTCTAACGCTTGCAAGCGATAAAAGCGACGCCTTTTCTAAAATTTCATAGTGAGTTTTTCAGTTACCATACTCGGTAGCGGAGCAGCAATTCCTACTTCCAGAAGAAATCCTACGGCACAATATGTTCAGTGCAGCGAACGGCATGTTTTAATTGATTGTGGCGAAGGAACGCAGATTCAAATAAGAAAACTAGGGATTAAATTTCAGCGTATTAACCATATCCTAATTTCACACCTTCATGGGGATCATTATTTCGGTTTGGTTGGTTTACTCAGTACCATGCATCTCATGGGAAGGGAGAAGTCCATTCAAATATTTGGCCCTCCGGGATTGAAGGCGTTAATCATGAGTCAAATTCATGCTGGCGGAGGTGGGTTCACTTTTGAAATAAATTTCATTGAATTGGAAAAAGATTCAAGTGGAATTCTATTTGAAGATGCTAAAATAAAAATCAATTATTTCCCGCTTTCACATCGGGTTTCAACAAGTGGGTTTGTCATAACTCAGAAAGTAAAAGAGCGTAAATTACGTGTGGATAAAGCGAAAGAGGACGGTGTCAAAATAGAACACTATCACCGTTTGAAAGCAGGAGAGGATATTGAATTTGAAGGAAAGGTTTTTCTGTCCGAAAACTACACAGAGTCAAGTGGGCCCGAATTGAAGTACGCATTTTGCAGTGATACCGAATACATGTCAAGTGTTATTGAATTTGTGAAAGGAGTTGATCTGCTTTACCATGAAGCAACATTCCTTGAGGATCTTAGAGATCGCGCTATTGCAACCAAACACTCAACTGCCAGTGATGCTGCAAACATTGCTAAAGAAGCATCTGTTGGTAAATTGTTGATGGGGCATTTAAGCGCCAGGTATGAAAATGGTAATTTACATATTGAAGAAGCTCGACCTATTTTTGAAAATTGCCTCGTTGCTGAAGATGGGGATCAATTTATCCTCTAAAGTCAGTCTTAAAATTATAAATCATTAAATAGTGTCTTTTGCCCACCTGCGCTGCCACTTGTCTTCAAAAATTTGGCTTTTTCTTCTCCCTTAAAAAATAAACCCATCACTTGAAACAATTTGAGGGGGTTTCTCAATCCATAATTTGGATGCCTTAAGTTTTCCAAGTGCCAAAAACGATACCTATAAAATTTTAGTTCTTTAGGTTCCAATCGCTTCAAGTAAATGAAATTCGGAATCCCATCGATTTCTAATGAATGTACAGCAACTCGAGCGAGAATGAAACTTTCCATTTGTTAATATCAACCGTGTTTAGTGGATAAGTTCTTCACGGTAGCCGCAAAAACACTCGGTTTCTTCTTTATCTTTGACTTCTCTCAGAAAAACCAATGTAAATGGCAGAAAATCAGTATACTGAGGATAATATTCGATCATTAGATTGGAAGGAACATATTAGACTAAGACCCGGAATGTACATCGGGAAACTTGGAGATGGTTCATCTGCAGATGATGGAATATATATTCTTGCTAAAGAAGTTGTCGATAACTGTATCGATGAATTCGTAATGGGCAATGGTAAAAAAGTCGATATTACGATCAAGGATGGTAAAGTTATTATTCGGGATTATGGTCGTGGAATTCCTTTAGGGAAGGTCGTTGACGTTGTGTCCAAAATCAATACTGGTGGTAAATACGATTCTAAAGCGTTTAAAAAATCTGTTGGACTGAATGGAGTAGGTTCTAAAGCAGTCAATGCATTGTCTTCATATTTCCATGTTTACTCTGTGAGAGACGGAGAAAAGAAAAGCGCAACCTTCTGCCGAGGTGAACTTACCGAAGATCCAAAAATAGAAAAGACAGATGAGGAGAATGGAACCTATGTTTCATTCATTCCAGATGATACCGTTTTTAAGAAGTACGCCTATAAAACAGCTTACCTCCAAAAAATGATGTGGAATTACTGTTACCTCAATCGAAACTTGGTGATCAAGATGAATGGCGAAAGCTTCCAATCTAAAAATGGATTGAAAGATTTGCTCGAGGACAACATGGATGGCGACCCGTTGTACCCAATCATTCACCTTGAAGGAGAAGATATAGAAGTGGCATTTACGCACGGTAAAACGTATGGCGAGGATTATTATTCTTTCGTAAATGGTCAGCACACAACGCAAGGTGGGACTCACCAAAGCGCATTTAGAGAGTCGGTAGCCAAAGTGATTCGAGATTTCTATGGAAAGAACTACGAAGCATCAGATATTCGCCAATCAATTGTAGCCGCAGTTGCTGTGAAAGTAGTTGAACCTGTTTTTGAATCACAAACAAAAACAAAGTTAGGTTCTCTTGAAGTTGAGCCTGAAGGGAAGTCCATGAGGGCCTTCATCAATGATTTCTTGAAAGAAGCTTTAGATAACTACTTGCACAGAAATCCAGCAGTTGTTGAGACTTTAGAAAATAAAATAAAGCAATCGGAGAAGGAAAGAAAAGAACTTTCTGGAATTCGGAAAATTGCGAGAGATAGAGCTAAGAAAGCAAACTTGCACAACAAGAAATTGCGTGATTGTAGAGTGCACCTCTCGGACGTGAAGAATCCCTTGCATGAAGAAACTACTTTGTTTATTACTGAGGGAGATTCTGCCAGTGGTTCAATTACAAAGTCGAGAGACGTGAAGACGCAAGCAGTGTTTTCATTGAAAGGGAAGCCGTTGAACAGTTATGGCTTGACAAAGAAAGTTGTTTATGAAAACGAAGAGTTTAACCTGATCCAAGCAGCCTTAAATATTGAGGATGATATGGATAATTTGAGGTACAACAAAATCGTAATTGCAACAGATGCCGATGTTGATGGAATGCACATTCGTCTCTTGCTCTTAACGTTCTTCCTCCAGTTCTTCCCCGATTTGATCAAAAGGAACCACGTTTATGTTCTCGAAACACCATTGTTTAGAGTTCGAAACAAGAAGAAAACGATATACTGTTATTCAGAACAAGAGCGCAGAGATGCTCTTACGGAATTAGGTAAAAATGCCGAAATCACCCGATTTAAAGGATTGGGAGAGATTTCACCTGACGAATTCCAACACTTCATTGGTGATGATATCAGACTGGAACCCGTAATCCTTTCAAAAGAAGCTTCGATTGATTCAATTCTATCTTACTTCATGGGGAAAAACACACCTCAACGTCAAGAGTTTATTATCGATAACTTGAGGGTTGAAGAAGATGTGAAGGAGGATATTGGAGAAGATGATAAAGAAAATCCAGAAGAAAAATTAGAAAAAGCATCATAAAATGGCCGACGAAAACGACGAGTTAGAGGACAACGAATTGGAAAGCGGAAACGATGATTCTTCTGATGGGGAATCCGGAGATAACTATGAAGATACTTCAATGCCCTTCGCTGAAAAGGTTTTAGACAATAATATTATTCCTGTTAGTGGACTGTATGAAAACTGGTTCTTGGATTACGCATCTTACGTAATTCTAGAGAGAGCCGTTCCTTCGTTACACGATGGATTCAAGCCTGTACAAAGAAGAATCATGCATTCCATGAAGGAGATGGATGATGGTCGTTACAATAAGGTGGCAAATATCATAGGTAACACTATGAAATACCATCCGCACGGTGATGCTTCAATTGGTGATGCTCTCGTTCATTTGGGACAAAAAGACTTATTGGTTGATTGTCAAGGAAACTGGGGAAATACATTAACCGGAGATGGAGCAGCTGCACCGCGTTATATTGAGGCACGAATTTCAAAACTGGCGGCACACATTGTATTCAATGCCAAAACGACAAATTGGCTTAAGAGTTATGATGGTCGGAACAATGAGCCAGAACAACTTCCAGTAAAATTCCCGCTGCTATTGGCTCAAGGGGCTGAAGGTATTGCGGTAGGGATGGCATGTAAAGTTATGCCGCACAATTTTATTGAACTTATTGAACAATCAATTAACCATTTACGTGGTAAAAAAGTAACGCTTCTTCCCGATTTTCCAAATGGAGGAATGATTGATGCGTCTAATTACAATGACGGACTTAGAGGAGGTAAAATTCGTTTGAGAGCCCGAATTAGAAAAGAAGACAACAAAACATTAGTCGTTAATGAAATTCCTTATGGAACAACGACATCCCTTATTGATTCGATCATCAAGGCAAACGATAAAGGGAAAATAAAAATAAAGAAGATTGAGGATAACACGGCCGCAAAAGCGGAAGTAATGATTCATCTTGCACCAGGAGTTTCACCTGACAAAACAATGGATGCACTTTTCGCATTCACCGATTGTGAAGTGTCAATTTCGCCAAATACATCTGTAATTGACGGTAATAAGCCGCGATTCATGGGGGTAACGGAAATCTTGAAAGTAAATACGGACAATACGGTTCGTTTGCTTAAAAAGGAACTTGAAATTCGTTTAGACGAACTGGAACGTCAATGGCACTTCTCAACATTAGAGAAGATTTTCATTAACGAGGAAATGTACATTGATTTCAAGAATTACAGTGATAAAGAATCGCTTTATGAATATTTGCACAAAGTATTTAAGCCATTTAAAAAGCAATTGATTCGCGAGATTTTGGATGAAGATTTACACCGTCTGACGCAAATCCCAATGATTCGAATCACTCGATTTGATGCAGATAAAGCAGACGATACAATTGCAAAGATAGAGGCAGAAATGGAAATCGTTAAATCGAATCTTGCCAACCTTATCGAGTATGCAATTGATTATTACAAAGATTTAAAGAAGAGATTCGGAGAAGGAAAAGAACGGAAAACAGAACTTAAAGCGTTTGATTCTATCAATGCAACAAAGGTTATTATTGCCAATAAAAAATTCTATGTTGATTACGAAGAAGGTTTTGTTGGTTATGGCTTGAAGAAAGCAGAGTACATTTCTGATTGCTCCGATATTGATGATATTATAATTTTCTTCGCCTCAGGTAAAATGATGATTACCAAGGTTACTGACAAGAAATTTGTTGGAAAGGGAATTATCTACGCCAACGTCTGGAAACGTGGAGACATTCGTACGATTTACCACATGATGTACCAAGACGGTGTAGGTGGACCAACGATGATGAAGCGCTTCACCGTGAAGTCAATTACAAGAGATACAGAATACGACCTTACCAAGGGAACGAAAGGATCGAAAATGTTGTACTTCAATGTGCATCCGAATGGAGAACGTGAAGTGGTAACAGTTGTTCTTAGAGCCCGTCCACATTTAAAACGCCTTAAGTTTGATGTAGATTTGGGTGAGCTTCTGATTAAAGGAAGAGGGGCATCCGGAAATCGAGTGACGAAAGAAATCGTTTCTAAAATTATTCAAAAAGAAGTGGGTGGTTCAACACTTGCGGCACGAAAAGTTTGGTATGATGACGTCGTAGGGCGTTTGAACGATGATAAGCGGGGTAAGTTCCTTGGTAACTTTAAAGGAAACGATAAAATTCTTACAATCTATAAAGGGGGCGAATACCGATTATCGAGCTTGGATTTAGCAACACACTTCGATGACGATATGGTTCACATTGAAAAATGGCACCCAGACAGACCATTGTCGGTTGTATATTTCGATGGAGAGAAGGATATGCATTATTGCAAACGTTTCTTGTGCGAAGTCACAAGCGATAAAAAAGTGTTGTTCATTTCTGAATCAGAAGGTTCATATCTTGATGTCGTTTCAACGGCTTATAAACCTGTAGCCAAAATTGTATACAACAAGCTTCTTAAATCAACAAAGAACTTACCTGACACAATAGTTAACCTCCACGAATTCATCGATGTCAAAGGAATGAAGTCGCAAGGAAACCAATTAACGAAATTGAAGGTAAAAGAGATTCTTCTTGAAGGTCCTGTTGAGGGGGAGGAGCATTGGCCAGAACCTGAAAAACCAATAAAGTCAGAGCCGGATACTAAAAGTACTGATGAAGAAGAGGATGTAGTTTCAGAAGACGATGTGCCTTCAACAACAGTAGAGTGGGATGTCTCCAAAAAAGACGATGATGAGACTGACCAACCGAAACTGTTTTAATTATGAAAGGAATTATCTTTTTTCTTTTTGGTTTTATTTTGTTCTCTTGCTCTTTAGAAGTGAAGGATGAAGATTTCGAAGGGGAAGGATCATTCCACATTTCAAAACCAGAGGGTTGGTTCGATGAATCCGGTTCCGTGGTTAAGGCAAACGACAACATGTTGAAGTTGAGCGACAAGCAGTTGCAAAACTTAACGGATAAATATACTGGAATGGCTCCTGTATGTGTTTATACAAAGTACAATCCTAAAAAGTACGACGGAATGTTGCCCACTGTTGAAGTGAATGTTGCAGCAAACCCATATAAAAACTTTGAATCATTTAAAGTTGGAATAGAACGAAGCGCAATTGAAATCAAAAAAACATTGAAGAATTACGTTTACATTCAGGAACCAGTTGAAGTGAAGGTCGACGGTGTTCAATCGGTATATTTTTTATCCATTTTTGACCTTAAAATTGATTCCGTAACAACACATTCTATAAAGAGTTGGACCTACAACATTCCTAAAGGTGATCGTTTTTACCAAATCAATTTTTCAGATATGGAAAGTGAAGCCAATCCAAGTGACTCTTTGTTTGAAAAAATGGTGCGCTCGATTAAGGTGAATTAAGATTTGATTGTTTACTCAACTTCGATTTCATAGTGCAATGGCGAGTACCATATGTCTTTATCCTTTCAGGATTTAACGTTCTAGATAGTCCAAAAGAAATAACCATAGACGGCCATAAAGCATTCTTTTTTCAAAGTTAATTTAACCTGAGTTTCTATGAAATCGGTCCTGTAAAAGTTCGAATCTGAACGTATGCCGTTCTTGCAGAAGATTATTTTTATCAAATCAATTTCTCGGATATGGGAGGTGATGATTGTAGCCTGTTGTTTAAAAAAATAATAGCTTGAATAAAGGTGTAAAACTGCTATCTTAGACTTAATGATTCGCCTTCCCCATAGTTTCAGGATAAACGTTATAACAATAGCACCTAATCTATTGACAATACGGCCTTAATCCCTTATTTTTGTAACTCGGATGATTTCTCTCCAATGAATGAGAAGAAAAAGCATTGCTTTTGAGAATCAAGTGTTGACGCAGATTCAAGATAAATGGTGTGGATGGAATTAAATAATACATTATGAACGATACGATGGAAAAAATTACATCACAAGAACTAATCGCTTTGGAGGATAAGTACGGTGCTCACAATTATCACCCTTTAGAAGTGGTTTTGGAGCGCGGAGAAGGAGTTCATGTTTGGGACGTAGATGGTAAAAAATACTACGATTTCTTATCTGCTTATTCAGCAGTAAACCAAGGTCACTGTCACCCAAAAATTATTGGGGCAATGATCGAGCAAACGAAAAAATTAACTCTTACGTCGAGAGCATTTTACAATGACGTTCTTGGACCATACGAGAAATTTGTAACTCAATATTTCGGTTTCGATAAAGTTCTTCCAATGAACACCGGAGCTGAGGCTGTTGAAACAGCAATCAAGTTGTGTAGAAAATGGGCTTATGAAGTAAAAGGAATCAGTGAAGATTCAGCACAAATTATCGTTTGTGAGAACAACTTCCATGGGAGAACAACAACGATTGTTTCTTTTTCGAATGATGCAATTGCTCAGAAAAACTTCGGACCATTTACACCAGGGTTTATTCGTATTCCTTATAATGATACCGAAGCATTGGCAAAAGCACTTAAAGACAACGATAACGTTGCAGGATTCTTAGTTGAGCCTATTCAAGGTGAAGCTGGAGTTTATGTTCCAGACGAAGGATATTTGGTAAAAGCGAAAGAATTGTGCGCTGCAAACGGAACACTTTTCATTGCGGATGAAGTTCAAACAGGAATCGCAAGAACAGGTTCATTACTGGCAGTATGCGGAGATTGTAACTGTACGAATTCATGTCAAAAAGATCCAACTTCTTATGTTGAACCAGACATCCTTATCTTAGGTAAGGCTATTTCAGGCGGTGCTTACCCTGTTTCTGCCGTATTGGCAAATAACGAAATTATGAATGTCATCAAACCAGGCCAACACGGTTCTACTTTTGGTGGAAATCCTGTTGCAGCTAAAGTTGCGATGGCTGCGTTAGAAGTTGTAACAGATGAAAGATTGGCCGAGAATGCTTTTCGCCTAGGAAATATTTTCAGAACTGAAATGCAGAGAATAATTGACTCTACTGATTTGGTTCTTAAAGTTAGAGGAAAAGGCTTGTTGAATGCGATCATTGTAAATGATACGGAAGAAAGCGAAACAGCTTGGAATCTTTGTGAAGCACTTAAAGAAAATGGTCTTTTGGCAAAACCAACACACGGAAATATTATTCGATTCGCACCACCATTAGTAATGACGGAAGCTCAATTAATGGAATGTGTTGCCATTATTGAGAAAACAATCAAGGAATTTAAGAAATAAATTTTGGTGCCAGTTCAATGAGAATTGGACGGGCGCTTAAGATGAAAAAGGCTGCAATAATAAAGAAAATTAAGGCTCTTGAAAATGAACTTTTGGAGCAAAGGCGACTTCTCATTCAAGAAGATGGTCAACGTCCAGCTACTGTTATTGTTCCCGATGCATTCTCAGAGATTTTCGGAGCAATTGAAGAGAAAGTAGCGGAGCATTTTACAGATTTCAATTATGATCCTGTTTCGGGAGAAATTACCGTTCACGGTCAGCGGTATATTCTCTTTAGATCCGATTCGATGAGCTATGAATTCATAGACTTTATTAAGGAACGGTATTCTGATCGGTCTGAAAAAGAAGCCGAAAGTATAGGTCACAATTACTTATACGACAATTCAAAAGTAATCGGAAAGAAAGATTCAATTGCCTTTAATAAAAGCTTAACTCTTAAGGAACCGATTGAGAAATTAGCAGCAGGGCCTATTCATTTTGCCTATACAGGCTGGGCAAATGTTGAGATTTTACCAGATAGTAACCCTATTCCAGGAGATGACTTTATGCTTAAGTTTCAGCATCACAATTCATTTGAAGCACAGTCTTGGATTAAGGCGGGTAAGAAATCGAAGTATCCAGTTTGTACAATGAACTGTGGATATTCTGCCGGATGGGTTGAGGAAAGTTACGATACCGCCTTGACAACTGTCGAGGTTACCTGTGAGGCTCAAGGAGCAGATGCATGCACGTTTATCATGGCGCCTCCGCACAAAATTGAGCAATATGTTGAAGAGATAGCGAATGTATCCTCTGATCATGATATTGAAATTCCTGTTTTTTTCAAAAGAAAAAATATAGAAGAGCAATTAAAGCAATCACTTCAGCAAAAAGAAGTGCTGATCCAAGAGATTCATCACCGCGTAAAAAACAACCTTCAAGTAATTTCTAGTTTGCTAAACCTCCAGATGGCGAAGCAAACGAATGCAAGTTTCCGAAAAGAATTTGGAACGAGTATCAATAGAGTGCGCACCATGGCGATGGTTCATGAACTATTGTATCAGCAAAAAAGTATTGAAAGTTTTGAAATGAAAACGTACTTCACGGAATTAGCAAAATCTCTGATCAATACTTATTTAGAAGTTCCAAATATTCAAGTGAACATTGATATTAATGTCAACAACCATGCGCTAAGTTTGGAACGATCAATCCCAGTTGCTTTAATCATGAATGAAATAACATGCAACGCATTTAAGTATGGTTTGAAACCTGGAGGTTGTTTCAAGTTAGTATTGAAAGAAGCCAAAGACAATTATATTCTTGTTGTAGGTGATGATGGTCCAGGATACATTAACGATCAACTCTCAGATGGCCTTGGATTTTCATTGATAGATGTTCTTTGCGACCAATTGGATGCGGAGAAAGTGGTTTCAAATACAGATAAAGGACTGGAATATCGAATTACATTTTCGAAATAGGTTTTCGATAACAGATCAGTCGTGTCTAGTTTTTAGATAGTAGAATTTAGATTGGCAATGGCTTTTAGATTTGATAAGATTTCAATGAAACACAAATAGTCTAAAATCTAAAAGTCTAACAATCCAAAAGCGCAGCGGTCCAATATCCAATATCCAATATCCGACATCAACCATCCAATATCCAAAATCTAACTATATTTGTACTATCATTAAAAAGAGAGCAATTTGTCAAAGAAAATAAAATTTGGTACAGACGGGTGGAGAGCAATTATCGCGGATGATTACACTGTAGAAAACGTAGCGAGAGTAACTGTCGCGACGGCTGAATGGTTAAAACAAAATTTCGATCAGCCGAGTGTGGTTATCGGACATGATTGTCGATTTTCCGGAGCGTTGTTTACTGAAACTGCAGTTAAGGTTTTTATCAATGCCGGTATTCCAGTTAAAATGGCGATAGGATTTGTTTCAACACCAATGGTTTCACTTGGAGCTGTAAAGTTGGGTTGTTCGGTCGGAGTTGTTATTACAGCAAGTCACAATCCGCCTTCTTACAACGGGTTTAAGTTGAAATCTCACCACGGAGGGCCATTGTCACCAGAGAAAGTTCAAGAAGTTGAAGATATCATTCCAGAAGTGAGTAATATCGATTTGGCCTCAATTTCAATGGACAGCGATTTGATCGAAGTGATTGATTTGGAAACAATGTATGTTGATCATGCAAAAGCAAACTTTGACCTTGATGCGATTGAGAAATCAGGATTGGTTTTGGCGTATGATGCAATGTACGGTTCAGGTCAGAATGCATTGAAACGTTTACTTCCAAATACGCATTTCTTGCATTGTGAGAACAATCCCTCTTTTATGGGGCAAGCTCCAGAGCCGATTGCAAAGAATTTACAAGAATTAGAATCTTTCATTAAAGAAAGAGGAGATATAGATTGCGCCTTAGCAACAGATGGTGACGCCGATAGAATTGGCTTGTACAACGGATCGGGTGAATTCATCGATTCCCACCACATCATACTTTTATTGATTCATTACTTGAAACATTACAAAGGAATGACGGGTAAAGTCGCAACGGCTTTTAGTACAACTCCTAGAGTTAAAGTAATGGCAGATCATTACGGTTTGGAAAGTGAAGTTGTGAAGATTGGATTCAAGTACATCGCGAGCATAATGATTGAAGAAGACGTGCTTGTTGGAGGTGAAGAATCAGGAGGAATTGCTACGAAAGGACACATTCCTGAACGTGATGGGATTTGGATGGGATTAATCATCTGGGAATTCATGGCGAAATCAGGAAAGACACTGGACGACTTGATTCGTGAAGTTTACGAAATCGTTGGGCCCTTTAAATTTGAAAGAAGCGATTTACATATTACAGAAGAATTGAAGCAAAAAATCGTTGCGAATTGTAAGGCTGATCATTACAAAAGCTTTGGTGAATACCAAGTAAAAGAAGTGGGAACTATTGACGGATTCAAGTATTTCTTTGATGAAAATAGATGGGTCATGATTCGTCCTTCTGGAACGGAGCCCGTTCTTAGAACTTATGCAGAAGCACCGACAATGGAAGAAGTAAGAAAAATTCTTCAAGTAACGAAAGAAACAATTTGTGGGTAATATTGAAGAATTTAGATCTTAGAAGGTTCCAAATTCTAACATCTAACATCTAACATCTAAATTTTAACTTCGAAAAATGTCCTCATCCTACGGAACCATATTCAAACTCTCTACCTTCGGTGAATCTCACGGGATTGCCATTGGAGGTGTTATAGATGGAGTTCCGTCAAATGTTTCAATTGATTTGGATGCTATTCAAGCAGATTTAGACAGACGAAAGCCTGGGCAGTCTGAAATTGTAACGCAACGAAAAGAGTCGGATAAAGTTCAAATTTTATCGGGATTGTTTGAAGGCAAAACGACTGGAACTTCGATAGGTTTCATTATTCCAAACGACAATCAAAAGTCAAAAGATTACGATCATATTAAAGAGGTTTACCGTCCGTCTCATGCCGATTTTACGTACGATAAAAAGTACGGAAATCGAGATTATAGAGGAGGAGGGAGGTCATCTGCTCGAGAAACAGCATGCCGCGTTGTAGCGGGATCAATTGCCAAACAAATATTAGAACTTAAAGGAATCGACATTGTTGCATATGTAGATCAAGTTGGGTCTGTGAAACTGCTAGGCGAGGTTGATTACAATGAAATTGAAAATAATTCCGTTCGATGCCCAAATGTTGAAGATGCCGCAAAAATGGAATATTTGATTAAAGAAATAAAGAAGGCCGGCGACACAATTGGAGGAAGCATTGTTTGTGAAATCAATCATGTTCCGCCAGGATTGGGCGAACCTGTTTTCGACAAGCTCCACGCCGATCTTGGCAAAGCGATGTTGTCCATTAATGCAGTGAAAGGCTTTGAATACGGAAGTGGTTTTGATTGCATCGAAATGAAAGGATCGGAACACAACGATTTGTTTAATGAAGACGGAAGCACGCAAACGAACCATTCAGGTGGGATTCAAGGCGGGATCTCCAATGGAATGGTAATTAATATGAGAATAGCATTCAAGCCTGTTGCAACCTTGATTCAAAAACAACAAACGCTCAATGCAAAGGATAAAATCGTTGAAATGCAAGGCAAAGGCCGTCACGATCCTTGTGTTGTTCCAAGAGCGGTAGCAATCGTTGAGGCGATGGCCGCGATTACAATTCTTGATTTCTACTTGCTCCACAACAGCAGAATCGATTACCCTGATAGAAGACGGGAATAAAAAATCAAAACAATGGAGCAACCTTAATGACTGTCAAATGTCGGCTGGATTTATTTTGTTGAACCTAGAAACTAACTACTTTTTTCCTTCTTCTTGCATGGGTCCTGAAGATTACAAAATAGTCTCACGATTCGTGAAAAGTAAAATGGATAACGATGCTATCGATTTGTTGGACGATGATTTATAAATCGAAACCAGTTACGCGTTCTTAATTTTACCTACAAATCAATTTAAAAGTCTTCTCTCTCTTCCACTAAAAGCAGTATCTTTGGACTTCAAATTTGAGTAATGATACAACGCGTTCAAACCATTTATTTAGGGATTATTATCATCCTCGTTTCTATTGTGGCTATCGGAAGTCCATTGTTTAGTTTTGTAAATAAAACTTCACGATTTACATTTAATTCATGGGGTGTTACAGAATATTCTGTTATAAACGGAAAGATATTGGGAACATCAACTTTCCCATTGTTTATAGGCTTGATATCATTGGTGCTTTTGACTTTCATTTGTTTGATGGCTTTTAAAAATATAAACCGACAATTCAAATTGGGAAGAACTGTATTTTTCCTTTATTTCCTTAGCTTAACCGCAATCTTTTTTCTTTCAATTTGGGGAGATGGATTGGTTGAAGCTAAAATTACAAGCCGTGAAATGGGTCTAGGTTATTGGCTTTTCATCATTGGGTTCCCATTTTCATTTCTAGCGAACATCGGAATTAAGCGAGACAAAAAATTGCTGGATTCACTCGATCGTTTACGTTAAAACATGAATTTCCTTTCAGTAGAAGAATGTACTAAATCATTCGGTGACAGATACCTCTTTGAGGATTTGACATTCGGAATTGAACAAGGCCAAAAAGCAGCAATTGTTGCTAAAAACGGAAGTGGTAAGACTACGCTTCTTCGTTGTTTGTTAGGTCAGGAATCAATCGATTCTGGGCGGGTTGTTTTCAGAAAAGACCTTCGAATTGCGTTCATGGAACAAGGTGAGAATCTTAATGAATCCAATACAATTTTGGAAGAGATTTTTGCACATGATTTGCCAGAGCTTAAAGCCGTAAAGGATTACAACCGAGCAATGCGCTTGGAAGATGAAGATTTAATTGCTGCATCTTTTGAGGCGATCACAGAGTTAAATGCTTGGGATGTTGAAGTTCGAGTGGATCAAATTCTTTCTGTTCTGAAACTTGTCGATACACACAAACTAGTCAGTACCCTGTCCGGTGGACAAAAGAAACGTGTTGCACTTGCCAAAGTTTTGGTTGCAGAACCTGAGTTTCTAATTCTTGATGAGCCTACCAATCACCTGGATCTGGACATGATTGAATGGTTGGAATCGTACCTTTCTAAATCAAAGAGTACGATTTTGATGGTAACGCACGACCGTTATTTCTTGGAGGTTATTTGCGATACAATTCTTGAATTGGAAGACAAAACGATTTATAAATACAAAGGAAACTTCTCTTATTACCTTGAGAAGAAAGCCGAAAGAAATGAGAACAGAGATACCACGATTGGCAAAGCAAAGAATCAATTCCGTAAGGAGTTAGATTGGATGCGCAAGCAGCCAAAAGCGAGAGGGACGAAACAGAAGGCTAGGATTGAAGCTTTTCACGATGTGAAAAAAGTTGCAAAGCAACATATAGATCGCTCTGAATTGGACATTCCAGTTAAAATGGAGCGTTTGGGAACAAAGATTCTTGAGTTGCATAAAATTGGAAAAGCATTTGGTGATACAAAGATTTTAAACGAGCTTTCTTACGTTTTTAAAAGACAAGAACGGATTGGAATTGTTGGGAATAACGGAACTGGAAAATCGACTTTCTTAAATATGATTATGGGCCTTGAGCCTACCGATAAAGGAAAAGTAGTTACAGGTGAAACAGTAGTTTTTGGTTATTACGACCAACAATTGTTAGAAGCCAAAGAGGATCAAAAAGTCATCGATGTAATTCGTGATATCGCCGAATTTATTCCATTGGAAAAAGGACGTGAAATGGGAGCTGCACAGTTCTTGGAGAAGTTCCTGTTCAACAGAGACATGCATTATAATTTCGTTTCTAAGTTGAGTGGAGGTGAGAAACGTCGATTGAAATTGATGACGGTTTTGATGAAAAACCCGAACTTCTTGATTCTCGATGAGCCAACAAATGATCTCGATATTTTTGTAATGAGCGTTCTTGAAGATTATTTGAGAAGCTTCCAAGGCTGTCTAATCGTTGTTTCTCATGATAGATACTTCATGGATAAAATGGTCGATCATATGTTCGTTTTCAAAGGCGATGGTGAAATCAGCGATATTTTAGGGAACTATACGGAGTACAGAAAAAATATACTTAGGGAGGGTAAAGACGCAAATAAATACGTTAAAGAAGAGGTGAAGGTTGTTGAAAAGAAGCCCGAATCGCTTAAAGAAAAGATAAAACTATCTTTTAAGGAACGTCAAGAATTTGAAGGACTTGAAAAGGATATGGAAAACCTTGAAAAGGAAAAAGCTGAAATGACAACGGTACTTTCAGACGAATCGTCAAGCAATGAGGATCTTATGAAAGCGGGGGAACGTCTTTCTAAAGTTGTCGCTGAATTGGGAGATAAGGAAATGCGCTGGTTAGAACTTTCTGAGTACGAGTAGCCCAATTGCGAATTATCAATTAATAATTCATCTTTTTAATAATGAGTTCAGTAGAATTTGTACTTCCCACAAACGTTGACCAAGTAATCGAACAGCTCGATGTTATTATTTTAGATTCAATTCATAAGAAAAGTAGAATGGGGTATTTTGCTGCGCTTTACAAACGCGTAACTTTAGCCGTAAAGGATAAGATAGAGGAAGGTTATTTCGATGACAATCCTCGTATGGAAAAGCTCGATATCATTTTTGCAAACCGTTATCTTTTGGCGAACCATCAATATCAAAATGGAGAGAGGTGTTCGACTTCTTGGAAGATCGCTTTCGATTCTGCGCGCTTTTGGAGTCCAATGGTCATTCAACATTTGTTTGTAGGAATGAATGCTCACATTAGTTTGGATTTAGGAATTGCGGCAAGTGAGGCACAGCCCACCGATATTCATTCTATTCACGATGATTTTGATAAGATCAATGTGGTTCTCGAGTCGTTGGTTGATGATGTTCAAGATCAATTGTCTTCTATATTCTGGCCGCTCAAACCAATAGATTTGATTTTGGGTGGAGTAGATGAGAAGATTGCCAAATTCGCGATGGATTTTGCAAGAGATGAAGCGTGGGAAGTTGCTATTGCATATTCGAATCTTCATACTGCGCAAGGCCGTGCAACGTATGTTGAGACCAGAGATAAAGATGTGTCTAAGTATGGAATAAAAATAGTTCGACCTGGAAAATTGGTTAGCTTCCTTATTCGAATATTTAGACCGTTGGAATACGGAACTGTAGCCTATAAAATGAATAAACTGAACAAGTAAGTCGAGGTTTACCCCACCACCAATAAACTAGAAATATTCAGCGGCTTTTTGAAGACGTTGAACTTCAGTGTGAATCGAATCATTTGACTGTATTGAATTTTTCCATTACTATCCTTAAACGTGTCTTCTATTTGGGGACTTATCAATCCGGGAATAGGGAAGTATACCCCAAAAATATCACCGAAACGAACACCTAGTCCAGCATTGTAAACTGTATTAAGTGCAACTCCATTGTGGAAGGTTCCAACATCGAAAAAGGCTCCGAAAACCCCTGGTTTGATAGGAAGCTGGAAATATAAATTACCCGTAGCCATCATGAATGCACTTGTTCCGTAACCACTTACTGTGCTTTTAAAACCACCCATGTTTTCGTTTCTCTGCTGAGACCAAACTCCAGATGATTCGCTTCTTCCAAAGTAATATTCGTCAACAAATAAATCTTGTGTTCCGTCTTGTCCTGCAATTGACATTGAATACTGGTAGCCATTCTTAGCCGGGTTAAAATCACGCAAATATTGTTGGCCAACAAAAGCACGAACTTCAATCCAGCGTTCCATTTTGTTTCTAAGGTAACGGAATTGGTATTTGGATTCGAGTAAAAGCCGCGCCATCTTGTCGTAATTGTCAAGATCCATAATGAATTCATTTCTTAATTTCACGTTGAATTTATGATCTGCCTTATTGATTTGTAATTCGTATTCTGCATAAGCTCCAACTCGATCTATAGAAATTGAATTTCGCTTGTCCGTTCTGTATAAAGATTGAACCTTTATTGTCTGTGACAAGTATCCATTTGATTTTCGAGAGCCAATTTTCGCCATCCAATAGGGTGCGACAGTTAAGTAGTAAGATTTATTTCGTTCGAAGACTGTATCGTTCTTGAATGATTTTATGGAAACCCCAAAGCGCGACATTTTCAATCCCGTTTTTGGCAGCATTGTATAACTCAGCTCGCCAATTCCAGAAATCATTTGTCTTCCAAAGGAGTACATTGGAGTGATTAAGAATTTAAATTTATTGAATGGAATACCGTAATTATGAATGATCGCACCGGCCATCAATTTGTCATAATGATTACCGGCAATTGCCGGTGCCCAGAAAAGATTGGTGGATTCTGGTTCATCATCGCCCGCCAGAAGTTCGAATTTGAGGGGTTCGAATCGATGGAGCATTTTGTCCTTGATCCAAAGGTTGTTTTGTCGGTTTAATTCCGGAATGTCCTTGTTTGCATCAATACGAACTTCATCAGCCGTAGCATCTTTTAATACAACTGTGTTTTTGTTACTGCCAGGTTCTATCCAAACCGTTTCGATAACCTTTCCATTCTTTATACCGTTGACTTCAATTGGCCCATCAACATGCCCGACGTTTTTGATTTTGACCGTTAACATATTGTCTTTGTCTTTAACGCTTTTCAATTTATAGTCAATGTGGTTGGTCGTTTGAATTAAATCATCGAATAGCCAAGAAAGATCTTTACCAGAAGCTTTTTCTAATGATCGGCGCATATCATTAGGTTGAGGATGTTTAAATTCCCATTCGGAATAATAAGCCTTCATTGATTTGTCAAACAGCTCTTCTCCCAAATAATCTTTCAAGTAAAAAAATATCAATCCTGTTTTCTGATACATTACAACACCATAATTTATTTGAGAAAAATGGGCTGAATGGGTTTCAATAGGTTGATCCTCGCCAATTCCTGCAAAACCACGGTAAGCCATATCACTTAAGTCATGGTGATTCAAATGTTCCAGGTGAAAATTGGCTCCCCTCACTAAATCCGTCATAGCCGTATTGTCCGGGTATTTTGTTTGCATATAGCGAACTTCATTCAAGGTGTTCATTCCCTCATCCATCCAACCATGAACTCTTTCATTTGACCCCAATTGACCGTAGAACCAGTTGTGCCCGACTTCATGTACAATAACAATTTCCAACTGCTGAGTGTTTCCAGATCTACCGATAACGGTTACGTTGGGGTATTCCATACCACCGCCAGCACTAATTGTTCCATCAACCGCAGTCACATTGTTGTACGGATAATCACCGTTCCATTTTGAATAGTAGTAGATCGCATCGTTTAAGTACTCACTGGCTTTCTTCCAAAGCTTCGCTTCCTTTTCAGTATACATAGCCCAAGAAGTTACCATTCTACCTGAATTCGGAAGTTCAACCTCACTTTTAAGAACATTGTAACGTTTATCAGCGAACCAAGCAAAATCATGAACATTGGATTGCGTGTATCGAATTGTTTTCGAGTCGGTTGAAGATACTGGAAATCCTTTCTTGGGAGTTATTTCAAATTCTGTAAAATCTGTTCCTTTTTCAATGTTCGTAGCTGTTTTTTTAGCACGATCATTAAGGAATTTAATTTCAGATTCAGTTTGTAACTCACCGGTAGCGCCAACGACATAGTTTTCAGGGAGAGTAATATTAACATCGAACGAACCGTATTCTGAATAAAACTCACCTTGGTTCAAGTAAGGCATTTGGTGCCATCCTTCAGCATCATAAACAGCAGGTTTAGGATACCATTGTGTTATTTGATAAGATTGACCGATATGTCCAAGGCGTGAGATTTTACCCGACGGTAATTTAACCTTGAAAGGTGTAGAAACTGTAATTTCTCCTCCAGGCTGAAGCGGTTGATTTAATTTAATGATTGCGATATCAATATTAAATTCTTCAAACTCCCATTTTACTTTGACTCCGTCAACTTTAAAATCCAATCCGCTAATGTTTCCTTTTTCCTCTTCTGGGCCGTATTTCAACATTGTTTTCCCTCCTTCGTATTGCTGTTTCGCCAAGGCCGTTTCGCTATTTTTATAAGCGTTTGGCCAAAGATGAACGTAAATTCGGTTCAGAACATCCGGAGAATTATTGATGTATTCAAATTCTTCAATTGCGGAGAGTGTATGATCTTTGTCATTCAATGCAACATCAATTTTGTAATTAACTTCCTGTTGCCAATATGTTTGACCAAAAGAAAATGAAGCTGACAAAGTAAAAAGGAAAGCTAATAGTTTCATAGAATTTTTTTAATAGGATAAAGATAATAGCATTGAGGAGTTACTGCAAAGAAAGTTATGTTAACGGAAGTAGATGGAATGAATTATTCGTCTACAATTATGTGTAACTAAGATTTTTTAAGAATAACCTGAATCACCTCTTCTGAGTCACGATTTACATTTATTGGTGCGACTGACATTTTACATGTATGGTTTTTCTGGAATTTATTACTAGGCAGAATATACTGTCATAAATGACAAGGCATAAGTACCTTATAGGTTTCCAATAATTGCGGGCGATGTGCTTTCTTTTTTAAAAACTGTTAAGATTACCGAAGACCATTACAAAAAACAAAAGAGCCTTGAACTTTCAAATGAAGGATCAAGTCTTTTAAAAAGGTTTTAATGTTAATGCATCATGTCTTCTTCCGGATCTTCCTCCTCTAGCGGGTATAGCTTCGGAGCGTCTGTTTTCTTTTGCAAACGATCCATCAAGTTCTCCAATTGAGAAACAGTTAGACTGTAAGCAACGATTTTTTTGTCTTTGTCAAGAACCCAAACTTTTGGAGTTGCATATATATCATAAGTCTTTTGATAATTCAATGATTTCAGCGTGGTATATCTAGGAATGAACAGCGAGGCATTAACTAATGCGCTGTCATACAGATTCGCGGTTACGGCAACATTGATGAATTCCAATTTATTCTTGCGAACGAATTCTTTCCATTTATTAAAATCATCTCCAGTTGCCTTACCAACAGCAAAGATATCTATGTTTCGATCCTTCCATTTTTTAGCGTAAAGGTTCTGCAATTTTGGTGTAATTTTTTTACAATGTCCACATTCTGGATCCCAAAAATAAAGTACTGTGTATTCGTTGTCGAGGCTGTAGAAATCTCGCCAATTCACATCTGTTGTGTCCCGCAAAATTAGATTTGGAGGCTTTGCTCCCATAACTAAATCGTAATGAGTGCTCACTTTTTCACAAAGTGCATCTAGGTTTTTCTTCGGCATCCAGCGTGCGGGTGATTTTCCTTCTTCATTGAGGTTACAGTAATAACGTTCTCCCATGTAAATGAAAACTTTGTTCATCCCCATGATTTTACTCTTTTCGTATTGGCTCGTTATCCAAGAAACGGTGTACTGGAACATATCCGATTTAGGATCTAGAGCATCGCAAAATTTGAAAGCATAGTGAATTACTGTGTCCCAATGCTGAAGCATAATGTTTGAACTGAAGTAATTCGTAAACTTGTTATGAAATACGCGATTTCGCATCAAGCGATCGTCTTTTAAATCAATATTGTCGAAGTAGTGATCGCGGTAATATTTGAACCTGAAGTTGGAATCTATTATGTTTCCGTTAGCATCAAAAGGTGTTTCTGGAATCTCTATGTCCATTGACATTAGAACAACCTTAGAAACCAAAAGGTTGTTAGGATTTTGGGTTATGTTCTTTTGATAATCAATCACCCCGCTGTTAATTGCATCAATTTCCGCCGTGATTGATTTGTGCATCTCAGAATCTTTTTCATGTCCATCTCTCTGGATTTTAAGTTGCTTAAGTTGCATCCTCTGTCCATTAATAAGGCCATTATCCCATCGCTCTTTAACGACTTTATCTTTGTAGGCGTTCACTTCGTCTTCAATACCTTGGATATTTGTAGATAGTTTGGTGTATTTTTTCTTTTCGGGGTTCACCTTCTCGCGTTTAGCAATGTATTTGTCAGATATTGCTTTTTTCTCAGCAAGATATTCTTTACTCCAAAATTCGTTTCCAATTTTTTCTTTGTACTCGTTCATTTCTACTTCGATCGCACTGATCTGAGCGGAAAGGCGAACATATTGCGGATCATTTTCTTCTAAACCGTCTCTTGATTTTGATTGAACTGTTGCCTCTTGACGCTTGTTACTTATGTATTGAACATACTCTAAAAAGATTTTGTTTTCAATCGAGATTGGCTTGCTGCCATCGGGCTTAGATTCTGCCGTTCCCATTAAGTTGGGCAAAGAGGCTTCAATATATACCGATGATTCTTCGTTATATATAAAGTCCAAAATTTTCTCTCCAGGAAGGTACAACGCCAAAACTCCAGCTTTTTGTTTACTACCATCAAACTCAACGACACCGTTTACCATTTCTGCAGTATCGGCGTAAAATAATTTTTGTCCAAAGTACTTCACAAGATTAACCGTGGTATCGCTATGTCCAATTATTTTGAATTTAATATCTTGTCCATTAACAGTGTACGAGCTTATTAACAAGAAGATTATCAACAATGATTTCATAAAATGGGTCTATTTAAAGTTTAAAGATATAATGTTAAGGAACTAAAAATACATGATAGCAAGCGATTAACAATCCATTGACGTTAAATATTTTTTTTTAGATGCTCGGAGGATGTCGGATTAACAATTCTTTAACGTTTAGTATTCTTTATAGATCCCTTTTTTGGCTGTAAGGAAACTAGAAAGGGTGAACAACGCGAGGGCTAATAAGAGTGCTCCCATGCTCCAATATGTAATTCCTGTATCAATATGGAGTCCGCCTTCTTTGAACATTTTATCGAGAAAGTGTTTAAAAATCAGAAAGGTGACCATTCCCATTCCCATAACAATCCCAAAGACCTTTACGAAATAGATAAAGAACCGACGAATAACATTATCAGGATGGTATCCAATTCTTAGAAGAGTTCTGACTTCATAGGCATTTTTGGACATCAGCAATTGCATGTATTGGATTAAAACAAGTCCAGAAAGGAAAACTGCGATTATTGAAATGCAAAGAACAACAAAAAACAAAGTCCCTACCATACTTTTCAAGCGGCCAACGATCATTTGTGATTCTCTTGTTTCAAGGCCATTTTCAGTCAGCATTTGTTCGACCAAACCAAATTCGCTCTCTTTTCCGGAGATCATAATTTGTGTTATCTTCTTTTCATCTTCCAATCGAAAATTCATATTTCCATACTCCATAAACGATGCAGGAACGAGAACCGCAGATACTTCACTGGTAAATCCAACGATATGAACATCAAACCATTCTTTATTGTTGTCTTCATCGGAGATCATGAACTTAAATCCGGCTTTCATGGCTAATTCATCAGAAACTTGAGCAAATCCACTTGAAGCTGCAAAGGTATTTAGCATTACGATAAAATCCCTAGGCAAAATAATAGGAACTGATTTGTCGCCTTTTTCCCATTGCCATTTTTTTGAATCTATTTTTAAGAATGATTCATCAATAGTTTGAATAAATAGATTCGTCTTAAATTCGGGAATTCGCTTGTCTGAAGTTTCAAACCAAAGATTAAAGTTATTAGTCAAGATGGGCTTAATATCAGTAATGAAAGTCATTGCCAATAGGTTGTCGATTTCCTTTTGGCTAAAATCCGACTTAGACATTCCAAATGTTGTTGAAGTCGTCACCTTTTTCTGAACAATTATCGTATTTGGACCAAGAATTTCTGTTCCTTCTCCAAACTCATTGACTTTGATCAAGTAATGAATTGAAGTTATTAAAAATGTAATCCCGAGAAAAGAACCAATCATAGCGATGATTAGTTGCTTTCGGTCTTGATTTTTGAAAAGCAATTTTGTCAACATAGCTACAGTTTTAGTTCTTGATCAAATTCATATCCATGAGAGCTTCCCAAAGATGTCAAAACGAAGCCTGACTTTTGTTCCGTAGTTCTTTCATGGATCATTTTTAAACAACGATCGGTATTGTCAATGTCTAAATGCGAAAACGGCTCGTCCATAATTAACCATTCGTAAGGCTGGGCCAATGAGCGGATAATAGCAACACGCTGTTTCTGCCCCATTGAAAGTAAACCGCATTCTTGTTGCCATTTATCTTCAATTTCTAAGCGTTCCATCATTTGGAGCATTTCAACTTCTGTAAACGTATCTGTAATGCTATTTTTTAGAATAAGATTCTCTTGAACAGTCAACTTTGGAAACAACTGCAAGTCTTGAAAAATTACTGAAATTTTGGATTGACGAACTTGCGTCCATTCGTTTGGGCCAAAATCTTTGATATTAATGCTATCGTAGAACAATTCCCCTTGATAATCTTGTCGTAAACCAAAAATAGTTGTTGCAAAAGTTGACTTTCCTTTTCCACTAGAAGCATTTAATAGAATACGTCGTCCGGCGATGAGTTCTACTTTATTTCCCCAAATGCTGTCGGGTCCATGTTTTATGGAAGCTAGGGGAGAGGGCATAATATGATCGAGCGTTATATTCATGCAATGGTTTTGACTTTCATATTTCAATAATCGTTCCAATTAGTTGGTTTATCGATTCTTTTCAAAATAATTTATCACTGCATTCAGCATGTCTTTTTCTGCGCCATATCTAATCCATTGAGATTCAGGATGCCTTCTAAACCAAGTCAATTGCCGTTTTGCATATCGACGGGAATTTTGTTTTATTTTTTCGACCGCCTCTTCCAGCGCTGAATGCCCGTCAAGATAAGCAAATAGTTCTTTGTATCCAACGGTATTGAGCGATGAAAGATGCCTTTGGGATTGAACGGATTGAACTTCTTCAAGTAGACCGCCTTCAATCATAATATCCACGCGCCGGTTGATTCTGTCATAAAGTACTTGCCGATCATGATTCAGTACGATACGATGTACTTTAAAAGGTCGGGGGGGTGGCTTCTGTTTTCTTAGCTCAGAGAATTTCTTGCCTGTCAAGCGAATAACCTCAATTGCGCGTTCAATGCGCATAGCGTTGCTTTTATCAACCTGTTCGTAATATTCTGGATCGGACTCCATTAACTCAACTAGAAGAGGTTCTAATCCGTTTTCCTCCAGTTCTTTTTGAATTTTCAATTTGACCTCTGGAGAATTCGGAATGTTATCCAGCCCAATGCAAAGTGCGTCAATAAACATTCCTGATCCACCGACTAAAACAACTACATCTTTTGTTTTGAATTCTTCTTTCAAAAGATTTAGCGCCTCTTCTTCGAACTGATAGGATGTTACTTCTTCCTCGATCGAATGGGAATTTATGAAATGATGCGGAACAGCATCTTGCTCTTCAATTGAAGGCTTTGCAGTTCCAATCGAAAGCTCTTTGTAAAATTGACGTGAATCTGCAGAAACAATACACGTTTTAAAGTGCTTTGCTACGGCAATACTCAAGCTTGTTTTTCCGCTTGCTGTTGGTCCTGATATAACAACGAGATGTTTGATAGAGTAAAGATAATTTTTAATTGGCAGAAAAAGCGATAGCTTTTGAACACCAAGAGTAGAGAAGGGACATTATAAATTAAAGTCAGGATTGGAATGTCTATTTCTTTTTGAATTTGATGGAGACGAAAATTCCAATGATTCCCATTAAAACAACGATTGCCCCAAACCATGCAAAGGACGAGCCTGGTAGAAAGAAAGGAATACTTGCGAGTAAGAATATTGAGGATAGCACTCCAAGGAGCATTCGAAAAGTCGTTTTTCGTTTAAGAATTACAGCAAGTACAAAAATGAATTGCAGTACAAAGAAGCTGATTAGAACAATCATGTAGATATACATGATTTTGTCCATCATGGAGTCCACTCCTGTATTGATTAAGCGGCCATTCAAGGCTGTTTGGTTACTTAGTATAGGAGTTAGGTTCATTTCGTTTTGTCAGTAGCAGTTCTTTTTTTGATGAATGAAATATACAAATTCAATACCAAACAGCTCATAAACAAATAGGGTGAAATTATATATAATGCTTTCCAAACTCCAAATCAATATTGAGTCACCCATTCCATATATCTCGCTGTAACTTCTTGGATATACTTGTAGGTTGTTGTTCCGCGCATCATGCCATTTCGAACGACTTCATCTTGGTAGTATTCTTGTTTCGAAAGATTGAGAAGCATGACTTCCACATTGTCTTCCCACTTTAGGTGGTTTAGACCATATTTTTTAGCCAAACGAGAAGCGTCTTGAATGCGTCCACGGCCCGCATTGTATGAAGCCAGAGCGAATTTTTTTCGTTCGAAGGCATCGGGAACACTGCTCCAGAATTTTTCGTCTGCCATTAACTTTTTTGCGCCACCCATAATCTGAGTCCCTGGAGGAGAGTCAGGGAAGACTCCGTAGTGCGGACCTGTATTTGGCATGAACTGCATCATGCCATAAGCGCCACCAAAAGACAAGGCTTCAGGGTTGAATTTTGATTCTTGATAGGCTACGGAGGCAATCAATCGCCAATCCCAACCGCTCATATCGCTGGCTTTTTTGAATAATTCATCGTACTTGGAGATATTCGTCCCATCCAATGTTGAGTGGTCTCTTTTGCGGTTACGGGTGACGTGCGGCATTTCAAAGTACTTACGTTTGATATACCTATATGTAGATTTTCCCTTAAATTCCTTCAGCCATGCATCTAATTTAGATTTCAATAAATGACTGGATTTTCGGATTCCAAAAGCCATTTGTTGTTTCACCGATAGGTCAAGGCCTATATAAATGTTTGGAAAAAACTGCTCGTTGACTTGAGCAACATTGTTCTCAGTAATTGTATAGTCAATAAGTCCTGAAGAAACCTGTTCAATGAGTTCTTCACCGCCAATATTTCCCTTTACACCTTCAATATGTATAGTGTCACCGATTTCTTCTTGAAGATGTTCAAGCCGTTGATAATAACTTGAGTTTTTCCATACGTGTACTTTTTTTTGAGCAAGTTGAGACGGGTCGCTAATTAAATCTGCTTTCCACTCCTCTTCTTTCATGTCTTGCCAGCCATCAGGCTTTCGCTGAATTAGAACTTGTTGTGACTTTATAAAGGGTTCAGAAAAATTAATGACTTTGTTTCGGTAATTGGTTACAGTATAATTACAAGCAATTAAATCGCCGTCGCCTCTGTTGAGCATGATAATTAAACTGTCGAGATTTTTTACAATTTTTACTTCTAGTGTTACGCCCAAATTTTCAGCAAAGAGGTTGAGTAATTCATATTCAAACCCCATTTTTTTGCCTTTGTAAATAAAATAGGAAGTTGTGCTATTCTCAGCTAGAACTGTCAGTTTTCCTTTTTTGATTATTTCGGGTAGATCAATTGCAACCCCCGGTCTTTCGGATGTTTCCTCGACTGATTTAACGCTGTCGTCTTTTTCCATAACACAGCTCGAAGCTACAATTAGGATGATCGTTAGTAGTGAGGCTGACAAATATTTAGCTTTCAAAAAGCGCAATTTTTTTATCATCGTACTTAGCAAATTATGGCTTTTTTATTGGATAAGCCCTAAAACTGAGTTATAGTTTTCAACAATTGGAGCTAATTTTCCTTAAAATAGCTTTCAAAAAACGGGATGGCATCGGACATAAATCTGTTGAAGGCCAGCTCAATAGATTCTTCACATTCTAGGAAGATTTCAGGAGCTTTGGCCAATACATTTTCGAATGAGATTCTACGAGAAAGTCCTAAGCAAGCCTGTGTTAATCCGGAATGGTTTCGATATTCATATAACCAATCAAACTCTTTCATTTTGCCAATCATGAAATCAAATCGGTAGGAATATTGTTCCGGTGTTTTAAATTCAATTGCGTAAAAGTCTTTGACAAATTCTTTCAAACTTTTCTCATGAAAGGAACTCCAGTTTCTAGCAAGCAGGTGGTCAAAATAGAGATCAACGGCAACTCCAGATATTTTTGGGAGAGGTTTGTACAACTCACGAAGTAATTCTAGAACGACAGGATGCGTATCAATATAATTGTCAATCGTTCTGTGAAGCTTAACGCCGTCTTGAATTTTCTGAGGTAAATGGGAATAATCTTTGCCTTTAACTGAATCGCCAAGAAGATTGGCGTACATCAATTGAGGATCATTGTTCGAGAAAAAGAGGTGTCCTAGAAAGTTCATATTGCGACGCGGCGTAATGCTGATTTAATCTAAGGTGCAAAAAAAAATCCCTCTTAGCTAAGCCAAGAGGAATGTCATTTTAATATTCATCTTCGTTAAAGAGAAAATCTTCTCGCGACGGATAGTCGGGCCAGATCTCTTCAATACTTTCATATGTCTCACCTTCGTCTTCTAATGCTTGGAGATTCTCAACTACTTCAAGAGGTGCTCCATTCCTAATTGCAAAGTCAATTAATTCATCTTTTGCTGCAGGCCATGGTGCATCTTCTAAATATGACGCTAATTCTAAAGTCCAGTACATAATCCTCTTCCTTTGTTGTTGTTTGGCGCAAATGTAATTTTTATTCTTTTAATTCCAAATTAACAGTGCAGTTTATTATTTACGCGAATAACTTATTAATCTTACATCCTTGGCTTCCAGGGGATTTCGTTCGCTTTTAAATCGAGCGTAAGCTTTCGACTTAATACAAACATATAATCGCTTAGACGATTCAAATATGTGAGAATGATAGGCTCAATTTTTTCATTCTCATTTAAGTCAACTACGATTCGTTCTGCGCGTCTACATACACATCGTGCAATGTGGCAAAATGATACTGCAGTGTGTCCTCCAGGAAGAACGAAGCTTGTCATAGGTTCTAATGTTTCTTCCATTTCGTCGATCCAATTCTCAAGGCTTTCGATGTCTGAATCCTGCAATTGAGGCAGTTTCATCTTTGTTCCTTTGGGATCCGTTGCTAAAAGTGAACCCATTGTGAATAAACGATCTTGAATTTCAAGAAGCTGTTCCGCTTGAGATTCTTTAATCGATTGGTCTCTGATTAATCCTAAATAAGAATTTAGTTCGTCAACAGTTCCATAAGCTTCAATTCGCATTGAGCTCTTTACTACCCTTGTTCCTCCTATGAGTTGGGTTGTTCCTGAATCTCCTTTTTTTGTATAAACCTTCATTTTTCTTTTTCTGCTTCAATTAATTTGTTGCGTCTCAATTTTAGATCAATAACACGGGCTTTTTTTCCTTGATTTCTTATATTCTTTGCTGTTTCAGTATGGTAATTATGTCCATTCTCCAAGAAGTTAATTTGAAAATCCAGCCATTCAATATCTTCAAAATCTCTTCCGAAATCTGACATTTCTTGGCGTAATTTTTTGGAAATACTCAAATAATCAGGACGGCCAAGGTAGTCATGATCAGCATCACTCATTATCTCTTCCAGCAATGTTACAGGCTTAATTTCAAATTTAGTAGCCAATATAATTTTCTTAATGATTTGAATTTGAACATCCGAATATCCAAATCGTGGTAACATTGATTCTGCAATCGTAGCTCCAAACTCCTCGTTGCTGTGGTAATGACTAATAAACCCTGAGTCGTGGAAAAGGACAGCGGTTTTGAGCATAATTAATTCTTCTCCTTTTACGCCCTCGAGATTGGCATATCGAATCGCAGCCTTTTCAACATTTAAGGTGTGTGGCAAGTCATGGTAAGATATGGACTCCGGAAGCAATGATTTAAGACGATTTAATATATGCACACGCATCTGATCAAAATCCATAGATGGAAGGTCACAGATACTTCTCAATAAGCCATTTGCATAAGTACCCTCTCGACCCAATGAGTATTGTTGTTTCATATTGTCTAAATAAAACATTTCAATACTTCCGCCTCGTTTGTGGATTTCAATTTCGCCTCGTGAATGCGAATTGAAATACTTATTTACATTGTCCTCTATGGTTGAGGTGATGGTTATATATCCTCGTTTCGAAGCATTTTCTGCTCGGGATGCTATATTTACGGTGTCACCCCAGACATCGAAGCTGAATTTTGACGTTCCAATAATCCCTGCGACAAGGGGCCCCATATGGAGTCCAATTCTAATTTGCCAGAAATCTTTTTTCATAGCAATGGCAATATCGCGTTCCTTGCGCATGAATTCTCGAATTTCAATTGCGGCCAAACAAGCTCGCACTGCTGATTTTGGTTTGTTCTCGGTAACTCCTGATAATGCCATATAAGCATCACCAATTGTTTTTATTTTTTCTAAATTGTACTTCTCAATAATCTCGTCGAATTTCGTGAAATATTTTTCCAGTTTCCATAGTAAGTGCAGTGGCTTAACCTTCTTCGCTTTTGATGAGAAATCAACGAAATCTGTGAATAGAACTACGCCATTTTCAACCCTTTTCGGTGAAAATTTGTTGTTGTTACTCAGTTCCTGCAAAATAGTGTCAGGAAAAATATTACTCAATAATTGAACAATTCGTTGATCCTTATAGAACAATGATTTGTACACATCAATTTTGGAACGGACTAAATTTGGACTCAAAGGGAAGGTCAAATAATCAACTGCTCCTTGATTCATTCCCCGCACAAGTTTCACGCCAGGACGATCATCTTTGGTAATAATGATGATGTAATTATTTTTGAAAATACTTATATCATGTATGGAAGAGATATTCGATAAGCCATTTTCAGGTTCATCAATATTGATTAAGTAAATTCCAATTTCCTTTTTTTCAATGATTGGTAGAGCGTCTTTGATTGTTTCAGCAAGTAGAACATTATTTCCTCCACCAGAAAGAATCTCCTTAAGCTCAATGCGAACTTTTGGGTCAGAGTCAATAATTAATATGTTAATAAATTTTTCCACTAAAACTGAATGTCGTTGATTGAAATGGGAGAATTATTGAGGTCTAATATACGTTGAATTACGGCATCAACTGCCGCGTCAGGACAAGAAGCACCTGATGTTATAATTATTCTTGTTTTTTCTTTCTTTGGTAGGAACGTAGAATGTTCTTCAATATTCTTTGAATGGATGTTGAACGATCGAATTTGATCTGAATCAATTATTTCATCCTTCGTTTTTATAAAAAAAGTTTTAAAATTTGGTTCAAGTAATTCAACCAAATGTGTTGTATTGCTGCTGTTGTAACCTCCAACAACGATTGCCAAATCTGCTTCAATATTCAACAGTTCAATTGTTGCCGATTGATTGTCATTCGTTGCATAGCACAATGTGTCGCGGTTATCCGCAAAATGTTCCTTTAGCGATTTGCTACTGTGCTTTTCAATCATTGTGTTTTTTAGAAAGTCAGCAATTTCTTGCGTTTCTGTTGCTAGCATGGTGGTTTGATTCACCACGCCGATTTTATTCAAATCCTTTTCTGGATTAAATTCGTCTGAGATCTTTCCCATGAATCTTCTTAATAACTCATCACTTGAAATTTTTCCAAGAATATAATTGGCAATTATTCCTGCCTCATTGATGTCCTTGATTACTATTGAAGGAGAGTTTTCTTTACTGTGTGAAAACGTCGCTTTTGTTTCTTCGTGGCTGTTCTTTCCATGAATAATAATCGTGTGATCGCTTTTTCCCAGAGATGCTGAGCGGTTCCAAACTTTCTCTACAAAAGGGCACGTCGTATTGTATTTAGCTATATTAATGTCTTTGTTAATCAGTAATTTTTCTGTTTCAATTGTTGTTCCAAATGCTGGGATGATTACTATGTCATCTGAATCAATGGTGTCCCAATCGATTAGTTGATTCCCATGTGTATCTTGAATAAACTTCAATCCTTGATCCAATAAATCTTGATTGACTTCTGGATTGTGAATCATCTCACTGAGTAAATAAATATTCTTGCCAGGATTTTCTGTTATTGCTTTGTATGATTTTTCAATTGCATTTTCAACGCCATAGCAAAATCCAAAATGGCGGCTAATAATGAATTCAATATTTCCAAAGTCAAGAATGCTTGGCGTGAAATCTTTTTTACGCGGGTCGTCTAGCTTTCTTTTCGCTTTGACTTTACTAATTATAGGAGAGTTGTAAAACTCTGGAATCTTGAATTTCTTCATCAATATCAAAAATAAGAAAAGGAATAAGAATCAGGCGGAAGGAATCGAAAAGAAATCTTCATATCTCAAGTTAAGGAAATAGGAGAAAGAGAAAAGGAACGCTATTTTAGTCAAACGTAATTCAACTATGAATAAAGTCATTTTTAATTTTCTCGGTCTGCTTCTTTTAGTAAGCTGCAGTTCTGATTCCCATGAAGTGATTGGTAATCAAAAAAAACGAAACCGAATGCGATGGGGATCATGTTTTATAAAATTCAACCCTGAAAAATTAAGTGTAAATACTTAATTGTATAATGTTAAAGGTTGATTAAAATCGCTTTATGTTTTTTTTAGGTGATTTTTTATACCTAAGTGAGTTGGGCAGATTTTCATTCTAGTCAAAGGTGAAAGATACCTGCGAAATGCAACTTTCTCCAGGAGCGATGAATAAGTTTGTTTAAAAGCAAACATCAAAAGTTTCAGTGGATGAAGAATCTTTTAAAATTGGGAAAACGATAATTCTAAAGCTTCAGGATTCGATTAAATCAACTCCTTAATCTCACTAATAATTCGATTTGCAAGTTCATTCGCAGTATGAAGTGATTTGCTCTCTGAATAGATTCTGATAATTGGCTCCGTATTGCTCTTGCGCAAGTGCACCCATTCTTTACCGATGTATATTTTAACACCATCCGTTGAATCAACTTCTTCGTGCGCATACTTCTTGGCCATTTCAGAAAGTACGTTATCAACATCAATTTCTGGAGTCAATTGAATCTTATTTTTTGAGATCGTGTACTTTGGATAACTATCTCTCAATTCAGAAACTTTCATATTCTTTTCAGCGAGAAGCGATAGGAACAAAGCAATTCCAACCAAAGAATCACGTCCATAATGGAGTTCGGGATATATCACACCACCATTTCCTTCGCCTCCGATAACAGCATTCTCAGCCTTCATCTTTGTAACGACGTTTACTTCACCAACAGCAGAAGCATAATATGTTTGTCCAACCGACTCAGTAACGTCTCTTAGAGCTCTTGTAGAGGACAGATTTGACACTGTACTGCCTGGCGTTTTACTCAATACGTAATCCGCAACAGCGACGAGCGTGTATTCTTCGCCAAACATAGATCCATCCTCACAAACCATTGCCAACCGATCCACATCTGGATCGACAGTGAAACCTACGTCTGCGCCTGTTTCTTTAATCTTCGCCGAAAGATCCTGTAAATGTTCAGGAAGCGGTTCTGGATTGTGCGGAAACTCACCCGTTGGGTCGCAATATAATTTTGTAATATTCTTCACTCCTAAAGCTTCCAAAATTGCTGGAACGAATATTCCGCCTGTAGAATTTACGGCATCGACAACGACAGAAAAATCGGCAGCTGCAATTGCTTTTCTATTGATCACACCAAGTGCTAAAATCGCATCAATGTGTTTTTGTAAATAAGAATCATCGTTTGTTACGTGACCAAGATCATCCACTTCGGCGAAATCAAAATCTTCATTGTCTGCAATTGATAATACAAGTTCTCCATCGCTACCCGAAATGAATTCACCTTTTTGATTCAATAGCTTAAGTGCGTTCCATTGTTTTGGATTGTGGCTTGCTGTTAGAATGATTCCTCCATGAGCACCTTCAATTGTTACAGCAACTTCAACTGTTGGAGTAGTGGACAGTCCCAAATTAATCACATCGATCCCCAATCCAACCAACGTTGAAGAAACAAGATCAGAAATCATTTGTCCAGAAATGCGAGCATCACGACCGATTACCACTTTTACTTTGGTATGTGGGTTGCGTCGAATTAACCAAGTTCCAAAGGCTGCTGCAAATTTAACTGCATCGACAGGTGTTAGGCCTTCGTTCACTTTACCTCCGATGGTTCCGCGAATTCCTGAAATAGATTTTATTAAAGTCATGTTAGAATGATTTTTTTAGCGCGATCATTTTCATGCAGGCAATTGCGCATTCAATTCCTTTATTCCCGTGTTTACCACCCGAACGATCAATGGATTGTTGCAAGGTATTGTCTGTGAGAAGACAAAATGAAACAGGAATATTGTATTTAAGATTAACGTCTTTTATTCCTTGTGCTGCTCCGTCACAGACAAAATCAAAGTGTTTTGTTTCGCCTTGGATGACTGCTCCAATAGCGACAACGCCGTCAATAGTTCCGCTTTCACACATAAATTGACATCCCAATGGAAGTTCGAAAGCACCAGGAACGAATCGCACGACGATGTTTTCTTCTTTAACGCCGTTATCTGTCAAGGCTTGTTTTGCGCCTTTGAGTAAATTCAACGTTATGTTTTGGTTCCATTCAGAAACAACAATGCCGATCGTGAAATCGGCACCGCTTGGAATAAATTCTTTATTGTATTCTGATAAATTACGACCTTCTGTAGCCATAGATTATGTTATTTAAATTTGACTCTTCGCTCTAGCGTAGAACTTGTAAATACTATTTGAGTTAGCAAATTGAGGATACATATCTTTTATTCGTTTATAGCTCTTCGCTGCCATTTTGAAATCTTTCACTTCTTCAGCACAAAGTGCTGCTTTTTTCAAATAGAACGGGGTAGTGAAATCGTTATCGATTGTGTTAGCTGCTTCCAAATAAAGATTTGCTGCTTCAGTGTATTTCCCCATTTCAGAAAGGCAATCTGCTTTAAGTCCGATTGCCATCAAAGCAACATAAGTGTCTTCAACATCAACTCCTTCTAAATCTTCGATTGCTTTTTTGTATTCCCCTTTGTTCATCAATTGACGCGCATAAACGAATTGAGCAATCTCTCCACCAATGTAACCGTCGTATTTTTCTTTGACAGGTTTCAACGCTGTTAAGGCTGCATCAGTAGAATCAGTAACGGCAAGGTTCAATCCTGGCCAGTACTTATCTTTTGACTCTTCGTTTGTAGGATACCAAATAAATTGAAGGTATATGAAGTAGCCCAAAGCCACTATTGCGGCGCCACCAATAATCATTGTGACTAATCTAAGCGTCTTATTCGTCTTAAATTGATTCTTTAATTCTTCTCCTGATAAGTTTTCTAACATTTTACTAAATTAAGCGCTGCAAAAATAAGTTTTTTTTTCGATAAAGAAGTATGACTTGATAGAAGTTATTGAACAAAATGGACTAATTTTGTTTTGATGCATCTAGAGAACTTACATCTTATCAATTTTAAGAATTACGAAGAAGCCGAAATTCAGTTGTCTGACGGTATCAATTGCTTCGTAGGAAACAACGGCGCCGGGAAAACTAATATCCTTGATGCTGTTCACTATTTGAGTATTTGTAAGTCGTACATGAATGTTATTGACAAACAAAATATTCGATTCGATCAACCCTTCTTTTCAATTCAAGGACAATGGCATAAGGATGATGCTAAAATTACCATTCATTGTGCGGTTAAAGTTGGGTCAAAAAAGGTTTTTAAGCGGAATAAGAAGGAATACGAAAAACTTGCGGATCATATTGGTCAATTTCCGGCTGTAATGATTTCACCTTACGACAGGGATTTAATTTCCGAAGGTAGTGAGCTGAGAAGACGGTGGATGGATGGGATTATTTCTCAGTTCGATAGACGCTATCTTGATTCTATTCAAAAATACGCAAAGGTCATCAAGCAGCGGAATGCCTTGCTGAAAAATATGGCTGAGCATCGTATGTTTGATCGTGAGTCCATTGAGATTTGGGACCACCAAATGATCGAACTTGGATTGGATATTTTTGAGAAAAGAAAGTCGTTTTTAAATGAATTTATCCCTGTTTTTCAAAAGCATTACGACGCAATTGGACATGTCGATGAAGAAGTTCATTTGGTCTATAAATCACAATTGTCAGATGCACCATTTGTTGACTTGCTTAAGCAATACGAGAAAAAGGATGCGTACACGCGCTATTCAAACGTAGGGGTTCACCGAGATGATTTGGTTTTTCAAATTAAAGGCCATCCTGTAAAGAAATTTGGTTCACAAGGTCAACAGAAATCGTTTATAATTGCACTTCGATTGGCACAATACGAATGGCTGAAAAACCATTTAAATACTCAGCCCGTATTGCTTCTTGATGATATTTTCGATAAATTGGACCATACAAGGGTAGAGCGTCTGATGAAATTGGTCAGTGATCAGTTTTTTGGACAAGTACTTGTTACGGATACAGACATCGAGCGAGTAGAAAAGATTTTCTCTGAAAGTAATCTCGAATGTAAAGTTTTCCAAGTTGAAGAATGCTCTGTGAGCGAACTTGGGGTTAAATTGACATTGAATGAGTGATTTGAAACGTACATCGAATGAGGCTCCGTTAAAGGAAGTGCTCGACCGTTGGCTTAAAGCTTATGGTTATGAAGGCAAAATGAAAGAAATCGAAATTATCGAGTCTTGGCCGGAAATGATGGGTACTGCTGTTGCTCACAGAACGAAGGATATCTATATCAAGAATAAGAAACTCTTTCTTAAAATGGAATCTGCCGTAATGCGAGATGAATTGTCACACGGAAAGCAAGTTATTATTCAACGAATCAATGAACAGGCAGGATTTGAGATGATTAATGATGTTTGGTTTGGGTAGGCTAGTCAGTCACAAGCTTTTTTTGGAGTGTTCGTTCCTCACTTTTAGAATTTAGAGGTTTCAACTTCTAACTTCTAATAACCTAAAATCTAAACCCCAAGCTCCCAAAAAAGGAATCGACTATGGCAAAGTGACTTCTTGTCTGCTTGAACTATAAGCACTAAAATAACCCAATGCATCATTGTCCCAATTCGAAGTTGGATTTCCAGGAGCAGCAGATGTTGATCCTCCCACAATGCTTGCTGCTTCGTTGAGGTAATTGTATATTGCTTGATCAATTGATAACAATTCAAGGCCAACAACATCCAAAGAATCTACTTGAGGACCGCCGAATAACGGCCGTGACTGGTAGTTTCCATCGGTCAATGCGTCATCTTGAGTAAAGCCTTCATCAAGTCGATTAAACTCGGTTCCGTTAACAGTGAATCTCGCCGCATAGAAATTTACGGTATCGGCAGGGTCTAAGAAGTTTATGACCATCACAAATCCTTCATCAAATCCAAATCCACCTTCAAACCAATCGTACGCGATAGTATCCATAATTACAGGGCTAGCCATTTTACTGCTCGCTGAGTAAGAAACACCACCTATAACTACCTTTAAACTATATATGGTATTGAGCTGAGGCGCATAATTTGTTAAGGTATAATCTCCGTTTGACGAAAAAGGAACGGATTGACTCACACCATTTTGATCAGTTATGGTCACCGTTGCATTGTCAACAGTTGGAACTGCTTCTGAACCGAAATAATTAACGGTTTTCGTTATTCTGACACTAACTGTACTGTCTTCAGCAGCGTAATTTGCTTCAATAACGATTGATGGGTTAGCAGAATTCAAATCGAGATCAATGTCTTTTTGACAAGAACTAAAAGTCGCGACTGCAATAAGGATGTATAATATATTTTTCATAATTACTTAATATTAAAGTTCCAAGTAATCGCTGGGATTAGCTTAAATAATGTTGTCTGTACTGCTTTTTGAGGTCCGTTCGGTGCATCAGGATCTTCTGGCTCAAACGTAATTGAAAAAGCATTTTCTCTACCGTATGCATTGTATACAGAGAAGTTCATGTTTGATTCAAATCTCTTTTTCTCTTTATGGTACCATGTCAATCCTAAATCCAAACGGTGGTAATCAGGCATTCTGTATCCATTTCTCTCTGTATACAATGGAATAAAAGTGTTGTTTACACTGTATCCACCTGACGGAAATGTTACAGCATCTCCAGTATAGTAAATCCACGTTGCCGATGCAGCGAGAGACTTATTGATTTTAAACATCGCAACTACCGCGATGTCATGAATTCTATCTTGACGCGCTGAGAATTCTTTTCCTCCATCTATTTGATCAAACGTTCTTAAAGATCTAGAAAGTGTGTAGCTGATCCAACCTGTGAACCTCCCTTTCGTTTTTCTCAATTGAATTTCAAGTCCGTATGCACGTCCTTTTCCATAAACAAACTCACCTTCGACTTCATCATTTAAGAAGCTATTCGCTCCGTTTTTGTAATCAATTTGATTCTGCAAAAACTTGTAGTAAATCTCACCGGACAGTGCGTACATGTTATCCTTCAAGTTGTGGTAATATCCGGCCGCAATCTGATCTGCGATCTGCGGGTTTACATTGTTTGAACTTGGCACCCAGATATCTGTTGGGCTTGAAGAAGTCGAATTTGATACTTGGTGCAAGTATTGGAAGTTACGGTTGTAACTCATTTTAATGGAGTTCTTTTCAGTCAAAAGATAACTTGCAGATAAACGCGGTTCCAACCCGTTGTGGTATTTAATGGTTTCCCATTTATCAAATTCGGTTGTTGTAGCCGTCCCGTTTTCAGCGAAATCATATCTGTTTCCGTCACCGATTAAATTAAATCCAGAGTAACGCAAACCATACATCAGGTTGAGACGGTTTCCAACTTTATGCGTGTTTTGGATGTATGCTCCCATTTCAATAGCGTACCTTGAGTCAAGAACTAATTCGTTGAAAGATTCATTTCCACCAGTTAAAGCACCTGGTTTGAATGTGTGGTGGATACCATTTAATCCAAATTTAAGTGTATTGTTTTGATTGGCGTAATACGTAAAGTCTTGCTTTACATTCCAATCTTGAATCGACGATTGAACACCAAATGAATCGTCTTCTCCTTCTGCTCCAATATTAAAAGCGTAATCGAAATTACTATATACTAGTGACGTATTAGAGAAGAGTTTTTGATTGATAATGTGGTTCCATCTTAATGTCCCTGTTGCATTTCCCCAGTTGAATCCAAAATCATCTCCAAATCCAAAATTGTCTCTTCCAAAATATCCAGAAAGGAAAATTCTGTCTTTCTCGCCTAACTTGTAATTAGCTTTCATGTTTAGGTCATAGAAAAACAAAGAGGTATTTTGGATTTGCTCATCTTTTGACAGTTTTAAGAATATATCAACATAGCTTCGTCTTCCTGAAATGATGAATGATCCTTTGTCTTTTACGATTGGACCTTCGACAGTTAAACGCGATGAAATCAATCCAATCCCACCCGATGCTTCAAACTGTTTCTTATTACCATCGCGCATCTTAACATCCATAACCGATGATGCTCTTCCACCATATTCTGCAGGAATTCCTGACTTGTAAAGCGCTACATCCTTAATTGCATCTGAGTTGAATACTGAGAAGAAACCAAGTAGGTGAGAAGCGTTATAAACTGGAGCCTCATCAAGTAGAATAAGGTTTTGATCAGCACCACCGCCACGAACGAAGAATCCAGCGTTCCCTTCACCAGCTCCTTTTACACCAGGAGTCAACTGAAGTGTTTTCATTATATCTTTTTCTCCGAAAAGAACAGGGATTGTTTCAATATCCTTTGGTGTTAATTTCGTCACATTCATTTCGGCAGACGTAATATTGTTATTTCCTTTTTCTGCCTTAACAATAACATCTCCAAGCTCTTGAATTTCACTCGGGACATTTAATTCCAAATCAATTGACATGTCCTTGTCGAGTTCAATCTTAACTTCTTTCTGATCAAATCCAGAAGAACCATAGACCAATGTATATAATCCTTTTTCAAGGGTTAAGGAGTAAAAACCGTAAGCATTTGTTATAGCACCAACGTTCGTCAATTCTTTTACACGAACTGAAGCTCCGTATAAATCCTCTCCATTCGTAGAATCTTTAACAGACCCACTTATCGTAAAATTTTGTGCGAGAAGTGATGAGCTGGAGAGCGTAATTAAAAGTATAAAGCAATATTTCATTACAGATTTTTTGTATTGTTAAACAAAATTATCCCACAAAAAAATAGTATTTGAGTATAATGTTATGAGTGGTAAAGATACGTGATAAATCAACCTTTTAAAAAAACAAAACGCAATTAAAATATTAAACTTTATCAGCCGCAACGTGGTATGTAGGATCTTCCATCACATTCACTTCAACGATTTTATCCGCGTTTTTCAATAGCACTTGGCAATCAGCACTAAGATGACGAAGATGGATTTTCTTTCCAGCTTGAAGGTAACGTTCTGTCAATGAGTTTAATGCCTCAATTGCGGACATGTCTACGATTTTACTATCAGAAAAATCGATGATAACATCGTCTGGGTCATTCTGAACATCAAATTTATCATTGAACGTTGAGATCGAACCAAAGAAAAGGGGGCCGTAAATTTCGTAATGTTTAGATCCATTTTCATCAACGTACTTTCTCGCACGAATTCGTTTTGCATTTTCCCAAGAGAACGCTAGCGCTGATATGATTACACCAACCAAAACTGCTAGAGCTAAATTGTGCAAGAACACCGTTATTAGTGTAACAACAATCATAACAATAACATCTGTGATAGGCATTTTTCCAAATACTTTGAGACTTGCCCATTCAAACGTTCCGATCGCAACCATTACCATTACTCCCGTCAACGCTGCCATTGGGAGTTGTTCAATGACTGGCGCGCCCCACATAATGAAGGACAACAATCCAAGCGATGCTACAATTCCTGAAAGTCTTGCACGCGCTCCAGATGAAATGTTAATTAAGCTTTGACCAATCATTGCACATCCGCCCATTCCTAGGAAGAAACCAGAAACAATGTTTGCCGAACCTTGAGCCACACATTCTCTATTGCTTTCCCCTCTCGTTTGCGTAATTTCATCTATCAAATTAAGCGTTAGTAGACTTTCAATAAGCCCAACACCTGCAACGATTAGAGCGTAAGGGAAGATAAGAAGAAATGTCTCCCATGTAAATGGAATGTTTGGTAGTGAAGGCATCGGGAATCCCCCTTGAATTGAGGCCAAGTCGCCAACCGTTCGCGTGTCTATACCTCCAAATATGGTTATTGCAGAAACGACTAATATAGCCGCGAGTGAAGATGGGATGTATCTTGTGAGTTTTGGCAATCCCCAAATAATAAGCATCGTAAGAAGCACAAGACCAATCATTAATATTAAGTCGTCCTTATTCATCCAAACGGATACGTCTCCCTCTTGCTCAATATTGTACAAGGTTTCGTTCGCAAAATTGAACGCTACTGTTGAATCAGAAACATTGTAAACTTGACCGTCAAAAATTTGATATTTCAACTCATCGGTTTCAAAGTCATGAAGTTTTGTATCGTCTTTCAGATTGAAGGCAATTGTATTTGTTTTGTCATTAATAACAACAGTTTCATTTATGTGATAAGCTTCACTGATAGACTTCGTTTCAATCCTATTGTTACCAAACGGATCTTTTACATTTTCTTGGAAAGATGCCATTTGGGACATGAAAATGACAATCGCTAAACCGTTGACAAAACCAAACATCACAGGATGCGGAACCAAACGAATGAATTTACCCAGTTTTAGAACACCAACAAGTATTTGCAAAACTCCAGCAAGAATAACCGTTGCTAAAATATATTGCGTGATTTCATCAACTGTAATATCTGGATTAGCCTTTTTTATAATAGCAATCATCCCAACATAAATCACTGCAATGGCGCCAGTTGCTCCAGAAATCATTCCCGGTCTCCCACCGAAAATTGAAGTTATCAATCCAATTGAAAATGCAGCATACAATCCTGTAAGTGGTGATAGACCTGCTATTAACGCAAATGCAATTGCTTCTGGAACCAAAGCTAAGGCAACTGTTAATCCGGATAGAACTTCATTTTTGTAATTGATCTTTTGTTTGAGATCAAATAGGTTGAATATTTTTTTCATAGTGTGCTTTGGCTGAATGATTCAAGGGCGCAAAACTAGAACATTCTTTCCGATAGTTCTTTGATTGTGGACTTTTTTCGACGAATGAGTTCGGGACGGCTTCAAACTCATTGATTTTCAGCGTCATTGTGAATTTTATCTATCAAGACATTCAGCTCATTATCAATTTGAATAAATGATTTTCTAGTGTTTTGAATTACTGTTTTAGACCTGAGTCTGGTGGTCTTACTTTTCTTATCGACTTTGGGTTTTAAAACCTTATGCTTTCGTTTTATTGGGCCTTAGATAGACTGCAGTTTCTTGAATGAATGAATAATTTCCACTAATTCATACTTAATTCTATAAGTTTTGCTGTAATTAAGTCAACCGACTCTTCTTGATTAATGATAAGTGAGGCGATCGTCATGTCTCTGTCTCTTGATACGTATTTTGAGAGGAGGGAAATGGATTCAGTCTAATCTCCGATATGAATCAAGTTATTTAAGTTTGTTTGATCGATCATCATCAATATAGTTGAGTCTATTGAGGAGGTGTCCGTGGCGATTGAATAATTGAAATGCGCTTTTAAAACACGAGTTCTAATCGCCTTTATGTTCTGCGATTTTGTAGGAGAAAACGAAATTTTGAAAAAAGATGAATCAAGCTCCTTTTTAACACGGATGAATTGAAAGCTTTGTTTGGAAGAAGGCAATGAAAAAATAGAAGTGTCTAATTTTACAGAGCTCTCATTTGTTTGCGAAGCTCCAATGAATGGAATTAAAAGAAATAAAAATAGAAGGGCCTTAACGCTCATCGGTTTGCGTTAAAATGAATTATTCTTTGTGATATGGAGGAAGCGTTGTTGGAACTTTGGAAGCTCTATCATGAAGTACGATACTTCCTGTTACTCCGACGTTAAGCGAGTTGTTACCGGGTAATTTTATCAACATGTGGCATTTCTCTTTAACGAACTCAGGTAGACCGGTGTCTTCGGCTCCCAATAAATAAATGGCACGTTTTGGATGCTGGAACTCATGAAGCATTTCTGCTCGATCGTCGATTTCAACGCCTACCAAACGACAATCATAAGGAATGTTTTTTAGCAATTCATCAAAGTCTTTGTAGGTGAATAATGGAATTCTAGACCACGTTCTTAGCACATCGGATGATTGTTTTTTGTACTTGCCGTCAACAGTGAAAATGTAAGCAGCACCTAGAATGTAGGCCGATCTCCATAGCGTTCCCATGTTGTGTTCCGTCTTTCCCCTAAAAACACCAATAGCGCAATATCCTTTCTCATTTGCCGTCTTCATGCTGCAAATGTAAGGTATTTGCGTTTTATTGAATCATTCCGTTGTGGATTAGGTGAAAAAAATGAATCTTTGAAGAAATCAAGTCTATGTGGCTGATTAATCATCTTAAATATGTTTTCAATTCAACATTTGAATCCATGTTGGTTAAATCTATCTAGAAGGGTCGCTTTTACTCGACTGAAGAATTAGATGTTAGGCGATATAATTAGGAAAACGTAGATTTAATAGATCAATAAATCAAATAATGGAATTCATTTCTCAAGAATTAGACGATTATGTTTGTGCACATACGGCGGCAGAGCCAAATATTCTTTACGATTTAAACCGTGAAACACACATGAATGTTTTACGACCTCGAATGCTAAGCGGGCATTTTCAAGGACGCGTTTTGAGTATGATTTCACAAATGATTCGGCCGAATGATGTTTTAGAAATTGGAACATACACAGGCTATTCTGCTCTTTGTTTTGCTGAAGGTTTAGCGGAGAATGGTCACATTGTTACGATTGATAAGAATGAAGAGTTGGAAGACTTAGTTAATGAATACGTCGCGAAATCAGAATACAAGGATCAAATCAAATGTATTATTGGCGATGCGATGGAAATTATTCCCGGACTCAAGCGCGAATTTGATATTGTCTTCATTGATGCCGACAAGTCGAACTATTTGAATTACTACAACATGATAATTAACAAGGTGCGCAAAGGAGGGTACATCATTCTTGATAACGTGCTTTGGTCGGGTAAAGTACTGGAAGAAGTTGAAGAAGAGGATTTAGATACAAAGGTTCTCATCGAAATGAACACTGTGATTCACAATGATGATCGAGTAGAAGAGGTTCTTCTTCCAATCCGCGATGGTCTCATGATTGCCCGTGTAAAGTAATGTTAAAAAAATAGAGAATCTCAGTTTCCCGAAATTCCGCATCATCTATAATAGTATTGAGCGACTTACTGAAGTTGCTTTCTCATTTCCATATCGTAAATCATAACAGCTGTTTTATAAGTAGAATAACCTTTATACGTATAGGCGTAAGTCGTCGTTTTAGTTCCGTCTTTATTTGTTTGGCGATCGTACTCTGGCGTTCCAAATATTGTCGGGTAAACAGTTTACTACACAAAAAACGTTGCATTCTGTCTGTTCATTATTTTTTCATGCCCCGTTAAATTGGATCCTGCCCTAACTTCAACTACCTTATGATTATCATTACTCGGAACACTCGCCTCAACAAAGTAGGCCTCTAATTCTGATAAAGCCAAGTTTGATGGTGTTTGAGTGTATGTGAAATCGCCAAAAGTCTCCTTTTGAATTTTTTGAGCGAAGGGCGTTGCGCTCAATGAAATAATGGATCCTAAGAGTAATAGCATTTTCATAGCTTGGGTATAATTTATTTCATAATTCATCTTTCTCAATACGTGCTTTAATACTTCGATCGAGTAACATTCCAAGGAAGATAGATAGTATTACATACCCCATAAAGTAATAGAGCCCAAAAAGTACTTTCGCATCCATTTCAACGCCCGCACTCATATTGGCAAAGCTTAAGAAAGCCAAGAAAGCGCTCACAACAAATACATCGGCCATACTGAATTTAGCGATATAGCTTAAGAATTTTCTGAAGCGTTTGGCTTTTGTCACTCCAAACAATAACATTAGGAGCGTTGCAATTAATTTTATAGCCGGAACAACGATACTAAAGGTTCCAATAGCCAATGCAACAGGCTTGTTGTCATGTTTCCAAAGGAGTGTGATGACATCCATTATCCCTTTGTTCTGGTAATAGAAATATGTTCGGCCGGGAAAAACTTTATCAAATCCAATTGGATTATCGCGATTTTTATTTAAAAATGCTTCCCCTTCTGTAAGGTGTTCTTGAGCACCACTGGTGACAGCTTGGACTTCATTTGCTGCTTTGGGTCCAACATATGGCACAATGCGAACGAGGTCAATTACGTTGTGGATATCCCCCATAAATTCATTTACTTCAGCTATGTATTCCACAGCTCCCTCAAAGAAGGGAATGTCATCTGGATGTACATAAACTTTTATCGTCATCTCTTCTTTAAAAGCGGACATCTCCAGAATGGGATTCATTACACCTTGGCCCAGGAGTACAATGGATATAAAACAAATGGCAAAAGTCAATCCAAAATAAATGCGCTTTTTGGCATAAATGGCCACAATTAATATGAAGAATGCCAAGCAAGAATATGACAAGTAATAACCGTACGTGTTGGCTTTTTCGTAATGAGCATCCGACTCTTTCATGACAACATCGAGCTTCGCCTTCTTTTCATCCCACGCATCTTTTGAAAATACCCAATCCCTAAAGGACAAAAGGCGGTCATTGAAATTCAAGATTTCTGAAACTTTGACTTTCTCTTCTTTAAATTTATTCGATTCTTCAACACTTTTATTGATGAAGATGAATGATACGATTAAAAAGACGAGCGCCAATCCGAGACCGGGTAAACTATATATTTTTTTCATTCTGATGATTTTCAGTTTTAGTGAACTGATCCTTAGTGAAAGGTTGTGTCACTAAAAGTAGCAAAAAGTACAAGAATGGAATCGAATTCTAGTTTTTCCAAGTATGTGAACTTAGAATTCAATGAACAAATTGTAATTTCACAGTAAAGAATTAAGAATATGATTGATTTTAGAAGCGACACAGTAACGAAACCAACAAAGGCAATGTTAGATGCAATGTTTACGGCCGAAGTTGGAGACGACGTTTTTACAGAAGATCCAACGGTTAATGAATTGGAATCTTTCGCTGCAGATATGTTTGGAATGGAAGCTGCGCTTTATTGCTCATCGGGTACGCAAACAAATCAAGTTGCAATTAATGTTCACGTTCAACCTGGCGGAGAAATAATCACCAACGTTGAAAGTCATATTTACAAATATGAAGGAGGAGGAATTGCAAAGAATACGGGAGCTTCGGTTCGCTTAATTCATGGCAATAGAGGCCGCTTGACTTTAAATGATGTTCAGCAATGGATCAATCCAGATGATGTTCATTATCCCGTAACTCAACTCGTAAGCTTGGAAGATACATCCAACCGTGGAGGTGGAGCGATTTACGATTTTGAAGAGATCAAAAGAATCGGCGCTTTTTGTAGAGAAAACAATTTACCGCTTCATTTAGATGGAGCGCGTTTAATGAATGCAATGGTCGAAAACGGCGTTGATATAAAGGAATACGCGGCTGAGTTTGATTCAATTTCATTGTGTCTGTCAAAAGGTTTGGGCGCTCCAGTTGGCTCTGTTTTAATCGGAAAGAAGGACTTTATTAAGAAATCACGCCGGGTTAGAAAAGTGTTTGGTGGAGGAATGCGCCAAGCGGGAATAATCGCCGCAGGTGGACTTTATGCATTAAAGAACAACGTTGAACGTTTAAAAGAGGATCACAAACATGCGCGAGCACTTGAAACGGCATTGTTGGATTTGAATTGGGTGAAAGATGTTGTTCCTGTGGATACAAACATTGTAGTTGCTCTGCTTCATGACGAAAGTAAAAGAGATACACTCATTAATAAAATGGCGGAGAAACAGGTTAAGGTCATGGCGTTCGGACCTGGAATGATTCGTTTTGTTACGCACCTTGACATTTCCGAGTTGCAAATCGATGAAACAATAGAAGTTATTAGATCAATTTGAAAAAAATAGGCTATATATTATTTGTAACGCTTTTAGCGGCCTGCTCACAGCCGAAAGAGAAAACTATAGATGTATCTGATATTATTCCACAATCGAAAAGAGATTACGATAAATTGGATGATGAAATTGAAAAAGTAGATTCTACTCGTGGAATCAGAGCTTTGTTTAATCGAAATGGAATTGAAGTGGATTCATTGGTTTTTTCCGATCAAAAGCAATTTCCAGATCGAGTAGGACCAAAAAGTAGCGAGAAATACAAAATTTTAAATTCCAATGGATCATTTCAATATTACAATTGGTCATTTAAAGATTCACTGAAAACGGTCAATGCATTTTACAACTGGTTAGACATGTTTGAAATTGACCAATTGGGCGATGAGGTCAATTTTCAGAAAGAACCCTTATGTATTATGGTTGGAGATACGAGTCTGATTTTTATTTCTGGAAGTTCCATTGCTCTAAACACTTGGATCGATTATTACAAGGTATTGGGCTTTGACGAAGAATGGAATTATTTGGTTCATCAAAAGCTTGGCTCTCGAGCAAGATGGTTTACCTTTGTGGACGGCCAAAAAGTCAGGTTTAAAAGCAACACATTATGAAATTTGTAAATAGAGGATACCTTTCAGTGAAACCAACCAAATTATTTGTGGATTGGGCTAATAAAAATGATGAGGATTTCAACGCCTTGGCTGATTCTGAACCGTCTGTTTACCTTATTGAAGAGGACTTCTATGATGATGAGCCTGTTTTGAAAAGTCATTTTAAAAAGGTGTTCAAAAACGAACTGATGGCCGTGTCAGAAGATGAATCTACGTATCCTGACATAAAATTTGAAATTTTCAACGAATGGTTTGATATTCAAATGGGAGGATTTGTTTTTGACACACAAGAAGGAGGTTTAAACGCGGACTAATTAGAAGTTATGAATTATGGATTAGAAGTTATGAGTTGTGTATTCTAACTGTCCTTCTCTAAATTCTACTCCCCAACCTCAACACTTCTCAATTAAAACCGCATTATAATAAGATTCATCTGTCGAAACATCTTCTGTTATCCAATCTGGTTTTTCAAACACTTCGTCCTCATCGTTAAGTTCTATTTCTGCTAAGATTAATCCTTCCAGTTTCCCTCCAAAAACATCAACTTCCCACGTATGTTTTCCCATTGAAATCTCGTACCTGTACTTTCGGATGTGCTTCGCTGAGAATTGTTCGATCATTTCTTCAGCGTCCGAAATAGGGATTTCATATTCAAACTCTGAGCGACTCACACCAATCGTTTGACCTTTGATCGTTAGATACGCGGATGTTCCTTTGATACGAACGCGAACGGTTACTTCTTTGGAATTGTGAATGTAGGCCTGAACAATCAATGACCCTTCGGGCTTACTTAAAGCGCTCCATTTTTCCCTGTTAACGAGAAACTTATACTCAATTTCTATTGCCATGAATTATCCTCTTGCGCTTTCAAAACCGAACTTTTTGCCATTAACCTTTAAACGAAGAGAAGAAAGAGTTTTTTGATCACCTCTAATTAATTTAAAGATATATGTGCATTCTGTTCTCGCTTTTAATTGAATTATTTCTACAATTTCAATTTTAGTGATCTCGCTATTCTTAAAATTCAAATACTTGTCTATATCGGACAGTTCTTGACCACCAAACAATTCATTGACCAACTGTTCCTTGTTTCCTTTAAGAAACTCTAATTGTTCTTTTTTGTATTTCTTGTCTAAATATTTTATCGTTTTCTTTTCGCTGTGATCCGCAACGGCTGCTGCAAATTCATTGGCAAAAGCGATTTGTTTATCACCAATATCTTTACTAAAACCATGTATAGAGATGATAAGGAAAGACAAAATTAGAATTAAATATCTGCTTTTCATTCTACTAATATAGCGCATTAAACTAAGATTTCAGCTATCTTCGCTACGTGAAAATATTCCTAACATATGACTATGAATTGTTCTTCGGCGAAGATTCAGGATCAGTCGAAAAATGCATGCTTGAGCCAACCGAAGATTTATTTAATTTGGCCAAGTGGAAAGAGGTATTCCTTACTTTTTTCGTTGATGTTGGATATTTAATTCAAGCCGAAAAATATCCAGAATTGCAAGGTGAGCTTCAATCTGTTAAAGAACAAGTTCAGCAAATGATAACACTTGGACATGACGTTCAATTGCACATTCATCCGCATTGGGAGAAGGCGACTTACGAAAAGGGCAAATGGTCGATGAATGTAGATGGCGTTTATAAATTATCAGATTTTGAGCAATCAGAAAGTGATAAAATTGTAAGATCGTACAAATCATATTTGGAAAAATTGATTGGTCGATCCGTTACCACATTTAGAGCTGGAGGTTGGTGCATTCAACCTTTTGAGCATGTTGCAGGTATTTTTAAAGAAGTCGGAATTAAGATCGACAGTAGCGTAATTACAGGAGATTTTATAGCGACCAACGAATACGCTGTTGATTTCCGAGAAGCGCCATCAGATTCGAAGTACACCTTTACAAACGATGTCTGTGTTAAAGACGACGGTGGCGATTTTACCGAATATCCAATAACTTCTCTACGCTACAGTCCTTTATTCTTTTGGCGTTTGTATATCCTTGGAAGATTGAAACCTGCGCAACATAAAATGATTGGTGATGGGGATTTCATTAGTCAGGGGGGACGAAAAAAGCGTGTTCTAAGAACGTTTACAATTGGCCATGTTTCATCCGACGGATATTACGCGAGTAAATTGGAATCAGGTTTAGAGAAATCTACAAATATGGAACACAAGGAAATGGTTGTGATTGGTCATCCAAAAGGGAATACGAAATTTTCGATAAAAAGCTTGGCGAAATTTATAAACAAGAATCATATGAAACACCAATTTACAACGTTTCAAAAAGAGTCGTGCAAATAGTAGAACGCAAAAATATTAATTTAGCTCGCTGGGAGAACTTGACGAACAAGCAAGGAGGCATATCACTCTTCGCAAAAGCGTGGTACTTGGATGCTATTGCGGAAAACTGGTGCGTTCTAGTCAATGATGATTACTCACGAGGAATCGCACTACCGTATTCAAAAAGAGCAGGAGTCGAAGTGCTCTATAGCCCAGTTTTCGGAAGGTATTCCGAGGTGATTGGAGAATTCAAAGAAGACGAATTAGCGCTGATCACAGAACGGTTTAAAGTCATTGAATTTGCGTGTCGTCATGAATTGTTTGATAAACCCGAAGAAAGAATTTATCAAGCAATCAGTGATTTTAAAAGCCGTAAATTGGGAAGTCAAGCCAAACGGTCTTTAAAAAAGGCAGAAAAGAATGGGTTTAGTGTTGCTCTCACAGATGATTATTCAAATGTGTTTTCCAAAGTAAAGGAAGAATTGAATCATAAATTCATGGGAATTACCGAGAAATCATTGAATGCCTTGAAACAACTTTTTGAAAATGCTAAGCAAGCAGAAGCTATAAAAGTGTTCAACGTTGCTGGCAATGGCAACTTGGGGGGGATTGTTTGCTTTGAATCAAAAGATCAGTTGTTGTATGTTAAAGGCGCAGTGGACAGTGAGACAAAATCAAATGGTGGAATGTATTTGGCCTTAAATAGTGCTATTGAATACGCCAAAGAAAACAACCTAAAATTTGACTTCGGTGGATCGAATATTGAAGGGGTTAAACGCTTTAATTACAATCTCGGTGGTATTGATGAAGTGTATTTCATGCATATCCAAAATAACGGCCCAGCTTGGTTTAAACTTGCAAAAAGATTAAAGACACACTTAATTGACCGATGAATAAAGTATAAATTCTTGGATCGACCTTTGAAACCATCGAAAATATTAAATTTGTTCATGCTTCTTCCAAAATCAAATACGCCGCGTTGGATTATCATTTTCGGTGATATCGTACTTTCGTTAACGGCTTTGTTTGTCGCGTATTTAATTCGCTTTGATCTTGAAGCCAAAGAAGAATTGATTCAGTCAGAATGGAATATACTGTCAAAGTCAATTTGGCTTTACATCGGAATCAAATTGGTCGTTTTCTATCTTTTTAAAATTCACAAGGGTCTTATTCGGCACACGTCTATAGAAGATTTCACACGAATTGTAAAAGCGACTTTAATCAGTTCAACGCTGTTTGGAATTTCTGGATTGGTGAAATATTATTATATCGATGGCGCTTATCTATTTCCAACTTCTGTTTTAATTGTTGAGTTGTTCTTTTCTACAGCGTTCATTGTTGGCTCTCGATTTGTTATTAAGTTGATCCACATGGAATCAACGAGAAGTAAAGATGTCGATGAAGTTGTTTTGATCTACGGAGCAGGAATTTCAGGACTTCTCACAAAAAGAACGATCGAGAAAGACCAAGCGACAGCGTATAGAATTGCGGGCTTCATTGACGATAACAAAAAGCAATCTGGAAACCGTCTCGAAGGAATTACGATTTATCATTCATCGGAATTGGAAAAAGTTATTTCTGACAAAAGCGTAACGGAGCTAATTATCGCCATTCAAGCTCCAGACGAATTGAAGAGAAAGGAAATTGTTGAAATTTGTTTGGCCAACGGTGTTACAGTTCAAAAAGTTCCAAGCGCTAAAAGTTGGATCAACGGTGAGTTTTCAGCGAAACAGATTTCCAAAATTAAGATTGATGATCTATTGGGCCGCAAGCCAATAGTGCTCGACGAAGACAAGATCGCATCTGAATTGTCGAATGAAATTATTCTTGTTACAGGATCAGCAGGATCTATTGGAAGCGGAATGGTGCGCCAAATTGCAAAGTACAATCCAGCGAAACTTATTTTACTGGATCAAGCGGAGTCTCCTTTGTACGATCTTCAAAACGAAATTAGTTCTGAATTTCCCAATCTAAAGTTCGAGGCTGTAATTGGCGATATCAGAAGTCGGGATAGAATGAAAAACGTCTTTACTTCATTTAATCCGAAGTACGTTTTTCATGCTGCGGCCTACAAACATGTTCCGTTGATGGAAGTCAATCCATCTGAAGCCGTGCTGACCAATATCCTTGGAACAAAAAACCTGGTTGATTTGGCCAGCGAATTTAAAGTACACAAGTTCGTGATGATTTCTACTGATAAAGCCGTGAATCCTACGAATGTAATGGGTGCTTCCAAACGGATTGCAGAAATTTATGCGCAGTATTCGAATGATTCTGACACCAAATTTATTACCACTCGATTTGGAAACGTATTGGGATCAAACGGTTCTGTGATTCCGCTTTTTCAGCGACAATTAGATCAAGGTGGACCTTTAACTGTAACAGACGAAAGAATAACACGTTTCTTTATGACAATTCCCGAAGCTTGCCAATTGGTATTGGAGGCTGGAACAATGGGGGAAGGAAGTGAAATCTTCGTGTTTGATATGGGAGAATCGGTTAAGATCATTGATCTTGCCAAGAAAATGATCCAGCTTAGTGGAATGGAGCTTGGCAAGGATATTGAAATTAAAATTACAGGATTACGTCCTGGAGAAAAGTTATACGAAGAGTTATTGGCAAAGGAAGAGAATACTTTGACAACGCATCACCCTCAGATTTTAAAAGCAAAAATGCGAGAAGAAGAAAGCGATCAGATTTCAAAAATTGTTGATTTGATTGAATTGTTCGGTGCTCAAGATAATGATGAAATGGTCAGGCGAATGAAAGCAATCGTTCCAGAATTTATCAGTAATAATTCTCAATTCGAAAAATTAGATATTTAATGCTAAAACCAGTTAAAATACAAGTTCGATTTTCCGATTTAGACGTGTTAGGTCATGTTAATAATAGTGTCTATTTGAGTTATTTTGAAATTGCCAGAGTTCATTATTTTGGTCAAATGCTTGGAGAAGACTGGGATTGGACTAAAAACAGTGTCGTTTTAGTCAAAAACAACGTGGAATATTTAAAGCCAGTTCTTTTAAGCGATGTACCCTGTTTGACTATAATCGCAGATCAAATAGGAACGAAAAGCTTTTCTTTGAACTATGAATTGCATGTCAATGACATCTTGCATACTACTGGAGGCTCAACACTGGTTTGCTTTGATCCTTCAAAAAATGAAACGATTTCGATTCCAGAAGTTATGAAGAAAGAACTTCTTAAGTTGAAATGATCAATTAGGAATAGGTTTTGATAAGAAAGCTAAGTATGCATCTAAAAATAAAATTATGAAATACATCATTGTACTTTTAGTATTAATTGGATTCTCATCTCAAGTGAACGCGCAATTCGGAGATGATGGAATAGTGAAAGAGGAGGATTCCTGCTATTTCAGGTGGACAACAACTGGAGAAGGAGAAACATTGAAACGCGTTCGATTGTCTAAAGATCAAATTAGGTATGCCGAATGGGAGTGTGGACAAACCATTGGGATGATTGATTGTAACAGCGATTTATCCTTCGATGAAGGATCAAATACCGTCTTCAAAAAGCAAACCGATATATCGCGTGTTGATGGAGCGAATAAGCCTTTTACAGGAACTTGCGAGTCGTGCCACATGAACGGAAGAATTCAACGTAGAGTAACTTTTGTAAATGGAAAGGAAAACGGAACGGATACAACGTATTACGAAACAGGATGCCCTCAAGTAATTCGATCTCTAGTAAACGGTGTTGAGCATGGTCAGTGGTCATTTATGTACGACAGCACTGAGTTTTTGGCTTGGGAAATGAATTATTACATGGGAGAGAAAGAAGGCGTTCAAAAGTTCTTTGCGAAACCAGAAAACATTAGTAAAACAGACCACGATATCAAATACCGCTCAGACACGACGAAAATTGAGCACTACAAAGCCGGAATTTTAAACGGAGTAAAGAAAACCTACTATAAGAGAGGTAGAGACGGAATTGGGGGATCGCTTAAACGAGAAGTGAATTATAAAAACGGCATTTTTGATGGCTATTTTAGGATTTACAATTTAGAACGAGTCATAATTGAAGAACTCAATTATAAACAGGGTAAGAAGGATCAGCAATGCCAATATTTTTATGAAGACGGCAAACTTTTGAAAACTGAAAGTTGGAATGAAGGAGTCAAGAATGGTGAATTCAAAACGTTCTATTATCAAGGACACATTCAAGTATCTGAGAATTACAAGAAAGGTAAAAAAGAAGGATGGTTCGAAGTTTTTTACCCGGATCAAAGCATAAAATCTCGTACACTTTATAAAAAGGATGTTCTTTTGGAGGAACATAAGTACGATGTGCATGGACGCGAAACGTATTCATTCGGAACGCCAACTGGAGACGAAAGCGAAGACGACGAAATGCCGACTACTGAGAAAAAGAAGAAAGTCAAAAAGTCGAAAAAAGAGAAAAAGCAATAGCACAAGAGATCTGCTTAATTAGAAGTTATGAATTATGGGTTTGAACTTATAATATCAAAACAAGTAACAATCAATCGACTCTATCGTTATAATTAAAAAACATGAAAGAATTGGAAAAAATGCTAGGAATGAACACTGGCAGTTTAAGTGCTCTGCTCATTGATGTTGGAATTAGAATAGCAATCACCTTAGCAATATTAATAATAGGTTTTTGGATCGCAAAAGTAGTTTCCAAAGCTGTTGTCAAAGTGCTTAAAAAAAGAGGTGCGGATGATAGTCTTGTTAGTTTTATGCGAAGCCTAACAAGCATTGGTCTCAAGGTACTTGTCTTAATTACTGCAATGTCTCAGTTAGGAGTTGAAATGACTTCTTTTGTCGCTATTCTTGGTGCTGCCGGCCTGTCAATTGGTTTGGCATTCTCTGGAACGCTATCAAACTTCGCTGGTGGAGTAATGATTCTTTTGTTTAAACCATTTAAAGTTGGCGATTACGTTAACATGCAAGGCGAAGAAGGAACCGTGAAAGAGATATTAATTTTTAACACGAATCTTACAACGTTGGACAATAAAATCATTATTCTAGCGAATGGAGCTGTTGCTAACGGAACAGTTACAAACTTCACCAAAGCTGAAAAACGTAGAGTTGATTGGGTATTTGGAATTGCGTATGGAGACGACTTAAAAGTGGCAAAAGTATTGTTAGACAAGTTTATCAGTGAAGATGAAAGGATTCTAAAAGAAGGAGCAAACTTTATTGGAGTTGGTGAATTAGGCGATTCCTCGGTAAATATAACGGTTAGGGCGTGGGTGAAAACAGAAGATTATTGGAATGTTTTCTTTACTATGAACGAACGCGTTTACAATGAATTTGGTGATGCAGGATTGTCTATTCCATTCCCTCAAATGGATGTGCACATGCAGAAAGAAGGATAATGCAAGAATATAGAAATCATCCAATAGTTCAAGGATATATTAAAGCAAATCGCTTTGGAGAATTATTGGGAATGAAATTTGATGTTCCGTCACCTGGCCACGTTGATTATACGATGGAGATTACAGAATCTCATCTTGCCACGCCCATTGCAGCTCATGGAGGTTCTATTAGTGCCTTAATGGATGCTACAATGGGCGTTTGTGCCTTGTCTCAAGTTATATCAGACAACAAGGTCGTTTCTACAATTGAAATGAAAATATCTTTTGTCACACCTGGTTTGTTGGGCGATGTTCTTTCTGGAACGGCTGAGATTGTCAAAACTGGAAAGCACATTTTATTCGTGGAAGGAAAAATTGTGAACCAAAAAGGAGGTATTGTTGCCATTGCAACTGGAACTTTTAATTCCTATCCGTCAGAAAAAGCAGGGTTTTAAAGAACGACTTTCCTTTTCGAACAATTGAGTTTCTGTCAACAAATACACTCAACTGACACCCATTGTAAAAGGAGTTTTTTAAAAGTGCCCTCTTTCTATTCGAATAATCGAAAAATCTAATGGTCGAATAATCGAAATACATATCTTTGCAATATGCTTTTAATATTTAATGATATTGGCGGGTTCGAGATCCTATTGATTATGGGATTCATCCTCGTTTTCTTTGGTTCTAAAAGTATTCCGGGACTGGCACGAACGTTCGGCAAAACGATCCGTCAGATTAAAGAAGCTTCTGCGGATATTAAGTCTGAGATTAAGAAATCTACAGATGAAATGAAAGGAGATCTTGACCTAAAAGGACTCATTTCAGAAACTGCGGAAGACATTAAAAGACCATTGGATCAATACGCTCAGGACATTGACAATGCTGTAAAGTATACTCCTCCAAGAAGAACGACGTTGATTGCGGAAGAAATAGTAGAAGAAGTAAAGGTTGTTGAAATTGTATCTACAGAGGAAGATTCGAAAGCTTCTGAAAGGGAATCAACTGATGCCCCAACTGCAAATAAAAAATCTGAACCGAAATCAGATGACTTTCCAATCAAGGACGATAAATAGAATCTGAAATTGAATTTTATTTCTGTATTTTTAGCTCTGAATGATACTTACGCACAGTTCAGATAAAACAAATCGACGAGAAATAATAGTCAACCGACTGTCAGGGCTTAACGAATATGATTTTAGCGAAGCACATCGTCACAATTATTTTGAATTTTTCTGTTTTATTAATGGAGGCGGAAATCATTTTGTCGATTTTAAAAAGTTCCCAATTCAATCGTTTTCCATTCATATTGTCGGCTCTGGACAGGTTCATCAAGTAAATAGAGAACTGGATTCAAATGGATTCGTTTATTTGTTTGAATTCGACGCTGTTAATGGTCCATCTGAAATTATGGAATTCCTTTTTGATCACGTTTGTTATGACGTTGATGAGGTGAGTCCTGTTTATACTATTGATAAGAAAGATCAAGAGTCTTTCGTTATGCTCACCGAAATGATTTGGGAAGCGCATTCCAGTTCCGGAAGTCTAAAGAATTTAACGATTCAAAATGCCATTCAGAGCCTTTGCATACAGTGCATGGATTCAGATCAAGAACGCGGAGATAAACGAAAAAGCGAGTATGCAGCGTTCAGAAAGCTCTTGTTTAAAGAATTTAGAACAATTAAGAAAGTAAAAGACTTCTCATATCACTTAAACATCACTGAGAAGGCCTTGAATGAAATAGTAAAGGCTCAAACTGGGAAAAGTACAAGTCAAGTGATCTACAATCAAATTATTCTTGAGGCAAAACGTCTATTACAAACTGGAATGTCAGCGAAAGAAGTCGCATATGACTTAAACTTCGACGATCCTGGGCATTTTTCCAAGTTCTTTAAGTCAAAAACAGGCTGTTCGCCATCAGAGTTCCGAAATGTACATGCTTAGTGCGAAATTGTACATGGTAGATTGATTACCTTCAACATAACTTCGTGGTGTAACTATAAAATTTATAATCATGAAAACTTTAATAATCGCATTCTTCGCCTTGTCGGCCAATTTACTGATCGCTCAGCAATGGTTTGATATTTCAGTGCCAACTACTTATAAATTAAATGATATAGATTTCCCAACTTCCACAACGGGCTATATTGTTGGAGATTCAACGATAATTCTGAAATCCATAGATGGAGGAGAGAGTTGGGTAGAATTAAGTCCTATTGGTCTTTCAAACAGCGCATTCTCTGATAGAATTGTAGATGTTGATTTCGTAAATGATCAGGTTGGATTTATCACTATTTTAAACGATGGTAGTGGCGTTTATAAAACTGTGGACGGCGGAATTAATTGGACTCCAGCCTCGAATCCAGGTTCGAATATGTGTTATAAAAGGTGCACCTATGTGATAGATGAGTTCGACTATTTTGTAGGGGGAGCAGGTTGTTTTTATGGTGCTAGTATTGAGCGTTTTACGGATCCTAACTGGGGTGTTTCAACTGTGAACTATTTTTCTCCCAATACAAGTGAGCAGGTAGTCGACATCGATTTTAATAACGGTGTTGGAATTGCAGCAATTCGCGGTGAGTACTTCTTAAGATCAATCGATGGGGGTGCTTTTTGGGATTCTATTCCATCTGGTTTGATGAGTCCATCCTATTTGACTTCAGTTATGTTTGTATCTGCAGATACTGTTTATGCAGGGTTATCTGATAATGGCACAGGCGGTGTGTCCTCATTCTTAATATCAACAGATACTGGGTTGACATGGAGTCAAGTTAATTTAGGAAACTTCATTTACCCAGCATTTCAAGCGCTAGGCAAATCGAATAATGGTGATGTTTATTTGGGAGGTAAAGTTAATTGGAACAATCAAGGTGCATTATTTAAAATAAGTAACGGTGTCGCAGGGAATATAGAATTAGTAGACCATCCTATAAATGGAATTGCTTCCTACGGGCAAGATATCACATTTGCAGTTGGTGACAGTGGGTATGCAGTTGTAAATACTAATTTAACAAGTCTTGGATTGAACGACGAGGATTACTTTTATCGAATTAATATATATCCAAATCCAACCAGCGATTTTATTACAGTTGAAAATGAGTTCAATAAAAATGTCGTTTACAATCTTGTCGATTTGAATGGTAAGGTTCTTGTCGCAGATATCGTTGCAACGAATGGAACAATTATCGATATCTCACGCTTGGAAACTGGGATTTACTATTTGAAACCAACGGAGAATCAATCTAATAAGGTCCATAAGATTATGAAGCTTTAATAATAGCTCGAACTGTTAGACAAGGGATTCGAGCATATCGAGTCCCTTTTATTGTGCTCTATTTTTGCAAAAATCAGTTAATTATAAATTAATTGACGTTTTGATGAACTACTTAACGTCTTCTGAGTATTACTTTCGATAAGTACGGTTGAAGCTGTTGCACCGCTTTTTTAAAATTGAAAAACATGAGGAAAGTTATATGAATTATAGCCGTGTTTGTGGTTTTACAAGTGAGTGCCCAAAAGATAGAATCGGTTTACAGTGTTACGAAAGTCGTTGAAGAAACCAGCTGGCACGAAACGTAATCCAAGCTTTGGAAAGAGGCTATAGATGCTGATGATTCAAGTGGCGAAGCGTGGTACAATTATTACATGGCGAATCGAGGTTTAAGGAATATATCATTAGATTTTGTAGTTAGAACTCCATTATCGTTTATGAATAACCAACGTTTAAAATCCAATACCCAAACTCTACTTCGCCTTAAACAAACCATATTTAGTGATACACCAAAGGGCCCTGAACCCGTCTTTCCAACCGATTTTTTTCCCTTCCTCATACGTTCGTCCATAGTATGAAATTCCAACTTCATAAATTCGAATGTTTTTGATTCTAGAAATCTTTGCTGTTATCTCAGGTTCGAAACCAAATCGATTTTCATTCAATCGCATGTCTTGTATAATATCTGTCTTAAAAAGTTTATAACACGTTTCCATGTCTGTCAAATTCAAGTTCGTAAATCGATTCGACCAACGTGTCAGTAATTTGTTTCCGATCGAATGCCAGTAAAAAAGAATTCTATGTGGATTTCCTCCAAGGAACCGCGAGCCATAAACAACATCAGCATGACCACCCAACATAGGTTTTAAAAGATCATTGTACTCTTCAGGATCGTATTCCAAATCAGCATCTTGAATGATCAGCAAATCACCTTGAGCTTTTTTTATTCCGGTATGAAGTGCCGCACCCTTACCTTTATTTACTTCGTGTTCGTAATAAGTGATGTTCAATTCGGAATTGGCTGAAATGTACTTTTCAACAGCACCTTTTGTATCATCGCTAGAACAATCGTTAACAATGATTACTTGCTTGGCTAATTCACCGTTTAATTTAACAGCCTTTACCTTGTCCAAAATAAAGTGAATGGTCTTCTCTTCGTTGTAGGCAGGGATAATTATAGATAAAGTCTTGAAATTCATTTGGGCTAAATTAGTGTTAATTTATTTATCTGAAATGAAATGTTTTTTGTTCGAAGATTCATTGTTGAATTTACAGCAAATTCTTCAAGAATTAACTGCACTTCAAGGAAAGACTGAGCGAATTAAAAACTTTCCTTACCCAAAACAATATGGAAGTATCGGGTACCACTTTGTGCATATCTTTATGTGGTTGTTACCAATGGCAATAATTCCTGCATTTGCAAAAAACAGGTGTTGATTTATCGAGCGCGGATGTTTGGATTGGTCAATTCTTTGTTTGGTTCAATATTCCTTTTACAGTAATTGTGATTTGGGTCTTTAATACTATGCTAAGTATAGGTTTAGCTGGAGAGAATCCATTTGAAGGATCACCAAATGACGTCCCGATTTCAAACATTGCAAGGGGAATAACAATAGATATCTTACAAATTTTCGATGAAGATCCTGCAAACATTCCTGAACAATTTGAAAACAAAAATGATATCCATATGTATTACAATTGGATGTCGGATTCAGGCTTAAATTGTAATTCTAAAGTTTATCAACAAAGAACTAATTGTAAGCTTTATCTTGAGTTAATAGACTGTTATTGAATTTCTACGTATCTTTGCACCTTATTTTAAAAGAACTAGATGACATTTGAGGAACTAGGGCTAAAGAGTGGGGTGTTGAAGTCGTTAACACAATTGGGTTTTGAAACACCCACTCCGATACAACAAGAGGCGATCCCTCACCTATTAAAGGAGGAGAGTGATTTTGTTGGTTTGGCTCAAACGGGAACAGGTAAGACGGCGGCGTTCGGTCTACCATTAGTAAGTAAAGTCGAAGAGGGAAGAAAGAAACCTCAGGGACTGGTGATTTGTCCAACAAGAGAACTCTGCTTGCAGATTTCCAAGGACATTCAGAATTATTCGAAAAACGTGAATGTGAACACGGTAGCGGTTTACGGAGGAACGGACATCAAAAGACAGATTTCAGACATTAAGAGAGGAGCGCAGATTATCGTTGCAACTCCTGGTCGGTTAGTTGACTTGACGAATCGGAAAGCAATTGATCTCAATGAGATTGAGTGGGTTGTTCTCGATGAAGCAGATGAAATGCTAAACATGGGATTCAAGGAAGATATTGATCATATCCTTGATAAAACTCCTTTAGAAAGAAACGTATGGTTATTCTCTGCGACAATGCCGAAAGAAGTGGCAGCGATTGCAAAGAACTATATGGAGAATCCACTAGAGGTTGCCATTGGACACAAAAACCAGTCAAATGAAAATATAGAGCATATATATTACACGGTTTCAGAACGTGATAGATACAATGCTGTTAAACGTATAATTGATTTCAATCCAAGTATTTACGGATTGATATTCTGTAGAACGCGTCGTGAAACGGCAGCAGTTGCAGAAAAATTAGTGAAAGAAGGATACAGCGCAGAACCATTGCACGGTGAATTGTCACAAGCGCAAAGGGACAATGCAATGCGTCGCTTCAGATCAAAATCAATTCAAATCTTAGTTGCAACAGATGTAGCAGCAAGAGGGATCGATGTAGATGATATTACACACGTAATAAACTATAACCTTCCAGATGAGATTGAAAATTACACGCACAGAAGTGGAAGGACAGCACGTGCAGGTAAAAAAGGTGAATCTTTAGTGTTGGTTACGCCAAGAGAAAGCTACAAGATTAAAACCTTAGAGAAGAAATTGAGAACAACCTTTAAGAAGGGAACGGTTCCTGGAGCTAAAGAGATTTGTGAAATCCAATTGATGAAATTGGTTGATAAAGTAATTACAACGGAAGTTAAAGAAGAGAATATCGCTGAGTTTCTTCCTGCAGTAATGAAAGAATTTGAAGGATTATCTACGGAAGAAGTAGTTAAGAAATTCGTTTCTGCTGAATTCAATCGTTTTATTGAATATTACAACAAAGCAAGCGATTTAAATGCCAAAGACTCAGGTCGTGGCAGAGATAGTGATCGTGGTGAAAGAGGAGAAAGAAGAGATAGAGACAGAGGAGAACGTGGTGGTCGTCGTAATGATGAAAACAAAACAAGATTCTTTGTTAACCTTGGAAACCGTGATGGTTTAAATCCTGGTGGACTTCTAAGAGTTATTTGCGATAGTACTGGATTAAAATCTGACAAAGTAGGTCGTATTGATATTCTTGCTTCATTCTCATTCTTTGAGGCCGATAACGAGCATGCTGACGATATTTTAGCCAAAGTAAACGGATCGGATTACGAAGGACACGATGTTTCTATTGAAGTTACCAAAAAGAAATCCGGAGACGGAGGAGGTAGCAGAAGTGGAGGCGGAGGCGGAAGTCGAAGTGGTGGAGGAGCTGGTCATCGCGGAGGAGGCGGCGGTGGAAGCCGAAGCTTTGGAAATCGTAGTGGAGGTGGAAGTCGTGATGGCGGAAGCAGAGACGGTGGAAACAGAAGAAGCAGTGGCGGATTTAGTGGCGGTGGAAATCGTAGAAGTCGTGACAGTGGAAGCTCAGAAGGAAGTGGAAACCGTGAAGGTGGAAGACGTGACGGTGGAAGCAGAGAATTCGGAAATCGCGAAAGAAGTAGTAGTGAACGAAGTGGAGGTGAAAGAACCTCAGCCCGCGATGCTGGTGCAGAAAGAAGAAGACGTAAAGATTAGTAAATAATTAGAAATTCGGAATTATACATTAAGCTGATCGAGCGAAGTCGAGATCAGCTTAATTAAAATTCATAATTAAAGAAGATGGAAATTAGAAACATAGCAATTATTGCACACGTTGATCATGGTAAGACAACATTGGTTGACAAAATGATTGAAGCAGGAGCAGTAGTCGATGAGAGAAATCGTCCGAAAGGAGAACTTATTATGGACAGCAATGATCTTGAGCGTGAAAGAGGAATTACAATTACGTCTAAAAACGTTTCTGTAACTTATAAAGGAACAAAGATTAATATCATTGACACACCTGGTCACGCCGATTTCGGTGGAGAGGTTGAACGTGTATTGAATATGGCTGATGGTGTTTGTCTATTGGTTGATGCCTTTGAAGGTCCAATGCCACAGACGCGTTTTGTACTTGGTAAAGCATTATCAATGGGTATTAAGCCAATGGTAGTTGTAAACAAAGTAGATAAAGACAATTGTACTCCTGATGAAGTTCATGAGAAAGTATTTGATTTGATGTTCGAATTGGATGCAACTGAAGAACAATTGGATTTCCCAACTATTTATGGTTCTGCCAAAAATGGATGGATGTCTACTGATTGGAAAGAGCAAACAGATTCTATCGCGCCTTTATTGGATGCAATTCTTGATTATTACCCACCGATTACAATTGAAGAGGGAAATACTCAAATGTTGATTACATCACTTGATTTTTCTTCATTCGTTGGACGTATCGCTATCGGTCGTTTGACTCGTGGAATTATCAAGCCTAACATGCCGATCATTCTTTCTAAAGCTGATGGATCGCAACAAAGACACAAAATAAAAGATGTTTTCGTTTTTGAAGGAACCAATCGTGTAAAGTCTGATTCTGTTCAAGGTGGAGATATTTGTGCAATTACTGGAATTGAAGGTTTTGAAATCGGTGATACTATTTGTGATGCTGAAAATCCAGATCCTTTAGAAAGTATTGCAATTGATGAGCCTACAATGAGTATGATGTTCTCAATTAACGATTCGCCGTTCTTTGGTAAAGAAGGTAAATTGGTTACTTCTAGGCACATCTCTGAGCGTTTAGACAAAGAGTTGGAGAAGAACTTAGCAATGAAGATTGGTAAGACTGACAAGGCGGATAAGTGGATGGTTTTCGGACGTGGTGTAATGCACTTGTCTGTATTGATTGAAACAATGCGTCGTGAAGGGTATGAATTACAAGTTGGTCAACCACAAGTTATCATTAGAGAGATTGATGGTAAGAAATGTGAGCCAGTTGAGGAATTGACAATTGATTTACCAGAAGTGAATAGTGGAACTGCAGTAGAAGCTGTAACGAAGCGAAGAGGTGAAATGAAAAATATGGTTCCTAAAGGAGACCGTATGACAATCACATTCGAAGTTCCTTCACGTGGAATTATTGGATTGAGAAACTACTTGTTAACTGCTACGGCGGGTGAAGCAATTATGACACACCGATTCTTAGATTACCAACCGTACAAAGGAGATATTCCTGGACGTTTGAATGGATCTTTGATCTCAATGGAATTAGGAACTTCAATTCCGTTCTCACTGAATAACTTGCAAGAGCGCGGTACATTCTTCATCGCACCAGGTGAAAGTATTTACGAAGGACAAGTAATTGGAGAAAATAGCCGTGCGAGTGACTTAACTGTTAACGTTACAAAAACGAAGCAATTAACGAACATGCGTAAATCAGGTACAGATGCGAAGGTGAGAATTGTTCCACCAAGAGTATTTAGTCTTGAGGAGTGTTTAGAATACATCCAAGCAGATGAGTATGTTGAAGTTACTCCTGAAAGCTTGAGAATGAGAAAAATATTCTTGAAAGAAACAGATCGTAAGAGAGCTGGGAAGGCCTAGCCTCGACTTTGCTCTGCTGCCGTTTCGATAGCTCGATATGATATAGTAAAAGGAGGATCAATTGATTCTCCTTTTTTGTGTGTATGAATAAAATCGTCATAAGAACGATTCGAAAATCCGTATTTAGCGACCTAATTTACAATAGCATTAGAGTAGATATTGACTTAAAAGGAATGCATTCATTGTTAATTTCCTGTTCATAACATTTGTTAAGCGATTGTTTAGGAATTTCTTTTTCCCTATCTTAGAGTTACATAAATTTGCAGCCTATGTTTGATGACGAAGAGCAATCCAATGAGTTTTTTGAAGGGAGTCTAAAGGAAGACCTTGAAAAGTTTGAATCTTTCCTGAAAAGGGATACTATTGGTTTTTTTGATACCGACCGTTGGGAAGCGATGATTGATCACTACCTTATTGCGGCTCAATATTCAAAAGCGCTCTTGTGCGTGGAAGAAGCATTGACTCAATTTTCATACAGTCCGTTGTTTAAGTTGAGAAAGGCACAAGCACTTTCGGCTACTGGGAATTTAAAAGAAGCACTAAACTTATTGACAGAGATCGAACGCAGCGATGTTCCTTCAATGGAAGTATTGCTTTCGAAAGCTTCTGTTTTTAGCCAACTCAAGGATACTAAAAACGCAATCAAATACTTTAAAGGCGCAATTATCGAAGCTGCTCCAGAAGATCGAGATGAAATTTACCTCGACCTTGCTATGGAATACCAGAACAACGATGAGTATCAATTGGCAATCAATGTACTGATTGAAGCGGTTAATGCGAATAAATCCAACGAAGGGGCTATTTACGAACTTGCTTATTGTTACGATCAGATAGGAGATACAGAAAAGTCGATTCAGTGTTATTCGGATTTCATCGATGACAACCCGTATTCATTTACGGCTTGGTACAATTTAGGGAATGCGTATTCGAAACTTGAGAAGCATGAAAAGGCTCTTTGGGCCTACGATTATTGTATTCTTATTAATGATGACTTCGGACCTGCCTATTTCAATTTAGGACATACGAGCCTTTCTTTAAATCGATATACGAAAGCCATTGAGCATTTCGAAAAGTGCATGGAGTTGGATGGAGATGATCCTTTAGCCCTTTGTTACATCGGTGAATGTCATGAACAACTGAATCAGTTGGAACTAGCAAGACATTATTACAAACGTTCATTAGAACTTGCGCCTATGCTTCCTGATGCCTGGTTAGGACTTGGAATTGTTGAAGATATGGAAGGGAATACACAAGAAGGATTGACTTTAATTTTAAAGGCTTCAGAGTTAGACCCGAACAATCCGAGTATTTACCATGTTTTGGCGGGAGCGTATGAAAAGCTGGAGGAACACGACAAAGCCATTGAATATTATGAGATGTCTTTGAATCTAGATGCGAACGATGAAGAATGTCTTTTAAATTATGTTGATTTTTTATCCACAGAATCGAATCAAGTTGCATTGGATTATTTGGAAATGTTCGAAGAAATTAACTCTGGAAACGCACTAGTTAATGTATTGAAAGTAAGTGTTTTATGGAGGCTTGGGCATTCTGAAAGATCAATTGAGCTTTTCAAGTCCTGTTTGACAATTGACAGAGATAAGGCATTAGAGCTATTTGAAATAAATCCTGCATTGAAAAACGTTTCAGAATTCGTACTTTTGGGCGATCAATAAGACATATATGAATTTTGAACTTTCCTTTATACCAGACAGACCTGAGAAACCACGTGAATCGGGTGTAACAATGATGATGGATAAAGGGCTTAGCCTAAGAGGTGTAGAGAACTTTATCGAATCTTCAGGACATCTTACAGATGTTGTGAAATTTGGATTTGGAACATCGTACGTTGCCAAAGACTTAAAGGAAAAAATCGAGTTGTATAAACAAGCTGGAATTCGTCCTTACTTTGGAGGAACGTTATTTGAAGCTTTTTATGCGAGAGGAATGGTTGATGAGTACCTTCAAACACTCGATAAATTTGATTTAGATTTACTTGAAATTTCAGACGGTTCAATTATTATTGACCACAATGAAAAATGTGAATTGATTCGTCGAATGGCTAAAGACCGCACGGTTCTTTCTGAAGTTGGTTCCAAAGATTCTGGAATTTTAATTTCTCCAAGCAAATGGATCAAGATGATGCAGACTGAATTAGAGGCTGGGTCTTGGAAAGTTATTGCTGAAGGACGTGAATCTGGTAATGTTGGCGTTTTTAGACCAAATGGAACAGCTCACACTTTATTAATTAATCGAATTATCGCGAAGATAAATCCAAATGATATTTTATGGGAAGCACCGCAAAAGAATCAACAAGTATGGTTCGTTAAATTGTTTGGAGCGAACGTAAATCTTGGAAACATCGCGCCGCACGAAATGATTCCATTGGAAACGCTTCGTCTTGGACTTCGAGGTGATACTTTCTTCGAATTTTTACCAGCTGACTATGCAGATCGTTTAAAGCAAGTTAACGATGGTCAAGACGACGAGGTAGACGAAGATTAGACCTCAGATATGTTCCAGAAATCAAAAGAGATACAAGGACACTCTGGAGCAATTTACTCATGTGCATTTGATGGCAAATATATCTACACGGGAAGTGCAGACAAGTTTGTTACACGCTGGAATTTAAAGGAAGGTACTCAGGATAATTTTGCAATTAAGTTTGAGCAATCTGTTTACGCACTTGAAGTAAATCAGACTACTTTATTCGTTGGTTTGTCTGATGGATCGGTGCATATTTTCGATCTTGAACAGCGCAAGGAGCTGAAATTCTTCAAGCAACACAAAGAAGCTATTTTTTCAATAACGGTAAATCCAATAAAAGCCCATCTCTATGTTGGGGATTCAGATGGAAATGTCTCCGTTTGGGATTCAAACACTTTTGAGTTATTGATCTATATTCCTCTGAATGCAGGAAAAGTAAGAGATATAGCAGTTGACGAAAATGGAGAACGGTTTGCTTTGGCCTGTCAAGATGGAACTATGAGGATTTTTGAATCATCGTATTTCAATGAAGTTTCGACAATCAATGCGCATAAAGACGGAGCAACTTCAGTTCTATTTCAAGACAATCAAATTATTTCTGGTGGAAAGGATGCAATGATCCGTTTGTGGAGTTTAAGTGATGATAGCAAGGTACTTGAAATACCAGCGCACAATTACGCGGTTTATGGAATCAATCAAGTTGGTGATTCTATTGTATCCATTAGTAGAGATAAAACAGTAAAAGTCTGGTCGAGTGAACTTGATTTTTCAAAAAGACTCGATTTGAAAGAAGGAGGCCACCGACATTCTGTCAATGATATGGTTGTTCTTAATGAGAATGAATTCGCAACTGTTGGAGACGATAAAAGAATTATTCTTTGGTCTAGAACTTAAACTCCAAGTATGAATCTCTGCAATAAGCCGAGCACTGAGAATGTCGAATTTTGTTGATGCAACGCATTGCAATATCATTTCTTTAACTTTCGAAAAATCTAATTTATCAACAGTATTAAATAAGTCGATTGTATTTTCATTTGACAATCTAGATTCGTAATTAACGGAGAAAATTCCGACGTTTCCAGCCAATTCTATAGAAATGAATTTCTCTTTTTACCGATGTCTGTCGGATGAAATGAATACTAGGAATAGTACAATAATAAGTTTTATTTAGTTGTTTAATACATTCGGAAGATTCCGGAGAAGCTTTTTATTCTCACCGATATCTTTATGCTCTTGGCCTTTGAGAGTAATTAATTTGTCGTCTTTTTTTAAATATTTTTTCAATCGAATAGACGAACTATATGGAATCACATCGTCATTGGTGCCATGGAAAATTACGATTGGCATTTTACAATTTTGCACGAATTTGTATGTTTCCAATTTGTAATTTAATAAGAAGGTTGGAACGATTGGGTAATTCAATTTCATCATATCCGTCATACTGAAATAGGGTGCTTGTAAAATCAATTTTCTTGGATTGTTGTTCGCTGCTATATATGCAGCAAGTGCCGTTCCAATCGAATACCCAATTACAACAATGTTTTCTTCACCGTAACCTTGTTTCAATATGTTGTAGGCCTGCTGCGTATCGCTGTACAAAATATCTTCTGAATCTATTTCTCCTTTTGATTTTCCAAATCCTCTATAATCAAATACAAAAAAGTCATACCCCAAATCTGTGTACGATTTAGCCACATGGCCACATGTTTGAATATTGCCTGAATTTCCATGTAAATAGAAAACTACCTTTTTCGATTTTTCTTCACTTGCAAAGAACATTAAGGCGTTTAACGGGAAGTTTTCCGCACCAATGGTGCGTTCTTCAAATCGATTTTCAAAATGGAATTGATGTGAATCTTTTAATTTCTCAGGGTGAAAAAGGAAACTCTCTTGCCAGAAGTACATGTACCCGCATCCAATAATATAGATCGCAACGAGCACCGATAAGCTCCTAAGTAAAATTTTTTTTAAAGGTTTGGACTTTATGTTTTGCATCGTAAAGGGGTTAAAAAAAGAAAATTACACTAATTTATTCTAAATAAGAAAATAAAGTGGAGCGTGCTATAATTCAATCTTCTGTATCGGCATTGAAATCAGGATTTGAAATGAATTTGTAATCCGTTAACGATTTCAAGAAATTAATGAGATCCGTTTCCTGCTTCTTGCTTAATTCAAACGGCTGAATGATATAATTTTGGTTTTTGTTTCCTTTTCCACCATTCTTATAGTTCTGAATGACATCTTGTAAAGAAGAAAAATTACCATCGTGCATATAAGGAGCCGTCAATTCGATGTTACGTAATGTTGGTACTTTGAATATTCCTCGATCTACCTCTTTCCCTGTCAATCGCATTCGGCCGGTGTCAAGGTAATTTTTGTACAATCCGTTATTGGTTAATGCATCGTTGGTGAAATCCGGTCCATTATGGCATTTTGCGCAATACAATTTATCAAAAAACAATTTCTTTCCGCGCAATTGCGATCTTGTTAAAGCCGATTTGTCGCCGTTTAAATAATGATCATACGCGGACTGATTACTAATAAGTGTTCGTTCAAATTCAGCAATAGAAGACGTCAAAACCTTGGCTGTGATTTCAGTACCGTATCCCTTCTGCGAAAGTTCTTGGTATTTGGGGATTTTATTGAGGCGGTCCACTGCGAGTAAAATGTGGAAATCGAATTCCTTGTGTTCTGAAATTGGAACGAGAACTTGCGCTTCGAGAGAAGGATTCACTCCGTCCAAAAGAAGGTAGGGACGGTTTAAGACATTGGTTAGCGTTGGTGAATTACGAGAACCTTCTTGATTTCGAATTCCAATGGATTTTGGAAGTCCATCGGTGAATGCCAATTCTTGCTTATGGCAAATAGCACATGACATGGATGAGTCTCTTGAAAGAATAGGATCGTAGAAGAGTTGTTTGCCCAGTTCAATTTGAGCGGCAAGAGAATCTGCTTTGGAGTTATCAAACTGTTCAATAGAACTAGGGGCATCGTTTAGACGCCCCTTGCTGCTAATGAGTAACATTGTGACGATAAATATCGCAAAGAATAAACTCCACTTTTTCATTAATTATTTTTGAACAATAAATTTGAAAGATTCTTCCAAATTGCCATTTGAGAAAACAATAATATATGAACCTGATTCAAGTTCTTTACGAATGAAGTAGTTGCCTTCAAAATTTTGATCGTCACTTTCTAAAACAACAGCTCCAGTCATTGAATAGATCTTAATGTCAACATGATCCATTGTTGCTAGGTTGTAAAAAATGGTTGGTGCGTAAGGCAATTCATAGTTTGCATAAATTTCACTTTTTGTTTCCATTTTTTCGTCCAATGAAAGAATAGCTGAGTTAAACGTAAATACCGTTTCATCATTTGTGTTGTCTCCAACTTGAACATTGTTTGCACTCCCACTGTGATCTGCACCAACTGAAACTAAGTTCAAGTTTTTGATCCAATCTGCTACGTTTACTTGAAACGGAAGTGTAATTGTTCCTCCAGTTGCGTTAATTCCAGTAAATGAATTCACAGAAGTAAGTAATGGATCACCAATTCCACTTAATCCAAAATACTTGTTCGGCGTACCGTCCCCGTTATCATCAACTAATCCTTCAAATACCCAGAAGAAGTATCCAGAGGGCCAGCTCCAATCCATTGATGGTGATTGAGACGATAATGGATGACCAGACGGCCAACTGCTTGTTCCCATATGATTTGTTGCATAGTCAACTCCCAAATCGAAATTAATACCTTCCAAGTTCGTCACAATTTCGTTTCCTAAGGTGTAATTTGAGATATTACCACTTCCTAAAACATACGTGTCAGGCATCGTTGTAATTGTTCCACCATCATGAGTGATTTCAAATCCGCTCAAGTAATATTGAACACGCGTTAAACTAACAGCAGTCCCGTTAAGGTCATACGTAGTGCCGTAGGTGAAAGGAGCGCCTTCAAAATGATGCTCAAGAGTCATATTAATATCCGTTTGAGCCAATGATAGTCCAGAGGATACTACAAGTACACCAAATATTGAGTTTTTTGTATTGAATAGCATTGAAAGATTCATTGTTGTTGTTGTTTTATGTTAATGTTTAATAATAGTTATTCTTTTGATACAATTGCATTATGTGATTGAATATTTAACAACATAAGAGCCCATGGCAAGGATTCTTAAGTCTACTTCAAGTATTTTTTTTCGTAGAATCATTTAAAATGGATCAGAATAATCTGGATTATTCAAGAATGTATTATCGGTTTAGGTCATTTTAAAAAATGAAACTAAATTAAGATCATGCGCTGGCTTTACTAGCGCACTCAGAGTCTCTAGCCGAGTGGGAATTATTTTTTTATAAATCCGCCTATTTTGAGCGGCCGCATACCAAGCTTTGATAATCGTGTTTTCAGATTTTAGATTTCCAATAAAGAGGTTTTAACCTTTTTTTTCCTTGGAAAAAGTTGAATTAACGACAAATGTTGTAATTTTATATCGTGAAACGTTTATTGACTACATACATATCAGCAGTATTATTGCTTTGTTTGGTAATTCAAGTTGCTCCATTAAGTTTGCTTCATTCCCATGAAGATCACTTAACGGAAGTTGAACATGATATCAATTCAATAGATGATGCCGATGTTGATTATGTAGAAGATGCGAATCATGATTCAGCAGAAAATGAGTGCAACGTTTGTAAAATTCAACGGTCGTTAAACAATCAAACCTACACACTAGGTGAGCAAGTTAGCATCTTCAATTTTACTGGGCAGTCATCTGTTTTACTGAATTTAGAGGTCTCTATTGACGATCACCTCACAAAAAGTACCTTAGGCCGAGGTCCCCCAATCGCCTAGTTTCCGCATCATTGCATTCGATAAGATTCACGTAACAGCCTCATTTTGATCAGTTCAACAAACAGTTCAGTTTGATTAACCTCTTGTTTTAGTCAAAAAGAACATATTGAGGCTTACAAATTTTTATTGATTCGTTTAGCGTTGTAATGAGCAACATTCGTTGGGGTCAAACCAACTTTCCAATTTCATTTTATATTTTTTTAGACGCATTTTATGCAAAGATCAATGCAATTTATTGTTTTGCTTATCGTAACATTATCGGTTTCTCCATTGATAGCTCAGGACTCATGTTCTTATCAGCTATCAGGTTATGTGATTGATGAACACGACCGTATGCCATTAGCTAATTCTAGGGTATATATCAAAGAACCAAGAAGAGGAGTTTTTGCCGACTCAATGGGATATTTTGTGTTTCCAGGTTTGTGTTCAGGAACTTATGAATTCTACTGCAAGCACGTTGGTTGCGATGCCGTAAAAAAAACGATAACGATTCAAGGAAATACAGAAGGAAATTTCTATCCAGAACATCATGTTGATTTTGATGCTGTCAATGTAATGGCAGCGAAAATGAATGAAGAGGTTTCTTTAGCGACAAGGAAACTATCAGAGAAAGACAAAAACGAGACAAAAGGATTTTCGCTTGGAGACGGTTTGACGCGCATAAATGGTGTCAGGAGACTATCAACAGGAAACAACATCTCGAAACCAGTCATTCATGGACTTCATAGCAATAGGATTCTCATATTGAACAACGGTGTAAGACAGGAAGGTCAGCAATGGGGAAATGAGCATGCACCAGAAATTGACCCGTTTATTGCCGACGAGCTGGCAGTTGTAAAGGGAGCGAATGGAGTTCGTTACGGTCCTGATGCGATCGGAGGAGTCGTGCTTGTTAACCCAAAAGAATTGAGAAAAACACCCGGTATTGGAGTAGAGTTGAATTTAGTCGGCTTGAGCAATGGTTTACAAGGAAATACATCAGCAACCTTAGATGGAAATTCAAGTAAATTCCCTGCTATTAGTTGGCGCTTGCAAGGAACTTTCAAACGCGGAGGCAATGCGAAAACTCCGGATTACTATTTAAAAAATACTGGATTAAAGGAGTACAATTTTTCCTATGCACTTGCTTACAATAAACCGAAGTATGGAATTGATTTTTTCTATAGTCAATTTAATACAGATATCGGTATTTTTTCCGCAGCGCACATTGGAAATCTCACCGATCTTCAGCAAGCTTTTGAGGCAGAGGAACCTCTGGAATCAGCAGGTTTTACATACGACATTGATCGACCAAGACAACACATCGAGCACGAATTGTTTAAGACCAAAGGATATCTTAGAACTGGAAAGAAAGGTAAAATAGCACTGACGTATGCAAGACAGTACAACAAACGCCTAGAATATGACAAGCATGTACCACTGAATGATTCGCTTGCTAATTTAAACCTACCGGCTCTTCAATTTGAATTAACCACACATACGGCTGAAATCGTATGGGAACACATACGGCTGAAATCGTTTAAAGGAAGTCTTGGCGTCAACGGGACTTATCAAGAAAACACTTATGCCGGGCGGTTTTTCATCCCCAACTTCCAGAAAATAGGAGCCGGAATATTCTGGATCGAGAGCTGGAAGCCCAAAGCATCAAAACTGGAAATTGAAAGCGGCGTAAGGTTTGACAACATATATCAACGTGTTTACATGTGGAAAGATGAAACGATTGTTTCTCCTGCTCAGAATTACATGAATATGAGTGGTACCATTGGAGCGATTTACAAAGTGAATAAACGGTTGATTCTTCGTTCCAATCTAGGAACTGCTTGGAGGCCTCCAAACATTAATGAATTGTATAGCAATGGACTTCATCATGGTGCCGCATCGATAGAAATTGGAGATTCCACGCTTGTAACAGAGAAGGCGGTCAATGCAAGTGCTTCAGTTGAATATTCAGGGAAGCGACTTTCGGTAGTCCTCGATGCGTATTACAATGTTATTAATGATTTCATCTATTTGAAACCCACATTGGTTACAACAGTTACCATTAAAGGCGCATTTCCAACATTTGCTCATGATCAAGTTAATGCCCACTTGAGAGGGCTCGACTTTACCTTAAGTTATGCTCTCACCAAAGAGTTTAAGGTGATTTCGAAAGCTTCAATTTTACGTGCATTAAACCAAACATCGCGTCAACATTTGGTAATGATGCCGGCGGATCGCTTTGAAAATTCATTGGAGTATAACTTTAAAGATGGAAAAAAAGTAGAAAACGCTTATGTTTCGCTCTCGGTAACTTCTGTGTTAAAACAATCGCGTGTTCCTGAGAATAGCGACTTCGTAAATCCGCCCGAAGGATATACCGTATTGAATTTCGCAGCAGGTATTGACATTCCACTAAATGCGAATAACATCTCCCTTGGTATTAGCGCCAATAACCTTCTTAATGTGCGTTACCGAGATTATATGAATCGCTTCCGCTATTTCGCTAATGAAATGGGAAGGAATATTTCCGTAAGGGCGACGATTCCCTTTGCATTATTTACACCAAAATCAATACACAACTAATAATTAATTATTTATTTAACGAAAATGCAAATAAACATGAAAACAAAAACAAACATGAAAACAAACATGAGAACAATAGCCCTTTTAGGATTGACGTGCATCGCTGCTTTGAGCAGTTGTAAGAAAGACGACGATCTTGTCACTGTTCCACAACCAATTGCTAATGAACAAGAGGTTATAACAACCGTGACACTTCAATTTACTGATTTAGCTGGGGTTCAGCCTAACGTAACCGCTACGTTCCGCGATCCAGATGGTGATGGTGGCCTGAACTATGATATTTTCGATACTATCAGATTGCAGAATAATACTGTTTATAACGCAAGTATTCTTCTACTTAATGAAACAGTAAGTCCTGCTGATACAATTTCGAATGAAGTTTTGGAGGAAGATGATGAGCACTTGTTTTGTTTTACTCCTTCTTTTGCCAACTTATCAATTGCACGAACAGATACAGATGGGGTGTATGAAGTTGGTTTGCAAAGCCAATGGACGGTTGGAAATGTTGGAAATGGTACAACGCAGATTGTGCTGAAACATCAACCAGGTATTAAAGATGGAACGTGTGCTCCAGGCGAAACGGATATAGACGTCACATTTGTAACAGAAATTCAATAATCAAAACAATAAACTACATTAACATGATAAAGTATTCTAAAATAATCATAGCCGTTTTTTCGATCGCAGTCTTAGTAGCATCCTGCAATAAAACGAAATCTACTTCCAAACGCTTGATGAAAGCAGGCGAATGGAATGTAACTGAGTTGTCCGTAGATGGAGTAAACCAAGAAGAGTTACCACATTGGGTAATTGGTGATTGCGATATCTACGAAGAGTCGTGCATAGGCTCTTGGCAAAATGACGAAGGTGGAGCAACAGATTTTGTCTGGCAAGTTACAAACGAGGGAGGCTCATTCATTATTTCTCGGCAAGGTCCGGATGAAGGATTGGAGCACGCGGATGAAGAAATGGCGACGCAATGTTATGAATTCAGCGGTACGTACGAAATAGCAGAGAATGAGAAAACGATGATGAAATTTACAAGTTCAACTATTGAAGCATTCTCTGGTCAATCTGTGATCATTACTATCGAGAAAAAATAGGTGGCAAGTCCTTGAATATGTAAAGTTCAAAGGGGAATGGTCTGCTCAATCTGAATAGGTTGTTCTTAAGATCGCTGAAATAAAAAAAGGGAAGTTCATTTTTGAACTTCCCTTTTTCGTATACCGCAGCAACAGCGTTCGAACCATTTGAACGGGAATAATAATGCTAAAACCTGACTGGATTTCTACTGGCTTAATTTAATCTTTTCTGAATTAAGTCTATAACTGCACAGATTAATACGAACAGTTAGTCCTCTAATCGTTTATATCTAAGATACGCGGGATGATCTTTCTGAGAGCTGATATGTATTTAGAGAGCAATCTTGTTATAATGAGTCTCGCACTAAATAAACGATGTCTATTTAGGACGAGACAGTATTTAATATTTTATTGATTTTAGAGTGATAGTCTCCAAAGTTACTTTGGCTTTATTGTTACTCCACGATATGAGGGATGTACTAGCAGATAATAGACCCGACCAATTGGCAAATGGAAATGAATGGAGAACACCACCTCTTTCGGGGTTGGGACTTATACAAACAGTGAATAGTCATACGTATTTATTACATGATGGAAGAGCGGAATCTATTGAAGAAGCTATTCTGCTGCATGGAGCGGAAGGTATTAATTCCAGAGATGCTTAAAGAGCTTTAACCTCAAAAGAAAGGCAGCAAATATTGCATTTTTTTGAACTCTCTTTAATAAGCGTTATTAAGATTGATTATAAATACCACTTTTAGGGTATTGTGTTAATTCTATCTCTGTTGTTTCTTTGTACCAGAAAAAAAAAAAAATATGATGAAAAGTTTATTTGTAATAGTTGCAATAGGAAGTATTGCTCTTGTAGGATGTAAAAAGAAAGGGTGTACTGATCCTTTAGCTAATAATTATAACTCAGAAGCAGAGAAAGATGACGGGAATTGCACGTTCGATTCATCACCTGCTTATACTGTGCCTGGAACGTATTTGTTTACAGATGCTTCTGGTAATTCAACAGTAAGTTATAGTGGTCAAACAGAACGTTTAGATCAACTAGATGAAATGGTAACATTGATGAAAACAGGAAATTCAACTGTTTTAGATGCCCAAGTATTAAAAGATATGTTCGCAAATGTGAATGGTGACGGAAACGGAAACTTCTCATTTACTTCAACAAAACAGCTTAAAAACAAATGTTTCTCGATCGATCAGCCTTTATTTGAAACGTTTATGGATAATCTTGCAACAGCGAGTATCGATAACGCAACAACAGCGGCTGAAGGACAAGCAGGGACATTGACATCAGGAACATCAACATATTTGTTTGATGCAAACGGTGTTGAACAAGTTCAAGTAATTGAAAAAGGATTAATGGGAGCTGTTTTCTTAAATCAAGCATTGAATACATATTTCGGAGCTGGAAAAATGGATGTAGACAATACTTTAGCAGTTGACGCTGTTGGAGGTAAGTACTACACCGAAATGGAGCATCACTGGGATGAAGCTTTTGGTTATTTTGGAGTTAGTACAGACTTTCCAACTGCTGTTCCAAACAGATTTTGGGGTAAATATTGCAATAACCAAGATGCAACAATTAACTCAAATGCAGATATGATGGATCAATTCATTATAGGAAGAGCTGCTCTTTCAGCAGATGTATTAGCTGATAGAAATACTGCAATAGCTGCAATTAGAACAGAGTGGGAAGATATTTCTGCTTACCAAGCTATGACATACCTAGACGATGCAGTTGGTTATTTTGGAGCTGATGACGCTAAATTTTTACACGTTCTTTCTGAAGCATTTGCTTTTGCTTGGGATTTGCGTTATGCTCCAGTTGAAACTAGAAGAATGGATGCTACTGAACATACTGCATTGATGGCAATGTTCAATGCTAATTTCTGGACAATGACTGTTGCAGATATCAACGCTATTAAGAGTGCTATTGATACAAAGTATTAAGAAGTAAGTTATGATTAAGAATTTGTTTAAATATTTAGTTGTAATTATTGCTTTCGTTTCAATCACTGCTGGCTGTAAAAAGCCAGCAGTTGAAACTCCTGACTTTGATAAAGCTGAACTATTGGGTAATGTTGCTGCAAACATAGTTTTGCCTTCATTGAACGATTTTGATGCTAAATTGAGTGCATTAAAATTAAGTTTTGAAGTTTTTGAAGCAGATAGAACATTAGCAAATTTGGAAGTTGTTAGAATCGATTGGAAAGCGACGTATTCTTCTTGGCAGACAATCAAGATTTTTGACTTCGGTCCTGTTTTGGTCAATGGCTTTAAAGGGTCGACTGGAACATTTCCTTCAGATACTACTCAAATTCAATCGAACATTTCTAATGGAGGCTATAACCTAGCTTCAGCTTCAAATGTAGATGCGATAGGGTTGTCAGCTCTTGATTACTTATTGTATCAACCAACAGCATTGGATGATTTTGTAAATAATACAAGTTACACAGTTTATACTTCTGAACTTATTGAAAAGATAATTAACGAATTAACCGTGGTTAATTCTGCTTGGACGAGCTATAGAAGTACCTTCATAGCATCTACCGGAACAGAAACAACATCTGCTTTCTCACTTCTTATAAATGAGTTTAATAAGGATTATGAACTTTCAAAGAATGCAAAACTAGGAATTCCTTTGGGTAAACAAAGCCTTGGAATTCAATTGCCAGAATATATTGAAGCACGTAACAGCGCTTATTCATTTGACTTGCTAAGGCATAGTATGATTAGCCTTCAAGGATTATATAATGGAGACATCAATTCATCATCGGGTTCAGGAGTTGGTTTTCATGAGTATCTAATTCACCTGGAACGTTCTGATTTAGCTAATGATATAAATTCAAAGTTCAATTCTATCATTGCAAAGATTGATTCTTTTCAAAACAGTTTTGAAATTGAAATGGCGTCAAATCAATCTGAGCTAGATGAATTGTATAATTTAATTCAACAGCAGGTGGTTAATCTTAAAACAGATATGACTTCTGCTTTTGGAGTTTTGATTACATATCAAGACAATGATGGGGATTAGCTCTTTGGTGTCCAAAACAGATTCGATTTATAAAAATACAAGCATAGCTCCACTAATTATTTTTAGAATAATTTTTGGGGCTTTGATGCTTTTTGGCATTTCACGTTTTCTTTACAAAGGATGGGTTCAACAATTATATATTGATCCGCAATATCATTTCGGATATTATGGGTTTGAGTGGGTAAATCCTCTTGAAGGAAGTCTAATGTACATTCCATTTGTCCTAATGATTGTAGCCTCCATTTTTATCATTGTTGGCTTCTTGTATCGCTATAGTGCATTCGTTTTTTTTATCTGCTTTACCTATGTCGAGTTACTGGATAAGACAAATTATCTAAATCATTACTATTTCGTAAGCCTAATGAGTTTTTTAATGGTATTGGTTCCTGCCAATCGATACTTTTCAATAGACGCTATGCTCTGGACTCGAATAAAACGAACTACAACGCAACAATGGCATATAGGAATCTTAAAATTTCAATTAGCGGTCGTCTATATCTTTGCGGGAATTGCAAAGTTAAATAGCGATTGGCTGTTAGATGCACAGCCCTTAAAGACTTGGCTGCAGGCACATCATAATATTCCTGTTGTTGGAGGTTTGCTTCAAGAAGAATGGGTGGCCTATGTGTTTAGTTGGTTTGGATGTGGTTATGACCTATTTATTGTGTTCTTTTTGTTAGGTAGAAAATACAGAAAATACGCTTATGTTTTCGTGGTGGTATTTCACTTCATTACCTGGTGTTTATTCCCTATCGGCGTGTTTCCATGGGTGATGATTTTTAGCACAATAATCTTCTTTTCCATTGAATTTCATGAAATAGTACTCAACTGGTTTTTGAAACTATTTAAGCAGTCAGCATTAGTTGTTGAAGATGTGAAGTCTATCGATAAGCGAAAATTGACGTTGTATTTTGTCTCGTTGTACGTTGTCATTCAATTACTCGTACCGTTTCGTTATGTGCTTTATTCAGGAGATTTATTTTGGAATGAAGAAGGGTACCGATTCTCTTGGAGGGTCATGTTAATGCACAAAGAAGGGTATGCAACATTTTACCTTGTAGACTCTAAGACAGGGAGAGAATCTGAAATCAACAATGCCAAATTTTTAACGCGAACTCAAGAAGATCAAATGGCGACCCAGCCAGATATGATATTGCAATATGCTCAGATTCTTAAAAATCACTATGATGGAAAGACATTGCACTATGGGAATAGTCATTTTAAGATTAATAACCCTGAAATTCACGCCCGGATATATGTCAGCCTAAACGGAAGAAGATCGCAATTGTTTGTAGATAAGAAACACGATCTCACGACATTGAAGTATGATTTAAAACATAGAAATTGGGTCGAGCCCTTTAAGAAATGAAATTAGTAATCCTTATACTTTCAGTTTTATGTGTTTTTGTTGTCAAAGCACAGCATTTGCAGGGATCAATTATTGATGCTGATAAGGAAACAATTCCGTCTGTAAAGTTAAATAATACGACCAAAGGGTTGTTCAAGTTGAGTAATACAAAAGGAATCTTTAAAATCAAAGCGAGTCCCAACGATACTATTTACTTTTATTCACGTGGATTTGACACAACAACGCTAATTATTTCGCAGGAAGATCTTGAGAACAATAGTTTCGAAGTTGTACTTCTTAATCCTGTTCAAATAATAGGAGAAGCCCACGTTATTCGTAATCGTTTGGCAGATTTTGACGTGGGGTATTTACCGCCAATTAGAGGGGTTCAGATTACAACAGGAACAAATACGATGATAGAGTTGTCCAAGTTAAATGGAGCTAAATCAACTGCAAACCCAAGAGAGATATTCGCAAAAGTACCTGGGCTAAATATTTGGGAAAGTGACGGCTCTGGTATTCAAATTGGAATTGGAGGTAGAGGTTTAAGCCCGAACAGAGCGGCTAACTTTAATACACGCCAAAATGGTTATGACATTAGTGCAGATGCTTTGGGTTATCCTGAGAGTTACTATACGCCACCTATTGAAGCGTTAAAATCTATTGAAATTATTCGCGGTTCTGCATCACTTCAATTTGGAACACAATTCGGAGGACTTTTAAATTTTGTTATTAAAGATCCGCCTGTGAATTCTCCTTTTGAATTTACAACTCGAAATACCGCGGGAACATATGGGTATTTAGGTTCTTTCAATAGGATTGCAGGAAGCGTTAACCGATTCTCTTACCAAGTGTATTATCAACACAAGCGTGGTAATGGGTACAGAGATAATAGCGAGTTCAATCAACAACAATTGTTTGCCCAAGCGGGATATTACGTAACCGAAAATATTAAGCTTCGATTGGAATATACGCATATGGATTATCTTGCACATCAGGCAGGAGGCTTAACTGATTTGCAGTTCAACGCTGATCCTAAAGTGAGCTTACGAGATCGGAATTGGTTCAATGTGGATTGGAATATTCTTGCATTGCACTACGATCAGAAGTTTTCGAACAAAGCTCATTTTAACGTAAGGGCTTTTGGAATGAAGTCGGCAAGAAACACGCTAGGATTTTTAGGTAAAATTACACAAGCAGATCACAATGATGTGCGTGACATGATTTCTGGTAAATTTCAGAATGCAGGTATTGAAGCTCGTTATTTAAGACGGTATTCAATTTTCAAGGACACCAGTAAAATTGACTTTAGAGGAGCATTTTTAGTTGGTGGAAGATATTATCAGGGGAACTCAACAGCAGAACAGGGGTTGGCAACCGATGGAGATCAAGCTGATTTCAATTTTCAAAACAGTGATGATTTAGAGAATTCATCTTACAGTTTCCCTTCTGAAAATATAGCGGGATTTGCAGAGAATATCTTTTTCCTTGGTAAACGATGGACTTTTAATTTTGGAGCACGATTTGAAAATATCAGCAGTAGTTCAGAAGGATATTATAAGCAATATGTTATTCATCCAATTAATAATGACACTATTGCAATTATCAATAATTCGGACTCTAAAAGCGTAAAGCGTGTTGTTCCATTGTTTGGAGGAGGTGCGGCTTACCGTTTAGGAAAACGAGCAAAAACCTATGCGAATTTCACGCAAAATTACCGTGCAATCAACTTCACTGATATTCGAATTTCGAATCCAAACATTGTTGTAGACAGCTTGATTAAAGATGAATACGGTTATACATCTGAAATTGGTTTTAGAGGATTGCACAAGGATTATTTAATCTATGACATAGCAGGCTTCTACATATTTTATGGCGATAAAATAGGTCTTGCGCCTAAAGCGGGCACAGTACAAAAGGAAAGAACAAATATTGGAGATGCTCAGAATTATGGGGTGGAGGTGTTTACAGAAATTGATTTCATCAAAATGCGAAATGATTCCTCGAAACACTCTCTATCTTTATTCGTCAATGGAGCGTTCATTAATGCAAATTACATTCGTTCAAAAGAAGCAAATTTTATAGATAAAAAAGTAGAATACGTTAGCTCGTTCATCTTCAAATCGGGTATAAAGTATCGTTATGAAGGATGGAGTTTTCAGCTTCAAGGCTCTTATAATTCTCAACAATTTTCGGATGCGTCTAATTCTGTAATTCCATCAGGAGATGCCGTTATTGGATTGATACCGTCTTATTTCGTTATGGATTTTTCAGCGAGATATACAATGAAAAAGCGTTTCCAATTCGAATTGAGCGTTAATAATCTGACGAATGCGTCTTATTTTACCCGTCGGGCTTCTGGATATCCAGGACCAGGAATACTCCCATCTGACGGAATTGGAGCCTATTTTACATTGCAATATCAATTTAGAAGTTCGTCAAAGTAATCTTAAAAGAGCGCAAAAGTAAATACCGTCGAAAGTACAATGGAGTAGAGTATGTTTGGTTGAGGTTGGTTAATGAGCTTCGTGATTTTGGTTTGCCGCTTCCATCAATTGTTATTCTCAAGGATACCTTACTAAAAGAATTTGATCTTCTAGGTCTCATAGTTGATATTTTCGAAGATGATGAATTAGTAATTAAAGAAATTGGTGTTACTTTGAAAGGGGCTGAAATGAACTTGTTAAATACAAACTTAGCTCAATTGATTTATAGCACAATCATTTTGAAGAGCGATGTTCATATTCTGATTTCAAAAGATGGCAATTGTATAGTTATGGATGAAAGTCCAGTACTAGATACTTTTGTTTCCTCTTCGGTTTTGAATGCACCTTATATCAGCATCCCATTGAATTATATTATTTCAGAATTTGTTGCAAGAGAAAGTTTATATGATTTGAAGTCACTTGAAAACGTTCTCAATATTAGTAAGGAAGAGCAAAAAATATTGAGTCTAGTAAGGGCAGGAAATACAGAATCCATAAAACGAGTGACGAAACATAAATAAGATTTGTTAGAGCTATCGAAGACCTCGGAAACGATCTATTACAAAGGGATGTATCAAAAAAAAGAAAACGAGACAAGCTCTAAAAATTTGAACTTGTCCCGCTCTGTACCCGGAATGGGAGTCGAACCCACACGTCCTAGGACACACGCCCCTCAAGCGTGCACGTCTACCAATTCCGCCACCCGGGTATTAAAAGTGATCCTTGGATGTTTACCACCCAAGCGATTGGTGGTGCAAATATAAACGTTACTTCTCAATAAAACCGCGTCAATCCATAAAAAAAGGGATTGCCACTCGATAATCTCTTTTCAATATTGTATATCTCTTATTTCCCACTAGATACTCATGATTAATATCAATGTTGATCTTTGAAACTTGTATAAATAGCAACAAAAATTATTGCTATTTGTAAATCCTCTTCCAATCCAGTCATGTCCAAATCAAAGGCCCATTGTTCGAAATTGTTGGAGAAAACTGTTCTGACTGTTCCGTCTATTTCACCCGAAACATCCCAGCGCTCATTATCATTTATGAATGTTGTCTTGATCTTGATCGTTTTATCGTAACCTCTGATTTCCCAATTGTTGAAATCATTTGGGAAGGATGTTCTCAATGTTACATCTCCTATTTCCCAGCTGTCCCAATCGTTACTAAAAGTCGTTCTTATTGTTGTCGATCCGCACGTCCAATTGTCCCAATCATTTTGAAAACCAGTCCGGAATGAATAGTTGTTGTACGTCCAATTTGAAAAATCACCAGTGAATACTGTTCGCACCCGCTGAGCGCTCGTTGTCGATATACACAAAAGGAATGCCGATATGAATATGATTGATTTTATCATTACATGATCACATTTGTTTCCTTATCAAAACGCTTGTAGGAAATTACAACTGCTATTACAGCAAGTCCTATCATTACACTGAAACTCAGCAATAATAAACCAATATCCAGCGTTCCTGCAATAAGTTCTTTTGTCGCTAAAACAACGTTGACAACAGGTATTGAAGCCGTTGTTGCGTTCAATTCTACACCAGGGAAGAATCCAACCATCGCGGGTAAAACCATCACAATATTCAAAGGTGTAATGATACTTTGAGCCTCTTTGAAGCTTTTCGCGTAAACAGCAATTGGAATCATAACACCCGCAAAGAAGACTGTTAAAGGAAGCAACAATGCGTACAAGAGCAAGATGAATTTGAAATTCAAAATGCTGTGAATCACATCCAATAATTCTTGATTATCGACAATGTCTAAAACTTCGATGGACAAGAAGAGACCGAGCAGGGCACAGGAGGCGGCTAGTAATCCTGAGAGTACAACAACTCCCATTTTACCGAATAAAATTTGCCATCTCAATACAGGTGTTGTCAATAAGGTTTCAATCGTTCCACGTTCTTTTTCTCCTGTAAATAAGTCGATTGCAGGATACATACAACCAATAAACCCAAAGGCAATGAAAATGTAAGGTAAAATACCACCGGCCAATTTCCCTATCATTTCTTTGTTGGAAGCTATATTGTTATAGCTCGTTTCAAGCGGTCTTAGTTCGGATTCAACAAGATCCATAGCGATGTAACGTTCTTGAGTTGCAATGCCTTCAATAGTGCTCATATACAATTCCGCACGGCCTTTCATTCCCATATCTGTGGCATTGAAATAAACCGCAATTGGAGCTGGAGATTTGGCCTCCATGTATTTTGGGAAATCTGACACGAAGTACATTCCGATTTGAATTGAATCCAATTCGATTGCTTCAATCATATCTAAAGTATCCTTGTAAAAGACGAGTTCCTTTTTTCCCATTTCGTTGGGAAGGGCCTCCAATTGATTTACAACGTAATTGTCTTTTTTTCCAACAACACCAATTTTTACTGTTTTTTGGGCCGCCTCTTCAGAGAATGAAGATGAAATTCCAACAAATATGTTAAGGATAATAGGGAAAATTAGAATTGGAATCACCAACATCATTATGAGCGTTCGTTTGTCACGAAGCGTATCCTTTAATTCCTTTTTGAATATTGTAAATATCATGATTAAGCTTCTTTAAGTTGAGAGGATGCATTAACTATTCGGATAAATTCAGCCGTCAAGTTTTCTGCTTGCATTTGACCTTTAAATTCATCCATCGTTCCGTCGAATAACATTTTTCCTTTGTGGATAATTGCCATATCGTCGCAGAGTAAATCAACTTCACTCATAATGTGACTTGAAAAGATGACTGTTTTTCCCTCGTCCTTACAGTCGCGAATTAATTTGATGATATTTTCAGCTGTAATCACATCCAATCCACTTGTAGGTTCATCAAATACAACTACTTCTGGATCGTGAATCATCGTTCTGCAAATCGAAACTTTTTGTTTCATCCCAGTCGACAGTTTTCCAATTCTTTTCCCTTTGAAGTCGTGCATATCGAGCAGCGTGTACAATCGATCTTTCCGTTCTTCAAAATCAGATTTAGAAATGCCGTACAAATCAGCGAAGTATTTAATGACCTCATCCGGCGTCAATCTTGCGTAAAGTCCTGTTGAACCTGTTAAGAAACCGATTTTTCTTCGTGCTTCTTGCGGATTTGCAATGGCATCAATTCCAGCAATATTAATTGAACCTGAAGTTGGTTTAAATATTGTTGAAAGCATTCGAAGTGTTGTCGTTTTTCCAGCTCCGTTTGGGCCCAGTAACGAAAACACTCTTCCCGGTTCGCATTTGAAGCTTATCCCGTCAACAGCGACAGCCTTATTATCTTTGGTGTTGAGTTCTTTGCGTTGTTGTCTGGAAAGAATAAATTCCTTTTTTAAATCTGAAACTTCAATCATTGAGCAAATTGTTTGATGCAAATCTAAGGATTGCCAGTGATTTATCTATATTTAATCCGTGGCATACGACGAATACTCGGAGGAACGGATAAATAACGTTTTAAGCGAACTTCAGATTCAATTCGATGCTCAAAAAAATGATGGGAGGCCTTTGCTATATGATCGATGATAAAATGTATTTCGGAATCATTAAAAGTGATTTAATGGCCCGTTTTGGAGTATATGCTTATGAAGAATTAATCGAACCAGAAGGAGGCAGATCGATGGATTTCACAAAACGCCCAATGAAAGGTTATATCTATATTGCCCCAGAGGGAGTAGATTTTCAATCTGATCTCGAATTTTGGATTCAAAAAGCCTTAGATTTCAATCCAATGGCCGTTGCAAGAAAAAGAAGAAATGATTCTTAAAGGACTAAATCTAAATTGGAAGTCGTTTCTTGTTTTGTTGTTGATTTTTTCAGCTTCAGTGGCAATGCGAATCACAAATATGGACCGGCCCTTATCGAAACACCACGAGTTTGTAACGGCAGTATCTCTTCGTGTTCTTCAAGTTTGGGATCAAGAAGGAGGAGTAGCATTCAATTTTGTACCTGCCATGAATTATAAAGGCGATGCAAACAAATTCATCAACAACCATGCGAGTGCTTCGGACGGAATGATGGATGCGAAAGGGAATTATTATTACGTTTCTCATCCGCCACTGGCTTATATCATACCTCACTTTGTTTTCAAAGCGCTGCGTGTAAAACCATCCGTTTTTGGATTGCAGGTTTTTCATTTATTTATCAATTTTCTTACGGCGATATGTATCTATTTGATTGTTGTTTCTATGAAGCCAAACAGGGCACGATCGGGTCTTGAGAAAACGGCATTGTTGGCGTTCATTCTCTACGTTTTTTCTCCCGCAGTCCTTTGGTTTCAGATGAATACGTACATGAGCGATATGCTCGTTCATTTCTTCTTTGTCGCTGGGGTTCTTCTCGGGCAGAAATGTTTGAAATTCCCTTCAAGTAACAGTTGGCGGATTCTATTTGCAATCAACTTGCTTTTGATGATTTACACATCTTGGTTGGGTCTGTTTTTCGCTTTTACATGTTTCATTGGTGGTATCACGATTTGGAGAGAACAAAAGGGGATTCAATTCGCACTTTATAGTTCCCTGACATCGATTATGGCTCTAGCTTTGGTCTATTTTCAATACAGTTCAATCAATGGAAGTGAAGCCTTTTTAGAGCATCTAACTCAACGATTACATGTTCGAGGAAGTGGAATGGGAGGGAGGTCTGGAGGCGTTATTGAAACGAAATTCAGTGAAATTGGAGCTATCCTGGTTAATTACGGTTCGAATTATATTTCTCTAATCTTGGCTGTTCTGCTTCTATTTGGGTTGAGGTTCAAAAATTCTCTAGAGAAGTCACGAGAAATCTCTGATTTTTTAGCGTTTGCATTGTCTCCAATTTTAATTCTTCATTTGGCGTTGTTGAATTACTCGGGACATGATTTTACTACATTGTATGCGAGTTGCGTCCTTTCTATTGGATTGGCCTTTTTACTTGAGAGTTATTCCGATCAGCTCAAGTATGGGGTTGTAACTGCAGTTCTCGCCGTTTCGATTGGAGCTTATTTTTATATTAATCCACCGGGTGATATTTCATTAAGTGGCGAACGTTACGACGTGAGTATGAAGATCGGAAAGAGGATTAAAAAGGAAGCCAAAGCGAATGAGGTTGTTTATTTAATCTCCGATACTTATGATCCAATGATTGTGGTTTACGCAGAAAGGAATATTGTTCACATTGAAATTAAACCGACAGGAGTACTATCCAAAATAGAAACAAAAGGGCCGTATGTTGTCTTTTTTGAAAAGGACGGAAAGATAACGCACAAAGAACACTTTGTGGGATTGCCATAAGTGTTTTAATAATAATTATTCGCACAGTATACCAGACCAATAATTTCTAATCTGTTGAAAAATGGATAAAACGTATTGCGTTTACTTCAGGATTCGGATTGTTATTAACTTATACATTGACTCATTTTGAAGGGATTACGCCCAAAAAATTTTTAATAAGATCTTGCGTTTCAACTTTATAATTATCGCCGGACACTTTGATGAATTAATTATAACTGAAAGCGAAATAATTATTCAGTAAAAATCAATAAAACCATTTTTGAAATTGAAAAGAATTGTACCATTTAACAAAATTCAATCCGTAAAGAAAAACTCAAATTTCTTTTATAATGATGGACATTGGGTTGTCTTTCTTCATGAAAATGATAATAATTTAGAAGTAAATTTAATTGATACAACTTGTGAATTAATCGATGCAAAATTACATACTAAATGTATCAGTGGGCAAAAAGAACTCTTAGCGTTGGATAACAATGAATAATGGATTAATACTAACCGCACCTTCACACCACTCGGGCTTCTGCTTGGAAAGATCACTATCGGTTATCTTTTGTTCAAATTATTCTCAATAAAATCTAATCACAGATCCGGCCTTTATGCTTGCCAGAATTGAAATTAGCATCAAGAACTTTCATTTCCTCCAGTAATTCAGCGGAAGGTGGTGTGTTTTGTAAATCCGCCAAGCTTGGTTGTCCAGCATCAACCCAAGCAGTATACCATATAGATCCTACGGCTAAAATTGCCGATCTCAATCTGCGTTCAACCATTCCATTCATTCTGCGGTGGTATTCCTGCGAAAATTCATACGAGTAGACAGCAACTGTTGCATTTCCTCTTTGCTCAAAGCTGTATTTGGCGTCTGGATCCATATCTGCAGTTACTTCTAATTCAAGTTTAAAAACTGAATCAACAGCTAAGTGCGACGCTTTAACGGCGTCCCAGATAAAGTCTTCGATATTATCAATGTATTGTGCTTTGCCAATAAAGTAATCGTAATCTTCACTGTTAATTTCAACGAGTCTGCTTTCCCAAAGGCCATGAATTCCTTTTTGATTGGTCATTTGACCGTTGTAATTTTCCGTCGTGTGAAGCGGAACATGCGCATCACCAATATAGTGCCCGATGTCCGCAGAATACTTTAAGATCAAATCAACGTTTTTGCTTTCAAAAGCTCTTTGAAGTCTGTACTTCATAACTTTTATATGCCATGGAACAATTCCATAGGCTTGCAAGGTATCTTCCGTAAATTTTTCGATTGCATCATCCCATTTTTTAGGAACAACAGCAAATGGATCTTCGCCCGGCTTTATGTAATGATCAATATCAATATAATGCCGCTGCGCTTCTCCATCAACAGCGTATCTTCTTTTGTCAGGGTCTACCGCATGCTCAGTAAGGTATTCCAAATGTTCTTTGAAGAATCCAAACATTTCAGGAGGAAGGGTGAATGTGGCAACACGATTAATCCGTTTGTGACCGAAAAACCCCCATTTATTACTCGATGAGTTCAGTTCTTTTCGCATGTTCTCACTACTCATGCTGACTGCAAGAAGCAATGGTAGCAGCAAAAGAAGTACTGTTCTAAATTTTAACAAGTTTACCATCTTTCAATATCGGAATAACTTTCGACGTATTGGGTGTTAAGCAATATTTGATATCCTCGTTGAGGTTTAAATTTTTCAATCTTCTTCTGTGAGAACTTGATTTCAGATAGCCCAATGGATTATCCCATGCCGATATGTACAAATATTTAGCAGCAATCGAAGAATCTTCATCCGATGTGAATTTTCCAGTTCCCAAAAGATAATCTGAAATCGCACCTGCACAAATTGTGTCTTCAAGATTGAATTTATCTTGCCAACCGGAACAAAGACATAATGTGTTTTTGTTTTGCTCTTCAAGCCATTTGCAAAGAACATCCAAGTTTAAAAGAGAACCAACAACAACGGTTGGAGCATCACTGGCCATTGCCAAAGCACGTGTTCCATTCGTTGTAGAAAGAACAACTTCCTTGCCTTTTAATTCATCTTTCATGTAAGAATAAGGAGAGTTTCCAAAGTCAAATCCTTCCACAATTTGTCCCATGCGTTCTGCACCGACAAGATACCCTTTGTCCTGATATGCCTTAGCTTCCTCAATGGTCGCAACGGGAATTATCGATTTTACGCCATTGTCGAAAGCTGCGCAAATTGCCGATGTCGCTCTTAGAACATCAATAACGACAACAATATCGTATTCTCCTTTGAAGTACTCATACTCACCTGGCGTAAAACAAACTTCGATGTGCTTTCTTATATCCATAGAACAAATTTAATAAATCACATGTTTGTTTTTTAATGAAACAATAAATTAAATGAACTATGGAGTGTTTAATTCTTCATTGGCCCAGTAAGTCTGCTCATGTAGGCAGTATTTGTTTTAATAAAGAGCACATGCGCCCCTATACTTTAGGTAAACGTGAGATTCACTTTCGAAAATAAATCAACTACGTTTGATTCGACACTTTAACGCACCTTTATTCATCCTTCAAAATTTAAAACATGGGATGTTATAGACTTTTTACAGGAGCAAACGAATCGATTTAAAGAACGATTCTTATTGGTTGATTTTCAAAGAAATGCTCTTTTTTTCTGTAAGTTAATTAGCTGCCGCGCGATGCGAATACGATCGAGAGAAACAGGTATTGAAGAATCAGTGATCGATTTTTAATTGAATTTTGTAGAGGTTTTTATACGGTGTGCTTTAAGTATAGAAAGATTGTGGATTGCTCAATAACTAAATGCCTCTTCAATTCAATTGGAGAGGCATTTTTCATTTCTATGCCTAAGCAAGTAAGAGATTTCAGCATACAATCGAATAATAACTTATCTTTGCGGCATGAAAACAAAGACGCTTAAGAAAAACAAGGTAAATGTAGTAACCTTAGGGTGTTCAAAAAATATTTTCGATTCGGAAGTCTTAATGGCTCAACTGAAGGCGAATAAATTTGATGTAGAACACGAGGCACAGCAAGATGATTCCGAAATTGTAATTATCAATACTTGTGGTTTTATCGATAACGCAAAGCAAGAGTCGATAGATACAATCTTAAGATATGCAGATGCCAAAAAGGAAGGGTCTGTACATAAAGTCTATGTTACAGGTTGTCTTTCTGAACGTTACAGAGATGATTTGGAAAAGGAAATTCCAGAAGTGGATGCCTTTTTCGGGACTAGAGAGTTACCGCGTTTACTCAAAACGTTAAAAGCAGATTACAAGCATGAATTGGTTGGTGAGCGATTGTTAACAACACCTTCTCATTATGCTTATTTCAAAATTGCTGAAGGATGCGATCGCCCTTGTTCGTTCTGTGCAATTCCATTAATGAGAGGAAAGCACGTTTCAACTCCAATGGAAGATTTAGTGGCACAAGCAAAAGGACTTGCCGCAAAAGGTGTTAAAGAATTGATGCTGATTGCCCAAGACTTAACGTATTACGGATTGGATATTTACAAAAAACGTAATCTTGCCGAATTGCTTGAGAAACTTTCAGATGTGGAAGGAATTGAATGGATCAAATTGCATTATGCTTTCCCAGCGGGATTCCCAATGGATGTTTTGAAAGTAATGAATGAAAGAGATAATATTTGCAATTACCTAGACATTCCACTTCAACACGGATCGACGAAAATGTTGAAAGCAATGCGAAGAGGAATCACTAGAGAAAAGACGGAAGCTTTAATCGCAGAAATGAGAACTCAGGTTCCTGGGATCGCAATTCGAACAACGTTAATTTCTGGTTATCCGGGAGAAACAGAAGAAGATTTCCAAGAAATGTATGACTGGGTGGAACGCTCAAGATTTGATCGTTTGGGTATCTTTACATATTCTCATGAAGAAAACACACACGCTTTCAACGTAGAAGACGATGTTCCTGAAGATATTAAGAAGGAGCGCGCTGATATGATCATGGAACTGCAATCTGGAATTAGCTACGAACTCAACCAAGAGAAAATAGGTGAGACGTACAAAGTTCTTTTCGATAAGGTTGAAGGTGATTATTTCATTGGCCGTACTGAGTTTGATTCACCAGAAGTTGACAACGAGGTTCTTGTCAAAAAAGAAAACGAATACGTTCGTCTAGGTGATTTTGCTTCGGTTAAGATTACAAGTGCAGATCATTACGATTTGTATGGGGACGTTGTTAACTAAATCAGAATTCTAATGGAACTAATCGTAGTTCTTTAGTCACTAGAAGCTCGGATAAAGTATTAAGTACTCAATATTTTTTCGGCCAAAATTATTTTCATGATCTTTTTTTACAATCACAACGGCTTCGATGACTCCTTTTTCATCATAGTGTAGAATTGATTTTCGTTCTGAGTTGATCGTGTAAGGCACCTTTGAATCTTTTTCTGGGATGAAGTAGGAAACCCCTTTTGTCATTACAATTTTGGTTCTACTAAACTCAGTTTGTGACCTCAATATAATTTCCATTTGATTTTGACTAAGCTCCCATTTGTCGTCAATTAGGGAGTAGTATCTCGTATGGATTAAATCCTCCGAAATCTTTGTTACAACCATTTTGTTGCCTGCCCACTTTCCATTTCTTCGGTACTTTGTAATTGAGGTTGTAGAATTCTCAAGAGTGTCCACTTTTTCGGTTTGAACAGAGAATAGAACCGAATCAGATCGAGTAACGTAATACAAGCTATTCTTGGTTTGTCCGTTTTCTTTAGTACTCACTAAAACCTGATTTTCTGGAAGTTTTTGGGTGGCCAATCGAATTCGGTAGCCATTAATATTTAAAATTTCATTTCCTCTGATTACGTTTTCAGTTTTGTGTTTTTTGCTCTTGAAAATAAACGTTGAGTCCGTTTTGAATTTAATTTTCATGGCATGAACATTACCCTCTGAGTCCTCAAACTCAATTTTAAGTCGCTTGGCATGATGAAATTGGTGATTTAAAATAACGTCTTTAATCTCTTCACTTACGCGGAATTCGATTCCTAAGTTACTTTGACACCAAATGGGTAGCGAAAGAAGTAGGAACAATATGGCAAGGCAATTCCGAATCAATTAGATGTTTTTTTTATAGCGTTCAAGCATAGCCGCCCTCGTTTCAGAATCTCCTTCTGTTCCTAGTTGATTTTTGAGCATCAAGCCCATTGTTGGGAAGTCTTCTGAGTTAGTCATTGAATCTGTATTCCATAATTTCGAGCGCATAAATGCTTTTGCACAATGACGTCAAAACTTTGTCTTTGGCTCTTCCACTGGGGAAATCAGAAATCTCTCTTAGTTCTGAAGCATCTTTAATTGTCATTTCAGTTAAATTTACTCAATATTATATCCAATTCTCGCAAAGATCATTATTCCTGACTCCTCGGATGAAACGAAATAATTGCTTCCCGCAAAAAATGCTGATCTAAATGCGTATAAATTTCAGTTGTAGTTATCGATTCATGGCCGAGCATTTCTTGAATTGCACGCAAATTCGCACCGCCTTCCAATAAGTGGGTTGCAAAGGAATGACGAAAGGTGTGTGGCGAAATGTTCTTTTTAATTCCAGCACGTTCAGCCAAGTTTTTAATTATCGTAAAAATCATAACCCGCGTCAATTTTGCTCCCCGTCTGTTTAAGAAAACGAAACTTTCATTTCCAGATTTTATACTTTGATGCCGTCGAAAACCTTCGTTGTAAATGCCAATCTCTTTTTGAACGGAAGGGCTTACAGGAACTAAACGTTGTTTGTTTCCCTTACCAATCACGCGAATAAATCCTTCATCGAAAAAGATTTCCTCAAATCTTAAATTGACCAATTCTGTAACACGAAGCCCGCAACTGTAGAGTGTTTCCAAAATGGCCTTGTTTCTGTGTCCTTCATTTGTACTGAGATCAATGGTCGCAATAAGTAAATCAATTTCTTCGATTGTGAGAACTTCAGGCAGTTTTCTTCCAATTCTCGGCATTTCCAAAAGTTCACTTGGATCTGACTCTAACTCCTTTTCAAGCAACAAGTAATGGAAGAATTGTTTAACGCCACTTATGATTCTGGCCTGACTGCGAGCGCTCAATCCAAGGTCGTATAATTCCTTAATGAATAGATTTAAATGATCGTATCGAATGTCTTTAACTTCCAGTTTTTCGGCGATGGCAAAGTCACGTAACTTTAAAACATCATTTTGATAGGCGAAAACAGAATTGTCCGCCAAACTTCTTTCTATTTTTAGAAATGAAACAAAATCCTTAATATAGCTGTTCCAACTAGACAAATTATGAGACTTTTAATTGTTAATGGACCTAACTTAAATTTGTTAGGTCAACGTGAAGAACAAATATATGGGAATGAATCATTCACTTCCTATTTTGAGCGATTGAAATCTCAAAAATCAGTAGAACTTGAATATTTCCAATCCAATATTGAAGGTGAGATCATTGATGCTTTGCAATCATCGAAACACGATGCTATTGTTTTAAACGCGGGTGGTTATACACATACGAGTGTTGCGATCCACGATTGTGTGAAGGCGATTAAAGTTTCCGTTATTGAAGTGCATATTAGCAACATAGCCGATCGAGAAGCGTTCAGACATACGTCTTTAATTTCGCCCGTTGCAATTGGTTGTATTTTTGGATTTGGCCTGTCTTCTTATGACTTGGCCATCGATTTTTGTTCAGATTATCTGAACAAGCGTTGATTTAATCCTGAGAAGGATTTAACGCCTTTTGCAAAGTAATTCCAGATAATATTTCCACCAAAGTAGCCAGTAGCATTGAATTCTGTTGCCATTTTCTTTACCTCTTTTCTTTTTCTTAAGAGCATACCAAAGTGTCCGTAGATATAAAAATGTGCTTTAATTACGGCCCAGAAATTCCCAAATTCACCTTTTAAAAGGAAGATTCCACCGGCAATACCATCCAGTAACATTCGAACTATTAATTTCGAGAAAAGAATTCCCTGATGGTTTTTAATCAACATCATCAGATTGTTTCTAAAATTCAAATACGTTTTTCTTGGTGAAGAATAGGGTAAAGTGCCACCACCAACGTGATATACAGTTGAAGCGGGCACGACAAAGAACTTATAGTTTTGCTTTTTCAAGCGCCAACACAAGTCAATCTCCTCCATGTGGGCGAAGAATTCTGCGTCGAAACCATTTACTTTGTGATAAAGTTCAGCGCGAATCATTAAAGCCGCTCCTGTTGCCCAAAAGACTTCTAATGTGTTGTCAAATTGGCCTTCGTCCTTTTCAATTGAATTGAACAAACGTCCTCTACAGAATGGAAAGTAATTTTTATCAATAAATCCTCCTGAAGCCCCAGCATGTTCAAAAGTATCTTTATTTGAATGCGAAAGAATTTTAGGTTGACAACCCGCAATAGATTCATCTTTCATTATATCATACAGAGGAACCAACCAATTCTCGGTAACCTCGATGTCACTATTCAAAAGCATATAGAATTTCGAATCAACATGATGCAAAGCGTCATTGTATCCTTTTGCAAACCCATCGTTTTTAGGGTTTTGAATGATTTTAATGTTTGGGAAATTCGCTTGAACGTACTTTATTGATGAGTCGGTGGAAGCATTATCAGCGACAACAATTTTAGCATCGCCAGAAAAGCGCACCACTTTGTCGAGAAACTTTTCAAAAAAGCCAACTCCATTCCAATTCAGTATAACAACAGCTAGGTCATTCATGCGAATCCAAATGTACTATTTATTAAAGAATATCGGCTATTGTCCGAAGTCGTCCAAGGCATTTTCACCCCACTTATCAATAACGTTGGAGTTTGGATTGTCAACACCACCATTTCGAGTGTTTCGTTTTGAAAGTTCTTGTGGCCAACCTTGATTTTTCAATTCACCAATCATATCAGAATGCAACAAACGATACGCGTTGTTCACTAAATCTGGATTATAGAAAACAAAACGTTTGTTACTGAATACTCCAATTTTGTTGTACCTCCATATTTCATAAGGATATTCAGATGTCGATACCTCGCGCGCTGCAATATTATCTGGTTGGCCATATTGAAGGTAAACACGTCCACGGTCAGTTTCATATCCTTCTTGGAAGTTATTTGCGTAAACCGTTTCAACCCATTGAACTTGTAATTTGTACTTTATCCATTTTTCATAAGGATTCTGAGGTGCAATTGTCGTCCAGAATGTTTGAATGTATTTTCTAGCACGGTCCTTATCTCTTGATTTGGCAATTTCCATGATTGATCGAACTTCGCTTGCTCCCGCAATTGGAATGATGCATTCCAAATAATACAATAAACTATCGTCTGTAATACTTTCTTGAAATGCGGGATCTAGGATTGCTCCAGCCAATGATAGATCAATGGTCCTGTCATTGCTTCTTTCAAACTCGTAGGTCTGAGACGAAAGCTCAATGTCATTAATATTTACGATTGTGAATTTCAACATATATGTTCCCGTCAATAATTTTTCCAAGTGAATTTTTCTAAAAACAGGAACAACCTCTGCTACAGCGTGATCGGTATATACAATGTTGTCCGTTAATTCAATTCCTGTATTCGCATCAATAATAGATTGTTTTAATCGAAATGAATTATCTTCCAATTGAGTCGAATTATAGATCTCGAAATAAATCGGAAGTGTGCTAATTTGCTTTGGATAAAAAGTGGAAAGTCGGGGGATAATGTTGTATCCTGATTTGTAGAAAACCGAAGTGGTGTCACCAAGGGTAGCTACCTCAGCGACTTCAATATCTGAAATTGAAATTGCATCGCTCAAGTCTCTAACATCTATCATAGTAGTTGCTGTAAGCGGTTTGCTTTTACTGTTTAAATCCGTTAATCGAATACTATATTCGTATTCTCCTGGATCCAACTGGAAGCGCTGAACATCAAAGAAATCTTCAACGATACTGTCTCTCATTAAAGGAGATGATAATCGATAAGCATCAGAATTGACCGTGTCAGTTCCTTGCACAATCATCGATTCGACCAGTAGGTCGGCGATAAGTCCTCCTTCAACTCCATTATAGTTCATCGAGTATCCAACAAACTGGAGATTGAATTCCATATAATTCCCTACTCCTGGTGCGTAAAATTGCTTATTATCGAGGTACGCGCGTAATTTTTTATCTTGCCCGAAGGATGAAGAAGAGATCAATAGCAGCGCAAGTGCAATTCCGAGAGTTTTCATTTTTCTAATGTTTGATTATATAAAAATACAAAAACCACTTCTTTATTAGGGCAAAGGAGTCATTTAGTTGATTGAGAGGTGGTTTTTAAACTGTTAAATAAGCTGAATTCGAAACTAACGTTATGTAAAATTGATAGAATAAAAAAAACCTAAAAAAAACTACAAAAAGGCCTTGCTAGTAATTAAAGTATCAGTACTTTTGGCCTGGAGAATTGGCAGAGTGGTCGAACGCACTGGTCTTGAAAACCAGCGTACCGCAAGGTACCGTAGGTTCGAATCCTACATTCTCCGCCAAAAAAAGGAGTCTTGCATTGCAAGACTCCTTTTTTGTTTAAGAATCAGTAGTTTATCAATAGTATAAATTCTAACCCATTACTTAATTGTTATTTTTTTAAGGTTTATAGATGTTCAAAAAGGTGTACCAATTACTTGTAAGGCGTCCTATTATATTTCATCAATAAAGTTTAATTCTCTTTGCTTTTTTTCTTTCTCAATTTTCTCTTTTTGTCCTTGCTTTGGTCGGAATTGCCTTTGCAACTGAAGGTTGGATGTTGTGTGCGTTAATGATTCCTTATGCATTTACCGGTTTGGCAAGTCCTGCTATAAAGGCGATTATGTCCAACAATACGATAGAGGAGGAGCAGGGTGAACCTCAAGGATTAATCACGAGTATCATAAGTGTTGCCGAAATTATTGGCCCGTTAATGATGATGCGGTTGTTTGCTTATATAACAATTGACATTATTGAAGGAAGTAAATTCTACTGAAGTCTATTTTGTATTTCATGTCGTATTTCGCTCCTGTTTTCTTGTCTTTACGCGATTTGAGCGTCATTGAAATAAATCCCTCTTGCCACTTCGATAAATTTTCAGAATTGTCAAAGAGTAAAACTACTTTGTCGATAGGCGCATCAAAAATAACTTGGCTCGTATAATTCATAATTAAAAGGATTCTTTCACAATCAATTCAACAACCTCTGGATCAAGTAGCGTTGACGTATCTCCAAAATTTGTTTTTTCACCTTCGGCAATTTTTCTTAAAATCCGTCTCATTATTTTTCCTGATCTCGTTTTTGGAAGTCCAGTTACAATTTGAATTTTATCTGGCTTCGCAATTTTCCCAATTCCTTGAGAAACTGATTCTATCAGTGATTTTCTCATTTCTTCGGGATCTGTTTCGTTTGCAGCATTTACTACAACATAAGCGTAAATTCCTTGTCCTTTAATATCGTGCGGATATCCAACAACAGCGGATTCAATGGCGTGTTCGTTTGTATTAATTGCGTCCTCGATTTCCGCCGTTCCAAATCGATGACCAGAAACGTTTATGACGTCATCCACACGGCCAATTATTCTGTACATTCCATCCACATCCCGTTTGGCGCCATCTCCGGTAAAATAATATCCTTTGTAATTTGAAAAGTAAACGTTCTTGCAGCGGTCGTGATCTCCGTAAGTCGTTCTGATCATTGATGGCCAGGGAAAACGAATGCACAAATAGCCTTCCTGTTCGTTCTCTTCAATAATATTTCCGTCTCCATCGAGAAGTACGGGTTGAATTCCAGGAAGTGGATATCCAGCATGTGTTGGTTTCATCGGTGATAAATCGCCAAGACCGGATAGCATTATTCCACCTGTTTCGGTTTGCCACCATGTATCAACAACAGGACAATTTCCTTTTCCAATATTATCGAAATACCATTGCCAAGCTTCTTCATTGATGGGTTCTCCAACGGATCCAATTACTTTAAGGTTGCTCAAATCATATTTGTTCACGACGTCCAAGCCTTCTCCCATTAAAGATCGAATAGCTGTTGGTGCGGTATAGAATTGATTCACTTTGTATTTTTCGCAGATGGCCCAAAAACGCCCGCAGTCTGGATAAGTTGGAACGCCTTCGAATAGGATTGACGTTGCTCCCGAAAGAAGCGGACCGTAAACGATGTAAGAATGACCTGTAATCCATCCAATGTCGGCGGTACACCAAAATACATCGGAACCTTCATGCTGGAAAACGTTTTCGAAAGAATACGAAGTGTAAACCATATAACCTCCGCAAGTGTGTACAACGCCTTTCGGTTTCCCCGTTGAACCTGAAGTGTAGAGAATAAATAACAAATCTTCACTTTGCATTTCTGTCGCTTCACAATGTTCTGGCATGTCCGCAATAAGAGCATGGTAATTCAAATCTCGTCCTTCTTGCATGTTTGAACCGCTATCGATACAATTGAATACAATGACGTGTTCAATTGATTTACAGGTCTCAAGAGCAGTGTCAACCATTCCTTTCAACTCCACTTGTTTAGCGCCACGGTTCAATCCGTCTGATGTAATGACAATCTTCGCTTTTGCATCATTGATTCTATCGGAAAGTGCATTCGATGAAAATCCAGCGAATACAATCGAGTGAACAGCGCCAATTCGTGCACATGCAATAATCGAAACGACAGCTTCCAAAGTCATCGGCATGTAAATGCAAATTCGGTCGCCTTTCTCAACGCCCAGCGATTTTAACGCATTGGCCATTTTACAAACTTCAGTGTAAAGTTCATTGTACGTAATGCTTTTGTTCGGAGCGCATGGATCGTTTGGTTCCCAATGGAAAGCAACTTTATCACCGTTTTTTTTCAGGTGTCGATCCAACATGTTTTCGGTAATGTTCAAGCTTCCACCTTCAAACCATTTTACATCGGGCGTTGTAAACTCCCAGTCTAGTGTGTTCTCCCATTTCTTTTTCCAAGTAAATGTGTTCGCAATTCCTTCCCAAAATTGAGTAGGGTTTTCAATGCTTTTTTGATAATCGATTTGATATTGCTCGTAAGATTTGATTCGAAGTGCCATTATAAGTCGTTGTTCCCTTAAAAATACTAAAATGAAATAAAGAATGCTCCGTTGCGGTTATTTTATGGTAACACTTTACATTTGAAGCCTTAATGATACTCACTTCCGTCATATTCTTATTTCTATTTCTTCCAATCATTTTGATTGCAAGTATTGCGATGCTTGTTCGAATTAGAAATATGATTTTACTTTTTGCAAGTTTATTTTTCTAGCTTGGGGGGAGTCGGAAATTGTGGTGATCATGATCGCTTCGATTCTTCTGAATTTGCCGTCAGCGTTATGATGAACCATCCCAATGAAAGGCGGAGACTCATTCTCACCATCGGGACTCTTCTAAATCTGGGGCTTCTTTTTTGGTTTAAATATTTCAATTTTCTTTTTGATAACGTCAATAATTTCCTCGAATTGACATGGGCAGATAAACTTCATTTGGATAAAATTCACGTTCCGATTGGAATATCATTTTTCACATTTCAAGAGATTTCTCCAATTTCAAATCCTTTGTAATAAATATTTTGAGCAGATGCATTGGAAATGGCAAATTCAACGAGTAACGTGATTAGGATAAATTTCATCTTTGTTAAGGTTTGACTGGTTTGAATTTTAATTGATTTCGAAGGATACAAATTACCAACTTATAAGCATAAAAAAAGCTTCATCTCAATTCAACTGAGATGAAGCTTTTACTTAAATTTATTTAAATCTAAAGCACCACTGCCGATTTAACGATTGACGTGTTGCTATCAGAAATTCTAATCTGATACGTTCCCGGTTTCAATTGACTTCCATCAATTGTGTTTTTAGAATTCGACACATTTGATTTACTCAGTAATAATTTACCAGTTAAATCAAATACAGTCACAGTATAATTCTGTGTATTTGGGAAATCGATTACAAATTGTCCATTGTTTGGATTTGGATATAATTTAAAGTTATTTGAATTAATATCTTCCAATCCAGTGAAATCGATAAGTGTACAAGCTGACATGTCAGTGCAGCCATTCTCTGTTACTTCAACCGCATAGTTTCCAGTTACAGAAGCTGTGTAAGAAATATTTGTTTCGCCAACAATTGGAGCATTTCCGTTATCGCAATCTATCCATTGGTAAGTTGCGCCAGTCGCATCCGCTGTGATTGTTGCAGCCGCGCTCGTTACAGTTGTATTAACCACAGTTATCGTTATGTTTTGAGTTTGTGAAGATGTATTTCCACTTCCATCAATATATGTCCATGTTACAACCGTTAAACCTCCTGTAGTAATTGGGAAAGTAACATCTGGAGTTGCTGAAGTTGCACCTTCACAGTTATCAGTTGCCGTTGGTGTTGGAGGTGTGAAACCTGAGCATTCCATTAAATCTGACAAGCTTACAACATCAGGGTTTGGAGCTGCTACATCATTGATGTTTACATTCTGAGTTTGAGTAGCTGTGTTACCAGAGCCATCTGTATAACTCCACGTGATTACAGTTAATCCGGGTGTTGTTAATGGGAAAGTTACGTCAGGTACACCTTGAATTGCACCACCACAATCTGTTGCAGTAGGAACTGGAAGTGCACTAACACTGCATTGACCAGAAGCACCATTTAAGCTGGCCGCATCAGGAATAGGATTTTGTGTATCTGAAATTGTTACATTTTGCGTTTGCGTTGCAAGGTTCACACCATCGTCGAATGTCCAAGTAATTATTCCTGATCCCGTCATTGGGAAAGTAATATTCGGAATTCCAGCTATCGTACCACAGTTTGTAGTAGCAGTTGGAGCAGTCGGAGACACTGAACAAGGGTCAGCAAGGTCAGATAATGAAGCATTGTCTAAAGTTATACCAGCAAGAGGAGTACACAAGAAATCAATAGTAACTGATCCATGCACAAATCCATTGGGAGCACCGCTAATACCTGCAGTATTTATCGGATTCAAACCACTATTGAATGAACCGGCTCCCGCACCAGCTCCCCAAGAAGTGTTGTTGTAAGTGTTTCCACCACCACCGCCTGTATAACCGCCGCCGCCGCCGCCAGGTGATCCATTTCCGTCAGAGCCACCTCCGCCGCCAAATCCGCCTGTAAGTCCGTCAGGTCCGCCATCTCCACCAACGAAGGTTGAAAACGATCCGCCAGTAGAAATACCACATGTTGCAGTTTGGCCATTGGCAGTCCAACCGGCACCTCCAGAACCAGCTCCACCGAAGTTACATCCAACTCCCATGAGTCCACCAAGTCCAAGACCAGAGTTTCCGCCATTTCCGGCTCCCTGTAATCCATCAACTTGAGCAGTAGTTGCACCACCACCGCCACCAAGAGCGGCTGTAGCCGGTGATGCTCCGTGACCATGACCACCGCCACCGCCGGCTGCAATCATTAAGCCACCGCCACCAGGAGTTCCAGTATATACGAAGCTTCCGCCTCCACCACCAGATCCGTTGTCAGCATAAACTCCTTTTTGAGCGACAACAATATAGATCGTTGTGCCAGCAGTTAATGCGAAGTCACCTTCAATTGTTGCACCGGTTCCAGGCAGTCCAGGATTAAAGGCTCCTTGGCCTTCACCACCACAGGCACCTTTTGCTGTGACACGATAAGTTCCAGTTGTTGGAACAATCCATTCTTGAATACCCTGATTCATTACTGTCACGGCTCCAAAAAGATTGGTGGCCGTATACGCCGCATCGGTTTGTGACTGAGTAGGTCCAAAACGTCCAGATGCAGAAGCATTTGTAAAGTTATAAGTTTGGGCTTGAGCAGCGACCAATAAACCAAAGGTCGCAAGTACGAGTAATAGTGTTTTTTTCATATCAGTGAATTTTTAGATATTTTATGAATATAAGGTTAATTAAGAAGAACTTCTTCAATTGTGGAAAGTTGGTAGGTGAAACTTTCTGGATCTGATGTTTATTTCTGGATTTATAAGCATAAAAAAAGCTTCATCTTTCGATGAAGCTTTTCCTTCTGTGGGGAATACTGGATTCGAACCAGTGACCCTCTGCTTGTAAGGCAGATGCTCTAAACCAACTGAGCTAATCCCCCATATTTTATGATCCTTATATCGCGATTGGGTGTGCAAATATAGCGGTGTTTTTCTTAATAGCAAGTGTTTTTTGAAAAATTTTAAAAAATATCGCTTAAGAGAAAAAAGCTTCCTATGACAAGTATAGTATCGTTTTTATCTGAATTTGACCTTGCCGCTTTTAGTGCTTCCATCGCATTGGAATAATAAAGAGTTGATTTTAAGTTTATAAGCTCGAAGGCGGTTTTCAAATCTTCGATTTTTGCTGATCTTGGATTGGAAAATTCGGTGATGTAATAGCTGGCCTCAACTGGGAATTTAGGCAGAATTAATTTTAAATCTTTATCTGAACTTGTACCATAAATGATGTGTAAATTTCCTTTTTGGATTGATTTCATCGCGTCAAAGGTGGTTTGTATTCCATCTGCGTTGTGCGAAACATCGAATATTGTAAGTGGATTTTGATCAAGAATTTGTAGTCGGCCAGAATATCCAGTGTTTTTATTTAGATTCTCAATGCCGTTTTTGATGTGATCTGCTGAGACAGTGAAACTTCCTTTATTCAATTCATTTATCGCTGATAGAGCCGTTTTAAAGTTTTCTTTTTGATAATCTGCAATAAATGATTCTTCTAAGCTTGAAGGCTCTGTATTCTTACTCCAAATAATTTCAGAAGTGTTTTCTTGGGCCTTCTTTTCAAAAACGTGATGAATCGAAGGATGAATAGCTCCCAATACGACCCTTACGTTTGGTTTAATAATACCAGCTTTCTCAAAGGCAATCTCTACTAATGTTTCTCCGAGTATATTAGTATGTTCCAGGCTAATTGTAGTTATGACGCTCAAAAGGGGAGTGATAACATTTGTCGCGTCTAATCGACCGCCAAGTCCAGTTTCTATAACGCAGATGTCGCATTCTTGTTTTCTGAAATAATCCAAAGCCATTCCAAAAGTGATTTCAAAAAAAGACGGACTAAAATCCAATTCCGTTTCTCGAATGTTTTTTATAAATGAATTGACATTTTCTTCTTGAATACAAACGCCATTTACTCGAATGCGCTCTTGAAATTCTAGAATATGCGGTGAAGTGAATAAGCCCACTTTTAATCCCGATTCAGTCAGTGCAGATGAGAGGAGTGAACAAACAGATCCTTTTCCGTTACTCCCGGCAACATGGATGAATTTTAATTCCTTTTCAGGATTTCCAATAATGTCAAAAATTTTATGGGTATTCTCCAGCGTAGGTTTATAGGCTTTTGAACCCAAAAACTGATACGATGGAAACTGCTTATACAACCAATCGATCAATAGATTCTAGTTAGGTTGGATACTGAATGTGTAATTCTTAAAGACAACTGCAGATCCTTCGGATTTAGAATACTTTACTTGCCTGATCACTGCGTTTTTCACCTTATTTATAAGAACTTGGTCCGTAGTTGAGGTTTGGCCCATGATGACATCAGCTTTTAGTACATTTCCATTCGCGTCAACTGTTAGTTTGAAAGCAAACTTAACTACTTGGTCGTAATCAAGGTCAAAATCAACATGCTTCTTCACTGATCTCCCCGCGCCACTGCCGTTGCCTCCCGGGCCGCCGTTCGATCCAGGTCCACCGTCAGGTCCAAATCCAGGGCCACTTCCACCACCACCATTGCCACCATCTCCACCAGAACCGAACATATTAGGTGTTTCGTCTCCAGAAGGACCGTTATCAAAAGGTGCGCTTGTATTCGTTCCAGTTCCAGAACTTACTTGAGTATCCGAAGTTGGGGAAGTTAAAACTTGTTCAATTTGCTTTGGATTCTTTTGTTGAGCTTCGGATGGAGTTCCACCTCCACCACCTAGATCTGCTACTACATCATAAACTTCAGTTACATTCAAGGGTGCTGCTAATTCAATTGGAATATCCTCTGGTAATGGATCCGCTTGCTCGTACGTTAAAAACAAAATGACTATCAATAGTAAAACCATAGCGATTACAGCAGAAATTACTCCCGCTCTTCTATCGAATGTGTTTACTATTGGTACTGTTGCCATTATTCTATTTTTTATAGGCTAGGACTGGTTCCCAACCATTTATTTGTGCCATTGCTAAAACATTAAACACTGCTTCGTAATCTGCATTTTTGTGTCCTTCAATTTTCAATCTATTCTGTCCGTGATTTGCTACTGCAGCATTTGCTTCGGCTTGAATATCTTCAAATTGTCTCGGTGCATTCATGTCTCCTCCGGGAAAAACAACGTACAGGTTGTCTTCTGTTATAACAACCGACGCTGCCGTCGGATCTGTTATTGGGGGTAATTTACTATTCTCTGGGACGTCAACTTTCGCTTGAGGGTTACTCATTAACGCCATAATAATGAAAAAGATCAATAACAGAAAGACAAGATCTGTCATCGAAGCCATGCCACCATCAGTTTTTATTTTATTTCTTGATCCTAAATTCATAATTGCTTATTTACCCGGTTCGTTCAATAAATCTGTAAACTCTAAAGCGTCATTTTCCATCTGGTAAACAACTTTTTCAACTTTCGCAACCAAGTAGTTATATCCTACATAAGCTATAATACCAACAATCAATCCTTCAACAGTCGTTACCATTGCCGTCATGATACCGGGTGCGATCACTTGTAAATCAAGCGAAGTTGCGTTTCCTAAATCTATAAAAACAATGATCATACCAACTACAGTTCCAAGGAATCCAATCATTGGGGCGGCACCTGCTGCCGTCGCTAAAAAGCTCAAACGTTGTTCCAATCGAAGAATTTCAAGTTTTCCCGTATTCTCAATTGTCGCAGTAATATTTTCAATAGGTTTACCCAACCTTGAAATTCCTTTTTCTAGCATCCGTGCAGAAGGAGAGTCAGTTCTAGAACAATAATCTTTTGCAGAATCAATCTTTCCACTAAGAATATAATCCTTGATTTTTGCTAAGAACCCGGCTTCTAACTTCGATGCTTTTCTCAAGGCTAAATAACGTTCAACAAAAATGAAGATTGAATATCCAAGCATTAAAGCCAATAGAATATTAATAACCAAACCAAATCCTGTTTGACTTGCATCTTTAAGAATTTCCCAAACGGCAACTTCCTTAACACCTGTCTCGGCTCCTGGAGCGCCTGTAGCTTGTACTTGTAAAAGAAAAGATAAACTCATATTGTTTTAACGTTTAAAAATGTTTATTTATTATTTGAATAGCAAGAATACTGCCACTCCAGCCAAATAACCCACAAGAGCTAAAAGACTGATTTTCTTTAAATACCAGAAGAAAGAAATTTTCTCCATTCCCATTGCAACAACTCCTGCTGCTGATCCGATGATCAACATACTTCCACCAGTTCCTGCAGCGTATGCAATAAAGTGCCACGTTTCATGGTCTATTTCGTGTTGAAACATTCCCATTGAAGCAGCGACTAAAGGTACATTATCAATAACTGCCGATCCTGCTCCTAACAATGTTATAAATATATCTGTATTAAGCGCTTTATTAACATCTTGTCCAAAATTGAAAATCAATCCAAGTGATTCCATCGCTGCAACCGTCATCAAAATCCCCAAGAAGAAAAGAATCGATGGCATTTCGATTTTCGATAGCGCTCCAAAAGTAGGACTACTATGATGTGAACCGCCATTTTCATGTTCCGCAACACTTGTCATTGAGAATTCACGTGAGCTAATAAACTCAGCAACCAATGCGACAATTGAAAGGGACAACATCATACCAACGTACGGAGGGAGATGTGTTACAGTTTTGAAGATTGGAACGAATACGATCATTAATAATCCCAATACTAACATTTTTGTTCCGTGTGGACTTGTTTCATCTTCATCATCTTCATCTGCTGCCATATTACCTTTGAATGCAGGTAAGAAAGAAGCGATTACTGTTGGAACTATCATACATACTAATGAAGGAAGAAGTAATTTAATTATCAATTGCATTGCTGTTACTTTATTCCCCATCCAAAGCATTGTAGTGGTAACATCACCAATTGGTGACCAAGCACCACCAGCATTTGCTGCAACTATGATCATACCTGCATACCACATTCTTAAGTTGCCATCTTTCACAAGTTTTCTAAGAATTGTAATCAATACAATTGTGGCAGTTAAGTTATCTATGATAGCGGAGAGAATAAATCCTAGGATACAAACAATCCAAAGAAGTAATGATTTTTTCCTTGTCTTAATAATTCTTTTAATTGTATTAAAACCATTGAAGTGATCAATAATTTCAACAATGGTCATCGCTCCTACTAGGAACATTAGGATTTCACATGTTTTACCGAAATGATGCAATAAAGTGGATTCCATCCAGTCTGACTTTGAAGCTGGTCCATGTTGGATAGCACCTTTAACATGGTCAGCATGCATAGGTAAGTCTTTAAACCCATCCACCATTGATCCAGCATGGCTATCAAACCAATTAGGGAAGCTATCAAGACCGAAAGCAATTCCGGCCCAAGCCAATGCCATCATGAGCAAAGCTGGAACCAGCTTATCGATTTTTAGAGTATGTTCTAAGGTTATCGCTAGGTAACCAAGAACAAAAACGGATACAATAAAAATTTCCATGTTTAGTAGCTTTTTTTTAAGTTTTATACAAGTTGTTTTAAAGCGTGTCCGAATGCAGCTTTGGCAAGTCCTGTTTTATTTGGGTTTATTTTTTGAGTATTTGCGATAGCTTCACGAATGATGTTGCTCGTGTCACTAAAAATCCCCTTATCTGAAAGCTCTTCCAAGTCATTGCTCATTAAATAAGCAAACACTCTTGCCATTCCACAGTTCGAAATGAAATCTGGAATCACAGTTAAATTGTTGTCTGCTTTATCAGCAATTTGTCCGAAGAAAATTTCAGGATCAGCGAAAGGAACGTTGGCACCAGAAGAAATAACTTCAATTCCTGCCGCAATCATTCTGTCCAATTGATCTTCTGTAATCATACGTGAACCTGCACATGGAATGAAAACTTCAGCTTTCAAATCCCAAATTCTAGCATTCATTTCATCGTAAGGAATAAGGTTTGGATGGCTCAATGAGTTTCCGTCTTTCGTCAAGAACAACTCTCTGATTTCCTCCAATGAGAACCCATCTTCGTTGATCAATCCACCAACGCGGTCAATAATTCCAACGATTTTCGCTCCTTGTTGTGCCAAGTAATACGCTCCTGCAGAACCAACATTACCCCAGCCTTGAACGATAACGCGCTTTCCAGCAACTTCACCACCATATAAATCGTAGAAATGTTTGATTGATTCAGCAACACCGTAACCTGTAATCATGTCGGCTACAACGTATTTTCGATCAACGCTTGGAGAATAAGACGGATCTTCAATTGCTTTTAGTACGCCTTGACGTAGTTGACCAATTCTATTAATTTTTTGTGCGTCACGTGGTTGAAAGTGCCCATTGAAAACTCCTTCTTGAGGATGCCAAACACCACAATCTTCAGTAATTGGAATAACTTCATGGATTTCATCTACGTTTAAATCACCACCAGTTCCGTAATAGTGTTTTAGCAATGGAGTCACTGCAGCGTACCACCTTCTCAATACACCTTCTTTTCTTGGGTCACTTGGATCGAAGTTAATTCCAGATTTAGCACCTCCAATTGCAGGCCCTGCTACTGTGAATTTCACCTCCATCGTTTTAGCTAACGATTCGACTTCTCTTTTATCAAGACCAATTCTCATCCGTGTACCGCCTCCTGCAGCACCGCCTCTTAATGAGTTAATTACAACCCATCCTTCTGCCTCTGTTTCTGAATCTTTCCATTCAAAAACTATCTCTGGTCTCTTATTCTCAAACTTTTCGAGTAAATCTTTCATCAACGGTATTCTTTTTTTTTGAATGAGCAAAGTTAACAAAGAAATTAAATCGTAAATCGAAATTCAATATGGATTTAAATTGAGTTACGAACAGCTAAGTTATTCGTTTTATGGAAGGTGTAAAACCCCGCCTATTACATCTCTACTTGCTCCGGTTACGCTTGATAAAGTGTTTGGCTTTCCTTCTAAGAAAAGAGCTCCAAGAAGCCCAAAAATAATCGCTTCTTTGAATTCTATTTCAACCGCATCTGGAATAATGATTTTAAGTTTGGATTTTTCTTTAATCCTTTCAATCAAAAAATCATTGTATGCACCACCTCCCGTTATATACAGGGATTTAATGCTGTTCTTCATGCACGTCCGAGAAATTTGCTCAGCAACATGTTCTACAACGGTACACATTCGATCTTTAGGATTATCAATTCTCGATACAACAGGGGTGAAGTTGGCTTTGATCCACTCTGTTCCTAATGATTTAGGGGGAGGAGTGGAATAATAATCAATTTCATTCAATTCGTTCAATACAACTTTGTCGATACTTCCTGATCTGGCGATTAATCCTCTACTGTCATACGTTTTATCAAGCTCCGTTGCAATTTCATTTAAAGGTAAGTTTCCTGGGGATATATCAAATGCAACGGTGGTGTCAGAAGGAATAGAAATATTACAAAAACCACCAATATTCAAAAAAGCATCGGCAAGAGAACTATAAAGTAGCTTGTCACCGATTGGAACAAGCGGCGCACCTTGTCCTCCAGCAACGACATCTTTTTGCCTAAAATCGTTGATTACTTTTATCCCTGTTTTGAAAGCGATAGTTTCACCGCACCCTATTTGGTAGGTGAAGCCTTTTTCGGGTTGGTGAAAAATTGTATGACCATGTGATGCTATTGCATCAATTTTGGACGGATCTATGTCAAATTCATTTATGAAATTTATTATGCGCTCAGAATAATAAATCCCCAGTATTTTGTCAAGAATTAATAATTCTGAAGGGGATAATTGAGTCGATATTTTGATTTTTTCAAGTAAATAAGTCGAATATTCATATGTTTTTGAGTGCTGAACAACGTGATTACAGAACTCATTTTCAGTAAATTCGTAGGTTGCGTAAACAATGTCAATTCCGTCCATGGATGTGCCCGACATAACCCCGATAACTGTGTATAAACTCATCGCCTTTAAAGTTAGAAAATAAAATTAAAAGCGTTAAGTTTGTGAAGCGCAAAAATATAAGAAATAAAAGCAATCGATTATGAATTTTGAATTATCAGAAGAGCAATTAGCGGTAAAAGAAGCTGCTAGAGATTTCGCTCAAAATGTTTTGAAGCCAGGAGTTATCGCAAGAGATAATGAGCAACGTTTTCCTGTTGAAGAGATTCGTCAATTGGGTGAGTTGGGATTCATGGGGATGATGGTTGATCCGAAATACGGTGGTTCAGGAATGGATACCCTTTCTTATGCATTGGCTATGGAAGAGATTTCCAAGGTGGATGCTTCGACATCAGTTTGTATGTCAGTAAACAACTCATTGGTTTGTTGGGGACTTGAGCAATTCGGAACCGAAGAGCAAAAACAGAAATACCTTATTTCATTGGCGAAAGGTGAGACGATAGGTGCATTTTGTTTGTCTGAACCAGAGGCAGGATCAGATGCTACATCGCAACAAACGACTGCGTTGGATAAAGGAGATCATTATTTATTGAATGGAACGAAGAACTGGATTACAAATGGCTCATCTGCTTCCGTTTATTTGGTGATCGCTCAAACAGACGTGGAAGCTGGACATAGAGGGATTAACGCCTTTATCATTGAAAGAGGAATGGAAGGCTTCATTGTTGGAGCGAAAGAAGATAAATTGGGTATTAGAGGATCAGATACACATACATTGTTATTTAATGATGTTAAAGTCCCTAAGGAAAATAGAATTGGAGAGGATGGCTTTGGATTTAAATTTGCAATGAAAGTGCTTTCAGGTGGAAGAATTGGAATTGCATCTCAAGCATTAGGTATAGCTGGTGGAGCTCTTGAATTAGCTACGGCTTATTCAAAAGAACGTAAAGCATTCGGGAAAGAAATTTCGAAGCACCAAGTAATAGCATTCAAACTTGCTGATATGGCAACGGATATTGAGGCTGCCAAACTGTTAGTTTATAAATCGGCAATTGATAAGGATGAGGGAAGAAATTACGATCAATCTGGTGCAATGGCGAAATTGTATGCTTCTAAAGTTGCAATGGAGCACACGGTTGAAGCAGTTCAAATTCACGGTGGATATGGTTTTGTGAAAGAATACCATGTTGAACGATTGATGAGAGACGCGAAGATTACTCAGATTTATGAAGGAACTTCTGAAATTCAAAAAATTGTTATTTCAAGAAACTTATTGAAGAACTAGTTTTTTCTAAGGAATACTATTCAAAGTCTCGTATCAATATTTGGTACGAGATTTTTTTATTACAAGCTGTTTTCCAGAATCTCCAAATGAATACTTCTTGAGCCTTTCAATAAAACGAGATGGTTCTCAATACTGTTCTCATTTAGATAACGCATCGCGTCATTAGCATTTTCAAAATGATGTAAAATCGATTTTGATGCTATTTTGCAAAATTCATTACCAACAACAATTCCTTTTAGTCCAAGCGATTCAATTTGCTCAATGACCTTTTGATGTTCAACAGCAGTTTCTGTTCCAAGTTCTTTCATATCTCCAATAATGAATAATTTGTTTTCGTGGTCGTTCATGGAAAAGCTTTCTAACGCAGATAGCATACTTGTTGGATTTGCATTGTAGCAATCTAAAATGAGCGTATTTGCATCTGTTCTCTTAACCTGAGATCGATTGTTCGTTGGGGAATATTCTTCCAATGCTTCAGAAATGGTTTCATTGGAAACGCCAAAATGATAGCCAAAAGCGGCTGCGGCCAGGTAATTGTAAAAATTATACTTACCGACCATTTGCGTCGATATTTTCTTTGACTCGAAAGTTTCAGTTCTCCAATTCATCTCAACGAAAGGGGAGAGGTTCAGTAATTCTCCTCTAACAATTGATAGTTGATGGTCTGTACCGTATGTTATTAAGGGAATTCCAATTGGAGTGGCATTCATAAGTTTAGAATCGTCCTCATTTATGATAATCGTTCCTTTAACCCTTTCCACAGCGTCGTAGAGTTCTTTTTTCGTTCTTAAAACACCAGCAAAATCGATAAGTCCTTCCAGGTGTGCTTTACCAACATTCGTAATGATACCATGCGTAGGTTCGGCAATGTTACAAAGTTCTTCTATATCCTTGAATTTGTTAGCACCCATTTCGATGATAGCAATTTCATGTTCATCTGTCATTCGAAGCAAGGTAAATGGAACACCTAAATGGTTGTTCAAGTTCCCGATGGTTGCTAATAAATTGTATTTCTTTGATAATACCTGTACAATAAGCTCTTTGGTCGTCGTTTTCCCATTGCTTCCTGTTATGCCAATTACAGGAATGTTGAATTTATTCCGGTGAAAATTGGCGAGCTCTTGAAGGTATTTAACACTATTATCAACTAAAGTCATTTTTCCATTATTGACGTAATAAGCCGATTCGTCAACGATTACATGTGATGCGCCATATTCAATAGCCTGAGAAGCAAATGTGTTTCCGTTAAAATGAGCTCCTTTTATACAAATGAATAAGCTGTTTTTCTCGATAGCCCTTGTGTCAGTGCAGATCCCAGAGGAGTTATAAAAAGGTTGAAATAATAATTCGTTCATATCATAAAAATAGGAAAGCTCTCTCGGTTAAATTGAGAGAGCTTGTTAAAATTATGAACGTCTATTTGTGGGATAGCTACTTTTTCTTTTTTCGGCTATAATTAAAACCTACTGGAGAACCAATCCTATCCACTGCGCAACGGAACCCGATGGCTTCTTTAGATTGAAATTCAGCGAAGCACCTTCTTTGATCCGATGCCAACCAATATGCTCTATCTTTTCATGATCCACCTTCTAGGAGGATAAGTCCTGGTCCAATTTCTTGATCAATAAATGGTACTTTTTGAAATCCTCCTATTTTTGGGTTGTTGTAATCCCATCCTGTAGTGTATGAAGAGGGTCATAATCATGATATTATGATGAATATCTCTGTAACTACAGCGGACATGAAAATTGATAATCGCATTTTTTCATTGTTTTTTTCATTTTGAAATCTCACTTTCATCTAATACAATGTTGTCCGATCGTATTGTTACATCTTAATTACTTTCAAATGGAATGGTGTTGGAATGAATAGAGTAGGGCCAAAAAAAAACTCCTTCGGTTGAACCGAAAGAGTTTTTAATGTTTTAAGACCTACTTGAGCAGTTATCTATTCTTTTTCTTTCCGTAATTGAATCCTACTGGAGAACCAACTCTATCCATTGCGCAACGGAAACCGATTGCATCTGTAGATTGGAATTCATCTAAATATCTTCTTTGACTCGGAGCTAACCAGTATGCTCTATCTTTCCAAGAACCACCTTTATAAACTCTAGACTTATCCGAGATAAGTGTTGTTGGCCAAGATGTTTTATCACCAGGCTTAACAATTGAACCATCCAATCCATACTGCTCGTGCATGTTTTGGTACATGATTAAGTTCGGATCTCTTGTAGCCTGATTGATATCGTTCTTTCTATCTTCATTTGCATAATAAATAGAGCTTTCAATATCACCATCAAGGTAATCGATGTAATCATCTCTTCTGTAATTTAAACGTCCAATATTTTCTTCTTCAGTTACATTACGGTATTTCAATTTACCAGGAGTATCAATAATGAATTCTCCAAATCCATCTCTTAAAATCGAGATAACTTCAAATGCATACTCTTCACCATCTGGTCCTTCTCTCATTTGATCTTCGAAGATTGTCTCGAACAATTCATCTTGAACCAAAGCAGAAGCTTCAATGTCCTGTTTATTGTTAGAATAAATAAGTGCTTGGTCAATTACTAGGTTAATATCTCTAATAAGCTCAAGTTCAATAGAATCTTTTACTTTACCGTGAGATACATAGAAAGGATCTGGAGCGTAACCTCTTCTTGATGGGTTTCTTGATCCTACGTTAGCAGCTAATCCTGTTGGGATAATAGTATCATTTGGATCGTGATTCTCAGCAGAAACTCTTTGATAACGAATTCTTTCAAACTCATTTAAGTATTCTTTCATACCGTGAATATCATATTGAACTTGTTGGTTCGCTGTTTCAACATTTCCTTCGCTGTTCAATAATTTAGTTTTGAATACATTTCCTCTAAATGGACGGAATTCATCGTAATCTTCGCTAGTAAGTGGACGGTAAACATCCATTACCCATTCACTAACGTTTCCAGCCATGTGGTACAATCCGTAATCATTTGGCCAGTATGACTCAACAGGAGCAGTTACATCAGCACCATCATTTAAGCGTCCTGCAACTCCCATGTAATCACCACGACCTCTTACGAAATTCGCTCTAATCTGTCCTGTAAATTGCGCTTCGTCTTGACGAACCCAGTGTCCATCCCAAGGATAGATTCTTCTTTCGTTGATGTTCTCTGTTCCTTCTTGAAGGTTTCCGATCAATCCAGAAGCGGCGAATTCCCATTCAGCTTCAGTTGGAAGTCTGTAACGAGGAAGAAGCAAGCCATCTTCCATGCGCACATTTCTTTCTCCTAATTTTCTATCGCCACCATCAGGATCTAAGTTTTGAATATTTCTTACTAATGATTCTTCGTCATATTGACCTGTATAATAAGCTTCAGTATTGAATGTGTTCTCATTTCTTTGATCCGTATTGAATTGGAAAATTCCCTCACGAATAAGAATGTATTCGTTTACACGGTCAGTTCTCCATTTACAAAAGTCATTTGCTTGCAACCATGAAACTCCAACAACCGGATAATCTCTATATGCAGGGTGACGCAAGTAGTAATCAACATACTTCTCATTATCTCCTAGCTTCGATCTCCATACCAAAGTATCAGGAAGTGCATTAGCATAAATCATAGGATATGATTCTTGGTAAGCACGTCGCACCCAGTAAAGATATTCTAGCCATTGGAAGTTCGTAATTTCCGTTTGATCCATATAGAAAGAAGAAACAGTAACTCTTGCTGGTCTATTATTCCAATCGAACATTACGTCTTGCTCAGAACGACCCATCGTAAATGATCCACCTTCTACTAAAAGAAGTCCTGGTCCAGTTTCTTGGTCAATAAATGGTACTTTTTGAAATCCTCCTTGATTAGGATTGTTATATTCCCAACCCGTAGTGTTAGAGGCTTCTCTAGAGCACGATGCTACGATAAAAGCTCCTGCTACTGCAACAGCCATAAATTTTAATAATCGCATATTGTTATTTTTGGTTTTCATCATTTTTTAACTCTTACTTCACATACTACAACGCATGGAATTAATATTGTTACATTATTTCTAGAACGAAGGACAAGAAATCGTTTTGAACGATGGGATCTTATCTTTACAATCCAATCGAAGACCGAGCGACACTTCATGTGAACCACCTGATACTCCGTTGTTAAGTTTTGATACTGTAATGTCGTAACTGTATCCTAATTTGAATTTTCCTGTATCAACACCAATCGATAAAATAAAGGCATCTTTATTTCTATACCACGCTCCAACGTTGAACGCTCCGTATTTTACGTATGTACCAATGGCGATCTCTTGAAAACCATTTTGGTATTGATAGATTACATTCGGCATTATTGACGTAATGTTTCTGTATTGAGACTTACCACCCAATTTGATTTCAGCACCCATGTGCCCTGTTAAACGCATCGGCAATCTTGATGAACCAATAATCATTGATTCGTCGGGACGGTTTAAGTGATTCGCTGCAAATCCAAAGAAGAAGTGTTTGCTAAATCCAACAAATCCAGCAGAAGCATCAAAGAAGTAACGACTTCCTCCACGCTGTACATCGCCAGTTTGGTAGATAAATCCCCTACGTGGATCAATCATGTCTCCAAATGTCAATTTATCCCAATCTAAAAATTTGTTAGTCATTGCGGCTTTGACACCGAACATCATTTGAAATTTACGATTTACTTTTAGGTGATAAGAATAAACCAGACCAAGAGTCGATGTGAAAATAGTACCCTGTCCTTGTTGGTCATGAAGAGCAATCACAGCAATACCTCCAGAGATGTTCTTGAAGTATTGATCGTAGGACATACTGTATGTTACATAATTACCTGTCAAACTAGGCCATTCGTTTCTATAGTTCATTGCAAACCGCGGACATCCATTTGATCCAGCAAAGGCGGGATTCAAATAAATAGGATTAGCATAGAACTGCGTAAACTGCGGATCTTGTGAATAGGCACTAGAGCTTGTTAAACAGACAAGGGCTAAAACTATAAAATGCTTAAGTTTTATCATCAAACTTATGTTAATTATCTTTTCTTTTAAGTTTACTTCAACGGTGTTATACCAACAAAGTTACAAATATTACGATTACAGTATAATAATCAAAGATTTCTATCGTTTTTTTGTGTGTCAAATAATTGATTTAGATATTTGTCTTATGAAAACGAACTTAGTTCAATATGTTAAATAAAATAACAGCAATAGTAGGCATTTTAGCCTTTTCGGGAATTACATATTCTCAGGAATCAGAAATCGTAAATATTACTTGGGAAGATCCTATGGAAGTCATGGATGGAGAGCAAAGTGTCCTAGTTCCTTCTATGAGAGATCAATACGTTACGGGTAAGAGGCCGTTGTTCTTTTATTCTCACCGAGTTAACAATGCAAATAGCAGTGTAGATATCGAGGTTTTAGGTACTCAAAACGCCACACCTGATGATCTTTTATTCTTGGAGAAATATGATATTAAAGTAGGGCGATTGGATTATGAAGGCAAGATTTCGAGCGCTAAAAGAGCATATTTTTTAATGTTAAATATTTTTCCTTTTGTTATGGAAGGATCGAAAATTGTGAGAATTTCAAGTTTTCGTGTAAATTATTCAAAAGAAAAACCAAATTTTAATCATGTTTCAAAAGATTTTGTGACATCCTCAGTTTTAAAGCCTGGAACGGGAAATTGGTACAAGCTTTCCGTGAATCAAGATGGGATTTATAAAATTGACAGAGCACTATTGATATCAATGGGTATTAATGTTGATAACTTGAATCCACAAGACATTAATGTTTTCGGGAATGGTGATGGATTACTTCCAGAAAGAAATTCAACACCTAGAACAGATGATTTGGCAAAAAATGCAATTAAGATTGTTGGCGAGGCAGATGGTTCCTTTGATGCAAATGATTATATCTTGTTTTATGGATGGGGTCCTAATAGGTGGTATCCGAATAATGATTCGACAAGGTTCAAACAGACCAAGCATATTTATTCCGATTTTTCTTGTTATTACATAAACATCAATTCAGATGATACGCCGCTTCGAATTGAAGATGTTTTTGAAACGCCCGCACCTGCTACTCACAATGTAAATGAGCAAACGTATTACAGTATTCACGAACTAGACAACGTTTCACTAGTAGGCGGAGGTCAAAGGTGGTATGGAGAATTATTTGATGCCGATCTTACACAAACCTTCACTTTTAATGTCCCGAATATAATTTCGACCTCTCCTGCTAATTTTGAGGCTTCACTCGCGTCTAGCGCAAACATTTCAAGCGGAACTGAACAAGAGTATTCTGTGGGAGGTGTTGTTATGTTGAGTAGTGTTTTACCAACTTCCTCAGATTATGGACGATCAACAAATACGATGTCTTTAAGCAATCCTTCTGCGTCCTTGCCTGTTCAAGTCCGAATTGTTCGCAATTCGCCAGACATTTTAACTTATTTGGACCGAATTGAATTGAATGCAAGAAGGAAACTGACTTTTATAGGAAGTCAACTTAATTTTTCGGATTTGGAGTCTGTTGGTCCTTCTAACGTTTCAGAGTTTACTGTAAACAATATGTCACCTTCGACTGGATTCGTATGGGAAGTGTCAAACCGTCATCAGCCCTTTAATGTTGCGGGAACGTTTAATAGTACTGATTTCGTCTTTAGATTAGAAACAGACTCAGTAAGACACTTTGTTGCCTCAAATGGAGCAAGTTATTTTACGCCTGTATTTATCGGAGAGATTGTCCCTCAAGACTTGCACGCCTTGTCTCAGGCTGATTATCTTATTGTAACACACCCTGAGTTTATTTCTCAAGCCGAAAGGTTGGCGCAATTGCATATTCAAAATGGTTTAACCGTTCATGTCGTTACAACGAATCAGATTTACAATGAATTTAGTTCAGGGGTTCAGGATGCAACTGCGATTCGATCGTTTGCAAAAATGTTTTATGATCGCGCTTTAGCATTACCAGGAACTGAACCTAAATACTTATTGCTTTTCGGTGATGGAACTTATGATCCAAAGAATAGAGTTGCTAATAACAACAATTATATTCTAACATACCAAATGAATAATTCAGATTTTACTGAAGACCACATTGGAAATATGCCTTCAGATGATTATTTCGGAATGTTAGATGATAACGAAGTGATGGCTGCTTCAGATTTGGTCGATATTGGTATTGGTCGGTTGTTGATTTCAAATCTTCAAATGGCTAAAGAAGCGGTTGATAAGATTGAACATTACATGAGAAATGGTTCAAGTATCTATTCAACAGCCAATACAAACTGTAGTTCAGATAATGGTTCCTCTACGTTTGGTGACTGGAGAACGAAGTATATTTTGATTGCTGATGATGAGGAATCAAATTGGTTTTTAGTTAATGATGTTGAGCCTCAATTTAATTATGTGAGTGATTCTCTTCCAGAAATGAATTGTGAAAAAATATACTTGGATGCGTATACTCAAGTTGCAACTGCTGGAGGGGAACGTTATCCGGATGTTAATGAGGCCATCAATGCTAAGATTGAACGTGGAGCTCTAGTTGTAAATTACGTGGGGCACGGAGGAGAAGTTGGTGTTGCGGAAGAGCGCGTTATTACGGTTCCTCAAATAAAGGATTGGAAAAATATTGACGTGTTGCCATTGATGGTTTCTGCAACATGTGAATTCACGAAGTTCGATGATCCGGAGAGGGTTTCGGCAGGAGAATGGGCTTCAATTAATCCTTATGGTGCTGCAGTCGCATTAATGACAACTACACGCTCCGTATATTTTACTGTAAATACAGCAATTGGTTACCAGTTCATTAGAAACGTGTTTCGAAGAAATGCCAATTTAGAGCCCTTTACTTTCGGAGAGATTATCACAGAGACGAAGAATGCTGTTGGTGGAAATAATAAAAGAAGTTTCACTTTGATTGGTGATCCTGCTTTGAAATTAGCTTTACCGCAAATGCAAGTTGTTACAGATAGCATTAACGGTTTGGATTCAGCAATAGAAATTGATACCATTCAAGCTTTAAGCAAGGTTATAATTAAAGGCCACATCGAAGATAACTCAGGGGCGCTGATGACTTCATTTAATGGAGTTCTTTATCCTTCAGTTTATGACAAGCCAAAAGCCCAGTTGACATTAAGTAATGATGGGCCATCGGAATCACCCGAACTTGAATTTTTTACACAAACGAATAAGGTGTATAATGGAAAGTCGAGTGTTGTAAACGGAGAATTTGAATTCACCTTCATCGTGCCAAAAGATATTGATTACTCAATTGATTACGGTAAAATTAGTTATTACGCTGATAATGGATCCATTGACGCCTTTGGTTACGATACTACTTTCTATATTGGAGGACTGGATCCAAATGGTATAGACGATACTGAAGGGCCGACAATTGATTTGTTCATCAATGATGAGAATTTTGTTGATGGTGGAATTTCAGATGAAACTCCAATTTTAATTGCGCAATTGTTCGATGAGAACGGAATCAACACAGTTGGGAACGGAATTGGTCATGACTTGATCGCAGTTATTGATGGTGAAACAGGAGATCCAATTGTATTGAATGATTTCTATACCTCAGATTTAGATTCATACCAGTCCGGTCAAATCCGATATAATTTTACTTCTCTTGAACCTGGTGCGCATACATTAGCGGTGAAAGTTTGGGATGTAAATAATAATTCATCCGAAACAACCATTGAGTTCGTGGTGCAGGAGCAAGTCAACATGGCATTGGATCATGTATTGAATTATCCAAATCCGTTTACAACGAGTACTGAGTTTTATTTTGAACACAATCAAGTTTGTAGTCAATTGGAAGCTCAAATTCAAATATTTACTGTTTCTGGACGTTTAGTTAAAACAATCAATGAAGTCGTATTGACAGAAGGGTTTAGATCTGATGGGATTGCTTGGAACGGTTTGGATGATTTTGGTGATCAGCTTGCAAAAGGAGTTTATGTATACCGCTTAATCGTAACTACTCCAGATGATTTAAGAGCCGAGAAAACAGAAAAGTTGGTTATTTTAAAATAACGACACAAGAAAGGAACTGCAAATCCGTATATTTGCATTGAATATCTAATTATGAAGATGAAAAACATATTATTTACAACTGCACTTGTTATGACTAGCTCTTTGTCAATCGCGCAACCTATTGGTGATACAGACGGAAAAGTTAATGCGCTTCAGTTGAATACAATTACAACAGCACTGCCATTTATGTCTATTACTCCAGGATCTAGAGCAGGTGGGATGGGAGATGCGGGTACTGCATTGAGCGCAACTTCTAATTCAATTTATTGGAATACTTCAATGTTGAATTTCTCAGAAGAAAAATCTCAAATTAGTGTTTCTTACACTCCATGGTTGAGACAATTGACAAATGATATTCACCTTTCTTATGTTGCAGGGTATTACAATATTAATAAAAGACATGCTGTTGGTGGTGCTTTAAGGTATTTCAGTCTTGGAGAAATCACTTTTACAGATGCACAAGGAAATGTCTTAAGAAACGATAAGCCAAGTGAATTTGAAATCACTGGAGGTTATGCCTTCAAATTGAACGATAAAATGGGGGTTGGATTAAACGGAAAGTTCGCTTATTCAAATCTAACTGGTGGAATGGTTGTTCAAGGAGCAAGCACAAAAGCAGGGGTTGTTGGTGCTGCTGATATTTCATTCACATATCTTAACGATGATTTAAAACTTGGAAGTACGAAAAGTGAGTATACATTCGCTACAACAATTAATAACATTGGTAACAAGGTAGCTTATTCTGATGCGGCGGTCAGAGATTTTATACCAATGAATTTGAAAATTGCTTCTGCGCTTAAAGCGAAATTTGATAAATACAACCACGTCACATTCTCATTAGAACTTCAAAAATTATTAGTTCCTACACCTGGAAAAATTGAATTTATTGATGGAACACCTACACTATTGTCTGGATTCGATAACCCTGATATTGGTGTTATTGCAGGGTTGTTGCAATCATTCTACGATGCTCCTGGCGTAATGGCAGAAGATGAAGATGGGAATTACGTCTTGCAATCTGACGGAACTTACGAAGTGGTAAAAGGAACGAAATTAAAAGAAGAGTTGGCTGAGATCAATATAGCTGCAGGTATCGAGTATTGGTACAATGACATTTTCGCCTTAAGAACTGGTTTCTTTTACGAGAATGCAAACAAAGGAGCTCGTCAATATTTCAATTTTGGACTGGGATTTAAATACAACAAATTTGGAATTGATATTTCTTATTTGGCAGCGCTTAAAAGACTGAATCCATTGGCTAACACGCTTCGTTTCACATTGAGCATGGTACTAGGCGACGATGGTTCAAAACCCAACATTGAAGAGTGATTTTGAATATTAGAATTGGTTATGGAATCGATGTTCATCGGCTAGAAAAGAATCTTCCTTTATTTATTGGCGGCCTCCAAATCGAATCTGAATTAGGAGCTGTTGGGCATTCAGATGCAGATGTTTTACTTCATGCTATTTGCGACGCATTATTAGGTGCAGCGAATCTTAGAGATATCGGTTATCATTTTTCCGATACAGATCCTAAATTCAAAGGAATTGACAGTAAAATTCTTCTGACTGAAGTTATGAAGCTTATTGAGGGAAAAGGATATCATGTTGTTAATGTTGATTGTACTGTTGTTCTTGAGCGTCCTAAGTTAAATCCCCATATTCCGGAAATACAAAAATTTGTCGCGGCCATTTTAAAGGTCGATATTGATGGAGTTTCCATAAAAGCAACAACGCATGAGCGTGTAGACTCTTTTGGAGAATCAAGAGCAGTGAAGGCTTACGCAGCTTGTTTACTTAACAAGTAGTTTCCCTTCGATTCTACTTTAATCTTAGGTAGATATCTTTATATTTGTAGCACAAATTCAGAAGATGAAAGTAAACCTACAATACAATACAAAAGAATCATTATTGGCGCTATACAACAAGCCATTGTTAGAGCTTGTTTTTGAAGCTGCAACAATCCATCGTGAGTTTCATGACTCAAGAGAAGTGCAAATGGCATCATTGCTTAGCATTAAAACAGGAGGGTGTGCTGAAGATTGCGGTTATTGTCCTCAAGCAGCAAGGTATCATACTGACGTTGAGGCACAAAAATTAATGACTGTAGAATCTGTTCTGGAGCAAGCAAGAAACGCGAAAGAAAATGGTTCTTCGCGTCTTTGCATGGGAGCAGCTTGGAGAGAGGTTAGAGACAACCGCGACTTCGACAATGTTGTTGAAATGGTGCAAGGAGTGAATGACCTTGGAATGGAAGTTTGCTGTACTTTAGGAATGATGAACGAGAACCAAGCAGAGCGATTGAAAAAAGCAGGTTTGTTTGCTTACAATCATAACCTTGATACTTCGAAAGATTATTATGACGATGTGATCTCAACTCGAGATTATGAAGACCGATTGGATACAATTGAAAATGCGCGTAAAGCGGGGATTTCAGTTTGTTCTGGTGGAATTATAGGAATGGGAGAAGCCATTGAGGATCGAATTGGATTGTTGATGAGCTACGTTGAAATGAAAACGCCACCGGAGTCAATCCCAATTAATGCTCTAGTTGCTGTTGAAGGAACGCCGATGGAAGATCAAAAGCCAATTGAACAATGGGAAATGATCCGAATGGTTGCGACAACTAGAATTGCTTTTCCAATGTCAGTTGTGCGATTGTCAGCAGGAAGAACGATGATGAATATGGAGGGACAAGCACTTTGCTTCATGGCTGGAGCAAGTTCTATATTTGCTGGAGATAAATTACTGACAACGCCAAATCCTGATTACAATGAGGATATGGAGATGTTCAAAATATTAGGATTAACGCCAAAAGCTGCTTTTTCAGACGGTGAACAACCTGTTACAGAACCTGATCCGATTTTGATTGAAAGAAAAAGAAAGGAAGCTGAACGCGCTCAAAAACTTACCGAAGCTAGAGCGAAGATTAAGGATGATAGTTTTCAGCCAAGAAAAGTAACAGTAGCCGAATAATTTTGGACCAAAGACTCCATAAGAAACTAGAGGATAGAATTGAAAAGGGAACCTTACGTTCCCTTTCTTCATTTGATGGAATGATTGATTTCTTTTCAAATGATTATTTAGGGCTCTCCAAGGAGGATTTTTCTTGTGAAATTTCTTCTTATGGTGCGACGGGTTCACGATTGATTTCCGGAACAACGCCAAGAATGCTCGAAATTGAATCTGAAATTGCTCAAATCTTTGCTGTACAATCAAGTTTGATGTTTAATTCAGGCTATGATGCGAATCTGGGGCTTTTTAGCAGCATTCCTCAACGTGGTGATACCATTCTCTATGATGAATTTATTCACGCCAGTGTTAGAGATGGAATTCGCTTAAGTCATGCAAAGACGATCTCGTTCAGACACAATGACATTGAAGATCTTTCTGCTAAAATTGAGCGTTCAGAAGGTTCAATTTATGTCGCGGTCGAATCCTTGTATTCGATGGATGGAGATTGCGCACCAATCAAGAAGCTAGCGGTTTTGTGTAAATCAAGAAACGCATATTTAATCGTCGATGAAGCACATGCTTGCGGCGTGTTTGGTGAAAACGGTAAAGGTTTGGTTTTTGAATTGGGATTAACTCATTTGGTTTTTGCGCGACTGGTAACCTTTGGTAAGGCATATGGCTCTCATGGCGCTTGCGTATTGGGGAGTTCAGATTTGATTCAATACCTCTATAATTTTGCGCGGTCGTTCATTTATACAACAGCGCTTCCAGAGTCTGTTTTTGAACGAAATTTAAAATTAGCTTCCTCTGGTGTAGCTTCAAATCGACGAATGAAATTGAATTCCAACTTGGTTTATTTCCGTTCCAATTTTTATCATTCTGGTTTGATTTCAAATGAAATGTCACCAATTCAAATAATTGAGTTCGGTTCCATTGAAGCAACTAAAATGGTTGCGGAAAAGATTCAAGCCTTGAATATCGCTGTTAAACCAATTTATTCACCAACGGTTACCGAGGGGAAAGAGCGTTTGCGGATTTGCATTCACTCGTTCAATACAAAACAAGAATTAGATGCTTTGATTCGCGCTTTGCGTTAAGGCTTTTTAAAACTGAATGTATAGCCCAGGTTAAATTCTAAACTTCTATTTCTTGAATATTAAGGGTTTCGAAAAAGGAAACTATCGAATTGTAATTGAAGACGATTTCGGAAATAAGATTCCTAAATCACTCGTAATTCATTCTTCATACGGCAAGCGGAAGTTTTAATGAACGATCGAAATTTTCTTACTAACTGTATTTCCTTCTGAATTTAATTGAAGAATATAAGTGCCGGAAATCATTTTCTGCACATCAATAAGTTGAAGTGAAAAAGCGTTTAGAATTCCTTCTTGAATCAACTTTCCATCCAATGAATATATTCCGTACGATTCAATTGAATTGTTTGAAAGGTTCTTTACAAATACTCCTTTGTTCGCTGGGTTCGGGTAAATCGAAATTTCTTCTGTATCGAATTCCGTTATTCCACTTGCATCAAATTCGGTAATCGTTATGGTTTGATTAATCGCCGGGTTTGTCAATGTTTGAGCGTCTCCATCCGGCCAAATAACTTTAATGCTGTCAACACTCGTGTAATTTCCCAATCCAAAATGCGCTATTCTGCTGCTGTGCGATAGGTAGCTTGATCCTCCATCAATTTCCCTTATCCACGTTCTTCCATTCGACGAAAGCTCTATATGCGCTCCATAAGCATCCATATTACTCTCTAATCCGACAAGGTTTATTTTAATCCAGCTTTTAGCTCCATCCATATTGTTTTTATACAATGAAATGTTTTGTCCAATAGAAGTGTCTAATTCATTATTCACAACCAAAACGTCCAAATCACCATCGTTATCAATGTCCCCATAAATTGCACCGCGGCTTCTTAAAGTGTCTTGAATTCCTTCAGCAAATGCAATGTTAAAAAAGGTGCCGTTTTGCTGATTGCGGTACAGGTTATTCGGTTCCGGCAGAGCGGTTCCCATTATCCCTCCATTAGCAATGAAAAGGTCCAGATAAGTGTCGTTGTCGAAATCGAAATAGAACGTTCCCCATGAAACGACATTTGCAGCTTCAATTCCATCATTTGCAGCACTTTCCGTAAAGGTTCCATCGAAATTGTTGACGTGATGAATGTTTTCCGCCATATTGGAAATGTAGTAATCCAAATCCAAATCCTCGTCAAAGTCACCAACTGCAATTCCCATCGAACTAATTTCTTCCATAATTCCCGATGTTGCCGAGATATTATCAAAATTGGTGGTTGGAAATTGGTTTTCAAACAATACGTTACCGCCGTATAAGGGGCCAAAATCATTTCCAACTATTACATCCATGTCCGAATCATTGTCAAAATCTGTAAAGGTTGTGGCGAGCGTGCTTCCCGTATTAATGATCCCGTATGATTGCGAGACATCGAGAAATGTGTTGTTGCCAATATTTAGGTACAAATTATTCTGATATCCACCAAAAATGGAGGTGTAGAATGGAAGGGTTGAGTATTTGACATAATTCCCGCAGTATATGTCTAGGAAGCCATCACGGTTAAAATCTCCAAATGTGGCTGTCATACTCCAAACGGAATCAACAATTCCAGCGTCAATTGAGATGTCTGTAAATGTATCGTTGCCACTGTTCAAAAGCAGAATGTTCGGATGGTTTTCAGAAGTAGTGATGAATAAATCGTTGAAGCCATCATTGTCAATATCTCCAGAGATAACACCATTGGTTTTTATCGAGCCCGTGAATCCGAGTCCAGCGGCAATTCCTACCTCAATAAAATTTCCTGTTTGATCATTTTCAAATAGTTGATCGCGATTATCTCCTCCAGTAATATAGATGTCTTCCCAACCATCATTGTTAAAGTCAAAGAAAGTTGCGCCTCCACCCATTAGGTTTGAATCAATATACTCATGAGCAACACCAAGTGCAATACTTGACTCTGTAAATGTTTGAGCGCTTGAGTAATGGGCGCATAGAGATATTACGGATAGAGTAGTGAGTAACGATTTAATCATTTGCTAATTTATCTAATTTAAAATTCTAATCAAAAAAAATGCCCTTCGGAATTCCAAAGGGCATTTTCAATATTTATTTTGAATACTAAGCTTTCGTATCAACTTCTACAGATGCCATTTCTTCTGACTGGTATTCACCGTTGTCTAATTTTGCTTTAATTGCCACGAATGTTTCAATTGTGTATCGAACATCTTCAAGCGTGTGAGAAGCTGTTGGAATCAATCTCAACATCAATGTATCTTTAGGAACAACTGGATAAATTACAATTGAACAGAAGATGTTGTAGTTCTCGCGTAAATCAAAGGTAAGGTTTGTTGCTTCAGCAAGCCCACCTTGAAGGAATACAGGAGTAACAGCGGAGTTTGTCACTCCAATATTAAAACCTGATTCAACCAATCCAGATTGAAGAGCGCTAGCAATTTTCCAAAGATTTTCTTTGTGCTGAGGTTGGTCTCTTAATAATTCAAGACGTTTTCTAGCTCCAACTACTAAAGTCATAGGAAGTGATTTTGCGAATACTTGAGAACGCATGTTGTAGCGTAAGTATTCAATCATATGCTCATCACCGGAAATAAATGCTCCAATTGAAGCCATTGATTTCGCAAATGTTCCGAAAAGAATATCAATTTCACCTTGAACTCCTTGCTGCTCACCTGAACCTTGTCCTGTTTTACCAACAGTTCCAAATCCGTGCGCATCATCAACAAATAATCTGAAATCGTATTTTCCTGATTTTCTGAATTCAACGATGTCTTTTAAACGACCTTGATCTCCAGCCATACCAAAGACACCCTCAGTAATAACCATGATTCCACCGTTTGTTTTATCAACGATACGTGCAGCTCTTTCCATTTGCTTATCGAAGCTTTCCATGTCGTTGTGTTTGAACACAAATCTTTTTCCAACGTGCAAACGCATTCCGTCAAGAATACAAGCGTGTGATTCACTATCGTAAACAATAACATCATTTCTATCAACCATACAGTCAATAGCTGACACCATTCCTTGGTAACCGAAGTTCAAAAGGAAAGAGTCTTCCTTATCCATAAATTCCGATAGTTCTTTTTCAAGAAGCTCGTGCATCGCGGTTTGTCCAGTCATCATGCGAGACCCCATTGGATAAGCCAATCCGTATTCTGCAGCAGCGTCAGCATCCGTCTTACGAACTTCAGGGTGATTTGCTAATCCTAGGTAGTTGTTCACTGACCAGATTAAAACTTCTTTTCCACGAAATATCATTTTGTTACCGATTTCCCCTTCTAATTTCGGGAAGGTAAAATAACCGTGAACTCCTTTGGAATGTTGCCCGATAGGACCTCTGTTTTTCTTAATTTTATCAAATATGTCTTGCGCCATAAATTGTATTTTTAAAAAAATAATTAAACTCAAAAAGAGCTCATTACAGTTTTATTTCGATACAAAAGTACTCTAAACTTCGAAACGTTCCGTTAAACAAGCTACTTTTTTATAAACAAATGCTCGGTTAATAAAAGGATAGTGGTGAGGGGGTTAGAGGTGTCTTCAAGCTTTAGGTATTCAAACTATTATCAAAAATAAATTCTCATTAGATTTATCTAAATACGTAATTCAATGATTGTAGAGAATGATAAGTTGAAACATTCCAATAGAAAAGAGAAAAAGAGAACGGTTTCTAAAAATCCCAATGGCATGAAAGTTCCCATTGAAATTAACGAATTAATCCAGAGTAAGTTGATAAGATAAAACGTTCCGTAATTAAGAACTATTAAAGCTTCTGATCAATCAAGTATAAAAACGAAGCCATTGCTGCGCAACCCAACTCCAATTCGCGCTTGTTCACATTTTCAAAAACATCATTCGGTGAGTGATGAAAATCAAAGTAGCGTTGTGAATCAGGAATGAATCCAAATAATGGAATCCCTTCGTATTCATCTTTTAATGGTCTGATATCAACGCCGCCATATCCTTTTTCAAATGTGCTCAATTCATACGGTTTGAAGTGATGCACCAATGATTTTAAAAACTCAACTTGCTCTTGAGTTCCGTCACAGCCAAAACCCCTTGGAGCAAAACCTCCACGGTCACTTTCCAATGCTGCAATTTGTTTCTCGCCTTTTTCTTTCACGATTTTCGCGTAGGTTTTACCACCCATATTTCCATTTTCTTCATTCATAAAGAAAACAACTCTTAACGTATGTTTTGGTTTGTATTTCAATTCCTTCAAAATTCGAAGTGCCTCCATGCTATGCACGATTCCAGCTCCGTCATCATGCGCTCCTTCACCTGTATCCCATGAGTCCAAGTGACCGCCAAACGTGATGATTTCATTCTGTTTTTCACTTCCCGAAAGTTCACCAATTACGTTGTAAGAAGTCACGACCGGGTAGCTTCTACAATCCATTTCAAGGACAAAACGTGCTTTTCCATTTTCCAAAACTTCGGAAAGCTTTTCTGCATCAATTGTGGATAAAGCCGCTGCTGGTATTTTTTCAATACTATCGTTGTAATTCATTCCGCCCGTATGTGGATGTTCATCAATTGGAATGCCTAACGAGCGAATTACTACTGCAACTGCACCCAATCTTCCTGCTTCAACAGCTCCGTTCCCTCGCATCGGGTAACAACCACCGTACGCTCGAAAAGTATTGATTTGTTGCTCATCCATCGGCTGATTAATGAATACAATTTTTCCCTGCACTTTCTTTTTCTTTGCCGCCTTCAAAGCATCCAACCTTTTAAATTCTATCACTTCAGCTTCAAGAAGGCCATTTGTTCCAATTGAGCCGCCCAAAGCCAAAAGATGCACTTTGATCAATTCTCCGTTGTTATTTTTAATCCATCCCGCCTCTTTCGTTCCTCGTTCCCAATGCGGAACTTTAATCTCTTGCAAATAAACCTTATCAAAACCGTATCCTTCTAATTTATTCTTTCCCCATTCAACGGCCATTGCAGCTTCGGCAGAACCGGTTAAACGAGCACCAACATCTTTGCAAAGACTTCTTAAATCTTCGTGGCTCTTACCGTTGGATAAGGCTTCATTGTATATCGATTTAATGAATGTAGAATCGTTTTGGGCAGTTGAATTAAAAGTTAGGAGCCCAAGGATTATTATTGAAAGGTGTTTCATGTTTCAGTTTTGTCGTACGAAGATAATCTAAAATTTCTCTCATACATTTTTGAAGAATTAAGGGTGACTTGTTTTCTTGAGTATGAGAATTCAGGGCGTAAATAATTTGACGAAGTGAGAGGACCAAAGCGTTCTCAAATGAATTTGTTGTATAAAAAGCACCTCTCGATGGAAAGTGTTTTTTAAAAACGATAATTTATTTATTACTTGATCAAACGAATAATTGCTCGCTTTTCGCCGTTTGTTGCATACAATAAGTAAGTTCCAGTTGCGCACGCACTCAAGTCTATCGTTCCTTCATTTCCAGCGCTATTGCCCTTCCAGATTAGTTCACCTGCAATGTTTGTAAGAGTGAAATCCATTGATGAATTACCATTAAACGAGTAGTTAACTACATCGGATGTTGGATTAGGGTAGATTGAAAATGCTGTTCCCAGGTCGTATTCATCAATTCCAACAGATGTTACTGAGAAACAAGGTGACATTTCTGTACAAGAATTTGAAGTCACTAATACAGCATAATTTCCGTTTGCAGTTGCGGTATACGATTGGCTTGTTGCGCCAGCGATTGGAGCGTTACCATTATCACAATCAATCCATTGATAGGTTGCGCTTGCATTTGTGGCAGTAAGAAGAACCCCCGCCTGTGAAGCACTTGGATCAACTATCAAAAAGTCAACAACCGTAGTTACAATACTATCACATCCATAAATTGATGCTAATGTGTCAATATACGAACCTGCCGTTGATTGCATAGCACCACCTACGAAAACACTGTCTCCGCTACAAATATTCATCGTTGTCGACTGAGCGCTTGATTGCGGAGCTGTCACAGAAACAGGGTAGATTGGTCCAAATCCATTTGCATTGCCATAAATTAGCTCAACGCGAGATAATGATCCTAAAGCTTCAGAAAAAACATCCTGAGGAGCTGTAGTAGAAAGGTTGTATTGCATTCCCAATCTTGTCAGTGTTGTAGTCACTCCATTAATTGACGATGTGTAAGGAGCACTGGCGTATGAGTTAACATCAGCACGGTTACCGAGGACACCAATATAGTCTCCACTATCAACAGTAGCGCAAAAGAATACTGTATCGGCAACTTCATTTTGCCACAATCCAAGTACTGTAAAATCATTCGTTGTAGCAGTCCAAAGCGGTGGAGCTGCAGAGTTGAATTTTAATACAGCAATGTTAGATGTACCTGTACTGGCGTCAGTGGGAACAGTCGCTCCAGTGATTATAAAATCCGATGAAGCTTGGAACCAATACCCACGAACAATTCCGCTAAAGGCAGAAAAGTGTGGAGGCAACGGAAGCCCATTTGCTGAATCAGCGACTGCTTCAGATATATATAAAGTAGTATCACCGGTAATGCCTGTAAGGGGAAGGGATGAAGCTGAACCAAGTACATTTACTCCAAGACTATCAGAGTACCATTGATAAGCACATGATCCATTTGAAACCATGAGTTCAGTATTAGTGGAATCACAATCTAGGATTTCTCCATTGATTATCATTCCAGCAATAGTATCTGTTTTGGCATTGGATAATCCTGACTGCAGCACTGAAACTGGATCTGCAGATGATGTTGAATTGTTGTAGATTGGGTCATCAGAATTACCCTGCGCAAATGACGACAACGAAATGAGAACCAATATTGCTAAAAGTAGAAGTGTTTTTTTCATTGTGAAAAAGTTTGGTTAAAATAACTTTTTTTATTGAGGATTGAAAAATTAATTAGGGTTAATTAATTCGAGAATAAATTTTTAACGATAAGTAATTAGCTGAATTCTTATCGTTGCCGTTTGGTCCCAATATAGGATTGGTAATTTTCTCAAATCAATTGACTAATTATATTGAGAGTTACTAAATTCACCTTGCCATGAGCGCACTTTATTAAAGTTATGTAAGCATCAACGAGAACAGCTCCAATTGAATCAAGCAGTTCTTTTAAGCATTTTTTTTAGTAGTATTTTAATAATACTATTGAATTAATCTTACTGAGTATCCATTTTTATTAATAGAAAAAAGATCTGAAATATTTATGGTTGAATTAAATATTTCAATATTAATTTTTCTACAAGGATTTATACCAATCTTGTTTTTTATCATTCCAGTAAAAGTCGACTTCTCAATAATATCATAATCTAAAGCCCACCATGCAGCTTCTTGTTCTTTCCTTCTATAAGTTTGATAATTTAAAGCTTCATCGAGTGATCCAAAAAACTTTTCTGGAAGATATATTCTATGACCAATAGGATAGGCATTAAAGCCACTTGCAGTATAAAAATCTTCATTGCCATTCAAACTATTATCATTACAATCTATCGAAATTATTCTTTTATCAAAACATCTGTGACAGGGAACTTTATTTCGATATTCTTGAACCCAACCTTTACAATTGGGACAACTTATATCAGTAGAACAGCTGTGCCCGGACCATGAATTATTCGCTTTAAGCCGAAGTCCTGCCAATTCCTCTCCGAGAAAATTTTCCAATCTTTTCCAATCATCAGTATAAGGCAAGCGCCATTTGGCATTGTCATACTCTAAACCTCTTGGGTCTAATAAAGCATAAGAATTATACAATCTACCATAACCGGAATTATATTCATTTCGAGGAAAACAATATGCCGGCTGTTTATTATTTCCAGCTTGTACCCATTCTCTAAACGTTGATGCCTCATGAATTTTATCGCCATTACGGAAGAAACCTGTATCAAGGTTCTCTGCAGACCATATTTGCGATCCAATTTTTATTTCTTTCAATGTAAATGGTTTATAAAATTTAAAATATCTTAATCAATGTCAATTTCGTCGATACGGCCATCTTTAAATTAAAAAATAAATTGATCTGCAGGTTTCACTGATATAAATTCTTCTTTTGCACTAAATTTTAATTGTTTTGATAACAAACCCAAAATCCATTTTTCTTAGCTCTCTAGCATATGTAAGACACTATCCAAAAATACAATAATTTTAAGTCTTTATACGAGGTTAACAAGTTTCTAAATTATTTTGCTCCAATTGTGAAGTTTAGATTTCTGAAAGTAAAGTGATGTAGCCAATGATAATCCACAGCAAACAAGTAATGTTTGTTTCATTAGGAGGGTTTTTAGATATTCCTTTAAGCAATACTTGTTCCGAATTTTATAATAAAATACATCTGATTTTTTTAGCTACTTACCCCTGTATGTTGCTCATTTACATCTTTCAATTATCTTTACGTAAAAATCAGATAAATGGCTTTAAAATGTGGAATTGTAGGTTTGCCAAATGTAGGTAAATCAACCTTGTTCAATTGTCTTTCAAATGCAAAGGCGCAATCAGCGAATTACCCGTTCTGTACCATAGAACCAAACATAGGAACTATTTCGGTTCCAGATCCTCGATTAGAAAAACTGGAAACGTTGGTGAACCCTGATAGAGTAATGCCAACAACAATGGAAATCGTTGATATTGCTGGATTGGTTAAAGGCGCATCGAAAGGTGAGGGGCTTGGAAATCAATTCTTGGCAAACATTAGAGAAACGGATGCGATCATTCATGTTTTAAGATGTTTCGACGATGATAACATCATCCACGTTGATAATTCTGTAGATCCAGTTAGAGATAAAGAAGTAATCGATATCGAGCTTCAATTGAAAGATTTGGAAACTATCGAAAAGAAGATTAGCACTGTCGCTCGTGCCGTTAAATCAGGCGATAAGGATATTGTCAAAGAACATGCATTGGCAGTTAAAATTAAAGAAACATTGGATTCAGGGAAATCTGTTCGTTCAATGGAATTTGATGAATTGGAAGAGGAAATAGTTCGATCATTTCAATTGATTACAGCAAAGCCAGTAATGTACTTGTGTAATGTTGATGAAGCTTCTGTAAAAAGTGGAAATGCATACGTCGAAGCTGTTAAAGTATCAGTTGCAGATGAAGATGCCGAAGTATTGGTTATTGGAGCTGCTATTGAATCTGACATTATGGAATTGGAAACGTACGACGAACGTCAAATGTTTTTGGATGAATTGGGGTTGGAAGAAGTAGGCGTGAATCGTTTGATTCGTTCTGCTTATTCATTGCTTAATTTAGATACGTATTTCACCGCTGGTGTTAAGGAAGTTCGAGCCTGGACAATCAAGAAAGGAATGACAGCACCTCAGGCAGCAGGGGTTATTCACACCGATTTCGAGAAAGGATTTATCCGTGCCGAAGTAATGAAATACGAGGATTTCGTCACACTTGGAACTGAGGCAGCCGTTAAAGAAGCTGGAAAATTTAAAATAGAAGGAAAAGGATATATAGTTGAAGACGGGGATATAATGCACTTCCTTTTCAACGTTTAATAAATAATTGCGCTCGACTTCACTCGATCAGCAGAAAAAAGTAAACTATGAAAGCAAACGATCCAACTTTAAAATCATGGGTTGAAGTTCCTGCAAATTCGGACTTCCCAATTCAAAATCTTCCGTTCGGAATTGGTTCATCTGCGGATGGTGATACTCGCGTTGTATCTCGAATTGGGGATATGGTAATTGATTTAAGAGCATTGTGGTTATTGGGGTACTTAGAGGACTTAGACTTCACTATGAAGGATTTCGATTCAACGACCCTGAATGGCATGATGCGTAAAGGAAAAGAAGGAACTCGATCTTTGAGAAACCGCCTTTCTGATTTGTTTTCAAGCGACAATACTGAGATCTCAGCGAATACAGAGCACATTCCTCAAATCTTACTCGAAATTGATAAAGTAACGCTATTGATACCTGTTTGCGTTGGAGATTATACAGATTTCTACTCAAGTGAACAACATGCTTATAATGTTGGATGTATGTTCAGAGACCCGGACAATGCCTTAATGCCAAATTGGAAACATTTGCCTGTCGGTTACCACGGAAGAGCATCATCGATTGTTGTTTCAGGTACTCCAATGCATAGACCTAAAGGTCAGCAAAAAATAAATGATGATGAGCCACCTGTTTTTGGACCTTGTCGTTTGTTGGATTTTGAATTGGAAATGACGTTTGTTACCTACGAAGGAAAACCTTTGGGAGATTCAATTTCAACCGAAGAAGCCGATGATTACATTTTTGGAATGGCTTTGTTCAATGATTGGTCAGCGAGAGATATTCAGAAATGGGAATACATTCCATTGGGACCATTTTTAGCGAAAAGCTTTGCTACACATGTTGCTCCTTGGATCGTTACCTTGGATGCTTTAGAACCGTTTAGAGTTGCTGGGCCTGTTCAAGATCCAAAAGTGCTTCCTTATTTAGAATTCAGTGGTAACAAGCATATTGACATCAATCTTCAAGTTGCGATTCAACCTGAAAACAGTACTGAAAAAGTTGTGACGAATTCTAACTACAAGCACATGTATTGGAACATGAATCAACAATTGGCGCATCACACAAGCAATGGATGTAATATCAATGTAGGCGATATGATGGCTTCGGGAACTATTTCTGGTCCAGAAGAAGGGCAATATGGTTCAATGCTTGAAGTCTCTTGGAAAGGAACCAAACCTGTTTCTATGCCTGATGGAACTGAACGTAGATTTATAAATGATCACGATACCGTAATTATGAGAGGTTATAGCGAAAAAGACAACGTTCGCGTTGGATTTGGAGAAGTTTCAGTGAAAGTTCTTCCGGCAAAATAAATGTCAGAAGTTCCAGCTCATATCGATTTAGAAAAAGAACGCAAGGAGATCTTAAATGCTTTCCGCGGACTACTTCGTGCTTTAAAAGACCGAACCAAAGAAGATACTGCAATTATTCGAAAGGCATTTGATGTTGCAGTTGATGCACACAAAGAAATGCGTCGAAAATCTGGTGAACCTTATATTTTTCATCCAATTGCCGTGGCACGAATTTGTGTCGATGAAATGGGACTTGGTGCTACCGCGGTTGTTTGTGCATTGTTGCACGATACGGTTGAGGATACGCATATTACACTTGAAGACGTTGAAGATTTATTTGGCGAAAAAGTCAGATTAATCATCGACGGATTAACCAAGATTCCAGAAGTATTTGATAAAAATGCATCTGTACAAGCGGAGAACTTCAGAAAAATGATTCTTACGATATCTGATGATATTCGTGTGGTTCTAATTAAACTCGCCGATCGTTTGCACAACATGCGAACACTTGCTTCGATGCGTCAGGACAAACAAATAAAGATTGCTTCGGAGACGAAGTTTTTGTACGCACCGCTGGCACATCGTTTGGGTATCTATACCGTTAAAAATGAATTGGAAGATCTTGCTTTTAGATATACGGAGCCTGATATTTACCAAGACATTCAAACAAAATTAAAATCGACGAAAGATGTAAGAGATCGTTTCGTTCGAAAATTTGTAAACCCTATTCGTGAAGCACTTACCCACGAAGGCTACATTTATAAAGTCAAAGTTAGAACCAAATCTATTTCTTCGATTGCTCGAAAAATTAAAACGAAAGGTGTTCCTTTTGAAGAGGTATACGACATTTTCGCCATTCGAATTATTGTTGAAACGCCGCCTGAATTCGAGAAGCCTGATTGTTGGAGAATCTACAGTATCGTAACCGATTTCTATCAACCGAGTCCTGATCGTCTGCGCGATTGGATTTCGACGCCTAGAGCTAACGGATATGAATCGCTGCACACAACGGTAATGTCGCCAACTGGTAAATGGGTTGAGGTTCAAATTCGTTCTTCTCGAATGGATGAAATTGCAGAGAAGGGACTTGCAGCGCATTATCGATATAAAGAATCTAAATCGAATGAAAGTAAATTTGACCGTTGGATTTCTGAAATTCGCGACTTGATGGAGAGTCCTGATGTGAGCGCGATGGATTTCATTAACGAGTTCAAATTGAACCTGTTCACGGAAGAGATCTACATTTTTACTCCAAAGGGAGATTTGCGTGTTCTTCCAACGAGTTCAACCATTTTGGATTTTGCCTACGATATTCACACCGATATTGGTGATAAGTGTATCGGCGCTAAAGTGAACAATAAATTGATGCCGCTGAGTTATGAATTGCAAAGTGGCGATCAAGTAGCAATTATAACCTCATCCAAGCAAAAGCCTAATGAGGAATGGCTTAAATTCGTTGCGACAGCAAGAGCCAAGCAAAAAATTAAGTCATCGCTGAATGAAGAGCGAAAAATCATTGCCAAAGATGGTAAGGAAATTTTAACGCGAAAGTTCAAACAACACAACATTCGATTTATTGGAGACAATGTAACTGTTCTTGAAAAGTATTATAAAATTTCAACGGCAACTGAGTTGTACTTTCAAATAGCGAAAGGGAAGATTGACCTGTCGAAACTTCGAGAAATTGAGAACAAGGCAGGGATTCTTAATTTGGAAAAAAAGATTGCCAAGCCGAGAAAAGCTAGAAAAAGAGATAGTGCGATTTCAAAAGTGAATCAGAAAGCGGATACGATAATTATTGGTGAAGATTTCAAAGACATTGATTACAGAATGGCCGCTTGTTGTAGCCCAATTCCTGGCGATGATGTTTTCGGATTCATTACAATTAGCGAGGGAATTAAAATACACCGATACAATTGTTCCAATGCTGAGCATTTGATGTCTAAAATGGCGTATAGATGCATTAAGGCGCGTTGGAAAAGTAAGGAACGCAAAGAGAACCTTGCTTCAATTGTGGTTCGTGGAATTGACCGCATGGGAATTGTGAATCGAATTACAGAGATCATTTCAAACCAGCACAATATCAATATGAAATCAATTTCCTTCGAAACTGAAGATGGAATTTTCGAAGGAAATATGAAAGTGATGGTTTATGATACAGAGCATTTGAATCAACTGATGACCAAGTTTGAGCAGGTTGAAGGAGTGCAGCGGGTTTCACGTAAAATTTCTGAATAATGATGAAAATTTTTCTTTTTGGAATCGCAGTATTTGTCTTAATCTCATGCACGCGAACAAAAAATGACGAAATAAATGTGGCTCAAAATTTATGCGATTGCCAGCAATTTGTGCGTGATTACGATTCGACAGTTACGGAACTAATTGATCCTTCGTATTTAGATTCAGTTAATTATAAAATGTTGAAGGATTTTTACAAATTGAATGAGGAAGAGCTGAATGATTGTGCAACTTTGGTTGATCAAGAGTTTGAAAGCCGTATCGAAATTCTAAACTACTTTAGAAGCGCTGATTTAGAGTGTGAGTAAATCCTTTTTTGTTCTTTTGTTTGATGATTTACATATTCTTGCTTGATTGTATCGCGCAGCACTAGAGATAAAAATGTTCTTTGTCCTTTTTACTTAGTTAAAAAGAACGAAAAATTTCCTTTTCTAGGAAGAATGAGGAATATAAAGGAGCAGAGAATCCATTTAAATTATTTTAGATCGCTTTGAAATTGTGATTTCCAGTTCAAATATGAAATGGGTCGATTCTGCTTTAATTAAAGATTCGGAAAACTCAAGGGAATAGACGAGCTAGTTTTCAAGGCTGCTTTCGTCTTTTTTCTCTTCAACTTCGATAACATCTTCTCGGAAGATATCTTCCATTTTTTTCGGGCGAAGCGCCTCTTTCCAATCAAATCCTGGAATGAATTGTTCTGACTTTACAATTTGACCCATTGGATAAAATGCCCCGTCGGGTTGGTCGATATACGTTACTCCGGTAATTTCATTACTGTCAATGTCAATCCTCAAACGACTTGAATACAACCGATTCATTCCCATTCGGGTAACCGTAGTTGTTGTATCTCCGACTTTATTGTCCTCTGGAAATGATACTGTCATTGCATTTCCAACGACAGTTGCCTGGTACAAATCATTGTCTTTAAAATCAGCGATGATGTTCATTCCCCCAATTTGATTGTAATACAATACGGGTGCAACCTCCATTAAAATAGTCGCATTGTCATAAATGTTAATGTGCTCGACCAATGAGTCGTTTAAATCAACATCAATAAAAGTTCCTTTCAATTCTGCCGTTTTAGCCCAAACGATTGGCGAGTAATGCATTTCAATTTTACCTCCGACTTTGTTATAGATAATACTATCTGCTCGGCCTTGGAATTCACGCGAAAAGATTCTAGCTCCATGGTAAGCTTTTATAATTTCTAAACTGTCTGATTTATAGCTAAATAGTGTGTCTGCATGAATATTCAAGGTGTCATCTTGCATAATCTTCGTAGCATAGGCATGCCCTGTTAAAAGCGAGAAATTCAAGGTGTCAGAAGAGTAGGCATAGTCACTATTGAATGAAATATTTTGAACGGAATCCATGTAATAAACATTTCCATAGCCAATGTATTCACCCTCGCTCGGCTTGTACAATAAGGTGTCGCCAGAAATGTAATCTGATTCTCTCGCAATCCACGCGTTTTTTTGGAGTGAGCCTTCTTCCGTCTCTGTATTGTACCATCCGGATTCACAATACATCGTGGTTTCTTTTACTTCAATATTGGTGGGGCCTAAGAAATAGGTTTTTTTCTGACTATACAGATAGCGCAATGTATCCGTGGTCATATTCATATCGGGACCTTTGTAGACGACGTCTTTATTAAAAAAGAAATTCTTTGTTTCAGGATGAAAATAGCCAATCTTGCTCGTTAAAACTTCATTGGATTTAATGCTTTGCACCTTACCGCCATGTTGGTAATAGGCTTGGCCTTTTTTTGCGTTGTATTCAAGCGTGTCTGTCGTAAGTTTGAACTCATTGTCGCGTACGCGAACATTGCCCCAGAGTGTTGCTTTTCGCCTTTTACCATTGTAATACAAGGAATCGCAAAACAGATTTAAGGTATCTCTTTTGTTGATATGGACTTTTCCATAAGCTCTAACAATTTTCGCCTTTTCATAGTAATGAGCAGAGTCGCAAAACATTTCGTTTCCTTGGTAGGTGAAATGAACGTTTCCAACAAGTCGATGGTAGGCTCTTTTATTACTGAATTCAACAAAGTCAGACCCTGGTAAAAGTTCCAGAATATCATCTTGCCCAAAGCCAATGGCTGTATGCAAAAAAAGTGCGCTAAAAATAAGCGCACTTTTCAATATGTTGAATTTTAAATTCAAGCGAGTACTTTATTCTCTTTGTTTTCTAATGTTTGCGTTCTGTCAGGTCCAACTGATACAACTGTAATTGGAACTTCCAAATTGCGTTCCAAATATTCAACGTATGCTTTCAACTCAGCAGGAGCTTCATTAATCGAAGTTAACTTCGTCGTGTCACAATTCCAACCTTTGATGTCTTCATATACAGGAACAACTTCAACGTCATTAACGTCGTAAGGGAAGTAATCGTATCTCTCTTCGCCAATTAAGTAATGCGTGCAAACACGAATCGTATCGAAATTATCTAAAACATCTGCTTTCATCATTGATAGCTCAGATGCACCATTGATCATAATCGCATATTTCAATTGCGGTAAATCAACCCATCCACATCTTCTAGGACGTCCCGTAGTTGCTCCAAATTCAGATCCTTCTTTTCTAATTTTCTCACCAACTTCATCTTCAAGTTCAGTAGGGAAAGGACCACTACCAACTCTTGTGCAATAGGCTTTGAAAATTCCAATTACATTTCCAATTTTCGTTGGAGCAACACCTAAACCGGTGCAAGTACCAGCTGTAACAGTGTTTGACGAAGTGACGAATGGATATGTTCCGAAGTCAATATCAAGCATTGTTCCTTGAGCACCTTCAGCCAGGACCTTCTTACCCGCTTTGATCGCATCGTTGATGTATTGTTCGCTATCCACAGCTTCCAATTCTTTCAATAATTCAATCGCCGCCATCCAAGGACCTTCGAGTTCAGAAAGATCATAATTAAAATCTTTATATCGCTTAAGCATTTGTTTGTGCTTTTCAACGAGCGCTTTGTATTTTTCTTTGAAATTCGGCGAATAGATATCTCCAACACGCAATCCGTTTCTTCCGGTTTTATCCATATAAGTTGGGCCGATACCTTTCAATGTCGAACCAATTTTATCTTTTCCTTTTGCTGCTTCTGATGCTGCATCAAGAAGGCGATGTGTTGGAAGAATAAGGTGTGCTTTCTTAGATATCAATAATCTTGATTTGTAATCAATGTTGAACGGCTCTAATTTGTCCAACTCTCCTTGGAAAATTACAGGATCGATAACGACACCGTTTCCAATCAAGTTCATAACTCCATCTCTAAAAATTCCAGACGGGATCGTATGCAAAACGTGTTTGATGCCATTGAACTCAAGTGTGTGACCAGCATTTGGCCCTCCTTGAAAACGCGCGATAATGTCGTACTTAGGAGTCAATACATCGACAATTTTTCCTTTGCCTTCGTCTCCCCATTGTAAACCGAGTAATACGTCTACTTTCATTGTATTTGCTTAAAGTGATTTAATGCTTCTTCTTTATTCGTATGGATAGTGTAGACCTCATCTAACTTCGCTATTTCAAATATCTTCTTAACGTTTCCCTCAATTCTTAATAAAACCAAATCTCCCCCTAAAATTCTCGCTTTTGTGAGCGTTCTCATAAAGAATCCAATTCCGGATGAGTTTGTGTGGGTCAATTCTGCTAAATCAAAAATGATTCTGAAATAATTTTGATTCAAGTGATCAAATACAAATTTCTCTAATTCCTCGAAATCGTCGTCTGAGGTAATTTTTCCTGCTAAAGAATAAGTAATAACAGGATCTTCGATGTTTATGTCAAATTCTAAAGTCAAATTATTTCTTTTTAGTTCCTTTTCTTACGCCATAGAAATACAACGAGTGGTGTTGGATTTCAATATCAAAAATTTCTTCAATCGTTGATTTAATATTTTGGATTCTTGGGTCGCAAAACTCAAGCAATTCACCCGTATCGGTTAAAACAACATGATCGTGCTGTTTAGAACCGTGTGCTTTTTCAAATTGTGCGATGTTTTTACCGAACTGGTGCTTTCTAACAAGGTTACAAGCCAATAAAAGTTCTATCGTGTTGTAAAGCGTTGCTCGCGAAACTCGATAATTCTGATTTTTCATTTCAACATAAAGAGACTCAATATCAAAGTGTCCTTCGTAGTTATAAATTTCAGAGAGTATGGCGAATCGTTCAGGTGTTTTTCTGTGTCCATTTTGCTCCAGGTATGCGGAGAAGATGCTTTTTACTTTAGTCTGTAATTCCTCTTGAACCATTTCAAATTCAGTAAGTGACAAATTTACGGAATTTAATCCATCGAAAACGGTTTCCAGTACAATAAGGATGTGGAGTTTTCAACAACTTGTTTACAATTAAAAAGCCGCTCTAATTTGCATTAGAACGGCTCAAAATAAAGAAGTGTAATTTTACATCAATGAAGCGATAATTTCATTTGCTTCTACTCCTGCCTTAAGTTTGTCTATAATTATAGCCTCTAATTCAATAACTTGTTCAGATTTATAACCCAAAGCAATTCCGTATTTGTTTGCTAGTTTTTCTTCTTTAGCGTCAATTACTCCATCGATACAGATCATTTCAATGAACTGAACAAAGCGCTCAATTCTATCTTCTTTTCCTGAAGGTGGAATCATTGGGTAATTATTAGGGTTTTCAAGTATTTCACTCACTTGTTCATCAGTTAAAGACAAACGGTGTGCAATTCGATTCAATAAATCTTGTTCCGTATCGTCAACAGTTCCGTCAACACGCGCAAGCATCACTAAGTTGTTAAATATTCCTTTGTCAGAGCTTTGTCCTCCTGACTCAAATTGTTGTGCAATTGTTCCCATTGTTCTTGATAAAATTTCGCTGCAAATGTAATTAATTCGTTGTCGTGTTTCGTTGGTTTTTAGATATTATTTTCAATGTAACCGATAAGTGAATGAATCACCTTAATATGGATCTCTTGAGCTCGATCTGCATACTCAGAATGAGGTGCTCTAATTTCAACATCGCAAAGATTTGCCATTTCGCCTCCAGTTTTTCCTGTCAACCCAATGACTGCCATACCTTTTCTTTTTGCTTCATTAATTGCGTTAATCACATTCTTAGAATTTCCAGAAGTTGATATTGCAAGCAAAACGTCACCCGGTTTTCCAACACCCTCAATGTATCGAGAAAAAATAGAATCAAAGCCATAATCATTTCCAACACAGGTAATATGACTGGGGTCAGAAATTGATAAAGCAGCGATTGAAGGTCGGTCGTCTCTGAAGCGTCCAGTCAATTCTTCTGCAAAATGCATTGCGTCAGACATTGAGCCGCCATTTCCACAACTGATTATTTTGCTTCCATCTTTTATGCTGGAAGTCATGATATCACCCGCTTTTGTAATTTTTGCAATGTTTTCTGAATTGTTAAATAATTGCAAAATTTTCAAAGATTGGGAAAATTGGTCTGCTATTTGGTTTTCACTCATCGAAATTGAATTTGTCACAAAATAAAGAAATTAAATAGTAGGCGGCAAAAATTAAACCAAACTTGCTATATTTGAAACTCGAGCTTGAGCTCAAAAAATGCTAAATATGAAAAAAACAATATTATTAATTTTCTTTGGGGTGCTATTATCTATGTCGGCAACATCTCAAGATTGCTTCACAAGATTACAAAAAGCTTTTGACGCTAGAGGTTCACATTCTGTTTCGGATGACATGCACAGAAATGTTTATCTCTCATACTTTGAAGATGGCGGGTCGCGCTGTATTAGCGGTAAGACCCGTGTTGAAAACGGAAAGATTGTTTCTGTATTTCTTCAATATGATGATAACACGTACGAACTACTAGATGCTAAATTCTACAATTCAAAGAAATTGTCACCCGCTATTATTAATGGAATTTCTGAAATGATTCATACTGTTGATGGCGAAAAATTCAAAATTGTTTTCATCGATCAGTTGAAACCAAGACAAAAAGAATTTAAAACAATTGAATTACCAGACGATCTTTAGGATCGAAACCACTAATATAAATCCCGGTTTCTTAATTGAGGCGGGATTTTTTTGTTTTGTAAGAATGCCAAATCGTAATTGTGCCCCCTCCTTACTATTTTATACTATTTTTGATTCTTAACTAATATCATAATATGTTCAAGGATAAAGTTGTTTGGATCACAGGCGCCTCATCTGGAATAGGTGAGTCGATGGCTGTTCAAGTCGCGAGTGAAGGTGGCAAAGTTGTTTTGTCAGCACGAACTGAATCGAAACTTCAAGAGTTGAAATCAAAGCTTCAAAATTCAGATGACCACCTTATTGTTCCAATGGACCTTGAGAAATCTGGAAATTTTGAAGATTTAGTTAAACAGGTCAAAGACCATTTTGGAAGAATCGATTTTCTTTTCAATAATGGAGGCAAGTCGCAGCGTTCTGAAGTGCACGAAACACCATTGGATGTCGACCGACGAATTATGGAAATCAACTACTTTGGAAACATCGCTTTAGCGAAAGCAATCCTGCCTGTTTTTCGTGAACAAAAATCGGGACATTACTTAATAATTTCAAGTATTGCAGGAAAGTTTGGTTTCTTCTTAAGAAGCGCTTACAGTGCCTCTAAACATGCATTACATGGCTTTTACGAGAGTTTAAGACTGGAAGAAGAGAAGAACAATATTCACGTGACAATTGCCTGTCCTGGTAAAATAAATACAGAGATATCAGTGAATGCTATAAATGCATCCGGCGAGAAGCATGGTATAATGGATAATAACCAAGAAACGGGAATGTCAGCGGAAGAATGCGCACGACAACTTTTAGATGCAATTCGAAGGGATAAAAAGGAAGTCCTGATTGGAAATAGAGAAATTAAAGCAGTAGCGATTAAGCGTTTTTTACCGAAATTATTTTGGAGGATTATTAGAAAGCAATCTGCGCTTTAGGGGAGGCTTACTCTTCTTGAATTGTTCGTTGCACTCACTTTTGGATATTGAATCGGTCGTGAACTCCCTTTTAGAGCTTAGACGTTCATTTTTTTTAACTTCAAAATCTAAAAGCCAACATTCAACACCTATCTTGTTAATCTCAAAATAACGTCCAAATGCTCAGGATACGTTTCAATAAGTACGGGCCTTTTCGCCAATTCAAAATCATTGAAATCAAAACCTGGGGAAACCGTACATCCAACCAATGAAAAAGGACTATTGTCACTAACTTCAGACGCGAACCAAGAACCACCTTTTACAACGAATTGAGGTACTTCACCATTCTTAAAGCCTTTCCCAACTCTTGTACAGCTATATATTCCATTCGAATCAATGACATGAACGTTAATTGCAGCTCCATCATAATGGTGCCAAAATTCATCTTGTTTGATTCTATGAAATGCCGAAAATGAATCAGATGTCAAAAGGAAGTAAATCGCTGAACTGTAGCTTCTCTCACCACTATAATCTTCACCCAATTCCGATTTACTGATAGAACCTTCACTTCGAAACGTTTCTTTGTAGAATCCACCTTCTGGGTGAGGGATGAGCTCTAAATGCTCGATAATATCTTGGGCTGTATTCATTGATTGGATTTTAGGATTGTTCGTAAATTCACTTTTGGATGTTAGATTTTAGACATTCATTTTTCTAAACTTCATCGTCTAATATCCAAAAGCGCAGAGATCCAATATCTAAATTCTATATTACCATGCAAATAAAGGACGCTCACTCATTAAAGCATTCACCTCAGAACGCACTGAAGAAATAACCTCCTCGTTGTCAATGTTCGTAATTACCTTGTCCATAAGCTCAACAATCTTCGCCATCTCATTAGGTTTAACACCACGAGATGTGATCGCAGGAGTACCGATTCTAATTCCAGAAGTTACGAATGGTGATTCGGTGTCAAATGGAACCATGTTTTTGTTAACGGTAATATCAGCAAGAACCAACGCGTTTTCAGCATCTTTTCCTGTAACGTTTTTCGAACGTAAGTCAATAAGCATGGAGTGATTGTCTGTACCACCAGAAATAATTGCATACCCCCGTTTTACAAATTCATCAGCCATAACCGAAGCATTTTCTTTTACTTGCTTCATGTATACTTTGAAGCCATCCGTTAAAGCTTCACCGAAAGCAACGGCTTTAGCAGCAATTACATGCTCTAAAGGTCCGCCTTGAGTTCCAGGGAAAACAGCTGCATCTAACAATGCCGCCATTGATTTTGGATTTCCGTTCTTCCATTTCAAACCATAAGGGTTATCGAAGTTCTTTCCAAGCATAATTACCCCACCTCTTGGTCCTCTTAATGTCTTGTGTGTGGTTGTTGTAACAATGTGGCAATGTTCCATTGGATTCGATAACAATCCAGTTGCGATCAATCCTGCTGGGTGAGAAATATCTGCTAAAATTAAAGCGCCTACTTCATCCGCAACTTTACGAATTCTAGCGTAATCCCAATCTCTACTATATGCAGATGCTCCACAAATAATCAATTTTGGTTTTTCCCTTTTGGCTACTTCTTCAAGCATATTGTAATCAACTTGCCCTGTTTCTTTACTTACACCATAGAAATGAGGATTGTAAATTTTTCCAGAAAAGTTAACCGGAGAACCGTGTGTTAAGTGACCGCCATGCGATAGATCGAATCCTAAAATTGTATCTCCAGGATTAAGACAAGCAAGAAAAACAGCAGCATTCGCTTGAGCACCTGAGTGAGGTTGAACATTTGCCCATTCTGCACCAAATAATTTACAAAGACGCTCAATTGCTAAGTTTTCGATTTTATCTACAACTTCACAACCACCATAATAACGTTTCCCTGGAAGACCTTCGGCATACTTGTTTGTAAGTACACTTCCCATGGCTTCCATAACTTGATCGCTTGCGAAATTTTCCGAAGCAATTAATTCAATTCCATGAAGTTGTCTTTGGTGTTCGTCTTTAATTAAGTCAAAAATTTGTGCGTCTGTTGTCATATCAATTCTAGTAATTGCGTTTGTATATTTTACTTAAACCGTCGTTTAATTCTGTATGCGGCTTGTATTCGGTTAATCTCATTAGTTTTTTAGAACTCCCAACTCTTCGCTCTACTTCGTAGTCATAGCGTTTCTTAGGAGCTTCGACATAACTGATTTCAGAAGTTGAATTGGTTATATCCTTGATTTGTTTTGCAACATCCATGATGCACCATTCAGCCTCATTTGCGATGTTTACAATGTGACATCCTTTCAAATCCATTAATCGAACACAAGATTCAATTGTATCATCTATATAAGTGAAGTCACGTGTTTGTTCTCCTGAACCGAATACTGTGATATTGTTTCCAGCGATTGCCTGCTCAAAGAACAATGGAATAACCATTCTATTGTCTTGGTTCCATCCATAAACATTGAAGAATCTTAAGCAAACAACGTCAATTCCTTTTTCTTGGTGATGTGAGGTCAAGTAAATTTCATTGTACCTTTTTGCCATTGCGTAAGACGTATGCGGATCAACTAAAACCTCTTCAGTTAATGCGCCTTCAATAGCTGAGCTATAAATGCCACTGGTAGAAGCATACATGATTTTTTTAATGTTATTTATTTCTGCCGCCATCACAACGTTACGCGTTCCAATCACTTCAACGTCCATTGTTTCAACTGGATTGTCAGCAACAATATCAACGCCAAGAACTGCGGCAAAATGGAATATTACATCACATCCATTAGAAGCTTTTGTTACAAGCTCCAAGTCGCGAACATCTCCGTGAATGAATTTTATCTTTTCGAAAGTTTCTTTTTCTAACTTATTTCCTCTCAAAAGAGAGTCTAGAACAACCACATCGTTTCCATCATCGGCCATCCTTTTGGCAAGATTACTTCCGATAAAACCTGCACCTCCTGTAATAAGTACTTTCATATTCCTCTAATATTTATAGTGTAAATATCGTTTAATTTATGTTTATCTCCGATTGAAGGATACTATAATCTCTTAATTGTTGTTAGCTTGTGTGTTAAGTCGCCAGAATCACTGTTTATTATTCCTGATTCTGTTAACTGATCGACGCGAACATGACCACTTGCATGAATTATTTCGCCTTGATTGTTACAGATCCCGACATGTGTTATTTTTCCCGAGCTGTTTTCGAAATAAGCCAAATCTCCGGCTTCAATATCTTTAAATTCAACTTTCGCTCCGATTGTAACCTGTTTGAACGCATCTCTTGGTAGGTTGAATCCTGCAAATCGATAAATGACTTGTGTCAATCCTGAACAATCAATTCCGAAAGGAGTTTTTCCTCCCCACAAATAAGAAGTGTTGATGTAATCGTTTGCAAAATCAAGAACAGTCGTGTTCTCATTTTTTTCTTCCTCAAGCCATTTGAATTCATCAGCACCAATTGAGAATGTTTTCATTCCCTCTGGTATGGATGAACCGCGGTAAATGGATTGAATGCCCCAAGGCGTTTGAAGACTTCTCGTTTTATCTTTTGAATACGATAAGCCATTTAGCCAGCGTTTCATTTCTTTATCGGAGATCAAACGGACATGTTTAAAATCAATCCAGCCTTTGTAACCATCTGCAAACGTCAATATTTTAGCCCACGGATAGCTTAATTCGAGAATGGAAATGACTTCACCAAAAAGTAATTGAGTTACGATTTCAGTTTGGTCTTTTTTATCCACTCGAACAGGTGCTACGCTGACCATACAGTATGCATGCTCTTTTGCCATATTAATCTTTCGGGAAATTTGGGTGATTCACCAAGTTCGCTATTTGCTGAACGTGTCTTTCGTTGTGGTATACCACAAATAGTAATGCATCTCCTAGTCTCAGTCGAACAATTTTCGAAATAGAAATTGGAATTTTCACGCGTTTCATATTCACTGTTTGCGCCAATTCAATAATGGATTGCAGATCGGTTTGATGCTTAATGAAATCCTCAAATTCTCGTCCCGTAAGAAGACTAGAATCTATTGATGGATTGTATCCTTTCTGCGCTTTGAATTTTCGTTTGATATTCTTAGCATTACCCAGCTTCATTGATTTCCATGCAGAACGCCCCAAAGGGGAACTTAAAAAGGCTTCTTTGGTCGAGGTAAAACGAGTACTTGCAATTTTCTTTTTGAAGGTAGGTTGATAATAGCGGCTGTATTCATTTAAATGTGATAGAACTTCAGAGATATTCCAAAATCCTTGGTCGGGTCTCCACTTCACCTGATCTTCATTCAAATTACCCACAAGCTTATTGATCGTGTCAATATTCTCTAGCGTAATATTAGATACAGTTTTAATAAGCTCTGACGTTGTCATCTTTCCCTTCATAAAGTCAAACGAAAATAGTTAAAACCATCAGATTATGAGCTAAATCTTAGTAAAGAATTACAGAACTTTAGTTACTTTTGGGCGAGATGTAATTATCCTTTCAAATGGCAACAGAACAATCTCTTATTTTAATTACAAATGATGACGGAATAACTTCGAAAGGGATCGCATCTCTTTACGAAGCTGTTAAGGATTTTGGTGAAGTTGTATTGATTTCTCCTGATTCTCCACAATCGGGAATGGGACACGCTATTACTATTAATGATCCATTAAGGTTGTATCCTTCAAAACTGTTTCCTGGAATAGAATCTTTTGCCTGTTCGGGAACTCCAGTTGATTGCGTAAAATTAGGGATTCATCAAATTTTGAATAGAAAACCTGACTTGATTGTTTCAGGAATTAATCACGGTGCAAATACTGCTACGAATGTTCTCTATTCTGGCACTATGTCCGCAGCAGTTGAAGGCGCAATGGAAGGGATTCCTTCCATTGGATTTTCGCTCTGTTCTTTTGATTCGGAGGCGGACTTTTCTGCGGCTATCGATATTGTAAAATCAATTGTAGAATCTTCTTTGAAAAATGGAATTCCAGAGGGAGTTTGTTTGAATGTGAATATTCCAGATCTTCCAAAGGAAGCATTGAAAGGAATAAAAATTTGCAGGCAAGCACATGCGTATTGGGAGGATCGATTTGAAATAAGAACAGATCAATTCAACAGAACGTACTATTGGCTCTCAGGTGATTTTATGGACATTGATCAATCAGACGATACCGATTTATTCTGGATTGCAAAGGGATACTCAACTGTTGTTCCAACTCAGTTTGACATGACACATTATAAGGCAATTAAGGAATTAGAAAATTGGAATTTATGAAGAAGATAAAATTTACAAAACAACATGCAATGGGAGTTCTTATTGGACTTGTTTCACCTTTGATTTTTATTCCAATCGTTATCTTTCTTTTTTCATGGATTCAAAACCATACGTTCGGACGATTGTGGAGTGATTTTAAAGGATTTGATGCAATGCAAGTCAAAGTAATCACTGTTTCATTGTTGTCAAACCTAATTTGGTTCTATACAACCCTGAATAAAGAGTATTACAATATTGGTCGTGGGATCATCATAGGAACATTATTGTTTGCTCCTTACATTATCTACGTTAAGTTCTTCTAAATGTCCAAGCAAACAAAACTATACATTATTGCAGGAGAGGCATCAGGTGACTTGCATGCGAGTAATTTGATGAAAGCCCTTTTGGATGAAGATCCTAATATTGATTTTCGATATTGGGGAGGAGATAAAATGAACGACGTGCAAGAAGGAATGACCAAGCACATCAAAGATTTGGCATTCATGGGCTTTGTGGAAGTTTTAATGAACATTAGAACGATCTTTAAGAACATTTCCTTTTGTAAAAATGATATCTCAGAATTCAAACCAGATGCTTTAATATTGGTCGATTACCCAGGATTTAATTTAAGAATTGCTGAGTGGGCAAAAGCGAAAGGTATAAAAGTGTATTATTACGTTTCACCGCAAATTTGGGCTTGGAAACAAAACCGCGTTCATAAAATCAAGAAGATTGTTGATCAGATGTTTGTTATTTTACCTTTCGAAAAGGACTTCTATAAGAAGTTTGATTACGATGTAGAATATGTTGGACATCCCTTACTTGACGAGATCGAAAAGCATGATTTTAGTGCAACAAATCAAGCGTTTCTAAGTCGGAACAATTTGGATGAACGACCAATAATCGCAGTTCTACCAGGAAGCCGAAAACAAGAAGTTTCTAAAAAGCTCCCAATAATGCTCGAAGCGGTTAAGGCACATCCCGATTACCAAATCGTGATTGCTGGAGCGCCTTCTTTGGATACGGATTTTTATGCGAGTATCGATACTTCAGTAAAAATTATTTTTGGAGAAACCTATGAGTTAATGTACAATTCAACAGCCGCAGTTGTGACGTCAGGAACTGCAACCCTAGAAACGGCATTGTTCAAGGTTCCAGAAGTGGTCTGTTACAAAGGATCGCATATCTCATACATGATTGCAAAGCGGCTGATAAAAGTGAAATACATTTCATTGGTCAACCTTATAATGGATGAAGAAGTGGTGAAGGAATTGATTCAAGCTGAATGCACAGCAAAGAATATCAAGGCTGAATTGAATCAATTGATTTCGAATGAAAAGTACAGATCTGAGCTGCTGAAAAAGTACGATGAATTGGAGGGGATTCTCGGTGGAGGAGGCGCAAGTAAAAAAGTTGCACAATCCTTGTTGAAAACTATTCACTAGACCTTAAATCGAGGTGCTTACGAATTGTAATTTTGATATATGAAGCTTCTTATCTTCATTCTGTTTGTTACTGTCAGCCAGCCGTCTTTTGCGCAAGAGCTTAGGATTGGTTTGCTTTATTCTCTCAAGGTCAAACGCGTTTCAATTAACCTTCATCAAGGAAATTATTCTGTGATAGGAGATTCAACGGATTTGGGCAAATTGTCTTCGATGATTGTTGATATTACAGGGAAAAATGTAAAAGTTAGTTTCAATGGCACATATAAGACTTTTGAGAAAATTATCGTTATTCAAGATACGGTAAACTCAGCGTTGAATGTAAAGGCGTTGTCGCCTACTTCTAAACAGCATTATTACCGGGATAATTTAGAAATATCAAGTGACGGTTCTCGCTTGCGTGTTGTCAACCTTGTTGACATGGATAATTATTTATCGGGCGTTGTGGAATCGGAGGGTGGGGGAGGTCGCCATATAGAATATTACAAAGTTCAAGCTTTGATGAGCAGAACCTATGCCTTAAAAAACGAGCACCGCCATAAAAAGGATGGGTTTCAATTGTGCGATGGCGTTCATTGCCAGGCATACCATAACATGCTTCGTCATACTCCAAAAATAATGAATGCGGTTAAGGCAACGGTAGGAAAAGTACTTGTAGATCAATCAAATTATTTGGTAGCATCCTATTTCTCAGCGAATTGTGGTGGGCAAATTTGTGACGCGGCTCACGTTTGGAATACCTCCGTTTCATATGTAGAAACATTTATTGATACTTTTTGTATATATACACCTCAAGCTACTTGGACGAAAAGTATTGATAAATCGAAATGGGAATCATTCCTTAAAACGAACTATGGTGTAACTGAAGAAAAGTACGGCGATAAGATTTACAATTTTAAACAACAACAGCGAAGTGCTTTTTATATTCATCCCTCATTAGGAGTTCCCATGCGCGATTTGCGGGTTAAATTCTATTTGAAATCTACGTATTTCGATACATGTTTGGAAGGATCCCAAGTGGTGCTAAATGGTCGTGGCTTTGGACATGGAGTCGGTCTATGCCAAGAAGGAGCGATGAATATGGCAAAACTCGGATATGATTATACCCAAATCGCCAGGTTCTATTTTTACAATGTTGATATTATTGATTCCAATCAAAATAATTTCTTCGATCAGGGAGTAAGTTTGGAGTAGATTTTATTCGTAGAAGATTACGTAAACATCTTCATTGTCCTTTTTAAAGAACTTCTGTTCTCGCGCGAATCGTTCCACTTCGGGCTTGTATTTTAACTTTTTCAAAGTAATTTGGGTTTCCTCCAAATCCTTTATCATCTTGTTTTTGTCCTCTTTTAAATGACTCAGCTTGTTTGATTGAGAAAATATAGTGAATATGTCATTCTCGTCCAAAAACAACGTGTATACAAAGAATATGGCCGTAGCTAGGATAAACTTGTTCCGAAGTAATTGCAATGCTTTTTTCATTACTTCAAAGATAAGAGGTTCTTGGCCCTCTTGCAGCAATGTGCAATGATGTTATTCAATAGGGATTGTTCAAATCCAAATAAAGGCTACTCAAGAACGATCTTACGTCGATAAATTTGTTCTTCAGATTCCACAGTCATTAAGTAACTACCCGCATTCAAATTATTCAATTGAATTTGTTCTTTTGGACCAAAGGATGAAATTGAATGGTTCCAAATAATTTTTCCGGAAATGTCAAACACAGTTATGTTCGCTTTTTGACCGACGAGGCGATCCGTTTCAATCGATAAATTGCCATCCGAAGGCGTTGGATAAATCTTAATCGCTGATTTATCGAACTCAGAAAGTGAAACTTCGTCAAGAGCAATTACAAAATGAGCTAGAGCCCCCATTGTGCCTTTGGTTACTTGGAATAAATAGTCCAAATCCATATTTACAATCAAATCTTGACTTGTATGCGAGTAGGGAGATTCATTCTTTTCATAAAGTCCAGTGACAACTTCGCCGTTATTCATGAACGGAACATAATCTGATCCGTAAGCAAAATAAAATTCAGTGTTGAGTGCGGAGTAGAATTCAATGCAGTTGGCCAATTCGGTCGTTGCTATTGCGGATGCAGCATTATTAGCCGCTGGTGGACTTTCGTCTCTCTCACAAACGATAATGTCGTTTGTCATTCCAGTAGTTCCGCCAACTTGATCAATGTTGAATACCAGTCGAATATCCATGTTTGTGGTAATTACATCGTCATTTACGTAATTGAGACTTCCGAGCAAACCATCTTCTTCAGCGCTGAAGTGAATGAATTTTATTGAATATTCTGTATCAACATTTTCCAAAAGTCTCGCCAACTCCAACAAGATTACGGTTCCCGTCCCATTGTCATTCGCACCAGGACCGTTTTTAGTATCGTAATGCGCATCAATAATAACATATGTGTTTGGGTAAACAGAACCTGTTTTCGTTACGACAAGGTTTTTAGTACTTACTCCAGAAGCGAAAAATTGATCTTCTTGAATGTCTGTATAGCCATAACTCACATAAGCATTGTAAAGCCAATCGTATGTGTTTTCAAGCTCTGTTGATCCAACTTGTTTTTCTCCAAAGCTTTCGAATGTGACTAAATTTTGATTGACGGTATCCTGATTACAAGCATCTGCGAGACTTGCGTAGAAAGGGTTGTAAGTTTGACCGAATGAACCGAATGCATAAAGGACTAGAGGGAGAAGGGCTATTTTCATGAGTTCTAATGAGAGAAAGCTAAATTAGGAAAACAAATTGCAATAAAAAACCCGCTCTATAAATTAGAACGGGTTTAGTTATAAAATCGTTGGTTTATGAATTGACGATCTCATCATATTTCTCTTTCCATATTTCGTCTTCTTCAAAAAATTGAGCCACTTTATTTAAAAGTTCTTTGGCTTTGTCTTTTTGGCGTTTGTTTTTTAAGGCATCTGCAGAATACAATACTCCGTACATGAACATATTTTTATCCGCTTCGCCCCAACCTTCAATGCTAGTAACTTCTTTTAATAAATTATCCGCTTCAATCCAAAGTGCTCTTGAAGTTCCTGGATCTGAATCTAAGAATTTACATGCTCCAGCTAAATATTTCGAGCCAACAAGGTGTGCTGTGATTTTATTGTACTTAACAGTCCATGAATATGCTTTTCTAGCTTGACCAGCGTCAACATCATTTCTGATTCGAGTAAGGAGCGACATTTGGAATTCTTCAACGAAATCAACGAACTCTTCATCAGCAATAGTAGCACCATCATTTATTTTCAGGTCGTACTTCACGCCTTTTCCTAAATATTTGATTGCGTCTTTGTACGCATTTTTATACCTTTCGCCTGGATCACCTGATAAATGTATTTTGTGAAGACCTTTGGCAGCAAAAATGTAGGGAGGCACTTCCTTCTTGCTGTTATCATTCTCCGTAATCTTGATAGCTTTTGCTACTAGTTTTTTATACGCTCCATCTGCATACAGGATTTTCAATTCGTCATAGTTCTGACCGAAAGTCATTTGACTCATGAAAATTAAACTTAGGCAAGTAATGATATTTTTCATAGTGTTCTTGATTTTCCTTTTAAGATTCAATTATTGTACCGAATCTTAATATTTGCTTAAAGTTAACTTTTTTTTAACAGTTCGACATTCAAGTTGCTTACGAGAAGATTAATATTTGGTTTCATTCTTATCCTCAAAATCTTGAGTTAAGAACGATTCGAAAATACTTAAATTCAAAGAACAATTAATTGATCGCTTTAAATATTTCTTTGACAATAACAACGCCAGAGCGTGATCCAACTTTGTTACTATAGTCGAGAGCAACATTAGTACTGAGTTACTTTTCGCGGTACTCAGTTTTTTCTTTATTGTCCCCCAGTAATTACTTGACCGGCTGCTCGGTTGGTTGTTACCTTTTCTTCCTTGTCTTTATTTGCGCTCCAGGAGAACATTTCTCCATTGGATACGCGCGTTAACGTTCCCGATGCTGAAACATCAATGGAAGTAAGTTCAAAGGTTTCTCCGTGGTTATCCGAAACAGTATCGCTAACAGTTTCTGTTGTTGTCGATTCGTTGATTTTAAAATTTGAGATCTGAACTGTAAATTCAGGACTCACCTCATTAAGAATAATTTTACTTGCTTGAAGTTCTGTTTTTAAACCAATTAAATACTGTTCCTTAAGCTCCTCATTCGGATATGCTCCAGAGAAATTTGAGTTTCCACTGTTATTGATTTGAACATTGGATTGAACTATTATATTTACATGTTCTTCGCGCTCCAATTGCTTATTAAGATTTGTATAGGAAGAATTCAATCCACTTAAAAGTACAATTGAAAAGGCTGCTCTATTCCCTAACTCAAAATGTGCGCTGCTGTTAAATGCAATGCAAGCGAAGAATCGTCAGAAAATAAAACCAGTACTTTTAACCCGTCCTTTGACCGTTATTTTGCTTTCAAATTGATGATAAACAAACCTTGCATATTAATGGTGAATCCTTTATCAGATATTTGAATGGCTTTGTACATGAATGTTTCACGGTCACTTGAGAAGAGGAGTAGCTTAAATAACTAAAGAGACTACCGCTGTAGCTGCAAAATTTTCACCGTATTATTCAAAACTTTTTAAGAGCAAGCCTAAAATATTCTGAGCTGCAGCTGAAATTTTAGTTCCAGGGCCAAAAACGCCAAATACTCCAGCTTCATATAAATAATCATAATCTTGTTTCGGGATTACACCGCCGGCGATGACCATGATATCTCCTCGACCTAATCTCTCTAATTCCGCTATCACCTGTGGAACTAATGTTTTGTGTCCAGCAGCCAAAGATGAAACGCCCAAAACATGAACGTCATTTTCAACGGCTTGTTTTGCAGCTTCTCCAGGAGTCTGGAAAAGAGGTCCAATGTCCACATCAAAACCAATATCAGCAAATGATGTTGCAATTACTTTTGCACCGCGATCATGTCCATCTTGGCCCATCTTGGCTATCATTATTCTTGGTCTTCTCCCTTCAAGCTTGCTGAACTTGTCGGCCATTTCTTTGGCCAAATTAAAATCTTTGTCTTCCATAGATTCAGATGAATATACTCCGTTAATTGATCTAATTGTAGCTTGGTAACGACCGTAAACCTTCTCCATAGCTGTTGAGATTTCCCCCAATGAAGCCCTCGCTCTGGCACAACGAACAGCAATTTCTAAGAGGTTTCCAGTCTTGTTTTTAGCCGCGTCTTCCAGCTCGATTAACAAGGCATCGACGTTTGCTTGATCTCTGTTTTCTTTTAGATCATTTAACCGCGCTACTTGTGAATAACGAACTTTGGAATTATCGACCTCAAGGATTTCAATAGGGTCTTCCTTTTCAAGCTGGTATCTATTTACTCCAACGATAATATCTTTGTTAGAATCGATTCGTGCCTGCTTTCGTGCAGCTGCTTCCTCGATTCTCATTTTAGGAAGTCCAGTTTCAATCGCTTTTGCCATTCCACCTAATTCTTCCACTTCTTCAATTAATTCCCAAGCCTCATTAATCAACTCTTCCGTCAATTTTTCTACATAGTAACTGCCTCCCAGAGGATCGACTTGTTTCGTGATCCCTGTTTCTTCTTGTAAGTAAATTTGAGTGTTCCTCGCAATTCTTGCAGAAAAGTCTGTTGGTAATGCAATTGCTTCATCCAAGGCATTCGTGTGAAGTGATTGAGTTCCACCTAATGCGGCAGCCATTGCTTCGATGCACGTTCTAGCAATATTATTGAAAGGGTCTTGCTCTGTCAAACTCCATCCCGATGTTTGGCAATGCGTTCTTAAAGCAAGAGATTTTTTGTTTTCGGGATTGAATTGATTTACCAACTTCGCCCAGATAGCGCGACCCGCACGCATTTTTGCGATTTCAGTATAATGATTCATTCCAATGGCCCAGAAGAAACTCAAACGGGGCGCGAAAGTGTCTACTTTCATTCCTGTGTTTATTCCTGCTCTGAGGTATTCAAGTCCATCTGCGAGGGTATAGGCAAGTTCAATTGCTGCCGTTGCTCCGGCTTCCTGCATGTGGTAACCAGAGATCGAAATAGAATTGAATTTAGGCATGTTTTGAGCTGTATACTCAAAGATGTCAGAAATGATTTTCATGGATGGTAATGGTGGATAGATGTATGTATTCCGAACCATGAATTCTTTCAGAATGTCATTTTGAATTGTTCCTGCCAATTCTTTTTTATCAACGCCTTGTTCTTCCGCTGCAACGATATAGAAAGCCATAATTGGTAATACTGCTCCGTTCATTGTCATCGAAACAGACATTTTATCCAAAGGAATTTGATCGAATAAAATTTTCATATCCAATATTGAATCTATCGCAACTCCCGCTTTTCCTACATCGCCAACAACACGTTCATGATCGGAATCATAACCTCTATGCGTCGCTAAATCGAAAGCAACCGAAAGTCCTTTTTGCCCTGCGGCCAAATTTCGTCTGTAAAATGCGTTCGATTCTTCCGCTGTAGAAAAGCCTGCGTATTGTCTCACTGTCCATGGGCGAATGGCGAACATGGAAGAATACGGTCCTCTTAAATAAGGTGGGATTCCTGATACAAAGCCAATATGCTCAATGTCTTGAACATCCTTTTCAGTGTAAAAATTTTGAATGTTAATCTTTTCAGCTGTCGCGAAATTTGAAACTTGATTTAGTTCTCCAGAGGCAGATTCTGTAGCGAAGACAATTTTATTAAAATCTACTCTTTTCATACGACGCTATTTTTTGATTCCATATCAAATGAAATAGGCTCGATTCCTAAATAAGATGATCTCTTTGCCCATTCAGTCTTTTGTAAATCAGGACTGTGGTATTTGTTCATTCCAATTCCAATGATTTTTCCAGCTTGAAAAGCTTCGATCCGTTCTTGTCGTTTCAAATTAATGTCATTGACAAACGCGTCCAATCCAGATTCGATAAAAAGTCCACCGTTACTTTCTATTAATTGAAAATAAGACCATGCTTTTTCTCCGATCAATTTCGTTAAAGCTTCTACTGAGTAACTTCCTCCTGCAGGGTCAATGACTTTATCAAGATAAGATTCCTCTTTCAAAATTAATGAAATATTTAGCGCCATTCGTTTCGAAAGTTCTGAAGCTCCGCTGATTGAATACAGATCATAAGGCAAAACGAGAATGCTATCAGCGCCATTCGATGCGGACATTGTTTCCGTCGTTTGCCTCAAAAGATTCGTGTGCGGATCTCGTAATGATTTATTTGCATGACCAATAACTGCAGTGATGTTGCAATTGTAAGTGCAACTGTGCTCTGGGTTATAGGCATCGATAACTTTGGACCACAATTGGCGCAAAGCTCTGAATTTAGCGATTTCATAAAAATAGTTGCTACCAACTCCAATATGGAAATGAACCATACCTGAAGCTTCGTCGATCGATAATCCAGATTCCATTAATTTCAATAAATATTCATGCCCGATATTTATTGAAAAAGCAATCTCTTGCCAAGAAGTAGCGCCCAATTGTTGAACACCAAACCCATTGACAACCAATACAGGATGTTGCTGAGAACCTGACGCTTCAATTAATTCATTGATGATTTCCAGTCCTATTGCCATTGGATCAAAATTGAAAGAAACTGTATTCAGTTGATTTCCGACAATCTCTTTAATTGCAGTATAATGTTTGATTGATGGAACATCAAATTGTGCTTTGATGTATTCTAATTTTATTTCAGAAAGTACTTTATTCCAATCACAATCGGTTTTTTTTGTTTTAAAAACAAGAAGGTCTGCACCTTTCATAAGAAGAGCAAGGGCTTCTTTATTTGCGTTTGATTCATCTGTGATTTCAATCAGAGCTCCATTCATCCAATTGTTGTCTGATGTTTTTAGACCTCGAGTATAAGGAAAGTTTCCAGGAGCTTCGTTCTTACTTGCTGTCTCATCTTGATGGTAATAGGCCTTGTAATCCAATTCTTCTATTGGATCATGGAATTCTAATACCGAATGTTCTTTACCTTTAAGGTCTTGGATAATTTGATCTTTCCATTGACTTAATGAGGTTTTATCGAACGTACTAAAAAAACTATTCATTTTCAATCTTTACATTGGCCATGTTTGAGCGCTATTTTTTTTTAGGTAAAGGCTTGAGAAACATAACAAATTGGTCTAAGATATAAAGTTACATGAACTATTCAGAATAAGGGGCTATCAAGCAAAATATTTGAAGATGTAATGCGAGAAAACATAGCCGACAATTATTCCATATCCGAGGACCGTTGATGAGTAGCCTCTTTCTTTCCAATAAAGCCAACTAATTACACCGATAATTACGGCAGGAAAAATAGGGTAGACATAGAGATACATGTTCATTAGATCAATTCGAATTGTTCAAAATGATGCGTCATGTGTTTACAGTGCAGAGCTAAATATTGCTTATGATTCAGGTTTCCGAAACTTGGATGAAGCGCCTTGAAATCCGGGTTTTTGACGAAGAAGTTTTCAAACTCTACCCATTTATTTTCAAATTCTGAAATGGCCAATTGAAAATGTGCATTTCGATTACTCGTATTGGATGGCAAGAACTTAGTTTTAAAGTTTTTTGGAAGAGGGTATTCTGAAAATAAAAATGCTTGTGCTTTTCCGATATTTTCTAATGGAATTTCAAGTTTATTGTCACCTGCTTTACCCATAGATATATCGAGAGATTCTGTCAAGTGTTCTAACATTCTTTGCGCCGACATAGTTCCCCAAATAGGTTCTTTATCCTTCTTAAGCTTAGCGATGTGTTTTTGAAAATTTTCGAGAGTAGGCTCTAGAAATAACATTGAATCTATTTTCCGATTAAAATATATAAGCTTTTCGGAACAACACTAACGTTGATTTCGTTCTTTACATTAACAGGCTCACCATCATAGTGCGCAATCTTTTTTGAAAGTTTCAATTTCGCTGTTTTAAAAGGAATAATTTCAGAATGCCTTGACTTTCCACTTTTCTTCATGAAGAAGCGGTAAACAATAGAAGGTGCTGACCAAATTGAAAATGGCTTTAATACGACAAGTTCCAATTCGCCATCTGTAACATCAGATTTCGGTGAAATTGTAAATCCATTTCCAAACTGGGATGAATTTGCCACAGTCAATAGAACTACAGGAAGTGATTTTACTTTTCCGTCAATATCAATGGTTGCGTTTATAGGGTTGTATTTGAAGAACTCACGAATAATAAGTTGTACATATCCCCAAAAACCACGTCTGTGATGTGTATCGAATTTTTGAGCAACTACAGCATCAAATCCATAGCCTCCAACTCCTAAGAATGATTTATCGTTTACAAGGACAGTGTCCATTGCAATTGAGTTTGAATCATTAATGCAAAGAATAGCATCTTTCAAATTCATCGGGATATTCAAGTGGCGCGCTAATCCATTTCCTGAACCTGCAGGAAGGATGGCCAATTTAGTTTTTGTTCCAATCAAAGCTGTTCCTACCTCATGAACTGATCCATCACCACCAACAGCACAAACAATATCGATCCCTTCCTTAGAGGCTTGATTCGCTAGCGCTTTTGCGTGTTTTTTATATTCAGTGTAAACAAGAGTATATTCAAACTGATCATGATTGAGGTTGTTCTCAATCAAACCAGGAATGATATTTTTCCTACCAACTCCAGATATAGGATTTATTATGAACCTAATGCTTTGTTTCATTTATAGTTGTTTGGTTTTGAAGAAGGTCATGATTATAACGTTGAATCATAGCTTTTATTTTCATCTCTACCGATTGTGACTCCTTTTTATAGTATGAAAGTGAGTCTATTAAATCTACTTTTTTCAGAGTGTAATTATACAAACTCCGTGCCTTACTGTCTGAAAACATTATCATTCGACCATCTTCAAAGTAACTGTATGCACCAGACATATAGACCAGAGCGCTGCCTCCTTTCGGACTGTAGTATGAATTGCCAAAGGCATAATAATCGGTTTCGATATTTAACAGATCCAATATTGTCGGCATAATATCCAACTGTTGAAAGGTTCTATCACTTCTCTCTGCCTTTAAAATTCCTCCAGGGTGATAAAACGCGATTGGAATTCTAAAAATATGTGTCCTTTGGTTATACATCTTTGATGTTGTCGCAGGTGTATGGTCAGCTAAAAGTACGAATAAAGTATTGTTATACCAACTTTGTTTTTTTGCTTCTACAAAAAACTTTTTGAGTGAATAATCTCCATAATTTATTGATGCACATATTTCTTGAGGTCCCCGTTTCATCTTGTTTATGAGGTGTTTAGGTATATAGTAAGGATGATGTGACGAGATTGTAAAAACTGTGCTGAAGAAAGGTTCTTTCATTTTGCTCATTTTTCTCGCACTCCAAGGGCTAAAATATTCATCTAAAATCCCCCAAGTTTTATCATAGTGATCATCATTGTTGTACTCATACCTTCCGTAATAATGATCGAAGCCACAAATTCGAGAGAATCCATCAAAACTCATTGAACCGTTTGTTGCGCCATGAAAAAACGCAGACTCATACCCATGTTCCTTTAAAATACTCGGTAAGGTATTGATCTTGTTGTTGCCATAAGGAGATGAAATGTACGCGTTCTCCATCATGGTAGGTATCGAAGCAATAACTGCAGGGACGGCCTCTATGGATCGCTTTCCATTGGCGAAGCTGTAATCGAAAGTAAGCGATTCGCCTATGATTGAATCCAAGAAAGGAGTGTATCCTTTACCTTGGTTGTAAGCACCGACAAATTCAGTCCCGAAACTCTCAAGCATAATGATCACGACGTTTGTCTTGTTGGGAAGAATGTCTTGTGGCTCCGTCGTTTTTACAGGATCAAAATAGCGCAATGCTTCCTCGTCCGACATGTGTCGCACAGGCTCAAGTCCGCCTTGATCGATGGTTTTGATCATTGTAAACGCTGTGGGAAGGACGAACGCTAAATTTTCAGGCTCAGTGTATCGTGTGGCTTCAATGATTCCAACCGGTTTTAAATTAAATCCTCCTCGGCCCATTACAAATAATACAGGCACCATCATTAAAAAAGAGATAATGTTGATTTTATAAAATATTTTTCCGTTCAACCGAGTAACCGGCTTACGATCGATTCTTCTGTATAAGAATTCTGTGAGTACAATTAGAAGAATGTAAAGTAGAATTACAAACCAGAAATCATTTAGGAAAGTGTCCCAAAGTTGACCTAAATCTCCTCCTCCCCCAAACATTGACCAAAGATCGAAAGTCGATCGCTTGCCTGTGTATTTGAAGTATTCAACATCCATTAAATTTAAACCAAGGATTAAAGCACTTGTTAGGTGAAAATAGAGTTTGAAAGTGATCTTATATGCTTTGGTATGACGGAGCGGAATCGGTAATAAATAAAGACCATAATAGGGAAGGAATAACAATCCTATTGTTATCATGTCGAACCAGATGGACACAATAAAATCCGAAAAGGATAAGTTTTGAAAGGATGTAAGGTTGGATAATAAAAAGACGATACGGGTGAAATACATCGTCATTAAGATTATTCCAAATCTTTTCAGAAGGATTAAAACATGATCTGGAAGAATACCGATTATGCGCTTCATTAATTCAAAATTAGGCATTAATGTTCGTTTCTAAGCCAACATACTATCAACAATAGACTATGGATTACGGACAATAAATAATTCATACAGTTTAATGCTTACATCAAACGTTGAATTCTAATAATTGGTATCTTTCGGTCATGAATATTAGAAATATCTCCCTCGTCTTTACTCTGTCATTGATGACAACCATGGTTTTTAGTCAAATTGAAATTTCAGACGACACTCAGTTAACGGAACCAGTGAAAGAAGTTAGTCTGGACATTTTACCTCCATTGTCCACAACTGAATTTTTTGTAATTGCCAATTGGTCTCGTAATTCAAGAAAGTTAATTGAAAATGATAACAACAATGGAATCTATGCAGATCCATTGGGGACTAGAGCGGATGAATCATTTTTAAACACCTGGTCATTCGGGATTGGAATCAAACAACGTGTTCATGAATACCTGACTTGGGAAGGTGGAATTACGTATATACAAAATGGTGAATTTTATTTGTTTGAAGGTGTCGATACGCTTCACAGTTATCAAACGACATATTCTTATATTACAATGCCTGTTAAGGCTTTCTTTACTTATGGGAATACGGTTCGTTTTTATGCCGGTGGCGGTTTGGTCCCGAAAATGTTTCTTAATTACAAACAAGATCAGGTATTTGTGGATGCTGTGAATAATGAAACGACTGAAGAATTTAAAACTCAAAACGGCTTTAATTCTTTTGCTTTGAGCGCTGTCGCAAATATTGGTGTTCAATTGAATTTAGGGAAGAAAATGTCTGTTCTATTTATGCCAGAATATCGATTTCAATTGACAACTTCAAACGAGAAATCGGATTCATACAAGCATTTCAATAGGGCTATTGGATTTAATGTTGGATTAACTTACGGCTTGTAAATATGACAAAAATTAGAGAAGTAACCTCGTATTTAGAATCTCTCGCACCTTTATCAAGTCAAGAGACTTATGATAATTGCGGATTGATTGTGGGTGATCCAAATGTCGAAGTAAATGGTGTTCTCCTTTCCCTTGATTGCATTGAAAAAACGGTCGAAGAGGCAGTTGAATTGGGGTGTAACTTAATCATTGCGCACCATCCAATTGTATTTAAAGGTTTAAAGAAAATTAATGGATCTGATTATATCCAAAGAACAGTTATCAAGGCAATTAAAAATGATATCGCGATTTATGCGATTCATACGAATCTAGACAATTATAGATTTGGTGTCAATTATGAAATTGGATCTCGACTTGGATTGAAAAATTTGCGAATTCTTTCGCCTAAGTCAAACATTCTAAATAAAATTACGTGCTTCGTTCCTAATCATCATTTGGAATCCGTTTCAAAAGCAATGTTCGATGCAGGTGCTGGAACTATTGGTGACTATTCAAATTGTGGATTCTCGAGTGAAGGAGTGGGTACTTTTCTGCCCAATGAAAACGCCAAACCATTTGAAGGTGAAAATGGAAAGCTGAGCAAGGTGACCGAAACACGTTTTGAAGTTGTTTGTTCAAGGCACACCACTGAAGCTGTTATTTCAGCAATGATTGCAGCACATCCCTATGAGGAGGTCGCGTATGATATTAGTGCTGCCGTTAATTCGAATCCTTATGAGGGAAGTGGAATGGTTGGAGAGCTCGAAAAAGAGGTGGATGAAACCGAATTTTTAAATTTTGTGAAAAAGGAATTTAAATGTGGCGTGATTCGACATACAGATTTAATGGGAGAACCTATCAAGAAAGTAGCCTTTTGTGGTGGAGCTGGAAGTTTTTTATTGAATCAAGCGAAAAAGTCCAAAGCGGACATTTTCATAACGGGGGACTATAAATACCACGAGTTTTTTGATGCTGAAGGAAAGATCGTAATCGCTGATATTGGACATTTTGAAAGCGAACAATTCACTTCGAAAAGAATAGCCTCAATTTTGAAGAATAAATTCACTACATTTGCGCTTCATTTAACTGTGGTTAATACAAACCCAATAAATTATTTTTGACAGATGGCAAAAACTGCAACTAAAAAAGAGGCGACAGTAGCTGAAAAATTAGACAGTCTATATAATTTGCAATTAATTGATTCTGAGATCGACAGAATTAGAATAGTGCGAGGAGAACTTCCATTGGAAGTGCAAGATTTAGAAGATGAACTTGCTGGGCTCGACACTAGAATTGCTAAGATGGAAGAGGAGTTGGCAACACTAGACGCTGATGTCTCTGATAGAAAAAACGCAAACAAAGATGCTGAAACTGCAATCGCGAAGTATAAAGAGCAGCAAAACAACGTTCGTAACAATAGAGAATTCGAATCAATTTCAAAAGAAATTGAGTACCAAGAATTGGAAATTAAATTGAACGAAAAGAGAAGCAAAGAGTCTAAAGCTAAAGTTGGTCACAAGAAAGATATCCTTACTGAAGCCAAAGAACGCAGAACACTTCGAGCACAAGATTTAGAATCTAAAAAAGCTGAATTGGACGAAATTATTGCTGAAACCCAAACGCAAGAAGAGAAATTGATGAAGAAGTCTAAGTCTGCATTGAAGAACTTAGATGCTCGTTTGTCTGGTGCCTATTCAAGACTTCGTTTAAACGCGAAAAATGGATTGGCTGTTGTTCCTGTTGACCGTGATTCATGTGGTGGTTGTTTCAATAAGATTCCACCTCAACGTCAATTAGATATTCATACAAAGAAGAAAGTTATCGCTTGCGAGCATTGTGGACGTATCTTAGTTCCCGGTGAAGAGGCAGAGGTAGCAAAATAATTAGATACCTATTGAAAGGTGAAAGCCGTCTCGGTTCAACTGAGACGGCTTTTTGCCGCTTAGAAAAGATGAAGTTTTCAGATTTTAAAATATCAGAGGAAATAAAGCAACAGTTAGAAAGCTTAGGTTTCAAACGTCCTACCGATATCCAGTTCAAAGCTATTGGTCATATTTTGGATGGAGAAGATGTCATGGCTATTGCTCAAACGGGTACGGGTAAGACAGCCGCGTTTGCAATTCCAACGATTCATCTTATTCAGAAAAAGAAAACCAAATACACGAAGGGGACCGTTCGTTGCCTTGTTATGGTTCCGACACGCGAATTGGCAAAGCAAATTGCTGGTGTTTACCGAGAAATCGGAAAATATACAGGGGTTAAAGTTTTCGGACTTTTCGGCGGAGTAGAACAAGATCAGCAAATTGCGACTCTTAATAATGGTGTCGATGTTTTGGTCGCGACCCCGGGTAGAATGTTTGATTTAATTTCTCAAGGAGAATTGGATCTGTCCAAAGTAGATTATTTGGTTTTAGACGAGGCAGATTTAATGTTAGATCTTGGCTTTGCAAAAGATATTACGGATGTAATGCGGTTTTTGCCTCAAAAACGTCAAACGCTTTTCTTTTCCGCGACAATTTCTAAGAAGATTAAATCATTGGCTTACAATGTGGTTCGAAATGCAATTCGAATTCAAATATCGGCGAAGAATCCTGTTGCAAAAAACATCTCGCATTCTGTAATGTTTGTAGATATGGACGATAAGCGTTTTTTCTTGGAGAGTATGATTAAGGAATATCCTGAGAAAAAAGTTGTTGTCTTCGGAAGAACAAAGGTCCGTGTTGGTCGAATAGTTGATGCTATGAAGCGCGTGGGAATTGAATCTGAAGCTATGCACGGTGGAATTGAGCAGCGTGAACGGTTTGATATCCTTGATCGATTTAGATCATCTGAAAATAAGATTTTGATAACAACGGATGTAGCAGCGCGTGGAATTGATATTCCAAGCGTGGAATATGTTGTGAATTATGACTTGCCTGAAGATCCTGAGAATTATGTTCACCGATGTGGACGAACCGGGAGAGGGAAAAATAAAGGTCAAGCGATTTCATTCTGTAGCCAAGATGAAAAACCTTTATTAGAAGAAATTGAGAAATACACTGGCGAAGACATTGAGCAATATGAGGTTTCTTTGAGTGAATACCGCGAGATTCTCAATGAATCAGAGGATGGAAGCAACAATTGGCAATGGCTATTGAAAAAAGACAGCGAAGAAACGGGGACCGAAGACGAGTGGTAACGATAAAACGCTTTGTTTAAGTAATGGTACTATCCAAAAGAAGCTTTTAGATAATATTCACTTCTCGCTCTAATTGAACGCCAAACTTTGATTTTACATCTTCAATTATTTGAGTTGACAGATCAAATATATCGGAACCAGAACTATCGTCGTAGTTCACAAGAACCAAGGCTTGATTTTTATGAACTCCATAAGATCCAAATGTTTTTCCTTTCCATCCGGCTTGTTCAATTAGCCATCCCGCTGCTAACTTAATTTTTCCGTCCGGAGCCGGGTAATTGGGAAACTTCTCAAATTTCGTTTTTAATTGGTCAACGATACTTTGTTCCACAACTGGGTTTTTAAAGAAACTTCCGGCATTTCCTATCTCAGCAGGATCTGGAAGTCGCATGGATCGAATCGCGATCACGGCATTACTGACATCGCGAATTTTCGGGTATCTAATTCCTTTTTTGTCTAATTCAGCTTTTATTGCTCCATAACTCGAATTGATTCTGTGCGACATCGAAAGTCTGTAAGTCACAGAGAGAATAATATATTGGTTCTTTAATTTTCTTTTGAATACACTTTCGCGGTATCCAAACTCACACTGTTTTTTATCGAATGTATGGATTTCACCACTTTCAATATGATAAGCTTCTAAATCCACAAAAACATCTTTGATTTCTGTCCCATATGCCCCAATATTCTGCATCGGGCTCGCTCCAACACTTCCAGGGATAAGAGATAAGTTTTCAACGCCTCCAAAACCTCTTTCAATGCATTCTAAAACGAATGTATGCCAAACTTCTCCTGCTCCCACCTTTACATAGGCTTCGTCTTCATTTTCATAAATAACCTCGAATCCTTTAATCTCATTTTTTATTACCAATCCATTAAAGTCTTTGGTGAACAGGATATTACTTCCGCCTCCTAGAACTAATAATTCGTCCTCGCCTTTTTCGTTCAAAGCGTTTTTGAGTTCCTCCACGGAAGAAAATGAGGCGTATCGATTGGCAAATACTTCTATTCCAAAAGTATTATGGGGCTTAAGACTTACATTTTGACTAATCATATATCAAAAATACAGTTCTCCACCTTTCATTTTCGACTCCTGAAAATTAATTACTCACGTCGAGATGTTGTTAATTCCACGCTGCGAAGTTATCTTTGTGATATGAAATTAAGACAAGTCGATTTAGTGGATATAAATAAATTCTCCGAAAACACGCTTATGCAGGTTTTAGGAATGGAATGTATTGAAATTGGAGATGATTTTATTCGCGTTCGAATGCCTGTGGATAAGCGCACGCATCAGCCAATGGGATTGTTACACGGCGGCGCAAGTGCTGCGCTGATTGAGACAATTGGGTCCATAGGATCGACTTTATTACTAGACTTGGAAAAAGAAGTGCCCGTGGGTTTGGAAGTCAATGCAAACCATGTTGGCGGAATAAGCGAAGGGAATGTTGTCGCTTTGGGCAAAATCGTTCATGCTGGAAAGCGAACGCATCTTTGGCAAGTGAACATTACGAATGAAGAAACGGGAAAATTGATTTGTACTGGCCGATTGACAATAATGATAATTCCTAGACCCTAATTGAGTGATATTTTAAAATACCGATTTCCAAATGAAAAAAAGCGGAAGAAGGAAGGCGATTTTGTTGCTTTAGAGCGTATGGAGGATTTTGAAGGTTTTATCGTCAAAGCTTTCGTTGGAGAAACATATTTTGGTTTTCAGGAATCGAATGACTCTCGAGAATCTTATTTTAACTCGGAAATCAAACCAAAATGTTATTCCAAAAATGAATACCTCGACTTGGCTAATCAATACCTTGAACAATTTAAAAAGAATCGAGTTTCAAAGGCGATTCTATCGAGAATTAAACAAGTCAATTCCCCATTAAATCCAGAAATATACTACGATGCGCTTTGCGAAAAATACCCGAATGCTTTTGTCTATTTAATTTCGAGTAAAGAATTCGGGACCTGGATTGGTGCGACACCTGAAGTTCTTGTTTCTATAGAAGATGGCATTGGAAAAACAATGGCTTTGGCGGGAACGCGACCTGCAAATGATTTGATTGAATGGACGGACAAAGAACGCGATGAGCAGCAATATGTCACGGATTATATTGATTCAAAATTAAACGGTCTTGCTATTGAGACTATTAAATCGATCGGTCCAAAAACACTTGTGTCCGGCCCCGTTGAGCATTTGCTGACAGATTTTGAGTTTGAAATGAAGGCTACAAGTCTAGTTGAGTTGATAGAAACATTGCACCCAACACCAGCGGTATGCGGTTTGCCTTTGCGGGAATCTTTTGAAATTATCAATAAAATTGAAAGGCATGATAGAGGATTGTATACGGGGCTAATCGGTTGGATTGGAGCAGAAACAATACTGTATGTCAATCTGCGATGTGCTCAAATAATTGATTCAGAATGTTATCTGTATGTCGGTGGTGGATTAACTATTGATTCCAATCCAGGAAATGAGTGGGTGGAAACGGAAAATAAAGCGAAAACGTTATTGAACGTAATGGAAAACCTGTAATTTCGTAGTTAGAATGATTACAACAGTAAAATCGGGTATAGCGAGGCTTATAAATGGATGTGTTTCAAATGGAATGACACATGTTGTTTGTTCGCCTGGTTCAAGAAACGCAGCCTTGATTATTGCAATAGATAACCATCCTTCGCTAACATCAATTGTAATACACGACGAGCGGTCTGCTGCATTTTACGCAATTGGAATGTCGCAACAATTGAAATCACCTGTAGGACTTGTTTGTACCTCTGGTTCTGCAATGTTGAATTATTTTCCCGCTGTTGCCGAAGCTTTTTATCAATGCGTCCCAATAGTTGTGATGAGTGCAGATCGACCTCAAGAATGGGTAAATCACGGAGACGGGCAGACAATCATGCAAGTTGGTGCGTATGGCAAACATATTTGTTTCGAAGCAGAAGTGTCAGAAATTGTTTCGGAAAGTGAATACGCAGAATTCGATGAAAAAATTAACACTGGATTTAAAGAAGGGAATGGAGCTTGGAAAGGCCCTATTCATTTTAATTGCCCCATTTCAGAGCCAATGTATGGCACGGTTGAAGTTGAACTTGATGCACTTGAGACGATCGCATCAAGTGAGGTTTCAAATGCATTGACAGTTGGTGTCTTGTCAGAATTAAAAATGATTTGGGAAAGTTCAAAACGCAAATTGATTCTTTGTGGTCAGATGGAAAAGGATGCTTTCCTTCAATCCAAACTGTCCAGTTTAGCCATTGATAACTCAGTAATCGTGGTGGTTGAAAACACTTCTAACTTGATTGATCAGAAATTTATTCATTGCATTGACAGAACACTAGCTGCTTTTCCTGAAGAGGAGATTGAGGATTTTAAACCTGATTTACTAATTACAATTGGTGGCGCAATCATTTCAAAGAGAATTAAAAATCTACTTCGACAAAGTGATATTAAATCCCATTGGAAAATTGGGTTCGAGTTTCCAGAAATGAATACCTTTAGAAAATTAAGTCGTTCCATTGAATGCAATCCAAGTGATTTGTTCAAGAGTATTTTAGATTGGAATTCACCGATGCACGTTTCTTCATTTGGATTGAAATGGAAAAAAATCGATTACTTGAACAAGGACTTGCTGCCGTCTTTTTTCCAAACTGCCAATTATTCTGACTTAAGTGTTTTTGAACTTTTGTTGGATTACCTTCCCGATAATTCACTGTTGCACATGGGGAACAGTTCGGTTGTTCGTTATTGCCAATTGGTTGACCCTGTTTCTACCATTCAATATTATTCAAACCGCGGAACGAGTGGAATTGATGGAAGTACAAGTACGGCTTGTGGTGCCGCATTCATTAAAAACAATAAATTAAACATTCTCATTTCAGGCGATGTTTCGTTTTTCTACGACAGCAATGCATTGTGGAGCAATTATCTTGGAGGGAATTTGAGAATAGTCGTAATAAATAACGCTGGAGGTGGAATTTTTCGAATTATTGATGGACCTTCGAAAGTGGATCAATTGGAAGAGTTCTTCGAAACAAAGCAGAACTTTTCAGCAGAGAAAATTTGTGAAGCCTTTAATGTAGACTACCAGAAAGCGAGTAATCTTTCCGAATTGGAACAACTCATGCCTGAATTTATGGTTGAGACCGAATCCGACCGACCAATCTTGCTTGAAATTTTTACTCCGAATACAGACAATGATGTTGAATTAAAGCGATTCTTTGAACATTTTAAATCAAATAATTAACGAATGGACTTCTTTTATCTTTTATTCACTTGGGACGGTTTTATGTATTTCATTCTCTTGTCTATGCTGGAGATTGTACTGGGAATAGACAACATCATTTTTGTTTCTATTGTTACGGATAAGTTGCCGAAAACATCACAGAGAAAAGCGAGAAATTTAGGGCTGTCTTTGGCGCTATTTGTGCGTTTGGTGCTTCTGGCCGGTGTCGCTTGGTTGATGCAATTGGATGCTGCTCTGTTCCCGAATTCGAAATTTGAATTCTTGAGAGAGTTCTCGTGGCAAAGTATTGTTCTTTTGGCTGGTGGTTTGTTCTTAATTTACAAGAGTACTATTGAAATGCACAGTTCTATGACGGGCGAGGAGGAGCATGGAGGAAAAGAAGCGAAATCCTTTAGAGCGGTCATTGTCCAAATAATAATAATTGATCTCGTCTTTAGTTTCGACTCAATTATTACGGCTGTTGGTATGACAAATGGATTGGGTGATGAACAGCACGGTCCTATAGTGATTATTTACGCAGCGATAATTGTTTCCATGATTATCATGATGACATTTGCAAAACAAATTAGCGACTTTATCAATAACCGTCCAACGATCAAAATGATTTCACTTGCCTTTTTAGTAACGATTGGTGTTGTTTTGGTCGCCGAAGCTTTTGGACAAGAAATACCTAAAGGTTATATCTACTTCGCTATGGTTTATGCTTTAATTGTTGAATTTATCAATATTAAGATGCGTAATAACTTGGAGAAAAAAGAAGGCAATGACGAGTGAAGAAGCTAGAATTTATATTGTAGCTACCGATGAAGACGCAATGGAAAATGAGTTTTTAGCCGAACTATTTAAGCATAAGAATTTCTTTATTAGCACTTCTCCAATTCCTAAAATTTTCCTTTCAAGATTGAATAAATTGAATAAAATTCGAGAAGCGTATCTTGCTTTAGGAGGTATTGAAGGTAAATCTGCTTTCGAAGAGGTGAGGTCGAATTACAAGGACAAATCTCTTGGAGAAATATTTCGTGAATACAGTTCGATACGAAATGTATTGAAACAAAAAATAATGGTGTCGAATACGATAAGTGATATTGAAAGTATCGTTTTGAATTTGCTTCAAGAGACACGGCTGTATGCAAATGCATGGAGTTATGACTACGAAAGTTTGGATGGAGTTTTGGTTTCAAATGAAATGGATCAAATGAATGTGTTGAATCAAATCAAGAAGCTTGAAGCCGTCGAACCAATTGCAATTGAAGCTATTCAAAAATTAGATGCTGAAAATGTTCTTGTTCGAGAAAGTAAACGATTATCTTTGTGGCTAAAATTAGATCAAAATGTCTGATCCATATTTAAATTTGAAAAAGCAATTGGACTTATTGGAGTGGCCCAATGTTTATTTGTTCAAGTTTATAATTCCAAATAAACCGGAAGCGATAGCTAAGACTACCGCGCTTTTTGATGGTGCTGTAGATTTAAAATTACAGCCATCGAAAACTGGAAAGTACGTCAGTATTAGTGCGAAGGAAATGATGTTGGATGTCGACTCGATAATTGATAAGTATAATAAATCGTCTTCTATAGAAGGCTTAATGGCGCTATAATATGTTATTAGTAGGATATTCTTTTATGGATGTAGTGATCGGCATTTTGTACGTTACACTTGTCGGTACGGTAGTGTTTATTTTATATAGACTTCTTTTGAAAAGGTTGAGCAGAGGGGCAATAGTTCAATCTGACTTTTGCGTGCTTTATCCGCTTGAGCAAGATCCTGCGAAAGGAGAACTAGAGTTTTATTTCACAACAGAAGCTCAGAGAGATGTAAAACTGACAATTCTAGATCAGGATTTAAATGACATTGCGACAGTTATGGAAAAAATGGCAACAAAGGGAGGGAATATTGTAAGGTTTGATTCTACTGCTCTGTCAAATGGAGAGTATTTCTTCTGTTTAAAGACAGAGAATCAAAAAACGATGAAAAAAATGCGTGTTTTGAATGTATAGTATGACAAGGTGACGCAAAAAAAATTAATGGCAAAATAATTGACTTCAAGAATAGAAAAGGTAAATTTATACCGCAAGGTGAATTAATAAACAAAAATATAGAGATATGGCATTAGAAATAACAGATGCGAACTTTGAGGAGGTAGTAATGAATGCAGATAGACCAGTAGTTGTTGACTTTTGGGCTGAATGGTGTGGACCGTGTAGAATGATTGGGCCAATCATCGAAAAAATGGCAGGGGATTACGATGGAAAAGCAATTATCGGTAAGGTGAATGTTGATAATAACCCTGGTATTTCTGCTAAATTTGGAGTTAGAAACATTCCAACGGTTTTGTTTATCAAAGGAGGAGAAGTTGCTGATAAATCAGTTGGCGCAGTTCCAGAAGCACAATTAAAATCAAAATTAGACGTTCTTATTTAGTAGAGTGATATAGATACTGAAAGCCGTCTTGAATCAATCAAGACGGCTTTTTTTATGCCATCAATTCACAAAAGGTCATTTATAATTCAGAATTCATGAAGGAGTGATTATCTTCGCACAAAATTCAACTTATGGAAACGTTTGTACGTAGACTGAAATTTTATGGAATCGGATTTGGATTGGGTCTTGTGTTCGTAATCTTCTTTTTCCAAAATAGAGGTTGTTCATGGACACCTTCCAATAGAGTTAAGAATGCTGTTTTAGATCGTTTGATCGTTATCTCTGACAGTACGGCAATACTATTGAAGGAGAAAGGGATCTCGTACAAGGAAGTTATTCAAGCACTGAATGACGGAGATGTGGACTTTGGTAAGAGCAATAAAACCAAAAATGGAAAGGCTTACCTTATCGAAAGAAAAGACCTGAGTTTAGTTTTTACATTGCCTTATGAGAGCTTTATATCAGAAGTGTTTCTTGCTAAAAATGTAAAAGGTATCAAAACGACAACCCAAGGAGAAGGAACAATCATAAAGATTCCTAATGATAAGGACATGGTTTTTGCTGACTCAAGTTCTGTCGTATCCTGTCAGCAGGAAAAGTTAGGCTTAATAAGTACTCCTAAAATCTATTACAAAATCAAAGCAACGGGTCGAATCGATTTTGAAAAAAGTGATTTTGCACTGCGACCAAAGCCTGAACATCACATTACCATTGAGTATAAAGGGAAAACAATCGGGATGACAATGATCTGGTACAAAACTAAACTCAATATTTCTAATTTCCACCATTTCTCTTTGGAAGAGTGCGACATATGATTGTTAAGCCAACGATGTTAATAAATTCAACGTATTCCTATTAGTTACACCATTGTTTTTATAATTTTGATATATGAAATTTTCTGCTGAGCAAATTGCTGGATTAATTAATGGAGAAGTTCAAGGGAACTCTTCTATTGAAGTAGATACCCTTGCGAAAATTGAAGAAGGGAAACCGGGCGCATTGTCGTTTTTGGCCAATCCTAAGTACGAAGAGTATATTTACACTACAGGTTCAAGTATTTGTATAGTAAACAACACATTTAAGCCTTCTCAACCGATTCCAGAATCCTTGACTTTAATCAAAGTAGATGATGCTTATGGTTGCTTTGCAAAGCTGCTCGAGATTTATGATACAATGAACAATCAAGAACCTAGAATCGAATCACCGTCATTTATTGATCAAGCTGCTAAGGTCGGTAAAGATTTATACTTGGGAGCTTTTTCTTATATCGGAGCTAATTCTATAATTGGGGATAAAGTTTCAATCTATCCAAATGTAAATATTGGAACCAATGTCGAAGTTGGCGAAGGAACTGTAATTTACGCAGGTGCGACAATTTATAGAGATTGCATAATAGGTAAGAATTGTATTATCCATTCAGGTGCTGTAATTGGAGCTGACGGATTTGGATTCGCGCCAAATGAAAAAGGAGAATTTCAAAAAATTCCTCAAATCGGAAATGTAATCCTTGAAGATAATGTTGATATTGGAGCGAATTCTACAATTGACAGAGCAACAATGGGGAGCACAATTATTCGTAAAGGTGCCAAAATTGACAACCTTGTTCAAATTGGGCATAATGTAGAAATAGGACAAGATTCTGCAATGGCTGCTCAGACTGGTGTTGCGGGATCAACCAAAGTTGGGCGAAATGTATTAATGGGGGGACAAGTTGGTCTATCAGGTCATATTAAAATAGGCGATAGAGTTAAAATTGCTGCTCAGTCAGGAATTGGTGGAGATGTGAAAGATGATATAACAATGATGGGCTCTCCTGGATTTGACGCGAAAGAATATAAAAAATCATATTTAGGCTTCAGAAGATTGCCGAGAATATTAGATAGATTGCACGCATTAGAAGATAAAATAAAATCATTAACCAAAGATTAGTAACTCATGGCGGAAAAGCAAAGAACGCTAAAAGCTCCTGTTAAACTTTCAGGAATTGGACTACATACAGGTGAGAAAGTAAACGTGGAAATTGTTCCTGCAGATGGAAATCACGGGTACATATTTCAAAGAATTGATCTAGAAGGAGAACCGACAATTAAAGCGGATTGCGATCTTGTAGTAGCTACTGATAGAGGGACAACATTAGAGCAAAACGGAGCAAAAGTTTATACGACTGAGCACATTCTTGCAGCACTTTACGGATGCCAAGTGGACAACGCGCTTATTAAAATTGACGGTCCTGAAATTCCAATTATGGACGGGAGTTCTCAATTATTCGTCGATGCTATCGAAGAGGTTGGTTACGAAGATCAAGATAAAGATAGAGTCTATCTTGAGTTAAAGGAAAATATTAAATGGGAAGATCTTGACAAAGGAGTTGAATTTCTTGCGATCCCAGATGATAATTACAGGTTAACCGTGATGGTTGATTACAAATCGCCTGTTCTTGGCACGCAGCATGCTACAATGTACAGCATCAATGATTTTAAGACTGAAATAGCTTCGTGTAGAACATTTGTTTTTCTGAGAGAATTAGAGTTCCTAGCAACCAATAATTTGATTAAAGGGGGGGATTTAGATAACGCTATCGTTCTTGTTGAAAGAGAAAATGTTAGCCAGAAAGAACTGGATCATTTAGCGAAGCTTTTAGGCAAAGAAGATAAGAAGATTGCCGTTGAAGGTATTGGTGTTTTGAACAGCACAAAATTGAAATTTGAAAATGAGCCGGCGCGTCATAAGTTACTTGACATTGTTGGTGATTTGGCTTTAATCGGGCGTCCTATTAAAGGGCACATTTTAGCTGCACGCCCAGGTCATGCTGGGAATGTTGTTTTTGCCAAAGTGTTGAAGGCTTACATGAAAAGCGAAGAGAAGTTAGGGAAGCAATTCGATATAACGAAAAAGCCGCTTTACGATATTGTAGATATTGAAAGTATGTTGCCGCATAGGTTCCCATTCTTGATGGTCGACAAAATTATGTCTATTGAAGACCAGTCAATCATTGGAGTGAAGAATATTACAATGAATGAGCCTATATTTCAGGGGCATTTCCCAGGTAACCCAGTGTTTCCAGGAGTATTAATGATTGAAGCGATGGCGCAAGTGGGAGGTATTTTTGCTTTAAGTAAAGTGGATGAGCCGCATTTTTATTCAACCTACTTTATGAAAATTGATGGTGTTAAGTTTAAGAAAAAAGTAACACCAGGAGATACTATAGTGTTTGAATTGGAGTTATTGTCTCCAATACGAAGAGGTTTGGTTAATATGGGTGGAACTGGTTATGTCAATGGACAGCCAGTTGTTGAAGCTCAAATGTTAGCGCAAGTCATTAAAGATAAAGAATGATTAGTACACAATCGAATATATCTAAAGGTGCCAAATTAGGCAAAAACGTAAGAGTTGATTCTTTTACAACTATTTGTGATAATGTTATTATCGGTGAAGGAACGCATATTCATCCCAATGTGACAATCTATCCTGGAACTACTATCGGTAAAAATTGTAAGATTTACCCCGGATCGGTTATCGGTGTTGAGCCTCAGGATTTAAAATTCGAAGGAGAAGAAACAACCGTTGAGATCGGTGATAATACGGTGATTAGAGAATGTGTTACGATCCATAGAGGTACAAAAGACAAATGGGTGACTAAAGTCGGAAGTAATTGTCTTTTAATGACTTATGTTCATGTTGCGCACGATTGCCAAGTTGGTGACAATGTTATTCTAGCGAGTTTTGTTGGATTGGCTGGACATAATATCATTGAAGATTATGCAATTCTAGAAGGTAAAGTGGGGACGCAGCAATTTGTTCGAATTGGAGCGCATTCATTTGTTGCTGGAGGATCGCTAGTAAGAAAAAATATTCCACCTTTCGTTAAGGCGGCTAGAGAGCCAATCGGTTATGCAGGAGTTAACTCCATAGGGTTAAGACGAAGAGGTTTTGATGATGAAGATGTTAAGGCAATCGAAGATGTTTATAGACTGCTTTATGTTATGAATAACAATATTAGTAAAGGAATTGAAGCCGTTCATGAGCAAATTCCAGAATCGAAAGTGAGGAATCAAATCCTTGATTTTATAGCGGAATCCGACAGAGGGATTATCCGCGGAATGATCTAATAACAAATGTTTAAAAGAGCAGACGTCATAACAGTTGAAATTTCTGGTTATGCATTCGGTGGTAAGGGAGTTGCAAAAATCCCAACAGACGATGGCGATTATGTCGTGTTCGTTGATAACGCATTTCCCGGTCAAACGGTTAAGGCTAGAGTGGCCAAAAAAAGAAAACGATTTGCTGAAGCTAAGCTCATCGAGGTTGTCGAAAGATCGCCTCTTGAAAAAGAATCAGAGTTTCAAGAAATTTCTGGTGGGCCATATATTTATGTTCCAATTGATGAACAAGAAAAAGCCAAACAAGAATCAACGTTAGAGATTTATAGAAGAATAGGAAGGATCGAGGATCCAACCGAAATTTTCGATGAATTTATATCATCTCCAGAACATTTCTATTACAGAAACAAAATGGAGTACAGTTTCTCTTCAATAGAACATGATTTAAAGACAGGAGAAGAGCTTGATGATGCATTTGCTTTAGGTTTTAAAAGAAGAGGGACGTGGTGGAAAGTGGAGTCCTTAGACAAGCCAAGCGGAATGTTTGATGAGCAATGGGAAACCATTTTGATTGAAATTCGAGAATTATTAAAATCAACTGGATTGCCGGCTTGGCATCCACCTCAAAAGATTGGATTTTTCCGTCATATTGTCGTGCGAAAATCTTTTCATCAGGATAAATTGCTATTGAATTTCGTGACTTCATCGCAAGATGTGGAAAAATTCGATTCAAAATTTTTAGTTGATTTCTTAAAAGAAAAATTAGGCGATCGTCTAGCAGGAGTTCAGCATACAGTAAATGACAATGTTGCCGATAGAGCGAAAATCGAAAACGGTCAATGCGAGCTGTTATTTGGAGAGCCTGTCATAGTAGAAAGATTACTTGGTTTGGATTTTGAAATCTCAATGGAGAGTTTTTTTCAAACGAATCCGAAAAGCGCTGAACGACTTTACAATAAGGCTTTGGACTACGTTTTTGAAGAAGGATTAAAGCCAAACGATGTTGTAATGGATTTGTTTTGCGGAACTGGAACAATTGGTCAAATCTTGACATCTAGAAACGCAGATGTGAAAATTATTGGTGTAGACATCGTTGAAGAAGCTATCGATGATGCCAGAAAAAATGCAGAAAGAAATGGTATCAATGGAATTGATTTCTATACTGCCGATGTCGGTAAGTTTTTAAAAGAATACCCGCATTACAAAGAAAAGATTACAACAATTATTTTGGATCCTCCGAGAGCAGGAATTGCGCCAAAGACATTACTAAAAGTGATTGAATTGGGTGCCAAGAATATCGTTTATATATCTTGTAATCCTTCGACCCAAGCTAGAGATACGGAAACGCTATTGAAAGAAGGGTACAAGCTAGAGAAAATGTCGCTAGTTGATCAATTTCCGCATACTGGGCATATCGAAGCGATCGCCAAATACAAAAAACTGAAGTAATGACAGTTGAAATTATTTCTATCGGGGACGAATTACTAATTGGTCAAACGGTGAATACCAACGCAGCTTGGATAGGCTCGCAATTGAGTCTTCTCGGAGGTGAAGTGGAGTATTGTACAGTCATTAGAGATGAGGAAGATGTTATTTTTAATTCGTTTGAGTTAGCCATGAGCCGCGTTGATGTTGTTATGGTTACAGGCGGTTTAGGTCCGACAAAAGATGATATTACGAAACATGTTTTGTGTAAGTTTTTTGATTCAAAACTCGTTCAAAATGAAGAGGTTTTGGAACATGTGAAATCGTTTTTTGAGAAGCGCGACAGGGAGATGCTAGATATCAACATTCTTCAGTCGCATGTTCCAGATAAAGCAACAGCTCTGTTTAATGAATTTGGCACGGCTCCCGGAATGTGGTTTGACAAAGACGGAAAAGTCTTGGTGAGTATGCCAGGTATTCCTTATGAGATGAAAGCAATCATGTTGAATGAGGTGATTTCGCGCCTTCAGAATAAATTTGAAATAAACGGCTTGTATTATCAGACTTTGCAAACGCAAGGAATGGGAGAGTCGTATATCGCAGACCGAATTGTTGATTTAGAGACGGAAATGAAAGATAATGGAATTTCTCTCGCTTATTTACCTTCTTCTGGGGGAGTAAGGCTTCGTCTGTCGTCCAATAAATCCGATCGAATGCTTCAGGTTATAGAGAGTTATTTGCTATCGTTAGAAGCGATATTTCCTGAGTACGTTTTCGGCCGCGGGCAAATTTCGCTTCCAGATGTTGTCGGTCAATTGTTAACAAAACAAAAAAAGACAGTTGGAACTGTTGAAAGTTGCACAGGAGGTTCAGTTGCTTCGGCACTAACATCAGTTGCCGGTTCCTCGGCCTATTTTGAAGGTTCAATTGTAAGTTATTCCAAAGAAGTGAAAATGGATTTAGTAGGTGTTTCCGAACACACTATTATCGAACACGGATTGGTAAGTACCGAAGTTGTCGAGGAAATGGCGATAAATGGAAAGAAAATTTTGAACACAGATTATTGCATTGCATTGTCTGGATATGCAGGTCCCTCGAGCGGATTACCAGAAGATTTAATAGGCGATGTTTGCATAGCAATAGCTGGAAATGAGCGAGTTCTATCAAAGAAGTTTAAGTTTGAAAAAGACCGAAGTCGAAACATTCGACGCTCGGTATTGACCGTACTAAACTTATTAAGATGTGAACTGCTGAAAATTAATATTGAAAAAAGTTAAGTATAGCTTGTGAATTTTAGAAAAAAATGGTTTCTTTGCACCCGCTTTTAGAATAAGTAATTAATAAATAGACGATGTCAAGAGTTTGTCAAATCACAGGAAAATCGGTAATGGTTGGGAACAATGTTTCTCACTCACAACGTAAAACAAAAAGAAAGTTTTACCCGAATTTGATCACAAAAAAGTTTTTCATGCCTGAGGAAAACGAATACATTACTTTGAAGATCTCCACGTCAGCGTTGAGAACGATTAATAAGAAAGGTATTTCAGTTTGTGTGAAGGAAGCACGATTAAAAGGGTTTATTAAATAATCGTTTCCTACAACAGTTCTGATCTAGGTTAGAAAAGTAGTACGTTAAAAGAAAGAAAATGGCAAAAAAAGGAAATAGAATTCAAGTGATATTGCAATGCACTGAGCATAAAGAATCAGGTATGCCTGGTATGTCTCGTTACATTACGACTAAGAACAGAAAAAATACTCCAGATAGATTAGAGATTAAGAAATTTAATCCTGTTTTGAAGAAGTATACACTTCATAAAGAAATTAAATAATCTAAGACATGGCAAAGAAAGTAGTAGCATCACTACAGAAAGGTGGTGGAAAAGAACATACGAAAGTTATTAAAATGAGTAAGAACTCTGAATCAGGGAACTACACATTTAAACAAGAAGTTGTACACAACGATAAAGTTAAAGATTGGTTCGATAAGAATTAAATCGAATTTATTGTACTGATTTTTCGGGTGTTAAAATACAGGCTTCTTTCAATTTTGGAAGGAGCTTTTTTTTTATAAAGCAGAATGGGAGTTTTTGATCGGTTATTCGGAAATAAAAAAAAGGAGCAGGAAGAAGCGCGTCTAAAATTAGAGCAAGAGACAAAAGCTAAATTAGAATCTGAAGCAGCAAAAAAGGTTGAAGAGGATAAAGCACAAGCTCAAGCAAAGGAATTAGAGGAAGAACGACTTGCTCAAGAAGTTGAAGAAAATCAATTGGCTGAGGCCAATAGATTAGAACAGGAGGCAAAAGCTAAATTAGAAGCTGAAGCAGCACAAAAGGCTGAAGAGGTTAGAATAGCGAAGGAAGTTGCAGATGCTCAATCTAAGAAAGATGAGGAGGTCCGTCTTACCAAAGAAGCTGAAGAAAATCAATTAGTGGAAGCCAACAAATTTAAGCAAGAGACAAAAGCTAAATTAGAAGATGAAGAAGCTCAAAAGGCTGAAGAGGATCGGCTAGCAAAAGAAGCTTCAAAAGCTCAATCCAAGAAAATAGAAGAAGAACGTCTTGCTAAGGAGGTTGAAGAACATCAATTGGTCGAATCCAACAAGTTGGAACAAGAGGCAAAAGCTAAATTAGAAGCTGAGGAAGCTCAAAAGGCTGAAGAGGATCGGTTAGCAAAAGAAGCTCAATCCAAGAAAATAGAAGAAGAACGTCTTGCTAAGGAGGCTGAAGAACATCAATTGGCCGAATCCAACAAGTTGGAACAAGAGGTAAAAGCTAAATTAGAAGCTGAAGCTCAGCAAAAGACTGAAGAGGATAGATTAGCAAAAGAAGCTGTAGAAGCTCAATCCAAAAAAATAGAAAAAGAACGTCTTGCTGAAGATGCTAAAGAAAAGCAATTAGCCGAAGCCAGGAAATTAGAGCAGAAGACGAAAGCCAAACTAGAGGCTGAAGCTACAAAAGAGGTTGAGGAGGCCGAGGGCAAGTCAGGAGGGTTGTTCAATAGGATTTTTTCAAAGGATAAAAAAGAAAGTCTTGATAAAGGACTTGAGAAGACGAAACAAGGTTTCTTCAATAAGCTTACGCGCGCTGTTGTTGGTAAATCCAAAGTGGATGCTGAAGTGTTGGATAACCTTGAAGAGATCTTAATCACTTCTGATGTTGGTGTCGAAACCACGTTAAAAGTCATTGGTAAGATTGAGGAAAGAGTTGCCAGAGATAAAGTTTTGGGCGTAGAGGAATTGAATTCTATTCTGAAACAAGAAATCACAAACCTTCTTGAAGAGAATAATTCATCGGAAGAAGTGAGGTTTGAAGTTCCAAAATACGCCGATGGACCACACGTAATTATGGTTGTTGGAGTGAACGGAGTTGGAAAAACAACGACGATTGGAAAATTAGCTTACCATTTTAAAAAGGCGGGTAACAGTGTTGTTCTTGGAGCATCGGATACATTCCGTGCCGCTGCCGTAGATCAATTGATTATTTGGGCAGATAGAGTAGGAGTGCCAATTGTACAACAAGGTATGGGCGCAGATCCTGCTTCTGTTGCATTTGACACCTTGCAATCTGCAAAAGCTCAGAATGCAGATGTCGTGATTATCGATACTGCGGGAAGGTTGCACAACAAGGTCAACTTGATGAACGAGTTAAGTAAGATCAAAAGAGTTATGGATAAAGTGATTCCAGAAGCTCCTCATGAAGTCTTGCTTGTTCTTGACGGTTCAACAGGTCAAAATGCATTTGAGCAAGCGAAGCAGTTTGCAGCAACTACAAGCATTACAAGTTTGGCAATTACTAAACTTGATGGGACTGCCAAAGGAGGTGTTGTGATTGGAATTTCTGATCAAATGAAAATTCCCGTTAAGTATATTGGTGTTGGTGAATCAATGGAAGATCTTCAGCCATTCAATAGAAGTGAATTCGTAGATTCGCTTTTCTCATAGTCTTCTGGGTAAATAGAGTTGTCCAATTCAATGACAATTTCACTTAAAGATTACCACTTCTTAAAACCACTTTAAATTTGATGTGTAGTTTTCATGTATTAAAGTATCTATCATATTCCAGAAAAATTGTTAATGTTAGATTTTTATATGAACGGTCTTATTCGTACATTACATGGCGAAAACTAAAACAATGAAACTATGAAACGAAACTCTCTCAGGGCTGCTTGCGCAGTTGCTTTATTTTCTATGCAATTCGCAGCAAGTGCTCAAGATTTGCAGAATGGAATTAAGGAAATTTATCAAGATAACTTAGTCACTAAGTCAATAGTAGGTCCAAACGGATTTACACGTTGTGCTACAATGGAAGCTGACGCTGCATTAAGAGCCAAAAATCCAGGGATGGGAACTTTGCAACAACAAGAAGCATGGTTGCAGAAGAAAATCGAAGAATATAAAATGAAACAAGCTGCCTTAGATGGAGCTAAAGCTGTTCTTTTAACAATTCCAGTTGTTGTTCACGTAATTCACAATGGTGATGCCTTAGGATCAGGAGAAAATATTGACGACGGTCAAGTTTTTTCACAAATCGAAGTGATGAATCAGGATTTCAGAAGAATGTTAGGTACCAATGGATCGAATACAAATCCTGATGGAGCTGATATCGAAGTTGAATTCTGCATGGCGGCCATTGATCCTAATGGATTGCCAACGAATGGAATTGACAGAGTTCAATTGTCAGCAGCATCTTATTCTGGTATTAACGGCGTTAATGCAATTAAGCCTGGAACAATTTGGGATCCAGAATTATATATGAATATGTGGACTGTGAACTTCGGTAACTCAGGTTTACTTGGCTATGCGCAGTTTCCAAACAATTCAGGTTTAGGAGGAATGAACTCAAATAATGGTGCAGCTAATACAGATGGTGTTGTAGCTGGTTATCGTTATTTCGGTTCCCAACAAATTTATCCTGCAGGAACATATTCTGCTCCTTATAACTTAGGAAGAACAATGACACACGAAGTAGGACACTTCTTAGGGCTTCGTCACATTTGGGGTGATTCTAATTGTGGAAATGATTTCTGTAATGATACGCCTGAATCTTCAGGTTCAAACTATAATTGTAATGTGCAAACAACTTGTGATGGAATCCAAGATATGGTTGAAAACTATATGGATTATACGAACGATGCATGTATGAATATCTTTACTAACGATCAAAAAACAAGAATGCGTACTGTATTTGATATATGCCCGCGCAGATTAGGTTTAACAACGTCTAATGTTTGTCAGTTGTCTCAAGATCCAGATGATACCGGTGTTAGTTCAATAATTTCTCCAACGGGTTCAAGTTGTGCCGAAGGATTTACTCCAGAGGTAACAGTTCAGAATTTCGGATCGAACACGATATCCTCATTCACTATAAATTATAATATCGATGGTGGAACGAATCAAACTCAAGCTTGGACAGGTACATTAGCGGCGGGTTCTTCTGTAAATGTAACGTTGCCTTTTATGGCTTCTTCAGGAACACACGTGTTCAATGCTTCAACAAGTGTTCCTAATGGAAATACGGATTCAAATTCTGGAAATGATGCTAGTTCATCAAACTATACGCTTACGGCTGGTGGTCAAATAGTTACATTTAACTTATCAACAGATTGTTTTGGAGAAGAAACGTACTGGGAATTAAAGGATGCAGGTGCTAATTTAATTTATTCAGGAGGTAATATCGAAACAGTGATTCCTCCAGGTGGATTGCAAAATGGCACGGCTCAAGGAGATGCTGGTGCTTATGCCAATGAGACTACCTACAATTTCGACTGGTGTTTAACTCTTGGATGTTACGATTTCGTAATTTATGATGACTGGGGTGATGGATTAGAAGGAACAGCAGAGCCTAATTGTAATACTGATGGTTCGTATTCTATAACTGATCAATGGGGACAGAGTTATGTTACAATGCAGAATGTTGCCTTTGGTGGATCTGAAGCAAGTAACTTCTGTATCGTTCTTGGTGTTGAGGAATTGGAGAACGACGGTGTAAATGTTTATCCAAATCCAAGTGAAGGTTTATTCAATGTTGAAATGAAAAACTTCACAGGCGAAGATCACACTGTTATTGTTACAGATATTTCTGGAAGAGCTGTGATGAACAAACAAGTTAGTGCTGGAACATTCCAATTGGATTTGTCTAGTGCTGCTGGAGGTTCTTACACAATGACTATCCAATCAAGTACAAAAAAAATTGTAAAAAGAATAGTTGTGAATAACTAGTCTTAGAATCTCAATAAATTTGAAGGGTCTTGGTTTTACCGGGGCCCTTTTTTTGTTTCTTACCTTGTCTTGATTTAATCAAAAGTAATTTGTTGGATTTATTGAAACCTAAATGATCCCTATCTGGCTGCACACGTGAGTAACCGAACAATCGAATAATGAAACAATTAGATAGTCAATTTCCCTATCAAAAGCTAACGCTTTTTTGTACTTTTACTTCCGATAAACGATCTGAGTTTTCATCATTAAGAGCAAGTATTCCATGAGTAGTATCAAAATTAACGGACACGGACATATTCTACCTGAACCAAAGGAAATTCCAAGTTTTATGAAGGAAAAGAAATTGTTTTGGATTGATGATGATAAGAAGTTCATGCGTCAAGGTGATTGGGCTCGTCCAATTACGGATGATAGCTTCTTCTTTAATGAGAAAATAGAATGGATGGCGAAGCACAATATCAATCACGGTGTAATGCTTAATTTATCTCAAATTTATTGCAATGGTTGGGAAAGAAGCGATGCTTTTGACGCGATCCGCTGGCAAAATGATTTCAACGCAAGTGTGGAAGAAAGACGTCCCGATAAATTTACATGTGGCTTCGTTGTTCAACCTTTATTTCTCGAAGATGCATTAAAGGAAATTGATCGTTGCGTAAATGTGTTGAAAATGAAACTGCTTTGTTTGCCTTCTCACTTCTTGAATAAAGATGAAGAGTGGGTTTCTGTAGCAGATGATAGTGTTCTTCCAATTTTCGAATTGGCAAATGAATACGGTTTGGCAATTGAAATACATCCATACGACGGGCAAAAAATGGTAAAGTTAAAAGATGAATACTGGCGTTTCCATTTGGTTTGGATGATGGCGCAAACAGCAGACACACTTCATTTTTATACTTTAAAAGATTTCGTGCATAAATTTCCAAATATTAGAACTTGCTTCGCGCATGGTTGTATGTTAGGACAGGCAAACTATGGACGAAGATTACAAGGTTTTGATGGCAGACCTGATTTATTTGAGGAAGCTCAAGATCCACGTTCTTCTCTCGGACATAAAAATTTATTCTTCGATACTTTGGTTCATGATTCTTATACGCTTCAATTGCTAAAGCATCGAGTAGGATCGGCTCAAATCTTGGCCGGACTAGATGATCCGTATCCTTTGGGCGAAATGGAAGGAGTTGGAAGTTCATTTCCAGGCCGTGTAATTGATTATGCAGTGGAAATCGATATCATAACTCAAAAGGAATCAAATGACATCTGGCATTCAAATGTATTACGTTGGTTAGGGAAAGAAAAGCTCTAGTCAATCAACCCTTCAAAGAACAATTATTACCTTTACTGACCAATTATAAGTTAATGGCACAAAAACCTTCCATACCAAAAGGAACCAGAGATTTTCTACCGGCTGAAGTAGCAAAAAGAACATACATTTTCAATACCATTCGCAAATCGTTTGAAATTTTTGGATTTTCACCAATAGAGACACCTTCTTTTGAATTGTCAACGACATTGAAAGGGAAGTACGGAGATGAAGGAGATCAGCTAATATTTAACATTCTCCGTTCTGGAAATTACTTGACAAAAACAAAAAATGGTGAAGTCAGCCAAGAATTGACTGAGTTGAGTTTTGATAAATTAACGAGTGAGCAGAGAGTTCAGTTAAATCAAATCACGTCTAAAATATCCGAGAAGTCATTGCGCTACGATTTAACCGTTCCGTTTGCACGGTTTGTAGTACAGCACCAAAATGAACTTTCTTTTCCATTTAAGCGCTATCAAATCCAACCTGTTTGGAGGGCAGATCGACCGCAGCATGGAAGGTATCAAGAGTTTTACCAATGCGATGCAGATGTTGTTGGAAGTGATTCGCTTTTGTACGAAGTTGATTTCGTATTGCTTTTCGATGAAGTCTTAACGAATTTGGACCTGCCCGATTTTACGATTCAAATCAACAATAGAAAAATTCTATCGGGAATTGCTGAAGTAAGCGGCGAGTCAGATAAGTTGATTCAAATTACCGTAGCAATTGATAAACTAGATAAAATCGGTAAAGACGGAGTTGTGAAAGAATTACTTGAAAAAGGTGTTTCTGAAATGGCCCTCGAAAAAATAAACCCATTATTTGATATAACGGGCGATACGAAAAGCCGACTTTCACAAATGAGGTCCTATTTGGCATCAAGTGAAATTGGTCTTGAAGGGGTTTCTGAAATGGAATTTGTTCTGGATCAAGTTGAGGAGCTTGGTTTGAAAAGAGCAAAGGTTGAGTTTGATGTTACCTTGGCGCGTGGATTGAACTATTACACAGGTGCTATTTTTGAAGTGAAGGCAAATGGTGTGAACATGGGGAGCATTTGTGGTGGTGGTCGATACGCCGATTTAACAGGGGTTTTTGGAATGAAAGACATGTCCGGAGTTGGAATTTCTTTTGGAGCAGATCGGATTTACGATGTGCTCACAGAGTTGAATTTGTTTCCAGAAGCAGTTGATAATACATTGGATCTGTTATTTATCAATTTTGGTGAAGTAGAGGAGAAGCAGTGTTTGAAGCTTGTGAAGCAAATGAGAGCGGAAGGAATTTCATCTGAATTGTATCCATCGTCTGCCAAAATGAAAAAGCAAATGAAATACGCCAATGATCGCAATGTCAAAAATGTAGCGTTGATTGGGCAAGATGAAATAGATAAAGGAATCCTTTTAATCAAAAACATGGAGAGCGGCGAACAAACTGAATTGAGTTTTGATCAAGCTATAACTCAATTGAAAGCTTAAAATGAAAAAATTTGTAATTAATAATCAGACAATATCATTGGCTCAATTGGACGAAATTCTTGACTCTGGGGTCGAAGTTGTCGTTAGCAATGAAGCAAAAGAGGCAATTGATAAATGCAGAGCGTACTTAGATTTAAAAGGAAAAAGTAAGGGCAAGCTTATTTACGGCGTTAACACTGGATTTGGTTCACTTTGTAATACTGCAATTTCTCCTGAGGATTTGGAACAACTTCAGCGCAACTTGGTTTTATCACATGCATGTGGAGCAGGAGAAGAAGTTCCTTCTCATATAGTAAAACGTATGTTACTTCTTAAAGCAATTGGTCTTTCTCACGGGAATTCAGGTGCTCAATCGCAGACTATTGAACGCCTTCTTCATTTCTATAATAATAACGTTATCCCTATTGTTTATCAACAAGGAAGTTTGGGTGCTTCAGGCGATTTAGCTCCTTTGGCGCACATGTCTCTTCCTTTGCTGGGGGAAGGTGAGGTATATTATGAAGGAAAGAAACGATCGAGTAGTGATGCTCTTGCAATTCTTGGGCTTGAACCAATCATTCTCCGGTCGAAAGAAGGGCTTGCATTACTTAATGGAACTCAGTTTATGAGTGCTTATGGATCATATGCTGCATCAAACGCAAAAAAGCTTTGGAATCAATTCAATTTAATTGGAGCCTTGTCACTTGAGGCTTATGATGGAAGAAAGAATCCATTTCAGGCAAATGTAAATGAAATTCGAAATCAAAATGGGCAAATTGAAACTGCTACTGTTTTTCGTGAGTTGTTTGAAGGGAGTGAAATGATTAATCGAGAGAAAGAGCATGTACAAGACCCTTATTCATTTAGATGTATTCCACAGGTACATGGTGCTTCAAAAGATGCAATTGATTATTGTTCCACAATTATAGAAAGAGAGATTAATGCTGTAACTGATAATCCGACAGTCTTTGTGGATGAAGATGATGTTGTTTCAGCTGGTAATTTTCACGGACAGCCTCTTGCATTGTCAATGGACTTTCTAGCAATTGCATTGGCTGAGTTGGGAAGCATCTCTGAACGGAGAGTGTACAAGCTTATTTCAGGTACGAGAGGTCTTCCTGCATTTTTGGTGGCTAAACCTGGTTTGAATTCTGGATTTATGATTCCTCAGTATACAGCGGCCTCTATCGTTAGTCAGAATAAACAGCTTTGTTCACCAGCTAGTATTGATTCAATTGACTCAAGTAATGGGCAAGAAGATCATGTAAGCATGGGGTCAAATGCAGCTACCAAGTTGTACCGAGTAATTGATAATTGTTATTCAATCCAAGCGATAGAATTGATGAATGCAGCTCAAGCAATGGATTTTAGGAATGAGAAAAGCTCGAATAAAATTGAATCTCTTCGCACCGCATATAGAAATGAGGTTGCGTTTGTCGATAATGATATCTATCTGCACCCGTTAATTAAAACAAGCATTGAGTTCGTGAAGAACTTATATTAAATAATATTTAAAGAATGATTTTAACGTATGAACGAGATTGATAACGACGGAATAGAGGGAAGAGGAAAAAGACCTGTGTTTTTGACAGTACTTTGTGTTTTAAGTTTTATCTATATGGGGTTTGGACTTTTAGCTGGCCTCGGTGGAGTAGTTAGCGGGCCAAGTTCTTCTGAGGAAATGCAGCGCGCCAAGGTTGATATGGCAAAGCAAATAGGAGAATTGAAAAAGCAAGGTATGGACTCTTGGGTTCCGACTATGCAAAAGATCGGCAGAATGGTTGAGCAAATGAATGATAACCATTACTTGTCTACTTTCCTTAATCTTATTTTTACCCTTTTGGGTATTTATGCCGTATTCCTTATGATGAAAGGAGCCAAGCTCGGATTTCATCTATATATAATTCACTCAATACTGGCTATTGTTGGCGTATATTTTTACGTTTCAGCCGCAAATATTCCAACATTTGTAATTATAGTGAACCTTACTATTTCAGGAGTTTTCATTTTTATGTATTCCAGAAACTTGAAGTGGATGCGTTGAGATTTGACGTAAGGAATGAATATATTGATGATTGAACTTACGAACGGTAAAACGTTTATGAAGCAATTAGTAAAACTAATGTTCCTATTCCTAAGTTCTTAAAATTGTAATTCCAAGGTTGTAAATCTTTGTAACTGCAAGAAAACCTTTACCTTTGCGCCAAATTTGAACGTATATGATAGCAGTAAATAATTTATCACTTCAATTTGGGAAACGCGTCTTGTTTGATGATGTAAATGTAAAGTTCGTTAATGGCAATTGCTATGGTGTAATTGGAGCGAATGGAGCAGGTAAATCTACCTTCCTAAAAATCTTAACAGGAGATCAAGATCCAACAACTGGTCATGTTTCTATCGAGCCAGGGAAAAGACTTGCAGTTTTGAGTCAGGATCACTTTAAGTTCGATGAGTACGAGGTGTTAAATACTGTAATCATGGGTCATACGCGTTTGTATGAAATCATGTCTGAAAAAGATGCGCTTTATGCGAAGCCTGATTTTTCTGATGCAGACGGAATGAGAACTGCAGAACTAGAAGGTGAATTTGCTGATTTGGAGGGGTGGAATGCTGAAACTGATGCAGCCGCTTTACTCTCCAATTTAGGAATAGGCGAGGATAAGCATTATATGAAAATGGCAGATATTTCGAACGATCTTAAAGTTCGAATTTTGTTGGCGCAGGCCCTGTTTGGAAATCCAGATATCTTAGTATTGGATGAGCCTACCAATGATTTGGATTTAAAAACCGTTGGATGGTTGGAAGATTTCCTTTTGGATTTTAAAAACACAGTAATCGTTGTATCTCACGATAGACACTTCTTGGATACTGTTTGCACGCACGTTTGTGATATCGATTTCAATAAGTTGAGCATCTTTACCGGTAACTATTCATTCTGGTACCAATCGTCTCAATTGGCCTTAAGACAGCGTTCTGATAAGAATAAGAAAGCAGAAGAAAAGAAAAAGGAACTTCAAGACTTTATTACTCGGTTTTCTGCGAATGCTGCGAAATCAAAACAAGCGACGAGTAGAAAGAAAATGATTGCGAACCTCGATATAGAGGAAATAACAGCATCAAGTAGAAAATATCCTGGGATTACATTCGCACAAGAGCGTGAAGCGGGAAATCAAATATTAAATTTCAGTGGTTTAGCTAAATCGGTGGAAGGTGAAATTCTTTTTAAAGGATTGGATTTTATAGTGAACAAAGGAGATAAAATTGCATTCGTTTCTAAAAGCTCCGTTGCACTGACAGCATTCTTTGAGATTTTAAGTGGAAACGATGCTGCTGATTCTGGAGAGTTTATCTTTGGAACAACAATTTCATCTGCGTATTTACCAAATGAGAACCACGGATTTTTCCAAGAGAAATTACCATTAATCGATTGGTTGCGTCAATACGCGCAAACGGAGGAGGAGAAAGAAGCAGTTTATTTAAGAACGTTCTTAGGCCGCATGTTATTTACGGGTGAGGAAGCATTGAAAACTGCAAATGTTCTTTCCGGGGGTGAAAAAGTACGTTGCATGTTGTCAAAAATGATGTTTGCTAAAGCGAATCTATTATTAATGGATGAGCCTACAAACCATCTTGATCTTGAATCGATTCAAGCCTTGAATCAAGGAATGAAGGATTTCCCAGGAACAATGTTATTCACTTCGCATGATCATGAGTTGGTAAATACTGTAGCGAACCGAATCATTGAAATCACGCCGAAAGGAACGATTGATAAGATGATGCCTTATGACGCTTATTTGAAAGACGAAAAAGTACATGCGCTCCAAGAAGAATTGTACGCTTAATAACTGGTTGTTCGAAATTTCGAATGTTCGAACAATCGAAAAATCGACCTATAATGACACGTTATACTTTTGGGATTAATAATCCGCACCAGCAATACATTGAAATCTCTGTAGAATTTGAAACCAAAGGTGACAGCGCAACGTTGCAATTGCCAAGTTGGAGACCTGGCCGTTATGAGTTGGGGAATTTTGCGAAGAACATAAACAATTTAAAAGTTTATAATTCTAAAGACAAGGTTATTGCTGCCGAAAAATTGAACAAGGATAGTTGGATAATCGATACTTCGAAAACCGATTCAATTAAGGTCGATTACAAGTATTACGCGATAGAAATGAATGCAGGCTCGTCGTTTTTAGACAAGGATCAATTGTACGTGAATCCAGTGAATTGCTGCATGTACGATCCTGAAACATATGACGATGTAGTAGAAGTTGTTCTAAATGTTCCTGAAAAATGGGATGTTGCAACTTCAATGAAAAAGAAGAGCAGTGGAATTTGGAACGTGAGTGGAATCGATGAGTTGTTGGATACGCCATTTATTGCGTCTTCAATGCTTCAATACAAAACGTATACGTCAAAGGATACGAAGTTCTTTGTTTGGTTCAACGGAGAGGTGAAACCCGATTGGGAACGACTTTTAAAGGATTTCCAAGCGTTTACGGATTGTCAAATTGCTAAATTTGTTGAATTCCCTACGGACGAATACCACTTTATAAATCTCATTTTACCGTATCGAACGTATCATGGTGTGGAACATTCTAAATCGACCGTAATTTCTCTTGGCCCTTCTTATGAAATCTTCACAGATTTGTACAAAGAATTGTTGGGCGTAAGTTCACATGAGCTTTATCATACGTGGAATGTGAAAGCCATTCGACCGATTGAAATGTATCCGTACGATTTCACGAAAGAAAACTATTCTAAGTTGGGCTATCTTTGCGAAGGTGTGACAACCTACCAAGGGGATCTATTTCTTTTGAAAAGTGGAGTTTTTACTGAAGAACAATATTTTTTAGAACTCAACGGTCAACTGCAACGTCATTTTGATAATTTTGGACGCTTTAATTATTCTGTAGCACAGTCATCTTTTGATACATGGCTTGATGGTTACGTTTCTGGAGCTCCCGGGAGAAAGGTTTCAATCTACACGGAAGGTTGTTTGTTGGCGTTTGTAACGGACGTTCGAATTCTTAAAGCAACAGACCACAAGTCCAATCTTGATGCAGTAATGAAGCGTTTGTATTTCAATTATGCATTGCAAGGTAATGGCATTTCAGCAGAAGATTATCAATCAGAGATAGAGGCAATTACAGGAGAATCTTGGAAGAAGTTCTTCAAGGATTATGTGAACGGAACAAAATCATTCGAATCAATAATTATTGATGCACTCGAATATATTGGTTTGGAATTGAACCTCAATCCAACAAGTAGTTACTCCGCAACACGATTGGGATTTAAGGCAATGAAGTCAGGAAATAATTTTGTGGTCAAAGCAATCTTTTCAGGCGGTCCCGCAGAAAATGCTAAGATTTCCCTAGATGATGAAATCATGGCTGTCAATGATATCGCATTAGACGGTGAACTTGACAAATGGTTGAATTACTTCGATGATGACGTAAAGAAGGTTACCATTAATCGTAAAGGTCGTATTGTAGAGCTAATCTTCCCTGAAGTGACTCGCGACTTCTACAAGAGATATACAATAACAAAGAATCCGAAACCGGAAAAGTTGAACGCAAGAGCCTATTTGGCTTGGAAAAAGTAGGTTTAAGAGGGTATTGTGAATTAGAAGTTATGGATTATAAGTGATGAGTTAGAAATTATGAGTTTGCTAACTCGGTGAGAATTCTAAAATAGCATTCAAATAAAAATCCCTTTCGATACAATCGAAAGGGATTTTTTAATATCTATTGAGTCAATTTATAACTCCTAATTCATAATCTCTAGTTCAAAAAAGAATTACCACTTATAACTAATCCCCATACTTGGTAAAATTGGGAATTGATAAATTTTCTTTCCGGTTACACGATTTACGTAGAAGATGTTCTTTCTGTTATAAACGTTCGTTACACTTGCAACCAATTCGATTTTCGATTTGTTTTTGAATTCGAATCTCTTCTTAACTGAGATGTCCAATCTGTGGTAGTAAGGCAAACGTTCGCTGTTGAACTCTCCCAATATCGTTGACATGAAATCCGTGTTATCAGAAGTGTAGTCCGTTGTAACACCGTCTGAGAAGTTTTGAGACTCATAGAATCCAATTGTAGGAGTGAATGGTAGTCCAGAACCTAAATTCCATCTTCCACTTACCTCAAGGTCTTTTTTCTTACCGAACAAATAGGTTCCAACTAAGTTAACGTTGTGTCTTCTATCAAACACTGGGCTGTAGAATTGGAATCCATCCCAACGTTGAGATTTTCCATAAGAGTAAACACCCCAAAGATACATGCGTTCTTCCGAATATTTTAAAAGAACATCAACTCCGAATGATTCACCGTTTTCTAGAATAAAATCTTTCTTGAATACATCATCAATTTGAGAGAATTGGGCAATATCATCGTAAAGTTTGTTTTGATTGATGTTACTCAATTGAGAGAAATATTTGTAATATCCTTCGACGTTTAATCCTAATTTTTTCGTTAAGTCAACTTCAACTCCACCAACTGCATGCCATGCGTATTGGATGCCATTTGCAGGACTTTTTTCCTCTCCGTATTGAGTAACGAATGTACTTTGGACATCTTCGGGGGCAGATAAAACCCCGTTGAACAAGTTAACAACATCTCTATCCGATGAAGCCGATGTAAAGTTTTGTGAGTAGCGACCACCTGCTGCTTTAAAACGAACTTTTTCAGAAGCATTGTATTTAATCGCTAAACGAGGTTCTGGTGAAAACCCTCCTTCATAGGAAGCATACATTTGGACTCTAAAACTTGGTTGAACGACCCACCTTGTTGTAACATAACGGTAATCGAAATATGCACCAATCTCGGTTGACCAATTATTTAATTCAATCTTACGATTTACCTCGTTATAAGTTAAAAATTCCGTTGCAAAGCCACCAAAGTTTAAACCGTAGTTGATCTCGCTATTGTTTTTTAAGAAATACGTGAAGTCCAATCCGAAATCAAATCCACCAACAAGACTAGATCTTTCCAATGTGTCAACTGCCGATAAAGCCTCGCTGAATTTCGTTTGGAAGCTACTTCCGTTAATGTGACCCTTAATAAAGATAGGTGCACTAGAAGGAACTAAAAGGAAGTTCAGTCCACCACCGCTTTGCTGCCAATTAATATTTGCAATATCATAGTTTACTTCATCTCTATTGTGAAAACCGAATGCACTTACTTTAGATCGTCCGTCTCCCTTGAAAGTAACCTTTCCATATAAATCAGTAAAGTTAAACGGCATTCCAGAACTTTCTCCAGATTGCTCATCTCTATTGATGCCAGGATATAGTGTTTGTGAAGATTGATTGATTAAACTCTGTTTTGCTGAGAATATGTAAGTAACAGCACCAGGCCCATCTTTTGGCTTACTTAGAGGTCCTTCAAGAACAAGCTTTGCCATAAACGGAGAAACAGAAACTTTTCCGCTAAATTTCTTCGAGTTACCATCTCGGTATTGGATATCCATAACAGAAGAGATTCTTCCTCCAAATTCAGCACCAAATCCACCTGTATAAATATCAGCACTTTTAATAAGTTCCGTTTCGAAAATTGAGAAGAAACCGATAGAGTGGAATGGAGTGTAAATTGTCATTCCATCCAATAAAATTTTGTTTTGAATGGGTGTGCCACCACGAACATAAAGTTGCCCACCTTGATCACCAGTTGTAATTACACCAGGAGTAATACCTATTCCTGCTAGGATATCGTTCTCACCACCAGGGCTAGGTACGCGCTCAAGTCCTGCTTGATCCAAATGCGTTTTTCCAGTATTTACCTCACGCTGATCTCGAATATGCTGAGCCGTGACTGTAATATCATCGATATCTTGAACACCTCTGTCTTTCACCAAGGAGAAAGTGAAATCATTATTACCAATTACTTTATCGATCTTGATGCTTTCATTAATCGTTATAAATCCGAATGACGTAATTTCAAGAAAGTAGTTCCCTTTTGGTAATTTTGAAATGGAAAATAACCCGTCACCATCAGTCCAATCACCACCTGCAGAGGCAGTGTCAATTGTTCCATCAGCGCTAGTTGTTAAGCGAAGCAACCGAACCTTTTGGTCAGGAAAAGGCTCGCCATCAGCGTCGTTGTAGACAACACCACGGATGTTAAAATCTTGGGAGAATACTGTTCCTAAACAGGAAACAGAGAGAAGGAGTATTAATAACAGTTTCATATGCAAAGTTTGTACCGCCCGAAGATACGATATTCGTGTAATTACGACGAAATTTTAACATTAAACTATGTGAACCGTATTAATGATTTATTGAACGGGGAAAATGAGATCGATTACTGGAATTACGATACAATCGAAATGCGCTAAAAATTAATAGTTTATTAGGATGTGAGGATTATTTGTTCCGCAATTTAATTTTGGCCTTTTCCCAATAAATATCCATGGTTTCTAAATTGGAATCTTCGATTGGAACATTGGCATCTTTCATCAGTGTTTCCATCAATTGAAAGCGATTGATGAATTTTTTGTTTGTTTTCGAAAGTGCGTTCTCAGGGTTTACATTAATAAAGCGAGAGTAATTAATCAACGAGAACATAACGTCTCCGAATTCTTCTTCAATTTTTTCTTGAGATACTCCAGATTCTACTTCTTCAGAAAGTTCTTGCATTTCTTCCTCAACCTTTCCCCAAACATCTTCACGTTTTTCCCATTCAAATCCAATTCCTTTAACTTTTTCTTGAATGCGAGCAGCTTTAACTAAAGCAGGAAGAGATTTTGGAACCCCTTCTAAAACAGAGTTCTTGCCTTCTTTTAATTTGAGTTTTTCCCAGTTTTGTTTGACTTCCTCCTCAGACGTTACTTCAAGGCCTCCATAAATATGCGGGTGACGGTGAACGAGTTTATCGCAAATGGCATCAAGAACACTCGTGATGTCAAAAGCATTTTTTTCTTGTCCTATTTTACAATAGAAAACCATATGCAGCAGAATGTCACCAATCTCACCTTTTAGTTCCTCCAAATCATTATCGATAATTGCGTCGGCAAGTTCGTAGGTTTCTTCAATGGTAAGGTGGCGAAGTGATTCAAGCGTTTGTTTTTTGTCCCATGGGCATTTTTCACGAAGTTCGTCCATGATGTCCAATAACCGCTTAAATGCAACCAATCTCTCGTCCATTTTTTTATTTCAAAACTAGTAAGAAAACTCGATTGATTTCAAGTTCATATTAGTTAATGGAGATTTCTTATTTTTGACGAGATGAAATTTCTTACCACACTTCTATTAATACTTGTATCCGTCTATTCTTTTGGACAAAAAGAGACTTGGTTAGAAGTTAGGGGTAAAGCCGGCTTTCTAGTCGCGCATCGAAGTATAATGGGACACCTCGCGACGCAGCATACAATTGCAACTGAGGTTAGTTATATGTTTAAAGGAAATGGCGAAAAAGATTGGCACAAAGCATATAACAATCCTGTTTATGGGGTAAGTGCTTTTTTTGGATCTGTGGGAAACCGCCAATTAATGGGGAATTATGGCGGAGCCTACGGATTTCTATCTGTTCCATTAATAAAAACAGAACGGTATTCTTTTTCGGGAAGAATGGGATGTGGATTGGCCGTTGCAGGTAAAATCTATGATACTGAATCAAACAATTTGAGCATCGCAGTTAGTACACGGTTTAATGCCCTTGTTAGTTTGGGGTTGGAGAATAAAGTGGAATTTGGAAACCATTCTATTAATTCGATTATTGATATGACGCACTTCTCAAATGCGGCTATCAAAGTCCCTAATTTCGGCTTAAATTTGCCTTATTTCAGTCTGGGCTATGGCTATAGAATTCGCAAAGCCAGCTTGGATTCAATTCCAAAATTTCAGAAGTTTAATAAAAAATGGCAGTTTGGAACCGTAGGATTTGTTTCTTTGAAGGAAGAATATCCAGTAGGGGGGAAGAAATACTTTATTCATGGATTGAACTTAGTCGCTCGTCGCTACTTCAAAAGAGCTGTAGGAGCCGAATTGTCGTTCGATTATATACATAAGCAATCTGTTATGGTGTTTCACGAAGATGTGCCTAAAACACAAGCAGAGATTTTTCAATTGGGGGTTTTTCTTGGGTATTTAATGCCATTGGACCATTTTCATGTTGTTGTTGGAATGGGTTATTACGTTAGAGATAAATTTAGACCGGAAGATATGTTTTACCATCGAGTAGGGATGCGCTATGTTTTTGACAAAGGATTGAACGTGAATTTAGTGCTTAAATCGCATTGGGCTAGAGCCGATTATGTAGAGTTTGGGGTTGGATATACAATTAACAAATGAGAATAATAGTTCTATTTATAACTTTCGTTTTTATCCTAGCTTCCTGTAAAAAGGCAGAGGATAGGCCATGCTTCAAAGGTGTTGGTGATGAAACGACTGTTGAAATAGAATTAGCCTCTTTTGAAACGCTGTTTTTAGGACCGCACTTAAATTATATATTGGTTCAAGATACTTTGGGTAAGGTTGTTTTGACAGGAGGAGAGAATTTAATAAACTTTATAGGATCTAATATAACTGATGGTGAACTGAGGATTACAAACGATAACCGATGTAATTTTTTAAGAACGTATAAAAAGTCAGTGACGGTTGAGATTCATGTAGTGAATATTAATAGAATAGAATTTCAAGGAACAAAACCACTTATTTGTCAAAATACCATAACGTGTCCATTTCTAGAGGTCGCTATTGTACAAGGTGCCGGATCATTTAATTTGAAGATAAACAACTCAAGGATTAAAACGAATATTTCTAACGGGTGGGGAAACATGGTTGTTTCAGGATCAACTAATTATGCAAATTTCAATGCGGGGAGTAATGGTGTTATCGATTCCTATGGATTGGTTGTTCAAGATTCATTGCATGTGATATCTAAAACTCCGGGTACTTTGAAAGTGAACGCAGAAGCTAGTTTTTTTAAAGCGGAAACTTCTTCAACTGGAGATATCTGGTATATTGGAACGCCGGCCTCTTTGGGTCATATTCAGAGTGGTACGGGAGAATTGATTGACAAAAATTAGTAACTTTACACTAAAGTTTTAAGTCATGGTAGAAGTTCTATTATCTATTTTATTATTAGCGCTTGCATTTGGTGGAATAGCTATCAAAATTTGGGCGAAAAAAGGCGGTGAATTCGCTGGTACATGTGCGAGTAATAATCCAATGCTTCAAGAAGAAGGAGCATCTTGTGGATTGTGCGGTGCCAGTCCTGAAGAAAAATGTAAAAGTGACGCTATTGCTTAGACATTTCTCTTAAGCTGCATTAAAATCTTAAATGCTTCGTCAATATCATTTGAATTCACAATTGCAGTAAATTCATTTGCTGTAGATACCACTTGTTCGATATTAATCCCTTCCCAAGCGAGGTGCTTCATGATGTAATAATATACACCATACGTTTCTGTATTCGTTTCAGGTAGTTTAACAGTAATCGAAGATAAATCCTGATTGTGAGCCTTAAGTCTTTCTTTCGTGAAGATGCCTTTCACTTCCTCTGCATATTTTTCATTCAAGATATATGTTGTTTCCGTAATACCTTTACAAACTGTGAAGAAAGAATCTTTGTCTTGTCTGATCGTTTGAATAAGAACGCTTTGAGCATCTCTTAACGACTCAGAGTTTTCATATGTAAAATCAACCAAATCACTACGGACTAGGAAATCTCCAATTCCACCGATTACATTGTTAATTTTCACATCCAATTTATGGTAAACCCCAGGAGTCATGCGTTTGATTGCCATTACAATCGCACCTTCTTTGATCTCCTTTCCAGTAGACTTTTCAATTTCAGGCTTTATCTTACGCGCCAATGCAGAAATGTTAATTAAGTTTTCTGTCATTGCTTCTCTAAGAAACGGGCTTCTATTGATGATGTCTTCTGTGACCTTACTAATTGAACTCATGTGTGTGTATATATTTTCTTATTCAGCTAATCTAGTGAAATAATTGACTACTTGTTAATTTATACACGGAATTACGCTAATGTGCCTAATTTTCTTTCAACGAGGGAAATTGCGAGCTGAAGTTGCTCATTTTTAGTGAGTTTGGTGTTGTCAATTACAACAGCATCATCGACTTGAATTAAAGGGCTTTCTATTCTTGTAGAGTCGATTCTGTCTCGCTCTAAAAGGTTGGCTTTTACTTCTTCTTCATTAGTTTCAATGCCATTCTCTTTTAATTCAGAAAATCGACGTTTTACGCGTTCGCTAATATCTGCAGTGACGAATAGTTTGAGTTCGGCTTTAGGAAAAACGACAGAGCCAATATCCCTACCGTCCATTACAATTCCGCCATTGGTTCCCATTTTGCGTTGTTCTCGAACCAATTTTTCACGAACCTCTTTAATTGTAGCTACACGAGAAACGTACGCGGCAACTTTAGGAGTTCTGATAATTGATTCTACATTCACACCATTTAAGAAGATCTCAGGTTTCTTGGATTCAGAATTAAGTTTGAACGACAATTCTGCTTTGTTTAGATTACGGATTATTGCTCCGCGGTCTAAATCGTTGTTATGAATATGGTTGTTTTGAATTGCGAAAAGAGTGATTCCTCTGTACATCGCTCCGGAATCAATAAAGACATAATGTAACTCTTTAGCCAATTCACGAGCTAATGTGCTTTTTCCACATGATGAATAACCATCAATTGCAATAACTATTTTGTCTTGATTATACACAAAGTAAAGTTAATGGAATTTCTTTAAAGTTCGGGCATAAAAAAAAGGCGTTTCAGAAAAACCGAAACGCCTTTTTAAATTGTCAATTAATCTCCTTAGAAGTGGAAAGTCATTCTTAATGTTCCAGTAGGACCGAAGCCACCAGTAGCACTATCTGTATCAATTCCAAAACCAGAACCATTAGATGTTTCTACTGTTTGTGTTCCAAAACCAACTCCGTCAGTTGATTCCATTGTTACAGAAGAAGTTCCATTAGTACCAAAACCTAATCCCCAACCAAATTCACCTCCTACAGCCAATCTTGGCATAACGAAGTATTCAGCTCCAATAAAAGCTCTAGCTCCAATAAAAAAAGCTGTTCCTGATTTGTTCTCAGTAATACGTGCATCGTTTCCCCATGCATCTTGACCTAATTGACCCCAATCAGTAGTGTTAGCCGAATTAACACCTGTAAGTGGAACAGCGTTTCCATATTCGTAACTCGCACTTGATGAAGACATACCTATACCAAGCTCAGCGCCATAGTATCCTTGAAGACGTCCAAAACCTCTTCTTTTCTCCATACCAAACCCTAAAGTTACATTCATGTTCCTAAATTTAGCATTATCCTCAACCATTGCTGGTAAATCAGGGTAAGCAACAACTCCAGCATTTACATCTCCAATCATAGCAGAGGCCGAATTAGATAAAAATCCAAGTCTTAAAGATCCACGGTAAGCAGTGTTAGCATCAATAAAATATTTTCCAGTAATTACTTGACTTGTCAAGGCATTCCATGCTGGAGCACTGTTTCCTCCTCCAAGTAGGTTACCTGCATAGTTTAAGAAAGGTGTAGCATCAATTCCTACAGCCCAATCACCAGCTTCTGGTAAATAGTTTTTCTCTTCTTGAGAAAATGAAGCAGATGCACTTAATACAACTGCAACAGATAAAAATAAATTTTTCATAATAAAATTGATTTGTTTAGGTCAATATACTGAAGTTTGACTAGAAAGGTTACATTAAACAATCAACAGTAAATAGTGTATAACTGATACAGACAAAGTACTAAACCGTTTAATTAATAGTTCATAAAGAGCTATTTACGCCATTTTGAAATGTTGGTCGAAAGCGTTAACATATTGTTATATCCTGCCCTTGAGTAGATTACAAAACCGTAGTCTAAAGTGAATTTTCGGAAATACAATCCAAGACCAAAAGATAATCCAGCTACGCCAGGACGTTGCTCTAAAGCCATTTCTTTTCTGCGGTTGTAATCAAAACCAACTCTGAAGTGAATATTTTCCGAAATAAGAGCTTCGACTTGATATGTAAAATGTCTTGCAAATTTTTCAAGGAAACTCGCTCTCGGTACTGGAATTGTATCTCCTGAAAGTGGATCTGTTGTTGGAAGTAAGGTTGGATCATTGTACGTGATGTCCCATCTGTTCATGTGATGCGCAAGTAACGAAATACGAAATGGAGCGTGCGGCAATTTGTAAGAAACGGCCATTTGAAATTCAGTGGGAAGTGGTGCTTTATTTTCATTCCCTGTATAAGAATTGAATTGAACACCAGCATTTTTAACCAAAGCTGTCACTAAAAATTCTTTCTCTTCATTGTAAAAAGTTCCGGCCAAATCAATACCAGCACCAAAAGAGCTGTAACTTTCCAGTTGAGAGTATATTAAATTGACATTGGTGCCAACAGATATTCTTTTGTTCAACTGCCTTCCAAAACCTGTACCTGCAATCATTTCAAAGGGAGAGAAGGTGCCTTCATTTGTTCCGTTTATAGATGTTCGTTGGAACGTTCCATAACTTATATATTTAATATATGTAGACATTGTTCCGTATTCTTTGAGATTGAATCCATAGCTCACCATTCCAAAGTTAATTCCACCAGCCATTAAGGCTTGGTTGAATCCAACCTGGTTTGCCATGTCTTTATTTAACAGAGAAGGGTTCGCAATTCCAGTATTGATGTCTTGATCTTTAACGGATATAAAATCACCTCCAAGGCCAGCTGCTCTTGCGTTAAACGTTAAATCTAAAAAGGGGAATGCTGAAAGTCCACCAGTCTGAGCATAAGAAATACTACCGAATGATAGCGTTAAAATGGCAAAAAGTATCGTTTTCATGTATATCAATTAACGCAAAGTAAGTGGAAAAATTTTATTTCAAATCCTTTTTCCCAATTCAATCACTTCTAAGTCGTGAATTTGGTCTCCGCTAATACTAAATCGGAGCAGGGTTTTTACTTGGTGAAAGCCCTTGAAACCGCAAGCTCCAGGGTTCATCCAGAGCATGTTGTAGCGGGGGTCATTTTTTACTAATAAAATGTGTGAATGTCCGCAAATAAATAACTTTGGAGGATTCTTACTTATTTCATCGTGGGCTCTTGGCACATATTTGCCTGGTTTCCCTCCAATATGCGTCATTAACACATTTACGTCTTCACATTTGAAGCGTTGGAATTCAGGAAGCTCGAGCCGAACATCAGAAGAATCGATATTTCCATAAACGCCACGAACAGGTTTGAATTCTTTTAATTCATCGATAACAGATACATCACCAACATCGCCTGCATGCCAAATTTCATCAACTTCAGCGAAGTATTTATAAATCTTTGGGTCGAGATATCCGTGGGTGTCTGAAAGTAATCCGATTTTTGTCATTGATTCCGTTTATTCAATCAGGTCTTTAACCTTGCTGAATATTATTTTAAACCAAGCGGTATAGTTTTCTGGATTCGAAGCAATATCCGATTCTAGATAAGACATTGATATGTATTTTACCGCACAAACTTCATCGGTATTGAAATCAGGGATTTCATTATAAGTTCCGGTTAAAACATGATCCAATTCGTGTTCAATCATGTTTTGATCCAACTCAGCTCTGTAGATAAAACTAAACTCTTCATTTAGTTCGGTTGTAAAACCAAGTTCTTCATTTAATCTTCTTGTTCCAGCATCTAAAGTTGTTTCTCCAATACGCGGGTGACTGCAACATGAGTTGGTCCATAATCCACCAGAATGATATTTGTTGTGCGCGCGTTGTTGTAAAAGAAGTTCTTTTTGATCGTTAAAAATGAACAAAGAAAATGCGCGATGCAGGCTGCCGCTGAAATGGGCCTCCATTTTCTCCATTGATCCTAGAACTTCATCTTGCTGATTTACAAGAACTACACTTTCCATAGCGGAAAATTACTCATTAATGAGAAGTTAACAAACTTGCCTTAAGTTAAATTAATGTTGTCGTGATCTAAAAAATGAAGTTGACTTTAACTTTTGACAGAATTATAGCCTTCACTCGCAGATGTCGCTTCGTATTCTTACATTTGAATTGTGGATAATAAGAATTTAGACAATTGGCTTCAAAGGCGGAAAGATCGAATGGACAGTCTTACTGCAGAAATGCTATTTACTGGGATTGAAAAAGGAGATATTACAGCTTTAAGTTCGGGTATCACTTTAGTGGAAAGTGAAACTCCAAAGCATGGTATTGAAGCGCAAAAACTAGTTCAATTGTGTTTGCCTAAAAGCGGTCATTCAATTCGAGTTGGAATTACCGGTGTTCCCGGAGTGGGGAAGAGCACCTTCATCGAATCTTTCGGTAAATTATTGGCTGAAGAAGGGAGGAAAGTAGCCGTTCTTGCGATTGATCCTTCAAGTTCCGTTTCAGGTGGAAGCATTCTTGGTGATAAGACGAGAATGAATGACTTGGCGGTTACAGAGAATGTTTTTATTCGCCCTTCAGCTGCAGGCTCTACATTAGGAGGTGTTGCCCGAAAAACGCGAGAAAGTATTTTGCTTTGCGAAGCGGCTGGTTTTAATATTATATTGATTGAAACTGTTGGCGTTGGACAGTCTGAAACGGTTGTGAAATCGATGGTTGATTTCTTTTTATTACTCATGTTGTCGGGGGCAGGAGATGAGCTCCAAGGGATCAAAAAGGGCATTATGGAGATGGCGGATGCACTCGTGATTACGAAAGCTGACGGGGACAACGTAGTGAAGGCGAAAATAGCAAGTAGAGAATACAAAAATGCACTTCATTTGTTTCCAGCGAATCACAATGATTGGATTCCAAAAGTATTCACTTGTAGCGCTATCACAGGAGAAAATATTAGTAAGGTACTAGAAGTAATTGACTCTTTTGAAAATCAAACGAAATTGAATGGGTACTTTGAAAAGTCCAGAATCGAACAAGATAAAATGTGGCTTTCAGAGACTTTAAAGGAGATGATTTTAAGTGGATTTTATAGCAGTCCAGAATTAATGGAAGCTTTAAAACAGTCTGAAAATAAAATGGATCGAGGTGAGATCACTTCTTTTCAAGCGGCAGAAGAATTATTTGAAATCTATAAGAAACATGCAGGAAAAATTTAAGATAGAAGGACCTTACATTGAATTAATTCAATTGCTAAAAGTGCAGGGGATTGCTCAGACAGGTGGTCATGCAAAATTAATCGTTGAAGAAGGAGTTGTCTACAGAAATGGAGAAATAGAAATGCGAAAGCGCGCAAAATTAATTCCTGGAGATCAGATTAAGGTAGATGATAGTGTAATTGATCTGATTTAGGGACCTTGGATATTAGAATTTAGACGTTTGTTGGGTTGAAAAAATTAACTTGTAATATCCAATATCTAAATTATTAAAACAATCCCTGAAGCTCTTTCTTCAAAGCATCAACAGCTATTTCAGTTGGAAGTACACCAACTTCACCAACAATTTCAAAAATTTTCGTCATTAGATCCATTCCATTCGATGCTGCTCCCATTGCTTGACCAGCGAGGTTGATGATCTTCATTGTTTCATCTTTTGACTTCTTTACCAGGTCCCAAGTAGGATTGGAAATGTACATTTGCTGCGCCAAATTGTGCTCATATTCTTCTCTGATTGATTCTAGAAGTTTAACTTGAAGACCTGCAGCAGGTAATCCTGGATTGTTGTGGCGCATTATTAAACTATTTGGGTGAATTCTCTCCATTAGTAAAATAGCACGTTGGTAGGCATCAACTCGATTTGGCAAGAAAAACTTTTGGCGTTCTTTCTTGAGTTCCAACTGAACTGACCGAATTTCTTTTTCAGATTCTCGACGTAAAAAGTAGATTGCTGTCATTAATACAGCCCCTGATGGCACTACAATTAGAGCAATTTGAAATAGGATTTGAGAAATGTTTTCCATGGTTCTTTCTGTTGTGTTTACAAATATAGAATTCTAATCACCAAGAAAGTAACAAATTCATTTTTCGTTAAAAAGAAAGATTAGGAAAATTAGAAAGCAATTATTTCTCTATGCCGCCTTTTTTCTCATTTTATCGTACTTACCAGTACCAAGATCATTGAGCATTCTAAAGTGGCTTCTCAGCGCTCCAAAGAAAGTCTTGTGATGGTAATAAGGAACATGGTATTTCTCAGCTACCTCCTTAACAATAGGTGCCAAGTTTCGATAATGCACATGGCACACATTCGGAAATAAATGATGTTCAATTTGGTAATTCAACCCACCAATCAGCCAAGAGAAGATGTAACTCCCATTCGCAAAATTCGATGTTGTCTTCATTTGGTGAATTGCCCAGCTGTTTTCAACACTAATATTTTCATCAGGAACATAAAAATCAGTTTGTTCAATGACATGTGCAGGTTGGAAAATAAGTGCTAAAATTAAACCTGAGATAAATTGCATCAAAAGGAATCCTAAGATTACTTGCCACCATAATAATGGAAGCAATAATATCGGAAGTACAACGATCAAACCGATGTACCAAAGTTTGTGGAAAATGATTTGAAGTAATGCACTTCTAAATGTAAGTCCTTGGGCCTCTAACAACCCTTTCTTATTGTATCTCACCAATTGTTCGTAATCCTTGGCAACAAGCCAATACGTCGTCAATAATCCATAAAGAATAGGAGCGTAGAAGATTTGGTATTTGAATATTTTTCTTCTTTTTTGAGTTGGAGAGAAACGCATTACGCCTTTTTCGATATCCTCATCCCATCCTTCAATATTTGTAAAAGAATGATGCAAAACGTTGTGTTGAATTTTCCAATTCATAGGAAAACCGCCGCCGAAATTCAATGTGAATCCCCATACCTTATTCCAGAATTGACTTTTCGAATAAGAACCGTGATTCGCGTCGTGCATTATTGAAAGTCCAATTCCTGACATGCCTAATCCCATCAATGACCACATACCAATTGTACCCCACAATGAAGTGACAACTCCTGTTAACATTAATGTTAAAGGCGCAAAAAATAAGGCAAGCATGAAAAACGTCTTGAACTTCATGTTGAAATTCGCATGTCTAGATTTTCCTGTTTCTTTAAAGTACGCATTTACTCTAGCGTTTACCTCTTTAAAGAAGTCTGGCTGATCTTTCGCATTAAACTTTACTACTGGAATACTCATAATCTTTAAATCTTATTATGCAAAGTTAGCTTAATATGGAAGAACTCTGCTTAAACAAACTTTTAAGAACTTATTTTTTGTTAACCGGTTAAAAAACAGGGTTATATATTAATTAACAATTCTATTTCTTTTAACAAAGTTAAGAAGATTGAGTCCTCAATTTTATTCGTTTTATCTAGTTATTAAGATTGTGAAGTTGAAATCTGAAAATCTTATTGCTTTGTTTTCTTTGGAGAATCTAAAACGATAATTATTGTTCTGAAGTTTTGTTCTTGAATTGCGATCTAGATTAGATCCCAAGGCTTACAGAACATAAATGGATAGAAAATGAATCATCAATTTCAAACGTTTCTTAATTTTACAGAAGATTAAAACCAAATGACACAAACTTTAATTTTAACGGTAATTGTAATTTACTTCCTGGTATTAATTGCGATTTCGTTTTTAACATCGCGAAAAGCAGACAATTCAAGTTTCTTTTTGGGTGAACGAAAATCTCCTTGGTACATTGTTTCATTCGGAATGATTGGCGCTTCTTTGAGTGGAGTAACGTTTATTTCTGTACCCGGATGGGTTGGCGATGCCGGGAATCAATTCAGCTATATGCAAGCGGTTTTTGGCTATTTGTTTGGGTACTTCATTGTTGCTTATGTTTTATTGCCGATCTATTACCGTCTTAATTTAACGTCCATTTACGAGTATTTAAGGGAACGTTTTGGTTTTTGGAGTTATAAAACGGGAGCTTCATTCTTTATGTTTTCTAGAATTCTGGGAGCTTCAGTAAGGTTGTTACTGGTCGCGAATGTTTTGCAGTCGGTCTTGTTTGAAGAATGGGGAGTGCGATTTGAGGTTACGGTTGTGATTTCTGTTCTTCTCATTTGGATTTATACAAGTCGTGGTGGGATTAAAACTATTATTTGGACGGATACCCTGCAAACGGCATTCATGTTAGCATCTGTATTGCTAACAGTTTGGTTTATTAGCAATGCATTGGGACTATCAAGCAACAAGGGAATCATTTCTACGGTGTCCGAAAGTGGTTACTCGAAAATCTTCTTTTTCGATGATATAATGAGTAAGAATCATTTTCTCAAACACTTCTTAGGCGGAATGTTTATTACAATTGGAATGACAGGATTGGATCAAGATATGATGCAGAAGAATTTAAGCTGCAGAAATTTAAAAGACGCACAAAAAAACATGATTACAATGGCTTCCGTTCTGGTTGTGGTTAATCTCATCTTTCTATCATTAGGAGCATTATTGTATATCTACGCTGAAAAGAATGGAATTGTATCGGAAAGTCCTGATTTACTCTTTTCATCAGTTGCTCTTAGTAGTGATGCAGGAAAATTCATTGGAATATTATTTCTCCTCGGATTAATTGCCGCAGCATATTCAAGTGCAGATTCTGCATTAACTTCCTTGACAACTTCTTTCTCAATTGACTTTTTGGGAGTTAATCAAAAGAAGAAAGCATCTGATGAATCATTGGCGGGCGATGATTCTAATCTTCTCGATGACAATAAATCAAAATCAATGAGTAATGAATCCAAAAGAAAGGATGAAAAAACAAGAAAGATTGTCCACGTTTTGATGTCTGCTGTCATCATCGGAGTAGTCATACTATTGAAATACACGACCAGTGCTTCTGCTCTAGGATTGTTAATGACGTTTGCCGCATTTACGTATGGTCCGCTTATCGGAATTTTCTTTTTTGGAATCATCACTAAACGATCTGTTATCGATAAAGCCGTTCCAGTTATTGCGCTAATTTCCATTGCCATTACTTTTTTTCTCTGGTACTATTCAGCGGGTTCGCCGGGAATTGTAAAAGGCGGTTACGGAATTTTTGGCGCGTACAAATTTGGCTTTGAAATCATAATTTTGAACTCTTTCATTACCTTTATTGGCATGTTCACAATTTCTAAACATAATACAAGTACAGCCAAATGAAAATCCAATTAGACGATAACGGAAAACATCTGGAATTTGCTCCATTAACTTTAACGCGCTCTGTCGGTGATTTAAGAGTGGGGATTTTAACGAATGCAGAACGGTGGAAATTGTTGGTGCCTGACGCTGAAATTAGTTTTGCTACTGAAGATTATTTACAAAATAAATTTCCGAAAGCGCAAGATGTGATTAGAGTTAACGCCTGCGTAATTCCAAATCAAAATATAGTGGATCAGGTTCGAACATTAAAACCTGGCGAAGATTTATTGGTTGGCGAAAATTGGATTGCAGGTACGAACGGCAAGGGGTCGTTTCTTCCTCTGTCTGGTGAAATGCCTATTGTCTTGAAAAAGAGATGGGACCTGTTTGAAAAAAATGGAGCAATCTTAAAGCAAGACTTTGACCTTATTACTAAAGGAAGAACAACCGTTCAATTGTCTTCGACGAATACAATCATTGGTGATCCAAACTTGATTTTTCTGGAAGAAGGAGCGACTGTTGAAGCTGCGACTTTGAATACCAAATCCGGTCCGATTTATATTGGTAAGAACGCTGAGGTTATGGAGGGTTCTCTTCTTCGAGGCCCCATTGCAATGTGCGAAAGTGCTGTTTTCAAATTGGGAACGAAAGTATATGGCCCGACAACTTTAGGTCCTTTCTGCAAGGTTGGAGGAGAAGTAACGAATGTCATTTTTCAGGCATATTCCAACAAGGGGCACGACGGTTTTCTTGGGAACTCATTGATCGGAGAGTGGTGCAATATCGGAGCCGATACGAATTCTTCAAATCTTAAAAACAACTACGGTAAAGTGAAAACGTATTCCTACCAAGACCAGGGATTGATTCAAACCGATGTTCAGTTTATGGGGCTCGTAATGGGTGATCATTCCAAATGTGGAATCAATACCATGTTCAATACAGCAGCTGTTGTTGGCGTATCTAGTAACGTGTTTGGAGCTGAATTTCCAGCGAAGTTTGTCCCATCATTCACTTGGGGGACTGTTGGTGAAAAGTACAATTTTGATAAAGCCCTTGAAAGCGCGAACAACATGATGGATCGTCGTGGAATAACTCTTTCCAAGGCAGAAATCTCGATTCTTAAGTTCATTTCTGACAAAAACTAGACAAAATAGCAGTTCTAAGCTCTTGGCATAACCTTTGAATAAGTAGTTCGTCATTAATTTTAGAAAAAGTGTCTAGATGTTATGACACAATGGCGGACAATAAAAAAAGCACATGAGCGAATTATTCGATAATAATATATTACAATTTACGGACGGAGAATCAGATGGAGAATTTATTCCTCTAATTACCGCTGAAGAGGAAGAGAACATGAATAAGCAATCTTTCCCTGATGAATTGGCAATTTTACCTTTAAGAAATAATGTACTGTTTCCAGGAGTCGTAATTCCGATTACAGTAGGAAGAGATAAGTCAATTCGATTAATTAGGGATGCGAATGCAGGATCAAAGATTATTGGTGTTGTTTCTCAAAAGAATCAAGATGAAGAAGCACCTGAGTTTGCAGATCTTCACAGCATAGGAACAGTTGCACAGATTATCAGAATGTTGAAAATGCCAGATGGTACTTCAACGGTGATTATTCAAGGCAAACGACGGTTTGAAATTCTTAATCCAACAGAAACAGAACCGTATATGAAGGCGTCTGTGAAAATGTTGAAAGAGGAGAAGGTTGATCCTGAGAACAAAGAATTGGATGTTGCTTTTAAATCGATTAAAGAATTGGCGCTTCAAATTATTAAAGAAAGCCCAAACATTCCAACGGAAGCTTCTTTTGCAATTGGAAACATTGATAGCCCTACATTTTTAGTAAATTTCATTTCCTCGAACATGAACGCCGACGTTTCTAAGAAACAGGATATGTTGGAAGAGTTGGACATGAGAAGTAGAGTGATGAAGGTTTTAGAACATTTGACTTTAGAATCTCAAATGCTTGAAATGAGAAATGAGATTCAATCGAAAGTTCGATTGGACATGGACAAACAGCAGCGTGAGTATTTCTTGCAACAGCAAATGCGTACCATTCAAGATGAATTGGGAGACAATCCTCAAGAGCAAGATGTTACTGATATGCGCGCTCGTGGTGAACAAAAGAAGTGGACCGACGTTGTAAATAAGTTGTTTTTCAAAGAATTAGACAAGCTTGGTAGAATGAATCCTCAAGGGGCAGAGTATACAGTTCAAATGAACTATTTGGACTTGATGCTTGATTTACCGTGGGGAGAATATTCAAAAGACAAGTTGGATTTAAAACGCGCTGAAAAAATATTGGAACGAGACCATTATGGTCTTGAAAAAGTGAAAGAGCGAATTTTAGAATATTTAGCCGTGTTAAAACTGAAGGGGAATATGAAATCTCCAATCCTCTGTTTTTATGGCCCTCCAGGTGTTGGGAAAACATCTTTGGGAAAATCGATTGCCGAAGCTTTAGGAAGAAAATACATTCGTATGTCTTTGGGTGGTTTGCACGATGAGTCTGAGATAAGAGGACATAGGAAAACATATATTGGTGCAATGCCAGGTCGTGTGATACAGAGCATTAAGAAGGCAGAAACGAGCAATCCTGTTTTTGTATTGGATGAAGTGGATAAGTTAGGAAGAAGCAATCATGGAGATCCATCTTCCGCTTTGTTGGAAGTGTTAGATCCAGAGCAGAACGCTGATTTCTATGACAATTATATCGAAACTGAATACGATCTTTCAAAGGTTTTGTTCATTTCAACAGCGAACAGTTTACAGACAATTCAAGGCCCACTTAGAGATCGTATGGAGATCATTGAGGTCAATGGATATACGGTTGAAGAAAAGATAGAAATAGCTAAACGTCACTTGATTCCAAAGCAAATTAAAGAGCATGGAATTACCAAGAAAGACATTTCAATTGATAAAAAAGTGCTTGAAAAGTTGGTTGAAGAATATACCAATGAATCTGGTGTTCGTGGAATTGACAAGATGATTGCGAAAGTTGTTCGAAACAGAGCGCGTCAAATTGCGATGGAAGAAGAATTCGTTGTAAAAGTTGGCGTTAATGATTTGTTTGACATTCTTGGAGCGGGAAGAGGTAGAACTAAATACGACAACAATGATGTTGCCGGTGTTGTAACAGGCTTGGCGTGGACATCAGTTGGTGGCGATATTTTGTTCATTGAATCTTCAATAACTCAAGGAAAAGGAAAACTTACATTGACAGGAAACCTTGGAGATGTAATGAAGGAATCTGCGGTTATTGCGATGGAATATTTGAAATCCCACAGCCATTTGATCGGTTTGGAACAAATGGTATTTGACAAGCACAATATCCACGTTCATGTTCCAGAGGGAGCAACTCCAAAAGACGGGCCAAGCGCCGGAATCACAATGTTGACTTCGTTGGCTTCTGTATTTACGCAGCGTAAAGTGAAGAAGAACTTGGCGATGACAGGTGAAATTACACTAAGAGGCGACGTTTTGCCAGTAGGTGGAATTAAAGAAAAGATTCTTGCTGCCAAAAGAGCGAAGATTAAAGAAATTATCCTTTGCGATAAAAACAAGAATGACATTGACGAAATCAAAGAAGAATACTTGAGAGGGTTGACATTCCATTATGTAACAAAAATGGATCAAGTTCTAGAGATAGCACTAACAAAAACGAAGGTGAAGAATCCGATGTTTATTGATGTTTAAGTATTGAAAATTCAGTATAAAAAAAAACGGTATCGGTTAATCGAGACTGTTTTTTTTTTAGGAGTGTCCCGTCGTAACAAGAAAGACTTGTCGTGAGCAGGAAGGCAAAGAATAATATGTTTTTTATGGAGTCAGTTTTGCATGTAATGCACTGACTTTTAAAAAGTAACACGTGCCACAAAAAAAAGCCCATTCCGATTTATCGAAATGAGCCAATATATTAGTCTTTAAATTTTATCGAAGGATCAAAACACACACAATAATTGGTCCTATTCCTCCTCACTTTTCCACTTCTCGTCTTTTCCTTTGATGTAAGGAACACCAGCCGCCTCAAGTTTTGATTCTAATCCTGAAAGTTGAACAACAGCCACGTCCAAATTAACTCTGAACTCAGCGTAATCTTCCATTGCGATTTCTTTGTTCAATTTCTGAGTAGCTGTAATGCCAGTAGTGTTTGAGTACAATTGGTAATATACCGTCCATAACCTGTCCGAAATACTTGGGGTATCCTCAACTTGATGCTTTGCCTTAAGATTGTCGCCGTTCATTATCAAATCACATAGAAGCAATAAATTTTTGATTTTCTCAACATCCTTAAGAAGGTTTAAATCAGCGCCGGGATAATTGCGGACTGCATTTTCAACGATTTTTAATTTCTCATCTGTTTCATTCAGCAAGTTTTCAGCTCCGGATACACTTCGTCTTACTTCGGCCATTTCTTTTCGGAACGCTTTCAGCTCTTCATTATTTGAAGCAATTAAGGTTTGGTTGTTCAATCCAACTACATTGAATTTTGCGTTTGCGATTACTTCCTTAATAATACCGTCTTTTTCTGAGAAGATCTCAACCGAATATTCGCCAGGAATAACCAAGAATCCGTAACTCTTTGCTTCACCAAAGTTTTTAACTCCTACTTGGTCCGTTGACGTTGTTCTTAGATTCCAAGTTACGCGACTTAATCCTTTCGATGGAGAAGATGAAATTCTTTTGATTTCAATGCCCTCTGAATCTTTAATGACCCATATCAGTTTTAATTTACCCTCCATTTCTTCTTCTCTCAATTCATCAAATGATGGATAGGGAACGGCTTCTTTTTCCTTTTCCAGTTTGTTCGCTTCTTTTTGCCTTACCGACTTAAGTGACTCATCTCCACTTTTGAGATACAATGAGAATGTCGTTCCGAATTTCGGGTTGTCAGCTCGGTACATTGAAGCGCCTTGTGATGAATTTTCTCTACCTCCAATTGGACTTGCATACACAAATAGGTCAGCGTCTTTAATAGGGAAGAGGTATGCGTCTTTTGCAAGGACATCTTTAGACAATGATCTCAATGGCGAGTAATCATCCATAACGTAGAAACCTCGTCCGAATGTTGCAATCACAATATCGTTTTCTCTTTTTTGAAGTTCGATGTCATAAACGGCAATTGTTGGAAGTCCATTTAACTTCGTCCATTTTAATCCACCATCATTTGAGAAGTAACAACCGAACTCAGTTCCAGCAAAAAGAAGTTTGGGGTCAACATGATCTTGTCTAAAGGCAAACACAGACCCTCTTTCTGGAAGGTTTCCAACAATAGACGTCCAAGACTTTCCTTGGTTTGTACTTTTCATTAGATACGGTTTAAAGTCGCCCGATCTATGGTTGTTGAAAACAGCGAAAACAGTATTCTCATCGTACAAACTCGCAACGATCATGTTTACCCGAGTGTTTTCAGGAATTCCAGAAAAACTCTTAACACTGGACCAAGTTCCACCGGCATCTTTAGAGGTTTGAATCAATCCATCATCTGTTCCTGCATATAACAATCCTTGTTTTAAAGGAGATTCGTCAAAGGCTACGATGTTTCCATAAATCGTTGTAGACATGTTTTTCATCACCGCATCAATTGACCAAACTTGACCCATCACTGGAAGTTTGTTTCTATCAATTTGTTGAGATAAGTCAGGAGAGACGGTTTGCCAATCGTTTCCACGGTTTGTGCTTTTGAAAACTTTGTTTGCGCAGAAATACAATGTTTTGTGATCATGCGGCGAGATCAATAATGGCGAGTCCCAGTTCCAACGGTAGGCCAATTCATCTCTTCCTGGCATTGGTTTGATTGAAACTCTTTCTCCTGAGGCTTTATCAAATCGAATCAATCCTCCGTATTGAGATTGCGCATAAGCAATATTTGGGTCGGTTGGATCAATTGCCGATTCAAATCCATCGCCTCCATTGGTTACGAACCAATCAGAATTAACAATTCCAGTATTGTTTAATGTTCCAGACGGTCCACCCAATGACCAATTGTCTTGCGTTCCGCCGTAAATATTGTAAAATGGCGCGTCGTTATCTGTTGCTACTTTATAGAATTGTGTAACAGGAAGGTTATTGAAATAGTTCCAATCTTTTGCATGGTTGTAGGTTTCATAGATCCCTCCATCGCAACCAACGATCCAGTGGTTTTCATCTTTAGGATCAATCCATATACAATGGTTATCGACATGCTTGTATTTTTCTCCAGTTCGAACGAAAGTCTTTCCTCCATCGATTGTGTGATGTAAACGCGTGCTCATTGAAAACACTTTGTCTTTGTTTTTCAGGTCACAAATAATTTCTTGGTAATAGTTTCCGCTTGTTTTATAGCTAGACATTTTAGACCATGACTCGCCTTTGTTCGTTGATCTAAAAAATCCACCTTTTTCGTTTCTTGCTTCGATAATCGCATAAATATAGTTTTCGTCAACGGGAGACACAGCAATTCCTATTCGTCCCATGTTTCCTTCAGGAAGGCCAGAATTATTAGCTTTCCACGTTATTCCGCCGTCTGTCGATTTGTGAAGTCCCGATTCTGGCCCACCACCGATATATGTCCATTCTCTTCGTCTTCTCTGATGTGCAGAAGCGTAAAGGATGTCTGGATTTGTTGGGTCAATAGCAATTTCAGCAATTCCAGTGTGTTCAGAAATTTCTAATGTTAGTTTCCAAGTCGTTCCTCCGTCCGTTGTTTTGTAAACACCACGCTCTCCACCTTTGCTCCATACAGGTCCATAAGCGGCCACCCAAACAATATTTTCATTTGTCGGGTGAACAATAATCTTCCCAATGTGTTCGGAAGTTTTTAGTCCCATGTTTTTGAACGATTTTCCTCCATCGAGTGATTTGTAAACTCCATCTCCGTATGCAACTGCGCGTTGGTTGTTGTTTTCTCCAGTTCCAACCCAAACGGTATTGGAGTTTGTTGGAGCAATCGTTACGCATCCAATAGAGTAGGAGCCGTAGCTGTCAAAAATTGGAGAGAAAGTTGTTCCGTGATTGGTTGTTTTCCATACACCGCCAGAAGCCGCTGCCACGTACCATATATTATTGTTCTCTGGATCAACAGCGATATCCGCAATTCTTCCGGAAGTTAATGCCGGTCCGACGGATCTGAATTTAAGTCCAGAAACCGTTGACGAGGAGATGCCGGATTCTGATTTTTCTTCCTTATCAGGTTTTTGTGAGAAGGTAGCTAGGCTTAATGAAACCGCTAATATTGTGAGAAGTGTACTTTTCATGTTTTCATAGTTTGAGGCGAGAAGATAATTAAACTTTTAAACCTTTTGTTAAACAAGATATATGTATCACTGAAAATAATGGATAAACGGTTGTCAATTGCTGTAACCTTTCGTCCATTTTAACGATATAATTAATTGGGTACGGAATTTATTTTGACCCAGCAAAAGTTCTAAAAAGTTCATTATGGTTAAATATTACATCTCTCTACTTTCTGTTCTATTAGGATTGTCAACGTTTGGGCAAGAAGAATCCGAACCGTGTCAGTCCCCTCATAAGAAGGTCTTGAGATTAATTAAAGCCGGGTCTGAAGCTCCAGATGCGAGAACTGCGGTTGTCAAGTTTAACGAAGCCATCGAGTTGAACGAGGAGAATGCTATGGTTTATTATGAATATGCAATGTATGCCTATTTCAAGGCGAAAGAAGAGTATAGCAAAAGCCCGAATCCTGCTTTAGGAGATAAAATGTTATTAAAATCAGAAGCGATGTTTTTGACTGCTTATTCTTTGTGCAGCGATTACCACTCAAATATTTTTTATTATTTGGGAATAATCAAGTACAATCAAGAGAATTTTACTGAGGCAATTAAATATTGGAAGCAATTTCAATCCTACAAGCATGAGAGCATAGAAAGGTATTCAGACGACCATACGAAGCGCATGTCCAATGTGAAAAAAGTAATTGGTGCGTTGGAATATGAAAATCAAGTAAAGACGGAAGAGGTGCCTTTCGAGCCGAGGATTGTTAAGAATGTGAGTACAGGAACGGATGAATATTTCCCAATGATCTCGCCAGATAATGAGTTGATCTATTACACAAGAAAGTCTGATATGAGAGATTTGGGGGCGATGCAATCTGACATGAGAGAGATGTTTACTTCGTCCAAACGACCTGATATGAGGTCTGAATTTGACGGAGGTGATTTTTTACCTAGTCCATTTAATAAAAGTGATATCAGTAGTTACGGCGCGTCGACTTTATCTGTTGATAATAAAGAACTTATTATTTGTGCTTGTAAAGCCGAAATGGTCGGCACGCAGAACTACAGAAATTGCGATTTGTACAGTTCCGTTTATACAATGGGCGGGCGCGATGGTAAAACCATTATTTGGTCAGAGTTGATCAATTTGGGAGATAAGATAAATTCTTCAAATGGTTGGGAAGGGCAGCCTTCACTGTCAGCAGATGGGAAAACCTTGTATTATACAGCGAATACTCCCGAAACGGAGGACAATGATATTTTCGTTGTAGAAAGAGATGCTGACGGTTCTTGGGGGTATCCAAGATCATTCTCTGAGATTAATACACTTGGAAAGGACAAGAGTCCTTTCTTGCACCAAGATAGTGAGACATTGTATTTTGTTTCACAGTGCAGCAAAGACCGTCCTGGATTGGGGGGGTTGGATATCTTCTATATTCGACAAGATGAAAAAGGGGGGTGGTCAGAACCGAAGAACATTGGGTACCCAATTAATACAGCAGAAGATGAATTGGGATTATTCGTTTCAATTGATGGTCAAGTGGCATATTATTCATCACGTAAAGGCGGTCGATGGAATATTTATTCTTTTGAACTGTATGAAGAAGCACGGCCGCAATCCGTTGCACTTCTAAAAGGAGATTTAACGGATGAAAACGGAGATCCAGTTGAGGATGCTGTTATTGAAATTACGTATGAAGGAAGCGATGAAGTTACTTCAGTTAAGGTGAATGGAAACGATGGTAAATACGCTGCCATTGTGAAAACCAATAAAAAGCAAGACGTTATGGTGACCGTTAAAAAGGAGGGCCACGCGTTTGATTCAAAATTAATTGCCAAAGAAGAATTCAAAGAGGACAACGTTACTATTCGTGGAAACGATTTAGCGGTCAAGAAACTTGAAGTTGGTTCTGCGTATACAATTAATGATATCCTCTATCAAACTAACTCTGCTGACCTAAACACCAAAGCCAAATTTATTTTAAGAGGGTTTGTACGTTTCTTAGATGAAAATCCTACGATTAAGATTTCTATTAATGGTCACACCGATGACGTTGGTAATGACGGAAAGAACTTAACCTTATCTCAGAATAGAGCGAAAGGGGTAGAAGATTATTTGGCGTTACTCGGAATCGATAAAGGAAGATTGTCCTCGAAAGGTTTGGGTGAAACTGATCCTAAAGTTGATAACGATTCAGAGACGAATAGAGCGTTGAATCGTAGAACTGATTTTGTTATTGTTGGATTATAAAGAGAATTCGGAATCATTAATTGGTAATTATGAATTAAGGGGGGAGTTAAGATGAGGTTCGGTATTTAAATTCCTTGTTTCTTATAACTCATAATTATCAATTGAACTCCTGTTTCGAGAAGTTTAAATCCACTAGCCCTTTAATTCCAGGTATTCCACCACGATCACTGTATTGCCAGTGAATAATTCTGTCGTCCGTCATTCGTTCGCTTCGACGGCTGTAATTCGCAATCCAAAATTGATAGTTTTTAAAATGGTTTTTGAATTTCGTGTTGTAGAAGTGATACGAAGTGTAAATGACTGGCCGCTTTCCCGTTTTCTTTTCTACAAGCTCCAACCAAACCTTCATTCCGCTCATCAATTTTGTATCTGAGACACTTTTAGTTTCCACATCAAGAACCGGGGGAAGTTCGTTTCCTTTAGGCGTATAATTGCTTAGAAAGTGCTTTGCTTGTGATTCTGCATCCAGCTTTGGCCTAAAGAAATGGTAGACGCCAAATGCTTTATTGTATTCGCGCAACTTGCTTCTGTTTGACGTGTATTTGGCATCAACAAGAGAAACGCCTTCTGTGGCTTTACAGTAAACAAATGAAATCTTTGCGTTGGCTTCATCGAAAAATATGGACCAATCAATTTCGCCTTGGTATCTTGAAATATCAATTCCATGGCTTTTAAAACTCGGAGGGAGTTCACGTATTCCAATAAGCTCAGAAGAAGTTGAGTTAGGGGTTTTGTTGTATACTGCATATCCAATTACCAAAGCAAGAACTGCTATTAGTCCGAACGTAAAAGTTTGATTTGGATTGCGTTTTTTGAATTGCGACACCTGTAAAAATAAAAAAGCCTTTTATCAATCCGAGTATTTCGGTGATAAAAGGCCTTTAAATGTATTTTGAAGGAAGCTCCTAGTTCATTCTCTTCTCCTTGATACGAGCAGATTTACCTGTTCTCTCTCTGAAGTAGAAGATACGAGCTCTACGAACGCTACCTTTCTTAGTTATTTTGATACTCTCAATGAATGGAGAGTGTACTGGGAAGATACGCTCAACACCAATATTTCCAGACATTTTTCTAACTGTAAACGACTCAGTTCTTCCTGAACCTTTACGTTGAAGGACAACACCTCGAAACTGCTGAATACGTTCCTTAGCACCCTCTTTAATCTTATATGAAACATCAACTGTATCACCGCTACCGAAATCCGGAAGTGTGTTCATTTCAATCAGTTCACTTTCAAGTTCTTTTATAAAATCCATCTCTGTTTATTTCTTTATCTATACCCCAATTGGGGGTGCAATATTACGAATAAATTCCGATACAACCATTTGCACGAATGTTTTTTTTACAAATTTATGAATAGATTTTAGAATTTGGACTTTAGATGAATTCCTTTACAAGACTATTATAACTAATAATTCAAAGCCCTCTCATCTAAACTCTAGCCGTATAACTCATAATTGATAACTCTATTCCCACACCTTTTGTGTAATTTCGGACAAAAAACGAGAAGATTATGTCAGTTCACAAGGATGTAAAGAAGGTTACCACACATGTACTTCAGGAGATGAAGAACGCAGGAGAGAAGATTACTATGCTAACAGGGTATGATTTTTCGATGGCACGTATTATTGATAATGCTGGAATTGATGTAATCCTTGTTGGTGATTCAGCATCAAACGTAATGGCGGGGCACGAGACAACGCTTCCAATTACCTTGAATGAAATGATTTACCACGCTTCTTCTGTTGTTAGAGGAGTCGACAGGGCGCTTGTCGTTGTTGATTTACCGTTTGGATCGTACCAAGGAAACTCGAAAGAAGCCTTGTCAAGTGCAATTCGGATTATGAAAGAGTCGGGAGCACACTCTGTGAAAATGGAAGGAGGACAAGAAATTCTTGAATCAATCACGCGTATTCTTACGGCAGGAATTCCAGTTATGGGACACTTAGGGTTAACGCCTCAGTCGATTTATAAGTTTGGAACGTACGTTGTAAGAGCGAAAGAAAAAGACGAAGCAGCTCTATTGATTGAAGATGCAAAAGCGTTGGAGGCAGCAGGTTGTTTTGCGATCGTTTTGGAGAAGATTCCAGCTGATTTAGCAACGAAAGTTGCCAAAGAAATAACGATTCCGATTATTGGGATTGGTGCCGGCGGCGGGGTTGATGGACAAGTTTTAGTTGTTCACGATATGCTTGGAATTAATAATGAATTCAATCCACGGTTCTTGCGCAAGTACAATAACTTATACGAGCAAATGACGGGATCTTTCAAAGAATATATCAATGATGTTCGAAGTGGAGACTTTCCGAATGAGGAGGAACAATATTAATTATCAATTAATAATTATGAATTCATAATTGATGCATAGCATTCAAGTTCTCCATATCGACAACCACACCATCGTTGTCAATAAACGTGCTTCGGATATTGTTCAAGGAGATAAAACAGGAGACACGCCATTGTCAGAACATGTAAAGGAATACATTCGTGAAGCGTTCAATAAGCCTGGGAATGTGTTTTGCGGTGTTGTGCATCGGTTGGATCGACCAACGAGCGGTGCGTTGGTTTTTGCTCGGACGAGTAAAGGGCTTTCAAGACTGAACGAGCAATTCAGAAACCACGAAACCCGAAAAGTCTATTGGGCCATAGTTGAGAAAATGCCAACGAACAAGAACGGCCAACTTATGGATTTCCTAAAGAAAAACGAAAAACAAAACAAATCATACGTCAGCGAAACGGAAACGAACGGTTCGAAAAAAGCAATCTTAAATTACAAATGGGTAGCGTCTTCGGATAAATACCATTTGCTAGAGATTGAACTTGAAACGGGACGTCATCATCAAATTCGTTGCCAATTGGCAAATATCGGTTGTATTATCAAAGGTGATGTGAAATACGGCGCACGTCGTTCAAACAAAGATGCTTCAATTCACTTGCATGCGCGAATTTTAGAATTTAGCCACCCAACTTCAAAAGAGCCAATAAAGGTTTTGGCTCCGGTTCCGCAAGAACCTTTATGGCAGTTTTTTGAGAAGGGTTGATTCCCTCCGATTCTATAGATTAACTTTGTTTGAAATTAACCACAATTAATATGAAATATACAGTAGTAGATGTAAGAACAGAAGTTGAATTTGCAGGAGGACATGTTGCAGGATCAATTAATATTCCTTTGCAAGAAGTGCAGAAAAGAGAGGCCGAAATAATGGCCTTAGAAACACCTGTTATGTTCTGTTGCGCTAGTGGAGGACGAAGTGGGCAGGCCGCTCAGTATTTTGCATCAAAAGGTTTAGAATGTGAGAACGGCGGTGGCTGGATGGAGGCCAATGCAAAGGTCAACGCTTAGTTTTAACAGTTTTATTGTAAGAAAGTTGGATACAATACGTTAAATTAAGTGTTATGAAAGTTGCATCCGCCTTATTTTTTATGCTGATATGCTTTACTTCTTTGTCTCAAAACGAAGATGTGATTAACGATTTTACGGCATCTGAGTTTAACGGAAAGGTGCTTTTGACATTTGCGATCAAGCAAGGAAATACATGCAATGGCGTTGAAATATTTCATTCAATCGATTCGGTCGACTTCACAAAAATTGGAAGTATTGAAGGTACTTGCGGAAGTTCACAAGCACAAATCGAATATGGTTTTACGCATCTTGATCCTGAGAAAAATGAGGTCAATTTTTATAGATTAAGTCTCGGGGGAATTGGGTTTTCATGGATTGTAAGCGCTGAGGTTATTGATTTAGGATTTAATAACGCTTTGCTTCGACCAAATCCAATTGCTGAGGGATCCGAATTGTTTTTTGATAACGAAACGAACACTCTTTTAACATTGAATATTTATTCAAGCGCAGGAATTATCGTGAAGTCAGAGCAAACAACATCTGAGTTTGTTATATTGAATGCTTCCGAATTTGAATCGGGAATGTATTTCTATTCAATACATCCGGAAGGAATTAAGTCTGAAGTTATAGGGAAGTTTATTGTTCCTTAATAAGTAGGTTTTTTCAAAACGTTAATACTCTATTTCGTCATAAAAGCTCCAGGCATCTCCGTAACACCTCACTTGATGTGCAACGATTTCTCCACAAGCATTAAATCCAAATCTGTGTTCGCTTGTTTTTTTAAATGGAAATAAAACGGCTTTTCATTAATTATTCGACCAGTGAATCGGTATTTGGCTTCTCTATGTTTTTGACTCTATTTGCTGTGGTCTTCCCTAATTTCAAGCGGTAAAAAACAGTTGCTTTAAAGAGCCAACCGTCAGAAAAATCCATGTTGAGTTGCGTGCGATTATTTCCAAAATAGTAGAGTGGAATACCCAAGGAAACTTTCTCGTTGTACATCCGGTATGATCTTGCGAAAGAACGTCCAAATCCTAGCTGGAAATTTAAACCATTTTTCATTCCGTATTGGCAATAGGCGTAAACATCGTTCGCAGATTTTGTCAAATACCGATTCGTCTCTAATTCCACAGGCGTATTTACATTATAAGTTCTTACTTGTCCTCTGAAATTTAGCCCGAACCGAACACTTTTTGTTATCGAATAGTTGAGGTCTGCGGTGAGTGGGAGTAGTACTTTTACTTCAAATTTCTGAGAGAGGCTTAAGTAGTAAAATCCAAATATTGGAACAATAAATGCGCCGAAAAGTTCATTGTTTGCGTAGACACCGAACTTATAACTGAAGTTACTTGATTTGGAGTATTTCATTAGCACAGCGCCGCCAAATTGAAAATCCTGATTGGAAATCTTCTTTAAATCTGAAGATATTTTAGGAAGTATTAAGTAGGTACCACTCCATTTTGAATTGAATTTAATATTCGCACCAAGCTTCAAGGTTATTCCAGTCAAGGATTCTACTTTACGATCAGGATTAAAAGAGGCTGAGGCATTCTCAAATGTGATTCCAGTTAACAACGCAAAATTGTCATTAATCGCAATAGGAACAGTCAGGTCCCCGTTTATTTCCTGAAGCCTAGTTGTTACTTCTGTTGTGTCAAATTTATTGACGGGAGTATTAGCGTAGTCGAACTTGAAAAGGTCTATGTAGTCTTGCGCGCTAGCCGCACTTGAACAAACTAGCAGAATGAAAGTTAAGTTAATTCTTTTCACTTGTCTTGATTAGGTTTAGCGGCATCAGATTTTTTCATCGTTTTCATTTGAGATCCCTTTGAGGTTCTTAATAAAAATTGTTTTCCGAAGATAAAGATTGTTTTGATAACAGATAAGTATTATTTCGAAACAAGAACCCTTTATGGTTCTTGAGTTTCATTTGGCTTAATTCGCATTAGTCCGAAGCTCTGATATAACAGGGGTAAATTATTATTGTTTAACTTAAATAAATAAAAGTTAAACAAAATCAAATGTTTAGTATATCTTTGAGTAAAATTAAAAACAATTAAAATAAATATTATGAACAAATTAGTCCTTAGTTTAACATTGATCTCTTGTTTAGCCTTTTCTAAAAATAGTAGCGCTCAAGAAACGATAGTAGATGTTGCCGTTAATAACGAAAATTTTACAACTTTAGTAACGGCTCTTGCAGCTGCTGATTTAGTAAGAGCATTGCAGGGAGAGGGGCCATTTACCGTTTTTGCTCCGACAAACGATGCTTTTGCGAAAATCGATGCCGAAACGTTAGCTTCTCTATTGGAAAAAGACAACAAAAAAGCATTAGTCAATATCTTGACGTATCATGTAGTTTCTGGAAAATTAACTTCGAAGGACGTTGTTGCCGCTCTAAAGAAAGGTAATGGTACTGTTGAATTAGAAACATTAAATGGTCAAGTAATAACAGTAATGCAAAAAGACAACAAAATTTGGTTGAAAGACGCAAATGGAAATGTCAGTGAAATTACCGCAACTGATGTAATGGGAAGTAATGGTGTTATTCATGTTATAGATACGGTTGTTATGCCCAAGTAAGTAGGAATTTATTTTCGTATAAAAAGAGGCCTTTCAGCAGTGGGAGGTCTTTTTTCGTTTATTGAATGGCCAAATCGTAATGTCATTTATTAGAGGCCCTAAGAAATTGGCTTTCTATTGCAACTTTTAGTTACGCATTACGTTTTGAAGCTGCGCAATACGCGGGTTTCAAAGTTTGTTTTTTCGAAGCCAAGAAAAAGCCAATAAGCTTTTGAGTTTAGATTCTTATACTTGACTGAATAAACGGAGAATAGAGCTTATGCTTAAACTTTGTGTGTTGGTGCCAATTATACATACTCATTCAAGAGCATAGGCTCTTTGAACAGGCCATTCATCAAAGGTTTTTGGTATCATACGTCAAGTTTTGATTAGTACATCAAGAGTGTTATTGACATGCACAATATTTTAAGTTGTAAAAATGGAGGGCTACTAAAGACAGGCCGGGGATAAAAATTGCATATTCAAAAATTGAAAATAACTCTAGCTGTTCGTTTGTAACTAAGAGTAGTAGAAAAGACCAATTCGTCCACATGGCATACTTCACCCATTGCTTGGAGGAGTTTTTTACGGCATGGCTTATAGCAAACATTGAGATTATTAGAAACGAAAGGTCGATCCAGAGCCACCAAGTTGGGGCCGTTGCACAGCAAACATCCGAGCATGTTTGGGCTATAAATAGGAATGGAGTAATAGTACAATGAATCATACATAAAGTACTGGACATGATTCCTAGAGTATCTGATTTTAATGTGTTTGTTTTCATTTTAGAGTCTTTAATGCAACTGAATCGCAAAACTATAAAAAATAATGTTTGTTTTTGCAACTTAGTTGCATTAAATTTGATTTATGGGAGTAGTAAGAAAAACGAAATCAGTAGTTACAGTACTTAACCTTTTTGAACTAAGTGACTATGCGCTTTTGGCGGTTAGGCTAGTGGAACTTCTTAATAAAAAAATGAACAAGACAACTGTCTACAGAATTCTGGAGCGATTGGAAGATGAGGGTATATTGCATTCTTTTGCAGGAAAGGACGGATTAACTTGGTATGCCAAGTGTAGGGGCTGTTCTTCTTCAAATCACGTAGATTCACATCCTCATTTTCAATGTCGCGAATGTGGTAAGTCGGAATGTTTATCGATAGATGTGCAGGTGCCTGCGATTTCGAATCATAAAGTGGACTCTGCAGAGCTTTTATTACTTGGCCATTGTTCGGATTGTCTATGATAAATTAGTTGCAACAATCGAGTTTAAGCAATGCGACCTACATCCACACTATACTAAAAGCATGAATTTATTCAGTACGAATTAAGCCTGGTATCACCCATTTTTTTTACTGATAGACAAGATATTAGTGTGAACGATTCTACTGTTATTGAACTCTTAAGTGAAGAAAATCAATAATCTGAAAGATGAGAACTTGAATTATCGAAAATTCAAGTGGCAGAGGTTTAGTGAATAAAAGAAAATTGATTTTTGAAGGGGAAACTAATCTATCGTCTTGCTAGAATCTCCAATCAATTCATTCAATTCCGTGAATTCCTTCTCCGTTAAATCGCGGTACTCTCCTTTTTTAAGATCTCCTAATTCGATATTCATGATTCGAACGCGTCTTAGCTTTTTAACTTCATATCCAAAATGCTCAGTCATTCTTCTTATCTGGCGGTTTAAGCCTTGCGTTAAAACAATGTTGAAACAACGCGGATCAACCTTTGAAACTTTACATTTCTTGGTCATCTGCTCCAGAATTGGAACGCCGTTGCTCATTCCATTTAGGAACTCTTGTGTGATTAATTTGTCAACGACAACAACGTATTCCTTTTCGTGGTTGTTTCTAGAACGCAGAATTTTGTTGACAATGTCTCCATCGTTCGTCATCAAAATAAGTCCCTCACTTGGCTTGTCCAACCTACCAACTGGATAAATTCGTTCAGGATAATTGATGTAACTTATTATGTTCTTCGGGATGTTTTCATCCGTCGTACATTCTATTCCCATTGGCTTATTGAATACGAGGTAAATGTTCCGAACCTCTTTGGTAATCACTTCTTCGCCAACGGTGATTACGTCTTTGTTAGAAACCTTAGTTCCCAATTCCGCCAGTTTTCCGTTGATTTTTACAATCCCATCTTCAATGAGTCGATCTGCCGCTCTTCGCGAACAATAACCAGTTTCAGCAATGGCTTTATTGAGACGTATTAATTCCATGCTACAAATATATCAATTGACAATTGACAATGAATAATTTATAATTGACAATAAATAATTATCAATTAAATAAGCTATTTTAGGTCACTTATGGAAAAAATGAATTTAAAAACAATGATTATTGTAACGACCCTGTTCGTTTTTGCAATGATTTTATTACTCGCTCCAGTAGATGATAAAGCTACCGATCTGAATGAAGCCAAATTCTGGTATGCTATTGCTGTTGCAGGGTTAATGGTTGTTTTTTGGTTATTTGAAGTAGTTCCAATTTATGTAACGGCACTGTTTCCATTCATTTTCGCCATTCCACTTGGAATTCTTAACACGACTCACTTAACTGGGGCATATGGTCATAAGTATATTTATTTGTTCTTCGGTGGCTTTGTATTGTCTTTAGCCCTAGAGAAATGGGATGTTCACAAGCAAATCGCGGAAGCCATTATTCGAGTTGTTGGAACTTCTAAGTCGAGAATAATTCTTGGTTTTTTATTGAGCACCGGCCTTCTAAGTATGTGGATTTCAAACACGGCTACAGCACTAATGATGTTACCAATGGCACTCGCAGTTCTCTCTAAAGTACCGAAGTCGGGAAGTAAGAGATTCAAAGTATTTCTTTTATTGGCAGTAGCCTATGGTGCAAGTATTGGCGGGGTTGCTACCCTTGTAGGCTCGCCCCCAAATATTTTGATGGCCGGAATATTGGAAGTGAAACCTTTCTATGTTGATATCTCATTTCTAGATTGGATGAAAGTCGGTTTGCCGTTGAGTATCATATTGCTGACTGTTGTATTCCTCTTCTTTTACCTCCTTCTTGGGAAAGAACGAAAGGAAAGGATTGATAATGTGAGAGAAGAAAAAATTCCATGGACGAAAAACCAAATACGTGTTTTAATATTGTTTCTTACCGTGGTTTTACTTTGGTCGTTTAGAGTCGTTTTGACAAAGTACACAGGTATCAAATATACAGATGAAGGGGTCGCAGTGCTGGGTGCAATAATGCTTTTCTTTCTTCCCGGCTCCGAAAAAAATGAAAAATTATTAGTATGGTCGGATACAAAACGACTTCCGTGGGGAATTTTAATCTTGTTTGGAGGTGGTCTGGCTCTTGCCAAAATGTTAGCCGTTAATGGCGTTATTCAGCAACTCTCTAGTATTTTTGAAAGCTATGCATCAGCACCTTTGTTCGTCCTTCTTGGAATATTAGTTACGATAGCAATTTTTGGAACTGAAATCATGTCAAATATGGCATTGGTGACCGTGTTTATTCCAGTCGTTGCGACCTTTGCATTGGAATCTCATATAGATCCAATTTTACTGTGTATGCCAGTCACATTAGCAGCAAGTTGTGCATTTATGCTTCCTGTTGGAACTCCACCAAACGCGATTGTATTCTCTTCTGGTGAATTGAAAATCAGCGATATGGCAAAAACGGGACTGGTTTTGAATCTTGTCAGCGCAGTCGTAGTTGTTCTTTACTCTTTATTGGTGTTGGGTTAGCAGCAATAATTTAAACAGCTCTTACTATATTTGTTTAAAAGCAATTGAAAAAATGAAAGTTCTATTATCTCCCGCTAAGGCAATCGACATGACTAAAAAGGTGAACACTGATACTATCAGTACGCCAGTTTTTATGGACGATGCGGAATATTTAATGAATAAAATGAGCAAATTTTCCGCTCGTAAGATTGGTGAGATGATGCATTTGTCTTCCGTTCTATCCGAATTGAACTTCGATAGAAATCAAAACTGGAAATCTATTTCAGATCAAAATAATGAGAATGCTCAAGCCATTGGAATGTTCAATGGTGAGGTTTATAGGGGTTTTGATGCGCTTTCACTGACGAAGGCAGAACTCAATTATACACAAGAAACGATTCGGATTTTATCGGGACTTTACGGGATTTTAAAACCACTTGATGTTATTTATCCTTACCGATTGGAAATGGGAACAAGTTGGACGATTACTCCGAAGAGGAAAGGACTGTACAACTATTGGGGAAGTAAAATTTCTACCCTACTCAACGAAGAAGAATCGGAAGTTATTGTCAACTTGGCTTCGAATGAATACTTTAAGGCTACCAATATTAAAGCTTTGAAAGCTAGAATTATAACTCCAATTTTCAAGGACTTCAAAAATGGAGAATACAAAATGATAATGGTCTTCGCTAAGCAGTCGAGAGGAAAGATGGCAAGGTATATCGTTGACAATAAAATTACGGATCCAGAAGTGCTGAAAGGATACGATTTGGACGGCTATCGGTACGACGAAAATCTGTCGGAACGAGACAGTTGGACCTTCACACGATAAATGAACAGTTCTTGCACTCATCTGTACTTTACAGTATATTTGGAAGGATGAGAATATCAATTTGTTTCTTGGTTTTATTTCTAATTAGCTGCACAGGCAATACTCAAAATCACGTTCCTCAATTAAGAACTCAAAAACAATTTATCGAATGGAGTTCAGCTCCTCTTTATCAGAAGTATGGACAAGTATCTTCCGTAAAAGTTGTTTACGATAACAAGCTCGATAAGCTCCACTTTATTTCAGCCAAGGAATTCGATTTCCATTACGAGTATTGCATGGATAATTTAGGCTTTTCAGGCGATTTAAGTGATTTCAATGATGTGTCTTATTCAGGCGAAAAATCACGTCGTTTTTTATTGGCTAACATCAATTATTACAAAGCATTAGACAAATTTACTTTTGAACTCGGGCCTTCAGACCGAATGAATATTAAGCATCTTGAATTGTTTTTCAAGAAGGTGAAAGAGGATGTGTTTTTCGCAGATAAGTTTTATCTAATGCTCAATACGTCTCATGTAAATTCAATCGTTAATTCAACGACGAATCTTCCAACCATCACGCCGGAAGAAATTTACGACGGACAAGTTTACCAACCTATTTCAAAACATAAGTCGTTCGGTAGAGTGCGCGTGATAAACGATTGGGAATCGGAATTCAAAGATATCTTACCGACAGATATTATCATATTAAACACGATTCCAGAAGTTTTTCCAATGGTATCTGGAGTTGTTGTTACTGAATTTCAAACGCCTTTGAGTCATGTCACACTTCTTGGTCAGAACCGAAAAATTCCAATTTGTGCGTATACGAAAGCCTTTGATACGAAAAGCCTGCTTGCCTTTGATAATAAAGTTGTTGAGTTTAAAGTAGAGCAAGACACCTTCTACATTGCAATGTCCGACTATGACCTTTCATTATTGTGGAGGCCCGGCGAACGAATCGTTTTAAAGAAAAAATTGGAATTGGATTCATTGGTACCTGTGAATTTACTCCGTGAAAGATTGAGTGCAGCTGTTGGAAACAAGGCAGCCAATTTTGGTGAATTGCACAAGTTCAGTAAGAAGCTTGATTTTGTAACCCCTGAATCAGCTTTTGCAATTCCATTTTATTTTTATCAAAAGCACGTGAATACAATTGGCGCTCAAACAGCCATAAACATATTGCTTGATAAAAATAACCTGAGGCGCTCTCAAGATGAAGTCCGCAAAGATTTGGAAGCAATTCAGAACCTTATTTTAAATAATGAAGTTAATGCGTCCTTGTTGATTGATATCGAACGAATGATAATTCGACTCGGGGGTTTTAGAAGGATGCGGTTTCGATCCTCAACAAATGCAGAGGATATGGAAGGTTTCTCTGGAGCGGGAATCTACACTTCAAAAACGGGTGAAATAGGAAATCCAAAGAAACCGATTGACCAAGCGATTCGAAAAGTGTGGGCGAGTCTTTGGTCGTACAACGCATTTATGGAGCGGGAAGTGTTCAACATCGATCACAGTTCAGTGGCAATGGGTATTTTGGTGCATCGATCGTTTCCAGATGAAGCGGTAAATGGAGTCGCCATAACTTCGAATTTGTACAGAAATGAATACATGGGCTTTGTCGTGAATGCTCAACTTGGATATGAAAGCGTAGTTCAGCCTAACGGTGATATTCAATGTGACCAGTTTCTTTGCTATCCGGATGAGACTGCTGCTGCCTATGGGGAATCTGAAGGAGGAATTGATATTATCAATTATTCGAGTTTGAACAACGGCAAATTGGTAATGACGAACGAAGAAATTCAAGAACTAGCGAATACACTAGAAAACATTAAGAGAAGCTATTTACGCAACCATTATATTAGAACAAGTTACTTCCATTTCGCGCTTGATTTAGAGTTTAAGCTGGATAAAGACACGCGTAAATTGTATATCAAACAAATGCGGATTTACAATTGGTAAGCCAATTAGTGTAAACTTTCCCTAAGTCACTCGTCTTAATCTTACCTATACAACCAAGATGACTAGAAAAATTCTCTCGTATTCCATTACTTCAATTCTTATTCTGTTTATCGGCTATTACGTCTATATCAAAATGACGGCAGCCGCAACAGGAGATCAGGCGCCTAATTTTAAAGCAACTTTGGTTGATGGAACTAAATTTCAATTGTCCGATCTAAGTGGACAGTATGTTTTGTTGGATTTTTGGGGTTCTTGGTGTGGCCCTTGTCGAAGAGAGAACCCAAACTTGGTTCAATTTTATAAGGAGCATAAAGGTGAAATTACGATTGTTTCAATTGCCTTGGAAAAGAACAATGATAATTGGAAGAACGCAATAGCTAGAGATGGGCTAGAGTGGAAGCACCACATCATTGAAGTTGGGAACTTTGTCTTTACTTCAGAAATAGCCAAAGATTTTGGTGTGTCAGCAATTCCCACGAAAATTCTAATATCGCCGGAGGGAATTATTCTGGACGCGGATTCATTCGATGAAATCGCAGAAATTATCGCGGAATAATCATTCTGTCAAGTGGTCTTTAAGCTCGGAAATCGGTTCTTTTGAATCATCGTATTCACTTTCCAATAAAACAACAATTTTCACAGAAGCGATTCTTTTAATTTTCAAGGCTTCGCCCAATTCATGCGTAACAAATTCATGAGCGGCACTAAGCGCTGTTTCTTCATCAATATGCGTTATGTTATTCGCCTCAAAAATAAGTTCCAATTGACCATCCTCCTCTTCAAAAACAATGTAATTCCATGGATTGGCATCAATGTTGACAAGGTCAAGGTTGTAATTGTGAATTTTGAAAATCCGGTCCCAATTTTTGGCTGGTTTGCTTGAATGAAATGTCCAATTCATGTGAGTCGGTGCGTATTCCATGATTTCTTTTGATACTTTAAATTGATCTCTGTCACCGTTTGGAGAAATGGTCAAAAACCATGAGTTAGAACCGTCTAGACCGATGTCCCAAGAGAACGCTCCGATGTTTAGAATGAGATTATTCAGCTGTTCTACAACGTGTTCTCGGGTTTTTTCGGTTTCGTTCTCTATACAATCTTTAATAATGGATTCGCTTTTCACAAACCATTGCCAAAATGCCATTATTTTTTCTTCATTCGCGCTCATGTTCTAATAATAACGAAATTAAATAGCTATCCAGTCTTTAATCAAATCTAATACTATTTCCGGTTGTTCCAAATGAGGATGATGTCCGCAGTTTTTAAGCAAATGGGATTCAGATTTCCTCCGAAATTTTCTTTGATAAGTTGCAGCTGTTTGCTCGTGCCGTATTGATCTTTTTCTCCTTGAATAAACAAACCAGAGATTTCAGATGACGCTATTTCCGAGGTGATGTCCCATCTTTCCATGTGTTCGACTAAGCATAGAACAAGTCGGTCGTTTTTTCGCAGAAACACTTTGCAGCATTTTCCGCAGTTGACAAATCATCGCAAGGATCACCTCCTCCGCTAAATAATAGTAGAAATCCCGCTGCCACTATAGGTAAAACTATCTTTTTACATAATGTAAAAATTAGGTTGTAAACAGGTGGTTAATACCTATTAATTAACCCAATATAGTAAATCAAACTTTTACACGTTCAACGTAGACACCTGTTCTTGTATCAACTTTTACCGTTTCACCTGTATCAATAAATAAGGGAACACGAATTTCAGCACCTGACGCGATCGTTGCTGGTTTCATCGTGTTTGTAGCGGTATCTCCTTTGATTCCAGGTTCAGTATAAGTTATTTCCGTAACAATGTGCATTGGCAAGTCAAGAACCAACGGCAATTCTTCTTCGGCATGAAATAAGATATTGCAAACCATTTCTTCTTGCAGGAATCCAGGTTTATCAACCATCTCTGCTGGGATATTTACTTGCTCGTAATCCTTGATATTCATAAATACAAAAGAGTCTCCCTCCTTATACAAGTATTGGTATTCTCTATTTTCAATTCGAACCACTTCGATTTTGTGACCGGCTGAAAAGGTGAAATCCAAGACTTTACCTGTTTCAATTGTTCTCATTTTGGTTCTAACGAATGCAGGTCCCTTCCCAGGTTTTACGTGCTGAAATTCAATGATTTGAGCGAGTTTTCCGTTGTGGTTAATGCACAATCCGTTTTTGATATCTGATGTATTTGCCATGCTATCTTAATTAAGTTAGCGAATATAGCTAAATTTTTGTTGGAATATGAACAGAAGAGTTCTTATAATTCGAGGAGCAAAGCCTTTCGTAACCATCTGTTTTAATTACATTTGCATAACCAATATGACACACTTTTATGAGCTGGGATTCAAATTTATTCAAAATTCAAAAGGTTAAGGAAAGATCCGCATTGAATTGGGAGTTAGAAATATTAGATGGCCAATTCATTCATGTTGGACAAATACTATTCGGTCTGGGAATTCTACTTGCGACATGGCTCTCCATAGCAATCCTACGAAGAGCGATTACTAATCCAAATTTCATCATAGATAAAATAGGTAAGAAGAGAAGAATTACGATTTTCTTAATTGTAAAATACCTAGGTTGGTTTGCAAGTATTTTTATCAGTTTGCATGTGATGGGGGCTGATATAACTGGACTGATGCTAGGATCAACCGCCTTGCTTGTTGGTTTGGGGTTAGGTCTTCAAAATATTTTTAAAGATTTAGTTTCCGGACTCTTTCTATTGTTTGAAGGTTCATTGAAGATTGGCGACATTATTGAAGCAGATGGAGTAGTGGGTAAGGTGGAAGAAATTAATTTAAGGAGCTCTGAAGTTCTTACGCGTGATGACGTTACTATTATTATACCAAATTCAAAATTCGTTGCTGAGAAAGTTGTAAACTGGTCTATTGATAATGAATCCGTTCGGTTTACTGTCAATTTAAGTGTCGCTTATGGTTCCGACGTCGAGCAAGTTTTCGCTTGTTTGGAAGAATCTATGTCTGAACATGAACTGATTGCAAAAAAACCTATACCTTTTGTACGTTTTACTGAATTTGGTGAATCTGCTTTGGAATTTGAAATGATGTTTTGGTCGAGCTCAACGTTTAGAATTGAAAATGTTAAGTCCGATTTAAGAAGATCTGTGTATAAAAAATTAACGAAATACAATTTGCATATACCATTTCCTCAACGCGATATTCATATCAAGGGCGTAGATCATGTAGTTGATTTTAAACCAAAAGAAAAAAATTGAAAGATTACTGGCAAAAATTAAGCTTTAGGCAGAAGTTGAATCATATATTTTGGGGGGTGATTGGTTTATTGATTTTTATATTCGCTCTACTTAATTGGAAGGTGTTTGACTTAAATTTAATTTTTGGGAAAGTAAAAGTTCCAGTAACAATATTAATCCTAGTAAGTATGTTCGGAGGTTATGGTTACGCGAAGATTTTCGGTTTTATGAAGACACGAAAAAGGGATAGTGAAATCAGTTATTTGAAAGGTGAAATATCTGCATTACGCGATAAGGTTAGAAAACCAACTCGAGCCTCAGAGTCTACGAAATCATTAGAGCCGACAGATCCTCCAAAGAAAATTAAAGAGTAAACTTTCTTTTAATTCAAATTATCGAGTATTTCTGAATTGGGTTTTACTTATTCATGTGTTACGCCAGCTTTCACTTCATTGGATTACTTAAAGAAGAGCAAGCTCTTTACGATCATATTTACAGCCGATAAAACGAAAATCGTCAGCCCATATACCAACTAGCCAAAGGCAAAGCTGTAGACCCTTGCAAACCAATAAATAATGGGATTAATTTTACCGCTCAATTCGATTGAGCTTCAAGCTCTTCGTCTTTTTTCGTCCAATTACCATGAAAAAAATGAAAATATTATTCATTCACAAGCTCATTATTGATGTAGGGACTAATTGCAGTCAAATTAAAAAGATAAATTCAATAATTCATGGTTTCTCTATAATCTATTCCTCTAGAATGGTTATCTTCACGTCACGTTGCAGCCAACTGAGTTGGTCCTCGTAACGACTTCGAAAGAAGGACCCGTGTGGATAAATTTGAAGCTTAGGAAAAATTTTATCAGGAGAGTCTCAGAAGCAGGATGGCAGGCCGTATTTCAACCGATAATTATCGGAACAATTGTAAAGAGGGAAACCAAACAATGGATCCCAGATCACTTCAGTAATCCTAATCGTGTTAATTGAGGCTTCAATTAACGTACCACACGGGTTTATTTTCTGTTCCGTTTTCTTGAACAGTCCATAAACCTTTGAAACCTCTTTGGTATTTTTCTTTTTATGAAGAACTTCCGCCATCGTAGGAATAAGCATGTCAATTTCCGGAGTTTAATCGTATGGATAATTTCCACTTACCCATCGGATATTCCAATAACGCTCGTATTCTTCGTATCCTACTAGTTTAAAAGAATGATGTAATTTGGTCCGGTCGTTAATTTACCCATGACTACTGCATAGCCACTCGTTATAAGCGTAAAAGTTGAATCTGAATTCATTGATAAAACAGATTTGAATGAATTAGGATCGGTCAAAACGAATTTCTTGGGGTTGGAAGTCTGAACGTCATATCCTGTCCAAGTTCCAATAATATCAATATTTTGAACGAAAGCGCTATACAATAAGCAGATGGCAATAACATTAATAATTACGGATTATAGTCAAAAATATTTCAATTCTATTGTGGAGTAATACGCATAAATACGCCGTTAAAAATAAGATTGTTAAGTAATTCAATTTACTTTTTCTTTATTGAATTTTAATCTCTCTTGGATAAGCCGATAGGGATTTTTTTTGAGTTTTATTTTACGGATTTGGATTAAATTTCAAGTTGAATTAATTGATTCCCAATTAAGCTCCACAAAGAAGAAATTTATTACGAAGTGCTATTCATGGCAGTACCAAAAGAGATCGAGAGATGTCCATTTGAGCCAAGTATGAGCGTGTTTTCATTAATCGAACCACTCTTTATTTAGACTAAATAACTCATTATTAAAACAAAACAAATTTATTTCGAAAATAAATTGAAAAAAGTAATTTCAATCTCTTGTTTAAATAAATACAATGCATATATTTGCACTCGCTAACGCGTAAATGATCTCTTAGCTCAGTTGGTAGAGCAACGCCCTTTTAAGGCGTGGGCCCTGGGTTCGAGCCCCAGAGGGATCACAAAAAGCCACTCTTTTAGAGTGGCTTTTTTGGTTAAAATCCCAAGATTATTTGATCTCCCTGTCTTTAAGCGTTTTCGTGCGAATCCAAAATGCACAAAATTTTCATTCTAATTGAAAGTTTTGCTTACCTATTTTGACAATATTCCCTGTAATGATCTGGAAAACTTAACTGAGTGATTTCAACAAATCAGTAGCAACCGGCTTTCTCCTGTTTTCTCCTTTGGTGCGCGGTGAAGACAAGGTAGAACTTCACTTCCAGGATGGTCAACCGCTAGCCTCCATAAATGACCTACACCAAGGCTGATAATATTCGCATTGGGTTGAGCTTGATAGTGAAGATCAAAGAAATACTCACTTAAAAAGGATTCAAATCCTTCATCGGGTCCATCGTATAGTTTTTTTAGTTCATGTCGAATTTCAGGAACAAGCACTTTTTGAGTAGCTTCTGCATTTGGTACTATTTCACTCGACGCACCATAATAAGTACATAAAAATGTATCGGTTGCAATAGGAGAGCGGTCCACATGAAATGAATAAACATCGGTTGGAAAAAACGGATAGCTATCATCTCTGTCATAGTACTTGATCAGATTCAAGATTGGAGACGCACCCTGCTCTTTTAAGACTTTGATGTCATTTAAAAGAACTTCACGAGCAAGCTGCCCAAAATCACTCAACTCAAGTTCTAGAAGCTCCTCTATGTCAATTTCTGCAATATTTCCACTTAGTTCTATCCGAGTAACGATTTCAGAAAAATCACCTACTAGGTCACGTGTCCAACAATTCGCATTATTTTCTTTTTGAAAAGGCGTGTAGACGAGGTCCTGAAAATTTGTGACAAAGCGAATTTGGTTCTCAACATGAGATAAATCTATCATAATGGCGATTGTAAGTCTAAAATCATATGACGAAAGTAGTAGATTCTGAGGTTTGTATTTCTTTTTGATTGGACTTCATTAAAAATAGTGGCCCATTTTTTACTTTAAGCGAGGAGTAGTTATGGTTATTCCACTTTTTTTTTTCGAAGTAGCTCCTTCCAAATTGATTACCTTTGTACTTAATGAAAGAGCTTCTAATATCAATCTCTCTGCTTGTTGCTTTAATTTCCTTTGGACAAATTCCCCCAGGATACTACGATTCGGCTCAAGGATTTTCTGGAGACAGTCTTAAAACGGAGCTGAATCTTATTATCAGAGATCATGTCGAGTTTCCTTATTCAAGCAACGGAACAGACGTTTGGGATATTCTCAAAGAAACCGATCGAGATACTTTAAACCCCAGCAACGTATTGCTTCTTTATTCAGGATGGTCATTAGATGCCGATTTAGAATATAATTCTGGTGCAGGGTGGAATAGGGAACACGTTTGGGCCAAGTCGCACGGAGATTTTGGAACTTCTGCAGGACCGGGAACGGATGTGCATGCTTTGCGACCTTGTGACATTTCAGTCAACTCAGCGAGAGCAAACAGGTGGTTCGCAGAATGTTCGACGGAATATATTGATCCAAGTGGCGCGACAGGAAGTTATTTTAGTACATCGGAATGGGTGTGGAAACCAAATGATAACGTCAAAGGAGATATCGCTCGAATGATCTTCTATATGGCGACGCGTTACGAGGGAGCAAATGGAGAGCCTGATTTAAAGATTATTGATTATATACCATCAGATAACAATACAATTGCGCCCATTCATGCAAAACTCTCCGACCTCTATCAGTGGCACCTCGATGATCCTGTTGATGATTGGGAACGAAACAGAAATGAAATTATCTATTACAGTTATCAAAACAACCGAAACCCTTTTATCGATCATCCTGAATACGCAACGATGATCTGGGGTTTGACACTTGGAACTGACGATTTACAATTAGACAACGCTACAAATCAACCCAAAGAACTTCTGAAAATCGTTAATGAAAACGGTCAGGAAACCAAATTAAAACCGAACACTGTTTTGTTTTATTTGTACTCAGATGGAACCGTTAAGAAAGTTTTTGAGGTGGAATAGTAGAAATCCTTCATCCGAAGAGTTTCATTTTTTGTGCCGTTTTTACTATCTTAGAACTTATGAAAAGGATAATTCTTGTCGGTTTTATGGGATGCGGTAAATCTACCCTCGGAAAAAAAATCGCAGCCCAACTGAATATTTCTTTTATAGATTCAGATATTGAAATTCAAAATCATTACAATAAATCTATTGGTGAAATTTTTGCCGAACAGGGAGAATCTCAATTCCGTGAAATTGAACGGGAATACATTGAAGCACTTGATTTGAGAGAAGATTTCATTCTTGCAACAGGCGGAGGAATGCCGTGTTTTGGAAACAATATGGATTTGCTCAATGAAACCGGCACAACGTTCTACATGGAGCGATCGGCAAAGGAATTAACGCACAGGCTTGTACATGCCAAGAAACAGCGCCCTCTGATTGTAGGGATGACCGAAGAAGAACTGTTGAGTTTTGTAGAAGACCGTTTGATTCTTCGTGAAGAGTATTATAAAAAAGCCACCGTTGTCCTAAGTCGCGACGAACAAAATCCCGATGCTATTCAAAACTATTTGAATCATCTTCTTCCTGACTTTTACCAAAAAAGCTAATGCTTCCACCTTTGCGTTCATTGCCCATTAAATAGGAATGCATGATTAGAATCAATCCCAACACAAGCAAAGCAATTTTATCGAACATCGTTGTGTCTTCTGCGAAATAGGTAAAGCTTAGGTAGAACATGCTCATTGCAAGGTGAAGAGCCAGTGGAACTATTGTGAAGTAAATAAAGAGTTTCTTTTTGCGGTAGAGTAGAACGAGTCCAGCGAAAAACACAATCCATAAGATGATGGAAATCGCACTTGCAACTTGAAGTCGGTTTAAGAAATCACCACTTTCAAATTCCAATTCCAAACCTCTGTTTTCAATAATTGATTGAACAGGAATTCCCTTTTGAGAAGAAATCCAATCTCTTGAAACTAATGCGGAATAAGTAATAATGCTCCAAAGAAGGAAAGTTAAAGAAATGATTGTTCCAACAAAAAATGCAATTCGAGTATACATATCAGGCTTCTGTTTACCGAAAATTAAATTTCGTAAAATGAGAACAAATGGAAGCGGACTCTCAAATTTCCGAATCTTTTCCCTTTTTATTCTTTCCTTTTCTTCTCTTTCTGACTCTGTCATTAGTCAACAATAACAACTAAGTATTTTGATATTTTCCAGAACTCTGAAGCATCTGAAATCTCGATTTTTGAAGTCCCGCCATTTTCTATTAGTTTAAACGAAGCGGACGGATGCGCAGTAATTAATCGAACGTTTTCACCACGAATAGTGAATTGTGTGGATTTAGCCGCATCAACTTCAGTGAAATAGTCGCTCTTAAAATCACTTCTTAGGTTCAATTTCTTTCCAATTCCTATAAATCCATTCTTCTTTTCAATAATATTGTTTTCCATCAGCTCCTTCTCAGAACCATATGCATAGCAGACCTTATTGATTTTATGCGTCAACACATCTATTTTCATTGCTTGGTCTTGATACGCATCGAAGAGTTTAGAGTACTGTTGATCCAATAGTGCCAATTCATTATTAAGCCGTTCAATCTGTTCATCTTTCCATTGGATTTCCTTTACCAAAGACTCAACCATGATTTCCAATTCCTTAATCTTCAATCCGTTTTTCTCCAATTGAGCATTTAATCGCTTAACCATATTGGCATTATCCTCACGCAAAAAGTTAATGTGACGAATCTCTTCTAAAATCCAATTTTTATCTTCGGGTTGTAATTCTGGATTTTCGGAAAGTGTTCGGATTTCATCTTTACGTACACCGATTGATTCTAAGTTCGATTTGATTTCATTAAAAAAGGCCAACGATTCATTAATTACCGAATCTTTCTGAGTATTTTCCAACTCCAATTGAGCAATTTGATTTTCCAAATCCTTGTTTCCATTGATATCATTATTCGCTGGTTCTGGCTCTTGTTTACAGCTAAACATCAATAAACTTATTGTAACTACTGTAAGGAATTTGAACATATTTAATTTTTTTAGTGTTGAGTAATTAAGTTTATTGAATTAAGTGATTGTTAATGAATGGTTTCTATTTAAAATGATCCTTATACCTCTTGTAAATTAGGTATTGATCGAATTACAATCCAAGCGACTCTTTTATTACCTTAGTGGAAAATTACGAATTTATGCTTAAATACCTATCCATTATTGCAGTTTCAATGTTATGTTTTTTGACTCAAGCTCAAAATGTCAAATACAACTTGAAAATGCCGAAGCCTCAGAATCATTATTTCAATGTAGAAATGGAGCTTGATGGGTTTAAAGAAAAAGAGTTAAATGTGAAAATGCCAATCTGGGCACCTGGTTCATATTTAGCAAGAGAATTTGCGAAACACGTTAACTTGGTCAAAGCATTTGACGGAAATGGAAATGCGATCGAAGTTGTTAAAACGAATAAAAACACATGGTGCATAAAGAAAGGAAAAGCGAAGAAAGTAATTGTTAAATACGAAGTATACTCTTTCGAATTAACTGTTAGAACAAGTTTTTTAGATCTAACGCACGGCTTTGTTTCGGGTTCAGGAGTATTTATGTATGTGAATGATTATAAAGCAGATAAGGGCCAGGTAGAGGTCTTTCCGTATGAATCATTCTCAACAATTACAACGGCTTTGAAGCAATCTCAAGGCGCTTCGGCAGGCAGTGAATCTACTCTTTTTGATTTTGAGAACTACGATCAATTGGTCGACTGCCCAATGGAAATTGGAAATCAAGAAACGTTCTCATTTATGGCTGCAGGAATCAAACACAACGTTGCGATTTATGCCAGAGGGAATCACGACATTGAATTGTTAAAAGCTGATATGGCGCGAGTTGTTAAAACGGCAACTGCTATTTTCGGACAAAATCCAAATAAGGAATACACTTTCATTATTCACAACGTTGTTGATGGACAAGGTGGATTGGAGCATGTGAATTCAACCGTATTAAGCACAAATCGTTGGAGGTATCAAAATGATTACAAAGGCTTTTTAAAGTTAGTATCCCACGAATATTTCCATTTATGGAATGTGAAACGAATTAGACCGGTAGAATTAGGCCCATTCAATTATGACGCTGAGAATTATACATCATTGCTTTGGGTAATGGAAGGATTCACTTCGTATTACGAAAAAATGATTTTACTTCGATCAGGTATTTGGTCAGAAAAAGAGTTCTTAAATGGAATGTTCGGAAGCTTGAATTATGTTGAAGGATCCGTCGGAACGCGAGTTCAGCCAGTCGCGCATGCAAGTTTTGATGCTTGGATTAAAGCGTACCGTCCAAATGAAAATAGTGGGAATACTACGATGTCGTATTATTCAAGAGGATCTGTTGTAGCTATGTTATTGGATGCTAAAATCATCAAAAAATACGATGGTAAAAAATGCTTGGATCATTTCATGCAGAAGGTCTACAAGGAGTATTATGAGAAGAAGGGGAGAGGTTTCTCCGAAATTGAATTCAAAAAAGAATTGGAAGATTTCTTGGGCGAGAATATGGATCAGTTCTACGCGGATTACATTAACGGGACAAAAGTTCCCAACTACGATGAGGTCTTTTCTTCAATTGGATTAAAAGTTAATTATGCAGGTGTTTCAAAAGTAGACGCAGGAGTTTCTCTATCGGAATCAGGTGGGAAAGTTGAAATTAGATCAATTAGAAGCAACTCTTCAGTTGAAGAAGCAGGGTTAAGTGTGAATGATGAGATCATTGGAGCAAATGGAATTCGAGTGAATAAATCCACGTTAGAATCTTTCTTTGCGGGAATGTCCGCTGGAGATGTAATGGAAATTTTATTTGCGCGTGGAGATGAATTATTTTCGACAGACTTGAAAATGATAGAGTACGAAAAACCTCGTTATGAGTATTCAAAAATTGAAGGAAACGATGCTCTTGAAAGACTGTTTAACTATTGGCTAAGAACAGAATGAGATACACAGTTGGACTTATAGTTTTTGCATTCATCATTGGTGCTTGTTCTTCGGTCAAGTTTGTAGTGTTGGAAAAACCTGAAGGTTCTATTTATATTGCTGCCCAAACTGAACCTTCCATAGCGATTGATCCAAATAACAATCAACACATTATCGCTGGTGCAATTCTGGATGAGTTTTATGAATCGTTTGATGGAGGGAAATCTTGGGATGCTCAAAATGTCAAGAGCACTTATGGCGTTTATGGAGATCCAGTTATGATGTTTGATACAAAGAGTAAGATCTATTATTTTCACTTGGCTAGTTATATTGAAACGACTCATTTGGATCGAATTGTTTGTCAAACGAAAGAACCAGCAAGTCTTGATTTAAATACACCGTCTTCATTCAATAATGGCACATTTCCAACGCCAAATGGCACGAAAGTTCAAGACAAGCAATGGACAGTTGTAAATCAGGAAACGAACGAGATTTACATGACATGGACGCAGTTCGATGCATATAATTCGAAGTCTAAAGAAGACAGTTCATTCATTATGTTTTCTAAATCTAATGATCAGAGTCTAACGTGGAGCGAACCTTTGAGGATTTCCAAACACGGTGGAGATTGCATTGACGACGATAATACGGTAGAAGGTGCTGTACCTGCTGTTGGACCAAATGGCGAAATATATGTCACCTGGACAGGCCCAATGGGGCTTGTGTTTCAAAAATCGTTGGATGGTGGATCAACATGGATGGAAAGCGAAATTGTGCTTCAAGAGCAATTCGGAGGTTGGACACTTGAGGTTCCCGGGATCTATAGAGCGAATGGATTGCCGATTTTGAAATGTGATTTAAGCAACGGGCCCAATCAAGGGGATTTGTACTTGAACTGGTGTGATCAGATGGGTGGAGAAGACAATACTGATTCATGGATTATGAAGTCGACAGATGGCGGTGTAACCTGGAGTGATCGAATCCGAGTGAATCAAGACGATTCTAACAAGCACCAGTTCTTTACTTGGATGACAATTGATCAAAGTTCAGGCTATTTGTACTTTGTTTACTACGACAGAAGAAATTACGACGATACGCAGACAGATGTGTATTTATCTGCGTCAAGAGACGGAGGGAAAACATTTGTAGATACCAAGATTTCTGAAAAGCCATTCATTCCAAGTGCGGAAATGTTCTTTGGTGATTACTTGAATATAGATGCAGTTGATGGTCAGATTCGACCTATATGGCCAAGTATGAAGGATAAAAAAATAAAACTACACGTAGCTTTGATTAGTGAAAAGGGCCTGAAGAAATAATTAACGCTTTAATCGGTACGTATATTTGTGCATTCCGTCATCGACCAATCGCTTGTGTTTTGCAATGAGTTTTCTACTCGAAATTTTTAAATCTGTCCAACTCATCGAGGTGGACAAACTAGTATCAGCCGGATTATAGATATTCATATACAAGCTGTAAGTTTTCTTTTCCTCTTGATCTAATTCATTCCAAGTCCAAATTTCATCCAAATACCAAACACCTGGATACGTCTCATTTTTCAATTGATCTAGGATAGAAAATTCATTGTTCGCAGCGAAATTAAATTGCACTTGATCGTATTGACCCGTAATGTCAGTCTCGAATAGTTTACCGTTGTCTTCTAAAGCAACTTTGTCAATTGTCCACGTCCCCAGAATTTTCCCTTCTACTTTTGATGTGGATGATATATTGTCTGCTTTTCTACAACTCACAGTAAAGAGGATTATAAAGAGTAAAGCTGGAATTAAATGTCGAAAATGTTTCATCTTTGGGTGTTTGGCGAATAAGAATGCAAATATCGTTCCCGAAACTAATCATTCTCCGCAAACTGATTAAGAACTTTATACTATCGAAAAAAATCTAAAGTGGTTTTGAAAACTATTCAATTGGTCCATCTATGAATTGAGGCCCCTTGTTTTGAATATTTGGAAAGAAGTATTTAAAATCTATAGCCAGAAAGGAACCGTCGACTTCACCAATTGCCTGTATTAGGTTCCCTTGCCATTGGTAATTTGCTACAATGTCAAATACAGGTGAGAAAGGAACTCTTGCCGAGCCGCCCAAATAGAAAAAGCCTTTCTTCTTGGTTCTAAACTCAAACCCAACATTTGCGTTGGCGTCAATTCCTACTTTACTTCCTCTTACCCCGAAAATTGTGAAGGTATTTTCTCCACCTGGAGAATTGAAAATTCTTACATCGGTGGGCTTGTAGGTTAATGCAAAACCAATTGAAGCATTCATAAACCAATTTTCAGCAAGTTGGATATAAATGAGACCGTTAATTGGAAGATCATACTCTATAAAGCTCATTGAGTTAGTTGCGAAGGCGTTCGAATCAGGAACCTCCATCTCTAAATTAAAATTACGTTCGGTAAAATTCAATCCAGTTTCAAGTGCGATCAATTTTGTAAGTCCTACTCGAACCGTTCCGCCAAATGAATACCCTATTTTCTGGTTAATCTTTACATTGAATCCATCTTTGCTCAAAGACGTTTCAGGTGAGCCTATAAAACTAGTTGGAAAAACAGGCCGTATTTGGATGCCAAAATATGACGGTAGACTATTAGCATCATCTTGAGAGAACGAGGGTGAAAAGAAAAAAAGTGCCAGTAAGATTAGATAAATTTTCATCGTATGTACAACGCTAATAAACGCATTTTATTCTTATTTTTTTGACTCTTTGAGTGAAGCGCTGTCATTATTGTATAAAGAGAGCTTCTCCTGTTGTTTACAATAACCAATGATTGCAAGGATCAACAGTCCCAGGCCCAGAATAAGAATGAAATAGCGGAATCCTTTAAAAGGAATGAGTGGTTTCTTATGCTTTCCTTCGACTTTAAAATTGATTTTATCAGTCCGCTTGAAATCTCTGCTGTGAACTCCGAATAATATATATTCTTTTTCACGTTTATTTTCAATATCTTTTTCAAACCAGATTGATTGATCTTCCAATTCTTTCTCGAAGGAAGCCGCTCTTTCAGGATCAACAAATCGGTAAACAATATACTCTGGGTTCGATGGATGTTGAACATAATTCACCAATCCCAAATCAACAATATTGTCCACGGGACTATCTACTCGCCTCTCCATTCTGTCGTGTATTCGAGTGGCTTTCTATGTGCTTTTGGCCATTCAATTGCTGGGTAACCGATATAAAACAATCCCAAGCATTTGTCTTTATTGCCAATTTTCAGAAAATCATTCATTTCTTGAGTGTAGATTAATTTAGGTGTTGACCAAAAACCTCCCAGTCCATAAGCCGTGCATGTTAAATGTATGTTTTGAATGGCACAGGCTACAGCTTCGATTTCTTCTATTTCAAGAATTTTTTCCTCCGCTTGTCTTTTCATGCAAACTGCAATGACAACGGAAGATTTTAATGGACGCAAAATCAATTTTTTCAATTTCAAATCGTTCTGTTTGTCTTCAGGCGTGAAATTCAAGTATGCTTGACCTAAGTATGTGCTTAACGTTTGCCTTCCTTCATCCGTGAAAACTTTGAAACGCCAGGGCTGCGTGTTACCGTGAGTAGGGGCCCATTGTGCATTGTTCAGAATTACTTCGATTTGTTCCCTGTGCACTTGTCGTTCGCTGAATTGTTCAGGATAAATAGTACGCCTTTCTCGAATGAGTTCGTTGATTTCTGAAAGATTGAATCGCATTGATTTTAATTTGGGTCAAAATTAACAATTGATTCCAAGCATACCTTAAAATTGAAGTGATTTAATGATTGCGGTCGTACAATTCACCACCATCATTATTTTCATATTCCCAGGCTTTTTTTAATTGGAAAAAACTTTGATCAATAGTCTCATAGTTCCCATTTGGCGTTGGACCCAAAGCTGGGCTTCCAATAACGTATCCTGTAGCATCGAGGAAAGTATAATGCGGGAAAGTTGTGACTTGATACTTGTCCCAAATTGAATTCGTGAGAGAAGTAGGGTAAATATCCCATTCCAGAGCATCCAATTTCTTTTGTATTTCTTCCGAAAGTTCAGACTCCTGTTTGTAAATAGAAATGAACTTAACATATTTAGAATATTTGTTATTAAGCCCACGGACGAGCTCCAATTCCTTCATATTATCGTTACTGTTTGGATCAAAAAAGTGAAGATAAATATGCTTTTCTTTTAGACCCAAGAGTGTTTTTGTTTCCAATCCATCGGCGGATAGAACAAAGTCAGGAGCAATTACTCCAGGAACAAGATTAATCAATCGGTACCGAATGTTCTTGGCAATGATTGTATTTTCTTTGAACATTGTGAAATGAACAACGCTATCGAGAATAGTAATCACGTTAGTTTGAGGATAATCTTTCGAATAGAATATTTCGGATAGCGCCTGAATCATTACAATTTCCCTAATTCTTCTATTGATCAGTGTGTATTCTCTTCCTAAAGCATTCATAACCATACTGGGACTGCTGTTTAGTATTCCTTGGTAAAATGCCTCGTTTGTTGCATTCGATAGCTGAGGTACAATCTTTTTATAGTAGTTTGTTATGTACTCCATGTAAACATCGTTGTTGTATTCAACGGGTTGGTATTTTATAAAGAAGTCGTGTTTTTCATAACGGTTTCTTTCTGCAACGTTGTTGATATTCTCTAATCCTGCGATGTCAAATTTAATATACGTTTTAAGATAGTTCGCGTTTTCACTTGTATCGATTTCGTACGCTTTTTGCACTCTCCCTTTAAAGCGGTCGAATGCCTCAACATATCCCAAAGTATCCTTTCTGTTTCTCAAATGAAAGGTACCAGAGACGAAGTAATCAACCCAACGTCGGTACCCTAAAATTTTATAATTAATATCTGTGCTGTCCAATCTGTTAAAACCAACTTCCACGTCATTTCCAGAAGGTTTGATCGGCTCGTAGATATTTCTTTCAGGAAAGAAAATACTGTAATCTCCTTTCGGTTGGATGTAAATAAATCCTCGGTTATTATTGGATTTGACAACAATTTTTTGAATTTCATCACAATTGATCGTCATATTGAATGAACTGTCAATTCTGATTGTGGCACTACCAATCAATTTTTGCTTATTGCTTAAGTAATCTTCAATTTTATAAAAACGAATTTTTTTTCCAATATAAGCTGGTGCCATTCCAGATATTGAAACTGTCTGTGCTTTAATACCACTTAGAACGAATAGAAATGAAAAAAGTATGATATTTCGCATATCGCTTAATTGTTGTTGGAAGTGAAGTACATTAATTGTACCATACTTTCTAAACGAGGAAATGTGGGTTGGTTACAAAAGCATTGATGGAACCACCGTTCTTATCTATTTCACGAACGATAGAGGAATTTATTGCCGAATACTTTTGATCCGTTAAAAAGAATACGGTTTCAATTCCCGAAATGTCTTTGTTCATGTGAGCGATTGGTTTTTCGTATTGGAAATCTTTAGAATCCCTTAAACCTCTTATGATATGGTTTGCTCCAATAACTTTACAAAAATCAACTGTTAATGATTGAAAGTCCTCTACTCGAATATTTTCTTCTGCTGTAAATAAAGAGTTTATGTGTTCGATTCTCTTGTCGAGATCGTACATGTAGGTTTTTTGGCTGTTCACACCAATACCAATGACAACTTCGTCAAAAAGAGTTAAACTCTTTCTAACTACAACTTCATGCCCCTTAGTAAATGGGTCAAAGGATCCAGGAAATAAACCAATTTTATGTATCATCATCATCATTTATTTGAAAGAAACTAAAATGTACTCCTCCATACATACGTTCAAAATTGAAATGAGTTGTGTTTTTTAGAGATGTTTGTTTGCCATGTTCAATTATGAGGAGACCACCTTCGACTAATAGTTCACGTTCAAAAACCAGATTTGCAATTTCTTCATGCTCTTCATACGCATAAGGAGGATCTGCAAAAATCAGGTCGAATTTTTCATTTGTTTGATTCAAGAACCTAACTAAGTCTGATTTTATGACAGTGATATCTTGCTCACACTCGTATTTATGAGACATCGTTTTCATGTGCTTGTAGCAATTGAAGTTCTTATCAACTGCAATGACTGTTCCTGCTTCCCTTGATAAAAATTCAAACGATATATTTCCAGATCCAGCACAGAGATCAAGGATTCTTAAATTTTCTAAGGAATATTGATGTTCAAGAATGTTGAACAAGCCCTCTTTTGCAAAATCAGTTGTTGGGCGGGAAGGAAAGCTTTTGGGAATTCTAAAGTATCTCGTTTTGAATTTACCTCTGATTATACGCACAGTATTTGGGATTTAGCAAGATGATCATTGTCTTTTGATACCGCCATTTTCTTTAAGTCTCCAATTTTCAACAATCCTTTTTCTATGGAATCGATGAGGTTGGATTCTGATCCTACTGCCGCAACCAATTCAATCGCACCTTTCTCATTTGTAAACTCTTTTTGCTGTAAGGCAAAGTTTAAATGATAAATAATGTCTTCAGAGGATTGATAGCTAAACGAGGAATAAAATTCAAGCGCATTGTGTTTCACCAGTGTTAAGCGAAAGTAGTTTTCAAAGCAAACAATGGTAGCTTTTAATTTGAATGCATTTTCATTAAGAGCTTTTCTTACGATATGTGTTCCTGCGTGTTGAATGACAACTCTCGGAAATCGAATAACGAAAAATGATTTGATCCAGTTTGGAACTTCGTAAACGTTTATTACGCTTAGTTCTGAAATACGGTTGTAATCGATTTCGCTTTTTCTGGAGTCTTTACCAAAGCACAATTGAAATATATCGAGTGGCTTAGACTCATTAAAAACAGCATTGGGAACTAGCGATGATTTATCAATACACCAAGCCACAGTGACTTCATCAAAATCACCTTGTAAAAAGGAGTTTGCTTCGAAAATTGCTTTGAGCGCTTCTTTTGATTCAGAATCTGTTTTAGCAGAAATTGTTTGATCCAACCTTGATAGAACCGTTTCGTTTCTCATTGAAACAAATCGAACTGCGTTTGATGCTATCTCAATAGCGAGATGACTTCCTCTCATGATTACTCAGTTTCCCAAGACCCCGTATGCTCGAATGTAGTAAGTTTACCAAGAGTCATAAATATTTTTCGAGCAGACCCTTCTTCTTTTGCATAAGGAAGTGATCCTGAAATGAAGATTGAGGGTCCAGTCATATCATTGAAAAAGATAGAATCTCTAACTTCCATTTTCCAAATATATTTTCCATTTGTGTAAGGGATTAATGGTAATGAATCAACATAAAACTTTCCAAGTTCATCTTTAATTCTTGCTTCACGGTAAGAACGTGTTTCGAATTTTGATTTTAAAAGACTCACTTGATTCGTGTCTCGTACGAAATTTGAAAAGTATTGATTGTATCTCGGTCCTTCTTTCCAAAGTGAAAGACGGTAAGCCTCTACTTCTGTCATGTTCTTATCAAGAGCACGATCATCTCCATACAAGTAATCTCTTTCTTCAACGTTTAAACGAACACTTGGAACGACACCTTCTGAAACGTATTCAGGAACAGTTCCTGTTTTCGCATACTCAATAAGTGACTCCCAATCTTTCAAATAAACACCATTCTTTTCTTTGTAAGATTTTTGAATGTACGAAATGTCTGTTAAGTTCTGTTTTGCCTTAAGTTGACATTTCATGCTTCTCTCATTGTATTGCTGTGTTGTTGCAACGCTATCCCAAGACATGTACAGTGTGAAAACAGCAATTAAGCCCATTACAGCACCTATTATGTAGACGAGACGTGGTTTTAGCCTTCCCAAGCTATAAAGTATACTGATAGCTCCTGCTCCAAACATTAAAACAGCTGAGAACATAAATATTGCGCCTTGATCTTTGGCTATACCAAGAACGATAATTGCAATTCCAAGTACAACAAATACAGTTGGAACGAAATATTTTTTAAAAAACAGAGAAACATTGTCAATCATAATTTCTTATTTACATTTTAAGAGGTTAACAAAACTACTATTTTTTAAATTCCACCAAACGTCATACAATAGTTTTTTTTTACCATTCAATCAATGAAACGTTATCATAAATCTTAATACCTTTATCGAACTAGCCTTAATCCATGAATACAAGCCCCTTTCAGGAAAAAATAAAAAATAAATTTGGTTTAATTCCAACACAACATCAATCCGAATTATTTTGGGAATTGGAAGCTTTTTTGCGAAAAGGAGACACAAAAGAGCTTTTTGTTCTATCCGGATATGCAGGGACGGGCAAAACATCTGTTCTTGGAGCCTTTGTTCAAGCGTTACAAGAATACAAAGTGAAGGTGAAACTTTTGGCACCAACTGGACGAGCGGCAAAAGTTTTCAGTTTAAAATCAAAGACAGACGCTTTTACTATTCACAAACAAATTTACAGAAGAAAATCAAAGACAGATTTAGGATCTCCAATCAGTTTGCAACCCAATTTATTTAAAAACACTGTCTTTATCGTTGACGAAGCTTCAATGATCGGGGATTTTTCAATGCAATCGGACGGAAGTGTAAGCGCTCGAAATTTACTTGAAGACTTATTTGAGTTTGTTTATTCGGGGGCTGGTTGTAAGCTAATATTGATGGGCGATGAAGGTCAATTGGCACCCGTCGGAAGCGATCATTCACCAGCGTTGAATATTGAATACCTGGAAAATCATTTTCCCGCGATTAATTGTTCTTTCTTTAAATTGACAGAAGTCTTGAGGCAGGCAGAAGATTCTGAAGTTTTGCGCAATGCCACGTTACTAAGAAATACAGATTGGGTAGATTATCCAAAGTTTGATTTAAAGCCAGGAGGTGACTTAATTCGATTGAATGGATTGGAGTTGCAAGACGAGCTTGAATCAAGCATGAACAAGTATGGAGTAGAGGACACGATCTTAATTACGCGTTCTAACAAAAGAGCAAACGAATACAATCAGCAAATTCGAGGACGGATTTTATGGTTTGAAGAGAAGCTCTGCAGCGGTGATTGCCTGATGGTGGTAAAAAACAATTATTTTTGGATGGGCGATGATTCGAAAATGGGATTTATCGCCAACGGTGAGTTGTTTACAGTTCGACGGATTCTGAAAATGGAAGAATTGTACGGATTTGAGTTTGCCACATTAATTGTCAATTTCGTCGATTATGAAGAGGCAGGAGATGTGGAGTTGATTATTCACACAGAATCGTTGCTAAGTGAAGGGCCTTCAATGGCGAGAAATAGAATGAAAGAACTCTTTTTCGAAGTGGAACAAGATTACATCCATAAAAAGAACAAGAAAGAACGCTACGAGGCAATTTTAAAGGATCCCTACTTTAACGCACTTCAGGTTAAATATGCGTATGCGGTGACGTGTCATAAATCACAAGGGGGGCAATGGCAAAACGTATTTATTGACCAAGGTTTTATCAATGATGATATTTTAGGTCCTGACTATTATCGTTGGTTATACACAGCTTTAACGAGAGCCGTTGATAAAGTTTTTTTAGTGAATTTCTCGGATGAGTTTTTTCTAAATCAACCCGGAGAGCTTGAATGAAGTTCGTCCAACGCTAATTCGTATTTTTTCCCAAGCTTTGTTAAATCGATCAATCACAATTTTGGCTTGCTCACGAGATAAATACTGACCCGCTAAAACATTCAATTCTGCTTTCAATACTCTCATTATTTCTGCTGTTCTAAGCGCTGATAAAACTTCATTTTTAGATAGTCCATATTTCTTCATTGCAACTTCAATTTCCGAATTTGGAGGTGTGATGTTTGACTTCACTTGATCAGTATATGAATTGATTTCCATACTGATAGATCTATTTAACTTAATCATAACTTCAGATTTACGCAATCTTAAAAAAGTGGAATCCATCTTCGTTTTAGATACGTTTCCAGGATAGCTTGAAAGCTCCACTGGTTTGTAATCTTTGATGGTTTGACTTCCGTTCCATTTGCCTATTCCTTGACCACGGGCAGTCATGCTAAACTTTGTCTTTTTATTCAATAGCCCTTCAAAAAATACTTGAACGGAAACACTGTCCTCAAGTGAAAATAGGGAACGCGGCAACTCCCATTTATCAGAAGCAAAAACATCATTCAACTCTAAGTTAATTCTCGCATCGTAATTTGGTTTTGCATCCATTACATTAATGTGAAGCATTACCTCATCCGCTGATTTAGAAAGGCATGATTCTGGAATTGCAATCAAACGAACTTCAAATTCTTCAGCCTCCTTTGTTGGCTTAAATTGAAATTCTTGCGTAAGAATATCGAAGGTACTTGAATCCTCAAACATGTAAAAGCCATCTTTCTCTTCGTAAGTTGCCCAATCTCTGCCCATCCACTGTTTGAACTCGTCCAGCCTACGTTCTAGAATCGCTCTTTTATCAATTGCTTTTTCTTTCTCGATTTTTAATTGTTTGATTTTGGCCTTGTACGCTTCAAAGAGTCCGAATAAATGAACGATTTGATTTTGAAGTTTCTTTCTATCTGATCTTTGCGAGTTGGTCGTAGGTGTAGCATCAAATCCACCAGCGCCAGATTTAATCGCTTTTCTCTTCGATTTCTTTACACTTCTTGAAGCTTTTTTATTCGTAGATATTGGCGTGTAGCCCAAGTCAGCATATTCTTTTTCTTTCTTCTGAAGCTTCATTTCTGTCGCGTCTTGTTTCTTCTTGTTATATTCAATCCAATAATCATATCCACGCTTTCCTGAAATTTTATCAGTCAAATCCGCAATCTTATTGAATTTTAAATCGTTTATAATTGACTGGAATGTTGCGCCATTTGCGAAAGAAGAATCTGGAGAAAGAAAACGCGTTTCACCAGAACCAAATAGGTGATAAGTCAACCCATTCTTTTCAATAACGACTGTCGTTTGTTTTTCGGAATTGTATCCCCAAACATCCAAGTGGATATTGGTATGCAAATTATTTCCTGGCGTGAAAAATACTTCTTCCGCCATTCTTCTTGTCTCTATTTTTTCAATGGTTTTTCGTTTAACCACTTTTCGATCAATCGTTAATTGATATGGAAACAAACCTACAGCTTTTGGCAACCCTTTATTCCAACGTCCACGCTCGTCTTTTTCACGTTCTTCAAGAAGTCCAGAAGTACCGCTTCCATCGCCTGCAGCAATCAATACGTTTGAAAAATGTTCTACTTTTCCACCTAAATGAAGGTAGATTTCTAGCGCGCGTTCTCCCGTATATGCGTTAATTGCATGGTTGATTGCACTCAATGTAAGCAACTGCTCATCAATCGTTAAAAAGCGCATTACATTGATTTGAGCTACCTTTTCATCTGCAGATAAACCGGGGTTTATAATAGTATAAATTTTAGGGTGAGGTTCATTTACACCGTCTTTCATTCGATACGCACTAGCAGGAAGTTCTTCTTTTAGAAAATCATTGAATCGGTTGAACTCATTTTGATATTGCTTTAATTTGCCCGCAACTGATCGCTTTGCTAAAAGGGCTTTGTTTAGTTCCCAAATTGCCATTTTATTTGCCGCTTCCGCGATAAGTCCTTTCGCTGATTTTGCAATTTCCTCCTTACGAATAACAAGTAAATCGGGTTGGTTGATAATTAAGATCTCTATTGAGTCGTAATTAATTGTTCTGTTTGGGAAAGTTATTTCTGGCCCTTGGTAATCAAAGTAGCGACCGAAATTATTATCCAGAATGGGACTCTTTTTAACAACATGAAATAAATAAGCTCTTTCCTCTGGATTCAAGCCCTCATTGATTTGAGCGGACGAATTGAAAGATAAAAACAGGACAATTAATAGATAAAATTTTCTCATAGACGAATCGTTGCACGAATATAATAAAGAAACGTTGTCGAGCGTAACACCCTGATCATTAAAAAGCCCCTATTGCTCAATGAATGAGAAATAGGAGCTTCTATTTTATAAATCGAAAATACTTATTTCTTAACGATTGTTTTCGTGGTGATAAATCCGCTGTCTTGGATAGTGAAGAAGTAAGATCCAGTCGCTAAATCAGAAATATTAATTGATTGTCCGCTTTGAATATTTATTGTTTCTAAAACTCTACCACTTTGGTCAATGATTGATCCTGTTGCTTCTGCAGAGAAGTTACCTTTCACTGAAATCATATCTTTAGCAGGGTTAGGGAATACATTGAATGTGAATTTATTGATATCATCAATCGAAGCGTAATTTGCTTCGTATTTTGAAAGAACCAATGACAATTCAGCTAATGGAAGTCCACCCCCTGGCAATGCCAAGCTAATTGTTGTGTGAATGAAAATAGGAAGGTTTTGATCAGTGTAGTCGTAATACTCATATTGAGTTTTCATTAATTCTGCAGCTCCAAGTAAAGGAACGATTGTTGCTGCGGTATCAATTGATTTGTAACGAATTACGTTTGGAAGAGAAATACCATTTGGCAAATCCAAAGTCCCTTGACCGTCAACCCATGAATATGCAGTACCAGTTAAAGTTTCAGAAACGGGGAATCCATTAAAAGTGTAATCAACATTTCCATCGTAAGCATCTACAATTAAACCACCAAGAGCGAATGGATATGTTACCATTGTTTGTTCATCGTTTGTATAAGTTGCAAGAACATCTCCGAAACTAGCTTCATTGAATTGAAATCCTTGAGAAACTCGTTCAGAAGCTGTTGAAGTGAAATACGTAGTTAATGTGTTTTCAACTTGAAATGCTTTTGTAGACGCAGGGTAACTTGCTGCGAAAGGAGTAGAAGCTGGATCAACTACATCAACAACTCTTGTCTCACCTTGATATCCATTTAGACCTGTATAGTCCCAAGTAACACCAGAACCTGATATAGCATTAAGGTTATCAGATAAAGAGTCACATAAAAACATAGTAGACGTTTCTCCAATCGCGGGTTCGTTTGCTGAGGTCATTTGAGCGTTAGCAGATACAGACGCGAATAGAAAAGTGGATAGTAGTATTTTTTTCATAATAATTTAATTTGCTCAAACTTAATAATTTTCGGTGTCCAAGCCAAGCTAATGTGATGAATGGACACCAACTTTGCAGCAAAGGAGTATATTTGCTATCCATAAAACGATTGGTAATTGAAAAACATTGGTGAAAAAGCATTTAGAAAGTATTCTAAATTAGTATTAGGGGGGCTTCTGGTTCTTACACTCTTCTTTGTATATCAAGCCTCTAGGGTTGAGTTGGATTATGATTTCGAGAAATTTTATCCTACAAGTGACCCTGAAACAGAGTTCTTTCTGGAGTACAGACAGAAATTTCAATCGGACAATGACTTCCTTCTTTTAGCAATTCAGAGAGATAAAGGAGTATTTGACAAAGATTTTTTAAAGAAGATTGATAAGTTCACCGAAGAATTGAAAGAAATCGATAATGTCGATTCGGTGGCTTCAATAACAAATATGCAAGAGCTCTTTATTCGAGCAAAAGTTTCATCACGTCCACTGATTGATTTCGAAAGCTTAGATTTAAAGAGAGATTCCATAAATATATTCAGCAAGCCCGAACTTGTTAATTCTTTTATTTCTGAAGACGGGAAATCGATTTGTTTGTTTGTAAAGCACGAAGATTTTTTATCAAAAAAGAAGAGTGATAAACTGATTGATAATCTAAATGCTAAGGCGGATCAGTATAATTTTCAGAGGATGCGAATCGCTGGACGAACAATTGGACAGAAGTACTATATCGATAAGATGTTGAAAGAGATTCTACTGTTTTTGTCATTGAGTGCTGTTCTTGTCATGTTATTTCTAGTCATTGCTTTTAGATCGATTTGGGGAGTTTTAATTCCTCAGATTGTGATTTTCACTGGAATGCTTTGGTTAATAGGTATGATGGGGCTGTTCAAAGAGCCAATTAATATCATACTTACCGTTCTTCCATCTGTAATGTTTGTTGTTTCGATGTCTGATGTGATACACCTTGTGTCTCGTTATTTGGATGCTTTAAGAACGGAGGATACACCTTTGGATGCAATAAAATTATCTGTTCAAGAAGTTGGAATGGCAACGTTGTTAACGTCAGTCACGACTTCAATTGGATTCTTCTCTTTGGTTTTTGTTCGCGTTCAACCCATACAGGTATTTGGTGTTGTAATGGGTATTGGAGTGCTGATTGCTTTTGTTTTAACATTTATCACTTTGCCTGCATTGTTCATTTTCTTTCCAGGGCCGGAGCGTGTTCGCAAACAGAAAAAAGATCATTTCTGGAAAAAGAGATTGGAAAAATGGTTCATCATTGCACTTCGCCGTCGTGGGAGGGTTTTGGTAATTAGTGCCGCTGTAATGGGGATTTGCGTTTATGGATTGTTTCAGATTAAGACGAACAATTTATTGATGGACGATTTGAGTGACAGTGAGCCATTAAAGCAAGATTTTAATTATTTGGATTCCCATTATGGTGGAATACGACCTGTTGAACTTGCGATAACTATAAAGGACACATCAATTAACGTCTGGGATAAAGATGTTCTAAGAACTATCGATACCGTTGAGCACTATTTGAAAAACGAATACAGTTTAACAATCAAAAATTCGTTAGTTACTGCCATTAAAATTGGCCACCGAAGTATGTATTCAGGATTGCCTGAGTATTATACATTGCCAAAACAGAGCAGTAAGTGGCGGGATCTTAAACGCGGTTTTAAAAGTAAGAGCGCCGAAGGCATTTATCGATTAATGGTTGATTCAACCGAACAAATGACCAGGATTAGCGGAACGATTGGAGATTTGGGGAACATCAGAGTCACCGAAATGGATAAGTATTTGCGCGAGTATTTGGAGACCAAAACATTGAATGGAAAAATTGATTATAAAATAACGGGTACTGCGCATTTGATTGATAAAAACCTCAGTTACCTTTCAACAAGTCTTGTTAAGGGATTATTGGTTTCAATTTTAATTGTCGCCTTATTGATGGGGATTATCTACAGATCAGTATCCATCTTATTGATTAGCATTGTTCCGAATCTTGTCCCGCTCGTTTTTATTGCAGGTGTTATGGGGTATTTGGGAGTCGAGTTGAAAATATCAACAGCTATTATTTTTACCATTGCATTTGGGATTGCTGTCGATGATACCATACACCTTCTCGGGAAGTTTAAGTTCGAGCTCATGAAAGGCAGAACTAAAATGTACGCGTTGAAACGCAGTTATTTGACAACCGGAAAAGCAATGATTCTTACAACGCTGATTCTGTGTTCAGGATTTGCATTGTTAGTGTTTTCGAGCTTCTTGGGAACATTCTATTTGGGCGTTATGCTTTGTCTAGCCCTTTTAGTAGCTCTGATAGCCGATTTGACTTTGTTGCCAGTTTTAATCTTCCTTTTTTACCATCCTAAAAAAGGGAAGAAACGGTCATAATTTCCTTACTTTTAAGGCGCTAAAGAATATTCCCCATTTATGATATCTGATAAAGCTTACCGCAAACCAAGTTTTTTAATTGCTCTAATTCCAATCCTTGTCTTGATTGGTTTACTGATAATAAATGTCCGTATTTATAATGATGACGCGACTTACGGACCAAATCAGATTGCCTTATTAATCGCTGCAGCTGTTGCAACAGTAATTGGGTTTCGTTTAAATTATTCTTGGAATGAACTTCAAGGTGGAATTGTTAAGAGTATTAAATCAGCGCTTCCAGCCTTGCTTATTCTCTTATTGATTGGTGCTTTAGCCGGAACCTGGATGATTTCGGGTGTGATACCATCCATGATTTATTACGGATTGAAAATATTAAACCCTACTTTCTTTTTAGTTGCGGCTTGCGCCATTAGTGCGATCGTAGCAGTTGCTACTGGAAGCTCATGGAGCACTATAGCAACGGTTGGATTAGCCTTACTTGGTATTGGTTCTGTTCTTGGAATTCATCAAGGGGTAGTAGCAGGTGCCATTATTTCAGGGGCTTATTTTGGTGATAAGATGTCACCCCTTTCGGACACGACGAATTTAGCTCCAGCTATGGCAGGGACGGATTTGTTTACTCATATCCGCTATATGGCTTTAACCACAATTCCATCAATTACAATCACATTGGTCATTTTTCTTATTTGGGGATTCACAATTGAGTCGAAGCCAAGTGAAGAAGGGGTTCAAGGGATTTTAGACTTATTGGAATCGAAATTTTATATATCGCCTGTTTTATTTATTGTTCCAGCAGTTGTTATTTTCTTAATTATTAAGAAAGTAGACGCTGTCCCTTCATTATTCATCGGTGCAATAATGGGAGCTGTGGTAGCGGTAATTTTTCAACCTGATTTGATTAAAGAATTAGGAGGGAATACGGGGAATTACGTTTATGATTCTTACAAAGCGGCTGTAGATGCTATGTTTGGAGAGGTTTCTCTTTTGGGTGCAGATCATGAGGTGTTTGCCGTATTGGTTGAGGAATTTCCAGAAAAAGAAGTATATCAACCGATGATACCTTCCTTAGCAATGGATTCGCAATATTACCATGAGTTGCTTATCAGTGATTCAGACACATACAGTGGAATTCATAAGTTATTCGGATCCAAAGGAATGTCTGGAATGATGAATACTATTTGGTTAATCATCTGTGCAATGGCTTTTGGTGGCGTTATGGAAGCTTGTGGACTGCTCCAAAGAATCACAACAGCCGTAGTTTCTTTGGCTAAATCGACAGGATCACTTATTGCGACTACAGCAGGGACATGTGTGTTTTTTAATGCAACGGCATCAGATCAATATTTGGCAATCGTTGTTCCAGGAAGAATGTTCGCGGATACGTATCGTGAAAGAGGATTGGCACCAGAAAATTTGAGTCGTACATTGGAAGATTCAGGAACAGTGACATCTGTTCTTTTTCCATGGAATACATGTGGAGCGGCTCAATCAACTGTTCTAGGCGTAGCAACAGGTGAATACTGGATGTATTGTTTCTTTAATTTAATAAGCCCCGTGATGACAGTTGTTTATGGTTATTTCAATGTCAAAATAGCTCTAATTGATCCAGAGACGAAAGTTGAAAGGGGTGAATTGGCTGAATCAGAATAATAAGCAAACTTCAACCTAAAAAAGTAAGCCGCAGACCTATAGAAAGCGAAGCCTTTTTCGTAGTTTTGTAGGCCGAATATCATATAACTATGTTTGAAAATTTAACGGATAAGTTCGAAAGAGCTTTCAAAGTCTTAAAAGGACAAGGACAAATTTCTGAGATTAATGTTGCTGAGACATTAAAAGAGGTGAGACGTGCATTATTAGATGCTGATGTCAACTTTAAAACGGCGAAGGAATTTACGACTACCGTTAAGGAGAGGGCGATGGGGGAAAACGTATTGACTTCAATTTCTCCAGGGCAATTGATGATTAAAATCTGTCATGAGCAGCTCGTTGAGCTTATGGGAGGGAATGAAGTTGAAATTAATGTGAAAGGAAATCCTGGAATCGTTTTGATGTCTGGACTTCAAGGATCGGGTAAAACGACTTTCTCAGGAAAACTAGCGAGTTATCTCAAAACAAAGAAAGGAAAGAATCCATTATTAGCAGCTTGTGATGTTTACCGTCCTGCTGCGATTGATCAATTGCACGTTTTAGGTGAGCAATTGGGGGTTGAAGTATATTCAAACAAAGAAGAAAAGAATCCCGTTAAAATTGCTCAAGCCGCTGTTCAGCATGCAAAAGCAAACGGATTTAACGTTGTTATTATTGATACCGCAGGTCGTTTAGCCGTTGATGAGCAAATGATGACCGAGATTGCTGACGTTAAAAATGCAATTCAACCCACGGAAACTTTATTTGTTGTTGATTCAATGACAGGTCAAGATGCCGTTAACACGGCAAAGGCATTTGATGAGCGAATTAATTTTGATGGAGTTGTTCTAACAAAATTAGACGGGGATACTAGAGGTGGGGCTGCATTGTCAATTAAATCGGTTGTTAACAAGCCAATTAAGTTTGTTGGTACTGGGGAGAAGATGGAAGCACTTGATGTTTTCTATCCTGCACGAATGGCAGACAGAATCCTTGGAAAAGGAGATGTTGTCTCACTTGTTGAACGTGCTCAGGAACAATTCAATGAAGAAGAAGCACGACAACTTCAAAAGAAAATTCAGAAAAACCAGTTCGACTTTAACGATTTCTTAAGCCAACTTCAACAAGTGAAGAAAATGGGTAATGTTAAGGATTTAATGGGAATGATTCCTGGAATGGGAAAAGCAATGAAAGGTGTCGAAATTGAAGATGACGCATTCAAACACATCGAAGCGATCATTTACTCAATGACACCAGAAGAAAGATCAAAGCCCGATTTAATTAATGGTACGCGTAAAAATAGAATTGCAAAAGGAAGTGGAACAAACATTCAAGAGGTGAACAAATTGATGAAACAATTTGTTGACACGAAGAAGATGATGAAAATGATGAGCAATCCTAAGAACATGCGCAACATGATGAAGCAGATGAAAGGTGCAGGTGGAGCAATGCCAGGAATGTAATAATTCCTAGTTCACTAGTTTTTTCAGTGCATGCAACATATTTTCTTCCTGACTATCAAATTCGCCATCCGCAAAAAAAAGGTTTTGATGTTAGCTATGAGTTAATGTAATTGACTTTTGAATAATTAAATTTCTCTATGTTATATAGAATTTTTTGGATCCTCTGATAATCGGTGTCCTTTTCTAATTTACGATGAATCATCTTATAATCAGCATCAGATGCAATTTTGTGAATTAGATCGGTTTTATCTTTCAACTCGAAAAAATTCGCATTCGCAGCATAAAGCATGCTTTAAATTCAGGTCGTGTCCAATTGGTTTTTATTTCGTTTATAGTCTATAAGTACAACAATGTATGAAGGTATTTAGACGGTTCAATGACGGTTGTCAACTTTTAACGATGAATTATTGAGAACAATTGGTTTTTCAACACGTAAAAGTAATGGAGTTCGATTAAGGATAGTATTACTTTTTTCATTTAGGCGATGATAAACGAGTTTTGCAGATTAATCTATTCAACTTGGTCGAGGCCAAAGCTACTATTTCCAGGTTTCCAGTGAAACAGAGTTTTCATCAACAACCATATAGGTGCAGTAATTGATCCACTCTCCTAAATTGTAATACGTTGAATTTTCGCCAACTTTCTTTTCAATAGGCAAATGTCTGTGACCAAAGATGAAATTATCGTAATGCATCGTTTTTAAGGTTTCTTGGCAAAATTGAAACAACCATTCATTTTCGTCTCCGTGGTATTTCTCATCCATATCTCCAGATTTAGCTCTGCTTGTTTTTGACGATCTATCGGCCAGCCAAATCCCAAAGTTAGGATGGAGGCGAGCGAAACACCATTGGCAAAATTTATTAGCGAATACTTTCTTAAGGAATTTATAGCCTTTGTCACTGGGGCCTAAACCATCACCGTGACCAATGAAATACTTCTTGCCGAAGAATTCACGCTCGATTGGTTCTCTGTGCAATTGAACGCCGAGCTCTTTTGGAAGGTAGTCGAAAATCCACATGTCGTGGTTTCCGGTAAAAACATGAACGGGGATTCCTTTATCGGTTAGGTCTGCAATTTTACCTTGTAACCTTGCAAAACCTCTAGGAATGGCTCTTTTGTATTCAAACCAAAAATCAAAAATATCACCAACGAGAAAAATCTCCGCGGCATCCTTTTCAATATGATTCAGCCAGGAAACAATTTTCTTTTCTCGAACCAAGCTTGATTCATAATCAGGAGCACCTAAGTGAAAATCAGAAGCGAAATAGATTTTTTTTGAATTGTTTGTCATTAATGACCAAATATACGAGCTAATTCGGATTCAAGCTCTGGACCTCTTAGTTTTGTACGAATGATGTTTCCTTTTTTATCAATAAGAACTGTAAAAGGAATTCCTCTTACGCCGTATGTTTTAGGGACTTTACTCTTCCAACCTCCAAGGTCACTTACATGATATGGCCATATTAATTGATCCTTTTCGATTGCTGCTAACCAAGGTGCTTTTGTTTTGTCCAATGAAACACTTAGTACCGTGAAACCATCCTCTTTGTATTTTTTGTAAAGTTTCACAACGTTTGGATTCTCCCTTCTACACGGTCCGCACCATGAAGCCCAGAAGTCTAAAAGAACAACGCTTCCTTTTAAATCAGATAGAGACAAAGAATCTCCGTTTGCATAAGCTTCGGTAAAATCAGGAGCAGGTTTTCCAGGAGCCATTGGATCGTTTTTAGTCCTATCCGTTTTTATAACATCAAATTTTAATTTTAATTCTTTTACCGTTGGCGATCCACCAAATCCAATTGAAAGTTGATTTACAATTGCTTCATAGCTTGCGAAATCATTGTTCATGTCGATTGATTTTAAAACGGGTAGAAGCGCTGGGCTATTTGCATGACGCGAAACAAAAGACTTTTGTAAGCCTTGGAAACTTTTGTAATCTTTCGTCATTTGATTGTTCACTGCACTTCGCTTACCAGGATCATTTGCAACCAATGTGTTTGCCGAATCAAGTTTTTGTTTCCAATTCTTCTCAATGACTAAGTATTCGTTCATGCTCTTGGATTCTTCAGACCCTAAGATGTTCACGAATTGAGTTATGTCGGAGCCATCACCATAAACCTTAATAGCTGACTTATTTCTAAGAATTAAATTAATGTGGTTGTTTCCAAATCTTAATACATAATAATCCTCGCTATCCAATTGACCTGAAAGATTGAAATTTCCATCTTTATCAAATTTGACTCCTCGAATATCTTCATAGTGATCTCCATAAAACTGAGAGATATGAATTGAATCTTCTCCAGAATTGAAAATCATTCCTGTTAAATCAACTGAAATGCCTTGAGCTCCGGAAAGAAAAGGAATGACAGAAATTACTAGTATTGTTAATAATCGCATATTATTTTATTTTGAGAAAACCTCATTCAATTTTTGTTCCAAACTTTCACCTCTCAATCCAACACCGATTACATTTCCTTCTTTGTTGATAAGAACGGTATGTGGAATTCCAGTAAAACCATAAAGTTGAGGGAGAGGAGAGTTCCATTTAAGCAGATCGCTAACGTGATTTGGCCAAGCAAGTCCGTCGGATTTAATTGCTGCTTTCCACGCTTCCATATTGTCATCCAAAGAGACTGAGTATATTGTAAAGCCTCTGTCTTTATATTTATTGTAAAGGCGCACAACGTTTGGGCTTTCTCTTCTGCATGGTCCGCACCACGATGCCCAAAAGTCAATCAACACGTATTTACCTTTTAAGGAAGAAAGCTTTAATTCAACTCCGTCTGGATTGTTCAATGCGATTTCTGGAGCAGGAAGTGTACCTGAAGTATTCTTCACGTGCTGTCTGTAATTCATTTCGATTTGATACGTCTTGTTCGATAAAGAAAGTGCAGCTACTGTTTCTGGATATTTCTTGTTAAAAGCATCACAAACTCTATTGAGAACATCGATATTTTCTGGATCCCAATCAATAAAACCCATGTTTGGTGTAGCAGCATCAGAGAGTACAATATTGAAAGCATTCCCTGGATTTGCTCTCATTTCAGCTATGGCGAATGAGTCAACAGGTACTTTTAAGGCCTTAAATCGTTTCGTCAATTCAAGATTTGAAATTTCATCCTTCTGTTCCATTAAGCTTACTTGAGCAAAATGGAAATCAGAATATATTTTCATGTATTTTGACATTGTTGAAGCCCAATCTGTACCGCTAAGTTCGGGTGAAACAATGAAATTATCTACGGTCGCGTTAATATTTAAATTATCATTAGGAACCACAGTAAGAGGGATGATTTTCTCATTTGATTCACCCATTCTTAGCTGGTATAAGCCCATTCCAGGTAGGTTTCCCGTCATTTTAAACTTCCCATTACCGTCGGCTTTCACTTCTGCAACCTTAGCAGGTCCTTGTTCAGTTAAAGCTTCCAGATGAAATGTTAAGTTTCCTCCACCATTAATATTTCCAGCAATTGTAAAATTGTCTTCTAGTTTTTCACTGTCCTGTACATTTTGCGACTCCGGCTTTGTTTCTTCGCAAGAAACCAAGGCCAACAGTAAGAACAGACCAAAAATCTTATTTATCATAATTTCTCTAATGTTTGATGCATTAATTGATTGGCCGCTTTCGGGTCTGCTTTCCCTTTTGATGCACGCATTAATTGTCCCATAAGGAAACCAATCAATTGTTTCTCACCATTTCTATAACGTTCAACCTCATCAGGATGTTGCTTTATAACGTCTTCAATGAATGTTAAAATTGAATCTTCATTCGAGTCTTGAATCAAGTTTAAAGCTTCTGCAATTTGAAGAGGTGACTTTTCATTCGACTTTAACATTTCGGGGAATACCTTCTTAGACGCAACCGTAGATGAAACCTTACCTTCATCTACTATTTTAATTAGCTCTGCCAATTGGCCTGCTGCAATAGGGAATTCGCTAATTTCTAATCCATTTTGATTTAAATGGGATTTGACATCACCCATAACCCAGTTTGCTGCGCTTTTATAGTTTTTGGTAAATGAGATTACTTTTTCATAAAAAAGTGCGATTTCACGCGAATCTGTTAAGTTGTAAGCGTCATAATCTGAAAGACCATAATTACTTGTGTATTTAATAAAAAGATCTCTTGGGAGCTCCGGCATTTCAGCTCGAATAATTTCAATGTCAGCTAGTAAAACAGTAATTGGCTGAAGATCTGGTTCAGGGAAGAAACGATAGTCGTTGGCTGCTTCTTTAGAACGCATCCCAATTGTAATATTCTTCAGCGCATCATACGACCGTGTTTCCATATAAATAGTCTCGTTGTTCTCAACCATTTCAATTTGACGTTCAATTTCAAATTCAATGGCCTTTTGAACGTTACGCATCGAGTTCATATTTTTCACTTCGACTTTGGTTCCAAATTCCTTCGAACCAACAAGCATAACTGAAATATTTGCATCACACCTCATTGAACCTTCTTCCATGTTTCCATCGCAGATGTCAAGGTAACGAACAAGCTTTCGTACTTCCATTAGATAGTCGTAAGCTTCTTGTGACGTTCTCATGTCTGGTTCTGAAACGATTTCTAATAAAGGAACTCCAGCCCTGTTTAGATCCACTAAAGTGTCATAAAGATCCACGTCATGCATGCTTTTCCCAGCATCTTCCTCCATATGAATTCGAGTCAGTTTAATCGGTTTCTCACCTTCTTTCTCGTCTTTGATATAGATCTGTCCATTCTTACAGATAGGCGTATGGTCTTGTGTTATTTGGTATCCTTTGGGAAGATCGGGGTAGAAGTAATTTTTACGGTCGAAATTTTGATTCTCTGTAATGTCACATCCACAAGCAATTCCAAGACGAATGGCATATTCAATCGTCTTTTTGTTCATTTTTGGAAGCGTACCTGGGTGACCTAGTGTTATTGGACTGACGTTTGTGTTTGGAATTGCTCCAAATTCATTCACATCATTGGAGTACGCCTTCGTTTTTGTAAGCATTTGTGCATGGACTTCTAGCCCAATCACCACTTCGTATTTTGCTCTAATTTCAGGGGTCATAACTAAACTCTCGCTATTAGTTCACGCATAATTGTTGTCATTGAAGGTTCAGCTTTTCCTGCAACCGCAATAACATCTTCAACGCTAACTTCTTGTATTTTCCCTGGAACTCCAAGGTCTGTAATAATTGAAATCGCAAAACAAGGAATGCTCATGTGCCTTGCAACGATTACCTCGGGAACTGTTGACATTCCAACTGTGTCAGCGCCAATAGCTCTAACGTAACTGTATTCTGCAGGAGTTTCTAAAGTTGGGCCTGTTAAACCAGCGTATGTTCCCGTTTGGACTTTAATGTTTGATTCGTCTGCAATTTCTTTCGCAAGTGCAATCATTTTGTTATCGTAAGGCTGACTCATATCTGGAAAGCGAGGACCTAATTCCTCAAAATTCTTTCCTGTAAGAGGATGCGCTGGGAAAAGGTTTATGTGATCTGTTTGGATCATAACATCACCTATTTCAAAATCTGGATTCACACCACCTGAAGCATTACTCACAAACAAGCGTTCGATTCCCAAGAATTTCATTACTCGAACAGGGAAGGTCACTTCTTTCATTGTGTATCCTTCGTAAAAATGAAAACGCCCTTGCATTGCAACTACTTGTTTTCCGCCTAGTTTTCCGAAAATTAGTTTTCCTGAATGACTTTGAACCGTTGATAATGGGAAATGAGGAATGTTTTTGTATTCAATCTCATCGACAATCTCGATTTCGTTGACAAGTCCACCAAGCCCAGTTCCAAGAATGATTCCTATTGACGGCTCAACAGAAGTTTGTGATTTGATGTAATCGTGTGCTTCTTTAAATTTTTCCAACATACTCTTCTAGTAGATTATTAAATATTTTTTGTTGATCGATTTCAATTTTTATTGGTTGATAAAACCAAGCGTGAGAAGCCTCAAATACTTCATTGAACTTTTTCAATCGCATAAAGTCTTTCTCGGTAGTGACAATAATCTTCTCATCACCAGCAAATTTACCAAATTTATCATGAATTAGCTCAATGTCAGAGGCGGTAAAATTATGGTGGTCTTTAAAGGCTAAATGCTCGACTTGACTAAATCTTGATAGTTGGTCGAACAAAGGTTTAGGGTTGCCAATCCCAGTGACCAATAAAATCCTTTTAGCCTTTGCAATTACTGTAGAATTGAAGGGAACAAGATCGCCATAGGCAATTGATGAAAAGAAAACGTGTTTTCCAGGAAAGTTAATTCGTTCAATGATTACTTTTCTGGCTTCATTGTCCAAGTTTAGCGGAGATTTTGAAATTACCAAGATACCAGCTCTTTTTGCTCCACTTTTGAATTCTCGTAAATTACCGGCCGGAAGCATGAAGTCGTCGCAATACAAGTCATTGAATTGCGTAACTAAAATACTTAAACCTGCTCTGACCGCTCTGTGTTGAAAGGCATCGTCAAGAACAATCAGTTTGTTTTCAGGGAAGTTTTTTAGAATTCGTTCTACGCCAGCTTGACGTTTTTCAGCAACAACAACATTGACTTGATCTCCGTGGTGGTTTTGATAGAGGAGGGGTTCGTCTCCGATTTGCTCGCTGGTTGATTCTGAATTACCAATGAGCACACCTATCGTACTGCGTCCATAGCCACGGCTAAGGGCAGAGGTAGATATGTTCAATTCTTTAAAATGATTGAGAATGTAATCTACCAATGGCGTTTTTCCCGTTCCGCCAGCAGATAAATTCCCAACGACAATTGATTTCTTAGGGATGATATAACTTGACAAAAACCCTTTATTATAGAGGATATTACGAATGGCAACTACCAAACCGTAAAGAAGTGCAAATGGTAATAATAAGATTCGGAGTCTTTTCATGACTCAATGGTAACGTAAATTTCAGTTATTATTGCTGTAGTCAGAGAATTCTTGAGCATCAGCGAAGTAATAAATTCTTATCTGAGCAGTATCGTCTAGGAAGTTAATTTTCCCAACTTCAACTCGGTTAATTTTTAATCCAGTTCTTTCTTCAAGATCATTTTTCAGCTCTTGATATTGCTCTGGTCTGATCAAGTCAATTCGTTCGTAGACAATTGTTTTTCTCGTTTCGTGCTTCAGTAACCACAATCGTTCAAGAACGAATGTCACGCCTACTAACGTTCCATTAATTAAGGCCATTTCTGCCATACTAATTTTGTTTGAGGCAAGCGAATTGACAACACTTACACCAATGATTAGAAACAAGTAGGTCATTTCCTTAATTGGAATTGGATCTGTACGGTAACGTATAATTCCGAAGATCGCAAAAAGGCCTAGTCCCATTCCTGTATCAATGTCGAGTTTCTTCAGACCAAAACAAACGAAGAATGTAATTGTTCCTATTAGATAGTATGTAAATAGGTAGTCTTTACGTTTCGTATGTGGGTAATATAAAAAACGTATCAATAAAGTTAAGAAGAACATGTTGATCACTAGCCTCAATACGAGCGTGTAGAAGTCATCATTGAACCAGGACAGGTTAAAAAGCTCACTTACAGAAGCAAGAGAAGGGATGTTAAGCGACATTATTTCGTAGTTTATTTATTTTTAAGAGTTTCTTTTTGAATCGATTATACTTTACGTTCTCTCTTCCATAAAGTTCGATTATTCCAATACAATATTTACTTATTCTAAATGGGCGAACAAGTAATCCTTTCATAATAGCGTAAAACGGTGAGTTTCTAATAACTCTCGCTTGTTTTAATTCGGCAATAACAAGATTCGAAAGAACAATTTCCTTGTCATCTTTGAAAAAGCTTAAATTGATATCAAAAGTCAATCTTTCGTTGTGGTTAATTCCAACAAATGTTATCCGACTGAATTTATTTGTCAAGACCAATTCTAAATTATCCAATGGAACTCCAGTGCTTTTTACAAAATCATGGTCTTCCTTAGACATCCTTCCCGGCAAGTCATCAACTTTAATTCTTTGTTTGTCCGTTCGTCCTTTTTTCTTGTGTTTTACCTCTAAAAAAGCAATGTTCGATTCGATGTATTTTCGGTACCTCACTTTGTATCGGTCTACCTTCTTTCTATGGTGGTCAATGTAGAAGGTAAGTTTTTTGTCGTCGAAGTATTCGCTTTCGTACGATGGGAAACGAACTCCTTGAATTTCAAGAATTCGATACTCTTCTTTTAACTGGGGTAAGATTTCAATTAAATGATCAACGTTTAAGACGAATTTCGTATCAACTCTGTTCATTAATTTTGTGCCACTATCCATTTCATCTAACCCAATGGGTCTAAAGTCTTGAATAATATTGTGTAATTGTGACATTGGCATTGGCTCAAAGTTAACAGATACTATCGGAAAAGCAAGCTACCTTTTATAATGCGCTAATGAATTAGTTTATTTCGATTAAGCCAAGGCAGATTTTCATTCTGATAACTCTTTTAGTAGCCGTTTCTACCTTAACCTTGTACTTCTCATCAGACAAATATTTTTCCAGTATGTTTTTGTGCGCTTTACGCACGTTTAAAGGCATTAAGATTATATCGCAACCGGCATCAAGTGCTTTCATTGCAGCTTGTGGAACTTTGGCTACACCTCCCATGTTCATTGCGTCAGTGACAATCAATCCTTTGAAATTTAAACTGTCTCTTAAAAGGTTCTTTACCATATTTTCAGAAAGTGTAGATGGAAGTCCACTAGTCCCAAACAATTCATTGTTTTTAACGGCAATATGGGCGATCATGACAGATAATACGCCACCATCAATTAGTGGAGGATAGTTTTTAAGTTCTTTTAATTCGCCGTCAATTATTTGAAGTGATTTGTGCGTGTCGCCAGTAATAAGTCCATGGCCTGGAAAATGCTTTGCTGTAGCTACGATATTTTGTTTTTGTGTTTGCTCTATGAATGCTGCCGAGAATGGAATAACATTTTCAGGTTTGTAATTGAACCCTCTGTAACCCACAGTTGTATTTTTAGCAACATCAACAACAGGGGAGAAATTATAATTGACTCCAACATCGTTGAGGTCATTAGAAATCGTTTTTGTCACCGAAGTCACTTCTTCTAGGCTTTTAATTGCGTTTGCTCTTGGAACTTTTTTGGATCCAATCATTTTTCGATTTACTAAGCTCGGTTCAGCATCGGCAGAATAAAGGAAAGGAAGATTGCCAATTTCAGAATTCATTTTCTCGTAGGTAGATGTCCAATCTTTGAACTGTTCCTTGGTACCGTTTAACAACAAAACGCCGCCAATTAATTGGCTTTCAATATACGATTTGATGGTGTCCTTATGTTGTCCAAGGCGACCTACTGCAGGCATCAATAACTGAGCGACAATTGAATTGACATTTAAAGTTGAAAATATACTATCGACGGCAGCATCTAAATACAGATTCTCCGATAAATAGATGTCAAGGGAGAAGGTTGAATCCTTTTGGGCATTGGAAACAAAGGAGAATGAAATTAGAATTGATAAAATTAAATGCTTCATATGGGGTGTCTTTCTTTGATCTAAAGGTACTTCTGATACTTTACAGATAATTTAATTTCGCGTGTAATTGTACACAAAATGATTGTCAATAACCATACCATAAAAAGGATGGAAAATCGAAATAAAAATAATAACTTAATTGGAGAAGAGTAAAATCATAACCGAACCTATTCATGAAAAGAACCCCTATTAAGTATTGGGCGGAAGATGACCGTCCACGAGAAAAAATGCTAACAAAAGGCAAGAACGCCCTTTCTGATGCAGAGTTATTGGCAATAGTATTGGGAAGCGGAACGAAGGAATTGAGTGCTGTTGAAGTAGCACGTTCTATTCTTGAAGATGTAAACAACGATTTGGAAGCATTGTCTCGAAGGTCCGTCAATGATTTGAAAAAATATCCTGGAATCGGAGAGGTTAGAGCAATAGAAATTTTGGCTGTTATGGAAATTTCGCGAAGAAGAAGGCGCACCAAATCCAAGGGGAAACCATCGGTAAGATGTTCAGGCGATAGTTATAATTTTCTTGTTCCCTTCTTTACTGATTTGGAGCATGAAGAGTTTTATGTCTTGTATTTGAATAGAGCGAATAATATTTTGGCCTATGAACAGTTGTCGAAAGGTGGGGTCTCTGGAACTGTCGCTGATGGAAAAATAATTTTTTCTCAAGCGCTGCAACATAAGGCTTGTGCAGTTATCTTGGCTCATAATCACCCCAGTGGTCAATTAAAGCCAAGTTCCTCAGATATAAAGCTTACAAAGTCGCTTGTTAAGTTTGGTGGATTAATAGATATTCAAGTTTTAGATCACCTTATCATAACTGCAAATAATTACTTTAGCTTTGTAGATGAAGGAATTCTTTATGATTAACCCAATTAGTAGTTTATAATTAATGGTTCTCGTACTTGTTGACGACATATCAGCCCGTATTCAATACACATTTGATTTCATTTTCAAAATGAGGGGAGTGGAATACACTTTGGTTGAATCCATTGATACTTTTAATGATTTTCAGGGGGCTAAATTAAATTACTCAAAGCAGATGTGCTCTGATGGGATTTCGTTTACTCCTTCTGGATTACTTAATGAGACTGGAATTTGGAATGGGAACTTAGATAAGGTCAAAATTGAATCAGTTGATTGCCTTTCATTTAATGGAAATAAAGACCTTGTAGCTTCTGTTTTTTATGTTTTGACGAGAATGGAAGAGTACAACTGCTGCTCCTACGACGATCACGATCGGTTTCCATTTTCGCATAGCATTTTGAAAAAATACGAATGGGTTGAACAGGCGGTTTGTGACAGATGGGCAAGCTATATCATTGTAGACCTATTGAAAGTGGAGGTGGTGAAAAGTAAAGTTGAAATCATTCCAACTTTCGATATAGACAATACCTATGCTTTCAAGCTTAAGTCTGGGAAACGAAGGGCATTATCAAAATTAAAGGATGTTGTCAAACTTGATGCGAAGCGAATTACGAAGCGTAAATCTGTCGAAAATGGAGAGAAAGATCCTTACGATACATTCGATAAAATAATTGAGGTTGGGAAACAGTTTTCGGGTGTTAAGGTTTTTTGGCTGATAGCAAGCGAAGGTTCTAAGGATAGAAATGTTCCGATTGAAAATATACAACATCGGAAATTAATTAAGAGAGTTGCACAATCAGTTGAAGTAAACATTCATCCCTCATATGGATCATTTCTTAATGCTTCCCAGGTGATGTCAGAAAGGGACGGTTTGGAATCAATTACGGGTTCGAGTATTGTTCGTTCACGGCAGCATTTTTTGAGGTTTCAACTGCCAAAATCATACAGGGACTTAATCGATGCAGGAATTCGAAATGATTACTCCATGGGTTTCGCTGAGAATGTTGGGTTTCGATCAGGAACTGCAAGAGCACACAATTGGTTTGATTTGGAACGAAATGAGGTTACCGAATTGACGCTTCATCCCTTTGCCTATATGGATGGAACGCTTTTGGAATATATGTCCTTAACTCCTGAAGAAAGTAAGCGTAGAATTCAAAAACTATACGCTGAAATTCAAAATTTCGGCGGTGATTTTATTTTTCTTTGGCACAATGAAACGATTGGTGAGTATGGGAAATGGAAGGGGTGGTCTCAAGTTTTGGACTTCACATTAAATTTGAAAAATGAATAAGAAAATTGTTGTAACCGGTGCAGTATTGATTTTGATTGGAATCATTTTAGGAGCATTTGGAGCTCATAGTCTAAAAAAAGTAGTTGATTCCAGTCAAGTCTTGTCGTTTGAAACAGGAGTCCGTTACCAAATATATCATGGATTTGCACTGATCATTTTAGGTGTGAATGCTGATCGATTGCTGATTAACTCAAAATGGGTTATTCGATTTATCCTATTAGGAGTTGCAGTTTTTAGTCTTTCGATTTACCTCATGGTAATGCAAGGACCAATGGGACTTTCCCTGAAATTTTTAGGACCAATTACACCAATCGGAGGACTGCTGATGGTACTGGGTTGGGTAATCTTCATAAAAAATCTGCTATTACAAAAGTGAAAGCAGGTTTACCATTCTATTGAGACTTCGGTATTGTTGTTGAATATGAGAATATTTACATTGTTTCTACTTCTGACAACCCTATGCTTTACATAAAGTGAACGGGCTAAGCAATAGATGTTTAGATAATACTATCTAGCAAAAATAAAAAATGATTATACTTGTATAAACTAACAAAATCGAAATGAAAAAATATATTTTTATTCTACTAAGCAGTACTTTTCTATTATTTTCTTGCGGAGGTTTAGAATCTCAAGTCGAAGCGCTTGCAGAAAAAGAATGCGAATGTGATTCTATGGAGGGTGATGAACGACGTGAATGTAGAAAAGAAGCCAATGAAATGGAAAAGAAGTTCGAAGAAGCTTTAGATGAAGCCAACCCAAAACCTTCTGAAATGGAAGAGCTAGAAAAACTTTACAAAGACAAAAAACACGAATGTGATAATTAGAAAATAGATTTTTTCTTAAAACATTCTAACATAATTTGCAAAAATTAAGTGCCACATTGCTCAAATGATAAGCCTACTATACTTACAACTAAGTATTGTAAGTCTTCAAACAAATGTTCAAAAGAGATAGTGAAAATTAAGTCATAAATTTAATCTTTGCAACAGGTGTTGCTTTCTTCTCTTTTTTGTTGTCTCAGGGCTTTTTAACAATTTAACTATTAAGCAATAGAATTAGCTACTTTAACGAGTGGCTTTTTTTATGCTTTAAACTTTTGCCCCTCAACATATACAATAACAGATGGTACTGGGTTGGGTAATCTTCATAAAAAATCTGCTATTACAAAAGTGAAAGCAGGTTTACCATTCTATTGAGACTTCGGTATTGTTGTTGAATATGACAATATTTACATTGTTTCCACTTCTGACAACCCTATGCTTTTTAAAAAGGGAATACACTAACTGGCAGATGTTTAGAGAATACTTGAAATAAAATATTATTTCTTATTTTCTGTTCCAATTAAATAGTTCACTTTTAGTCATAGATCAAGATTCAATTCGTTGCTTTTTGAAAAGGAATTCAATTTATCGTATTTAAATTGTAATTTAAGTATGTATTTTTGGAATTCAAATGAATGATAACTTGAAAATCACATTTCTAGGAACGGGCACGTCACAAGGAGTTCCCGTAATTGCCTGCTCTTGTAGCGTATGTTTGTCGGATGACATTAAGGACAATCGTTTAAGAAGCTCAATAATGGTCTCGTTCAATAATGAAAATTATGTTGTAGATACAGGACCGGATTTTAGGCAGCAGATGCTTAGAGGCAAAGTGAAGACCTTAAAAGCGATTTTATTTACGCATGAACACAAAGACCATGTTGCCGGAATGGATGACGTGCGTGCATTCAATTTTGCAGAGAAAAGAGATATGGAAGTGTTTTGTTCCTTGCCTGTTCAAGAAGCTTTGCACAAAGAATTTCATTATGTGTTCTCGGCAAATAGTTACCCAGGTGTTCCAAAAGTCAATATCAATCTAATTCAGAATGAAGCATTCACTATTGAAGGATTTCCAGTTCTTCCAATTCAAGTGATGCATCATAAAATGCCTGTTTTTGGATATCGATTCAAGGATTTCACCTATATCACAGATGCAAAGACGGTTGCTCCAGAAGAGCGCGACAAAATAAGAGGATCAAAGGTTTTGGTTGTTAATGCCTTAAGAAAGAGAGAGCACATATCGCATTTCAATCTGGATCAAGCTTTAGCATTTATTGAAGACATTCAACCAGAGAGAGCCTACTTGACCCATATTTCCCACTTATTCGGAACACAGGAAGAAATTGAGAAATCACTTCCTGAAAACGTATTCGTTGCTTACGATGGATTGGTGATTGATATGGACTAATAACTACTTAATTATTTTAAATTTGCATACTTAAAGCACTATATTATAATGGCGAACAATTTACTTAAAGGAAAAAGAGGAATAATCTTCGGAGCATTGAACGAACAGTCTATAGCTTGGAAGGTGGCAGAACGTGCTCATGAAGAAGGAGCGACGTTTGTTTTAACGAATGCACCTATCGCAATGAGAATGGGTGAAATCAATAAACTTGCTGAGGCAACTGGAAGTACTGTTGTTCCAGCAGATGCGACGAGTATTGAAGACTTAGAAAACTTAGTTTCTCAAGCCGTTGAAATTTTAGGAGGTAAGATTGATTTCGTTTTACACTCCATTGGAATGTCGGTTAATGTTCGTAAAGGAAGACACTATACGGATGAAAATTATGATTGGACTATGAAAGGACTAGATGTTTCTGCTTTGTCTTTTCACAAAGTAATGCAAACAACTAAGAAATTGAATGCAATGAATGATTGGGGGTCAATTGTAGCTCTGACGTATATTGCGGCTCAACGCGTTTTTCCAGATTATAACGATATGGCTGATAACAAGTCGTATTTAGAATCAATTGCGAGAAGTTTCGGATACCATTACGGTATTTCTGACAATGTTCGTGTCAACACAATTTCTCAATCACCAACAATGACTACAGCGGGAAGTGGTGTGAAAGGATTCAATGAATTTATTAATTACTCAGAAAAAATGTCACCATTAGGAAATGCATCAGCTTTGGCTTGTGCAGACTATTGTATAGCAATGTTCTCTGACTTGACAAAATATGTTACCATGCAGAATTTATTTCATGACGGCGGATTCTCCAATACCGGAGTGACTCAGGAAGTCATTGAGAAATTCAGTAACTAAATCTTAAATGCAGCTTTCGAGCTGCATTTTTTGTTTGAAGTAATAATTTGTTTCTTACAAACGTTTAAGTAGTAATCAGCCAATACTAACCAAATATGAGAAAAACAATCACATTATTGTTTCTCTTACCTTTTCTAAGTTTATAGCAGCTCCAAGAGCCGGCGGTGAAATATAAAGGCTGCTGATAAAGCACTTTTTCCTTAGGAGTTAGGTCAACTGCAAGTACATTTAATTTACATTACGATGAAAGCACTGGACTTGGAGTAAGTGAACAATTCCGACTACTTTAAAAATGGAATGAAACGAGCTACTTTCTTCTGATATTCTTTGTATTTTGGATATTTAGATGCTGAAATTTCTTCGCTGAAATTCGAACTTCCTATGAAAAGTAAAACCAGTAAAATGGAACCTGCAACAGACCAATTGATCCAAACTCCAGTGGCGGTGACAGAAAAGAAATAGATCACAATCCAAACACTTTGTTCCGCAGCATAGTTAGGATGCCGTATGATGCTCCACAAGCCGGTATTTACAAATCCATGTTCGTATTCGCCTAATTCTTCATTGGCATCGATTCTTCTGTGTTTTTCTGTTTGAAACTTGTACTGTTGATGATCTGCAAAATATTCCATGATTACAAACCCAACAACGAGAAGGGCCAGCAGGTAATCCGCCCAAAAGAGCTCTGTTCCATTCACACCTTTGATCATTGGAAACATGATCAGCATAACCAATCCCATTTGATAGAAAGAGATGAAAAAGAAGTTGAATGAAATCCATTTCCACGGGGCTTGGAATTCAGGTTTCGCACGTAAAACAGCCCAGCGATAATCTTCATCACCGGTCCAGAATTTCCATGAATAGCCTCCTCTACGACCAAAATTGTAAGTGAGTCGGATTCCCCAAATGCTGATTACACTGGCGATCAAAATCATCCGTTCATCCCAATGCGATAGATAAGCTACTTCCCAAGCGTAAATAAGTGGCGCTACACTCCACAATTTATCAACTTGACTGTAGTTGTCCACAATGCTACTGACGATAAAGCAGGCTGCGGATAATCCAATATAGGTGTAAACCACTGGCCACAAAACACGCAATTGTTCCAAATTTGGAGGGGTGTCATATAGGTAAGCAAATACAGGAACGGCAATCAAAGTTGCAAGTAAAAGAAGAACAGTTTTCCACATAATCTAAAAGCGTATTTTTTAATAAACTAGAGTTGCATTGCAAAAGTGCAAATTAAGAAATAATCAGTGAGAAAAGGGTCTTCAGACCGTTAATATTGGGTTGCGGAAGTTTTTAAAACAGGCAACATATTGATTTATAACGGTTTATTTTTTCTTTAAATGCTCTTCCATATCACTCAAATGAAGTTTTAGCGCATACACTGAAATATGTATCTCTTTGATTAAAAGCGCCAAAGAAATTATGAGTAAGAGCAATGCAAAACCAAAAACCCAAACAGCAACTGAATCCTGATTTATATAAATAAGAAACATTGTGAGAACGCAACAAAGAAGACTTGAAATACCAAATATTTGCATCCAGCGGGTTAGGTTAAGTCTTAGCCTAAGATTTTTGATTTGCAGAATTAATAAATCATCATGCTTTTCGAGGTATTTATCATGTAAGTTGCGGATCACCGAGGCATACGCTAAAAACCGATTTGTATAGGCCAGCATAATCAATGATATTGCCGAGAACAATAGCGCTGGTGTAGTTAGAGTTAATTCTTCCATTCTTTGAGTGTTTCTTTAAATTTACAATGAAGCTGAATATACCGCTAAATCAACAATTTTTGATGAATACCCGTACTCGTTGTCGTACCAAGAAACTACTTTTATGAAATTGTCGGTTAACGCAATTCCTGCATTCGCATCGAAAACAGAAGTGCACGTTTCACCAATAAAATCTTGAGAAACAACCAATTCCTCTGTATATCCTAAAATTCCTTTTAATTCATTTTCAGAAGCTTCTTTCATTACCTTACAAACTTCCTCATAAGTCGCACTCTTTTTGATGTTCACAGTTAAATCGATGACTGAAACATCCATTGTTGGCACTCTGAATGCCATTCCTGTCAACTTTCCGTTCAACGCAGGGATCACTTTTCCAACCGCTTTTGCTGCTCCAGTGGATGAAGGGATAATATTGTGCAAAGCAGATCTACCGCCCCTCCAATCTTTGGAAGATGGTCCATCAACCGTTTTTTGCGTAGCTGTAGTCGCGTGTATTGTTGTCATTAATCCGTCAGTAATGTCAAAATTGTCGTGCAACACCTTCGCAATTGGAGCCAAACAGTTGGTTGTGCATGAAGCATTTGAAATGATCGTGTCTGAAGCTTTCATCTCTTGATGATTTACTCCCATAACGAACATAGGTGCATCTTCTGAAGGAGCGGAAATAATTACTTTCTTAGCACCACCGGTTATATGAAGTTGCGCTGTTTCGAGGGTCTTAAAAATACCAGTGCAATCAATAACAAAATCAGTAGCTACTTCATCCCATTTTAAGTTTTCTGGATTTCGTTCAGCTGAAACTCTTATCTCTTTTCCGTTGACAATTAGTTTTCCGTCTTTTACTTCTACATCTCCATCAAACCTGCCGTGAACGGAATCAAATTTCAGCATGTAAGCCAGATAATCCAAGTCTAGTAAGTCGTTAATCGCGACAACTTGAACATCGTCTCGTTGAGCAGCAACTCTTAGTACTAGTCTTCCTATTCTTCCAAATCCGTTAATTCCAATCTTAATCATAATTCTAAATTTATTTTTGCTGATAACGTATCAGCCGTTTATAATTCTATTTATTTGTATTCTAACTTGTCTGACAGTCATTGTCAATTAAAATGATCAAACCGAATTCGATCCTTTACAATCTTTTTCTTATTTGTGTTTAATTCGTAAAGTTCTGCTGGTCGTCCTCCATGGCTCTTGCTTTTTCGGAATTCGCCTAGCGGTTTGATTGTTCCACTCGATAATATTTTCTTCCGAAAATTCCTTACGTCAAATGTTTCATCTAAAGTTTGCTCGTACACTTGGATAACATCTGAAAGTATGAATTTCTGAGGAAGGATGTGAAAAACGATTGCGTGGCTTAATAGATCTTCTCGAAAGTGTTGAAGAACCTTATCGACAATGTCATTATGGTCGAGGATGAGTTTCGGAAGTTTCGAGATTTCACACCATTTTAGCTCACTTGAAAGATTTTGATTTAAACGCTCGAAGGGTATTAATCCATAATATGCAAAAGTGACTATACGGCCTAGCGGATGACGATTTATATTAGAGAAAGTGGTTAATTGCTTTTTGTAAAAATTAGATTGACCGACAAGAGATGTCATTAATTTTTCCATGGCTTCATCCACATCCTCATTGGGTAATATTAGTTCGCCTGGTAATCCGCATTCATTTTGAAAAGGAATTTCCTTCTTTTCTTGAAGTAGAATTTTCAGTTTTTTATCGTGGTAGGTAATCAGCAATATGTCAACGGAGAATGCTCCTCGGAAAAAGTGATCGATCGAATTTGAATTGTATACTTCTGATTTTTTCATATTACTTATAGTCAAATGTACAATAAGTATTGAGAAGATACTAGAATTTGATTATTATTCTCCGTCCAAAACGATTTTCCACTTTTCAGATTCGGCAAACTCTTTTATTGTTTGATTTTGCTTTTTGAGCAATTCTGTCATGTACTTTTTTAGGAAGATTTTATCCGCTTTAATCAAGTGTATACTTCTTTTTTAAAATTGAAACAATCTCATCCTCATTTATTTTTTTCTCAGCTGTCGCATTGGTTTTGATCATCAAGTTGTATTCATTTTGAAGACTTAAAGCCAATTTGGTCTCTTCTCAATTAATCGTATTGTTTGTAACGCACTCTTGATCAATATCAGAAGAACCAACTGAATCTATATCGATGTATCGAATGTTCCAAACGCCTTGCGCGCAAGAATCAAAAGAAAGTGAAAAAGCCAAAACAAGGGTTAAAACGATAGAAATCTCTCTCGAATATAATTCTCTATAAAAAAAGCCGTCTCAATTTAATGAGACGGCTTTCTATTTTTAGATATATTATTTTTAGAAATTATAACGATTTAAAAGGCAAGTATGGGGCTTTAATCCAGGCAACTAATGTAGAGATTAGTCCATACAAGAAATTATAGATAACTACATTAATGTATAAATTAATTAATGTTCCTAAAACCGCTATAAATGAAACAAAAACAGCCAGACCTCCTTGCGTTGTCCAAGCATAATCTGATAACAATCCAGCATCAGCCATTGGTGAGGTCTGTAGCATTTCGTTATACGCTCCGCCAGCGTTTATGCCTGCAAATTCATTTAGCAACTCAAATAATGCGGTAGTTGCTAGGGAGCCCATTTCCTTTAAAGCGTTAAAGAGGTCACCTACGTATATACTGCCGGGAATGTTAAGTGTTGTTACAAAACTTAAAACAGCTGATACTGCCGCGAATAAACCAAGCATTGCTATAATATATCCACTTAACTTAATTAAGGCAATAGGTAGCTCCAAAAAAACAAGGCGAACTATTCCGCTGTTTGAAGAGCTTATGCTATCACTAGTTTTTCTAATGATTTGAGCGATCGGGAAAGCAGCAAGTGCCCACAGAATGACACCTAAAAGGCCTCCTATTATTGCGGTTGTTTCTGCGTTTATCCACCAGGCACCGTCATTAATCCATAATGGTTCAAGAGTACGCCAAAGAAGAGCTAAAAGAATAAGTAACGCTCCGATATGGAATATTTTTCCTATCCATCCCGCAATCCTGTTTTCAGAGTCTTCAACTTGTGAAGTCCAGCTATTCCAAGGAAGTTTGTCATTGATCATTTTTGGAGAATCAAGCAATTGATTTGTTAATTCTTTAACTTTTTTAATTTGTTCTGTTGTTTCCATTTTAATTCGGCTTTAAGTGATTAGTAATTAAGTTGTTACCAAATTAATCATTTTAGACCTTTTAAACAGCTCAAATATTCATTTGTAGGTAGATTTTGTTCGTTTTAGGCTACTTTACACAGAAAGTATTAGCCCTCAACCATTATAGGAGCATGTGATTTGTAATTTTGAACTACAACCTCTCCGGCCTGCAATTGATTCATCAATCCCAACAATCCGATCAAAGTACGATTCACGTAAAGAAAATGACGAGAACCTCTTTTCCCTTTCAAATTCTTAAGTGCTTTGTCATCTATGAGTTCGTTTCCGAGCATTAGCAACTGCTTGAAATATTCAGGATCGCTAAAATCAAATGTTTCAAACTGGTACGGCTTGTTAATTATAGTCAACAATGTTCTGAATGTTGATTTGATTACTTCTATATCTTCTTCTGTGTCAGAATCGTTAATCAATTGCAGCTCTTTAAGTACGTCAAGAAACACTGTATCGTTGTTGATGTTTTCGATTTCAGCGAGTTTAAAGAAAGATTGATAGAAATCAAGTGGAATTTCTTTCATGCATCCAAAATCTAAGACGACAAGTTTATTATCCTTATTCACCTTAAAGTTTCCAGGGTGTGGGTCTGCGTGAACTTTGTGATGCACGTGAATGTGATATTGGAAAAAATCCCACAAAGCCTGTGCGATCTGATTTCGTTTTTCTTGATTTGATTCTTGTTCAACATATTCGGACAAGTGCCATCCATCCATCCATTCCATTGTCAGTATAGTTCGACTTGAAAGGGATTCGTTAACTTCTGGAATGACAATGTTTTTTAGGTGTTTTGACAACAATCGAGATTCTATAAGACTTTCTTTTTCATGGATGTAGTTCGTCTCTTCTAATAATTTTTCTTGCACCTCATTAAAGTAGTCGTCGACATCTTCCTTTTTCAACTTTAATATGCGCAATGCAATCGGTTTCACCAAACGTAAATCGCTGACAATACTTTTTGCAACACCAGGGTATTGAATCTTAACAGCATACTTCTTCTCGTCGATCCAAGCTTCGTGAACTTGACCAATACTTGCGGCATAACTGCTTTCTGTCTTAAACTGGGTAAACACTTCTTCAGGATACGAATTAACTGCACCTTTAAATGTTTTGCGCGCCAAAGGACCTGAAAGGGGTGGCACCCTGAATTGCGCTAAGGAGAATTTTTCCACGTATTCTTTTGGCAAAATTCCGTCATCCATACTCATCATTTGTGCCATTTTTAGAGCACTTCCTTTGAGTTCTGATAATCCATCATAGATGTCTGTAGCATTCGCTTCGTTTAACTTTTTTCGTGATTTATCTTCGTTAGAAACGACGCGATTGCCAAGGTATTTAACGTAATTTGTACTCACTTGAGCACCGATTTTCAATAGTTTACTCGCGCGTTGAATTTTTGTCTGAGGAATGTGATCTAATGATTTCATGATTTCCCAAACATGAATTTTCCTAAATCCACCATACTTTCCATAACGTTCGATTCAACTAAATCAAAGGAGAGTTTGAGGCTTTTTTCAATGAAAACATCTGTCTTTTCAAAGTCTGGAGAAGTATCTTTTAACCAATAGAGTAGGATAGAGCAGAATTGCATCCATGCAGCTGTTTCCAGTGCTTTGTCCTTTATTTTATTATCGGGAATAAAAGACAATGCTGGAGTTTCTAAATCTAACTTTTTTATGAAATTTAAAAAACTGGATTTTGCAGATTTAAGAACGTGCAATTGTGAAATTGAAGTACGGTCTCCAGGGATCATAAATACAACGAGTGAACGGTTCGCCTTTAAAATTTCTGTAAGGGTAAAGTAAAACGTAAGCAACGATTCCCTTGAATCCTGATGTTCTGAATTTTCTGCGTTTTTGTCTGCTAATTCAATTGCATTATCAATGAGATGCTTAAAGATTTCAGATTCTATCTTTTTGAAATTCGCATAATATTTATAAATGTGAGACTCGCTAATTTCCAGTTTCTTGGCAAATACTGCCATTGATTTTGGACGGGAGTTGTGTTCAATCACATATTCTGAATAGGCCGATAAAATTTCCTGAGCTTCCATTTTTGTTTAATGATTTTACAGTAAAGTTAAACAAATTATATATTTACTCTAGCAAAAAACGAATCTATTTGGTTAAATAAACATAAAAAAGCTCGACCGTTAAAAGGCGCTTTATTGATTGAGTCAGGCAATTGTTGAATTATTTAGCTTTGTAGGCCATTAGAAAAAGAATTCCGCATTGCGAGCTGGACGTGTTGTTACCATTCTATTTTCCAAGCTTTAATATCCTAAAAGCGCCTCGAATAACTATAATAAATACAAATGCTACAATAATTAGATCATGGTAGTTCGAATTAACCCCAAACAAGAGGATGCCAGCAGCTATTACTCCAAGATTAATTATGACATCGTTGGAAGTGAAAATCATACTGGCTTTCATATGAGCATCTTCACTTTTGGACTTTTGTAATAAGCGCAAACGGAAGTAGCTTCAATCTTCTCCGTAGAAAGTTTGGCTAGTGGTAATTACATCGTAAATTTTAAAACGAAGAATGAAGTCGTTTTATAAAAGAGTAATAAAAAAGTCATTGAAGCCGGTTTTTCCTTTACGGGGGGATCGGTTTTTGCTATTCTGGGAATCTTTCGAGTAAGGCGCACCCAAAACTTTGTCAAGAAACAATCTGTATAAAAGGTTGTTTTAATATCTTTTATACCATGCTATATTCTGGCTTTAGTATTATTTCATTAATTGCATCCCAAAGGCCAATTCTCTTCATCAGTGATTGTTTTGCGACTATTAACGTGTCACTCCATTTTTGCTCGTCATTACCGCATAGTTCTGAAATCATCTTAAGAGATAGTGGTCCGTGTTCTTCCCCATCTAATTCTATATGTCTTTCAAGATAATATGTCAATTTGCTGAATGTCGTGTTTTCCGAATCAGTCGATTTCAGAATTTCAATGAACATATCTGGGATAACATCTTCTCGTCCAAATGTGAAAGCAGAAGCTACAAGGTGAGCCTTGTTGGTTTCAATAATTGAAAAAGAAAATTTGACGAAATCAGCGACTCTTTTATCTATATTGATTTCGTTTAATGAGTATTCAATTGATTTTCCAGATTCAATAAGTTTTATGAAATTGTTAATCTCGTTTGTTTTTCCACTAGCTTGAGTCATTGCATCCAAATACATTTCAAAATGACTTTTAGGTTCTCCTAATTCATTGATGTCACTTTCTTCTCCGTGTACGATTTCATTTATGAATCGAGTAAGAGTTGTATTTTTAGATGGAATCCAAGGAGTTTGAACATTTGTCAATTCTATTTGAAGGCATTTTAAAAGTGACATAAAGTCCCAGACAGCAAATACGTGATTCTCCATAAAAACCCTGATGTCATCTATGGTCTGTAGGTTTTTATAAAGTTTATGATTCTGTAATTGATTTCTTAATTCTGAAATCTCATTTTCTATATGATGAATTCTATTCATTCTTTTGTTTTTGCTTCGATATAGCGTTTTGCGACTCTCTCAGACTTTACACTACGACTTTTTTTTTCAAAGTTAATAAGGATTTTTCAGAATTAAGGAAGAACAAAAAGTATTTCGCCAGTATGGTTTTTAGGTGCGGTTAGAAATCAAATCCTTTACTTAAGTTGTCTACTTAAACCTTATAAACAATTCCCGCCTTGAGATAAAGGAAGTTATTCGCTTCGTAACACGGTTTAGGCTGAGAGGTTGTCAATATTCCTCAAGCATAAACAAGTGTTGCGTAAAACTCATTTTCCTTGAAGTGTCCAATTGAATGGGCAATTCCAGCATTTAAACTGAAATGATCGAAGAGTTTGTAACTGATATTGGCGCTATGTTCAAGACCAATATCTCTGAATTAGGTCTGAACTTAAAAGTGAATTCTCTATGTATTGGATCAGAATTATGGAAACATCCCTCAGCACTTGAAGTCAAATTTTTGTAAATCCTACTGTGTGTCACACAATTAAATCCAAAATACACTCCAGCCAATGCAATAGTTGCTCCGATAGTCATTGTTAAATTCTACCCTGTACTTAGTGATGAAATCCTGGCTTGTAATGATCGGTTGCATTTCGCGTCCAAACTAGAATTGGATTTAATATTCTATTTTTTCAACTGATCTTCTTAACAAACATTTTCCTATTAATGTCTTATAATTATAAGACATTATTGTCTTTAAGTTTTTGAGAATTTTGTTCATCATTTTTTTGAATTCCATGCTGTTTATTAATCATTTTTAATAGAAAAAAAATATAAACAGAGAAAATGCAGAATCCGACTATAAAAAGTGTAATATTTCCCATATTTAGTCGTTTTTAACTAGTCTAATAAATATTGCTAAACTAAGAATTGACGGTACCCATATTCCAACAAACATTCCTTCTTCTTTTTGACCACTAAACCATAGAGATACAGAAAGAACAAAACTTATGAATGCGAGTAGAACAGGATAGTATTTTTCAAGTAGTTTCATAAATTTGATCTTAGATAAGGGGATTTGTTTTAAAGTATTATGACAAATATAAGAAAAAGTGTTTAATATATACTACAAAAGGCTAAACAAAAAAAACGTTTCCTTTAAGTATAGCATGAATCAACCCTCTGTTGAATCATGTTGTTTATTCTTTTGTTGAGTTGCGAGGGCAAGCTCAAATACTCTTTGTATTCTTCAACCGTAAACAAACCAATGATAAAGCCGCGTAATTCGGTTTTAAGTCGTGTGTCTCCTTTAAATAATTTTCGAGTTAAATCCTTTTTTTGAATGGTGCTGAGTTCATTCATCTTTATCTTGTTCTGTTCGAGATGATACTCAAAATAGCACACGATAAGCTCATGCTGAAGCTTTATAATAGGCCGAAGAATTTCATTTTGAAATTTTTCTTCTGCGTTGAAATTCTCCGTTTTTGTAATACTTGGAATTTCGGGGCGAATTTGTTTCTTTAAATCTGTCATCTTAGTCATTTATTTCACTCCAAACTTTTTCACTGCTCAACTTAAACGAACCAAGGTGTTTTCTTTTCCATGTGTGCGGAGGAATTATTGATAAGAAATTTTCATCCGTGTTGTCCTTCTCATATAAATGGTAGACTTCTCCTATGATTGGCTCAAAACTATATTTAGCATTGTAGATCAATTCATTCAGCTCATAGGTTTTAACGAGTGTTTCATATTCATCTTTAATTCCTTCAATTTTACTTTTAAGAACATGATTGAAACTATTAATTCCTCGACTTTTCCATACAGAAACGCTGCTAAGGTTGATGCTTGGAGCTCCTATGTTTGTTCCGTAAGGCAAAATGTTAGCGTTGTAAGATTGACTTTCTTCATCGAAAACAACATTGTCTGGACGCTTCTTTTGATTAAAGTTAGGAAGCGCTTCTTTTCGAGCGTAAGAAATGTTTGTTAATTTTTTTACTGATGAATATTGATTCAAACCAGTAACAGAAACATCATTGGCTTTCTCTAAATCCAATTGTCCATCTTCTTCAATATATTCCTCTTTAGTGCTGATAACTTGGACTTCGCCAACAATAAGACGGCACCCACTTTCTTTTATTTCCATGTCTTCAATTAATTTCAACCCGAATTTAATTGTGCTCTCACAAACAAAAGGAGCGTTGAAGTTTTCTATGTATTCTTCTTTGAGATTACAAAAATCAAATTCCGATTCATCGGAGTTGAAATTGGCTGAGGTAAAATGTGCTTGTTCTAAAAACGATTTATGGACATGATTTATAGTAAAAGAATCCGTCTCGATAATGTTTTCATAAGTATCTCTTCGCACGGTGAGTGGTCTCATAATGAATCCAATTCGAGCCGGCTCAGAGCTAATATGAACGATAGAATTGAATATGGCTAAATTGGTAGTGCCCTTCTTTCCCTTTGTACCTATTAGATGTACACCTTTATATCCAGATAAAGAATTAATAAATTTTAAGCGGTATTTAGAATCCCAAGAAGAGATTTCTTCTTTTTTAACTAGCATAATCTGTTTTGTTCAATCATTTACTTGTTTTGTTAAACAAGTATACTTCTATTTTAGCAAATAAGCTACTTGATCGTTACATAGATTACCAAGTCCTTACTGTAAAACAATATTCTGATATTAAGGTTTTGCACTTGCTTCTTAATGGCTATTAATAATATCATTCTGTTTTGAATGTACTTATTTACATTGTTTTACACGAATTAACGAGATTAAAACAGGTCTGTACCTATCATTTATGGAAACATCAAATTAAAGAATGAAGCATCAAATGAATACAACCGATTTAAATTTAACTAATTGATCATCAATTTATAAGGTCTATTAAAATCTACGTAATCATTTTGTTTAACGAGTTATACCTTTGAGATGAACTATGTTTGTAGGTTATGTTAAGTTACTCGGTTTATCGAAATGAAAATACTGAAAAGTGGGTGACATTTGTTCATGGTGCTGGAGGAAGTAGTTCCATCTGGTTCAACCAAATCAGGTCGTTTAAGAGTGAGTTTAATATTTTATTGATAGATCTTAGAGGACACGGAAATAGCAAGTCTGTTTTTAAAGAAAACAACAAACAGGAATATACCTTTGAAGTAATCTCAAATGACATTGTTGAGGTTTTGACGCATCTTGAAATTGAAAAATCTCACTTTATTGGGATCTCACTGGGGACCATTTTAATACGGGATTTGGCCGAGAGAAATCCTAAACTCGTTGAAAGTATGGTTATGGCAGGGGCTATTCTAAAACTAAATACGCGTTCAAAGTTATTGATGGGATTTGGCAATTTTTTTAAATCTGTTGTGCCTTATATTTTTTTATATAAGCTGTTTGCTTTTATTATTATGCCGAAGAAGAACCACAAAGAATCGCGTTTGTTGTTTGTGAAAGAGGCGAAAAAGCTCTACCAAAAAGAATTTATGAGATGGTACAAATTGACCGCACAGCTAAAACCGATATTGCGACTTTTTAGATTGAACGACCTGGAAATTCCCACACTTTATATAATGGGGGAGCAGGACCATTTGTTTTTACCTTCTATCAAGAAAATTATTTCAGGACATTTAAGCGCACAATTGCACGTTATAAAAAACTGTGGACATGTTGTGAATGTCGAGAAACCAGCAGAGTTTAATAGTGAGGTGATTTTGTTTTTAAAGGCGCAAGAGAATACAATAGCTGTCGGGTGAGTTTTCTTAATACACAAGCCAGCCTTATTGTTTGATCAGTCTTTTCGTTATGCGTTGACCGTTATCAAAAGACAAGACAATCCAATTGATAAAAAGCTCCACACTATATTCATTAGAGCAATTCCTTTTATGAACCTTCCTAAATTCGACTGCAATTTGGATTCCAATAAATAGGGGGTTAAATCAATCCTTTACTATTTAAATATTCTTCTAGCGTATTCTCATCAGCATAAAGCACATCACGCGCTTTACTTCCCTTAAATGGGCCGATAATTCCTGCACCTTCCAATTGATCGACAATTCGACCCGCTCTATTGTAACCAAGCTTTAACTTACGTTGCAACAAACTGGCAGAACCTTGTTGATGCATCACAACAATCCGCGCTGCATCGGGGAACAAAGCATCCAAATCATCATTCGCTACTTCGCCAGCATTTTCTGCCGCTTCGCCAACGTATTCAGGTAAAAGTAGCGCATCCGGATAGCCACGCTGATCTCCAATGAAAGCACAAATTTCTTCAACTTCAGGGGTGTCGACAAATCCACATTGCAGTCGGACAGTTTCCTGACCATTACTCACAAGCATATCTCCACGACCAATCAATTGATCTGCACCTGAACCGTCCAAAATTGTTCTTGAATCAATTTTAGACAATACTCTAAATGCAATACGCGCAGGGAAGTTGGCTTTGATCATTCCTGTAATAACATTTACAGAAGGCCGTTGTGTCGCAACAATTAAATGAATCCCAATCGCTCTGGCTAGTTGGGCAATCCGTGCAATTGGTTGCTCAATTTCTTTTCCAGCTGTCATAATTAAATCGGCGAACTCATCAATCAGAACAACGATGTACGGTAAATACCGATGTCCGTTTTCTGGATTCAATTTCCGCGCAATGAATTTCACATTGTATTCCTTGATTGTTCTTACTTGGGCTTGTTTTAAAAGCTCGTAACGTTCATCCATTTCAATACAAAGCGAGTTCATCGTGTTGACTACCTTACTTGTATCCGTGATTATTGCGTCTTCTTCACCGGGTAATTTCGCCAAAAAGTGACGTTCAATTTTGTTGTAAAGCGTAAGCTCCACCTTTTTCGGATCAACAAGAACGAATTTAACTTGAGCAGGATGCTTCTTATAAAGGATAGAAACCAAAATAGCGTTCAATCCAACAGATTTACCTTGACCTGTTGCTCCGGCCACCAAAAGGTGAGGCATCTTCGTTAAGTCAAACGTATACGTTTCATTCGTAATGGTTTTCCCCATAACGACTGGCAATTCAAAATCGGATTCTTGGAATTTTTTGGAAGCAATCAGCGAACGCATACTTACCATTTCAGGTTTGCTGTTCGGTACTTCAATACCAATTGTTCCTTTCCCCGGAATTGGTGCGATAATTCGAATTCCCAATGCCGCCAAACTCAAGGCGATATCATCCTCTAAGTTTTTAATCTTAGAAATCCGAACACCAGCAGCAGGTACAATTTCGTACAGAGTTACGGTTGGACCGACAGTCGCCATAATCCTCTTAATTTCAATCTTATAATCTTGAAGCGTTGTTACAATCTTATTCTTGTTCGCTTCTAACTCCGCTTTGTCAACAGTTCCAATTGCTGTTTTTCCAAAATCTCTCAGTAAATCAATAGGAGGTAGCTTGTAGCTTGACAAGTCTAGTTTTGGATCGTAATCACCGTATTCTTTTTGAATGTTATTCATTTCCGATTTAGAAAGTTCCTCATCTTCTTCAGGAGCTTCAGCTACAGTAACCGAAAAGTCTTCATCTTCTTCAATCGTGTCTTCTTCAACAGGAACCGTGATTTCCAATTCATCCTGAACATCTTGAGGTAAATCAATAATTTCCGATTCATGTTCTTGTTCTTCAATCCCTTCTTCTTCATGATCCTCCATGAAATGAACGCGCTCTGAAACCTCGTCTTGTGATGTTTCGTCTTCTCCAAGCGTATTTCCAACTTCTAAATCTTCTTCGCTCAAAATACCTGAGAGACCATTTTGAGTGGCTTCCTCTGTTTTTTCAACTTCATCTTTCCGAAAGAAGGCGATGATTTTAGCAAATGTCACATTGAATAAAATTAAAGCAAACATATATCCAACACAAGAAATTAGAATCATAGAACCGAAGCTTCCAAGTGTAAGCGTAAGCCATTCATTAATTTGAAACCCAAACGTTCCTCCCAGGTAATTGACCGTACTCGAGAAATAACCAAGGAACATGCTTACCCAAACAATTGATAAGGCAGAAACCGCGACTGTCTTTCCAATCGGTAAAAGGGTGTGATTAAATAAGGTTTTAATTCCAACGACAAATAGAACCAATGCAAACCCAAAGGATGCAATTCCAAACCATTTATAAATAAGAAGATGAGAAATCCATGCTCCGAATTTTCCCAGCCAATTGGCAACGGGTTCTTCATTTCCATCAAATAAAAACTCGAAGAAGCCTTTGTCCATTATTCTATCTTGGTCAACTTTCCAAGTGAACAAATAAGAGAAACACGCAAGAACAATGTATATCGCAAACAAAATACTGATCACTCCTAATGTTGACTTAACTTTCTTGCGATCAATTTTATTTAAGAATTGACCAAAAGCAGAAGACTTCTTTTTCTTCTTTCTCGGTTTCTTATTCGCAGCAGGCTTTTTTTTTGTTGGTTTGTCGATTCCCTCAGAGCCGCCCTTTTCTATGTATTCATTATCACCACTCATATCTTACGAAGATAGAGAGGATTATCAAGGCTTTGATGCCGTGAAAATGTAAGTATAAACAGCGAAATGTTAGTTGTTGAACTTGAAAATTAAAAAGAGATAAGAAATACCTTAAATTACTCTGAGATTGACGCTAGTTATCGTTAGTAAGACTGCGTATTTCCAGCATCTCGTCCATGAACTCATCAATGGTTACCTTTTTGAAGTTGGAAGGAATACCAAATAGATCATGATCTACTTGGTATTTACTGAATTTTTCCAGTTTATAATCCATAATACCGTTAGGTGTTGAGATGCTGTATTGAACCAATAATCCGGGGATGCTCGGGAAGTTATTTAAGTACTCTCGCGAGTACTTTTTCAAGTACAAGAACTCTATTGGCTCTTTGAAATCAGGATGATCTACCATCATACGATTCGCTCTCATTCCTAGAACTTTCTTCTTGAATATTTTCTTTTTAAAGGTATACCGCGTTGCTTTTTTGAGCGAATCCGAAATATTCAAATTGGTCTTGATCGCAAAGTTTGCGGTGTCATTCACTTCAATCAATAAATATGATTTGTTCATTTCCATGTGACGGATCGTGACTTGTTTGCCCAATTGCCCCGTGAAGCTTTCCATTCTAGAAATCGTATCATTCGTATAGACAATCATTGAACTCACTTTGTTCGAAACGTTGAGGTTGGTATCCATCAGATTGATGCTGTATTCCAACATTCCAGTGAACTCTTTCGTTCTTTGAGCATGTGTATTTGAGCTGATAGGGCAGGTACCTAGTAAAAAGACAAGGAGCTTACAGCGTATTTGAAGGGCATTTTTCATATATCTATTCAACGAGATTCAAGCAAAAGGTTACCAAAGTGCAAATTTAATGATAATAAGCTTTTAAATGAGAAATTGAAAATCACTAAAATAGAAGCGGCAAATAGAATCGTAGACCATTGAATTATACTATTTTTGTTTAGCAATTTGAGTCTATGAAACGAGATATAGAAATCCTAATAAATAAGTCTGAAATTACCGCTGGAACCAGAGGTTCATCTTTAGGACCAGAAGCGGTTATGACGGCTGCAAGAAAGCGAGAAAGTGATTACTTCAGCAAGTTTCCAATTCATCATGTACAACACATGAACCATCTGTTGGATACTACTGTAAAGTTTCCTTATGCGAAACGAATTGAAGGCTTGGTTCATGTATTCCAATCTGTAAGTTCAAATGTTAAAGCCCTTTTGGACGCTCAAAAGTTCCCTTTGATAATTGCTTCTGATCATGGTTCGGCAGGCGGAACAATCGCTGGTATCAAGGCAGCCCATCCGAACAAGCGATTGGGGGTTGTTTGGATTGATGCGCACGGAGATTTGCACACACCATATACTACGCCTTCTGGAAATATGCACGGAATGCCCTTGGCAACCGCACTTGGAGAGGATAACGTAGAATGTAAAATCAACGAGATTGGAGAAGAAGAGAAGCGCATGTGGAACCTTTTGAAATCAACAGGAATTGACGACCCTAAAATCTCACCCGAAGATCTGGTGTTTATTTCGGTTAGAGATACGGAATTACCTGAGGATAAAATAATTGAAAGATTGAACATTACCAATCATACGGTTGATCAAATCAGGGAAAGCGGGAAGGAAGAAATTCTTAGAAAGACGCTGGATCAATTGAAGGATTGCGAAATTATTTACGTTTCGTTCGACGTGGATTCGATGGATCCAAAAGAAACTTCTCATGGAACGGGAACGCCCGTAGATCATGGCTTATCAGCCATTGAAGCGACTTATTTTATGACGGAATTAGCAAAGTTGGACAAGTTGGTTTGTATGGAACTTGTTGAAGTCAACCCATGTCTCGATGAAAAAATTAACAAAATGGCCGAAGTAACATTTGATGTTCTTGAGGCGACGACAATAGAATTGGAGAAATAGATGGAATTAAAGATAAAAGAAGCTTTACTGAGTAATTCAGAAATGTTGTTTGGAATGCAGGTTGAGGAAAAACTCATTCAATTTCAGAAAACAAGAAAGGACGTTTCAGGGGATTTAACCCTTGTGATTTTCCCTTTTGTTAAAGTATTAAAGTGCTCACCAGCTGAAGCAGGAGAGAAGATAGGGGAGTTCATTAAAGGAAACGTAGGCAACATTGATAGTTATTCTGTTGTCGGTGGTTTCTTGAACTTTGTAATCGATGCGGATTACTGGATTTCTGCCTTGTCCGAGATGGATAAAATTGAGAAGTATGGATTCGGAGAGCCGAATACGAAGCCGACGATTATGGTTGAATATTCTTCACCGAACACAAACAAGCCATTGCATTTAGGCCACTTGAGAAATAACTTCTTGGGGTATTCCGTAGCGGAAATCTTAAAAGCTAATGGGCACAAGGTGATTAAAACGCAAATTATCAACGACCGTGGAATTCATATTTGCAAGAGTATGCTCGCCTGGGAGAAATTCTCACCTCTGAATGAAAAGGGAGAACGTGAAACGCCAGGAAATACAGGAGTCAAAGGTGATAAACTTGTCGGAAAGTATTACGTTGAATTCGATAAGCACTTCCAGATTGAAGCGAACGCAATTATTGAGCAATGGAACGCTGAGGACTTTAGCGAAACAACTGAAGAAGTTGGCGCTGAGTTCAATCGTTTGGATGAATCCAAAACAGGTAAGGACGAAAAAGCCATCAAAGGAATAGACGGCAAGATCAAAGAGTTGGCCAAAAACCAAACGTCGATTCTGCGAGAAGCAAAAGAAATGCTTATTCGTTGGGAAGGCCGTGATCCTCAAACATATTTGTTATGGACAACAATGAACAATTGGGTTTACGCTGGATTCGAGTCAACCTACAAGGCGATGGGAGTCGATTTTGACAAGTTGTATTACGAATCGGATACTTTTATTTTAGGTAAAGATTTAGTCGATGAAGGATTGGCCAAAGACGTTTTCTTTAGAAAAGACGACGGCTCTGTTTGGATTGATCTAACGGAAGACGGATTGGATGAGAAATTGGTCTTGCGTTCTGATGGAACAGCGGTTTACATGACGCAAGATGTCGGGACAGCAGTGGATCGATTTAAGGATTATCCAGATTTACAAGGGATCATATATACAGTAGGTAATGAGCAAGATTACCACTTTTCTGTTCTGTTTCTAATCCTTAACAAATTAGGGTATGAATGGTCAGAAAACTGTTCTCACTTGTCGTATGGAATGGTGGAACTACCCAAGGGAATGGGGCGTATGAAGTCACGTGAAGGTACCGTTGTAGACGCCGATGACTTGATGGAGAGTATTGTAGATTCTGCCCGTGAAATGACACAAGAACGTGGGCATTTAGATGGAATAAGCGAGAAAGAACGAGAAGCATTATTTGAATTGATCGGAATGGGTGGCCTGAAGTATTACTTACTTAAAGTAGATCCTAAAAAGAGAATTGTTTTCAATCCACAAGAGTCGATTGAATTGAACGGAAACACAGGACCATACATACAGTATGCTCATGCACGTATCCGGTCTTTGTTAGCGAAGGCAGAAAATAATGATAATACAGCTATGGGATTGAAAAATGTAGAGCTTCAGCCTGTCGAAAAGGAAATTCTGAAGCAATTGGCTGGTTTTCCAAATGCACTAAATGACGCTGCAAAGAATCATTCGCCCGCTTTGATTGCTAATTATATGTTTGAATTGGTTAAACTATACAACAACTTTTTCCAGAGCATCCCTGTATTAATAGAGGAGAAAGAAGAATTGAAAGACATGCGTTTGGTTCTTAGTCGCAATGTGGCGAAGGTTATAGGACTTGGAATGTCATTACTTGGAATCAACGTACCTAAACGAATGTAACAAATGAACGCACATAAATTATTAAATTCGGTTATACGAACTTTACGCTTCAATCGTAAGGTGAAAGATCACGCTGTTATTCACAATACTATTGAATCTGGGGTAGTGTTTAAAGGAACGAATAATTAGGTTTCAACCTTTGCGATTTTGGTCGCTTTGGTTGGGTTAAACATGAATTCAACAGCCGTCGTAATCGGTGCGATACTTATTTTACAGTTGATGGGTCCGATCAATGGAGTTGGTTTTAGTATTGTTACTTACAATTTCGATTTACTCAGTAAAGCTTCTTTTTCGATAAGCCGGTAGATTTAAAGTATACGTATTCTGAGTATAAAGAGTTAGGCTATACTATTCAGCATTCTCTAAAAGCAATGGAAATGATTCAACCTTTCAACTTAGAAAGAGTGGGGTTCTAAAATTCAAGTAATTCAAGATTGAGTTTTTCCTGAACTCTAAAAATGAGTTCGGTTATGTTTCGTCGTTGTGTTCTGATTTTTCAGATAAAGTACTCTTTTTGTATGGCGAAAAACATAATACGGGGGTCCATACCATTCGATTTCTTACAAAAGAGAAGAAAAATTACAGTAATTATTTCCTAAATACTTGCTTTGATGGAGAACATTTATTCCATCTGATGCAGGTAAAGGATAAAGATCTTGAATTATTGAAGCGAATATTACTAAAAACCACTGTTAAAGGGTGGTTTAGGCGATTTTATAATCTTAAAAAAATGATTGTGTAGATTTTAATAGGGCGTATTTACTACTTAATATGTTGATAATTAACGATTGTCGAAAAAAAAAAAATGTATAACTTTTCATTTTTTATCAACATTAAAGAATTAATTAGTACTTTTGAAGCTCAAATAAAAAATATATTATGAGTAACGGTACAGTAAAATTTTTTAATAATTCAAAAGGATTTGGATTTATTACACCAGAAGATGGAAGTAAAGATGTTTTTGTTCACGCAAATAATCTTATCGACGAAATTACAGAAGGAGACAAAGTAACTTACGAAGTTGAAGAAAGTCCAAAAGGATTGAACGCAACTAACGTTAAAGTTGACTAATCTCTGATATTTATAAAAATATCTATGAATTGAAAAATCCATCCTTAGGGGTGGATTTTTTTTGTTCTATACTTTTCTATTCAGATTACTATCACAGCTCTTCAGCCCAGGGCTTATCAAATTAAATAGGATTATTTAGTAGAAGTGAGTTGTGTGAGCAATGCGCACCAGAATGATACTAGAATTGAAAAGTTGAATCTATTTGAAGCCGCCAAGTCATCTTTGCTTGAACTAATGTTCTCTTTGCGAGAATTATAAAATGTGCTAATTGATCCTCGAACAATTTGAAACTCATAGATTGATAGAACGGTCAAGTGAAAGGTTCAACTTGAAAAAGAAATGTAAACTTGTGTGTTAATTGCAGCGCTCAGAATTAGGACTCGCAATGAATTGAGCTTATTGAACGACAGAAATTAATTCAATATCAAAAATCAAAACAGAATTTGCTGGAATCGTATTATTTCCATCGGGTCCGTACCCTAATGCTGAAGGAACCAAAAGCTTTCCTGTTCCTCCTTCTTTGAAGTAAGGTATACCTTCCGTCCAACCTGCAATAACATTTGCTAAACCAAATTCAACGCCAGTTGGCTCGCTTTCATCGAAAACAGTTCCGCTTAAGAAATAACCCGAGTAGGCAACTACAACTGTAGATTCACTTGTACATGGCAGTCCAGCTCCTTGAACATCGATTACATAGTAAAGTCCCGTTCCCGTGGGGATAGCGTTTAAGCCATTCTCAGTGATATAATTCTGAATAGTTGTTTCGTCAGCAATAGCTTGTTCTTCGGCTTTCTTCTTTTTGCAGGATGAAAATGCCAAAGCAATCACAAATATGGGAAGAAGGTATCTCATTTTAATTAGAATTTTTTCTGTGAATATATGATTTTCTATTTCGGAATTAAAACTCCGCTTTAACTTTTAGTTTTAATGGTTTTTTACTGATCGGATGATCGAACTCAATGTACTCAGCATGTAAATGTAATCGCACGCCTTTAGTTCCATATAAGTCATCACCGACGATTGGACAACCCAAGCCATCTGTATGCGCCGCATGAACGCGAAGTTGATGCGATCTTCCCGTAATAGGATAGAGGTGAACTTTGGTCGTATTGTTTACGCGCTCAACGACTTTGAATCGTGTTTTCGCAGGTTTACCATCTTCGTGACAAACAAGCTGTTTAGGCCGGTCATTGAAATCTTGACGCATCGGCAAATCAATAATGCCCTCGTCTTCTTTAATAATCCCTTCCAAAATGGCAACGTAACGTTTCTTAATCGTTCGTTGTATGAACTGCGCCTGAACTTCTTTATTGGCTTTTTTTGTCTTTGAAAGGATTAGGATTCCAGATGTTGCCATGTCTAGGCGGTGTATAATCATTGGTCCTTGGGAGTTGGGGTATTTTCTATGCGCCCAATCTTGAACTGAAGGTAAGTCCGTTTTTCCTCTCACGGACAACATTCCTTCCGGTTTATTAATAACCAAGATATCGTCGTCTTCAAAAACGATCTCGGGCGCCTTAAGTCCTACAGGTATTATTAATAACGGATTGTCTTCAACATCAAGACCAACCAGCATGTGATTGAGAATTGGTTCGCATTTTCCGCGACATGACGGGTAAAAGAATCCATGTTTTCTAATTTCAGATTTTGGTGCGCGTCCCCACCAGAACTCAGCCATGGCAATCGGTTTTAAATTATTTTGATACGCAAACTGCAATAGTTTTGGTGCCGCACATTCCCCTGCTGCAGAAGGGGGAACTTTAACCGCTGTATTCTTAAAAATGGTCACAACGTTTTTCAATTTGCCCTTTTGATTCAGGAAATCATATTGACTAAAGAGTTTTTGCTGTAAGTTGTTTGATTTCTTTTTACGGTCCTTTTTCAGAAAATTGATTTTCCTCATTACTTCCGATAAGTTGGACTGAGCTTCATCAATCTTATCCTTCCAATTTTCGGTCAAGGTTTTTAATTGATGCTTATACATCAAGCTTTCCTTCGAAAGTTCCTTTTCAAGTATTTTAAACGCATCACCTGTCATTTCAATATCGCCTTCCATTCTGCGCATCTTTCGATCGGCCTTAGCAACTCGCATTGCCTCCCGGTGGGCTTCAATTTCTATTTTGGACTGAGTGATACATTCATCAGCGAACTTTTTTCGAATCTCTACTTCGGGATTGCTCAATAACTCCGCTGTAAACCTGTTAATCTCGCTTAGTTCATCCATATCTCGAACGAAAAAACCATTTGGGTCAAGCATGTCAAAAACTGGAGGAACAAAGCCTAAGTGCAAATTTGAATTGGAAATTTTCCCTGAAAACGATGATAAATAGCCCAATTCGCCTTCTTTATTTTGAACCACTAGAACACCGAACATTTTTCCAGCTCCAGAATCCGAATCAGGATCTAAACCAAAATCATGGTCCCAATCCATTTCATTTTGAATGTAAGCTTGAAGCTCTTCGGCCGCAATTACACTTAATGGGTTTGGATCGTAAAAAAACGGATACGTAAATTTAGATGGAACTTTTAAGCCATTGATTGAAGCTTTGAATGGCGTGAAGTATTTGTCGAGTGCTAAGATGGTGTTTGGAGTTTTAGATTGAGATGATAAAAGTACGAGAAAATAAACAAGCTTTACCATTCAAAAAATGGAATCATATTAATATGCTTGTAAACAAGTTATTTTCGTTGTTGGTGAATCTAAAATCATATACTTTTTCTCCATACTTATTTTAAAAGTTTTAAAGAAAATGTGCTCTTGAGTTTTATGAATTGAAGACCGGTCATAAGGTTTAAAAGTCATTTTATCTCCATCGACTTTCCATATGGCCTCTGCACTTCCTTGACCATAATCGGAGAAGTAAATGGAATAATCCTCTTTGAAGCGTATCAGATCAAGATCAGAGTCAAAATTGATCAGTATACCATTGCTATAATCCCTTTCAATAATTTGATGGTTGTGCTTGACTTCAACAATTTTCCATCTATGATTTACAATAATCTCTTCTGTTGATTCTCTCGTCAATAAAAAAATAACAATCAACACGAGGGAGACTGCAATTGAAGCTAATGTGAAGACAGCAACCTCAATTTGCATTTTTTTAAGGAATGGAATTTTCTTTGAAAATTTACCAAGGGAATTAAACAATTGATTTGACTTGTCAACGTCTGGATTACCATATCCTTTTTCCTTAAGAATCTGCAATGCTTTTGTTACGTCCGGTTCTTGAACTTGTATGCGGACGCCACCTGAAGCTGCAAAATAAATAGAGCCTGTTTGAGTCGTTAGTTCATCCAACAATTGAACCTCAATATCGTCAAATTCAAGAAATGATTTAATCAAATGCGCATTCGTAAAATTCTGCTCCTTATAAACTGTAACCCATTCAGCCATAATTATATAAAATTAGCTTTAAGCGCTTTGTAGGTGTCGTGAAGTGGCAGTCCCATTACATTGTAGTAGCAACCTTCAATTTTTTTAACGCCAATGTATCCGAGCCATTCTTGAATGCCATAAGAGCCCGCCTTATCGAAAGGTGTATATTGATCAACATAAGCAACGATATCTTCATCCGAAATCTCGGAGAAGTAAACTTCTGTATGCGATGAAAAAGAATGCGAATTTTTAATTGAAATAAGACTTACGCCCGTAACTACGGTATGTGATGAATTAGACAAACGTTTTAGCATCTGAATGGAATCCTCGCGGTCTTTTGGCTTTCCCAGCAACTTGCCATTGTGAATCACAACAGTATCGGAAGTCAAAAGAACCTCATTGTCTTTTAATGCCAATTTTAAAGGTTCTGCCTTCAGTTTGGCCAAGAATTCAGGAACATCAATCAACGCCAACGTTTCTGGATATACTTCTTCGACTTCCTTCATTCGAATTTCAACTTCGAAACCTAGTTCTTTTACCAATGATTGACGTCGAGGTGATTTTGAGCCAAGAACAATCTTTAATTTATCCATAAATGATAAGAAGTTTCCAGTAAATAGGAGAGAGGAGCCCGAAGACCATCGCTAGTTTGATACAAGCGTTAATCATTTTATAGTTCGCCTTTTCATTCGCTTTTAACAAGAGAACAAACGCGATAATAATTAATAAGGTCGAAAATCCAACGAAAAGAAATACGATGGGTTCGATTCCTTTGAATTGCAAGAAGAAAAACGCAATTGCAGCAATAGCAGAAAAAAGAATTGTAGAAATGGCCAATTTCGATTTGTTGAATCCAAAAACAATTGGAACTGTCTTTGCTCGAATTAATTGATCTCCTTCAACGTCTTCCATATCTTTCACGACTTCTCTAGCGAAGTTTAATAAGAAGGCAAAACCCGCCAAGGCGAAAGAAAGAAAAACAATGAACTTATCGCCGCGAAATTTGTCGAAAGGATAAATAAAATAGTTCTGATTTGGACTCTCTAACAGCTGATGGCTCTGGTAAAAATACAGTCCCACTAAAAGAGGAACGAGTGCCGTCAGACCAGCAATTAGAATGTTTCCCGTAAACAATTTACGCTTGAAGTACGATGAATAATACCAAAGGATATTAATAGATAGCAAATGGATGAAAACGTACCAGTAGGTTTCTAGTTTCCAACTCAAAAAAATGGCAATACTAAATGCCAAGAAATTCAATCCCCAATGCGCGACAATAGCGACACGACGTTTAATGTGCTTGCCGATAATAAGCCGTTCGGGTTTGTTTACCCTGTCTGCTTTTACATCGAAGTAATCATTAATGATATTACCGGCAGCAGCAATTAAGACTGTTGAAAAGACAAGAAGGAAAAAGTAAACACTTTGAACGTCGGTGTTTTCCGAATATTCAACGGCGTCATTGAGGTACCAACCCAGACCGTACATTGTCAGAGCGATAATAAGCAAATTTAGCGGTCGCGCTAAACGAATTAAATGAATCATTCAGCCAATATTTTGTATTCGGTACGTCTGTTCGCTTGATGTGCCTTCTCTTTGGCTTTATCCGTTGACAGTAATTCAATTTCCGCCAATGTAATAATTGGAATTGTACTTCCGTATCCCTTGAAGATCATTCGTTCAGCTGGAACTTCCTTCGAAATCAAATAAGAATAAACAGCTTTTGCTCTGCTTTGAGATAGAACAAGGTTGTTTGATCCACGAACATCTGTATGACCACCAATTTCAATTTTAACCTTTGGATAAGTCATCATGAATTCAACCAATTTGTTTAGTTCAACAAAGGATTTAGGCCTCAAGGTGGCCTTGTTCACATCAAAGAAAACGTTTGCCAATGGAATTCCTTCGCTATTTTCACCATTTAAAGGTACCATCGGAACGTCCAAGTGAATAGCCTCCAAGTTGTCAGGATTTTCCATGTCGAAGTTTTGCGTGAAGAATGCATATCCAGAATATTGAACATTTAATGCGTATTCTTTATTTACTGGAAGCGGAACAACGAATTCACCGGTCACGGGATCTGCCTTCGCCGACATTACTTCTTTTCCAGTTGCTAAATCAATCAATTGAAATTTCCCAGGAAGCGGCTCTCTTGTTTTAATGTCGTAAACCAATCCTTCAAAATACAATGTTTTAGTCGGACGCATAGACTCTGGCATTGTGAAATAGTAAATGTCTAAATCGCCATACCCTCCATCTCGATTGGAAGCAAAGAATGCAACTTCACCTTCTGGAGAGACCATTAATGAATTTTCATCATACTTCGTGTTGATTGGATATCCTAGATTTTTAGGCATGGACCAGTTTCCTTGATCATCCATTCTTGTAACGTACAAATCCGATCCTCCCATTCCAATATGACCTCGAGAGGCGAAATAAAGTGTTTTACCGTCGGGATGAATTAGAACTGATTCCTCTTTTTCCTTCGTGTTAATGTGATCCGGTAAACGAATGGGATTGCCCCAATTGTCGTTTTCATCTTTGTAAGAAACGTAAATATCAGAATCATTCGATCCATTTCTTCCTCTTAAACCACGAATGAAATACATTGTTTTTCCATCCGAAGATAACGACGGTTGTGTTTCCCAATGCATTGAGTTTAGCATTCCCGGAAGGTTTTCAGGATTCGTCCATTTGGCTCCTAATCGACGCGTGATAAATAAATCGCAGCTTCCGCGTCCTTTTCTATTTACACCATACTCTCCCGCTATGTCAGGGCATCCTACAAACACCAAGGTTCTTCCATCGGCAGAAATTGTTGGAGCTCCTTCGTTGTTTACTGTGTTTACATTTGTCGGCATTGGAACAGCAGTCGCCCATTGATATTGGATCAATTGAGAAACAAAGAAATCTTCCTGCTCCTTGAAGGATTGACGCACACTACCGTCTTTAATTCTTCGAGTAAACAAAATTGTTTTTCCATCGACAGTAATTGTCGGGAAGTATTCCGGTTGAGTCGTATTGATACCAGGTCCAGCATTAATAGGATCAAACGGCAATGGGTTTAATATGGCATCACGCGCAAAAATACAATTACGTCTTGTTTGACTTGCCACGGCTTGAAGTTCTGGACTCGCACTTCTATTGTTCATAAAGATGTCCAAGTTTCGAATCGCATTGTCATAATCACCTGTTGCATGTTGTAAATTGCCCAAGTAAAAGTAAGTGCTTCCTGTTCTCGTGTGGTTTGGATTGATCGCTAACGCTTTTTTATAATGGTCAATCGCAGATTCATAATTATTCATGTTCTCCTCGAATTCACCTGCCAATACATGTGCTTCCCAGAAATTAGGCTCTTTGTCTAAAGCCTTCTTTAGAATTTCCAATCCAGCCGGGAAATTTGGTGTGTTCGTTCCTTCAATTTTTGATTCACGTGGAGCCTTCAAAGCGAGCTCAAAATACTTAATGGCTTTTTTATTACCTGTTGAGTAACCCTGCGATGTAGCGCAATTAGTGAATAAAAAAAGCGTGAATAGAATAAATATGTATTTCATAATTAAGGTATGTTCATGAATTTATGGGTCTGCAAAGAAATGTTCCAATTTGGATTTTCCTTTACATAGTCAATGATCTTAGACAAAAACCGTTCCTGTTTCGACCATTCCGGTTGGAGGTATAATTTACACTCTTTTGAAACTTTCGCAGCATGTTGTTCTGCCCATTCAAAATCAGATGGATGGCTAATTATAACCTTAAGTTCATTTGCGCTTAAATAAGCATTCTCCAAAGGTGCTTTGAATTTTTTAGGAGAGAAGCAGTACCAATCGATTTGACCTTTCAGTTCATAACAGCCTGAGGTTTCTAAGGCCACTTCAATTCCGTTTTCTTTCAATAAGTTGGTGAGTTCATTTAAATCGTACATACAAGGTTCTCCACCCGTGATAACGCAAAAATTCGTTTTGGTTTCGAGAACGTTGTCAATTAATGATTGAACTGTTTGGTATTTGTGGTCACCAGCGTTCCAACTATCCTTTACGTCGCACCAAACGCAACCCACGTCGCATCCTGCTATTCGTATAAAATAGGCTGCTTTTCCGCTGTGAAAACCTTCTCCTTGAATCGTGTAAAATTGCTCCATAATTGGGAGGCCCGCTTTCACGTTATTTGAATCTGAAATCATTGGATCAAAAATACTAAAATTGAACTCATTCCTCGACTTTAATCAAGGTGTCTAAGTCATCAATGAATAATTCGATTTTACTCGAGGTGTTTGTTTTTAAGTTTTTCGAAAATTCCACACGGTTAAGCAACTGATCACGACCATTCCGTCACCATTTAACTTTGAATTTCATCAAACACTTCTGCAAGTTACTTAATTATAGTTATGCGCTAAATTTTGATGACGTTGGTCAAAATCCATATCAATTATAAAAATAGAGTTGCCAATTAACATTTTGAAGTATTGAATGAAAACGTTTAATGCTATATTTGCCTAAATAATAAACCATAGATATGAAAAAAATAATACTAATTATTGCGTTGGCATTAACTTCTGGAGCATTATTCGCTCAGCAGCAAATTGGAAACGGAGACATGGAAAACTGGGCAAATAATGACGAGCCTGACAACTGGAATAGTTTTTTAACTGCGGCTGGTACTTTTGCTTTTGCTGCAGGGGATCAATGCGATGAGTCTTCTGATATTAGACCTGGGTCTGCTGGATTCTCTTCTTGCCGCTTGTTCTCGACAAGTATTTTTGGTATTGTTGCGAATGGAAATGTGACATTAGGACAAATTCAAATGAATAGTGCTACTGCAAATGATCCTTCTAACCACAATAAAACTTTCACTGGAGACACTGATTTCTCTCAAGTATTGACTGACACTCCTGATTCAATTGTTTTTTGGGCAAAGTTCATACCAAGTGGAGGGTCTGGTAACGCAAGAATGAAAGCTTCGATTCATACTAATTATGATTATCAAGATCCTGAAGATGCTGCTTCTGCTGCTGAATTGGTTGGTTCTGCAGTCGTTAATTACCCAGCTACAAATGGATGGGGAAGATTCGCTGTTGCATTTGATTATTCTGGACCTGCAACAGTTAACGATTATATCTTAGTAACGTTTACTACAAATGAAACTCCTGGCGGAGGAGATGCAGGTGATGAGTTATATATTGATGATGTTGAATTGATTTACAATCCAACTGGTGGAATCGGGATTTCTGAGTTAGATCAAAATGATGTTGTTGTTTCTATGGATAACGTTTCAAATACAATTACAGTGAATTCTTTGGTTGAATTGGATGGTGATTATTCTATTTACAGCACTATGGGGCAAGTTCTTCAAACTGGTGATGTTGAATCTAACATTGCATTTGATGCAAACCCTGGTGTTTATTTTGTACACATCCTTACAGAAAATAAAATATACAAATTCGAAATTCTTAAGTATTAGAATCGAATAGGAAAAAAACTTAAATTTGAAGGGTCTAGGCATTGTCTAGACCCTTTTTTACTGCTATGAGAAACTTCTTAATTTTATTTATAATTAGCACAGCATTTATTTCGAATGCTCAACAGGGAACTTTAACAGGTAGAGTCACGGATAATAATGACGACCCTTTATTTGGAGCGTCAGTAATATATCGAGCTGATTTTACTCGTGGGGATAATACGGATGATAATGGAACGTTTTTCTTAAAGCTTCCTAAAGGTAAATGTCGAATCATATGCAGATACACATCTATGGTTACTGATACTTTCTTTGTAACAATATTGGAGGGCGATACAATTACACGTAATATCAAACTTGAACCTATCTATCAAGAGATAGATGATGTTACGGTTAAGGTTGGGAAATTTGACAAGCCCCTAGAAGATCAAACGGTTTCTATGGAGATTCTTAAGCCGGAAATGATTGAAAATAGAAATACTAGAAGCATTGAAACTGCGCTTGATCAAACCCCAGGGTTAAATATTCTTGATGGTGAACCTCAAATTAGAGGTGGGAGTGGATTTACCTTTGGTGTGGGATCAAAAGTAGCAGTAATTGTTGATGATATGCCAATGCTTTCTGGAGATTCGGGACGGCCGGAGTGGGGGTTTATTCCAGTTGAAAACATACATCAAATAGAAGTTATAAAAGGTGCTGCTTCGGTTTTATCAGGGAGTTCTGCCTTATCTGGGTCGATTCATATTCGAACGGCATTCCCTAAGAATAAACCAAAAACAAAAGTAAACGTTTATTCAGGGTTTTATTCTAAACCCAACGTTGCAGGTGCAACTTGGTGGGATGATACACCTCTTATTTCAGGAGCGAATTTCTTACACTCAAGAAAAGTTAAAAATTGGGATATAGTTGTAGGTGGAAACTTAAACTATGATCATGGATATATTGGTCCTCCAGTTGAAGATTCAAATATTCAAGTGTCTCAATTTGCTGATTCGATAACGAATTTCCGAAACTCTCAAATGGTTAGTAAAAGAGCAAGAGTAAATTTTAATATACGTCATCGATCTAAGAAATATAGAGGGATGAATTATGGAATTAATGGAAACGCAATGGTTTCTCAGTCCAATATGGCGTTTGCTTGGTTAGGCGATTCCGCACAACTTTTTCAAGCCTATCCTGGAGCTATGATTCTACAAAATCAATGGATTTTTCATCTAGATCCATTTTTGAATTTAATGACTCAATCCAATGGGAAGCATCAATTCAGAGGTAGGATGTTGCATTCGGACAATCAAATGACCGCGAATCAATCCAATAAGGCGACTACTTTTTACGGTGATTATATGTTTAAAAAGCAATACAAATCTTTGGTTGACTTTGACTTTATCGGTGGATTCACAGCGCAATACGTCAATTCTGAAGCGAATATGTACATCGGGTCAGGAAGTCCAAATAATACTTTACTAAACGTTTCGGCGTATACGCAATTAGAGAAAAAGATTAAAAAAGTACTCAATGTTTCAGTTGGTGGACGGGTAGAGTATTTTCAACTAAATGATTCAATAACTGCTTTAAAACCAATTTTCAGAGCAGGAACAAGTTTGAAGATATACCAAGAGACTTATTTGAGAGCTTCTTATGGTCAAGGGTTTAGATTTCCGACAATCACTGAGCGTTTTATACGAACTGGGATTGGGAATTTTGGAGTATTTCCCAATTCAGATTTAAAACCTGAAAGCAGTTGGAACGCGGAGATCGGAGTTAAGCAAGGAATTAAAATTGGTGGAGTATATGGTTATTTAGATCTCGCTGGATTCTGGCAAGAGTATCAAAATACTATCGAATACATGTTTGGTTTTTGGGGTGATCCTTCGGTACCAGGCTTTGCAGGCTTTAAATTTTTAAATACCGGAGAGTCTAGAGTTTTGGGGCTTGATTTTTCATTTACTGGAAAAGCCAAATTGGGGAAACATGCTGAAATGACATTTATGACAGGCTACAACTATATTGTTCCAAAGTCATTAACACCGGATTACATTTATGGAGCTGATACTACGTTTTATAAAAAGGATTACACTTTTAACACAACGTCTTTGGATCCATCAAGAGGAATTTTGAAATACAGGTTCCTTCATAATTTAAAGGCTGACGTTGAGGTGACAATCAAAGAGAAATTCAGTATTGGAGGAAGTTTTAAGTATTTTTCTAAAATTGAAAATATGGATATCGTGATCAGTGAATTTGAAGACTTGACTGATGGAATGGTATATGTTCAGGATATTGAATACATGGATTTTTACAATTCACACCGACATGGGAATTGGATTTTTGATGCGCGTTTTTCATACAGATTGAATGATCATCATAAGGTAGCTGTTGTTGGAACGAATATCATGAACAATGTTTATTCTCTTCGCCCATTGAAAATTGAGCAACCTAGAACTGTTATGCTTCAATACACGTATTCTGTTGATAAGAACAAGAAGAACATATTGAAAATGCCAAAAGAATAGCCTATTACAAGTCAATTGTAAAAGTTCTTAGTTTCAATCATAATATTTGTTGTACTTTTGTCATGACTTTGGTTTCTCTAGGCTTGCTTAGGGAATGAAAAAAGGAATTCGGTGTAAATCCGAAACTGTATCTGCAGCTGTAAATACTAAGAGTCGATTTTAATAAGTCACTGACCGTCACCCGACGGTTGGGAAGACAAAATCGATAAGGTATGAGTCAGAATACTTGCCCTAGTCAATTATTAAAGAGGACTTCAGATTAAAGTCGGATTTAGTACTGATCGCGAGCAGTACCATTTTCTCTTACCTGATTTTTTCACGTTTAACTTATTTAAATTATTTTACGATGAAAAAACTTTACGTTTTAGCAACAGCTCTATTTATCGGAGCAAGTGCGCAAGCACAAACAATCGATTTCGAATCTTTCGGATTAGCACCAAACTCATTTGACAATGGGTCAGGTGGAGTTGGTGGGGAGTTTGAATTCCTTGGTGGGGATGTAATCCTTACAAATTTTTATGACACTGCTTGGGGCGGTTATTGGTCAGAATTTTCAATTTCCAACATGAACGATGTCGTTACACCTGGTTTTGGAAATCAATACAGTGCATATCCAGGATCTGGAGCGGACAATTCAGAAACATTCGCTATGCTTTATTCCAATGGGTTTATTTCGGCGACAACCTCATACATTTCGATTGATTCGTTTTATATCGCCAACGCGACATATTCTGCACTTTCCATGCTGAGCGGTGATGCAGGAGGATACGGTAAGGAGTTTGGAACATCCGTGAGTGGAGATATTCACGGAAACATTCCTGATGGATCAAATGGTGAAGATTTTTACCGTGTTTGGGTGTATGGTGCAGATGAATTCGGGAATATATTTGATTCGAGCTTAGTTTACTTGGCTGATTATCGTTTTGCTGACAATACACAAGATTACATTTCCGACGATTGGTTGAAAGTTGATTTAACGACGTTTTCAGCTCCCGTTTCAACGGTTACTTTTAAAATTGAATCGTCAGATACGACAGGTGGTTTTATTAATACGCCTACCTATTTCGCCGTCGACAATGTTAGTGTGAAATACGGTTTAGGCTTTAATGAAAATCAATTGAATAACGTTTCAATGTATCCAAATCCTGCAACAAATGAATTAATGATTAAGGGTGAACAAGGAAATCTTACAATTACTTCGTTGACAGGAGAAATCCTTTATTCTGAAGATCATGTTTCGTTTTCTCAATTGGATGTTTCAAACTATTCAAACGGTGTTTATGTAATTCAACTTGTTAATGCATCTGGTTCGTATACGAATCGATTCATTAAACAATGATTTCATTAAATAAAAAAAAAATTATTGCGGGAGTGCTTCTAGCGCTCCCGTTTCTTGGTTTTGGCCAAATTGACACGACAAAAGTTGATTCTAACGCTGTTTATCTTGATCATATTAAACATCAGGATATTGGCGAGATTTATATATCAATTCCGACCTTAGCCTATAAAAAACTTCGACCGATTGAGTTCGAAATTGGAAAAAAAGATATTGAAGAACTTGCCGCTGATGATGCTGGTGATTTGATAGCAAAGCTTCCAGGTGTAAACGTCAAGTCTTACGGCGGATTGGGCGGATTGAAAACAGTTTCGCACCACTCAATGGGAAGCGGGCATACGAGTATTGTTTTGGATGGAGTAATGCTTCACAATTCACAATCTGGCCAAATTAATTTAGGACAAATTCAAAGTGATGGAGTGAGTTCTGTGAACCTCAATTCTGTTTCGCTAGGCTCTCTGTTTCTGCCTATATCGGCTCAGATTACAGGGAACGTTATTAGTTTGAATTCATTTCGTCGTTATTACGATAGAAAGTCATCACTAAGAGCAACAGTTAAATACGGTTCTTTCAACAGAAAAGATACTTATGTTTCCGGTTCAAAATTAAAAGGGAAAAATTGGTTGTTTTCTGCATTTGGAAGCTTCCGACAAGCAGATGGAAATTACAATTATACCTTCTTGAATGGCTTAACTGAATTTGAAGGGGAACGAAAAAACAACGATTACCGCGATCTTTATTTTGGTGCACAAGTCCAATATAAAACGAAAGAAGGCCGCAGATTCTATGTCGGATATAAAGGCTCGACCATTCAGCAAGGCTTGCCAGGCGCCGTCATTCTTTACAATGAAACTGCCGACGAAAGGTTAAAGACGAATGATAATCTCATTTACGGCAGAGCCCATTGGATCTATAAAAAGGTGGGATTTAATGTTTACGGAAATGCCAATCAAAACAATTTAAATTACAACGACCCGACGTATTTGAATACTGCGGGAAAAATAAATGTCGATTATCTCAATAGAAACGCCACTCTCGGATTGAAATTTCAAAGACAGCAATTCCAAAACTATGTTTTTGAAGGTGGAATAGAACAGACGGCAAGCAATCTCGTTTCAAGCGATTCTTCCTTGTCCAATCCAATTCGTTTTCATTCAAAAGCCGTGACTTCATTTGTGAAAAACACCCTGATTGGAAATTTTACCTTGATGGTTTCTGGTCAGTATGTGAATGAAAATACAAATCTTGGATCAAGTTCTCGTGAAATGTTCAAAGCGAATCCGTTTTTTAGTTATCAATCAAGAGAAGTCAGAAATTTTCAGTATCAGCATACAGGAACGTACAAGAACTCATTTAGAATGCCATCATTTAATGAGTTGTACTACAATAGCGTCGGGAATTCTTCACTTTTGCCCGAAACAGCGCACCAATTCATTTATATGCTTCGCATGATTCCTGTTGAAAATATAAAAAAGGATTTGGTCATTCGGACTTCTCTTTATTACAACCGAGTGAACAATAAGATCGTTGCGATCCCAACTAAAAACTTATTCGTATGGTCGATGCAGAACGTAACGAATGTAAATGTTTTTGGAGGAGATGTTTCTGCCGAATTTGAATGGAAATTAAAAAAGTCCAACTATAAAATGACGGCCAATTATACGTATCAAAAAGCAATTGATATTACGGAAGGATCTTTGAATTTTGGTGATCAAATTGCGTATACACCTGAGCATATGGCTAATTTTGATGTTGGAATGACAATTAAGAATTTCGGTTGTAGACTATCTAACAATTTCACAGGCGGGCGCTACGCTTTGAATGAAAATACCGAATCGAATTTAGTTCAAGGGTATTTGATATCGGACATCGCAGTTCATTATACTTTCCAATTGAAAAAGCAAAACGAATTTAAAATACAGGCAAACGTAAAGAACGTTTTTAATCAATCATACGCCTATGTGCGGTCGTTTGTGATGCCAGGAAGAAACTATTTAATCTCATTGAGTTATGCGCTTAATTAGCCTAATAGTTATAGGATTTATTCTCTTTTCCTGTAAAAAGGACGAGACGAAATGTCCAGCTACTGCTCCGAATTTAGGCAATGGAACTTTGGTTCTTTGCGAAGGATTGTATCAACAAAACAACTCCTCAATTTCATGGATTGATTTCTCTTCTGGAGTAATTGACAACTCTTATTTCGTGACGAGAACAAACCGTCAAATTGGAGATACTGGAAATGATATAAAGCGTTATGGAGGGAAAATTTATGTCGTTGTAAATGTATCCAGTGTAATCGAAGTGTTATCCGCCTCAGATTTCACCTCTATTAAGCAAATTCAAATGGAAAGTGGAGGAGTTGCCAAGCAGCCAAGATCTATCGCTTTTTATGGTGGAAATGCTTACGTGACTTGCTATGACGGTTTTGTAGATGTTATTGACACTAGCTCATTGATCGTGACATCTCGAATTCCTGTTGGAAATAATCCCGAAGGATTGGCAGTTGCTAATGGCAAATTATATGTCGCTAATTCGGGTGGATTGAACTTCCCAAATGTAGATTCAACGCTCTCTGTAATTAACTTGGCCACAAATGCTGAATTGATGAAGATCACGGTAGGAATTAATCCAGGGGAAGTTGTTTCGGATGCTTCAGGCGATGTTTATGTTGTCTCTAGGGGTGATTATGGAGCTGTTCCATCGAGATTGAAGCGTATCAATTCAACAACGGATGTTCTTGTAGAGTCATTTGCTTTTGACATCAATGGAATTTCACCAATGAATTCAAATTTTCTTGTCTTTGATGCCAATTCAGTAAGCGTATTTAATGCAAGTAGCGAAATAATCGAATCAGCCAATTTCATTGATTTATCTGAAGTTGTTACGCTCTACAACGTCTCTTACAATTCTATTAACGATAAGATTTATATTTCAGACGCAATGAATTATACAAACACCGGTTACCTCAGAAAGTACAATCCTGCAGGTGTTTATGAAACAAGCTATCATGTTGGATTGAATCCAAAAAAAGTTCTTTTCTATGATTAAATATATATTCCTTTTCCTTCCGATCCTTAGTTGGGGACAAAGTTTTGCGCCAGAACCGGGAGTTCTTGGATCGACAGCAATTCATAAGGATTCATCTGTTTTTATTGCTTGGGCAAACAATGCCGTTGTTACGCGAGGACCAATGAATTTACCCGTTCCTTCTGTTGGAAACACAACGTACGGAATAGATTCCGATGCAACAGGAGAAGCTGATGGAACAGGAGTTGTGTCTCTTGGAGACGGCGGTTCGGTGGTTCTGACATTTCCAGCGCCTATTAACAATGGAGTAGGGCCTGACTTCGCTGTTTTTGAAAATGGTTTTACAGATCACTATATAGAATTGGCTTTTGTCGAAGTAAGTTCGGACGGTGTTAATTTTTATCGTTTTGAATCTACAAGTGAAATTCAGACACAGGTTCAATTGACAAACTTCGACACGGTAAATTGCCGTTATGTGAACAATTTTGCAGGAAAGTATAGAGCTCGCCATGGAACTCCATTTGACATAGAAGAATTGGCTTTAACTTCAGGATTGGACGTAAATGCAATTACGCATGTCAAAATAATTGATGTTGTTGGAACACTCGATCCGACTTATGCGCGCTACGATGGACAAGGAACAATCATCAACGATCCGTATCCAACCAGTTTTGATTCAGGAGGATTTGATCTCGATGCCGTTGGAGTTATTCATGCTGCCGAATTAGGATTAATTGAACAAGGGTTGTCCGTTTCGATTTATCCAAATCCAACGACTGGAATTTTATTCATTGAAGGCAATCAAGAGTATAGTATTCAAGTCTTTAATTCTGAAGGAAGGTTATTAATTGACACTACTATCGATCAAAAGATTGATTTATCGGAATTTGAACCCGGCATCTATTACGTTGCAATTCGCTCGAAAGAGAGTAAGTTTGTAAAACGAATAGTTAAAATGTAATGGAACATCTGTCTAAGAATTTTTTGAAGTCAAGTTGAAAATGATTGACGAAATACGAGGAAAAGAGTTTCAAAATTTTCCTCTTTTGTTAATTCAACAACTACACCATCATTTGATATAATCC